>CAWISC010000013.1:0-358721 GCA_963838635.1 uncultured Gammaproteobacteria bacterium | reverse complement strand
GGCAGCAAGACCAGCGCCAGGATCATCACGAAGTCTTCGACGACGAGCCACCCGACCGCGATGCGCCCGCGCTCGGTCTCGACCAGGCGACGCTCCTGCAGAGCGCGCAGCAGAACGACTGTGCTCGCCACCGACAACGCCAGTCCGAACACGAGGCCGGCGCCGAGCTACTAGCCCAGCAGGTAGGCGAGCCCCATTCCCAGCACTGTCGCACTGGCAATTTGAGCAACAGCTCCGGGGGATGGCGATGGCGCGGCACGGAAAGCAGGTCTTGCAGCGTGAAATGGAGGCCCACGCCGAAGATCAGCAGGATGATGCCGATCTCGGCCAGATCGTTGGCAAGGCGCTGGTCGGCAACGTAGCCCGGCGTGAACGGGCCCATGAGGACACCCGCGAGCAGATACCCCACCAGCGGCGAGATACGCAGTCGATTGGCGAGCGCGCCGAGGAGAATGCAAGCACCAAGCCGACCACGATTGTCGAGATCAGCGGCGTGTGGTGATGCATCTATCGAACCTCCTGTGCGCAGCACCGGATAGAACGCCTGCTGCTGGGATGATGAAAGCGGCGCCGCCGGGGCCCGCCTAGGCCCCCTGGCTCTCCTGATTGCAATAGACCAGACGTCGCGGCGCGAGGCCACGATTGAATCGCCGCCGGCAATCGGTCAGCGGTCCCATAGGACTTGGGCAGGCCCAGCACCCGCTCGGCGATGTGCACAGGATCAGCTGCGCGAGACCGGCGCGATGCGCGGGATCATGACCTCGCGCAGATAGCGCTCGACGTGGTACTCCTTGGCGTAGCCCATGCCGCCGTGCGTCAGCACCGCCGTCTCGCAGGCCCGAAGCCGGCCTCGGCGGCCAGATACTTGGCGGCATTGGCCTCGGCGCCGCATGGCTCGCCCGGCGTCGTAGAGCGCGGCCGCCTTGCAGCATCATCAGGTTGGCGGCCTCGAGCTCCATCCAGCACCCGGCCAGCGGATGCTGGATGGCCTGGTTCTGGCCGATCGGCCGGTCGAAGACGATGCGCTCCTTGGCGTAGCGCGTGGCGCGCTGCGAGCGCCGCGCGGCCGAGGCCGACCGCCTCGGCCGCGATCAGGATGCGCTCGGGATTCATGCCGTGCAGGATGTAGTCGAAGCCCTTGCCTTCCTCGCCGATGCGGTCCTCGAGCGGCACCGCGCAGGCCGTCGATGAACAGCTGGTTGGAGTCGACGGCCTTGCGGCCCATCTTGTCGATCTCGCGCACCTCGACGTGGTTGCGGTCGAGGTCGGTGTAGAAGAGCGACAGGCCCTCGGTCGCGCTTCTTGCACCTCCTCGAGCGGCGTGGTGCGGGCGAGCAGCAGCATGCTGGTCGGCCACCTGCGCGGTCGAGATCCAGATCTTCTGCCCGTGCGACGACGTAGCGGTCGCCGTGGCGCACGGCCCGCGTCTTGAGGCTGCGTGGTGTCGAGGCCGGCGTTGGGCTCGGTCACGGCGAAGCAGGCCTTCTCCTTGCCGGCGATCAGCGGCGGCAGGAAGCGCTGCTTCTGCTCCTCGGTGCCGAACACGACCACCGGATTGAGACCGAAGATGTTCATGTGCACGGCCGAGGCGCCGGACAGGCCGGCGCCCGACTCGGCGATCGCCTGCATCATCAGCGCCGCTTCGGTGATGCCGAGGCCGGCGCCGCCGTACGCCTCGGGCATGGCGATGCCGAGCCAGCCGGCCTTGGCCAGCGCCTGGTGGAACTCGTGCGGGAATCCGCCGTCGCGTGTCCCGCTCGAGCCAGTAGTCGTCGCCGAAGCGCGCGCAGATCTTGAGGACCGCCTCGCGGATTTCCTGCTGGGCGGGCGTGAGGGCCAAATTCATGGCGGTGCTCCGGCCAACGTCGGTGACGGCGATGGGCCGCTCACGGAAGGCGGATCGGGACCGGCCGCGCCAGCGCGCTGATGCCGCCATGTTACCGGCGGACTGCCCGGCGATGCGGCGGGCGCATGGCTGTTCGCGCAGTCGCCCGCTACGGAACCGATAGAGGCACATGCTCAGCCCGTCGAAGTCGATCCTGCACGCGATCGTGATCTCTTCCGATGCCAGTCGCCATGTGCTCCCTGACGTGCGGCGCCGCCGGCAGATGGCACGATCCTCGGCAGGCTCGATCGCGCGGAGCCCGAGCCTGATCATCGTCAACAACCGTTCCTGCTCGACGCTGGTTTTTGCGTCGCTAGGCCGCCTCGGTCTCCACTTCGGGTGTGATCGGACGCACAGAGCGCGGACGGCTGGAAATGGACCCAGGTGCCGTTCATGACGGATGCTCGTGGTGCTCTCGGCTTGATGGCGAGGCCTGCCTCAAGCTGCGCCGCGAAGCGAAGTCGAGCGCGTGAGCCCCGACGCAAGGACGTCGACCATGGTTTCATGCACCTGTTCGCCTCCTTCAGCGGTCGCATCACGCGGAGCACCTTTGGTTCGCTTTGTGGCCGGATTGTCCTTGTCTTCGGCCGCGGCGGGTATCCTCGAAGCAGTGGCTCGGCATGGACAAGCGGAGGCCCGACGACTTGGCGGTGACAATTTGGACGTTGCTTGCCATGGTCCGCTGACGGCGCTGATCGTGAAGCGCTCCAACGTCCGCACCGGCCGGCCTGGATCGGGTACGCAGTGGGCGCGGTAACCGCGTTCGAGCGCTCGCGGCCCCTACTTCGGCTTTCTGGCGGACCCGGGCGAACTACACGCTTGCCGGAGCTTGTCGTCTTGTGGAGCACGCTGCCGCTCAGTGTGTTCGCCTTGGTCGACAACGGCTTCCTGCGCGGCACGCCCGGCCCCAACCGATAAGGCTCCGAGCCGGCCGCGCAGACTGCATAGATTGCCCGCCACGAGGCTATGCGCTCCCACGACGCCCGCCTTCGTCAGCTCGGCGATCTCGGCGGCGGCAAAGCCCCAGTCCTTGAGGATCGCCTCGCTGTCGGCGCCGCGGCCGCGCCTGGCGCGCCCATCTCGGCACGGTGCGCGAGAAGCGCGGCGCCGGCCCCGGCTGCAGGACGCCGTCGCGCCGCACGAAGGTGGCGCGCGCGACGTTGTGGGGGTGGTTCTCCACCTCGCCCATCGCCAGCACCGGGGCGACGCAGGCGTCGCTGCCGGCGAAGATCGCGCTCCCATTCGTCGCGCGTCCGGGAGGCGATGGCCGCCGCGAAGCGCTCGCGCAGGATCGGGCCAGCCCTTGCGGTCGTGCTGCTTGGGCAGCCCGGCCTTGGCGAGCCCCAGCTTCTCCACCAGCTCGGCGTAGAAGCGCTGCTCGATGGCGCCGACCGACAGCCACTTGCCGTCCTTCGTCTGGTAGACGTCGTACCAGGGCGCGCCGGTATCGATGCACGTTGACGCCGCGCTCGTCGGTCCAGGTGCCCTGCGAGAACAGGCCGTAGATGCCGGCCGCCAGGTAGGCGGCGCCGTCGACCATGGCGGCGTCGACCACCTGGCCCTTGCCCGACTTCTGGGCCTCGAGCAGCCCGCACACCACGCCGAAGGCGAGGAACATGCCGCCGCCGCCGAAGTCGCCGACCAGGTTGAGCGGCGGCACCGGCGCCTCCCCCTTGCGGCCGATGGCGTGCAGCACGCCGGCAAGCGCGATGTAGTTGATGTCGTGGCCGGCGCGCCTGCGCCATCGGGCCCTCCTGGCCGAAGCCCGTCATGCGGCCGAACACGAGCTTCGGGATTGAGCGTCAGCAGCTCGTCGGGGCCGAGCCCCAGCCGCTCCATGACGCCGGGCCGGAAGCCCTCGATCAGGGCGTCGGCCTTGGCCGCGAGCTTCTTGACGACCGCCCGACCGGCCTCGGCCTTGACGTCGACGGCGAGCGAGCGGCGGCCCCGGTGCAGCACGTCGAACTTCGGCTCGCGGCCGGGAAGACCCAGATCGGCCGCCTCGCGGCGGTCGATGCGGATCACCTCGGCGCCCATGTCGGCCAGCAGCGTGGCGGCGAACGGCGCCGGGCCGATGCCGGCCATCTCGACGATGCGAAATCCCGCGAGCGGACCCATCTTGGTTACCTTTCCGTTGCTCGCGCGCGCTGCGCATCCGCTGCACGCGATTCGCGCGCTTTTCCGATGGTTGGCGCGGTGTGCGACGCCGGTAAGCGTTTCTCAATGGCGGTGTGGTTGCTTGCCGTCACAGGCGTCAACGATAAACGGGCGTGCGTCAAGCGTGTCACCACTCCGATCCCTGCCGGGTCGCGTGCGCGCCTGGCTGCGACACTTGGAAGGCCGGCGCCGCTCGCGCGGGACGCGCCCCGCGCGTGCGGCTGCCGCTTCCGCGCGACCTGTCGTCCGAGTTCGAGCGTTTCATCGCATATCGGCGAGCGGCTGGAGCGGGGCCTCGAGGCGCTCAAGGATATCCAGTGGGAGATCCGCGAGAACGAGGCCCGCTACCGCGATCTCCTCGACAACCAGGCCGACGTCATCCTGCGCCGCGACGCGCAGGGCCGGCTCACCTTCGTCAACCAGGCATTCTGCCGGCTGTTCGGGCTGGAGCGCGGCGCCGTGCTCGGGCAGCGCCTTCTCGCCGCGCGTGCTGGCCGGCGACAAGGCGACCCCGCTGGCGCCCGGCGGCCGCATTGCGCCAGCAGCGCTACGTGCAGCAGATCGAGACCGTCGCGCGGCCCGCGCTGGTTCGAGTGGGAGGAGCACGCCGTGCCGGCGCGGCGACGCGGCCATCGCCGAGGTGCAGTGCCTCGGCCGCGACATCACCGAGCGGCGGCGCACCGAGGCCGACCTGACAGAGGCGCGCAAGCAGGCGGAGGCCGCCAACCGCGCCAAGTCGCGCTTCCTCGCCGCCATGAGCCACGAGATCCGCACGCCGATGAACGGCATCCTCGGCATGACATCGCTGCTGCTGCGACACCGAGCTGTCGCCCGAGCAGCGCACCTATGCCACACGCCATCGAGCGCTCGGCGCGCACGCTGCTGACGCTGATCGACGAGATCCTCGACTTCTCCAAGATCGAGGCCGACAAGCTGCAGCTCAACTCGGCGCCGCTGGCGATCGACGAGTGCGTGCAGGGCGTGGTGGAGCTGCTGGCGCCGAAGGCCTACGAGAAGGGCATCGACGTCGCCTGGGCCGCCGACCCGGCCCTGCCGCGTCCGCTGCTGGGCGACGAGGTGCGCGTGCGCCAGATCGTCACCAACCTGGTCGGCAACGCCATCAAGTTCACCGACAGCGGCGGCGTGCTGGTGACCGTCGGCCGACGCACCGAAGCGCGGCCGGCCGCGGACGGCGAGCGTCGACATCGCCATCGCGCGTCGAGGACACCGGCATGGGCATTGCGCCCGAGGCCCTGCCGTCGCTGTTCTCCGAGTTCGAGCAGGCCGAGGACGCGGTGCGCGCCGCCAGGGCGGCACCGGGCTGGGGCTCGCCATCTCGCGGCGCCTGGCGCGCGCCATGGGCGGCGACATCGTGGTGATGAGCACGCCGGGCGGCGGCTCGACGTTCACGGCCACCCTGCGGCTCAAGCCGGCGCCGGCGCCGGCGAGCGCGGCTTGCCACGCCGACGTCGCCGCCGGCGCCCCAGCACGTGTTGCTGGCGCTCGATCGCGCCATCGAGCGCCGCGCCTTGCGCCTCTCGCTGGAAGGCGCGGGCATTCCGCTGGAGGAGGCCGCGTCGCCGAGGCGGGCGCATGGTTGCAGCGGCGGCCGAGGCCGGGGAGCCCTTCACGACGCTGATCGTCGACGGCCGCAGCGGCTCCGCGCGGCCGCGCAGCTCCTGGCGCGCGCGCGGGCAGCCGCGGCCGAGCGGGTGCAGGGCATCATCGTTCTCGATACGGCAGCCAAGGCCGACTTCGCCGATTCCGCGACGTCGGGTTCGACGCCTACCTGGTGCGCCCGGTGCGGCCGCAGTCGGTGCTCACGCATCTGGGCGCCGGCCACGAGCCGAGCGAGCCGACCCAGGCGGCGCCGCGCATCGAGCGGCCGCCCAGTTCCTGCGCCGCCCTCGGTGCTGCTGGTCGAGGACAACGACATCAACGCACTGCTGGCGCGGCGCATGCTCGAGAAGGTCGGCTGCAAGGTGCGCACTGCGTCAACGGCCGCGAGGCGGTCGACGTCTTCCAGAGCGTGCTCGCAGGCGCGGATCGGGTCTGCGATCTCGTGCTGATGGACGCGCACATGCCGGTGCTCGACGGCCTGGAGGCGACCCGCGCCATCAAGGCCCTCTACGCGACGCGCCGAGGACGGCACAGAGATGCCCGCCGATCGTCGCCGTCACCGCCAATGCCTTCGACGAGGACCGCCGCCGCTGCCTCGAGGCCGGCATGGACGACTACCTCGCCAAGCCCTTCGACCGCGAGGAGCTCCATCGCCTGCTCGAGCGCTGGTGCCGAGGTCTGGTGTCTGGACAGGACAGCACGCGCGCCGCGCGTCGTGAGGAGATCGAGTTCACCCCGAGCAAAGAGGGAGCTGGCTGATTCGTTAGGCATTCCTAACGGACGTGCCGGGTGACTCGCTGCGGCGCCGCCAGCCTTCGTTACCTTAACGGGGTAGAAAAGAACGTTGGCGCATCGTCCCCCATGATCAGCCCCGTCTGCGCAATGATGCCCTGGGGGCCTGTTGATCACGTCGAGTTCCGGTAAGCCCCATGAGCAGCAACCCCGCCGCCAGTGCGTCTGCGCCTCGCAAAGCGGAGCGCAGAGAGGCCAGCCAGTCCCAGCCGGCGCAGCCCGATGCCGGCGGCCGGAAAGATCCGCGAGACCTCGACGGATTTGGCAGGCTGAAGCGGCTGGAGGCCGAGTTTCGCAGCAACGCGGCGCGAGCGCCCGGCAAACCAGACCCTTCGCCAACAGTCTCCCTGGCAAAACGCGCCTTTGACCTCTGGAGTGCGCATCGACGCGCGTCCAAGGTTGCCGCAGCACTCCTCGCCCTCCTGGTCGTAGGCTGGATGCCGGTGCGCTCGTTGTTGCAAACGACCAGCACGGAAGCCGTCGTCAACGCCAGGCTGATCTCGTTGCGGGCGCCGATCGAAGGCAATATCGAGCCCGGGCCGGCGGCATTCAGCGTCGGCACGGAGCTTGCCTCCGGGCAGGCGATCCTGCGCGTCGTCAACAGTCGCGCCGATCGGGCACGCCTGGACGATCTGCGCCGGCTCATCGATCAGCTCGAGCACGAACGCGGAAGCATCGTCACGCGCATTGCCGAGCTCAACGTCCTCTACAACGACCTCGACGCGCAGGTGCGCGCCTTCCTGGAAGGCCGCCGCAGCCAGCTCACCGAGCGCGTGGGCGTAGCTCGACGAGCGAGCTGTCGGCCGCAAAGGCGAACCGCGAGGCTGCGGCCCAAGCGCTGGTGCGCATCGAGCTGATGGCGAACTCCGGCATCATCTCGAAGGCGACGCAGGAGAAGTATACGCGCGACGCGCACGTGACGGCGGAGACCTATGCCGCACTCGAGCATCGCCTGGCGGCGCTGAACGTCGAGCTCAAAGCTGCCTTGCAGGGAACCTTCATCGGCGACACCTACAACGATCGTCCGCGATCCTCGCAGCGCAGGGACGAGGTCGGGGAGCGAATCGGCGAGCTCAATGCCACCCTCAGGGAGCGGGACCTGAGGGTAGCAATACGTAGTAACTGAACGAAAGCAGGTGTCAGACAACCAGATTGCTATCAGGAAGTCGGCACGGATGACCGCCTGGGCCGCGACCAACCCGCCGACGAGACCGACCGAGGCGCCGACAATGAATCCGGCGCGTCGTCCGATCCGGCGCATGAGCAGGGAAGCGGGAATGGTGGTCAGCGCCGTGGCGACGATCGCCAGCGACAGCGGCACGGTCGCCAGCGACGGGCGCGGCGCTATTTGCGTGGCGACGATGCCACCGAGAATCACAACGACCGTCAGGCCGGAGGAGCCCAGCATCTGGGCGGTGGCCAGCATGAATACATTGCGCAGTGGATGCGGGGATCGGCTCACGGGGCGTCAGGGTACTGAATTCCCGGCCGCACGCGCTAGAATCGATGCCCTTCCGGAGCCGTCGATGTCTGAGCTCGCTGTCCGCCTGGCCCGCCTGGGCGATGCCCCGCGCATCGCCAACCTGTCGCGCACGTTGATCGAAGACGGCCTGCCGTGGAGCTGGACACCCCGCCGGGTCGCCAACCACATGCGCTCGCGCGAGCACCTCACCGCGATCGTTGCCGACGGCGGCGAGCTGGCCGGCTTCGTGTTGGCACAATTCGGCAACCGCGCCGTGCACCTGTCGCTGCTGGGCGTCGCCCCGGCGTATCAACGTCACGGACTTGGCAAGAGGCTGGTCGGTTGGGTGGAAGAAACCGCGTCGGTCGCCGGACTTTTCCTGATGCAGCTCGAAGTGCGCGCCGGCAACCAGCAGGCGCGTCGCTTCTATGCGCGTCTCGGCTATCGTGAGACCACCCGCTCGGCCGGGTATTACAGTGGAGTGGAAGACGCGATCAGGTTCGAACGGGATCTGGCAGTGGCGAGCCCGAAGTTGCGACAATCGCTGTGACGATGGATCGATAAAAAAGGATTGGGGGAACGATGGCGCTGCAGGCAATAGCTCCGGCGGAAGGACCGCCCGAGGGCATTCATTCGCTGGCCGACATCTCGCGCGTCCATTCGCGGCTGACGCCGCAACGCCCGGCGCTCGCGTTCGAAGGACGCACGACCACCTACGAGCAGCTCGACGCGCGTGCCAGTCAGGTCGCGCAGGGGTTGATCGCGATGGGCGTGAAGCCCGGCGATCGCGTCGCGCATCTCGGCAAGAACAGTGATTTGTACCTGGAGCTGCTGCTCGGCGCCGCGAAGGCGGGCGCGGTGATGACGCCGGTGAACTGGCGCCTCGCGCCGCGCGAGTTCGCGTACATCATCAACGACTGCGAAGCGAAGGTGCTGTTCGTCGGACCGGAGTTCATCGCCGCGCTCGAAGGGCTCGCCGAGCCGCTGCGCGTCGGCGAGATCGTCGGCATGGAAGCGCCGTTCAAAGGCCGCGCGTTCGTCGAGTGGCGCGATGCGCAGCCGACGCGCGATCCGCAAATCCTCATCAAGCGCGACAGCGCGGGCGTGCAGCTCTACACATCGGGCACGACGGGCAATCCGAAAGGAGCGGTGCTGACACATCGCAACCTCGTCGGCATGCCGCAAGCGTCCAAGACGTATCCGTGGAGCCGCTGGAGCCCGGACGACGTCAGCCTGTTTGCGATGCCGTGTTTTCACATCGGCGGCACCGGTTGGGCGATCCTCGGACTGATGCACGGCGCGCTCAACGTGATCGCGCGCGAGTTCGATCCGACCAAAGTGCTCGACTTCATCGCGAACTGGCGCATCACCAAGCTGTTCATGGTGCCGGCGGCGTTGCAGGTGGTAGTGCGCAGCCCGAAGGCGCGCTCGATCGACTACTCGCAGTTGAAGTACATCATGTACGGCGCATCGCCGATGCCGCTGGCGCTGCTGCGCGAATGCATGGAAGTGTTCGGCTGTGGATTCGTGCAGCTGTATGGCATGACGGAGACGACGGGCTCCGTGACGGCGCTCGGTCCGGAAGATCACGATCTCGCGGGGAATCCGAAGATGAGCTCGGCGGGCAAGCCGTTGCCGGGTGTGGAACTTGCGATCCTCGACGCCGCGGGCGAGCGAGTGCCAGTCGGCAGCGTTGGCGAAGTCGCCATACGCTCGATGACGAACATGCAGGGGTATTGGAAGTTGCCGCAGGAAACTGCGCGCACGATGGGAGCGGATGGTTGGCTGCGGACGGGCGACGCGGGCTACATCGACGCGGACGGGTATCTGTACATCCATGACCGCGTGAAGGACATGATCATCTCCGGCGGCGAGAACATTTATCCGGCGGAAGTCGAGAACGCGATCTACGGGCATCCGCATGTGTCGGAAGTCGCGGTGATCGGCATTCCGAGCGAGAAGTGGGGCGAGGAAGTGAAGGCGGTCGTCGCGTTGAAGCCGAACGCGCCGCAGGATCCGGAGTCGATCCTCGCCTGGGCGCGCGAGCGCATTGCTGCGTACAAAGTGCCGAAGAGCGTGGACTTCATCCCGGTGCTGCCGAGGAATCCGTCGGGGAAGATTTTGCGCAGGGAGTTGAGCGCGCCGTATTGGCAGGGACGGCAACGACAGGTCAATTAGGTTGCCGTCATCCCCGCGTAGGCGGGGAACCAGCTTCCGCTTTCGCGGGAATGAAGGTGGTCACTCCAGCAGTCGCTTCTTTGCGGGTCAGGCTTCAGCCTGACGCGACCGCCTCACGACCTTTCTACAACGATAGGGTGAGCCCCGAGTTTCCAAGCGGTCTATCTTGCTAGGACCCGCACGGAGCAGGCGCATGAACATCTCTGAATATCCGTGGGAAACCGGTGGACCAGAGCGCGAGCCGTCTTGGCTTGCGGCTGTTGGGCAGTTCATTTGAAGTTATGCCGCATGACGAGTCCATTGCCGCCGCATCTTAGGCAATATGTCGATGAGCTGGTTGAGCGGGCTCCATCAGTTCGAGAGGTATGGCTAGTCGGATCGCGTGCGAATGCCCCATGCACGGAAGCGTCAGACTGGGACTTTCTCCTTTTCGCCGATCAGGAAGCTCTCCTGACACTCAGGAGTGCCGAAAGCCTCCGGCGAGAGAATATTGACGTGTTAGTTGTTATAGATGGAGACAGATTCGAATCGCCGTGGCCTCGCTTGGACAAGCCGGGCAAATTCAAACGAGGCAATCTGCGGAATCATCTGAACCCGGATGGAATTGAAGCTCAAAGCTGGGAGTGGGAGCGCACGGCCGATGGTGAAGCCAGGTACACAGGCAGGTCGTTCCGCGAACAACAACGGGCGATTCGCGTTAATCCGGAAGGCAATGCTGCATAACAAGCCGGTCGCTCCATTGCATAACGCCGCCGCTGTGCCGCAACCACAGGCGCTTCGCCTGTGCGAGTCTGGATTCCAGTCGGATTGAAAGCCATGCTCGCAGCGTTACGGCACGAACGCAGTCTCCGCAATTCCTGATCGCACAACTGCCACGGAAGGTGCCTCCCGTTCGGGAGGGACGCTAGCATGACAGACCCATGGAAAGGAGCAAACGATGATCGGTTCTCGGATCCAGCAGGTCTGGTTAGCTGCAGGGCTTCCGCTTTGCGACTCAGCCGACCAGTGCGACCCAATGATTCCCGTCTCCTCCGTCGCTGGATTGCTATCGCTTAAGGGCGATATTGTGCGTTTATCGGTTATAAACGGTATATTGCATATATACGCTATAACCGATAAAGTGCGCGGCAAGGAGTTAACCGTGGACACACTGCCCCTGCACTCGCCGGCCCAGCTTGCCGCCCACTTGAAGTCGTTGCGCAAAACGCGCGGACTCACCCAAGCCCAGCTCGCCCAGCGCCTGGGAATCCGCCAATCACGCCTCGCCGACATCGAGAACCACCCGGAGACCGTCGCTAGCGGTCAGCTCCTGGATCTCTTGGCAGCACTCGGGGTGGAAGTGCTGCATGCGCTTGAAGCCGACGGGAGAACGCAGCGCGCACCGCCCGCGAGGTGAGTGGTGAGTTCACTCGATGTCTGGATGAACGGCCGGCACGTCGGGGTGTGGCGGCAGATTCGTGGCGATCGCGACCAGTTCGTGTACGACCCGGCCTGGCTCGAAGACCCGCAGTTTCGAGCGCTCTCTTTGTCGCTGCCGGTGACCGCATCGCGGGAGCTCACCTCCCCGCTCGTCCGCAATTACTTCGACAACCTCCTGCCCGACAATCCGCGAATCCGCGAGCGCATGCGCAGCCGTTACCGCACTCGATCCACCGATGCCTTCGATCGCTCGAGGTATTCGGACGGGACTGTGTGGGCGCGGTGCAGTTGATGCCCGAAGGGCGGATTCCGGTCGGCTGGGACCGGATCGAATCGAAGGCGCTCAAGACGCAGGACGTAGCGGCAATCCTGCGTGCGGTCCCGACTACGTCCGGCCCGCTCGGCGCTGATCTGGAGGACGACGAAGGCTTTCGCGTCTCGATTGCCGGTGCGCAGGAGAAGACTGCGCTGCTTCGCGTCGGTAACACCTGGCATCGCCCGCTCGGGGCCACACCCACCACTCACATCTTGAAGCTTCCGCTAGGCATCGTCGGTGGCGGGCTCCAGCTTGATCTATCCGACTCAGTCGATAACGAGTGGCTGTGCGCGGCCTCTGTTCGAGGCTATGCAGCTGCCCGTGGCGCGCACTCAGATCGCAACGTTTGGCGATCAGCGTGTTCTCGTGGTCGAGCGTTTCGAGCGCCTCTGGCGCAATATCGGTGAGAGCGATCCGAATGCGGTGCGCTTCAAGATGCCTTCGGATGCCTGGATTGCACGACTGCCGCAGGAGGATTTCTGCCAAGCGACCGGCCGACCCTCAGATGAGAAGTACGAGAGGGATGGCGGTCCGGGCATGGCGCAGATCCTGGGGCTTCTCGCCCGAGGCGAAACACCCGAGCGCGACAGCAGTCTCTTCGCGCTCTCGCAGCTCATGTTCTGGTTTCTCGCCGCCACGGACGGGCACGCGAAGAATTTCTCCATCTTCCTGCGCCGCGAGGGCTATGGGCTGACGCCTTTATACGATCTGCTCTCGGCTTGGCCGGTCATCGGGACCAAGGCTCGCCAGCTTTCGCCGCAGAAGGCCAGAATGGCGATGGCGATGCGTACGGGAAACCGGCCCCACTACAAGTGGAACGAGATCCAGCCCCGGCACTTCAAGGCGCTCGCGCAATCCCTGCCGGATCCGGATCTGTGGCCGACGATGCTCCGGATGGCTGCGTCGGTGCCGGAGGCGATCGCTTCAGTGAAGAAGCGACTGCCGGCGGACTTAAAAGAGTCCGTGTGGACCAGCATCACGAAGGGTTTTGCCAAAAAGGCGAAGGAGTTCCTGGGCGCGGTCGAGACGCTCCGCGGCTGAGTTTCTGCGACCCAGGCGGGCTATCTTGCAAAGACAAGTCGATCAGCGCCTTCATGCTGGATAGTGGTTTGACCGCCGCCGCTGAAGCGCTTGCAGACCGTCGCTAATTCAAAGCTGAGCGCGCGGCATCGATTCGACTCTACGCATGGCTTCGCCTGCGGCTCGCGCCAGCTCCGGGCCTTCTCGGCTTTCGTCCAAGCCGCGCTTTCGCGGATGCCGCTGACCGCACTGCGCGCATCTGCAACGCCTTGCGAACATCCCGCTCAAGAGCGCCGTGATCCGCAGCCGGCGCCGCCAGTTCGGCCAAGCCGCGAACCGTGCCCATCAACCACAATGCCGTGACGTAGATGCCGGCGCTGACGCCGGGATCGCCGCGTTCCATTCGGATCAGCGTCGGTATTGAGACTCCGAGCCGCTTGGCCCCAGACGCGTTGCGATTCGCGCCGACGGACTCGTGCGATCGCGAGGTTTTCACCCAAGGAGTGCAGCTGCTTGGGTGGCTGCGCGCGGCATGGTCTGCAAGGCGCCGGGAGTCTTTGGCATAACAAAGAGTTGATCAAGCAAGCTGATTTGATCAAGTCTATGTTATCGGAGTGAAGTCGCTGGTTGTTGCAGAGACTCTCGCTTGTTCGTGATGTGATCACGAAGGGCGGCGTTGATGAGTTCAATGTAATTACCACCGCCCGAAGCATTCACTTGGGCCTTGAACCAAACAAGACATCGTCGTCGACGTTGATCGTGGTGCAGGTCTTGCCTTTGGGAAGCGTGACCACGGGACCGCGCTTCGACTTCGAAAAATCGTAATGTTTGCGCATCGGGGATTCGCGGGCGTCTACAGGGAGCGGGCTCATCGGCTTCGCTCGATAGCAGGACCCCGCGGCAGCCAAGTTGATCCGTGGACCGCGTCATTCTGCTTGGGCGGAACAGTCGGGCTAAAGCCCGACCTACAGCGATCCAAGCCAACGTCGATTCAGATCAAGGACCGACGATTCACACCAGCGATTCCGGCCGCGTCGTCCGCACGACCAGCGTCCCCGCGATCTTGTCGTGCCACGCCTGCCGATCCTCATCGAACACGATCCACAGGAATCCCAGGCCGGCGACGACCATCGACAGGAAACACCCGAGCGCGCGCACGATCGCCGTGTCCCAGTTGATCTCCCCGCCGTCGCGGCGCACGACTTTCAGGCCGCACACCAGGCCGCCGATCGTCGTGCTCTTGAGCTTCCACATCAGCGCGCCGTAGGCGGCGAGGGCGACGATGAAGGTCTCGCCGGACAAGTCGAGGATGCCGACGATGACGCTGATCAGCACGATGTCGATCATCAGCGCGCCCATGCGGATCCAGAAGCCGGCGCGCGGTGCTGTGATCGCGGCCGGTGCAGGCGGAGGCACCGATGCAGTTGCGGACTCGGCGGATTGCGCAAGCGCCGGATCGGCAGGCGCGTCGCTGAAACTTGCGCCAGGCGCGGCCGCTGCGGCCACAGGTGCCGCTGCCGCCACGACCCGCGCGCGATTCGCGGAGCGCTCTCTTATCGTCAGCAGGATCGTGTACGCGACGACGCCGAGGCCGATGACGCCGAGCAGCTTGTACGCGATGAAGCCGATGACCGGGATCACGTACAGCGCCATCGCGATCAGTCCGCCGACCAGCGTCGCGAACGCGATGTGACTGAACGGCGCGACGCCGGTGAAGCGCGTGACCCTGCGGCCGATCGCCGCGAGCGCCACGGCCTTGCCGAACAGCGAGGCGACGACCATCGCCATGCCTGCGAAGGGCACGATCACGATACCGACCACGCTGATGACCAGCAGCAAGAATGCCACCGGCACCAGCACAACGGCCATGAGCGATGCCACGACCGACTGCCCCGGCTGTGTCTCCAGCGTCTCGACGCAACGCGTGACCCCGCGATCGAACATCAGCGCGATCACGACGTAGAACAGCAGGAAGCCGAACGCCACGCCCCACGCCCAGCCGAGCCCCGGCTCGAACGCGAGCGGGCGCGCGTACAGCAGGCACTTCTCGATCCACACGCGCACGCCTTCGACGGCCGGGAAGCCGCCGGCAACGATCTCGCTCTGTACCGCTCACGACTGCATCGGGATGGCGCGTCAGCTTGCCGGCGACCACGGCAATGTCGCCTTCGACTCGCGCATTCGGGCCGAGCTCGAGATCACCGAAGACGGCAACCGCCGCCTCCTGGACCGGCCCATCGATATAGGTATTACCGAACACCGACACCACGCCGCCGTGGACCGGACCCGTCACGTGCGAGTTGCCGAAGATCGATACGACGGCATCCCAGACTTCGCCTTCGACGTGCGTGTCGCCGAAAATCGCGATGACGCCGTCGGCGATGTCGTTGGCCGGGAGCCGCGCGTCTCCCCACATGTTGAGGATTACGTTGTCGCTGCGGTCCCGCAGGTTGATGCGGATGTCGGAGTCGCGCTCGACCGGCTCTTCGACGTCCGGTGTCTCGGGGGCCGCCGGCTCCGCCGCTGGCGCCGGTTGTTCCGGCTGCTCCGGTTGTGCGGGCTGTTGCTGTGCCCAGGCGGTCGCGCCGACGGTCAGCGCGAGACACAGGAGCAGTGAGCGGACGAAACGATTCATGATGTCTCTCTAGTGCGAGGGGCGCATCGTTCGATAGGCGGTCGCGCCGATGCCGAACAGCGCCGCGTACATGAGGGCGAGAATGGCCAGGCCTGCGTGGACCCACAGCGACGGCACGGTGCGCGCGACGCTGCCGATTGCCACGAGCAGCGTTTGCAGCCATGCCACCTGCGACGGCAGGTCGACGGATACAGCAGGGGAGTCGAGCGGCGACGCGATCCACATCGCAATCATCAATGCGAGCTTCACGACTCCCACTGACGCCGCGAGGAACACGAGACGCGCGGCGATCGGCCAATGTGCGAATCCGCGGCGCCAGCTACTGGCTGCTGCACCGGCTTCAATCTGTGCGAGCACGCGGCGCTCGAGCGTGTTGGGTGCGCGACGCAGCGGCTGATCTCGCAGCGTGCGTGTCAGTTGTCGTTCGAGCTCGTCCTGTCGATTGCGGTCCGCGCTCATGGTGCACCCAGGCTGGTTGCCGCCGTCACGCCGCGTTCCGCGAGCAGTTTCGCGAGCGCCGCGCGGGCACGAAAGATGTCGGTCTTGATTTTGGCGAGCGAGACTCCGAGCTGCCCGGCGATCTCCTCGTACGACAGCTCTTCGAAATGATAGAGCGCGAGCGGCACGCGATGGTGTTCCGGCAGTTGCTGCATGGCGTCCTCGATCAGGCCGTGACGCACGCCGGCGTCCACGCCTGCGAGCACATCGTCGGGCAGCGCGAACTCGACGTCGGGCTCGCTTTCGTCGCTGTCCTCGCGCCGCAGCTCCGAGAACATCCGCCAGCGCTTGCGATAACGGAAAACGTGATTGAGCGACAGGTTGCGCGCCACCGTCTTGAGCCAGCCGCCGGCGGACGGGCTGGTCTGCAGGTGCCCGAAGTTCTCGTAAGCCTTCAGGAACACTTCCTGCGCGATGTCCTCGGCCTGGCGGTCGTCACCCACCAGCCGGGCAGCAGTCGAAAAAACCATATCCTGATAAGCACGCATGAAGCTTGCGAATGCGTCGAGGCGCTTGGGGTCCGGAGGTTGCCTGGCCACTTGAAGTGTCGCGTTTAAGCCGAGAACACCGTCCGGCGCGGAAAGTTACACTCTCCGGCATGAGCAAGCTTGTCATATTACTTACGGCCGCCCTCGCCCTGGGGGGTGCGGCCTGCGCCCGTGCCGCCTCTCAGCCCGATTCCCTGGCCGTTGTCGAAACCGCCTATGCCGACTTCAACGATGCCCTGGGCGCCATCAGCCTGATCGAGTCCGGCCTGCGGGACAGCTACCAGGGCAGAACCCGCAGCGAGTGGCAGCGCCTGCAACAGCAGGCACGCGAGGATGTCCGGCGGGGTCTCGCGGACCTCGCGGATCGCGACCTGTCGCCTGCCGACCGGCGGGCCGTCGAGATCATGCGTAAAAGCATGGCCGACGCCGATGACAGCGGCTCGCTCGCACCCATGGGCAAGTGCGAGGACGCACAGCGCAAGGACATCGAATACGCCCCGCTGCGCGAAGCCTTGTATGCGTGCTTCGGCGCGCTGTCGAACTCCCTGGACTTCGAAGGCGAGAAGGTGACGCGCGTCGGCGCCTTCGATCTGCTCACGCGAATGGATGAGCCCGAGCGTCGCAAGAAACTGTTCCTCCAGTTCGTGCCGCTGTGGCAGGCAATCAACGGCAAGAGCGAGCGCGACAGTCCGTATCGACGCGTCATCGCGATGGCTGCGGAGCGCGGCCGCACGGAAGGGACCGAGATCGACGCTGCAGCGAAGACAGTCGGTGCGTCGACGGCGGAAGTCGAGAACTGGCTCGTGCAGATCCTGGATGCGTGGCGCAAGGCGAGCGGCGACAAGCCGATGGAGCCGTGGGACTACCGCTATCGCGGCGGCGCGACCGAGCGCGAGCTGGGCGATACGATCGCACGCGAAGCGCTGCAGCCGATCAACGAACGTTACTACCGCGATCTCGGCGCGCAGCTGAGCGCGTGGAACGTGATCTACGACCTCGATCCGCGGCCCGGCAAAGCGCCGCTCGCGTACACGGACTACGTGAAGCGCGGCCGCTCGCATGACGGCAAGTGGGACCCGACGCTCACGCGAGTCTCCGGCAACTACGCGCGCGGCGGTCTCGGCCTCATCAACGAGCTGGTGCACGAGAACGGGCACGTCGTGCACATGATGGCGTTGCAGACGCGACCTGCGTTCATGGATCTCGGCGATCCGTTGTTCTACGAGGCGTTCGCGGACGTGCCGTCGTGGAGCACGTACGAGCCCGCCTGGCAGCAGAAATATCTCGGCCGCAGCTCGGCTGAAGAATCTTCACTGCGCGCGCTGTATTCGAGTGTCATGCTCGATGTCGCATGGGCGCTGTTCGAGCTGCGCATGCTGCGCGCGCCGACGCAGGATCCGAACGCGGTGTGGACCGAGATCACCAGCCGCTATCTGCACGTGATCCCGCATCCGGAGCTTTCGTGGTGGGCAGTGCGCGTCCAGCTCGTGAACTCGCCGGGCTACATGGTGAATTACGGTCTCGGTGCAGTCGTGACGGCGGATCTGCGGCAGCGGATTGCGACGCAGCTCGGTCCGTTCGCGACGGGTGACGAACGCTGGTTCGGCTGGCTGTCGCAGCACCTGCTGAGCTCGGGACAAACGCACGAGACAGCCGCGCTATTGCGGGAATTTCTCGGCCGTTCCGTTTCGCCGCAGGCGCTGCTCACGCAGATCGGCAGAATGCAAAAGAAGAAGAACTGAGGAAACGTGCTGCAAGAGACTGTCGTCTACCTGCTCAGCAATGTGCCTGGGCTGCCGCCGATCGTGCAGACGGTTCATCTGCTCGGCATCGCCGTCATCATGAGCTCGGTCGTGTTGCTCGACTTACGCGTCCTCGGTCTGGCGCTACCGAGCCAGGATGTTCAGGAGCTCACGCGACGCGTGATGCCGTTCGTGTGGTGGACGCTGCCGGTGATGTTGCTGTCGGGCTTGCCGTTCGTCGTCGCGCGGCCGCAGCGTTATTTCACCAATCCCGTCTTCGGCTTGAAGTTCGCGCTGCTGCTGCCGGCCATCGCGCTCGCGGCGCTCCTGCATTTCAATGGCATTCGTAAGCCCGACAACCGGGGAACGAAGCTGATCGCAGCGCTCTCGCTGTTGCTGTGGATCGGCGTCGTGCTCGCGGGTCGCTGGATCGCATACGTCGACTACCTGTTTCCGCCGGAAGAGTGATGCAGCTCGAGGAGTTCTGGACCTGGCTCGAGATGACGCCGCTCGCTGCGCGCATCGGCGAGAGCGCGTGGTTTCCGTTTCTCGAATCCATGCACGTGCTGAGCGCGATGTTCGTCGTCGGCACCGTGTTGATGGCGGACTTGCGGCTGCTCGGCTGGTCCGCGCGCCGCTATTCTGTGACGGTCATCACAGATGAGGTCGTGCCGTGGACCTGGGGTGCGTTCGTCATCGCAGTGGTGACAGGCGTCGGATTACTCATGCCGCGCGCGAGCTCATACGTCGCAAATCCTGCTTTTCTCACGAAGGTCGTACTGCTGGCGCTCGCGCTCGTGAACATGTTGACGCTGCATTTCTTCGCGCTGCGCACCGAGCGCGTGCGTCTGCAGATGACGACTGGCGCGTGCTCGCTGCTTGTTTGGGCGGGCGTCGTGCTCGCTGGAAGGTGGATCGGCCATCTCTCGTAACTGTCGCGACGCGCTTGACGGTTATATCCGACGTCGCCCGATTTCCGACAGGGCGCGGATGATAGATGCGCTCGCGCGGTCTGCATAAACTGCACGCACGAAAAGATCTGGCATCTCCTGGGCATGACGTTTTCTTCGCGGACCCTTTTACAACTGCTGTTGCCGGTTGCGCTGAGCGCGTGCGTCGCTACGCCGTCGTCGGTCGAACCTGAGACCGTCGCGGTCAAAGCGAACAAGCTCACGCCCGAGTATTCGTCGTTCAACGCGCGGGTGTTGAGCGATGCCGGCAACGTCGAGCACAGCTTCGCTGCTTCGCTCGATCCCAATGTTGAGCCGCTCACGCGGCTGCAGTCGGCATATACACAGCGGATCGGCGGCGATTCGCAACAGCGAATCCGTATCGGCGACACAGTGAGCACTGCAGGCATGTGGGGCAGCACTGTGCGCTACGGTGGCATGCAGTTCGGTACACGAACCGAGGCGCGTGCAGACGTCATCGCGGATCCCGAACTTGCAGCTGCCGGACTCGCAGTATTGCCGACCGTGGAAGATGCGCTGTTCAACTCGCTCGAAGCGCGCACGGCGACGCTTGACTGCGCCGGACGTCGCGGCCATCGCGGCGCCGACGATCGCTTCGACGCGACTCGTCGCCGAGGGCTGCTCCGATTTCTCGGTAGGCGTCGGCAAGGTACGTCGCGACTATGCGCTGTTGAGCAACGAATACGGTCCATTGTTCGCCAACACGACCGTGGCATGCGCCGTCCCGCTCGGCTTCACCATCGAAGGACACGGCGAGTATCTCGACGAGGACGTCGCCGCACTCGGCGTCGGACTGGCGCGGCAACTGGGACCGCTCGGCACTGCGTCGGCTGCGTTCGCTTCGAGTCGCACCGTCACCGGCACCACCGGCTGGCTGGCGCGCTTTGGATTCGAGCACAGCAACGAGTTGTTCAACGTCGCACTCCGCTCGCAGATGCAAAGCCGCGAGTTCCGCGACATCGGCGCAGTCACGCTGACGGATCCCATCATGCAGCGTGACCTTGCGTCGGTCGGTCTGAACGTCACCGAGCGCGCCAACCTGGCGCTCGCTTACGCCACCCAGACCACCTGGGAGCGCGTTCGCGTCGACGTGATTGCGTTGAAGCAGAGCGTCAGCGTGGGTCGCGGCGCGTTGTCGATGAGCGCCGGTCATTCGTTCTCGGAGAATTTCGGCTCGTCGCTGTTCATCTCGTATAAGCGTCCGCTCGGTGTGCGCACTGTCGCCCGCTCGCCGATCCGCGAGTTCGACATGGAGACGATCGACGCGCTGTTCGTCCCGAACTGAAGCAGCGGGGCCTGTAAAAAATACTGTGCCCCTGACGGGAACCGGGCAGCCTGTTCGTCGGTATTAGTCCGACGCTCATTCGAGTCGAGGACTGCCGTCATGCGAGTCGTTGCCGCTGCTGCCCTGCTGTTGGCCTTCATCGCTCCTGCCCACGCGAAGGAGTGGCGGCTGGGACTTTCCTACGCGAGCGGCGTGAGCGACGTCCCGGACCTCTATGAGGACAATCTGCGCCTCGCCGGGCGCGAGGCGGACGTCGATCTGCAGTTTCCGGTCGGCCTCGCCGCGAGCTTCCTCTACGACTGGACCGCCGAATGGCGCACGGACGTCGGCATCGGGCCGCTGTTCGCGATCGGCGGCGACGTGAAGCATCTGGAAATGCCGCTGTCCGCGACGATCGGCTACAACTTCCTGCCGTACTCGCGTTATTCGCCGTACGTTCGCGGCGGATTCATCCATCACTTCGCGAGCGGCGATCAGTACGACAGCTCCACGCCAGGGCTGTTTCTCGCCGTCGGCGTGGACTTCACGCACTTCACGCTGGAGCTGGCCACCGACCAGTCTGAAGTGACCTTCGATCGCCTGTTCTGCGACACGGCCGGCGACTGCGAGCTCGGGACGACGGATCTCAATACGTACGACGTGCTGTTCAGCTTCTACTGGCGCTTCCGTCTCAACCGCTGACGGAACTTCCCTCTCCATGCGACGGTTTTATACCGTCAAGGGGAGCGATCGATGGTAAGAATTGCACGTCATCGGCTTTGGTTAGCCGCGATTGCGGTCGCCGTGCTCTCTGCGTGCTCGAACGGGCGCGGCAGCGTGAGCGACCCCGCGAGCCCGCCTGTCAACGAGCCGCCGCCAGCGCCGCCCGTTCCTCCGCCTACGCCGCCGCCCGAGCCGCCGCCGCAACCGCCGCCACCCACCGCCGGAACCTTCAGGAGCCGCGATGGCCGGCTACTGGAAGGGAACGGCCACCGAAGAAGGATCGAATCGCAGCTACGACGCGGTCGCGTTAATCGACGCAGACGGCAACGCACAGTGGCTGCTGACGCGCACAGGGTTACTCGGGGGCGACGGTTTCGTGGTGTCCGCCAACGTCTGTTGCGAGTCGCAGTTCGAGGACGACGCTACTGGCAAGGAGCTCGGCGAGACGAGGACTCACGGTGCGAGCATCGACGCCGAGGTCGACGGCAACGCACTCGGCGGCGAGCTGCAGTTCCGTGGCGATGACTATGAGTTCACGCTCAGCAGATCGGCCGACTACGACCGCAGCGTTTCACTTGCCACGCTCGCCGGTGTGTACACGCAGAGCACGCAGACGATACTCGGCGAAGAAGTCACGCTGACCGTCACGATCGACGCGAGCGGCCAGCTGAACGGCTCGTACTCGAACGGCTGCGTGTTCAACGGCAACGCGTCGATTCCGGATGCCTCGCACAACATGGTGCGGTTGCAGATCGATCTCGCGAACTGCGGCAGCCAGGGCAGCTCGAAGGCGTGGAACGGCACTTACTCGGGACTCGGCGTGCTGCTCTCGGGTAACGCGGTTTTCTATCACAGCGTGATCGGACCGACCTGGTTCGGCCCGCAAAGCGTCGAGCGCTGACGCGCTCTTTTGTGGGTCAGGCTTCAGCCTGACACCAACAACATCTCCACATGCGGGATGTTGTCCTCCATATACGGCTCCGACACCGTCTTGAATCCAAACGAGCCGTAGAACTTTTCCAGGTATGACTGCGCGCTGATGCGGATCATCCGCCCCGGATAGCGCAGGCGCGTCCGCTCGATTCCCTTCGCGACGATGTCGCGACCGAGCCCGGTCCCGCGGAACCGCTGCGTCGTGATGATGCGACCGATCGAAGGATCTTCGAAGCGCGTGCCGGGCGCGAGCACGCGCAGGTAACCGGCGACTTCGCGGCCCGACCAGCCGATCAGATGCTCGGCGTCGAGGTCGAGCCCGTCGAGATCCTGGTACGCGCAGTTCTGCTCGACGACGAAGATTGCGATGCGCGCTTCGAGCATCGCGTACAGCTGCACGGCGCTGAGCTCGCCGAGCCGGTACCACTGCCAGTTGACGTCGGACGCCCCGCTCACGTGTCAGTGCGTCATCGCGTAGAGGATGTAGTTGATCGCGTACTTGTAGGCGCGCGTCGTGTACTGCAACGCGTATTCCGGCACGTCCGCGTGTTCCCACGCATCGCCCATGTCCATGTTGAAGTTGATCACGACCATCAGCCGGCCTTCGTCGTCGTAGATGCCGCGCCAGTGCGGAGTAAAGCCATCGCGCTCGTAGGCGAGCCCGCTGTAGAGCGACTGGATGCCCGGGATCTGGATCTGCTCCGGCAGGTCGTAGGCGAGATGAAACACTGCGTCCTCGATCGGGATCTCGACGATCGCGCGGTCCGGAAACACGCGATGCATGCCTTCGATGAAGCCGGCCCATTCCATGCTGCCGTGGAAATCGTCGACCACCAGGAAACCCCCGCGCAGCAGGTAGTCGCGCAGCCGCGCGGCTTCCTCGTCGCTCAGTATCCAGCTGCCGACTTCGACGGCGTAGATCCACGGGTAGTCGAACAGATGTTCGTCCATGATCGACAGCGACTGGCCTTCGTCCGCGGCATCGATGCGCGTCAGGCGCTGTACGCCCTTGATCAAGTGCTGCTCGGCATCCGGCCAATCGGTGAGCCAGCCGCCGCGACTGCCGGAGCGCGCGCCGACGCTGGAGTAGGCGAGCCGTGCGAAGCGGAACTCGGCGTCCGGATCGACAGCAATGCTGCTGCCGGATTGCGACCAGGTGTCGGAGCACAGCACGCACGCAAACGTCGCAGCAGTTGCGGCGAGCCCAAGGCCGAAGCTGTGGTTCCGGCGATGCTCCATGCAGGCAAGATGGCACCAAGCAGCGCACCGCGCAATGGTGCCGGGAGAGGAAAACAGGGGAAACTCAGCAGTGCAGCACAAGCGCGTGTTGCAGTGCTGAGTTTCCCCTGCTTTTTTCTCCCGGCACCGGTCTGCGGGCTTCAGCCGCCGCGAATCGGAATGAAGATCTGCGCGTTGCCGCGCTCGACCAGCAACGCGACCGTGCTCTGCTGACCCTTGACCGCGCCGCGCAGCTGCTGCACCGACGTCACGGATTTGCCGTTGACACCGAGGATGATGTCGCCGGGCTGTACGCCGGCCACGGCGGCGGGGCCGCTCACTTCCTGCACGACGAGATTGCCTTCCGTCTCGACCTGCCGCTTCTCTTCCGATGTCAACGGACGGACGGCGATGCCAAGCCGTGCGGTTTCATCGCCGCCGCTCTGGCGGGCCGCGGCGCGAACCGGCTCCTGCTCTTCGAGCTCGTCGACCTGCACCTTGACCGTGCGCTCCTTGCCATCGCGCCAGACGCGCAACTCGGCCGTGCTGCCCGGCTTGGTCTTCGACACCTCGCTGCGCAAGTCGCCGACGCGATCGATCTCGCGGCCGTTCACCGCGAGGATCACATCGCCGGCTTTCACGTCTGCCTTCGCGGCGGGACTGTCCTTCTCCGCCGCGCTGACGAGCGCACCGCGCGGCCGATCCAGTCCGAACGACTGCGCCAGCTGCGCATTCACTTCCTGGACCGCGACGCCGATGCGACCGCGCACCACGCGGCCGGTCTTGATCAGTTGCTCGCGCACATCGTTGGCGACGTCGATGGGAATCGCGAACGACAGGCCCATGTAGCCGCCGGTGCGGCTGAAGATCATCGAGTTCATCCCGATCACTTCGCCGCGCAGGTTGAACAGCGGGCCGCCGGAATTGCCCGGGTTCACCGCGACGTCGGTCTGGATGAACGGCACGTACGTTTCCGGTCCGCCGACGGCGCGCGCAGTGGCGCTCACGATGCCGGCTGTTGCGCTGCTGTCCAGGCCGAACGGCGAGCCGATCGCCAGGACCCACTCGCCCGGCCGCAGCTGCGCGGGATCGCCCATGCGCACGATCGGCAGATCCTTCGCCTCGATCTTGATCACCGCCACGTCGCTGCGCGGATCGAAGCCAATGACCTTCGCGGGGAATTCGCGACGGTCGGTCAGCCGCACGGTGACTTCGTCGGCATCGGCCACGACGTGTGCATTCGTAAGGATGTAACCATCGTCGCTGACGATGAAGCCCGAGCCTGCACCGCGCGCCGGCATGCCTTGCTCGGGACCGCCGCCCTGCGGCGGAGGCAGTCCGAAGCGCCGGAAGAAATCGAGCAACGGATCGTCCGCGGTAAGCCCACCGCGGCCGTCTGTCTGCCGCGGCTGCTGGATGACTTCGACGTTCACCACTGCCTTGCCGTATTGCTCGACCAGCGCCGTGAAGTCCGGAAGCGCCGCAGCTCCGCCTGCAGCACGCGTCGGTACCACGTTCGATTGCGACGGTGCATTCGATTGCGACGGCTGATCGGCCCCAGAGCCGTCGGAACAGGCTGTGAGCAGGGCACACAGTGCTGCAAGGAGGACACCAAGTGAGGTTTTCATGGCGAAGGGCTCCGCCGTACGGTCGAGCGAGATCACAGGATTCAATGGCTGTGGACTCGCATAGTTCCTGTGATAACGTCCCGCGCCTATGACGTGGCGCGCATGGGCGACGTTCGCGACCTTGTGCGCGATCTGGGGTCTCCCTTACTTCTTCATCAAGCTGGCTTTGCAGGATCTGTCGCCCGTGTGCATCGCATGGGGGCGGATCACGCTGGCTGCCATCGTGCTCATGCCGATCGCGTGGCGACGCGGCTCCCTGCAGAAAGCGTTCGCGCACAAGACGGCGGTCACTGCGTTCGCGGTCGCGGAGCTGGTCATCCCGTTTTCGCTGATCGCGATGGGCGAGCAGTGGATCAGCTCGTCGCTCACCGGCATCCTCATCGCTACGGTGCCGCTCTCTGTCGTCCTCCTTGCGCCGCTGTTCGGCGTCAGGGAACGCCTCGGCGTGCTGCGCATCGCCGGCCTCGCGATCGGCTTCTGCGGCGTCATCGCGATCGTCGGTCTCGATACGGGACATGGACCGATGCTGTGGGCGGGCGTCGTCTGCATCATGATCTCGGTCGCCGGATATGCGATCGGCCCGCTGATCGTCGAGCGTCATCTGTCGGACGTCGACGAGCTCGGCGCCGTGGCTGCAAGTCTCGTTGTCGCGTCGGTGCTGCTCTTGCCGTTCGCCGCGTTGTCCGCGCCGGATCATGTTCCGTCGGCGGTGTCGCTCGGTGCGGTCGCGGCGCTCGGCGTCGCCTGTACCGCGCTCGCGCTGTACTTGTATTTCTATCTGATCAACGTGGCCGGTGCGGCGCGCGCTTCCGTCGTCGCGTACATCAATCCGGCTGTGGCTGCAGTCATCGGCGTGCTGGTGCTCAACGAACCGTTCAGCGTGGCTACCGGCGTGGGGATGGCGATGATCCTGTTCGGCTCCTGGCTCGCGACAGGGAAGAGCAAGGCGTCACGCCTTGATGCGGTGTCCGGTCTTGAAGACCCACCAGATCACGACCAGGCACGCCGCCATGAACACGAACGTCATGCTTAAGCTCAGCACGACGCTGACGTCGGCGATGCCGTAGAACGCCCAGCGGAAGCCGTTGATCAGGTACACGACCGGGTTGAACAGCGTCACCTTCTGCCAGAACGGCGGCAGCATGCCGATCGAGTAGAAGCTGCCGCCGAGGAACGCCAGCGGCGTGATGATCAGGATCGGCACGATCTGCAGCTTTTCCCAGCCGCTCGCCCACAGCCCGATGATGAAGCCGAACAGGCTGAACGTGACCGACGTGAGCACCAGGAACGCGATCATCCACAGCGGATGCTCGATGCTGAACGGCACGAACAGCCGCGCGGTCGCGAGGATGATCAGGCCCAGCAGGATCGATTTGGTCGCCGCCGCGCCGACGTAGCCGAGCACGATCTCGATGTACGAGATCGGCGCCGACAGCACTTCGTAGATCGTGCCGGCCCAGCGCGGCATATAGATGCCGAACGACGAGTTCGAAATGCTTTCCGTCAGCACCGATAGCATGATCAGGCCGGGCACGATGAACGCGCCGTAGCTGACGCCGTCGATCTGCGCCATGCGCGAGCCGATCGCCGCGCCGAACACGACGAAGTACAGCGAGGTCGAGATCACCGGCGAGGCAACGCTCTGCACCAGCGTGCGGAACCAGCGCGACATCTCGAAAGTGTAGATCGCGCGGATCGCGTAGCTGTTCATCGCCGGGTGCTCACCAGGTTCACGAAAATTTCCTCGAGCGAGCTTTCCTCGGTTCGCAGATCCTTGAAGTCGATGCCGAGCTCGTTGAGTTGCCGCAGGAGACCCGCGATACCGGTGCTGTCGGCTTGCGTGTCGAAGGTGTAGACGAGATCGTTGCCGTTCGCGGAGAGCTCCAGCTGCCGGCCGGCCAGCTGCGACGGGATACGCTCGAGCGGGTGTTGC
Organism: uncultured Gammaproteobacteria bacterium; assembly: GCA_963838635.1. Lineage (GTDB taxonomy): Bacteria > Pseudomonadota > Gammaproteobacteria > Steroidobacterales > Steroidobacteraceae > Steroidobacter. The sequence continues at coordinate 331,839 of CAWISC010000013.1, read as the reverse complement.
AGATGCAGGGTGAGTTGCTTGCGGCCGAGCTTGCGCATCAGCACCCGCTTGTCCTCGACCAGCACGATCTCGCCCTTGTTGATCACGCCGATGCGGTCGGCCATCTCCTCGGCTTCTTCGATGTAGTGCGTGGTGAGGATGATCGTGACGCCGCTCTCGCGGAGCCTGCGGACCATCTCCCACATGTCCCGCCGCAGCTCGACGTCGACGCCCGCGGTCGGCTCGTCGAGGAACAGGATCTGCGGCTCGTGCGACAGCGCCTTGGCGATCATCACGCGACGCTTCATGCCGCCGGACAGCGTCATGATCTTGTCGTCCTTCTTGCCCCACAGCGACAGCTCGCGCAGCACCTTCTCCAGGTGCGCCGGGTTCGGCGACTTGCCGAACAGGCCGCGGCTGAACTCCATCGTCGCCCAGACGCTCTCGAACGCGTCGGTGGTCAGCTCCTGCGGCACCAGCCCGATCTTGGTGCGCGCCGCGCGGAACTCGCGCACGATGTCGTGACCGTCGGCCGTGACCTTGCCCGAGGTCGCGTTGACGATGCCGCAGATGACGTTGATCAGCGTGGTCTTGCCGGCGCCGTTCGGCCCGAGCAGCGCGAAGATCTCGCCGCGGCGGATTTCGAGATCGATGTGTTTGAGCGCCTGGAAGCCCGTTGCATAGGTCTTGACCAGATCGACGACGGAGATGATCGGTTGCATGCGGCCGGTATTATAGGCAGATGACAGTGCAGAAATTGTTCTCAACGTTCGTGTATACGGCGCGCCTCAGCGGCGCGGCGGCATTGAACCGCCGGCTGTTGCCCGAATGCCGGCAGCTGGAGCGGGACGACGAATCCGGCCGGCGCTGGTCCGCGAAAAACTACCCGGGCGGTTATACGTCGTACAACTCCGCCAGCCGCATGTACGAGGTGTCGCCGACGTTCGCGCAGCTCAAGCGCGGCCTCGACCGTCACGTCGCATCGTTCGCGAAATCCCTCGAGTTCGATCTCGAGGGCCGCGAGCTGCAGATGACCGACTGCTGGGTCAACATCATGCCGCGACAGGTCGTGCACAGCCTGCACCTGCACCCGCTCGCAACGATCAGCGGCACGTACTACGTGCACACGCCGCGCGGCTCGGCCGGATTGAAGCTGGAAGATCCGCGGCTCGATCGCTACATGGCCGCGCCGCCGCTGAAGGTTAATGCGCGCACCGACCGGCAACGCTGGGTCATGATTCCCGCGCAAGCGGGCACGCTGGTGTTGTTCGAAAGCTGGCTGCGACACGAAGTACCGCCGAATCCCGCGGCGTCGCCGCGCATCAGCGTCAGCTTCAACTACAACTGGTTTTGACTAATTGGGTGACCGGCTGTCGGAACCTGCTCAGGTCGCCCGTCCTTGGCAATATGCGAGACTTTCCCGGTGACTGACCTTCGCTGGATCGACGCCGCCCTGACTTCCGCCCGCCCGCAGGCCGTGGCGGCGCTGCTGCGCTACTTCCGTGATCTCGATACGGCAGAAGAGGCCTTCCAGGAAGCCTCGCTCCGCGCCCTGAAGACCTGGCCGGTAAAAGGCCCACCGCGCGACCCCGCCGCCTGGCTGATCTTCGTCGGCCGCAACACCGCGCTCGACGACAAGCGTCGGCGCAGCAAGGAGACGGCGCTGCCTTCCGAGGAGGTCCTGTCGGATGACGATGATACCGAGGCATCGCTCGCCGATCAGCTCGACGCCGAGCACTATCGCGACGACATCCTGCGTCTGCTGTTCATCTGCTGCCATCCCGAATTGCCCGCGACACAACAGATCGCGCTGGCGCTGCGCATCGTCTCCGGCCTCACCGTGACGGAAATCGCACGCGCATTCCTGGTGAGCGAAGCGGCGATGGAGCAGCGGATCACGCGTGCGAAGCGCGCGATTGGCGGAGCGGCCGTACCGTTTGAAACTCCTGGCGCCGAAGCACGCGGCGATAGGCTCGTGGCCGTCGCGGCGATGATCTATCTGCTCTTCAACGAGGGTTACTCCGCCAGCGGCGGCACGGCGCACATCCGCGTCGCGTTGTGCGAGGAAGCGATCCGTCTCGCACGCCTGCTGTTGCGACTCTTCCCGAGCGAGCCCGAAGTGATGGGCCTGATGGCGCTGCTGCTGTTACAGCACGCACGCGCGCCGGCGCGGCTCGATCGCGCCAACGAAATCGTTCTGCTCGAGGATCAGGATCGCAGCTTGTGGAATCGACAGATGATCGACGAGGCGCTCGTGCTCGTCGAAAAGGCTTTGCGACATCGCGCTCCGGGCACCTATCAGGTGCAGGCTGCAATCGCCGCCGTGCACGCGCGCGCCAAGCGCGCGGCCGATACGGACTGGCAGGAGATCGACACGCTGTACGGTGTGCTGGAAAAGCTGCAACCATCGCCGGTCATCACGCTCAATCGCGCAGTTGCCGTCGCCAAGTTGCGCGGCCCGGCTGCTGCTCTCGAAATGATCGAGCCGCTGGGCGACAAGCTGCAGGGTTACTTCCACTTCTTCGGCGCGAAAGGCGCGTGGCTGCACGAGCTGGGCCGCACCGACGAAGCGCGCGTCGCGTTCGACAAGGCCATCGCGCTGGCGCACACATCGGCGCAGGCTGCACATATTCGTCAGCACATCGATCGGCTGCTGAAAGGCGCTTGAGCCTGTATAAAGACCAGCTATGCTCCGTCTCCCCCACAACAAGGAGAAGGCGCATGAAGCTCTATTGGTGCGAGCGGACGCGTGCGGTGCGTGCAGTATGGATGCTGGAAGAGCTCGGGGTGCCGTACGAGCGGGTGCGGATCGACATCCGTGACGAGCAGTCGCGCGCCAATCCTGAATTTCGAAGTGCGTCGCCGATGGGAAAAGTGCCGGCGCTCGAGGATGGCGCCGTGCGCATGTGGGATTCCGGCGCGATCTGCATCTATCTGGCGGATCAATACCCGGCCGCGAAACTGGCGCCGCCGATCGGCAGCCCGGACCGCGGCGCGTATCTCATGTGGATCATGTACACGAACTCGGTGATCGAGCCGGCGATGGGCGAGAAGATGGGCGGACTCAAGCCGAATCCGTCCGCCTACGGCTGGGGGAGCTGGGAGCAGATGCTCGAGACCTTGCGCACCGCTGTGGGACGCAGCACGTGGATTCTCGGTGAGCGCTTCTGCGCAGCGGATGTGCTGCTCGGAATGAGCTGCTACTTCATGCGTCAGTTCAAGATGCTCACCGACGAGCCGGTGTTGTTCGCGTACGCGGACCGCTGCGCCGCGCGGCCCGCGTTCAAGAGAGCGTATGCGTTGGAGTCGGGCTGACCTACATCAGCCCTGCGAAGAGTTCCGGCTTCATCGCGATGACCAAGGCGATCATGCCGCCGATGGCCATACCGATGATCGTGCCAGCAGCGACTCCGCGCCAAAGCATCTTCTGTTCGCCATGTGTCATTTCACACCCCCAAAGCCAACTCAGTCGCGAGCCGCGGTGGAGTCATCTGCCTTCGGCAGCGCCACCAGCGCGGAGACGGTCAGTTCCGGCGTCGTGATGCCGATGGTGTTCGGCGCGCAGGACACGCGGTCGGCCACGATCTTCACGCCGATCTTCGGCAGCACGTCTTTCTTCAGGCCTTCCATCAGCTCGCAATCGCCCGGTTCCAGGTCGAGCTTGCGATCGCGCGACAGTTCGATCGTCTTCCACTGTGCCGGGAACGGATCGGTCTTCAGCGGATCCGCCTTGCCCGTCAGGCGCTCGGTGAGTTCCTTCGTGGCCTTGTTCGCCGGCTCCTTCGCCTCGCTCGCCGGGATCGGCGTCGCGGTCGTCACCGTAACGAAGAAGTTGCGCGAGGGACGGTTCACGTCGATGCAGCCGTTCGCCTTGACCTTGGTCAGCGGTGTAGCGCCGAGCGTGAGCAGGATGCTCTTCACCTTGCTCTCGAACGAGTCGCAGTTGTACGCGGTCGTGAAGCCGACGTACGAGTACTTGATCTCGACCGGTTTCCACACCGACTGCACCGGCTGCGAGCTGTCGGCAGGCGAGGCCGCGTAGGCAGCCTGCGACAGCACGGCGGCAAGCACGCACGCGCCCGCCAGCCGGACTGGTGCGAGGGATAACAGCTTCGTTTCCATGACTCGTCTCCGTTGGGATGATGCGGGTTTAGACGTGCGCGCGGGCGGCGCGTTCCCCGAGATCGGCCGTCCTCGCATTTACGTTCCCGTAATTTACCGAGCGGTTCTGGCAGGCACGAGATATCCTTTGGTGCATGAGCACCAATGTGGATGTTCACGGTCGCCAGATCAATACCGCGATGGCGGTATTAGGGGCTCTGAGCTTCTGCCATCTGTTGAACGACATGATGCAGTCGCTCCTGCCCGCGATCTATCCCATCCTCAAGACAGGGCTGCGGCTCGACTTCGGTCAGATCGGCCTGGTGACTTTCGTCTACCAGGTGACGGCATCGTTGCTCCAGCCGCTCGTCGGTTTGTATGCGGACCGCCGGCCGATGCCGTACGCGCTCGCGTTCGGCATGGGCTTCACGCTCACTGGCTTGCTGCTGCTGGCCTCCGCGAAAACCTTCCCGGTGCTGTTGCTCGGCGCCGCCGTCATCGGGCTGGGCTCTTCGGTCTTTCATCCCGAGTCGTCGCGGGTTGCGCGTGTCGCGTCCGGCGGTCGTCATGGGTTCGCTCAATCGGTGTTCCAGGTCGGCGGTAACGCGGGATCGGCGATCGGTCCGCTCGCCGCGGCGTTCATCGTGCTGCCGAACGGGCAGAGCAGTGTCGCCTGGTTCGCGCTCGCGGCGCTGCTCGGCATCGTGTTGCTCACCAAAATCGGCGCGTGGTACGCGCGTCAGACAGTGCGGCTCGAGGCCGTTCGCAAGAGCGCACATCACGCGCTCGTGCAGTTGCCGCGCGGCAAAGTGGTCGGCGCGATGACGGTGCTGATCGTGCTGATCTTCTCCAAGTATTTTTATCTGGCGAGCGTCACCAGCTACTACACGTTCTACCTGATCGAACGCTTCCAGGTTTCGGTGTGGAACGCGCAGGTGCACCTGTTCGTGTTCCTCGCCTCGGTCGCGATCGGCACGCTCGCCGGCGGGCACATCGGCGATCGCATCGGCCGCAAGTACGTCATCTGGTTTTCGATCCTCGGCGTGCTGCCGTTCACGCTGCTGCTGCCGCATGCGAACCTGTTCTGGACCGGCGTGCTCAGCGTGCCGATCGGCTTGATTCTCGCCTCGGCATTCTCGGCGATCCTCGTCTACGCACAGGATCTCGTGCCCGGCAAAGTCGGCATGATCTCGGGGCTGTTCTTCGGGCTCGCGTTCGGCATGGGCGGCCTCGGTGCCGCGGTGCTCGGGCAAGTGGCGGATGCGCAGGGTATCGAGTTCGTGTATCGCATCTGCGCATACTTGCCCATTCTCGGCGTGCTCGCCGCGTTCCTGCCAAAAATTCAAACGAAGTGAGTCGCTCATGGCCGCCGAACTGAAGCATCACACGCTCACCGTCAACGGGATCCGCATGCACGTCGCGGAGCAGGGCACAGGCCCGCTCGTGTTGATGTGTCACGGCTGGCCCGAGCTCTGGTATTCCTGGCGTCACCAGCTGGCCGCTGTCGCTGCTGCGGGCTTCCGCGCTGTTGCGCCCGACATGCGCGGCTTTGGCGAGACGGAAGCGCCCGCGGACGTGAACGACTACACGATCCTGCATAACGTCGGCGACGTCGTCGGGCTCGTGTCTGCGCTCGGCGAGAAGAAGGCGATCATCGTCGGGCACGACTGGGGCGCGCCGGTCGCATGGCATGCGGCCATGATGCGGCCCGATCTTTTTCCTGCGGTGGTCGCGATGAGCGTGCCGCACCGGCCGCGCTCGGCGTCGGCGCCGCTGCAGACTCTCAGGGACGCGGGGATGGGCAACTATTACTGGATCTACTTCCAGAAGCCCGGCGTCGCCGAAGCGGAGTTCGAGCGCGATCCCGCAGTCACGTTACGCAAACTGCTGTATGGCGTTGTCCGGCGACATCCCGATCGATCGCGACAATCCGATGATGGTGCACGAGGGCCACGGCTTTCTCGATCCGCTAGCCGTCGCGCCGAAGCTGCCGGCCTGGCTGCGCGAAGAGGACATCGAGAAGTTCGCGAGCGAGTATCGACGCACCGGTTTTCGCGGCGGACTCAACTGGTATCGCAACATCGATCGCAACTGGGCGCTGACCGCGCCCTGGCAGGACGCGACGATTCGTCAGCCCGCGTTGTTCATCGTCGGCACGCGCGACCCGGTAATCGCGGGCAAGCGTGGTGCCGCTGCCGTGGAGCACATGAGCCGCGTCGTGCCCGGCGTGGAGAAAGTGATCATCGAAGGCGCGGGTCACTGGATTCAGCAAGAGCGGCCTGAACTGCGTCAATGCCGCGCTGCTGGAGTTTTTGGCCAAGGTCCGCAATCTGTGAAGGAATCCGTCATGCCCGGTCGCTACAGCCTCGCTGTGTTCACGTTCACCTTGCTGATCGGTACCGCCGCTTTCGGCGCCGAATCCGCGAAGCCTGAATTCCTGACGTCATCGGATCCGGCGCGGCGCGACTTGCCATTTTCCGAGGCGGTGCGTGCTGGAGACCTGATGTTCCTCGCGGGTCAGATCGCCCTGGACCCCGCGACCGGCAAAGTGCCGTCCGGGGGCATCAAGGCCGAAGCGCGCCAGACCCTGAAGCAGATTCAGGATGTGCTGACGCGCCACGGCCATTCACTCGCAGACGTGGTGAAGTGCACCGTGTTCCTCGCAGACATCGCCGAGTGGCCGGCCTTCAACGAGGTCTACGTCGAATTCTTCAAGAAGCCTTACCCGGCGCGCAGCGCGCTCGCAGCGAGCGGCCTCGCGCGCAACGCGCGCGTCGAGGTCGAATGCATCGCGTACACGCCGAAGAAGTAGGAGTCGGAGCTGAAGCGAAGCTCTACAGCGCTCAGGCTCGCTTCCTTCGCGCTACTTCTTCCTTGTACAGCGCGAACTCCTCGGCGGTGGCCTTCGCGATGCTCGGTCGCTTCAGCATGCGCTGGTGGTAGTCGTACACCTCCGGCCATTGCTTCAGATCCACCTGCGTCGCGCCCGCCCAATTCAGGATCGTGGCCAGGTACGCATCGGCGATGCTGAATTCATCGAGCAGGAATTCGCGATCGCGCAGGTGCGCCTGCAGCGTCTCCATGCGCAGCTGCAGCTTTTCGCGGCTGTATTGCTTCACCGCCTCCGAAGCTTTGTCATCGAGCAAAGGCACGAACACAGCCTTGTGCAGTTCCGTGCCGATGAAGCCGAGCCACTGTTGCATGCGACTGCGCTCGACGCCGGGCCTGGGGGCGAGCCGCGCGTTCGGGAACTGCTCGGCGACGTACTGCAGGACGGCGGTGTTCTCGGTCAGGACGGTGCCGTCGTCGAGTCGCAGCGCCGGCACTTGTCCCATCGGATTGATCGCGAAGAAGTCGCTGCCGTCCGGCAGCGTCTTGCTGTGCGTATCGGCTTGCGTGTAACGCGCAGAAGCGCCGGCTTCATACAGCGCGATGCGGGTGGCGAGCGAGCAGGCCAGCGGTGCGAAGTACAGTTCCATGACAGTGTCTCCGGGTGCGATATCGATAGTCGGTGGTGTTTCTGTACTGTGCAGTATAAAATCAGGCGCGGTCAAGGTATTTTTTTGCAACATGGTACATAAAAAGAAATCCGCTCCGGAAACTGCAGGTTCGGCTCCACGCCAGCGTGGCCGCCCGCGCGCGTACGATGCGGACGCCGCGCTCGCACAGGCGATGAGCGCCTTCTGGCGCTTCGGTTACTCCGCAACGTCGCTGGACCAGCTCAGCGACGCTACGGATATGAATCGGCCCAGCCTGTACGCCGCCTTCGGCGACAAGCGGGCGCTGTATTTGCAGACGCTCGATCGCTATACCGAGCGTTCGAAGGAGGGCATCGCCAAGGCGCTCGATCCGCAGCTGTCGCTCGCAGAAGGACTGCAGCGCTTTTACGACTCGGCACTTGCTGCTTACTTGCCGCCGGGCGATCCGGCGCGCGGCTGCTACTTGATCGGCACAGCGGTAACCGAAGCGCTGGGCGACGAGGATGTGCGCATGCGGCTCGCCAGCGCATTGCGCGAGTTCGAGCGAATGCTCGAAGCGCGCATCCGCAAGGCTCGCGAGGACGGCGAGATCGATTCGACAGCGGACCCTCAGGTGCTGGCGATGATCGCGTCGGCGGTGCTGTACACGCTGGCGATTCGCTCGCGCGCAGGAGAATCGCGCGCGATTCTGCGCTCTGTCGTCGCGACTACGATCGATCTCATCTGCGGACGTGCGCCTGCGCGCAAGCGACGGCAGCGCACGTAGTCGTGGCGCTTGCGGTCTACAGGTGCGCCAGGACGCGTACGCCGGCGTCCAGGTGGCGGGCCGGCACGACCACGACCTCGTCGCCGATGCGATGGAAATCGAGATCGATCGCCGCCCCGGCGACCGGCAGGCCGCGGATCGCGAGGGATTCGACGCCAATCGGCAATAGCGGGCGCGTCACGTGCACTTCGTGGCGCTCGCCATCGACCTGGATGCCGAGGCACGCCTGCAAGAACAAAAACACCGAGCCCGAAGCCCATGCCTGCGGCATGCATGCGACCGGATAGGGCGCCGGTCCCTGGCCCGCGACGCGCGGGAAGCCGCAGTACAGCTCCGGCAGGCGCATGCCGAACTGATTCGCGGTCTCGAAGATGTCGTTGAGAATCTGCACGACGTTGGCGCGCCCGCCGTAGCGCGAGATGCCGGCCGCGCACAGCGACGTATCGTGCGGCCAGATCGAGCCGTTGTGATACGACATCGGGTTGTATCGCGGCTCGCGCTCGGCCAGCGTCCTGATGCCCCAGCCGCTCGAGAATCGCGAGGACATCAGTTGCGCGGCCACGAGCGCTGCGCGTTCTTCGCTCGGCACGCCGCAGTAGAGCAGATGGCCGGCGTTCGATGCGTACACCCGGCACGGCGCGCCGTCGCCGTCGATCGCGATGGCGTAGTAGTGCATCTGCGGGACCCAGAAGCGCTCTTCGATCGCTGTACGCAGCGCGTCTGCTTTGTGTAGCCACTCCGTACCGGCCGCTTCGTTGCCGCGGCGGGTCGCGAGCTCCGACATGCACTTGAGCGCCGCGTAAGCGTAGCCCTGCACTTCGGCGACGGCGAGCGGTCCTTTGGGAAAGCGGCCGTCATCGTGGAACATCGAATCGTGGCTGTCCTTCCATGCCTGATTGACCAGGCCGGTCGTTTCGCCGCGCGCGTAGTCCAGAAACCCGATCGGGCTCGCAGCGAGTCGCCGCTCGATCCAACCGGTCGCCGCGAGCAACGAGTCCCAGATGCTATCGACCAGCGCGCGGTTGCCCGTGCGATTCTCGTATGCGCCCGCGAGCATCACGAACAACGGTGTGGTGTCGACGCCGCCGTAGTAACGGCCGAACGGCACTTCCTGCAGCGCCGCCATCTCGCCGCGTCGCGTCTCGTGCATGATCTTGCCGGGCTGCGAATCGCGAAACGCCGAATCCTCCGTCGCCTGCGTCGACGCCAGAAACTTCAGCACGCCGGCAGCAAGCCGCGGATTGAGCCACAGCGTCTGCAACGCGGTGATGATGGCGTCGCGCCCGAATTGCGTTGCGAACCACGGAATGCCCGCGTACGGATACGGCCCTGTCGGCAACGATGTCGTCAGCAGCGCGAGATCGGCTCGCGAGCGGTCGATCCATTGATCGAACAGACGGCCCGAAGTGGTGACCGATGCGCCTTGATCCAGGCGCTCCTGCATGTCGGCCGACAGCTCGTTGGCTGCAGCGGCGAAGCGGCTTCGCGCCGGAGCGCCTTCGTCGCGTGCGCCGATCTCGATCGACAGCTCCGCGCTGGCGCCGCGGCGCAGTTGCAGCTTGAACTCTGCCTGCGTCAGCCGAGATTGCCACCGGCGCGTGCGAGAACTCGATGTGCGTCGTGCGCACGACGTCGTCCAAGCCTCGATACGACAGCTTCACGGTCTGGTTCGCAGTCCGCGCAGGCAGCACTTCGCCGCGCGATTTGCGCACCGTTCCCTGCACTTCGAAGATGTCGGCAAAATCGGCTGCATAACAAAACAGCAGCGGCACCTCGGCATCGCGGTCGCCGAAGTTCGTCAGCGTCAGCTGCTCGTACCAGCGGCCCCGCCACAGCAGACGACTGCGCTCGATGTGGATCACGCCCTTCGGAAGCGCCAGCTCGCCCGGCGCAGTGAGCGGCCGGTTGGTGAGATGCGCGGTGAACAGCGTGTTGTCGCGATTGATCGCGGCGCCGAGCAGCGAGGGCCGTCGCCCGGCAACGAACAGATCGAAGCGCGACAGCATGCGCGTGTCGTTCGTGAAAAGGCCGTCGTCCGCCGCCTGGATGTCGCCCAGCGCGTCAGCGAGCAGAAAGGTATCGCCGTCCTTGAGCGTGAAGCGCGGTAACAGGCCGCGCCGTTCACCGGGTTCGTCGGCGGAGCTCATACAAGTCCCTCGCGAAGGCTCAGGACGCGCGCAGGAGAGGTCGACGTTGCAGCAGGCGCGCGTACAGGTCCAGGTAGGAGCGTGCCATTGTGCGGGCGGCAAAGCGCCGCTCGAAGACGGCACGCACCATGCGTCGATCGATCCGCTCTATGTTACTCACTGCTGCGAGTGCTTCTTCTTCGGAATCTACGATGTAGCCGGTGACGCCGTGATCGATGACTTCCGGCACGGAGCCGCGATTCCACGCAATGACGGGCGTGCCGCAGGCCATTGCCTCGATCATCACGAGCCCGAACGGCTCCGGCCAGTCGATGGGGAACAACAGCGCGCGGGCGTTGCCCAGGAATTCCGACTTCTCGTGCTCGCCGATCTCGCCGATGTAGTCAATCAACGGATGGTCGAGGAGCGGCGCGATGCGCATGTCGAAGTAGTCGCGGTCGACCTTGTCGATCTTCGCCGCAATTTTCAGCGGGATCTCGGCGCGCCGGGCAATCGAGATGGCGACGTCCGGACGCTTCTCGGGAGAGATCCGACCGAGGAACGCGAGATAGCCCGGACGCGGTCGCGGATGGAACGCAAACTCCTGCACCGGCAGGCCGTGTGGAACCGTCGCGAGCCAGTTCGCGGAGGGCAGGGGGGTGCGCTGATGGTCTGAGATCGACACCAGGCCGAACTGCGGCCAGCACGCATATGCCGCCTCCAGGTCAGTCAGGTCCAGGCGTCCATGCAGCGTAGTCACGGTCCGGTGCGCCTCATGCTCGAACACAGGGAAGTGCAGCAGGTCGATGTGGAAATGCAGAATGTCGAACTGCCAGGCGCGGCGCCGCACCTCATGCAGCATCGAGAAGTGTGCGGCGATGTCTGACTTCAGCGGTGCTGGATCCAGCCGGATCGAGCGGTCGCGTACCGGGATCAAATTGGCGTCGGTTTGCGCATCCGCTGCAGCGAACAGCGTGACTTCGTGACCGAGCTGCACCAGCGCGTCGCACAGATTCGCGACCACGCGCTCGGTACCGCCATATAACTTGGGAGGAACTGCTTCGGCGAGCGGCGCGATCTGGGCGATGTGCATTGGGCGGATCCCGCGCTCGTCTGGAATTGACGCCGTTATAACGCTCCGAGCAGCGCAAAAGTTCTTGGCTGCGACGTCAGTCGTTTCCGAAGCGCAGCCGGTATTCGCGCGGCGTCATGCCGACCTGGCGTGCGAACAGTTTACGAAACGAGGAAATGTCTTCGTAGCCGCACTGCTCGACGATGCGGTCCAGCGGCAGTGTCGAAGTCTCCAGCAGCTGCCGAGCGCGAGCGATGCGCTGCGATTGCAGGTAACTCAGCGGCGACATGCCCAGGCTCGCCTTGAACTTGCGCGCCAGAGTCCGCTCGCTGACGGCGAGGGCGCGGCAGGCGCGGGAAATCGCGAGCCGCTCGCCGCGAGTGCTGCCGCAAGTAGAGCGTCGCGCGCTCGATTTCGGAACCGGCTTGCGTCGGTGCCGCGTGCGGCAAGAGGAAAGGGGACTGGGAACCGCGACGGCGCTCGACGAGCATCAGCTTCGAGGTCGCCGCCGCCAGCGGCTCGCCTGCAAACTCGCGCACCAGATCCAGTGCCAGATGCATGTAGGCCGCGCCCGCGGCGGCTGTCCACCGATCGCCATCGCGCATCACGAGCCGGTCGGGCGCCATCTCGATGTCCGGGAACGCCCGACGAAACCAGTTCACCAGCCACCAGCACGTCGTCGCACGTCGGCCGGTCAGCAGGCCCGCCTGCGCGAGCAGCACTGCGCCGCTGCAGCTGCTCGCCAAGATCTTCGAGCGGCGGGCCATGTGCACGAGAAACCCGTTCTCGCTGCGCAGCCGTCGCGCCTGGACTTCGAGGTCCTCGAGCGATTCGCACCACACTGGCGGGACGATCGACGCATCGTAGCGCCGGCGTGCCGGATGAACCGGGAACCGGACGCCGTGCGATCCGCGAACGGCGCCGCGCGTTCTGCCGACGATGTGGCAGTCGAAGCGGGCAGAGGGTGCACGGTCGCCAAGTGTCGCGCGTGCGTTGTTCGCTATTGCGAACAGCTCCAGCAGGCCGGCGGTGATCCAGGCCGAGCAGCCTGGGTAACCGATGATTGCCACGGTGACGGTTTTCGCCATAAGGGTGGCAAGTATGACACTGGTGTACACGGCGCTGGATGAGTCACCCTGTAGGTCGGGCTTTAGCCCGACTCTTTGCACGGATTGTCGGGCTGAAGCCCGACCTACAGGAGAAGCTCATGGATCATGCGGGTGGGGATCGGCGCCATTTCATGCAACTGGGACTGGTCGGACTCGGCGTCGCATTGACGAGCGGCGGCGCAGTAGCTCAGGCAGAAAACCAACAGCCGAGCTATCTCGTCATCTTTCGTCCCGGCCCGCGTTGGCTGCCGGGCAAGCCGCTCGCGGAGCAGCCGTTGCGTGAACACGGGCGCTACATGCTCGATCTCTACAAACGCGGCGTCATGCGCCTCGCCGGTCGCTTCGCCGACGGCAGCGGCGGCGCAATGCTGATCGGCGCGGACGACGACGCGGGCGCGCAAGCGATCGTCGCGGCCGATCCGGCCGTCGTCGCCGAAACTTTCACGTACGAGCTGCGCCAGTGGGCGTTCGTCGACTGGGCGTCGCTTGCGAAACGCGCGCCGGGATAGCGCCAGAACTAAAACTCTAGTTGACAAGCCGCCGGGCGGTCATTAGCGTCTACTACAACTCTAGTTGTGGAGGCGCGATGGAGATCTTCTTCACCGACCGCGAGGCGGACATCATGGCCGTGCTATGGCGCTGCGGCCCGTCCACAGTCGCGGAAGTGCGCGCCGAATTGCACGACGAGCTCGCGTACACCACCGTGCTGACGATGCTGCGCACCTTGCAGAGCAAGGGATACGTCGGCTACGAGGAAGAAGGGCGCACGTATCGCTACTTCGCTGCAGTGGAGCAGCAGGATGCTCGTAAGAGCGCGCTGCTCCACCTCGCCGAGAAACTGTTCGACGGCTCGCCCGAGCTGCTGCTCACGCATCTCGTATCCGCGCAGAAGCTCGACCGCAAGCAGCTCGACCGCATTCGCAAGCTGCTCGACGAGAAGGCCGGGAAGGGCAAGTCATGACCGCTGCGTGGATGGCCTACTCGATTGCGATCTCGTGCCTGCTGGGTATCGCCGCTCTTGCGGTGGAACGCGCCTGCCGGCTGCGGCGCTGGCCCTCGCGCTGGATCTGGACGTTCGTGCTCGCCGCGCCTTTCCTACTGCCGTTTACAGCGCGGGTCGCGGATCAACCGGTCGCACTCGTGGAGTCACCAGTCGCAGCGACCGTGAGTCCTGCTGCGCGAGAATCCGTCGCTTCTGCACCGGCGCCCCAGCCTGCGTACCGCATGGACCCATTCCTTACGCGGCAAGTCGCGGCGTTGCTCGGCGCGCTGTGGATCTTCACTTCCGCGCTGCTCGCAGCCGGCCTGGCGATCGCCTGGCGGCGCATGAATCGCCGAGCGTCCTCGTGGACGCGTCGCACGCTCGACGACACGAACGTGCTCGTCTCCGCTGACATCGGTCCAGCGGTCATCGGCCTCTGGCGTCCGCAGATCGTCGTGCCGGAGTGGCTGCTCAGCGCCGATCGGCAAGTGCGGCGGCTCGCACTCGCGCACGAGAGCCAGCACGTGCAGGCACGCGATCCGCTGCTGCTTTTCGCCGCAACGATGGCCGTCGTGCTGATGCCATGGAATTTGCCGCTGTGGTGGCAATGGCGGCGCTTGCGGTTCGCGATCGAAGTCGACTGCGACACGCGTGTGTTGGCGTCCGGCCGCATCGCGGACGTCGAGTACGCCGAAGCGCTGCTGAATGTCGCGGAGCGCAGCTCCGGGGTGCCGCTCGCGGCGGCCGCAATGTGCGAATCGGCTTCGACGCTGGAGAAGCGGATTCATCTGTTCCTGCGCGATCGGACTACGTGGCAGCGTGCCGTCGCGCTCGTGCTGCTGGTCGGAGGAATCGGCGTCGCAGCGGCGGCAGCTCAGATCGACGCACCCGTCGCCTTCGGACAGTCACCGAAGGAGTTGATCAGTGGTGCGCGCGGTAGTGAACTGGTACAGGCGATCGCCGATCGCGATCGCGATTCCGCCGTCGCCCTTATCAACGATGGCGCCGATGTCGATCGTGTAGTGCTGGGTGACGGCTCGCCTTTGATCGTCGCCGCTCGCACTGGTGACGTGCCTCTGGTGAACCTGCTGCTGGAGCGTGGCGCGCAGGTCGACATCGCCGTGCGCGGCGACGGCAGTCCGCTCATCGCGGCGTCGAACTCAGGCAATCTTGAAATCATGACGGCGCTGGTCGAGCGCGGCGCGGACGTGAACGGCTTCGTGCTGGGCGACGAGACACCGCTGATCAATGCCGCGCGCGCGGGCAGGCTCGATGCCGTCCGCTATCTCGTCGCCAACGGCGCCGACGTCAATCTCGCGGTGCCCGCGGAAGGTACGCCTGGCGCAGAAATACGCTCGCCCCTCGGCGAAGCGTTGAAGCACGAGCACCGCGCGGTCGCCGACTACCTGCGCTCGCAGGGCGCACAGCGCTAGACGCACGCAGACCAGCCATGCTCGTCGATGCAGCCCAGCTGACGGAGAACTCGCGTCTCGAAGCGGACGTCGTCATCGCCGGCGGTGGTGTTGCCGGGATCGCACTGGCGCGTCAGCTCGCGGATGCAGGGTTGAGCGTGCTGATCCTGGAGTCCGGCGGCGAAAAACCGGAGCAGCGCACGCAATCGCTCTACCAGGGCACGATGACGATGGGCGGGCCCGGCAACGATCCGCGGCCGCTGAACGACTACCTGCTCTCTTCGCGGCTGCGCTGCTTCGGCGGCTCGGGCAACGTCTGGGGCGGCAAATGCGCGCCGCTCGATCCCGTCGACTTCGAGAAGCGCGATTGGATCCGTCATTCGGGCTGGCCCATCGATCGCGCCGCGCTCCAGCCTTTCTACGATCGCGCATGTGCGTTGCTGGAACTGCCGAGTTTCGGCGTGCAGCCTGCGAGTGTCGTCGGTCCGCACGAGCCGCTGCTCGCCGGTCGTGCGAGCTCGCTGGCAATTCGACCACGCTGTTACACGCGCTACACAGGCGCGGGACCCGGTGATGCCTACGCGTCGTTCAAGCGGACTGCCTCGGATCACGCTCGCGTCAGCGTCTATCTGCACGCGAACGTGACTGCGATCAAGCTCGACCCTGACGGTCGACGTGTCCAGTCCCTCGAAGTGCGCGAGCTCGATGGCCGCAGACACAGCGCCGTCGGTCGCGCCTACGTGCTTGCCGCGGGCGGCATCGAGAACGTGCGGTTGATGCTCGTATCGAACGATGTGCATCGCGACGGCATCGGCAATCATTCCGACTGGCTGGGACGCGCGTTCCAGGGCCACACCACGATCTCGCAGGGCGACAGCACGTGCATGTCATTGCTGCGCGAAGAGTCGCAGCTCGGCCTCTTCGACAACCAGCAGCGCACGAAGCCGCACGCCGTGATCGGGCTTTCCGACGCCGCTCAGCATCGGTATCGGACCACGAACTTCACCGCGACTTTGATGGACGATCGTGCTGCTGCGCCGGCGACCGAAGCGTGCCTGGCGAAGCTCGCGCAACGGATCGCAGATGTGCCCGCGACCGCGCGTCGGCACATCTATTTCATGATCGAGCACACGCCGAACCGCAACAGCCGCATCACCTTGTCCCGAACTCAACGCGACGAGCTCGGTCTGCCGCGTGTGCACCTGGACATGCGTTACGGCGAGCCGGAATTCGATTCGATCGGCGCAGCGATCGGCTGCCTGGCGAGCGAGCTCGGCCGCCTCGAGATCGGGCGCGTGCGCTGGGGCGGGAAGCGCGATCAGCTCGTGCAACTCATGGAGTCCCCGTCGCGCCATCATATGGGCGCAACGCGCATGGCGCGTTCACCGCGCGAAGGTGTCGTCGACGAGCAATGCCGCGTGCACGGCGTCGACAATCTCTACGTCGCCGGCAGCTCGGTGTTTCCAACGAGCGGGATCGCTAACCCGACGCTGACGTTGCTTGCGCTCACGTTCCGCCTCGGCGACCACTTGGCTGCGGCAACGAAGGGATCAGCATGATTGCCAGCCGCCGTCGCACTTTGCAGCTGCTCGTCGCTGCGCTCGCCACTGGGGCGATGCCAGGCGCGGCAGGCGAGACGCTGTGCCGGCAATGGATCGATGGACTGGACATGAACGTCGCCGGCAGGCTGGGCCGCGAATATCTCGAGCAATACCCGCTGGATCCGGCGTTGAAGCAAGTCCTCGCGTTGCTGAGGACGCCGGCGGATGCAGTGGAGACTCCAGTGCGTCGGCTGCGCGAGATGATTCGGGATGATTATGTCGCGGGGCGGATGGTCAATTTGTCGGGTTGGTTTGTGTCGAGGACGGAGGGGTGCATCCTCGCGCGCATTCACATGTGCGCGAGGATTTGAGAGTCGGGCTAAAGCCTGACCCACAAGCCTGAACCTACTGCCAGTAGAAGGGCGCGAGCTTGCGTTGGCCGGAGACCTTCTCGGCGAGCGTGGCGCCTTCGTAGATGCGGCCGTTCAGGACGACGTAGGCGATGTCGTCGGTCGTGCGGATGTCTTCGAGCGGGTTGCCGTCGACTACGACCAAATCCGCGAGCTTGCCGTTCTCGATCGAGCCGAGATCGCGCGCCATGCCGAGATGCCGCGCGGGATCGATCGTTGCCGCCTGCAATGCCTGCATGGGCGACATGCCGCCCTGGACGAACGCCCAGATTTCCCAGTGTGAGCCGAGGCCTTCGCGCTGGCCGTGCGCGCCGGTGTTGACCAGCAAGCCGAGCTCCATCAGTCGCTTGGCGTTCGCTGCGGAATCGCGGTACGGCTGATAGTCGCTCGCGGGCGCCATCTGCCGACGCACGGAGCGCGGCTGCAGGATCTGCGGCGGCACGTAGCGCGACAGGATCGGATGCGCCCACACCTCCGACTCCTGATAGAAGAAATGCTCGCTGCCGGGGCCGCTGTAGGTCACGACCAGCGTCGGCGTGTACGCCACTTTGGTCGGCGGCCAGAACTGCAACACGTCGTCGTAGAAGCGCTCCGGCGGCACGTTGTGCTCGATGCTCGTGTTGCCGTCGGCGACCATGCTCATGTCCATGTGGTAGAGCGAGCCGCCTTCGCACACGACCAGCATGCCGGCCTCGCGTGCAGCCGTCGTCACCATCTGGCGCTGATCGCGGCGCGGCTGGTTGTAGTTCTTGATCGAGATCGCACCCTGCGCCTTGAGTCGCTGGATGTGATTGCGTGCGTCTTCCAGCTTGTCGATGCTGGCGAAGCCTTCCGAGCGTGCGCCGTACACGACATCGCCGGTCGAGAAGATGCGCGGCGCGAGGATCTCGCCGGTGCGCTGATACTCGGACGCAGTGAAGATCTCGGTCGCGTTGTTCGATGGGTCGTGCACCGTCGTGACGCCGAGCGCGAGATGCGCCAGGGTCGACCAGTTCTGTTGAGGAACGAGGTCATTCACGCCCTGCGGTCCATGCGCATGCGCATCGATGATGCCGGGCAGAACCGTGCGGCCCGCGAGATCGAGCCGCTGAGCATCCGCGGGAATTTCGACGGCGCCGCTCGCGCCGACGGCGACGATGCGATTGTCGCGCACGACGATCGTGCCGTTCTCGATCACCTGTCGCGCGTCGTTCATCGTCACGATACGTGCGCCGGTGAGTGCCACGACGCCGCGCGGCTTGTCGGCCGGCCGCGTCATGCTGAGGTTCGCGACGACTTTGCCGTGTGCTTCTTCCGGCTTGTCGCTCGCGAACAGCTCCGCCACTTCCGCGTGATAAAGCGACGCGGCGAGTGTCCACGACAGCGTGTCGCCGTCGATCCAGTTGATGTACGTGCCGCCGATATCGCTGGCCCGCCGCTGCGGAACTGCTTTCGTCTGTAACGAAAGGTCGATCGTGCCGCCGGGCGGCATCGGAACGACATAGACCTGGAAGTTCTCGATGAACGCCAGCCACTCGCCGGTCGGCGACAGCTCGAGGTTGTTGGCGTAGTTGGAGCGCGCGTGTACGTGGCGGTCCTGCCCGTTCGCATCCACGCTCACGAGCTCGTGCGCCGGCTCCGTTTCCTTCGCAGGACTCTTGTCTGCCGTGAAGTAGATGCGGCCCTCGTTGCCGACGAAATGCGGCTCGCGGCCCTCGTCGGTCAATCGCACGGCCGCGCCGCCGTCGACGGGAAGGCGATAGATGCCGGGATCCGCCGACCACATTGGCGAGGTGAGTCGCCCGCCCGTGGAGCGCTCGACGACGATCGACTTGCCGTCCGGGCTGAAGCGCGGACGCTGGTAGTGGCCAGGCTGCTGCGACACTGCGCGCGAGCGTCCGCCGCCCGCAGCCACGACATGAACTTCGCCGAGGCCGCTATCGGTCCAGCGTACGAACGCGACGCGCTTACCGTCGCGCGACCAGGACGGGAACAGCTCGAACGCCGCGGCTTCATCGCGCGTGAGACGGCGCGGTGTTCCTTCAGCGACATTCCTCAGCCACAGACGTCCGAACGATTCGAAGACGACCTGCTTGCCGTCCGGCGACACGGTAGCGAAGCGCGCCATGCGCGATTGCACTTCATCCGGCGCGACCGCGATGTCGAGGCGCGGCGGGACCAGCGTCGTACGCGTGTCCTTGACGTGAAACGGGATGTCGTTCACGGCGCCCGAAGCAACGTCGATGCGCTTGATGCCGCCACCCGCCCAGAACACGAGGCCCTTGCTGTCGGGCAGCCAATCCATGTTCGGATAGACGCCGTGGACGGCCCACGTCTCCTGCATGTCGCGGTCGAGGTCGGCGTAGAGCTGCCGCTCCTGTCCTGATACCAGGTCTTTGACGAACAGCGTCGTCTCGAACGCGTTCGGCGTGCGCACGCGATGCACGTACGCGAGCCAGCGGCCGTCGGGCGAAGGCGTCGGACGCGCCGCGCCGCCGGGCTGATTCACGACATCGGTCGTCTCACCGGTAGCCAGCTCGTGACGCTTGATCGCGAAGACGGCCCTGTTCGTGTCCTGCGCGTACTCGAAGATGGGTCCGGGCGTGACGTTCTGGCTGTAATACACGTACTTCCCATCGGGCGAGAACGCCGGCTCGCCGAGCTCCTTCTGAAACTCCTCGCTCGGGCGCTTGACGAGCATCACGCCCTCGCCGCCGTCGAGGCTATGGAGCCAGATCTCGCCCGTGCCGAGCGAGCGCCGCGTCGTGAAGTGCTTGCGACCCGCAACGTAGCGGCCGCTGGGATGCCACACGGGATTGTTCAGCAGGCGGAAGGTTTCTTTGGTGATCTGCTTCGCGCCGCCGCCGCTCGCATCCATGATCCACAGGTTGTCGCCGCCGGCGCGATCCGAGGTGAACGCGATCCACTTGCCGTCGGGCGAGTAGCGCGGCTGCATGTCCCACGCGAGGCCCGACGCGAGCGCGCGTGCTTCGCCGCCCTCGATGGGCAGCTCGTAGATGTCGCCCAGCATATCGAACGCGATGCGCTTGCCATCCGGGCTGACGTCGACGCTCATCCAGGTGCCGGAGCGCGTGTCGATCGGAACGTCGCGGCGCTCGCCGGGTGGCGCGGACACGTCCCACAGGCTCTTCTTGTCCTCGTCGGGCTTGGTCGCCTGATCGGCGCTTTGGGCCGAGATGGCAGCAGCGGTGCCGGACAACAGCAGTACGGCGAGCGGGCGAAGCTTCATGCGGATCCCTTCTGGTGGAGCATTTTCTTGATGGCGACTTCGCCGAGCGGCGCGCGGCCGTGAATGCGCAGGCTCTTGGCCCACTCGCGCGCGAAGTCGCGTTGCAGGTAGATGTTGATGCCGGCGGTGACGCCCATGGAGATGAGCGCGCCGAGCGAGGCCAGCGCCATGTCCTTGTGAGCGTCCCATTCATCGCCCTGGGTCCCGAGGTAGGCCTGGCCGAGCTCGCCGCCGACGACGAGCACGGCGCCCCATTCGATCAGCTCGAACAGCATCGACGTCGACATCGTCAGGTCGAGCGGCAGGAAGTAGCCCCAGAAGCCGCGGACGTTGGCGATGCGCAGGAACACCTCGCGGATGGGATAGGCGAGCAGCAGGCCGTACGCGAAGTGCACGACGCGGTCGAAGTTGTTGCGCTCCCAGCCGAGTGCGTCGTTCAGCGAACTGCCGGTGAGTTGCCGCCAGGCCTCGTCGTACGGAACTTCGGCGTAGGTGTAGTGCGCGCCGATCGTGTGCAGGCAGAAGAACACGAACAGCGTGGTGTAGGAGACCTTGGAGAGCGGAAACACGCGGTGGGTGACGACCAGCACCGTGACGCCGACGAACAGGAGCGCGTTCTCCAGCCACCAGTCGGCGCGGTCGTACGGATGGAACGCGAGCGGCACCCACAGTGCCGCCAGCAGTGCGGCGAGCGTTCCGAGATAGATCTTGCGCGGCAAATTGCGGCTCCGGCCCCAAATTCCGGGCGCTGAGTCTATGTCATCCGCCGCTCGCGAAGCACCACTGTCCACGGATGTATACTGCCGCCACCTCTCCTGTGGGTCAGGCTTCAGCCTGACGCTCCCATGAACTACGTCGAAGTTGCGATTCCGTTCTTCATCCTGGCGATGCTCGTCGAGTTCGTGTACGGCAAGCTCGCCAAGCGGCAGACCTATCGTCTCGCGGACACCGTCAACAGTCTGCAGCTCGGTACGCTCAGCCGGTTGATGGACGTGCTGCGGCTAGGATTCTCGGCGGTCGTGTTCGGCGCGCTGGTCGGCTGGCTCGGCATTACTCAATGGTCGATGGACTCCGCGTGGCAATGGGTCGTCGCGTTCGTCGCTTACGACTTCTGCTACTACTGGAAGCATCGCTTCGGCCACGAGTGGCGGATCATGTGGGCTTCGCACATCGCCCATCACCAGAGCGAAGAGTTCAATCTCAGCACGGCGCTGCGCCAGACCGGGACCGACTACGTCGGCTTCGTTTTCTACATTCCGCTGTATCTCGCGGGCGTTCCGGCTGCAACGGTGATCACGGTCGGCAGCCTCAATCTCATCTACCAGTTCTGGGTGCACACCGAGCACATCCGCCGACTCGGGCCGCTGGAATGGATTCTCGTCACGCCCTCCAACCATCGTGTGCACCACGCGCGCAATCCCGAGTACATCGACAGGAACTACGGCGGCGTCTTCATTCTCTGGGATCGCATGTTCGGCACCTTCCAGGACGAGCGCGAGGACGTGCCGTGCGTTTACGGCATCACCACCGGGCTGAAGAGCTGGAATCCGCTGTGGGCGAACCTGCATTTCTGGAGCGACACGGCGAAGCTCGCGTGGCGCACTCGCAACTGGGGCGACAAGTTGCGCATCTGGTTCAAGCCGCCGGGCTGGTATCCGGCGGACCTGGATCCGCAGAAGAAGGTCGATCCGAACTATCCCAAGTTCGATCCGCCCGCGAGCCGCTACACGCGTGTCTATACGTTCGCGCAGTACTGGGTGCTGACGTTCGCGGCGCTGTGGATGTTGCAGGTCGAGAAGACACTGCCGCGTGCTTTCGTGCTGCTGATGTTCGGCCTGATGTGCTTCTCGCTGTTCGTGCAAGGGGCGGCGCTCGAAGGGCGCGAGTACGCACGCAGGCTGGAGTGGATGCGCGTCGGCGTCACGCTGGCGCTGGCGCTTGCTACTTATCTGATGTGGCAGGCGCTCGCTACTGTCGCACTCGCCATTGCGGGCTACGCAATCCTCAGCGCTCTCGCATTCGTGATCGAGGCCCAAAGACATGACAACGATCGGAACGCCGCTCGCGCCTTCGGCTAATCGCGTGATGCTGCTGGGCTCGGGCGAGCTCGGCAAGGAAGTGGCGATCGAGTTGCAGCGCTTCGGCTGCGAAGTCATCGCAGTCGATCGCTATCCCAACGCGCCGGCGATGCAGGTCGCGCACCGCTCGCACGTGATCAACATGCTGGATGGCGCTGCACTCGCCGCGCTGGTCGAGCGCGAGCGTCCGCATCTCATCGTGCCGGAGATCGAAGCGATCGCCACACCGACGTTGCTCGAGCTCGAGAGCAAAGGATTCACCGTGATTCCCACGGCGCGCGCTGCGCGGCTGACGATGGACCGCGAAGGAATCCGGCGACTGGCGGCCGAGCAGCTGGGACTGAAGACGTCGCCGTATCGGTTCGTAGGCTCGATGGCCGAGTTTCGCGACGCCGTCGGCGAGCTCGGCTTGCCGTGCGTCGTGAAGCCTGTGATGAGCTCGTCAGGCAAGGGACAGAGCGTCGTGCGCACGCAGGCGGATATCGAGCACGCGTGGCAGTACTCGCAGCAGGGCGGCCGCGCGGGCGGCGGGCGCGTGATCGTCGAGGGCTTCATTCAATTCGACTACGAGATCACGCTGCTCACCGTGCGTCACGGCGGCACGACGACGTTCTGCGATCCGATCGGTCACTTGCAGATCGACGGCGACTATCGCGAATCGTGGCAGCCGCAGCCGATGAGCGCGGCGGCGCTCGCAGAGTCCCAGCGCATCGCGCACGCGATTACTGTCGAGCTCGGCGGCAACGGGATCTTCGGCGTCGAGCTGTTCGTCGCGGGCGATACGATCTACTTCAGCGAAGTCTCGCCGCGCCCGCACGACACGGGACTGGTGACGCTGATCTCGCAAGACCTCTCCGAGTTCGCGCTGCACGCACGCGCGATTCTCGGCTTGCCGATCCCCGTCGTGCGCCAGCGCGGCCCGTCGGCTTCGTGCGCGTTACTGGTCGACGGCAACTCCAGCAATGTGCGCTTCGATAATGTCGATCGCGCGCTCACAGAGCCCGACACCGCGCTACGTCTGTTCGGCAAACCGGAAGTGCGCGGCCACCGCCGCATGGGCGTGTCGCTCGCACTGGGCGCGACCATCGACGAGGCGAGGGCGAAGGCGCGCAAGATGACGGAGCAGTTGAGTCAGGGAGTGCGATGCGAGTGAGCCAGATTTCATAGCGGAGCTGCACCACCGCGACTCGAATGCCGGAAAGCGACAACTTCGATACCTTCCGCCGATACGCTGTAATACAGGGGGTAGCGAATGCGACTGAGATGAATCCGGCGTATGCCGGTTAGTCGCTCGCTACGTGCTCGCGCGCCCACGGCGGGCTGTTTTGCCAAGAGCGCGAACGCGCGCTGCAGATCTTCTTCAATTGTCGCGGGAGCGTACGGGCGATTCTCTGCCCACCAATTTGCCGCTTCTGCGATCTGGGCGGCCACACTCCGTGTGACTCGAATCCGCAATTGAATCGGTCATCAACGCAAGCTGCGAAGATCCTCCAGCACTTGCTCTGCGCTTATGACGTCGCCGCGATCCGCTTCCGCGATGGCTCGCAATGCGGCTTCTTTCTCGGGTGTGACTTCGAAAGTCTCATCATTCTCATCGAGAATGACCTTGCCACCGCCGATCTTGCTACTCGTCACTTTCATGACATCGAGCCTACTCCCGCCCGTAACGGGCTGTCCATCGGGTTACTCGATGCATCTCACAGAAATAGCTCTAGAGCTACAGCGGCGTGAATTTCAGACGCAGCTCGTCGCCGCTCCAATCGCGAACCTCCGCTACCGCATAGCCATCTGCGCCGAACGACAGCGTGCTGCCCGCGAGCCCGCTCGGGACGTAACCGACGCCGTTTTCGTCGAGCGTGACGTTGAAGCTGATGCCGTGGCGACCGCGGATGGTTTCGACGCGTGCAGGTCCATGCTTCGGAGCGGCTTGCCGCTGATTGCATCGCGCACCTGTGCCTCGACTCCCTTCCCCTGACCCAGCCGGATCGTCATATCGGCGACCGGCGCGCTGAATGAAAACGGCTCGCGGTACAACTCGTAACCCGACTTGTGAGCGCTCAGGACGAACTCACCGGGTTCCAGGCCGACGATCACGAAGCGGCCGAGATGATCCGTGTTGGCGAACTGCCGGATGCGCGCGGGGTCTTCGGCCCACCAGATGACGACCTCCGCGCCGCTGACCGGAATCTTGCCTCCTGCCTCGAGCACTCGGCCGGAGAGCTGCGCCGACGGAACATCCATGTCGAACACCATGTCGTCCGATACCTGGATGAGCCGGCTGCGGTAGTTGGCGATGCGTATGAAATATTCGCCCGGCGGCAGGTCCTCGATCACGTAGTCTCCCTGCTGCGTCGTGGTCGCTCCATAAAGGAACAACTCTCCCGGCGTCTGCGGCTGGCGTGGATTCACGCTTGCGCCTACCACCGGCTTGCCGCGGTGAGTCACGCGGCCAGACAGGCGCACGCCTCTCGGAAACTCGAAGTTCACAGTCAGATCGCGATCGCGCGGCATCTCCACGGTTCGCAACAGAAGGCGGCTGCTCTGAACCTCGGCCCTCACGTGTCACGCGCCCGGGCGGTACTCCGCGCAGCTCATACGCGCCTCTTGCATCAACGCGGACTGGCGCAGGCGGCCCGCCGCCGCCGTGAGTGTCCCACCCCATTTTGACGCGCTCGAGAGTTTCCGGACGCAAGCCGGTGACGACGCCGCGAATGCTATGACCCGCGCCCAGGGCCAGTACGATGCCTTCGATGCGCTGGTTGGCCGCCAGCGTGATTTCCTGCTCGGCGGTCATGTCCCCTGCCTGGCCGGTGATCCTGTAGCGTCCGGCCGCCAGGTTCTGGTGCGAGAACTCTCCGCTTTGCGTCGTACGTGAGGAGCCGCCGAAGCCTTCGTCGAGGTCGAAGATGCCGGCGCTGCCGGCGATCGGAGTGACGCCGTCCGCGGCCGTGAGTCGGCCGCTGATCGAACCACCGACGAAGAGCGCGATTTCTACCGGCGCCGTCTCGTCGCTGACGGCGATCTCCACTTCGCGTGCGGCGTATCCGGTGGCGCCCGCCGATATCGTGATGCGGCCGCTGGGGACGCCTTCGAGCACGAAAGAGCCGCCTTTCTCCGAGGACACGGCGAAACTTTGACGAATGCGCCAGTTGGGATCGAACTGATGGACGTGAGATTCGCGAAAATTGACCGAAGCGGCGGCGATGCCGACACCGGTCGCTTCGTCGTAGACGCGCCCCTTCACTGCATGGCCGCGCCGCAATGGCATGACGATCTCCGGCGTCGTCTCGCCCGGTTGCAGCCGCACTCCCTCCAACTCGAAACGCTGATAACCGCGAGCGCTCCCAATGATGGCCCAGACACCAGGGGTTGCATCCGCCCATTCGAATCGCCCGTCGTCAGTCTCGAACGTTCGCGCTGGCGGCGCCTGCCTGTACCCAGTGGATCGATCCCAATGGAAGTGCAGGGTGAATTTGCGCACGGGCTCCGCAGTGGCGGCATCTATCACACGGCCACGCAAGATCGCCCCGGCAGGCGGCTGCGCCTTCTCTTCGACTGCAGGTGCGGTCTCGGCTACCGCAGGTGGCATAGCCGGCGAGGGCGCGGGTTCAACCTGAACCACCGGAGCGGCGGGCGGAGTGTCTACCGCGTCTTCCACCAGCATTAACCAAAGGCTGAGCGCGATCGCGCCCAAGACGAGCACGGCGATCAGGAAGATACGTTGGCGGCGCATAACTCCATCCGACGCCACGCGGGCAGCCTGATTCTACGCCTCAGGCATGCGCGCCGTCCCTGGCACGCATGCACCGGGGCCATGCTCGATCTTCTACTGCGCGACGGTGATCGCACCGTAAGCGCCGTCTGCTCCGTGGTTGGGGCCGGACGTGAAGAACAGAGTGTTGGTTTCCTGAGAGAGGACGCCGTTGCCGAACGCGATTCCCCACAGGCCGTCCATGTTCAGGCGGCGGCCGCGAGTGTCGCGCAACGTGCCGAGGAACTTGCCGCTACGCGGCCCGTACGCATTGATGGTGCCGTCACCGAGATTACCGACGAGCAGTGCGCCGCCGAACTTGCCGAAGCTCGCAGGCGCCAGCGCCAATCCCCATGGCGCGTTCAGGACGCCGCGGCTCGCGACTCTGCGCAGCAGGCGGCCTTCCGGATCGAACACGTTGACGAATCCGAGGCCGGGACCGTGCGCCGACTGTCCGGTCGCCGGATCCGGTTTCGCGTACGTCACGTACACATCGCCGTTGATCGCCTGGATGCCGAACGGTGCATAGGAACTCGGCAGCGAGCGATCGCGAAAACCGCCGGGCACTTCGACGGGCTTGAATGTGCCGTCGAAGACATCGACGCGACCCGTGCGGAAGTTTGCGGCGTACAGCAGATGCGTTGTGCCGTTGCCGCTCAGCGCGAGGCCGGTGTAAACCGCTGCACCTGTAGTTGGAACCGCAAGCTGTGCGTTGAGCGCGTTCACGTTCGGCGCCCAGCCCGAGATGGAGCCTTCGAGCGTAGCGAAGATGAAACGCGCGGGACCGGTGCGCACGCCGTCAGTGACGACGAAGTCCGCACCGCCCGAGAACACGATGCCGCTTGGATTGCTGGGGACGCCGGCTGCGGGGCCGGGCACCGTGACCACCAGCGCTTGCGGCACGCCGTTGCCGTCGTACAGCGTCGACTTGCCGGTGCCCTGGTTGTTCACCCACACCACACCGGTGGGATTGAATGCGATGCCCCAGGCGTTGACGAGATTCGGATCGGTGTTAGGCGCGGGCTGGCTGCCGTTCGAGACGAGCACCTGGCTGCTATAGCCTTCGCGCTTGCCACTATTGTGTGCAGCGACGGGCGCGGCCAGGACAGTCAGCGTCACGGACGTGAGCAACACCCGCAAAAACGCGGTTGCTGGATTCATTGATGATCCCCTAGTCGAGATGAGATTGGACGATGCAGCCAGCTCACGCGCGCGAATCGTTGGCGCGAGTAAGTGACTGACGGACGCGTCGCGGTTCTGTCGGCGGGCTACGAATTTGTATGGTTGTCGAACCAACGCATGCGATACGCGTTGGTGGCAGTGCGGCCGAGGCGTCGCACCAGGCGGTTGTTGACGATCACCCCGACCGGCGCACCGATGATCGGCACCAGCTGCGCAAGTTTTGCCAGGTCGATGTAGTCGCGATACTCCTGCTGAAACGTGCGCCAGTCGAAATCGTCGAGCGACGCGGGGAGTTGCTCGCTGTAGGCGCGCCAGTCGCTGATCCGGCCATACACATCCAGGCGATGCGCATCGCTGGAAAACGCCAGCTGAAACACGTGCAGCAGGTAGATGCGCTCCTTGTAGTCTTCGCCCGGATAACCGTAGAGCGCGCCGATGTCGAAGAGCAGCTTCAGTTTGATGCCGAGCAGGAGCGGGAAGTCCGCGAGTCCGAGGAAGAAGCCGGCGGCGCCTGTCAGGCCGCCTTCGATGGCAGCCGTGCGGCTGTAGTTCTCGATCTTTTCCGCAACCAGAATTTCACGCTGCGAGAGCGTGCGATCGCGCAGCGGCGCCGGCGCCGTGAAATTCGAGCCGGCGATCACCGCGCGCGTCATCTGCTTGATGACGGTCGTGACGGTTTCATGAACGCGTTCGGGAATCAGCCGATTGATCCGGCGTTGCAGGCCGCGCGTCGCGTGGCTCCACAGGCCCGGTCGCGCGCTCATCTGTTCCTGCCAGCGGCGCAGGTCGGCGAGCGCCTGCCGCTCGTAGTCGTCGTGGTGGAGAACGGGGAGGGCCATGGCGCTATGAGAAACGCCACGGCCCTCCTTGGCAAGCGCCCCAGGAAATGAGGCTAGAGGGAATCGAGGAACGTAAGCACGAGATTCCGCTGCTGGTCCGTCAGCGCGTTGTAACGATCGCGCACGCCGGCGGCCTGGTTGCCGTGGCGCTGGATCGCTTCCTGTTTCGTGAACGACAGTCCGTCGTGCATCAGCCGGTTGCGCGTCCGCAGTGCCCACAGCGGCGCCGTGCGGATCAGATTCCTGGTTACCGCGTACTCGGGTCCGGGCAGTACAGGAATGCCGTCGCCCGTGGCGATGTCGTGCGCCAGGAAGTCGCTGTACGGATGAAAGATCTTGTTCCCCAGCGCGAGCGGCACGCGGAACGCGCCGCCGTTGATGAGTGTCCCGGCCGGCACTGTGCGCAAGGTTGCGACGTGGCAGCCGTTGCAGCCGACTTGATTGAAGAGCTGTTCGCCGGCCTGCACGTCGCGGGTGATACGTCCGCGCGACGGGGCTTTGGTCGAGCGCATGAAGTTCGCGAATGCAACGACGTCGACGCCGTCGTCCTCGGGATCCGGCACGAGATCGAAGCCAGTGCCGAAGCCCACGGGGCGACCAGCCGAAGTGTTCTCATCCGGGAACAGCGGGTTGGTGATGCCCATCTCGTTGAGGTAGGCGTCGGCCGAGAACGATTCGAGGCTGGCGTGCTGGTTCTTCCAGCCGAAGCGCCCGACTCGCATCGCGTTGCCGCGCTTCGAGCACCGGCACCATCACTGCGGTGCCGCGGATCTCCGCCGGCTGCGCGTCGCGTATCGCGAGCAGTGTCTCGTTCGCGACGCACTCGATGAAGCCATTGCCGAGTGTGTTGGTCGAGATGCGGAACGTGCGCACGTCGTCTTCGAACGCGACGCGCTCGACGATCGCCGGGTTGGTCGCGCGCGAGTGGATCAGCGAGCCGCCGAGCGACTCGAAGAAGCCGCCGGATGCGTCGACTCGACCGGTGCGATGCTCGGCGATCTGGCTGGCGCCGCCGGTCACGACGTTCTGATGGCATTCCGAGCAGCTCTGCGCGTTGTAGGTCGGCCCGAGGCCGTCGGCAAGCACTTCGACTTCTTCGAAGATGAAGCGGTTGTCGTTGAACGAGCGGTTCGGCTCGACGTTGTCCTCGTCGAGCGTCTCGAACGCCGGACCTTGTCGCAGGAAGCCGTTGGTGCGGTTGTCGAAGCCTGTCGGCGCCTCGCTGAAGAAATCCGCCTGCGTGACTGCCGCCGTTTCCTCCACCGGCATTCGTCCCGAATGCTGGAAGCGGCTGGTGGCGCGTTCGTCGGCCGTCGAGCCCAGGCCCAGTAACAGCAGCGGCGATGCGGTTGCCGCCAGCAGTGCAAACCTTCTCAGTGCTTGCATCACGATTCTCCCGGTTGATCGTTGGGCAAAAGAATCCCGTCTCGCGCGCTGCGCGAGTTTTTTCGTGCTGGTTGTCTCCCCTGTTGCGCTGTCGAAGCAGCGATCTGATTTACGTTAGTTGCGAGGGAGGGTGCACTCATCGATCACGGCAAGCAATGGGTCGCAGCGTCACAATCTTGCGACGATAGAGATTGCTGACGCTAAAAAGACTAAGTGAGCGGCGCGCCGAACAAGCGTCCGTGCAAGAGGAAGAGTGCGACGAACACGGCGACCGCGATCAGCGGTCGCACGAAGCCGATCTCGCGCAGCGCGGGCCACGAGATAATTGCGTCGCTGCAGGATCGCTGCGAATGGAATGTTGGAAGTCTCGCGCGCGAAGTGTTCCCAACGTTCGCCGAAAGCGTGGCGACGCTTCGCATCGATCAACGAAGTGCCGACGACAGCGAGCAGAAGCAGCGAGCCGAACACGAGCGCTGCAGCCACGTCGCCATTAATGACGAAATGGACGAACGCCCATAGCGCAACGCCCCACAGGAACGGATGTCGCGTGATGCGCGTGATGCCGCGCACCTCCACTCCGCGTGTGAGTTGCGACTCCATGCCGGCTGTGGTGGGGCTCGGAGTCGAGATTCCGACCACGACGAACACGGCTGCAACCAGCATCAGCGGCGGCGCGAGCGGATCGAGCACGATCAGCCGGCCCCACGTTCGAATGTACGGCGCAGTGGAGTACGCGCGGATCAGCCAGATGAGACCCGCGATCGAGGCGAGCGCGAACAAACCGCGGAATGCTTTCTCGCCGATCAGCTTCACCAGGCGACCGCGCAGAGCGGTGCCGGACACGCCGAAGTGAATGCCGAGGAAGAACACGACGGCGGCAACGAGATTCGCCATGGCCGCATCCTAGTACACATCGAGGTCGTGTCCAACGATGAAGCGTCCGCGGTAAAGGTCGCGCATCTGGCGGTTCAATTCGTTCTCGTCCGCGTGAAGCGAATGAAGGATCAGAAGACCGGGCCGCGCTCGCGTGGCGATCTCGCTGAGCTGACGCACACTTTGCGCACGGACTTCATGGATCAACACGTCGCAGCCGTTGCATTGCTTGACCACCGCTTCGCTCGGACTCGAATCGCCCCTGATCACGATCGCGCGGTCGGCGGTTTGCAAACGATAGCCGCCAGCCGACGCCGTCACTGTGATTCGCGGATCGCGATACACGACACCCGCCGCGATCTCGTGCACGTTCACGCGCGGTCCCTGAACGTCGTCCTGCCATGCCGCGAGCACGTGCTCGGTCATGTTGCGAACACCTGGCGGTCCGTAGATCTCGAGAGTCTGCTTACGCCCGAGCGCTCCGGTCGTGAACACGAGATCGGGATAGCCGCCGGTACGACTGAACTGCAGCTGCGTTGCAAACGCGTGTGTCAGATTTACGGGATCGAGTGCTGCGATGCCTGCGTCATGCGCAGCCGCTGCCCGCCGGACCACGCCCGGGCCGAAGTCGACGAGATAGGCGCGCCCGTCGACGACGATCGCGGTCGCAGGTCCTGCGCGACGCGAGACCGGTCCTGCGCCACCCGTGCCGAGCAGCACGATTTGCGTCGTCAGCGCCAGGATTGTAATCGCGGCGATCACGGTGTCGGTGGGTCATGAGGAAGAGGGGAGTGGAGAAAGACTGTATATCGATACACTGTTGATATCAACAGGTAGAAATGGGGATTGTCGGGCTGAAGCCCGACCTACGAAGAGGGGACGCCAACCCTGTGATACTTCGGCAATTCCAACGTATATAGCGGTATGGCATTCGAAGGGGCAGCTGCGGATCGCTCGATGGACTGGCCGGCGCCTGGGGAAGCGGAGTGGGATGCGATCTACGCGGAGCATTTGCCGCGTATCTACAACTATTTCCGCTTCCGCCTTGCAGCCGACGCGGACGTCGAAGATCTGACTGCACGCGTATTCGAGAAGGCGTGGTCGGCGCGCAGCAGTTACCGGCGAGACCTCGCCGCGTTCTCGACGTGGCTGTATCGAATCGCCCAGAACGTCAGCGTCGATTACCTGCGTTCACGCCGCGCACACGCGCCGCTCGACGCTGCGCTCGATGTGGTCGCGGACCGCACGCCGGAAGCGGACGAGGAGCGTCGCTCGGATCTGGCGCGGCTCGCGAAGCTCACGACCTCGCTGCCGGATCGCGAGCGCGACCTGATCGCGTTGAGGTATGGCGCGGGCCTGAGCAATCGCGCAATCGCGCCGCTCGTGGGCCTGAGCGAATCGAACGTCGGAACGATCCTGCACCGGACGGTGCAGACGTTGCGGTCGCAATGGTAGCGGCGGAGAGCAGCGATGAACGATGAATTCCTGCATGCACTGCGCCGCGATCCGCCGCCCGGGTTCGCGCGCGAGCTGAAGCGTCGGTTGCAGCGGTCAGTCGGATTCACGAAGCAATCGCTTCTGGACAGTGCGCACGATGCTCGCGGCGCTCTTGATCGGCGGCTTTGCAGTGGCCGCGGCGCTGATGCTGCGCAGTGGAGATGAGCCGACCAGCGAAGACGCGCCAGTGGCGCGGAGTGCATCGAACTCGCCGCGGCCTGTGCTTCAGCCCGCAGTCACTGCGCAGCCCGAACGGCAGGTCGCCCGCAACGACAGTCCGGCAGCGCAGCCGCAGGCGCAGGAGCCAGAGGCCAAGGACATACCGCTGGCGCTGGTCACGACGTCGTTGACAAGACCGCTGGCTGAAGCGCTCGCCGAGAGGCTGGGCAAGCACTACGGGCTCGCTCAACCGCGCGTCATGACCATGGACGATTACGAGGCTTTCCGCGCGCTGTGCGCTAACGCCGATTTCGTGATGGCGTCGCGACGTATCGACGACGTCGAGCTCGCGAATTGTCGCAAGTGGGGTATCGATGTCGTCGAATGGAAGCTCGGTTACCAGGCTGTCGTGCTCACCGCGGGTCCGTCGGCTGACCCGGTGACGCTGACGCCACGCGAGGTCTTTCTCGCGCTCGCCCGGCGCATCCCCGATCGCGTCCGATCCTACGCGGCTGATCGACAATCCGAACTCGACCTGGCACGACGTCGACCCTCGCTTCGACTTTCTCAACATCGACGTGCTGGCGCGAGCCAGCGCCACGACCCGCGCGACGTTCGTGCGACTCGTCATGGAGGCAGGATGCGACACGTATCCATGGATCCGCGCTCTGCGCGGCAGCGATCGACCGCGCTATGAGGACATCTGTCATCAGCTGCGCAGCGATGGTCGCTACCGCGAAGTCGAGCTGAGCCACACGCTGATGACGCAGAAGCTGTGGGCCGAACCGAACTGGCTGGTCGTGCTCGACTATTCGGACTACGCGCCGCATCGTCACGACCTGTTGGGCACGAAGCTCGACGGACCGGCGCCCACGCTTGCCACGTTGACCGACGGTACGTATCCGGCTGCGCGGCCGGTCTATGTCTACGGCCAACGCCGTCAACTCGATGCGAATACCGGCGCACGAATGCTGGCGTACGAGTTGAACAACCTGTACGCCTTGGGGTCACCGGCACATGCATGGATACCTTTGGGCCACGGTCTCGTGCCGCTGGACGAAGTCGAACGCCGTCAACAAAAGGAGGAGCACCGCAAATGAGAGTCTCAAGGACACTTGCAATGAGAACCCGAACGCAAACAGCGTCATCGCCGCAGTGCGCTGCTTACGACGTTGCTGCGCCGTCGGCAGGCGCGCAGGGCGAACGCGGCGGCGAGCAGCCTCGCGCAAGGGCAGCGTGCCCGTCGAAGAGTTGATCGCTGCCGTCGCGAAGCGGACCGGCAAGACTTTCATCGTCGATCCGCGCGTGCAAGGCGCAGCAGGTCACTGATCGGTCGGCGAGCACGCGACAGCGTCGACTACGCCGACGCTGCTTTCGGTGCTGCAGGTTCACGGCTTCGCTGCCGTGGACGCAGCGGCGGCCACGTGCGCGTGATTCCCGACGCGAACATACGCCAGCAGTCGCTGCCATCGTGATGTCGGGCAAGGAGTCGCTATCGCCGACGGCGAGTACGTCAACAAGACTGTTCACGCTGAAGAACGTTGCCGGCCGCGCAGCTCGTGCCGATCCTGCGGCCGCTGCTGCCGCAGCAGGGACATCTCGTCGCGTTCCCGTGCAACAACACCTGCTGATGACCGTGGACATGTTCGGCAAGCGTGCAGCGGATCGAGCAGACTGCGCGCAGCGCTCGACGTCGGCGAGCCGTACACGCCGCCGGCGTGCTGGGCGGAGAAGCAGTCGGGCTGAAGCCGGACCTACATGATCAGCGGCTTCTTCGGTCCGGCGTACCCGAACAGGTACGCCGCGACCTTGCGCATCTGGATTTCTTCCGAGCCTTCGGTGATGCGATAGCGGCGGTGATGCCGGTAGATGTGCTCGAACGGCTTGTGGCGCGAGTAGCCGAGGCCGCCGTGGACCTGCATCGCGCGGTCGGCGGCTTCGCAGCACATGCGGTTCGCCCAGTAGTTGCACATCGAAACTTTGTCGGACAACCGATGCTCGACTTCCGGGTGCGGCATCTGGTCCATCTCCCACGCAGTCTTGCGGATCAGCTGCCGCAGCATCTCGGCCTGCGTCGCGAGCTCGACCAGCGGCCACTGGATCGCCTGATTCTCGGCGAGCGCTTTGCCGAACGGCTTGCGCTCGCGTGCGTAGCGCACGCTCTCGTTGATGCAGAACACGGCCGCGCCGAGTGACGACGCAGCCTGGCGGATCCGGTTCTCGTGCACGAACGCTTGCGCGATCGGCAAGCCGTTGTCGACAGCGCCGAACACTGCCGAATCCGGAACCCACACGTCCGTGAGACTCACGCGCGGATGATCCGTGGGCATGTTGAACGTCCACAGGTACTCCTCGACCTTCACTCCGGGCGTTTGCGTCGGTACGAGGAACGCGGTGATCCCTTTCGCATGCCCGGCTTCGCCGTTGGTGCGCGCGAACACCACGCAGTGAGTCGCGACATGCATGCCGGTCGTCCACATCTTCTCGCCGTCGATGCGCCAGCCGTCGACGCCGCGCGTCTCGGGCACCGCGCGCGTTTCCATATGAGTCGCGTCGGAGCCGTGCTGCGGCTCGGTCAGTCCGAACGCAACGACGACTTCGCCTTCGATGCTGCCGCGGATGAACTGTCGTTTCTGCGCGGGACTGCCGAAGTCGCGCATCATCACGATGAACGGGAAATTACCGACCACCGAATGCTCGTTCTGCAGATCGTTGTGCAGCCCGAGGCCTTGCGACGCGAGATGCTCGCGAATCACTGCCATCCACAGGTTGGAGCCGCCGTTGCCGCCATACTCCCGCGGCAGCGAGAAGCGATAGAAGCCGGCGCGATCGGCACGGCGTCGTGCTTCCCGCAGTAGATCTTCCCATTCGCGGCGCGGCAAACCGCCGCCTTCGAAGTCGGTGCGCGCCCACTCGCGACGATGATCGAAGAAGCGCTGGTTGTCGTCCTCCGCCTGAAGCGGCGCGATTTCCGCGGCGATGAAGGCATCGAGCCGTGCGAGATAGCTCACCAGGTCGGCGGGCAGCGAAAAGTCCATGGCTTTACATTCCGGTTTCGCGCCGGTACGACGCGTACGTGGGTTGATCGATCGCGACCTTCGCGAGCGTCGTCGCCCAGAGGTGCTCGGCGACGCCCGGCGTTTGCAGGCCGACTTCGCCGGCGGCGATGCGGCGGCTCAGCAGAGAATTCAGTTCGTCGAGCGAACCGTCGGTGTGCAGCAACGCTTTCAATCTCGCGTGCTCGTCGCGTTCGGCAGCGGGCCGCAGCTCCAGCTCACGTTTGACGATATCGAGTGCGTTGGCGGCAACGCGCGCGTGAAACGATGCGTGGCCCGATAGCTGAGGGACGGCGACCTCGCGGAGGAACGACGCTGCGGCTTCCAGGAGTTCAGTGACAGTAGGTGGGTCTTGCATGTGATTCTCGACGGATTGTCGGGCTGAAGCCCGACCTACAGTTCTACAGTTTCTCCCTTGGCGGTCTTGGCGAGAGAATTCTCAGCAGGTCCAACTCACTCTCCGACGCACGCCGCGCAATCATCGCACGCTCCACACTCTTGTCCCGCCCACTGCGCAGCCACTTCGGCATATCCGCGCACATGATTCCCCAGCGCAGGCTGCCGAGCACGTCCCACCATTTCAGTCGCGCTGCGTCGATCGATCTGCCGCTCGCGCTCTCGTACGCAGCGAGCAGATCCTCGCGTCGACCGAAGCCGCCAACCGGATTATCCAGCTCGCCGAAGCGCCACGGTGGTATGCACATCCACGTAAGGTCTTCGGCTGGATCGCCGATGTGCGCGAGCTCCCAATCGAGCACCGCGTGCACGCCTTGCGCGCCGATGACCAGATTGCCGTGGCGATAGTCGCCGTGCACGAACGTCGGTGTGACTGCAGGCGGCAAGTGCTCGCGCAGCCAGCGGAACGCGAGATCGAAGACGGGCCGCGGAGTTTCCTGCGCCTGATACTGCGAGTGCAAATGCTGCAGTTGTCTCTCGGCATCCAGTAGCGGCAGTTCAGGCAGACGCGACACATCGACTGCATGAATCGCCGCGGCGATGTTGCCGAGCTGGCTCGCGAGTTGCGGCCGTACCGATGCGAGAGCTGGATCACGCAGAATCTTGCCGGGCAGCGTTGCGCCTTCGATCCGCTGCATGAGAAATCCTTCACCGAGCCCGTCATTCGCTGTGAGAACGTAGCGGACTTCCGGAACCGGCACGCTGCAACCGTGCACCGCGGATATGACATGGGCTTCCGCTTGCAGCGTAAGCACTCCAGGTCCACGACCGACTGCGGAGCGTCGCAGGATCAGCGGCTCGACGCCTGCATCGCGAACAGCATCGAGCGACCAGGTCTCGTTGGTGGCGCCCGCGGACAAGCGCGTGAGGTTCGCGACCTCCTGCACTCGAGGGTCGAGCCGTGCGAGCACGCGACGCAGGCCTTCGCTCATTGCAGGATCGCGGCTGCTCATGTGATCGTATATACCTGAACGAGGGGGGAACCGTGGCGCAAAAACTTTTCGACCTGTCCGGCAAGGTCGCCCTGGTTACGGGCGGCAACGGCGGCATCGGGCTCGGCATGGCGGAGGGGTTGGCGCAGGCCGGCGCCAAGATCGCGATCTGGGGCCAGAACGCCGAGAAGAATCGCATCGCCGAGGAGAAGCTGCGCACGCACACGCGCGACGTGCTGGTCCAGCGCGTCGACGTCGCGGATGAGCAGGCGGTCACGAGCGGCATGGCCGAGGTGATCCGCACGATGGGACGGCTCGACTTCGTAGCGGCAAATGCCGGCGTGGGAGGAGGCGGGCGCTCTGCGTTCGCGGAGACCACGACCGAGCAGTGGCGGCGGGTGACGATGACGAATCTCGACGGTGTTTTCTGGACCCTGCGCGAAGCCTGCAAGCACATGATGACGCGCGCCGAAGGCGGCGACCCGGGTGGCTCGGTGGTCGTCACTTCGTCCACCTCGGCGATTCACGGGGCGCCGCGCAATCAGGCGTATGCCTCGACCAAGGGCGCCGTCATCGCGATGATTCGCGGCATCGCCGTCGAATACGCACGCTTCGGCGTGCGGGCGAACGCGATCCTGCCGGGCTGGATCCGCACCGACATGACCGCCACCCTGCAGTCATCGGATAAGTTCAATGAGAAGGCGATCGGCCGCGTGCCGATGCGCCGCTGGGGCGAGCCGGAGGACTTTGCCGGCATCGCCGTGTACCTCGCCTCCGACGCGTCGCGCTTCCATACGGGCGACAGCTTCGTGATCGACGGCGGCTATACGATTTTCTAGTCCAAGTTTTATCAAGAACCGGGCGGCCGGCGCTCCTATCGCCGATACTTGCCCGCCATCCTGGCTGGGGGAGAACTACCGTGAACAAGCTTTTGACCTTCGTGGCCGCCGCCGTAACGATCCTGGGCTTCACGCAAGTGGCATGGGCCGACGGGCTCAGCACGCAGGACTACATCGACATCGAGCAGCTGTACGCGACCTATAACCACGCGATCGACTCCGGCGACGCGCAGGGGTGGGCGGGGACTTTCACGCCGGACGGCACCTTCAACAAGTTTGCCGGGCACGACCAGCTGGTCGGTTTCATCCAGCAGTGGAAGGAAAAGATGAATGGCGCCAACCGCCGGCACTGGAACACGAACCTGAGCATCCGGCCGAGCACGGACGGGGCGAGCGCCACGGTGATGCTGATGCTGGTCGACGTGAGCACGAAGAGCATCGTCGCCACCGGCATGTACAACGACACGCTCGTGAAGACCGCCAACGGTTGGCGCTTCAAGTCGCGCGCGACGAAGATGGACGCGGCTCCGCCTGCGGCGCCGGCTGCCGCGCCGAAGCAGTAGGAGTCGAAGCCTAAGTGCTCAATGCCTGGTTGCTGAAGATCGCCGAGTGGGTCGCCGCGACGCCGTTCAGCGTCAGCCTGCACGAGTCGTTCTACATGTACGCGTGGATCGAGTCGCTCCACGTCGTCACGCTGATGCTCAGCCTGGGCATGCTGATCGTCATCGACCTGCGCATGCTCGGGCTGTGGCTGACGAGCGTGCCGGCTTCGAAGCTCGCCGAGCGGCTCGACAAGCCGATGCTCATCGGCTTCTCGATCATGGTCGTCACCGGCGTGCTGCTGTATCTCGGCATTCCGATTCGCACGACGCAGAGCCTGTGGTTCCGGATCAAGGTGATCCTGCTGGTGGCCGCGTTCATCAACGCGTGGCTGTTCCGTCGCCATATGCAGGCTGCTGTCGGTTCCTGGGACGTCGCGCCGGTGCCGCCGCGCCGTACGCGCGTCGCCGCCGTGCTATCGCTCACGTTGTGGGCTGGCGTAGTGATGTGCGGGCGGTTCATCGCCTACGACTGGTATGACTGCGGCAAGAACAACTCGCCTTTCATCGATTGGGCAGCCGGCTGTGTGGCAGGTGCGGGAGAGCACGGATGAACCTGCTGCCCTTCTTCGAATGGCTGGAAGCTTCGCCGATCGGCGTTTTCGTCAAGGATCAGGCCGCCACGTTCGCGATCATCGAAGCGGTGCACCTGATGGCGCTGGCGCTGCTCGGCGCCGCAGTGCTGAGCGCAGATCTGCGGTTACTCAACGTCGTGCTGCGCGACGTGCCGTCGAACACCGTCACCGATCAGGCACACCGATGGTTCAAGTGGTCGCTCGCAGCACTGCTGGTAACGGGGTTCTTCATGCTCGCGGGCGTCGCGACCAAGTGCTATCACAACCCGTTCTACTGGGCGAAGATGATCGCGCTCGCTATCGGCATCGTGTTCGTGTTTGCGATCCGCGCGCCGCTGCTGCGCAAGGATCACGCGCAGATCAATCCGTGGACGCTCAGGCTGATGGCGCTGGCGTCGATGACGATCTGGGTGCTGGTGGCCTCGTCGGGGCGCTGGATCGGCTTCTCGGGATGAGAAGCCGGGGTGAGATGGAGTCGGGCTGAAGCCCGACCCACAGCCTCACGAACTCAGCTGCTGGTTCGTTCGCTGTAGGTCAGGCTTCAGCCTGACTCTTAGCCGTACGCCAGCTTCAACGTCTCGATGACATCCAGGATCTGCACGGTCCAGTAGACCGCCGCTGCAAGCAGGATCGCGGCGGACACCGCCACCGCGATCTTTTCCTGCGTGCTCACTGCAACCAAGCTTACTTCTCGGCCTGGTCCGAGCCGTCTTTCGGCGCACCGGTGCCGGAGGAGCCCATGAACAGCTTGCGGCCGTCCGGGAACGTCACGTCGCGGCCGTTGGCGCGGCACTTCGGCTTGCACAGCGCGTCTTTCGACTGGTAGCCGCGCACCACGATCTCGGTGCCGATCACCAGCGAGTCCTTGGTGATGCCCCGGCGCAGCAGCGTGTTCGGCGTGCCACCCTCGACCATCCACGCCGTCGTGGTGCCGTCGGTGTTCTTGCTGTCGATGTGGATCCACGCGTGCGGGTTGATCCATTCGACGCGAGTGACCGGCCCGCGCAGGTTCACCGGCTTGTTGGCATCGAACTCCGCGGCGAACGCGTGGTGCGCGAGCGCGGCGGCGCCTCCCAACAGTGCTGCCGCGATCGCAGCACCGGTCATCACAAACAACTTCGTCCGCATAAACAACACCTCTTCGGATGTCGGGCTGAAGCCCGACCTACATTACTCTTTCTCTTTCGGCGGCGTGGGCTGGGTCGGCTTCTTGCGCAGATCGCCGTACATCAGCTCCTCGACGAATTCGACGCACTTGAACTGCATCAGCTGGGCATTCGGCTCCACGCGACGATACAGCGGCATGCTGATCTTCCACGGGCGCGAGAAGGTCTTGGGATCTTCGATGGTCGCTTCATACCACAGGTGATCCGCACCTTTCTGCGTCCAGCGCTCGGTGACCTTCAGCGCATCGCTGTGATGGTTGCCGGAGCGGTCGAACCAGGTCTGGTCGTTGAAGCCGGTGACCGTGATCACCAGCGTGTCGCCTTCCCACTTGCCGACGGACTGGCCCATCCACGAGTCGGCCGGCGGCGGACCCGGGTCCTTCATATAGATGTTGCGCACTGCGCCGGCGTACTCGTACGCCATGAAGACGTAGTCCTTGCTCTGGAAGATCTGGAACGGATACGGCATGTAGTTGGCGCGCGGCACGCCGGGCAGGTAGCACTTGATCTCGGGATCGGAGGTCAGCCAGTTTTTCTGGTTCTCCTTCTTCCGCTCCAGCGCCGCCGGCAGGTACGGAATCGTGTCGCCCTCGACGATGCCGAGGCCGGCCGGAACCGAGCCGACGGCCCCCAGCTTGACGACTTCAGGCGCGGGCACCGGCACGAACTGGCCGGGCACCATGGCCATCGCGGCGCGCGCGGCGTGCGGCTCGAGATCGAAATTCGCCGAGTTCATCGCCTGCCAGATGCCGTTCAGATCTGGCTTGCCGTCCTTGGTGCGCGGTCCTTTGACGGGCGCCCCCGCAGCCAGTGCGCCAGTGGCGAAGACTGCAGCCGCAGTCAGCAGTAGCGCGCGTGAGATTACTCGCATCTTTCGTGTCTCCCCCAAGGTCCGGCGATAAAACAATGTGCGTAGCAGGCTGTCAATACAGCGCCGCGTCAAGAACGCTTTATCCGTGCTCGCACGCACAGTGTGGCGGGGGAACCCCGCGGGCAGTGTGGAGAATAGTCAGATTCGCCGCCGTTCGCGACAGATCGGCGTGGCGGCCCGGACAACCCTCTGAGAAACTGCGGCCATGAAAATACGCCTGATCTGGGTTCCACTGTGCGCAATCCTGGCGATCGGCTGCAATCGCGCGCCGCCACCGGCGGCCGCCCCGACCGTAGCGCCACCCCCGTTTCATACCACGCTGACCACCCAGCAACTGATGGGTTGGATCATCGACCCGACGGCCGACGTCATCTGGAATTCCGTCGGCACGACGATCAGCGCGAAAGGCACGCAGGAGCACCAGCCGCGGACCGACGAGGAATGGGCCACGATGCGTAATGCCGCCGCGGTGCTGATCGAGTCCGGCAACCTGCTGATGCTCGACGCCCGTCCGGTCGACAAGGAGCAATGGATGACCGTGGCGCGCGGAATGTCGGATGCCGCCGCGAAGGTGCTCGAAGCGGCCGAAGCCAAAGACGTCGAGGCTTATTTCGATGCCGGCGGCACGTTGTACGAATCGTGCGTGGCGTGCCACTCGAAGTATGTGATCGCGCCGGCGGAGTCGGGCTGAAGCCCGACCTACAGACGGATCAACCCTCGCTGCGTACTTCGCTTGTAGGTCGGGCTTTAGCCTGACTCTTCTATCCCTACGCCGACGGTTTGTCCTTCTGGAACGCCGCGAACTCCTCGCGGCTGAGCATGCCGTCCTTGTTCGTATCGAGACCCTTGAAGGCGACGAACAGCGCGTCGTTGTCGGCGGCCTCGTTCAGGCTCACCTTGCCATCGGAGTTCTTGTCGAGCGCCTCGAAGCTCGGCTTGCCTGCGTCAGCTGCCAGCGCCACACCACCGACACATGCGGCGAGCGCGCCTAGAACGATCGATACCTGAGTGCGGATCACGGCGGATCTCCTTCCCGGAGGGAGTTATGCTGGGGTCATGGCCAAAGACATCAGTCAGGCAGTGCGCGAAGTATGCCTGTGGTTCCCTGAAGCCGCCGAGGTCCTCTCGCATGGCTCGCCGGACTTCCGCGTGCGCGGCAAAACCTTTGCGACCTACGTCATCAACCATCACGGCGACGGGCGTATCGCGCTGTGGTTGAACGCTCCCGCGGGCGCGCAGGAGCTGTACACCAGGGAAGAGCCGAAGCACTTCTTCGTGCCGCCCTACGTCGGGCCGCGCGGCTGGCTCGGCGTCCACCTGAACAAGGGCATTTCGTGGAAGCGCGTCGCGAAGCTGGTGCGCGAGGCTTACGAGAAGGTCGCGCCGCCGGGGCTGTCTGCCAAGCTCGGCAAGACGATCGACATAACACCGCCGACCAAAACGCTCACCGCAGCGGAAATCGACCCGATGCAGTCGAAGCGCGCGCAGGCGGTGCTGAAGACGATGCGCCGCATCTGCCTCGCGCTGCCCGAGACCTCCGAGGACCAGCAGTTCGGCTTCCCCGTGTGGCGCGCCGGCAAGAAGACGTTCGCGCAGGCTTATCAGTATCGCGCCAGCGACCGACTGCGGCTCGCGTTCTGGGTCGGCGTCGATCGGCAGGCGATGCTCACGGGCGATAAGCGTTACGAGATTCCGAAGTACATGGGTCACAACGGCTGGATCGCGCTCGACGTGAGCAAGCATCTCAACGAGGGCGAAGTCAGCGAGCTGGCGCTCGCCAGCTACCGGCATTTCGCGCTGAAACGCATGCTGCAGCAGTTGGGTAGCGACGATGACTGACTACACGCTCATCAGCGTGGCGCCAGGGGCGGAGCGCGAACGTTTCCTGCCGCTGCTGTTACTTGCTGATGAATCGCTCGAACAGGTTCGCTCTTACATGCACAGCGGCGAGCTGTATGCGCTCGTCGGGCACGACGGAGATGCGGTCGGAATAGTGCTCACAGTTCCGGCCGAGCACGGGGCCGTCGAATTGAAAGCAGTGGCGGTGGACACGGCACAGCAGAACCGCGGGATCGGCCGGCGGTTGCTGGCAGCTGTGATCGAGGACTTGCGCAAGCGCGGCGTGCGGCGCGCCATCGTCGGCACTGCGAACGCCGGCATCGGCCAGCTTGCTTACTATCAGAAGGCCGGCTTTCGTCTGCTGCGCATCGAGCGCGATTTCTTCTCGCCGGCGCGCGGCTATCCCGCCGTCATGGAAGACAACGGGATCCGCCTGCGCGACATGGTGTGGATGGATCTCGAACTCTAGAGATCCTTGTACGACTCGATGACGCGCGACACGACGCCGTACTCGATCGCTTCCTTCGGGCTCATCCAGAAGTCGCGCTCGATGTCGACGATCACCTTCTCGAACGACTTGCCGGTCTGCTTCGCGATCGTGCGCGCGATGCGCTCGCGCGCGCGCAGGATTTCCTTCGCCTGAATCGCGATGTCGGTCGCCGGGCCACCCGCGCCGCCGGCGGGCTGGTGGATCATGAAGCGAGTGTTCGGCAGGCACACGCGCCGCTCTTTCTCGGCGGCGAGGAAGATATGGGTGCCGGCGCTCGCCACCCAACCCGTGCCGATGGTGGTCACCGGCGCGCTGATGAAGCGGATGACGTCGTGGATCGCGTCACCCGACTCGACATGTCCACCCGGCGAAGAGATCAGCACGCGGATCGGTTCGTTCGACTGCTGCGCCATCGTCACCAGCCGCTCGCACGTGGCGCGCGCCACCGTGTGGTTGATGTCGCCGAACAGGTATACGAAGCGCGATTTGAACGACAGCTGATCGATGATGCTCTCCGGGCGCTGCTGCTCGGCGCGTTCGGGCTTGTCGTCTTTCTCGTGATCGGCGTGGACGGACATGGCTGCTCCTTCAATACGGACGCGCAGTTTAGAACAACGCGAGCACGTTGCGCACGGTGATGACCATCAGCGCCAAAGAAGCGAGCGAAAACACCATGAAGCGCACCGGCACGAAGTTCGAGGTGCACTGGATCAGCGAGTGCAGGATGCGCAGGCCTACGTAACCCCAGGCCAGGCCGACATTCAGCGGGTCCGCGACCCCGGCCAGGTGCGAGTACACCGCCAATGCGTAAAACAGTGTCGGCTGTTCGTGCAGGTGATTGTAGTTGTCCGCGATCTGCTGCACCGAGACTGGCAGCGGATCGAGGTCGCCCTTGCGCTTGATGCGGGCCGGGTCGATGCCGGCCGCGCGCATCGCTGGCAGGCGCGTGGCGTACAGCCAGAACCAGATCACGAAGGTCCATACGATGAGCGCGAGCACTGGAGTCAGCATCGTCGTCTGCATAACAGTTCCCCTTCTGGTTTATTCTTCGCACCTATTATGACGACACAAATGCTCTTTCGGGACGATGCCTACCTCAAGAGCGCAACCGCCCAGGTCATTGCCGTCGGCGAGCGAGGGATCGAGCTCGATCGCACGATCTTCTATCCGCTGGGCGGCGGCCAGCCGGGCGACACCGGTGCGCTGATCCGGCAGAACGGCGAGCGGATCGCGATCACGGATACACGCAAGGGCGATACGTTCGACAGCGTATTGCACGTTCCTGCTGCCGGCAGTCCGCTACTCGAACCTGGAGAGCCGCTGACGCTGGAGATCGACTGGGACCGGCGCTACGCGCTCATGCGCCTGCACACTGCTCTGCACGTGATGTCGTGTGTCGTCGTTGCGCCGGTGTCCGGCGGCAACATCGCGCCCGACAAGGGTCGGCTGGATTTCGACATCGACATGAATTTGCTGAACGCAGAGCGCATCGAGCAAGGCACGAACGAGTTGCTCGCACGCGGGACCGCGACGGAGACGGTCTGGATCACGGACGAGGAGCTCGATGCGCGCCCGGAGCTGGTGAAGACGATGAGCGTGCAACCGCCGCGCGGCGCGGGCCGCGTGCGGTTGCTGAAGATTCCGGGAATCGATCTGCAACCGTGCGGTGGCACGCACGTCGCGAACATCGCGGAGATTGGAGCGATCCGCGTGGTGAGGATTCGGAATGAAGGGAAGCGGAATAAGAGAGTTGAGATCGCGCTCGTGGAGTCAGGCTAAAGCCTGACCCACACGCAGAGTCAGGGTCAGCTCAAACTCACTGTGGGTTAGGCTTCAGCCTAACTCTTACAGCTCTCGATTCAGCCTCTCCACATTCGCCGCGACTGCGGCCAGCGCTTGCGGTCTGTAACTCGCATCAGCCTGCCACCGCCGCAACACACTGTCGTGAATCGTGTCCGTGCTCGTGATCTGCCGTGGCGCGCGTGGCAGCAGCGCGAACGGCGCCTTCGTCCAGGGCTGATGAATCGCAGGAGCGATCAACGGCTCTGGCTTGTACGTGAGCGGCGTCGCGAGTCGCACGCCGA
Organism: uncultured Gammaproteobacteria bacterium; assembly: GCA_963838635.1. Taxonomy (GTDB): domain Bacteria; phylum Pseudomonadota; class Gammaproteobacteria; order Steroidobacterales; family Steroidobacteraceae; genus Steroidobacter. Next base: position 286,961 of record CAWISC010000013.1, on the reverse strand, counting down.
CCTCCGCCAGCTGCTTCATGGTCCATTCGAGTGCGATGTCCGATAGACGCGACTCCTGCGGTGTGTAGCCGCCGCCGACGTCGGCGTGCGCGCCGACGAACCACACTTGCTTGACGCCCGCGCGGCTGTCCCAGGCCGTGACCGGAAAGTCCGCGCGCAGCTCGTCGATCGCCATGGCGTGAAAGCCGTGCTGAACCTTCGTGCTCAGCTTGGCGTCGACGAAGCGGAACACGTCGAAGCGCTTGTCCGCCGCGTAGGCGGGGATGCCCAGCGAGCCGACCGTGTCCCACACCGCGACGGACTTGATCGGCACGTTTGCGATGAGCTGGTCCGCGTCGAGCTGGCGCGCGAAGAAGCCGCTGACGAAGTTCAGCATGTGGTTCGCCAGGTCGGTGAGCTTGCCCGCGCCGTGCAGCGACATGCTCTTGCACTTGCACCAGGCTGCGACGCCGAGCCGATACGCTTCGTCCGTGTCGGTCGGATCGTACTCGGCGCGGTTCAGCAGGCCGACGCACGAGATCATTCCCGCCAGGGCGCGCGCCGTGTACGCGCCGCGGCTGAAGCCCACGATGTGGATCTCGTCGCCCGGATCGTAGTGCCGGGATATGAACGTGTAGCCGCGCACGACGCGCGCGATCACGCCCATGCCGAACATTCCGCCCATCGCTTTCTTGAGAAAGCTCTCGGAGTTGCCGACGCCGTGCACGTACTTGGCGATCTGCACGGTCGCGCCGGCTGCGTCGGCCAGGACTTTCTCCTGCTCGTCGCGCATCGTCATGGTCTGCGGCGTGACCCGCCCGCCCAGGTTCGCGAACAGCTTGACGACGTTCGTGACCTTCGCGCTCTGCAGCTCACCGTGCTCGTCGACCGAGTCGATGGGAGCGACACCTGTCTGCTTCTCGGGGCCATTCCATGTGCCGTCGGCACAGAACACGATTCGCTTCACCATGACGTCTCCCTTGACTACAGCACGACCGGCTATGTCTTACGCTGGACGCCGCGTGAAATCGATAGCCCAAACGTCTGTGATCGCCGCTAAACTCGCCTCATGAGCGCTGAATCCCCGATCGAGATGGTCATCGAAGCGCGTCGCCGCGATCTCGGCGGCTTCGAGGTCGGACGCGTGCTGCCCTGGACGAAGCGCCGCATGGTCGGCCCGTTCGTGTTCTTCGATCACATGGGTCCCAAGCAGATGGTTGCGAACCTGCCGCGGCGCGTCGACGTGCGACCGCATCCGCACATCGGCCTGTCGACGATCACGTATCTGTTCGCGGGCGAGATCGTGCATCGGGACAGCCTTGGCTTTCATCAGGTGATTCGCGCCGGCGAAGTGAACTGGATGACGGCGGGTCGCGGCATCAGCCACTCCGAGCGCTTCGAGACGATGCGCGAGCACGGCGGGCTCCTGCACGGAATCCAGGCGTGGATCGCGCTGCCCGAAGCGGACGAGGAGATTGCACCGCAGTTCGTGCACTACGACGCCGATGTCTTGCCGATCGAGCGGCGCGCCGGCGCAACGACGCGCGTCATCGCGGGCAAAGCCTTCGGGCGCGCAAGTCCTGTCAGCACGCAGTCGCCGCTCGTTTACGTGCACGTGGAACTGCAAGCGGGCGCGAGCACGCCGATTCCAGATGGCTACAGCGAGCGTGCTGCGTTCGTCGCCGCCGGCACCGTGCGCGTCGAGCAACAAAGCTACGCAGCGGGACAGATGATCGTCTTCACGAAAGACAGTGCACCGCAGATCGATGCGGTGACCGATGCGACCGTCATGCTGCTCGGTGGAGAGCCGCTCGGCACGCGTCACATCTGGTGGAACTTCGTGTCGTCGCGCCCGCAGCGCATCGAGCAGGCGAAGGCCGACTGGCGTGCGGGACGCATTCCCTTGCCGGTGGGCGATGCGGACGAATTCATTCCGCTGCCGGAGGAGCCGCCGCCTCCGCCGGAACCGATGTCCTGACTTTCAGCGCGTCGCTTTCTTGTGCCAGACGACAGCGTGCTCTTTGGGAGCCGCAGGTTTGTTCGTCGTCGGCGCGCAGCCGCCGCCACCACACGCATCGCAGCCGCTGCCGGACGAACTGTCGTTGAGATTGCCGAACACGCGCGGTAATGCCGTGCGCAATCGCGTACGCAGCGCATCGCGCATCTTGCGTGGGCCGAGGCGCCACACCGCGTAGCACGCGCTCGCCACGATCGCGATGACGACGATCGAATTGGCGAGTATCGCGCTCATGCAGTCCCCATGAGCCACTTCGCGACGTTGTACGTCACGAACGAGGCAGCGTACGCGAGTGCGAACAGGTAGCCCGCCATGATCAGCGGATAGCGCCACGAATTCGTCTCGCGCTTCACCGTCGCGAGCGTCGACAGGCATTGCGGCGCGAACACGTACCACGCGAGCAGCGAGAGCGCGGTCGGCAACGACCACGAGTTCTTGATCAGCGGCGTGAGCGCAGTCGCCATGTCATCGCCGGTCGCCGCGAGCGAATAGACCGTGCCGAGCGCGCCAACCGCGACTTCGCGCGCGGCGAGCCCCGGCACGAGCGCAATCGAAATCTGCCAGTTGAAGCCGATCGGCGCGAAGATCACGGCGAGCGCGGCGCCGATCTGGCCGGCGATGCTGTATTGAATCGCTGGTCCAGTCGCGTCCGGCGGCGGCGCGGGGAACGAGCTCAAGGCCCACAGCAGAATCATCAGCGCCAGGATGATCGTGCCGACGCGCGACAGGAAGATCTGCACGCGCTGCCACAGGCCGATCGTCAGGTTGCGCAGGTGCGGCCAGTGATACGCCGGCAGTTCCAGCATCAGCGGCTGGAAGCGCGAGCGCATGGTCGTGCGCTTGAGCACGAAGGCCACCGCCATCGCGCCGGCGACGCCGGCGATGTACAGCACGAACAGCACCAGCCCCTGCAATTGCACCGGTCCCCACACAGTCTGCTGCGGAATGAACGCGGCGATGATCAACGCGTACACCGGCAGCCGCGCCGAGCACGTCATCAACGGCGCGATCATGATCGTCGCGAGTCGGTCGCGCGGATTGGCGATCGTGCGCGTCGCCATGATTCCCGGAATCGCACACGCGAAGCTCGACAGCAGCGGGATGAACGAGCGGCCCGACAAGCCGACGCTGCCCATCATGCGGTCGAGCAGGAACGCGGCGCGCGGCAGGTAGCCGGAATCCTCGAGCACGAGGATGAAGAAGAACAGGATCAGGATCTGCGGCAGGAACACCACCACGCTACCGACGCCTGCCAGAACGCCGTCGAGCAACAGGCTGCGCAGTGCGTTGTCCGGCATCACCGTCTGCAGGTACCCGGCGAGCGATTCGACGCCGGCGAGGATCGCATCCATCGGTACGGCCGCCCAGGCGAAGACTGCCTGGAACACGAGGAACAACGTGGCCGCGAGTATCAGCAGTCCCAGGACCGGATGCAGCACGATGCGATCGACGCGATCGCTCATCGTCTCGCCTGTCCGCGCTTCGCCACCGGCCGCCGCGAGAATACGTCGCACTTCGGCGTGATCGCGCACGACGTCCGCATCGGCGGCGGGTGCAGCGGCACTTGCGACCGCAGCAGGCCAATGCGCGTCGAGACGGCCAAGCAGCTCGCTCACACCTGAGGCTCGAACGCCGACGGTCTCGACGACGGGAACGCCGAGCTCGCGAGCGAGCGCGTCCTTGTCGACGACGATGCCGCGTTTGCGCGCCAGGTCGCTCATGTTGAGCGCGAGCAGCAGCGGCACGCCGAGTCGCTTCAGCGCGAGCACGAGGCGCAGGTTCTGACGAAGGTTGGTCGCGTCGGTGACGCAGACGATGGCGTCGGGTTTCGTTTCGCCGTCGCGGCGGCCGAGCAGGACGTCAGTCGTGACTTGCTCGTCGGGCGTTGCCGGCTCGAGGCTGTACAGACCCGGAAGATCGAGCATGCGGACGCGTTTGCCGGACGGCGTGATCGCAATGCCTTCCTTGCGCTCGACTGTAACGCCGGCGTAGTTCGCGACTTTCTGGCGGCTGCCGGTGAGCAGATTGAAGAGCGCAGTCTTGCCGCAGTTCGGATTGCCGACCAGAGCGATCAGCTGCGGGGCGCCAGCCGCTACGGCACTCACGATCTACTCCAGAGGCGCGATTCGGATGCAGTCCGCTTCCAGCCGGCGCAGTGCGAAAGTGGCGGTGCCGACGCGGACCGCGACGGGCTCGCCACCGAGAGGGCCGCGCGCGAGCACTTGCACGCGCTCGCCGGGGAGAAAGCCGAGATCCGCAAGCCGCCGCGTCAGATCGGCGGGCACGTCCGGTGCGCTCGCTTCGACACCGACGACACGCGCGGACTGACCCTTGGCGAGGTCGCTCAGGACCTGGCACGCACGGGGCGCGGAATATTGATCGAGAGGCAGGACGGCTGACATGGCGTTGCAAGACTACATGAGAATCGTTCTCATTGCTAATCAACGCGTCAACCTCCTAATTTGCGTGCCAAAAACACCGTGCCGATGCCCGCGAACGTCATCACGACAGACCCCAGGAGGTGCGCTGCCGCCGCCGCGGCGGCCCACAGCGCGCGCCCTTGCTGGAGCTGCATCACGAGCTCGGCAGAGAACGTCGAGAACGTCGTGAGGCCCCCGCAAAAACCGGTGATGACGAACAGCCGCCACTCGATCGGCAACGACGACGTGGCGAACACCGCGATCGCGATGCCGACGAGGTAACCGCCGATGAGATTCGACAGCAGCGTGCCCGGCGGAACCGCGGGGAACGAGGCGTTGAGCCACGCGCTCAGTGCCCAGCGCAATAACGCGCCGAGCGCGGCACCGATGGAAACTGCGAGGATGGATTTCAGAAGCACACTTTGAGCTTACCATCCGACCATGGCGCCTCATCTGCTGCTCTTCGCCGTCGAAGCGATCGGACTGTTCGCGGTCGTGCTGCTGGGCTCGCGACTCATCGTGTGCGCGCCGACACGTCGCAACGTGCAGCTCGCCGCACTCATCTGTCTCAACGCAGCGTGCGCACGGTTGCTCGCGCGTGAGGAGTATGCGTTTTGGATTCCCGCTGCCTATGAGCTCGACGTCGGCGCGCTCGCGGCGCCGATGAACTTCCTGCGCAATCTGACGCCCGGCCTGTTCATGCTGCTGTGTCATTCACTGTTTCGCGAAGGGCAGCGCTTCCCGCGCTGGCTGCTCGGTGCTCTGGTCGTGCAATGCCTGCTGGAAGAACCTGTGCCGCTGCTGCTCGGATCGAGCGCTGGGCAGTACGACGTGCTCGAAGTCGCGCCCGCGTTGCTGCAACTCGTGTTCGTCAGCTGCGGTCTGTACTGGACGCTGTCAGGGTGGCGCGCCGACCTGGTCGAGGACCGGCGCAGCTTGCGCAAGACCTTCGTCGCGATCGTCGGCACGTTCGTCTTCGCGTTCGTGCTCGGCGAACGGCTGCTGATTCCGTGGCAGTCCGCAGCGCTGTTCGAGACGCACGTGGTTCTTTCGGTGATCGGCGCGCTCTTGAGTACCGTGATGCTCTGGATCATGTTTCGCCCCGATGCGGCGGCGTACCTCGATCCGTTTCGCAGCGAGGTCCGGCGTGCCAGGGTCGAGAGGCCGCCGCCGGATGACATGGATGTCGCAGCGTTGCAGCGCGCGCTACAGGGAGATCGTATCTATCACGATAGCGAGCTGACGGTCGCATCGCTGGCGGCGCGCGTGTCGATTCCAGAGTATCGGCTGCGGCGCCTGATCCACGAGCGTCTGCAATATCGGAACTTCAACGCGCTGTTACACCGGTATCGCATCGAGGAAGCGTGTGCGCTGCTCGCCGACCCGGCGCAACGTCATGTGCCCATCCTGACGATCGCGCTGACGGTCGGCTACAACTCCATCAATCCGTTCAACCGCGCGTTTCGCGAGCTCAAAGGGATGACGCCGAGCGAGTTCCGCGCCCGCGCGCGCACCGATTCCTAGAAACTCGCACCGATTTCTGTGATCGCGCGCCGCTTGCGGGAATCGACGAGCCGTCGCGAGCAGGCGTACCTAGTCTGCCGCGATGAGTATCGTCTGCTGTGTCGCGCTGGCGCTGATGCTGCCAGGCAAGTTCTATCCGTCCGTCAGCCTCACGAGCGACTATCGCTACAACGGCGTCAGCTACAGCGGGCGCGATCCGACGCCACAGGCGTCGCTCCACTGGATCGGTCCGCAAGGCTGGCACGCCGGCGTGTGGACCTCCGGCGTCGATTTCGACGACCCCGGCAACACGTCGCTCGAAGGCGATGTCTACGCCGGCCGTGCCCTCGACTTCGGTCGCATTCGCCTCGGCGGCGAAGTGCTGTACACATTCTTCCCCGACAAGGCCTTCCGCGGCCCGACTTACGATTTCCTGCAACTGAAAGTGCGCGCCAGCCGCTCGTTCGAGGCGGTGACGGTTGGTGCGCTGGCCTCCTGGACGCCCGAGGCGTCGTATCGCGCGGGTACAGCATGGCGAGTCGCGATGGACGCGACTGTCTCACTGCACGACGCATTCAAAGCGAGTGCGACGGCGGGACGCCGTTGGGTCCAGATCGGCGTGGATCGCACCTTCTGGGACGCAGGCATCACGGGCACCTGGAAGAAGCTGTCGCTCGATCTTCGCTATGTCGATACCGATCTCGACGAGCGCGAGTGCGGATTCACACGACGTTGCGAAGCGACGGTCGTCGCCACGCTCACGCTGCGATTCTGGTGACCTGTCAGCGGAAGCTTCGAATCAGTAGCAGCACTCCGGAGATCGACAGCCACAGCGTCGCCATGCCGATCGTGACGATCAGCGGGTTGTTGAAGTTGTCGCGGCCGACGTAGTCCATCGTGTGGAGCATCCAGAAGACATCGTACAGACGCCACGTCGCCGTGCGCGCGACGATGAAGTGTCCGTCGTCCGCAGCGAAGTACAGTGCCGTACGTTGCGGATCGTCGAACTGCGCTTGCCAGACCGGTCCGCTCGCGCGCGACGCGATGTCAGGTTGCGTCTGCAGCGTCGCTGCGATGAGGCGACCGCCGCCGGCGTAGCGTTCGAGCGCGAGGCGACGCAGCCAGGGTTCATCCACGTTCACCCGCGCTCCGTCTTCTACGGAACGTAGCTCCACGCGGTCATGCAACTCGACGCGCCAGACCCAACGATCCGCAAGCAGGATCGCGCGAACGTCGTAGAGATCCTGCGAGGGATAGTCGCCGAGCCACGTCACCGGCTCCGTCTTCACCATCGTCGATGAGAGAACTGCGGGCTCGACGGCGCGCACACTGCCCGCGGCGTCGACGGCATCTGGATCGAGCCACGCAAACATCAACCCGCTGGCTGCCCACAGCACGACCTGCAGGCCGATTACGAGGCCCAGCCACTTGTGGAGTTTTCGCAGGAAGAGCATGCGCTCGGCCTATCGACGCGCGGCGCGAGGGCGCCAGAAACTGAAATACAGCAGCCACACGCCGCTCAAGACCGTAACGACGCCGAGCACAGTCGCCACGCGCGGCACGACGCCGGTCGGCGTTTCGCGGTCGCCGTAATCCATGATGTGCAGCATCCACTGGAAGTCGTACCAGCGCCAAAGTCGGTGACGCCGCGTTACGAGCGCACCGGTGTCGGGATGCAGATAGAGCGTCGTTTGCAGCCAGTCGTCGAAGTCGACGCGCCACAATGGCGGCGCTCGACCGCGCACTTCCATCGGCACTTCGCGTTCGAGCAACGTCACCGCACTCAGCTGTCCACTGCCCGCGTAATAGCTGCGCGCGAGTTGGCGAATCACTCCATCGGAGAGCGGTGACAGCTGCTGACCGCTCGCAGCATCGACCAGTACTTTGCGACCGGCCGCGGTCAATTCGTAGACAGGCGTGCTCAGCACCGGCAGCGAGTGCAACGAGAAGAACGTGACCTCGGGATAGCGACGGGTCAGCTCCGCAACCGGCAAGGCGGCTTTCGCATTCGCTACCGGCGTTCGCAGATTGCGCACGAGCGAGTCGCCGTGAATGAAGTCGAGGTCGACCGCGACCATGAAGAAGCCGGTGACGGCCCAGACCAGCAATTGCAGGCCGACGAACAGCGCGAGCCACTTGTGCAGGCTTCGTGAGAGCAGGGATGGCTTCATTCGCGGCGCAGTGTAGCCGCGTCAGGGCATGGAATCCCGCAGGCGCTGCGCGCGCGCCGCCTTTTCCTCCATCGTCAGGCTCTGATCCTTTTCCAGGCGCATCAGCTCGATCAGTTGTCGCGACGTCGCTTCTTCCTCGCCGTAAAGCGCGCGCGCGACGATCGGGCCGAAGTGCGCCTCGCGCAGCGCATGCAAGCCGTCCAGTTCGGCCAACGCTGCTTCCTCCGTCGGCGGTGCGACGCCCGGCGGGTATGCCTGTCGCTGTGCCTGCTGATAGTTGTCGTACTGCTCGAGCAGTTCTGCCGCCTGCGCTCCGGCTGCAGCGGGCAGGGGATCGATCGCCTGTTGTTTCGCCTCGGCCAGCCGCTCGCGATCGGTGCGGGCGAACAGAGCTTCGATGTTGAGCCGGGTTTGCTCGTCGAGCGTGAGTCGGCCGGAGGCGTTGAGGCGGAATGTCTTGTCGTTGGTCTGGGCCACGATGGGCTCGGGTGGTTCGTGGGTGTCGGGGGGTTGAGGTGGAGGGTCGGAGAGTCGGGCTGAAGGCCGACCTACAGCGTCGTCGTGGGCCTCGGGCGTATTGACGGCGGCGGAGGGCGGCGGCGTTGGTTCTTTGCGATCGGCAGGGCTGAACACGAAGGCGAGCGCGAGAGCGACTCGCAACGATGCCGAGCCAGATGTAGGTGCGCTTCATCATGCTGCGAAAGCTTCGGCGGCGGCTGCTTTCACAGCCGCCGCCGCGCCGACCCCCGCGGGCTTACCCCCACGAATCTGTATCTTCTACTGGTACGGACACGTCGAGCGATAGTCGGAGAACACCGTCGGCGTCGCGAACGCCGTGTGCGGCGCGCCGCACAGGAACGGCTCGTAGCGCGTGTCGTTGTCCATGAAGCGCTTGACCCACGCCACCGAGTACCGGCCGATCGGCGTGTTGGTGCTGTTGGGCGCGAAATGGCTGGCGTTGTTGAGCTCCGCGTAGGCCTTGTCGAGCGATGAGGCGAGGCTCGTGTAGAACGGAATCGAATGCGACGACACGGGCGCAACGGTATCGCTCTCGGCGCCGACGATCAGTACCGGCACACGCACCGTCGAGAAGCTCTTCGTCGTGCTCCACGGCGTCATCGGCACGGAGGCCTTCAACGACGGGTTGTCGCGAGCTGCCATCAGCGAACCTCCGCCGCCCATCGAATGACCCGCCACGCCGAGCCGGTTGGCGTCGACGCGACTGCGCACCGTGCTGTTGCTGGAATTGGTGAGGTAGCGCAGTGCTGCCATCAGCTGCGTCGCGCGACTCGGCGGCTGATCGAAGGTCGAGTTGGTGTTGATGGTGAAGACGACGAAGCCATGCGAGGCCATGCGCCGCCCGATCCACGCGATCGACGACTGCGTCGCCGTGAATCCCGGGCAGATTGCGACAGCCGCGTACGAGCCGGCGGCGCTCGGGTAGTAGATCGTGCCGCCGCCGAAGCCGGTGACGAGACTCGACACCGACGTGGTGGCGACCGCGAACGGACCGGCCGTCGCGTTCAGCGACGCGGAGGTCGGATCGGGCCCCTTTGCGAACGGATTCGTTTGCGCCTGTGCGGCCGCCACGAGCAGTAGCAGGCCGAGGCCGACGGCGCAGCGGCGCTGCCAGCGATCGATGATCTTCATAGTTACCCCCTGTTTGATATCCATCCTCGCCGCGCCAGGAGTCGGCGGCACGGCTGATATATCACAGGTTTTTCATCATTTGCTATAGAAGTGAAGATATACACCGAAATGTAGAATTTCCAGCTCCGGTCGAGCGCCGCGGCGGCTAGTGCGTATTGCAGCAAAAGCTGTACGCTCCCTGCGCTGCCCCGACGACTCGCTTCATGCCTGCAACGCCCTCTGTCGAACAATTTGCGAGCCCGGCTTCGAGCTCTGCGAACAAGCACGAGCGCGTGCTGGACGAAGCCGCGCGTCAGTTGAACGAGAAGGGTGTGTTGCTCACCTCGCTCGCCGAGATCGCCGCGAAGCTCGGCGTCACACGCGGCGCGATGTACTACTACGTCGCGGACCGCGAAGACCTCGTGTTCCAGTGCTATCGGCGCGCGGCGGAAATCACGGCACGACATCTGCTCGAGGCCGGTCGCGCTAGCGGGACCGCCGCCGACATGTTGGGCGTGTTCGTGACGCGCATGCTCGATCCGAACGAGCCGGAGATCGCGGCGCGCGCGGAAATCGCGATGCTGAATGCGACTCAGCGCGACACGATCCAGGGGTTGTACGACGCGCTCGCGACCCGTCTCGCGCACATGTTGGAAACCGGTCAGCGCGAAGGCGTGCTGCGTCCCTGCGACTTCGAAGTCACCGCGCGCATCATTCTGAGTCTCGTGACCTGGGCGCCGCTAGCGCGGCCCTGGGCGCACCAGGTCGGTCCGATGGGGCACGCCCGTCTGCTGGCGGCCGCCACTGCGACTGTGTTCGATGGATTCTCGCGCGCCGCGCGGTTGCCGGATTTCCAGCCGCTGGATCTCGGCGCGCTTGCGCCGCCGGTCGTGAGCGCCTTCGATCGCGACGCAGCCGGTCAGGCGAAGCGCGAAGCGCTGTTGCGGGTCGCGTCGCGGCTGTTCAATCGCAAGGGCATCGACGCGACGTCGCTCGATGAGATCGCGGCGCAAGTCGGCACGACCAAGCGCACGCTGCATCATCACATCGGCAGCAAGCAGGACCTGGTCGCGGCGTGCTACGAGCGGGCATTCCGCATCTTCTTCCTCATCAAGGACCGCATGCTCGAACACAGCGGCTCGCGCCTCGACGCGCTGGCCGCAGCGATGCACGCGCTGGCGCTCGCTTATCCGAACGACGAGCAGACGCCGCTTTCGCCGCTCGTCGGTCATGGCGCGCTGTCACCGCAGGGGCAGGCGGCGTTCGATCGCAACTCGGCTCAGCTCGGCGATGCGTACCACGGGCTCATCCGCCAGGGAATCGAAGAAGGCAGCATCGCGGCGACGGACGACGTCGAAGCGCGCGCGCTGATGTTGCCGGGCCTCGTCAGCTGGTTGGTCAAGGAAGACGTACCGCGCGACGTCGCTCAGCAGCGGCACATCGCGCGAGAGGTTGCCAACCTGGTTGCGCTCGGTCTGCGCCAGCGGGCCTGACCGCACTCGTCCAAATGTGGCGTCGAAGTGCATCGCCAGGGATGGATCTGCTCTGGCTGTTCGCCCTGGCGCTGCTGCTGATCGCTACTGGCATCGGCTTGCGAGATCCGTGGCCGCCGGACGAGCCACGCTTCGCGCTCGTGGCGCGCGACATGCTCGCGAGCGGAGATTGGCTGCTGCCGCGCGTAGGCGGCGAACCGTACGCCGACAAGCCTCCGTTGTTTTTCTGGCTGGTTGCTTCGGGGCTGGAGGTGACGCATTCGCTGCGCATCGCCTTCCTGCTGCCATCGTTTCTCGCCGCATTCGGCTGCGTCGCGCTGATCTACGATCTCGGTCGCCGTTTGTGGAATCGCGAAGTCGGACTCGTCGGCGCGCTGGCGCTGCTATTCACGGTGCAATTCGTGTGGCAGGCACGGCAGGCGCAGATCGATGCGACGTTGTGCTTCTGGACGACGCTCAGCTTGTACGGTCTGCTGCGTCACCTGCTGCTCGGCCCGTCGTGGCGCTGGTACACGATCGGTTGGGCTGCGGCCGGGCTCGGTGTGATCACCAAGGGCGTCGGCTTCCTGCCGCTGCTCATCCTCGTACCGTTCGCGCTGCTGCGCGATCCGCGCTGGCAGCCGCGAAAGGCGTCGGCAGGCGGCGCGCGCTGGCTGCTCGGACCGCTCGCTTTCCTCGCGACAATCAGCATCTGGCTCGTGCCGATGCTGATCGCCGCGAGCGACAACCCGACGCTGGCTGCGTATCGCGATGAGATTCTGTTCGAACAGACCCTCACGCGTTACGGCAACGCCTGGCATCACCGCGAGCCGTTCTGGTATTTCCTGGTCGAGGTCATTCCAGCGTTGTGGTTGCCGCTCACGCTGCTCGCGCCGTGGCTGTTCGTTCACTGGCGCGATGCATTGCGCTCGTTCGACTTGCGCATCGCGTTGCTTGCGTCGTGGATCGTGCTGGTCGTGCTGTTCTTCAGTTTCAGCACCGGCAAGCGCGGCGTGTACATGCTCCCGGCGGTGCCGGTGCTCGCATTGCTGTGCGCGCCATACCTCGCGCAGGTCGCGACGCGGCGTGGTGCGCAACTCGCGATGTTCATCCTCGCTGCAGCGGCCAGCGGGCTGTGCGCCGCTACAGGGATCTACCTCCTGGTGCGGCCGGACAGACGCGCCGATATCGTCGGGGCGTACGGCCTCGACCCACTCGGGCCGCTCATCCTGATGACGATTGCGGGCGCTGTGATCTGTGCAATCGCCCGCCCGCGCCGCGGCTTTCTCGCCTTCGGCAGCGTGATTGCCACGGCGTTGCTCATCGTCAGCTTCTGGTTGAATCCGCAATTGAACGACGCGCGCTCGGGCGAGTCGTTCGTCGCGCGCATCGAGCAAGCTGCCGATCCGCGGCACGAGCTCGGCCTGGTCGCGTTCAAAGAGCAATACCTCTTGCGGGCGCGCCGCCGGATCGTGCACTTCGGTCATGCGCGCTGGCGCGAAGAACAGCAGGAGATGGCGGATGCGGCGCTGTGGCTTTCCGAAAGAGCCGGGCGTCAACTCGTCATCAACGACGAAGCGCGTGCCGCGTGCTTCAGCCATGCGCCGACGCAGTCTTTAGGAACTGCGAACCGCACCGGCTGGCATCTGGTGCGAGAGGGGGCGGATCCGTCGTGCATCGCTCGCGGCAAGCGACACGCGGAGCGCTACTACTTGCCGCCGGACGGGACGCGGCTGAGAAGCTGAGCCAGCGCGTCGAAGCTCGCAGGCTTCACCAGATGCGTATCGAATCCCGAGTCGCGTGAGCGCTGCACGTCGGAGCTCTGACCCCAGCCGCTCAGCGCGACCAGCATCATGGGCTTGCCCCACGTCTCCGAGCGGATGCGCCGCGCCGCTTCGTAGCCGTCCATCACCGGCATGCCGATGTCGAGCAACGCGAGGTGCGGCTGGCATTTCGCGGCCAGCTCATATGCCTCTGCGCCGTTCGCGGCTTTCCACACTTCGTGGCCGTCGCATTCCAGCAGCAGCGCCAGGCTTTCGAGCGCGTCCGGATTGTCGTCCGCGACCAGGATGCGATGACGCGGCTGCATCGAGCTGGTAGTGCGCGCTGCGCGTTCCGCGGCCGCCGGAACGCTGTCGTGCAGTGGGATGCGCACGACGAACTCGCTTCCCTGGCCGACGCCCGCGCTGCTTACGGAGACTTCGCCGGCGTGCATTTCCACCAGCTTGCGCACCAGCGCCAGGCCGATGCCGAGCCCGCCCGGCGTGCGGTCATCGGTCGTCTCCAGGCGCGAGAACAGGTTGAACAGCTTGGACTGCGAATCCGGCGCGATGCCGATGCCGTTGTCCTTGACGCGGAACTCGACGGCCCGGTCTTCGCGCCGCACGCTCAAGTGGATGCGACCACCGTCGTTGGTGTACTTGGCGGCGTTGTTGAGCAGGTTGCCGAGGATCTGCACCAGCCGTGTGAGATCGCCGCGCACCATCAGCGAGCCGTCCGGGCAATCGATCGACAGCTCGTGGCGATGCTCGGCAATCATCGGCTGCAGCGCTTCCACGGCGCGCGCGATGATCGTCTCGCTGCGCACCGGTTCCTGCGCCAGCCGGATCGTGCCGCGCGTGATGCGCGAGATGTCGAGCAGGTCGTCGACCAGGCGCGTCAGGTGCATCGCCTGGCGATCGATGACGTCGCGCGACCATTTCAGCTTCGGGTTGTCGATCGGAAAGCGCGACATGATTTCGACCGCGTTGCGGATCGGCGCCAGCGGATTGCGCAGCTCGTGCGCGAGGATCGCCAGGAATTCGTCCTTGTGCCGATCCGCTTCGAGCAGCGCCGCCTCGGCGCGCGCACGCTCGGCGATCTCGGCCTGCAACGCCTCGTTCGACGCCGCCAGCTCCGTGTTCGCTTTCTGCAGGTGCAGGTTCAGCGCTTCCAGCTCGCGGTTCTTTTCCGCCTGCAGCGTCGTGTTGGCCTGCTCCAGCTGCTCGTTCGCGTCGGCGAGGCTGCGGTTGAGCTGTTGCAGCTCCAGCCGCTGGCAGTGCAGCTCGACCAGCACCGACACCTTACTGCGCAGGATCTCCGGCACCACCGGAATCGACACGTAGTCGACCGCGCCGAGCTTGTAGCCTTTGAGACGGTCGAATTCCGTGTCGTGCACGCCCGTGATGAAGATGATCGGCGTGCGCTCGAAGCGCGGATGATCGTGGATCATCTCCGCGGTCTCGAAGCCGTCCATGCCCGGCATGCTGACGTCCAGCAGCACCAGCGCGAACTCGTCTTTCATGAGGCGCGCCAGCGCTTCCACGCCCGACCGCGCAGTAATCAGGTTCTGGCCGAGCTGCCCGAGGATCGTTTCGTACGACAGCAACCGCGCCGGCTGGTCGTCCACCAACAGGATGTTGACCCTGTCCGGGCGGGCGCGCGTCAGTCGTGCGTTCAACTCGGTTGCGTTCTGCGTCATCAGCGGTGCAACCACATCCTGACGAGCGACAGCAGCTGCTCGGTGTTGACCGGCTTCGCGACGTAGTCGGAAGCGCCGGCCTCCAGGCATTTCTCGCGGTCGCCCTTCATCGCTTTCGCGGTCAGGGCGATGATCGGCAGCATCCGGAACTTCGGATTATTGCGGATCCGCCGCATCGTCTCGTAGCCGTCCATCTCCGGCATCATCACGTCCATCAGCACCAGCGCGAGGTCGCTCGGTCGACTCGACCAGGTCGATCGCGTCCTGGCCGTTGGTCGCGCTGATGACCGCCATCTTGTGCCGCTCCAGCAGGCTGTTGAGCGCGAAGATGTTACGGATGTCGTCGTCGACCACCAGGACCTTGCGATCCTGCAGCGGCTCGTCGGACTGGTGCAGCGTTTCGATCATGCGCTGCTTGGCGGGCGGCAGATCGGTGATCACGCGATGCAGGAACAGCGCGGTCTCGTCCAGCAGTCGCTCGGGCGAGCGCACACCTTTCAGCACGATGCTCTTCGCCCTCTGCCGCAGCTCTTCCTCTTCGGCCGTCGACAACTCGCGACCGGTGAACACCACGATCGGAGTGTCGCGCAGCCGCTCGTCCTGCTGGATGCTCTCCATCAGCTCGAAGCCCGTCACGTCGGGCAGCCGCAGGTCGAGCACGATACAGTCGAACGACTTCTCCTTGAGCGCTGCGAGCGCGTCGGCGCCGCTGCCGACCGCAGTGATCTTCACGTCGTCGAAGCCGATCAGCTCGGCGATGCTCATCTGCTCGGTCGGGTCGTCTTCGACGACCAGCAGCTCGCGAATGCGCGGCGAAGCGAACTCCTTGATGCGCTCGAGCGCCGCCTCGAGCCCTTCGGTCGTCGCAGGCTTGTTCATGAACGCGAACGCGCCGCGCTCCAGGCTGTACTGACGCTCTTCTTCGACCGTGAGGATCTGCACCGGGATGTGGCGGGTGGCGGTGTCGCGCTTCAACTGGTTGAGCACCGTCCAGCCGAGCATGTCCGGCAGGAACACGTCGAGCGAGATCGCCGTCGGGCGATGCTTGCGCGCGAGGCTCAGGCCTTCCGTGCCGGTCTTGGCGACGATCGCCTTGAATTGCGTGTCGCGCGCCAGATTCAGCAGCACCTTGGCGTAGTGCGGATCGTCCTCGATGATCAACAGCACGCGATCGTCCGGCTGCAAGTCCTCGCGGTCGTCGAGCAGCTCCTCGGCGCGCAGCCGGCAGCGCGATCGGCTGGAACATCTGCTTCGCTTCCTTGCGGCCGGACTGCGCCGGACTCTGCAGATACGCCGAGCCGAGGTAGCTGATCGGCAGGTACAGCGTGAACGTGCTGCCCGCGCCGGGCACGCTGGTGAGCTTCAGCTCGCCGCCGAGCAGATGCGCCAGCTCGCGGCTGATCGCGAGACCCAGACCGGTGCCGCCGTACTTGCGCGCCGTGCCGGCATCGGCCTGCTGGAACGCTTCGAAGATGATCCTCTGTTTCTCGGGAGCGATGCCGATGCCGGTGTCGGTGACCGCAAGCTCCACCACCGAAACGGCCTGGTTGAGCGTCGGATGGTCGGCGCTCCAGCCGCCTCTCGCCAGGCCAACGTGCAAGCGCACGCTGCCGTGCGAGGTGAACTTGAACGCGTTCGACAGCAGGTTCTTGAGAATCTGCATCAGGCGCTTCGAGTCGGTCGTGATGTGGCGGCCGACGTTGGCGTCGAAGTCGGTGACGAACGACAGCATGCGCGCTTCCGCTTCGTGCCGGAAGTTGCGCTCGATCGTCTCGCGCAGATGCGTGAACAGCAGGTCCTCGGATTCGACCGTGACCGTGCCGGACTCGATCTTCGACAGGTCGAGAATGTCGCTGATCAGGTTCAGCAGGTCGGTGCCCGCCGCGTGGATCGTCTTGGCGAACTCGACCTGGCGCGGGCTCAGGTTGGTGTCGGCGTTTTCGGCCAGCTGCTGGCCCAGGATCAGGATGCTGTTGAGCGGCGTGCGCAGCTCGTGCGACATGTTCGCGAGGAACTCGGACTTGTAGCGCGAGGTGAGCGCCAGCTCGGCCGCCTTCTCTTCCAGTGCGCGACGCGCCAGCTCGATTTCCTGGTTCTTGCGCTCCACTTCTGCGTTCTGCTCGGCGAGCAGGCGCGCCTTGTTGGCAAGCTCTTCGTTGGTCTGCTGCAACTCTTTCTGCTGTGCCTGCAGCTCGCCGGCGAGCTCCTGCGACTGTTTCAGCAGGCGCTCGGTGCGCATCGTCGCTTCGATCGTGTTGAGCACGACGCCGATGGAGCCGGTGAGCTGCTCGAGGAACGCCAGGTGCGAGGCGGTGAACTCGTGCATCGAGGCCAGCTCGATCACGGCTTTCACCTGACCTTCGTACAGCACCGGCAGCGCGATCAGGTTGCGGGCACGGGCTTCGAGCAGTCCGCTGCGGACATGGATCGCTTCGCGCGGAATGTCGTTGACGAGGAGGCGGCGGCCGTCGGCTGCGCATTGCCCGACCAGCCCTTCGCGCAGCGCGTAGCGACGCGGCTCCTCGCCCTCCAACTGAGCGTCGGCGTAGTTCGCGAGCTGCTTGAGCATCGGGCCGCGCTCGTCGAAGTCCATGATGTACACGATGCTCTGTTGCGCGTTGACGAGCGGCGCCAGCTCCGCCAGCAGCATCTGACCGACCGTCACGAGGTCGCGCTGGCCCTGCATCATGCGGCTGAACTTCGCGAGGTTCGTCTTCAGCCAGTCCTGCTCGGTGTTGCGCTCCGTCGTGGCGCGCAGGTTGCCGATCATCGCGTTGATGTTGTCCTTCAGCTCGGACACTTCGCCGCGCGCGTCGACCTGAATCGAACGAGTGAGATCGCCCTTGGTCACGGCCGTCGCGACTTCGGCGATGGCGCGCACCTGCGTCGTCAGGTTCGCGGCGAGCAGGTTCACGTTCGCCGTGAGGTCCTTCCACGTGCCGGATGCGCCAGGCACGTTCGCCTGGCCGCCGAGGCGGCCTTCGACGCCGACTTCGCGCGCGACCGACGTCACCTGGTCCGCGAACGTCGCGAGCGTGTCGGTCATGCTGTTGATCGTATCGGCGAGCGCCGCTACTTCGCCCTTCGATTCCACCGTCAGTCGCTGGCGCAGGTCGCCGTTCGCGACCGCGGTCACGACCTTCACGATGCCGCGCACCTGGTTCGTGAGGTTGTTCGCCATCGTGTTGACGTTGTCGGTGAGGTCCTTCCACGTGCCTGCGACGCCGGGCACCTGCGCCTGGCCGCCGAGCTTGCCTTCGGTACCGACTTCGCGCGCCACGCGCGTCACTTCGGCCGCGAAGCCGTTCAGCTGGTCGACCATCGTGTTGATGGTTTCTTTCAGCTGCAGGATTTCGCCCTTCACGTCCACCGTGATCTTGCGCGACAAGTCGCCGCGCGCGATGGCCGTCGACACTTCGGCGATGTTGCGGACCTGGCCCGTGAGGTTCGAGGCCATCGAATTCACGTTGTCGGTGAGATCCTTCCAGGTGCCCGCGACGCCCGGCACGATCGCCTGGCCGCCGAGCTTGCCTTCGGTGCCGACTTCGCGCGCCACGCGCGTCACTTCGGCCGCGAAGCTGTTCAGCTGGTCGACCATCGTGTTCATGGTCTCTTTCAGCTGCAGGATTTCGCCGCGCACGTCCACCGTGATCTTGCGCGTCAAGTCGCCGCGCGCGATGGCCGTTGCCACCTCGGCGATGTTGCGCACCTGGCCGGTGAGGTTCGAGGCCATCGAGTTGACGTTGTCGGTGAGATCTTTCCACACACCGCTGACGTCTTTCACTTCGGCCTGGCCGCCGAGCTTGCCTTCGGAGCCGACTTCGCGCGCCACGCGCGTCACTTCGGCGGCGAATGCGTTCAGCTGGTCGACGAGCGTATTGATCGTTTCTTTCAGCTGCCGGATTTCGCCGCGCACGTCGACCGTGATCTTGCGCGACAAGTCGCCGTTCGCGATGGCCGTCGCCACGTCCGCGATGTTGCGGACCTGGCCGGTGAGGTTCGAGGCCATCGAGTTGACGTTGTCGGTGAGGTCTTTCCACACACCGCTGACGCCTTTCACTTCGGCCTGGCCGCCGAGCTTGCCTTCGGTGCCGACCTCGCGCGCCACGCGCGTCACTTCCGAGGCGAACGTGTTGAGCTGGTCCACCATCGTGTTGACGGCTTCTTTCAGCTGCAGGATTTCGCCCTTCACGTCCACCGTGATCTTGCGCGACAAGTCGCCGCGCGCGATGGCCGTCGACACTTCGGCGATGTTGCGAACCTGGCCCGTGAGGTTCGAGGCCATCGAGTTGACGTTGTCGGTGAGGTCCTTCCAGGTGCCGCCGACGCCGGGCACGTTCGCCTGGCCGCCGAGCTTGCCTTCGGTACCGACTTCGCGCGCCACGCGCGTCACTTCGGAGGCGAATGCGCGCAACTGATCGACCATCGTGTTCATGGTCTCTTTCAGCTGCAGGATCTCGCCACGCACGTCCACCGTGATCTTGCGCGACAAGTCGCCACCGGCGATGGCCGTGGCGACGTCGGCGATGTTGCGGACCTGGCCGGTAAGGTTCGAGGCCATCGAGTTGACGTTGTCGGTGAGGTCCTTCCACACGCCGCTGACGCCTTTCGCCTCGGCCTGACCGCCGAGCTTGCCTTCGGTACCGACTTCGCGCGCCACGCGCGTCACTTCGGATGCGAACGTATTCAGCTGGTCCACCATCGTGTTGATGGTGTTCTTGAGCTCGAGAATTTCGCCCTTCACGTCGACCGTGATCTTGCGCGACAAGTCGCCGCGCGCGATGGCCGTCGACACTTCGGCGATGTTGCGCACCTGGCCCGTGAGGTTCGAGGCCATCGAGTTGACGTTGTCGGTGAGGTCTTTCCACGTGCCCGCGACGCCCGGCACGATGGCCTGGCCGCCGAGCTTGCCTTCGGTACCGACCTCGCGCGCCACGCGCGTGACTTCGGATGCGAAGGAACGCAGCTGATCGACCATCGTGTTGATGGCCTCTTTGAGCTGCAGAATTTCGCCGCGGACGTCGACCGTGATCTTGCGCGACAGGTCGCCGTTCGCCACGGCGATGGTGACTTCCGAGATGTTGCGGACCTGGCCGGTGAGGTTCGACGCCATCGAGTTGACGTTGTCGGTGAGGTCCTTCCAGATGCCGCTGACGTTCTTCAGTTCGGCCTGGCCGCCCAGCTTGCCTTCGGTGCCGACTTCGCGCGCCACGCGCGTCACTTCCGACGTGACGGCGCCCATCTGCTCGATCATCGTGTTGACGATGGTGGCCGAGCGCAGGAATTCGCCGCGCAGCGGCTTGCCTTCGATTTCCAGCGGCACGCTCTGCGACAGGTCGCCCTTCGCCACGGCGCTGATCGCACGAGTTACTTCCGTGGTCGGCCACAGCAGGTCGTCGATGAGCGTGTTCATCGAGCTTTCCATCGCGCCCCACGCGCCGGAACGGCGATCGACGGTGATGCGATGACGCGTCTTGCCTTCTTTGCCGACCATCTGGCCGGCGCGCTCCACCTCGCGCGCGACGCGCTGGTTGGACGCGATGATCTCGTTGAAGGTGTCGGCGATCTTGCCGCCGATCCCGGTCTGGTCGCTCGGCAGCCGCACCGAGAAGTCGCCATCGCGCACGGACTGCAATGCGCGCAGCAGCTTCTTCAGGTCGATGTCGATTTCCGGCTTCGCGCCGTTGCGCTTGCCGCCATTCTTGCGGCCGAGTGCCCGTGAAGCACGGCTGCGCACTCGTTCTTGGGTTTCCATCGAAGAGGACTCCGTAACTTCGGTTACGACGTGGAAGGGCCGCGGCGGTGGCGGGCGGCCGAACATAGCAAATGCTTGTGGCGATGCAAGAGAAGCATGTACTGCCTGAAACCCGCGACTTTTCACTACCTTGGGCGCCAGACGGGAGTTGCCCGCGGGGCTGGTAATTTTTTCAAGCTGGCAGCGGAACTCCCCAGCCTCGGCGATAGTTCCGCCGCAACGCCCGAACGAAGAGAAGGACCCTGGAAGCCAGCCTTACTGTCCCCGCGCCCCCGCCCGACGCCGCCGTTCTGGGCCGGGTACAGCAGGAAAACCAGCGTCAGATCGTTGGCAAGCTGCTGCACGACCTGCGCAATCCGGTGCACTCGATCCGCATCAGCATGGAGCTGTTCGGCCGGCTCGCCCGGCGCAATGGCGACGTCGACAAGCTGATGGAGCGCGCGGGGCTGTATATCGATCCCGCAGAGGCGGCTGTGGCGAATCTGGTGGCCAACAGTGAGCGCCTTGCCAGGTATCTGGCGGCGCCGGCGCCTGCCGAGGTCGCGGTCCTGCCTGTCGAGGAAGTCCTGACGGAAGTCAGCGTACTGTTAAAAGCATCGAAGCGGCGGATCCAGGGGACGTGCACGTTGCAGGATGCGCCTCTGCTGATGCGCGCTGACCGCCTTCGCGTCTGCCACGTACTCCTGCACAGTTGTCTCAACAATCCGGGGGCGGCGGTCGTGCTGGCGGGTCGGCCTGGCGCGGACGGCCTCGTGGTCCTGGAGGTGACTTTTCAGGCGGCCGCTGCCGACGACGCTGCGCGCTCGGTGCCGCTACGCGCCGACGAACTGCAGATGATCGTCGAGACTGCCGGTGGCGCGCTGCTCACCGCGACGGCCACGACGCTTTCGATGGAGTTCAGGCGAGCGGATGCGCCGCCGCGCGGCTGATCACGATCTTCACTTCTTCGATGAGCCGCCGCGGATCGAACGGCTTGGTCCAGAACTGATCGAACAGCGCCTGCTCCTGTGCGGACGGCTGCTCGCGACCGGTGAGGGCGATCAGCGTTGCGCCGTTGAGTTGCGGCATCTGGCGCAGCCGTCGCGCCAGCTCGAAACCGTTCATGCCGGGCAAGCCGATGTCGATCAGCAGCAGGAGCGGCGTGGCGCCTTCGACGAACTGCAGGGCTGCCTCCGCGTCGCCCACGCTCTGCGCGGCAATGTCTTCCAGCTCCAGCAGCATCGTGAGGCTGGCGGCGGCATCGGCGCTGTCGTCGACGATCAGGACTTGCACGCGCCGAATACTACTGGCGGGAACTTGTACCGGTCCAGCCGATTGCTCCCCCATGGAGCACGCGCACGCACGCGACATGGCGATCGTCGACACCGAGCTGACCGGCGTAAACGCCTCGATCGAGGTGAGCAGCGGGGCGTTCGGCTACAACGAGCCGATCCCGCCGCAATACACAGCAGACGGGGATGGCCTGTCGCCGCCGCTCGAGTGGCGCTGCGTGCCGATGAGTGCGGAAGCGGTCGTGGTGGTGGTCGAAGACGCGGACAGCCCGACCTCGCTCCCGGTGGTGCACTCGATCCTGTGGGACCTGCCAGGGACCGACGCGTCGTTACCGGAAGGCGCGTTGAAGGATAAGCGTTGCGCGACGAATGATGGGCTTGCGGCGACGTGGCTGCCGCCCGATCCGCCGGTGGGGCATGGCCAGCATCGCTACGTGTTCCAGGTGTTCGCGCTCGATACGGTGCCGCGCTTCGAAGCGCGACCGGGACGACGGAGCTGCTCGAGAAGATCAAAGGGCACGTGATCGCGAAGGGGTTGCTGATCGGGACTTACGAGCGCGGGTGACTCGAGACCGCTCGGATAGTTTGAACTTCCGTGCCGCTCATTTTCAGATCCCGCTCCTTAGAGAGAACTTTCTCGACGCGCAAAAAAAGCGCCGGACGATGAGTCCGGCGCCAGTCGCTCCGAAAAATATGCGGCGGATCTATTCGCGCGTGCGCGAGACCGTTTCCTTCGGCGCCGAGTTTTCGTCGATGTAGCGGAAGCGCACCACGCCGTACAGCATCTCGTCCCACGTCTGCTGGCCCCACGGCACTTCGCGGTTCGGGTCCGGGTTCGCCTTGTTCTGGGTCGAGTTGTCCCACGTCGTGCTGTGCGTGACCTTCGTGCCGGCCGGCAGACGCTTCGGCGTCGCCAGCTCGTATGTCGTCTGCCAGTTGAAGTCATAGTTCGGCACCGACAGCAGCGTTTCCTGCGTGCCGTCCGGGTAGGTCGCAACGAAGTTCGACGCCTTGCCGCGGAAGTGCGAGTGCGGCAGCAGGCTGTAGACGAGCACGTCGCGATCGAACGTGCGCGACGCCGACTCGGTGTGCGCCTTGGTGTTCGGCGGAATCTTCAACGACGGCTTCGCCATCACGGCGCTGCGGAACTGGTACTGCGGCGTGTCCTTGCGGAAGTACAGGCCCATGCGGCTCACGTCGCGCGCCTGCTTGCCGGTCGCGGTGTAGTGCATCTGGAAGAAGAACTTCGCGCCCTTCTTCATCAGCACGCCGGTTTCCTGCGGCAACACCATCGGGCCCGCGCCGGGTACGTAGCCGCCGAGGCTGCCGCCGTCGCGGATGCCGGCGCCGTCCATGCCCATCGTGGCGATGATGTGATGGAGCACGGTGCGATCGCCCGGCAGGAAATCGACCGCGCGCACCCACACGTCATGATCGAGCGGGTTCGCCGTGCTCGGCATCTGGTAAGGAATCGTGCCGGTCGCCGGTACGTCGAACGCGGGGATCTCGACGATCAGGTCGGGCTCGCCCAGCGCCCACTCGGGCCAGGTGCGCTTCAGCTCGACCAGCGGATCGCCGCCGCTGCCGCGCGGCGCGCCGGCTTCGATCCAGTGCACGAGCGTCTTGACCTCGTCCTTCGACAACGAGCGGTCGTTGGAGAACGCCTGGTAATGCGGGTCGGCGTGCCACGGCGGCATGCGCTGCGTGCGCACGACTTCGCGGATCATCGGCGCGAAGCCTTTGATCATGTCGTAGCTCGACATCTGCCACGGGCCGATGCCGCCGGTGCGGTGACACGCGACGCAGTTGTCGATCAGCATCGGCGCGATCGACTTGGAGTAAGAGATCTTCGCGTGCGCCTGCTTCTTGTCGCGCTCCGGCATGGCGATGGCGCAGCCTTTCATGTCGACCTTCGCGGTCTTCACCGGCTGCGCTTTCACGAGTGCTTCGACCGCATCGGCAGCGTGGTTCGAGCTGCCGGCCGACAGCGGCCCGCGATACGCGAGCTTCCAGCCCTGCGGATCGATCACCAGCACTTCGCCGTTACGCCGCAGGTCGAGCGCTTCGCCGATGAGCTGCGTGTCGTCGATCAGGATCGGCATGTCGATGCCCTGATCGGTCGCGGCCTTGGCGATGGCCGCTGAGGTGTCGTTCAGATTGGAATCGATGAGCAGGACTTCGACGCCCTGTGAGCGGTACTGATCGCGCAGCGCCTTCAGCCCCGGCAACGGCTTTGCTTGAAGCCTCGCAGCCGTTGCCTTGTGCCATCAGCACGACGGCCTTCATATCCGAGAGGTAATACAGCTCGCGCGAGCCGCCCTGGTGGTCCGGCAGGCGGAAGTTGTCTACGGTCTCGCCGGGGCTCAACGCAAAGGCGAATCTCGCTGCGCAGAACGTGGCGACGGCGAGGATGAGTTTCGAATGCGAGTTCATGGAGTTGCAGACCTGCTGCTTCGGATGCAGGCAGTCTGCGACGCTGGCCGGGCTTCAGTCCATCACGCGCCCGTCGATTCAGTGCAAAGAATCGTGTCGACCGGTGTCGATTCCATAACGCGTCGTGCGTCGTTCTGTCGCAATTTCCATTGTCAGCGAGAGGACCCGACCATGAGCGACCTGCAGATCATCGGCGCACCGGCCAGCAACTTCGTCTGGACTACCCGCATCGCCTGCATCGAGAAGGGCGTGCCGTACACGCTCGTTCCGACCCTGCCGCAGACACCCGAAGTGCTTGCGATCCATCCGTTCGGCAAGATCCCGGTGGCGCGACACGGCGCCGTGACGCTGTGCGAGTCCCGCGCAATCTGCCTGTATATCGAGCGGGCGTTTCCGGGTCCGGCGCTCGTGCCGGCGGATCCCGCGGCCGCTGCGCTCGTCGAGCAGTGGATCTCGCTCATCAACACGCATATCGATCCAACGATGCTGCGTCGTTATCTGCGCGCCTATTTCTTCCCCGACACTGCCGACGGCAGTCCGGATCGCAAAACGATCGAGGCCGCGCTGCCCGACCTGCGCACGCAATTTGCAGTGCTCGACGCGGCGGTGAGCGCGACCGGCTATCTCGCGGGCAGCTCGTTCACGCTCGCCGACATCGACCTGTTGCCGATCCTGTTCTATATGAACAAGATGCCGGAAAGCCGCGCCATGCTGGCGCAGGCAAAGCATCTCAAGGCGTACTTCGAGCGCCACATGGAGCGGCCGAGCGTCAAGCAGACCTATCCGGAGGCGTTGCCGGAGCGCTTCGTGCACGTGCTGGCACAGGTCGCCTAGCTTCAAGTCGAGGAGCATCCGTCGATGCGCTACATCTTTCTCATCTACAGCCGCGAGACCGATCGCGCCAGCATGTCCGCCGAAGAGGATCAAGCCGTCAGGGCCGCCCATCGCGCAGCCCAGGACGAGGCGGCACGCAGAGGAGTCCTGCATGGTGCGCAACCGTTGCAGCGGACGAACACTGCAACGACCGTGCGCATGCAGGACGGCAAGCCGTTGATCGTCGACGGCCCGTTCGCCGAGACCAAGGAGCAGCTCGCCGGCTACTACGTGATCGACTGCCGCAACCTGGACGACGCGATCGAGTGGGCCCAGAAGATTCCCACCGGCTGTCGCGGCGCACCGGGCTGCATCGAGATCCGGCCGCTGCTGGAGTTGCCGCCGAGTTGAGCGCGGTACGCGCACGAGCTGTTGCCGAAACCACGTTCCGGCGGGAGCACGGGCGGATCATCGCTGGGCTGATCCGCCTGTGCGGCTCGTTCGATCGTGCCGAGGAAGCGATGCAGGACGCGTTCGCAGCGGCGCTTGCGGACTGGAGCGAGCACGGCATCCCCGACAATCCAGGCGCGTGGATTACCGCTGCGTCTCATCGCAAGCTCATCGATTTCGCGCGCCGCGAGCGGACGCGGCGCGAGAAGCGCGATCTGCTGCGCGACCCTGACGGGGAGCCGGACTGCGCAGATGCCGTGTCGTTCGACGAAGCCGCAGCGGGATTCCCGGACGACCGGCTGCGACTGATCTTCACGTGCTGCCATCCGGCGCTGAATCGCGAAGCGCAGGTTGCGCTCACGCTGCGCACGCTCGGCGGCCTGACGACTGACGAGATAGCGCGCTCATTCCTCTTGCCGGAGACGACGCTGGCGCAGCGGTTGGTACGCGCGAAACGCAAGATTCAGGACGCGCGCATTCCGTACGAAGTACCACCCGAGCACGCGTTGCAGGAGCGGCGCGCGTCGGTGCAGGCGGTCATCTATCTCATATTCAATGAGGGATACCTGGCCACCCACGGCGACAGCCTGGTGCGGCGCGAACTGTGCGCCGAAGCAATCCGCCTCGCGCGTCTGTTGCGCGAGTTGTATCCGCAGGATGCCGAGACTGCCGGGTTGCTCGCGCTGATGCTCCTCCATGACTCTCGTCGACACGCTCGTGTCGATGCCGGCGGCGCTTTGATCACACTGGAGGAGCAAAATCGCGATGTGTGGGATCGGCAGCAGATCGACGAAGGTCTCGCGCTCGTCGACTTCGCATTGCATCTGCGCACTCCGGGCGCGTACCAGATCCAGGCAGCGATCGCCGCCTTGCATGCACAAGCTGCAAGCGCGGAGGCGACCGATTGGCCGCAGATCGCTGCGCTCTACGCCGAGCTCGCGAAGCTGAATCCGTCGCCGGTCGTGCTGCTCAATCGAGCCGTCGCGATCGGCATGAGCGAAGGGCCGGAGCGCGGCTTGATGCTGATGGACAGCCTGGGAGTGTCCGGCGCGCTGAACGAGTACTACCTGTTGCACGCGGCGCGAGCCGACCTGCTGCGGCGATCGAATCGTCGCGAGGCCGCCGCCGAAGCCTATCGCCGCGCACTGGCCCTGGCGACGAACGAAACGGAGCGTCGCTTTCTGCTGCGGCGATTGCAGGAGTTCGATCGGAGCGGGCTAAAGCCCGACCCACAGCAAGAGCGGCTCCTTGTGGGTCGGGCTTCAGCCCGACTCGGCTATGCTCTCAACCTCTCATCCACCTCCGGTCCCTCCGGCACCGCAATTCCGAACGTCCCGCTCAACACTTCGCGAAGCTCGCCTGCACTCGTGAGCTTGCGCCGCACTGTTTCGCCGCCGAGCTTGTGAACTGCGAGCTCGTTGTCGAGCAGCGCATAACGACATTCCGGGCCCGCGCGCGCTGCGATCAGTCGGCGCACGAAATGGGATTCCGGATGATTCGAGAGGTACCAGCTCGCCAGTTCGTAATCGGGCAGCACCTGCTCCTGCAGATCGAACCGATACAGCGTGCGCCACGCACCGCGCACTTCAGCCTGTACTGCGTAATCGCCGCCGAGACGCGTCACGCGAAACGGTTCGTGCGGCGTCGCTTGTGGCGTGTGCTCGACGAGCCGCAGCGGCGCAGTGAGGGTCAGGCCGCCGAAGCCAACGTCCGCGATCCACATCTCGTCTTCGATGTCGACCTGCAACAGCATGTGCGTTCGAGGCCGGACCGCGTCCTCGGGATGATTCCAGAGCACGCGCGCGGCGAGACCCACGACGCGAAAGCCGATGTATTCGAGCGCGTGCTTGAGCAGCAGGTTGTGCTCGTAGCAGTAGCCGCCGCGTTGCTGTTTCACCATCTTGTGCTGCAACGATGGCGTGTCGAGCGGCACCGGCCAATGCAGCAGCGGATTCAGATTCTCGAACGCGATGGCCTGCGGGTGCAGGCGATGGATCTCGCGGAGTGTTTCGAGTTGCGCGGTGGCGGTCGCGTCGTAGCCGATGCGTTGGAAGTAAGCGTCGAGGTCGAAGTCGTCCTGCATCGAGAATCCTATTTCCGATCCGCGGCGAGCGTCTCGCGTTCGATCACAGCGCCGTGGAGAATCACCTTGTCGATCTGCGCCCACGCGCGCATCGTTTCGAGCGGATTCGCGGTGAGCAGCAACAGGTTGGCGTGTTTGCCGGGCTCGACGGTGCCGTATTCCTTGTCGAGGCCGAACTGACGCGCGTTGTTGAGCGTGGCTGCACGGAAGATCACCGGCAGTGGTATGCCGGACTGCGCCATCAGTCGCATCTCACGATACGTGTCGTAGCCGGGCTGACTTCCATATGTCGGCGCCGACGGTGTATCGCTACCGACGAGCAGTGGATGGCCAAGCTCGTGCATGTACTTCAGTGCGCGCATTCCCTGCTCGTTCTGCTTGAGCCAGCCGTGTGCGATCTTCGTGTCGACGGAAGCGTCGCGACCTTCGCGCATTATTTGCTTGAACCACTGGCCAGGCTCGGTCGGATACCACGCGAGCACCGCCGGCGGTACGACCTTGGCGTACATCGGATCCTTCAGCGTGTCTGCGCGAAACATATCCGCGGTTCCGGGCAGCACACGCAGCGTCGGCTGGTAGGCAATGCCTTTCTCGTGAATCTTCCGCAGGTGCTCGGCGATCGGCGCGGGGATGCCTTCCTGCCCGTCGTACTCGTTCCAGTTCCACAAACCGTGGATCATGACGTCGACGCCGGCGTCGATGGCGATGCGCTGCATGTCGATCGCGTTGGCGTGCGCGAGGAGGGGGATGTTGTGTTTGCGCGTGAGCGTACGGAAGCGCGCAAGCGTTTCCTTGCTCATCAACGGCCAATCCGACTTCGGGCCGAAGCCGTCCTCGATGAAGATCTTCATGCAGCGCGCACCGCCCTTCACGGCGCGTTCGACCAGCGCTTCGGGCGTGTGCTCGGCCTCGTTCGCGCCCGCGGGCAGCGGATGGTTCTTCGCGTTGGCCGGCTCGTAGACGTAGTCCGGGAATGCCTGGTAGCGCACGGCCTGCGGCAGCATCGCCGTCGGATAGCCGTCGAGCACAGGGGCTGCGCCGCAGTGAAACAGATCGGGGTGCACCGGCTGGCTCTCGAAAGTCTCGAGCCCTTTGCCGAACGCCAGGACATCGAGCACCTGCGTTACGCCGAAATACAGATAGCTGCGCGGCTGCTGGCGGAAGTACGCGTCACGCAGCGCGACGAGCTCGGGCTCGTCGCCCAGTGGCGGAACGCCGGCGGCGTCGCTGACATGCACATGCGAGTCCATCAGCCCTGGCGTCAGGAACTTGCCGCGCCCGTCGATCTTCAGCGTGTCCGCCTTGGCGGCGATGCGCTGCTGGCCCACGCTCACGATGCGTCCGTCACGAATCAGCACGTGCCGGTTCGCCAGCGGCTGCGCCTGCTCCGGCGAAACCACCGTGACGTTCTCGACGAGCAAATCCGCAGCCGGAGCCGCAGTCGCAAACGCGACCAGCAGAACCAGGTGCCGGGAGAAAAAAACGGGGGAAACTGAGCACCGCAGCATCGTTCGCAGTGGAGTGGTGTTCATGTTGCGTTGCTCAGTTTCCCCTGAATTTCTCTCCCGGCACCGTCAGAGGCGGGCATCGCAGAGCTCGCTTCCACGCCGTCCGTGTACTCCGCTTCGAGCCGATCGACGAGTGCGCTCACCGGCAGGACTTCGTGGATGTCGGCGACGCCCTGGCCGCTGCCCCAGATGTCGCGCCATGCCTTGCTCTTCGTGTTGCCGCCGCTCGCGAAGTTCATCTTGGTCTTGTCGGCGACCGGCAGCGCGTCCGGATCGAGTCCCGCCTTGACGATGCTCGAGCGCAGGTAGTTGCCGTGCACGCCTGTGAACAGGTTCGTGTAGACGATGTCTTCAGCCTGGCTGTCGATCAGCGCCTGCTTGTACTCGGCGCTCGCGTTGGCTTCTTCCGTGGCGATGAAGCGCGTGCCCATGTATGCGAAGTCTGCGCCCATCGCCTGCGTCGCGAGAATCGCGGAGCCGTTGGCGATTGCGCCCGACAGGATCACCGTGCCGTCGTAGAACTCCCGCACTTCCGCGAGCAACGCGAAAGGAGAGAGCGCGCCGGCGTGTCCGCCCGCGCCCGCACAAACGAGGATCAGTCCATCGACACCCGCCTGCAATGCACGCTTCGCATGTTTCACGTTGGTCACGTCGTGATACACGAGACCGCCGTACGAGTGCGCTGACTGCACGACTTCGTCCGGCGCGCGCAGGCTGGTGATCTGAATCGGCACGCGATATTTCTCGCACAGCGAGATGTCGCTCGCCAGTCGGTCGTTCGAGACGTGCACGATCTGGTTGACGGCGTACGGCGCGACCTTGCGTTCGGGATGCTGCCGCTTGAACGCGGCCAGCTCCTCGGTGATCTGCACCAGCCACTCTTCCAGCACGGGAGCAGGGCGTGCATTCAGCGCGGGGAACGAGCCGACGATGCCCGCCTTGCACTGCTCGATGACGAGACGCGGGTTGGAGACGATGAACAAGGGCGAGCCGATGACGGGCAGGCGCAGCTGCCCGCGCAGCGATTCAGGAATAGGCATAGAGATCCCCAGGAAGCGTCCCGGGGATGATAGCCCGACTCAGCGCCGCATGAACTTGTTCACGTCGATCAGCCGGTCGAGGTACGTGAAGGTGCCTTTTTCCTGCACCTCGCGGGCCGCTTCGTGCAGGCCGGTCATGGCGGCGCGGAACAGCGACGTGGCAAGGCTGATGCGCTTCACGCCCGCATCCGCCAGCTCCGCGACACTGAACGATTTGCCCGGAACCCCGACCATGAAATTGACCGGCTTCGAGACTGCCGAGCAGACCGCGCGCACGGCGGCCAGGTCCGGCAGCAAGGGCGCGAACAACACATCGGCGCCCGCCTTCTCGAACGCCTGCAGACGTTTGATCGTGTCGTCGAGGTTCGGATTGCCGCGCAAAAAATTCTCGCTGCGGGCGGTCAGCGTGAACGGGAAGGGCAGGGCGCGAGCGACCTGCACTGCCGCCGCGACTCGCTCCACCGCGAGATTGAAATCGAACAGC
Organism: uncultured Gammaproteobacteria bacterium; assembly: GCA_963838635.1. Lineage (GTDB taxonomy): Bacteria > Pseudomonadota > Gammaproteobacteria > Steroidobacterales > Steroidobacteraceae > Steroidobacter. The sequence goes on along the minus strand of CAWISC010000013.1, from coordinate 256,473 downwards.
GGCCGATCGCTCTGACCGGTGGCGTCTTCGATCGAGCAGCCAGCGAGGCCGGCATCGGCCGCGAGTCGCACGGTCTCCGCCACGATCTCCGGTGTGTCGCCGAAGCCTTTCTCCAGGTCTGCAGACACGGGCAGGTCGGTGGCAGCGACGATCGCCCGTACCTGCGACAGCGCCTCGTCGCGCGTGATCTTGCCGTCGAGCCGACCGAGCACACCCGCGGCAGCGCCGCTCGAAGTCGCAATCGCCGAGAAGCCGATGCTCTGCAGGATGCGAGCGGAGCCACCGTCCCATGCGTTGGCGATGACGAACGTGCCGGCGTTCCGATGCAGCGCCTGGAAGGCGGCTGCTTTGGTGGCTTGAGTTGCGCTCATGACGTGTCTCCGAAGGTCCGACGAACCAGGGGGCGGGATCATTACACGGGAGCCCTGTCCAAAACTGTCATAAAATTTAGCTGGAGGTGCTTCATGGCAGTTTCGATCGTGCGGCTCGGCAGTCCGCGCGCGCAGGACGAAGGGTTGCGCATCGGCACCGTGCGGCGGCCGCCGCGCGGCGTGCCGAAAGCGGATTGGGCACGTCGCGATTTCTATGATGTCTGGCTGCCCACGCTCGCGCCGAGCGAAGCGCTGCTCAAGCTCGGTCAGTCGGCGCAGACCGACGCACAGTGGAAGACCTTCAAGCGCCGCTATCTCGCCGAGATGAAGGACGCCGACACGTCGCGGCTCCTCGATACGCTCGCCGCGCTCTCACGCCACGGCTCGTTTGCAGTCGGTTGCTATTGCGAGAACGAAGCCCGCTGCCATCGCTCGGTGTTGCGCGAATTGCTCGCACAGCGCGGCGCCGACATTCGTTCCTGAGGACCTTTCATGTTCAAAGCATTCGCCGGATCGACTGCGCTCGTCATTCTCACTCTGCTCGCGGACGCAGCGAGTGCGGCAGAGCAAGTGCCCGCGACCGCGCGCAAAGTCGTGCTCGAGAAAGCGGAGACCGGCTATCGCTGGAAACTCATCGAAGCTCCGGTGCAGCAGCCTGGCGCTCGACAGGTGCTGGTGCGTGTACGCGCGGTCGGCCTGAATCGCGGCGATTGGGAAATGCTCCCGCGCGACAACAGCAGCGGCGCGCTGGTCGGCCGCATTCCCGGCTCGGACGCTGCAGGCGACATCGTCGCCGTCGGCAAGGACGTGAAGGGCTTTCGTCCCGGCATGCGCGTGACCAGCCTGTATTTCCGCAACTGGACCGACGGGACTGCCAGCAAGGAAATCATCGACGCGGCGCATGGCGTCGACGTAGACGGCGTGATCGGCGAATACATCGTGCTCGAAGACACCGCAGTCGTGCAGGCTCCCAAGAGCCTCAGCTACGAAGAGGCTGCGACGTTGCCCACTGCAGGTCTCACCGCATGGAACGCCACCGCAGGCAAGAACGAGCTGCGCGATCGCATCGTGCTCGTGCAGGGCACCGGCGGCGTCTCGATCTTCGCTTTGCAGTTCGCGAATGCGGCCAAAGCGCGCGTGATCGTTACCAGCAGCTCCGACGACAAGCTCGTGCGTGCACGGAAGCTCGGCGCTCGCGACGGCATCAACTATCGTACCCATCCGCAGTGGAGCGAGCAGGTCATGAAGCTGACAGGCGGCCACGGCGCGGACCTGGTCGTCGATGTCGGCGGCAGGGAATCGCTCGAACAGTCCGTGAAGAGCCTTGCGTACGGCGGCATGCTGTCGATCGTCGGCGGGTTGTCCGGCTATGACGGCTCGATCTCGTCGCTCGGTCTGCTGAACAAGACGGCGAGCGCGCGCGGCGTTTACGTGGGCTCGCGTGTCGACTACCAGCGCATGAGCGCGTTCATCGACGAGCACCAGCTGCATCCCGTGATCGACAAAGTTTTCCCGCTGGATCAATTCGACGCAGCCTTGCAGCACCTGCGCGACGGCAATCCGATCGGCCACGCGTCGGTCGCTGTAGCGCTGCTCAGCGCATCCTGCGCCCCAGCGGCTTTAGCCCGACTCTTCACTCCTGCCTTGCGTCGCTCGCGCAACCGCTCCGCAGCCCCACGCGCCGCCTCCAGCTCCTTCGCGTCGAGCTCGCCGTTCTTATCGGCGTCGAACCTGTCGAACATCATCGTCGGTGCGTTGACGAACTCGTCCTTGCTGATCTTGCCGTCGCTGTTGGCGTCGATGCGTCCGCGCATGGCAGCGGCCGCGCGCTTGCCGACGGACGACTGATCGGCGCGCTCGCGCGAGTCGGCGTCGTCGACGACGCCGTCGCCATTGCGATCCATTCGCGCGAATTGCGCGGCGCGTGCATCGATGTATTCCTGGCGCGTGACCTTGCCGTCCTGGTTGGCATCGGCCTGCTCGATCGCGCCGCCCTCGCGTGACTGGCCCAGTGCTACGGCAGCTGGAAATCAGCAGAACGGTCAGCGATCGCAACTTTCGTGAACATTTGAAACAGGCCCTCCGGAGCGTGAGAGTAACTCAACGCACGGAGAGCCTGCCGGTTGACAGTGAATCGGTCTATTGGTCGGAAGCGCTCGTTTGTCGCGAGTTATCCACGATGCCGGCGCGACCCGGGAAGCGCGCGAACAGCTGCGTGACGACCGACGAGATGGCCTCGCGCGGATTGTCCATATCGGCGTCGCGCACGCGACCCTGCGCGATGCCTTCCCAGATCATCTGCTTCTTGTGCGCATCGACGATGTCGATGTTCGCGGTGCCGACGGGGTATGTGACCGTGCGGACGTCGTTGTCATAAAGCGGCCACGCGTTGTACAGGCCGTAGCGATAGCCGTAGTAGCCGTAAGCTGTCGAGAACGTCGGCTCCGGGCGCGTTTCCGTGCGTTCGTGCACTTTGGCGTAGAAGTTGACGAGCAGGTCCGGGTTCTCGTCCACGAAGTGATAGCCGCGCTGCTCCATCTGGTCGCGCACCGCGGCCTTGAAGTAACTGGTCACGAGCGTCGAGTAGCCGCCGCGGTCGGTGCCGGTCTGCTCGGGAAAACTGAAGGTGGCGTACCTGGAGAATTCGGCGTCCGGCGCGGAGTGCGCGCGGATGTCCGCCGTCGGGTTGCTCGCACAGCCGGCGAGCGCCGCGAGCGCGAGCGTGGCAAGCGAAAGCTTGAGGTGTTTCATGGGACAATCCTTCTGACGTTCCGTCCCCACTTGATTGTTGGAACGCCGGTGCCTGAGGTCGGTTCCATGACAACCATGCAATTCCGCGCGCCGTGGAGCGGCACGCTGCAAACGATGACCATCGTGACGTCCGGCATACTCGTGCTGGCGACGATCGTTGCGACGGTTCTCGTCTCGACGGGTGTGGCTCGGCCGCGCACGAGCTTCATGATCGCGTTGCCGCCTTTGCTTCTGGCAGCTGCGCTGCTGTACCGAGTGCGCGGCTATACGCTCACGGACGATGCGATCCTGGTGCGGCGACCGCTGGGGAATTTCCGCTTGCCGCTTGCAGGGCTGCTTTCCGTGTCCGGTGACGTCGATGCGATGCGCGGCTCGCTGCGCCTGCTGGGCAACTGGGGATTGTTCTCGATCACCGGTCGTTACTGGAACCGGAAGCTGGGCTCGTATCGCGCTTTCGCTACGGACCCGAGCCGCGCGGTGGTGCTGCGCTACTCGAACGCGACCGTCGTCATCACGCCGCACGATCCGCAACACTTCATCATGCGTGCGCGGACTTTGATCAAGGCCGCGGACTTTCCGAAGTAGCGACGAGCGTGCGAGCGCGCGGCGCAAGCGCGAGCACGCCGAAGCCGGAAACTCCGACGAATGCCGCGAGTGTCCACAGTGCGGCGGCGTAACTTCCCGTTGCGTCGGTGACGTAGCCGACGAGCGTCGGCCCGAGGAACCCGCCGGTGTTGCCGATCGAATTCACGAGCGCGATGCCGGCCGCGGCGGCGCCGCCGACGAGCATCGAGGTAGGCAGGGTCCAGAACACCGGTAGCGCCGCGTAACAACCCATTGCGCTGAGGCACAGAGCCGCCAGCGCGAGTACTGGCGTGCCACCCCAGTACGCACTCAATGCCAGGCCCACTGCGCCGACGAATGCAGGCAACGCAATGTGCCAGGTGCGCTCGCCCGTGCGGTCGGAGTGCCGACCCCATAGAAACATCGTGAGCGCGGCGACTGCATAAGGCAGCGCGGTGGCAAGGCCGACTTCGAAATTCGACAGGTTGCCGAGCCCCTTCACGATCTGCGGCAGCCAGAAGCCGAAGCCGTACATGCCGACGAGCATCCCGAAGTAGATCAGCCCGAAGAACCAGACGCGCGGCGAGCGCAGCGCCGAAAGGCTTGAATGCGAAGCCGTGCCATGAGCCGCTTGCTCGCGAGCGAGCTCGGATTGCAGCCACTGTTTTTCTTCGTGCGTGAGCCACGGTGCTTTCGCTGGTCCATCGCGCATGAACAGCAGCACTGCGAAGCCGCACAAGACTGCCGGTATGCCTTCGATGAGAAACATCCACTGCCAGCCGTGCAATCCCCGCGCCTCCACCGACAGGAGCGCAGTCGACACAGGACTGCCGATGACGTTGGAGATCGGCAGCGCGACCATGAACGCGCTCAGAATCCGTGCGCGCCACGCAGCCGGAAACCAGTACGTCAGATAGAGAATCATGCCGGGGAAGAAGCCGGCCTCTGCGACGCCGAGCAGGAAGCGCAGCACGTACAGGCTCGTCGGCGTCGACACGAACGCAGTGCCGGCGGACAGCAGTCCCCACGTGATCATGATGCGTGCGATCCACAGCCGCGCGCCGACGCGCTCCATGACGATGTTGCTCGGCACTTCGAACATTACGTAGCCGATGAAGAAGATGCCGGACGCGAAGCCGAACATCCGCGGCGTCAGGCCGAGGTCGGCGTTCATCGTCAGCGCGGCGAAGCCGATGTTGACGCGATCGAGGAACGCGACGAAGTACAGCAGCGTCATGAACGGGATCAGGCGCCACGCGACTTTATGCAGCGCGCGCGATCCCAGCTCGGAGTGTGCGTCGCTCACAGGAAGATCTTGCCCGGATTGAGGATGCCCTGCGGATCCCACGCGCTCTTGATTGCATGCATCAGAGCCACGACGTCGGCGCCGTATTCCTCGACCAGCTTGGTGCGCTTGCCCTGGCCGATGCCGTGTTCGCCGGTGCACGTGCCGCCGACGCGCAGCGCACGCTCGATCATCGCGTCGTAGACCTTCTCCGCGCGCTGCCACTCGTCCGCAGCGCCGGGCTGGAGCAGGAACAGGACGTGGAAATTTCCATCGCCGACGTGGCCGACGATCGGCGCCAGCAATCCCGCTGCATCGATATCGCGCCGTGCAGCGGCGACCGCGGTTGCGAGCTGCGAAAGCGGCACGCACACGTCTGCGACGAGGCACTCGCAGCCGGGTCGCAGCGCCAGAGCTGCGAAGTACGCCGAGTGACGCGCTTTCCACAATCGTGCGCGGTCTGCGTCGCCCTCTGCCCGTTGGAATGCAGCGCCGCCGTTGGACTGCGCGATTTCCTCGGCGCGCGTAACCTCGCCATCGACGCTGTCGGACGTCCCGCTGAATTCAAGGAACAGCGTTGGCTGTTCGGGCATCGACAGCTGCGAATATCGGTTGCAGGCCCGTACCTGCAACTCGTCGAGGAACTCGATGCGCGACACCGACGCGCCTGATTGGATGATCTCGACGACAGCATCGACTGCGCCGCGCAGATCCGGAAATAAGCACGTTGCGCCCACGGTCGTCTCTGGAATGCCGTACAAGCGCAACGTGATCTCCGTGATCACGCCGAGCGTCCCTTCCGATCCCACCAGTAACCGCACGAGGTCGTAGCCGCTGGAGGATTTCGCAGCCCGCGTGCCAACTCGCACGATGCGACCGTCTGCGAGCACCGCTTGCAAAGCAAGCACGTTGCGCGTCATTGCGCCGTAGCGGATCGTCGTGGTGCCGGACGCGCGCGTCGACACCATGCCGCCGAGCGTCGCGTTCGCGCCCGGGTCGACGGGAAAGAACAATCCCGTGTCGCGCAGGTAGGAATTCAACTGCTCGCGCGTGACGCCCGGCTGCACCACGCAGTCGGCATCTGCAGGATTCACCGACAAGACTTCGTTCATGCGCGAGAAGTCGATGCAGACGCCGCCGTAGGGCGCGCTCACGTGACCTTCGAGCGAAGTTCCGGCACCAAATGCAATCACCGGAGTCTGATGACGGCAGCACGTTGCGAGGATGCGGCTCACTTCTTCCGCGCTTTCCGGCCAGGCGACCGCATCGGGCGGTTGCACGCGGCCATAAGCTTCGCCGCGCCCATGTTGGGCGCGCACCGCTTCGGCAATGCTCAGCCGCGATCCTAGCCATTCGTGCAACTCGGCAACCGCTTGTTGCGCGCGAGCACGGGCGGCCGGGCCGAGGAAGCGTGCAGCCGATTCGTCGCGAGCTGGCGTCGAGGCGATCACGCGGCCAGTATAGGGCATACTTTCAGCACTGCGATTTCAGGGAGCAGCTCCATGCTTTATTCCATCCTCATCTACGGCACCGACGCCGACATCGCGAACCTGAGCAAGGCGGAAGAGGAGCGGCTGATCGGCCAGCACATCGTCGTGCAAGGCAAGCTCGCGGCGGAGCGTAAGCTCGGCCCGGTCGTGCGCCTGCATCCGAGCACCACGGCGATGACTCTGCGCAAAGGACCGGAGGCGTACATCATCGACGGACCGTTCGCGGAGACGAAGGAGCAGCTGTTGGGCTTCTACGTCGTCGACTGCGCCACGCAGGAAGAAGCGCTGGAAGCCGCGCGCCAGATCGGCACCGCGTGCACTTCGCGCGCCCTCGAGGTCCGCCCAATCTCGTGGTCCCAGTTTTAGGTGCCGGGAGAGAAAATCCGGGGAAACTCAGCAGCGCAACATTTTGTGCACTGCTGACTTTCCCCGCTTTTTCTCTCCCGGCACCAGTCAGAAAACCGCCGCGACGCGCTGAATCATCCAGAACGCCGCCGCTGCTCCGAGCGAATACCCTGCGCCGACCTCGATGCGTCGGCGCAGGTTCGCTGCGCGGCTCGCGATCCAGCGCGCCAGCGGCACCGCTACCGCGACGATCATCAGCTGGCCGGTTTCCACGCCGACGTTGAATAACAGCAACGCGCCGAGCTTCGCGTCCTGCGGCAGGCCGATCTCCGCAAGCGCGCCCGCGAAGCCGAAGCCGTGCAGCAGGCCGAAGCCGAAAGCGACCGCCCACGGCATTACGTAGGTCAAACCCGTCTGGCCGCGCGCCGCACGCACGACTTCGTAACCGACCACGAGAATGCTGAGCGCAATCACCACTTCGACTGCAGCTTGCGGCAGTCCCGCGAATCCCAGCGCAGCTGCGCCGAGCGTGATGCTGTGCGCGACTGTGAAGGCGGTGAGTGCGCCGACCAGTCGCCACAACGCGGGCACGAGCAGGATCAGCCCGATGACGAAGAACACATGATCGATGCCGCCGAGGATGTGCTCGATGCCGAGCACGAAGTACGCCGGCAGCACCGGCCGTGCAGCGGCGAATTGAAACGACGGCTCGGACGCTTGCACGACGCCGGCAATCGTTCGGCCGTCGGCGAGCTCGGTCCTGACGAACGTCGAAGTCAGTGTTCGCTCCAGTCCAGCGATCCGGATCGTTTGTCCCGCGAGGCCGCCCGGGCACTGGGCCTGCCAGCGCGCAACGAAAGCACCGTCGGCGACTTCGACGTGCCGTTCGCCGAGCGTCGTGCAGGCGGCCGGCAGTTGCGGATCGATCGCGATGCGAGCTTCCGCGAGCGCGGGCTGCTTCCAGGTCAGCGAATAGATGCCGTCCTGCTGCTCGACGATCTCCAGATAAGCCGGACGAACTTCGTGAGCGTGCACCGAGCTCGCAAAGCCCAGTAGAGCCAGGCAGGAGAAATTGTAGGTTCACGATCCGCCTCCTTCCGCAGGCTCGACGACGATTTTGTATTGCTCGCGCAGCTTCGCGCGTAGCGCGGCGTTTCCTTCCTGCTGCTTCTGCTCGAGATAAGCCGCGCGCACGCGATCGCGCACGTCCTCGAAATTCGCGGCGCTGCGCGGCGTGTGCGATTCGAGCTTCACGAGATGCACGCCGAACGGCGATCGCACCGGGCCGCGCCACGTTCCGGGCGCCGAGCCGGTCGCGGCATCGGCGAACACCGAGCCGAAATCGCGCTGGATGTCGTCGCGGGAAACGTCCGCCAGCTCGCGCGGCAACATGAACGGATCGCCGACCTCAGCGGGGTTTGCGCCGCGGTTCAGCCGCTGCAACGCGCGTTGCGCGTCGGCGTCGAGAGCCGTGTGACGATCGGGATTGAAGTAAACGTGACGTAGCGCGTACAGGTCCGGCGTCGTGTACGACTCGCGGTGCGCATCGAAGTATTCGCGCAGCTCCGCTTCGGACGGCTCCGCGACCACTGCGAGGTCGTCGCTCACGAACGCCATCTTCTGCGCCAGGCGCCGCCGCACGATGACGTCGTCACGATCCAGCCCCAGTCGCACGGCTTCGCGCGCCAGCACTTCTTCGTCGATGCGCTCGTCGATCAATACCTGCAGCTCTGCCGCCGTGGGCCGGCGCTGCGCCTGCGTTTCCCAGAACTTGGCGAGCTGCTCGACCTCGCCGGCGGTAATGCGGATCTCGCTGTGCTCCGCACGCTGCTCCCGCAGCGCAGTCACCGCGAACAGCACCGCGCCGATCACGACGAAATGCAGCAACGGCTCACGGATGGCCGCGCGTAACCAGTTCAATGGAGGCTCCCGCGTCGTCAGCGCTGCGGAACGTACCAGATCGGCGAGCTCCACGCCCGCTCCTGAATCGTCTTCGCGAGCTTCGGATTCGGCTCGATGCCGGCGCGCAGCGCATCCCACGTCGACCAGCGGCACGAAGGATTCTCCAGCACGCGCACGTAGTAGAACGCGCGCTGGCGCGGGTCGAACGTCGGGTCGGACCACAGCGCGCGCAGCTCGACGGCGCCCTTGTTCTCACTCACTGCGCAGGTACGTAAATCCACGGTCGCGCCGTTGTCTGCGCAGCGATGTGTCGTGGCGTCGGGAGTGAGCCCGTCGGAGCACGCGACGTCGAACACGCGCTCCTGGGTCTTTCCGTCCTGGACCCAGCCCTTCACGATCTGCACGCGTTGCAGCCAGCCGGCGTGCGGGTCGCGCAGTGCCCACGCGAGAAACTGCGGCGCGCGCGTGCCTCGTTGCAGCAGGTCACCGCCCATCGGTACGCCGCGCGTATAACTTTGCGCAATCACGTCGTGCCGATTCTCGACGCCGGCGGGAAAATCGAAGCCGGCGAAGAAGCGCACGCGCATGCGCGGGCCGGAAGTCGCAAACGTTTCCTTGCGACGCAGGCCTGCGAAGATCGATTCGCGCGTGTTCTCTTCCGCCCACACACCTGTCAGGCCCGACGCGCCCCAGCTCTGGTAGCGCGCCGCGTTGTTCTGCGGCTCGTAGTTGTCCCAGGTGCGGCCCGCCGGCGGCACGGAACCGCGCTGCTCGGGCTTGCCGTCCATGAGGCCGACTTTGCTGAAGTAGCGGCTTTCCTCGAACGGACCTGCAGCGTTGTGAGTGTCGCTGGAGCCGATGAAGCCGAAGCGGTACGGATTGAAGCCTTCCGACTGCTCGTACTCCAGTCCCGCCTTGAGCGCGTCGCGCACGTAACCGCCAGCGAATTTCGTCACCTTGGTTTGCGAGCCGATGTAGGTGTCCATGATCTCGAACGCCGACCACTCGTCGTTCGGCGACAGCGACGGATGCGTCTCCGACGTGCCCTTGACCTGCGTGATCTCCGCCAGCGGCTCGTTGCGCATGCGCAGCTCCGCGTAGCTGCGATCCATCGGGCGACCGTCGAACTGCGTACGCTGGAACATGCGGCCATCGCTGCCGTTCGAGTTGTGCGGGATCGCGAGCGCTTCGACGCCTTGCTTGCGCTGCTGGTCCATCCAGCGCCACAGCTCTTCAGGATTCTGCGAATCGAGCGCAGTGAACGGCAGATCCGGTGCACGCGTGCCCGCGAAGATCACGTTGCGATGCAGATTCTGGCCGTCCGGCGCAGAGGTGAACTCGTAGCCGCGGAAGGTCGTGAACTTGCCGGGCACGTAGTGCCGATCGGCGGAGTCGACGATCGTGCGCCACGCGGAGCGCGAGGTATCGAGATCCTTGAGCTCGGGCAGGTACTGCCCGGTGCGCAGGCTGGTCGCGATGCGCTGGAACGCGGCGTTGATCTTTTCGCGTTCGGTGCTGAACAGATCGGCCGCGTACGGCACCTTCGAGAGCGGGTGCTTGGGGTCGTGCATCGCCGGGATGACGCCGAGGTACTCGGAGTGATCGGTCACTGCGAGGAAATCGAGCGGCGCATCGGTCAGCCGTACGTCGTAGCCGGACGCGTGGTGGATCGATTCACCCTTCGCGTACCGGTACGCGTCGTCGGGCGTCGCCCGCACATTGAAGATGTACGCGTCGAAGGACAGCTTCGTATGAACGTGCAGATCGCCGAAGTACGCGTTGCGATCGCGGTTCTGCGCGAGCGCGCCGGTTGCAAACAACGTGGCGACGACGGCGCCGGTCAGCAGCAGGTTTCTTCTTCTCATATATTCCTCCCGAACAGCGCGATCAGCCGCTCCCAGTGCCGTTCCGCGCCAGCCTTCTGATACATACCTTCACGCTTGGGAAATACGAAGCCGTGCAGCGTCTCGGGGTACGTCTCGATGCGATAACGCACTGACGTGGTCTGCAGGTGCGCATCGAGCGCCTGGATCATTTCCGGCGGTGCCCATGCGTCGGTCTGAGCGCAACCGATGTACAGCTCGGCTTTGATGTCGGCAGCGAACCGATGCGGCGACTCCGGCGAGTCGGTGCACAGGTTCACACCGTGAAAGGAAGCGGCCGCGTTCACGCGATCCGGATACTGCGCAGCCGCCCAGAGCACGAACGGCCCGCTCATGCAGTAGCCGACGACGCCGATCTTGTCGCTGCGTGCGGCAGGCTCGCCCTCGACAAATTTCAGCATCGCTGCGGTATCGGTGAGCACCTTGGTGCGGTCGAGCGAGTTCATGTGCTCGAGCATGATCCGGCGCGCGTCGTCGCCCGTTCCCATGCGAAAGTCACGCAGGCGCCGGTAATAGAGATTGGAGAGCACGACGAAGTAGCCGGCGGTACCGAGTCGCCGCGCCATGTCGTGCAGCTCGCCGCGCTTGCCCGGCGCATCCATGTAAAAGAGCACGACCGGATGCGGCCCGCCCTCCTCGGGATGCGTGACGAACGTGTTCATTGCGCCGTCGGCCGTCTGGATATCGAGCTCGCGGTCGATCATGCGTGCCCCCTCTTGGACGCTATTGAAACACGAGCCCTAAAGAGATAAGTAGTCATAGGGGCCAAGCCCGATATCACAATGCAGAAACCCGAGGTTCCGATGCGCTTCGCACCCACCGTGATCACCGCGCTCTGTGCGTTTGCTTGCGCCAGCGCCACCACGGCGGACACTGCGACCCTGCCCGATGCCGCCAAGCTCAAGTCGATGGAAGCGCGCTTCGCGCCGGTCGAGGTGCGCGTGGACGTTTCCGATCTGCCTGCGCAGGAACGCACGGCCCTCGTGCGGCTGATCGAAGCGTCGCAGTACATCGATGCGCTGTTCATGCGCCAGCGCTGGCCGGGCAACGAAAAGACGCTTCTGCAGTTGCTCGCGGACGAGACGCCGGCCGGGCGCGCTCGCTTGAGCTACTTCATGTTGAACAAGGGCCCGTGGTCGGAGCTCGACGAGGACCAGGTGTTCGTGCCGGGCGCCGCGACGAAGCCGCCGCACGGCAACTTCTATCCCGCCGGCGCGACGCGCGAAGAGGTCGATGCCTGGATGAAGTCGCTGACCGGCGCACAGCACACAGCGGCCACGGGTTTCTTCACAACCATCCGCCGCACTCCGGACGGCAAGTTGACGGCCGTGCCGTACTCGCTGGAGTACCAGGGCGAGCTGGCCGAGATGGCGCGCCTGTTGCGTGAAGCTGCGGCAGCGACGCGGCAACCGACGCTGAAATCGTTCCTCGAAAAGCGCGCCGACGCTTTCGTGAGCAACGATTACTACGCGAGCGACGTCGCCTGGATGGAGCTGGACGCGTCCATCGAGCCGACGATCGGGCCGTACGAGGTCTACGAGGACGAGTGGTTCAACTTCAAGGCGGCGTTCGAGTCGTTCATCGCGCTTACCGATCAGGCCGAGACCACCAAGCTCGAGCGCTTCAGCAGCGAGTTGCAGGACCTGGAGAACCACCTGCCGATCGAACCGCAGTACCGCCGCAGCAAGCTCGGCGGCTACTCGCCGATCCGCGTCGTCAACGTCGTGTTCGCTGCCGGCGACGCTAACCACGGCGTGCAGACCGCGGCATTCAATCTGCCGAACGACGAGCGCGTCGTCACCGAGAAGGGCTCCAAGCGCGTGCTGCTGAAGAATTTCCAGCAGGCGAAGTTCGAGCAGGTGCTGGTGCCGATCTCGAAGCAGGCGCTCGCTGCGAGCGACCAGAACGGCGTGGGCTTCGAAGCGTTCTTCACGCACATCCTGATGCACGAGCTGATGCACGGCCTCGGGCCGCAGACTATCCGCGTCGGCGGCCGCGAGACGACAGTGCGGCAGGAGCTGAAGGAGCTGAACGGTCCGCTGGAGGAAGCGAAGGCGGACATTTCCGGCCTCTGGGCGTTGCAGTACCTGATGGACAAGGGCGTCATCGACAAGAAGCAGGAACGCAGCATGTATACGACGTTCCTCGCTTCGACCTTCCGTACGTTGCGGTTTGGCCTGAACGCCGCGCATGCCAAGGGCATGGCGCTGCAAGTGAACTATCTGCTCGATCACGGTGCGATCCGCGTCGACAAGGACGGGCTGTTCTCGCTCGACCTGGCGAAGACCAGGAAGGCGGTCACCGGACTGACGCGCGACATCATGACGCTGCAGGCGCGCGGCGATTACGCCGGCGTGAAGCAGCTGCTCGATCGTATGGTCGTGATCCGGCCGCAGGTCCAGCACGTGATCGACCGGCTTGCGAACGTGCCCGTCGACATCGCGCCGAAGTTCGTCACTGCGGCCGAGCTGACACGCCGGGAATGAGCTCGATGCGCATTGACCGCCGCGATTTCACTCGAATGTCCGGCGCAGCGGTGGTCGCTGCTCTCGCGCCGGGCTGCGCCACTCTCTCTGGGAGTTCGAACATGTACGGACTGATCGGCAAGGCCACTTGCGTACCCGGCAAGCGCGACGAGTTCATCGGCATTCTCCTCGAAGGGGTAGCGTCGATGCCCGGTTGCCTGAGCTATGTGGTCGCGCGTGACACGACGGATGCGGACGCGATCTGGATTACAGAGGTATGGGACAGCAAAGAGAGCCACGCGGCGTCATTGCAATTACCCTCGGTACGCGAAGCCATCAAGCGCGGCCGGCCGCTGATCGCGGGTTTCGGCGCGCAGACCATCACCGAGCCCGTCGGCGGCCACGGACTCGCGAAGGCGCGTTAGTCTCCTTCCGAAAGTGAGTGCGCTGCCGGCCGTTCCGGCAGTTCTTCGCGCGCGCGCGGCTGCTCAGACTGCGCGACCATGAACCGTCCCGTGAACCTCTGCACCTCCACGCTCGCGGCCTTCGCACTCGAAGACGCGCTGCGCCTCGCGCAGTCCGCGGGCTACGAAGGCGTCGAGCTTCGCGTCCATGGCAACTGTCACGTCAGCTTGCAGGAGCTGCAGCGCCGCTGCATCGAGATCAAGCGGCAGGTCGAAGCGCATCAGCTCGAGCTGTGCGTCTACAACACGTACTTCGGCGTCAACGAGCCGGGCGCGATCGAAGCGATGATCGACATCTGCTCGCGCACCGGCATCAAATACTTCCGCGCGACGCTGCCGCTTGCCGGTGTTGCTGCCGTCCGCAATCTCGGCATGGATCGCGCTGTCGTTCCTTCGTACCGCGACGCAATGGCGCCCGCCGAGCTTCTGCGCACGGTGCGTCTGACGCTGCAGCACCTCGCCCGCCGAACCAAGCTCGCGGGCGTGTGTGCGCTGCTCGAGATCCATTGGGGAACGGTGATGAGCAGCTTCACCAGCGCTCATGCATTGGTACGCGATCTCGACCCTGAGGCGATCGCGATCACGTTCGATCCCGCGAACATGGTCATCGAAGGCAAGGAGGATTGGGAATACGGCCTCGACCTGCTGCGCGACTACGTCGCCAACGTTCACATCAAGAACGCTTCCTGGATTCGCAAGGAAGGCCATTGGACCTGGCAGTGGGACGGATTGCAGCAGGGCATGGTGGAGTGGCCGCAGTTGTTCAGAATGCTGGCTGCGCGCGGCTACCGCGGCATGCTCGCGATGGAGGATTTCCTCGTGCCGCGCTCGTACGAAGCGGCGCTGGAGCATCTGAGCGCATCGCGTCGCGAAGCTTCGCTGCTGCTCGAACAAAGCGGCTCGCGCCGCGCCGCATGAGCAACCTCGCCGATCGGACGCTGCTGGCGATTCTGGCAGCGCTGATGGCTTTCGGGCCGCTGTCGATCGACATGTATCTGCCGACCTTCGCGTCGATCGCGGCCGATTTCAGCGTGTCGACCGCGCAGGTCGAACTGTCGCTCGCATCCTTCTTCATCGGACTGGCAGCCGGTCAGCTGCTGCACGGCTCCTTGTCCGATCGCTTCGGACGACGACCGGTGGTTCTGTTCGGTCTCGGGATTTACGTGGTCGCGTGCATTGCATGCGCTCTCGCACCCTCGGTGGATATCTGGTCGGTGCCCGCTTCGTTCAGGCGTTGGCTGCATGCGCCGGCATCGTCGTGTCGCGCGCGGTGGTGCGCGACAAGTTCGAGTCACGCGAAGCAGCACGTGTCTTCTCGATGCTGATGCTCGTGATGGGTGTCGCGCCGATCCTGGCGCCTGCAATCGGCAGCCTTGTCACCGCTGTTGCAGGCTGGCGCGCGCTGTTCGGCTTGCTGGCGATCCTCGGTTTGGTCGCGGCGTACGCCGTGTACGTCAAGCTTCCCGAAACGCGGGTGCCGTCGTCGAAGAAGCCCGCAGTGGTGCGCGTGCTGGCAGATCGCCCGTTCCTGCGTAACGCGCTCGCGGGTGGGACCGCGTACGCGGGCATGTTCGCGTACATCACGGGCGCGCCGTTCGTGTTCATGGAGCGGTTCGGTCTGTCGCCTCAGCAATTCGGCCTGCTGTTCGGTGCGAATGCCCTCGGGCTGATCGCGAGCTCGCAACTCAATCGCCGCTTGCTGTTGCGATGGGAAATGCAACGGATCCTGCGTTGGGCGTTCCCGGCCCTTGCTGTTACCGGCACGCTGCTCGCCTTGAGTGCGTATCTCGGCGCCGGATTCTGGGGTATCGCCGTGCCGTTGTGGTTCTACGTCGGAATTCTCGGGATGACGTATCCGAATACGACTGCGGTAGCGATGCAGTCGCACGCTGCGAATGCCGGCGTGGCCTCTGCGTGGCTGGGCACGATTCAATTCACCGTGGCCGTGATGTTTTATTCCGAACGCAAGATTCGGAGCGTCGCGCCGCTCTCCGGCTCGCAGACTGGCGCTTGCCAACTGCAAGTACGAGGAGAGCATCATTGTCGAGAGAGGATGACAACAAGGCCATCGTCGGCCGCTGGTTCACGCATTTCTGGGGCAAGGAGTACAACGCCGCCATCGTCGACGAGCTGGCCGCTCCCGACATGCTGCTGCAGTACTCGCTGCACGCCCCGCGTCGCGGTCGCGACGACATCAAGGCCTTCATGAAGGACTTCCGCAAGGCGTTCCCGGATCTCAACTTCTGGGGCGCGGCGGACCTGATCGCGGAAGGCGACTACGTCGTCGGCCGCTGGGAAGGCGGCGGCACGCACACCGGGCCGGCGTTCGCGACTTCCTGGTGGGCTCGCTGTCCGCCAACACTGGCAAGCGGATGAAGTTCACCGGCACGACGGTGCTGAAGGTGAAGGACGGGAAGATCGTCGAGGAGATCGGGCTCGACGACGGCGTCACCGCGCTCCAGCAGCTCGGGTTGATTCGCGTCGCCTGAGGTCGAGGTCTATCGCCGCCGCTGGCGCGAGCCGGCGGCGGTGTCATTTCATGCCATTTCGTTTGTCGGCGCCGGGTCTGCGCGGCCGTCCTTGGTACAGTACGCACCCCAGGAGCTGGCATGACCGATCCGCAATCGACATCGACGTTAGCAGCCGCGAGCGCGCCCGCAGAGCGACCCTCTCTTTGGGCCGAGCTGCGCGAGGCCGTGCGTGGCTCGGGCGCCGACTATACGAAGATCCCTCTGCGACGCGCGGTGTTCCTGCTCGCGGTGCCGATGGTGCTGGAGCTGGTGCTCGAGTCCACGTTCGCGGTCGTCGACATCTTCTTCGTGGCCAAGCTCGGCGCTTCGGCGGTTGCGACGGTCGGACTGACGGAGACGATGCTGTTCCTGCTGTACTCGGTAGGTATGGGCCTCGCGATGGCTGTGACAGCAGTGGTCGCGCGGCGGATCGGCGAAGGCAAGCGAGAGGAGGCCGCCGTGACGGCGGTGCAGGCGATCTGGATCGCGCTGCTCGCGTCGCTGCCGTTCGCCGTCGCCGGCATCGTGTTCGCACAGGACCTCCTGCGCCTGATGGGTGCGGACGCGTGGACGCTGACCCACGGCTACCCCTACATGCAGTGGGCGCTCGGCGGCAACGTGGTGATCATGCTGTTGTTCACGATCAACGCAATCTTCCGTGGCGCGGGCGACGCTGCCGCCGCGATGCGCGTGCTGTTGTTCGCGAACGCCCTGAACATCGTGCTCGACCCGATCCTGATCTTCGGCTTCGGCCCGATTCCGGCGTTCGGCGTCGAAGGCGCAGCGATCGCGACCACGATCGGCCGCGGCTCGGGCGTGCTGATGCAATTGTGGATCCTGTTCCGCGGCGGCCAGCACCTGCGCGTGGTGCGCTCGCAGCTGGTCTGGAACGGCGCGATCCTTTGGAACATCGTGCGGACTTCGTTGGGCGGCGTCGGCCAGATGATCGTGGCGATGACGTCCTGGATCTTCCTGATGCGGATCCTCGCGGAGATCGGCAGCCAGGCGGTCGCCGGGGCCACGATCGCGATCCGCATCATGATGTTCACGATGATGCCCGCCTGGGGCATGTCGAACGCGGCCGCGACGCTGGTCGGTCAGAATCTCGGTGCGCAGCAGCCGGCGCGCGCCGAGGCCTCGGTGTGGCGCATCGGCGCCTACAACATGGCGTACCTGCTCATGGTGGCCGTCGTGTTTTTCGCGCTACCGCGCGAGCTGATGGGCATCTTCACTGCCGATCGCGAAGTGATCGCGATTGGCGCCGAGTGGCTGCGGATACTGTCGTACTCGCTCTTCGTCTACGGCTGGTGGATGGTGTCCGTGCAGGCGTTCAACGGCGCCGGCGACACGGCCACGCCGACCTGGATCAACGTCGTGTTCTTCTGGCTGATCCAGATCCCGCTGTCGTACTGGCTGGCGACGGTTCTGGACTGGCAGCACTCAGGCGTGTTCTGGGGCGTGTTCGTGTCGGAGACGTCGGTCGGCCTGTTCACGCTGTGGCTGTTCAAGCGCGGGAAGTGGAAGACGGCGCAGGTGTGAGCTGTCTATCGCCGCCGCCGGCGCGAGCCGGTCGCGGTGGTGGGCCTGGCAGGACTCGAACCTGCAACCAAGGGATTCACTTTGCCCCGTCGTTTCCGGCGGGAGTGGACTATCTCTTCACCCGCGAGTTCGCTCGCTTCGGGTGCGGGACGCTCTTGCCTGTCATCAAGGGCGCTCGCGGCGCTAGGTCCGCAGCCCTCAGGTAGTCTCTGCACCTTCCGGCGATGTATCGCCGGCTTGGCTCAGGGTTGCCATCGGTCGCGGCCGCTCCCGCGCATCCTGCGCCCGCGGCATTCGCGCATCCCTGCGCAGCACGACCGGAAGGGTTCCCTGAATTCATCCCGTCCACTTCGCGGCTTGCGCCGCGAAGGCACCGTTTGTCGATGAGTCCCCTGCACTAACCATTGTGCTACAGGCCCAACCGGCGCGGATTCTAGCTGATGCGTAGTTGCGACGGGATTTTCTCCGTGAATTGGGTCGGTGCACTGTTTGGCGCAACAGATATTTGGAAGTCAGGCTAAAGCCTGACCCACAGGAGAGGAAGAAGTCGGGCTGAAGCCCGACCTACAGCCCGACACACAGCGGACGTGCAACGACTCACGCGGATGCGTGACAAAAAAAGCACGACTGGTTTTCGCCGGCGGGCTCGCAAACTTTTTTTGGTGGCGAGGCAAAGTTCAGCCGTCAGCCGCTTGACAACACTTGCACGGCGTCGTCGGAAAAAAATAAAAAAGTTTTTCGGCGCGCCGAAGATATCCACAGAAGCGGTGGAAAACTTCTGGATAACCTAGGCTTGACTTCGCGCGCGCGCAGCGGATCATTGCACGTCGATTGGTTTGCTCGTTCGTTGATCAATTCGCGCGCAGCGGGTCCGTTGAGCGGCGCTGAAGAAAAAATCAAGATGCGTTCGGAGGTTTTTCGCGATGGCCACCCCGACTCGAGCGTTCGCCAACACCAAGAATCATCAGAGCTCGAAGGAAGCCATCGCCGAAGAAACTCACACCTCGATGGACGAGGTCGACAAGATCTACGAGCAGGAGCTCACGCAGCTCGCGTCCGAGGCGAAGATCACGCAATACCTCGGCGTACTCACTACGCGGCGCGTCCGCGCGCGACTGCGCAAGCATTGAGGCTCCTGCTCGCCGTTTTGCTGCTGGTCTGCACGGCTGGCAGTGCATCCGCCGCCGAACAAACCGCGACACGTCCGCAGCGCAAGCTCGACGTCTGGTACGTGCCGACGCCGCACGAGATCGTCGATCGAATGCTGGACGTCGCCAAGGTTCGCATCGGCGACGTCGTCTACGACCTGGGCTGCGGCGACGGTCGCATGGTCATCGCGGCCGCGAAGAAGTACGGCACGCGCGGTGTCGGCGTCGATCTGGACCCGGCGCGCATCCGTGAAGCGCGCGAGAACGCGAAGCGGGCGGGCGTCGAGTCGCTGGTGACGTTCAAGGTCGCAGACATGTTCGAGACCGACATCCGCGAGGCGACAGTCGTGCTGCTCTACCTGTTGCCGGAGCTGAATCGGCGGCTGAAACCGAAGCTGTTCGCGCAGTTGCGGCCCGGAGCTCGTGTCGTCTCGCACGATTGGGACATGGGCAGGGACTGGCCGCCGGACGAGTACGTCAAGCTCGGCGGCGACGGCATCTACCTGTGGATCATGCCGGAGCACGGCGCTCGCAAGGCGCTGCCGCAGACCAGCTCGCCGTCACCTCCGCCGCCGAAGTAGCAGCAGCGCCACCACGCCGCTCGCCATCACGCCGAAAGCTACGTGCGTCGCGTGCTCCGTTTGCGCGTGCATGATGCTCGAATAGAGCACGTACGCGCAGCTCAGTACGAACAGCAGCGGCAACACCGGATAGAAGGGCACGCGGAAGGGACGTGTCGCGCCCGGATCGCGCCGGCGCAGGATGAACAGCGCCACGCCGCTCAGCATGAAGAACAACCAGAAGACCGGCGCGGTGAACTCGACCATGGCCGCGAACCCGTCCTTCTCGAGCGCGCCGAAGCCGATCAGTGCCAGCGCGATACCGGCCTGCACGATGAAACCCATCGCGGGCGTGCTGCGCTGGCCCTGCCAGCTGCCCATGAAGCCGAGCGCCGTCCAGTCGTGCGCCACCGAATAGTTGGTCCGCGCGCCGGCGATCATCGTCGAGTTCATCGACGTCAGCGACGAGACCGCGACCAGCAACCCGACGAGCTGAGCGCCCACTGACCCCAGGGCGCGCTCCGCGACCTCGACGCCGACTGCCTGGGTCGACTTCAGCGCCTCGAACCCGAGCCCGTGCAGGATGCCGAATACGAACAGCAAGTAGACCGCAGTGATGATGGCGATGGAGAGCAGCAATGTCCGCCGCACGGCGCGAGGGCCTCCGCGCACTTCTGCGGAAACGTAGGCAGCTTCGTTCCAGCCGCCGTAGGTGAGCAGGACGAACACCATCGCAAGTCCGAACGCCGCCGTGCCCGAGCCTGATCCGCTCTCGCCGACCTCTGCTGCTGCTGTCGATGCCGTCGCGCCGTCGCCCAGGGTCAGCGCTGCTACTGCGACCGCGATTACGCCACCGACCTCGATGATCGCCAGCGTGTTCTGCAGGCGCGAAGAGCCCTTGAGACCGATCAGGTTGACTGCCGTCAACAGCACGACCGAGCCGGCGGCATACAGCGCCGGGGAGTGCGGGCCGAGCGGAAACAGGCGCGAGAGATAGTCGCCGAGGATGAAGCCGAGCAGGGCGATCGAGCCGGTGCAGATCACGGTGCTGCGCGCCCATGCGAACAGGAAGCTCACGTTCTTGCCGTACGCGCGCGTGAGAAAGGTGTAGTCGCCGCCGGCGCTCGGATACGTCGTGGCGAGCTCGGCATAGGTCAGCGCACCGATGAACGACAGCACGCCGCCGAGCACCCAGGCGAGGATCATCGTGCCCGGCGAGCCCGCGATGCTGGCGACGAGTACGGGGGTTTCGAAGATGCCGGCACCGATCACGATGCCGACCGTGATCATGGTCGCATCGAAGATGCTCAGCGTGGGCGCAGGCGCCTCGCGAGCCGGGCGCTCGCGAGCGGCAGCGACGGCCGGGTCGTAGCTCGGGGCCGAGCTCATCCGCCGCTGCTAGCCCGGACGCGCGTGCCGATGTACCGGGATGTTCTTGCCGCCGCGCGTGACCTGCGCATCGATGCGATCGCCGTCGACGCGACCGGTGACCTTGGTCGGTGCGCCGTCTCGACGAACGTCAGGTCGATCTGCGAGCCGTTCACGCGCGCATCCGAGGTCAGCGGCTCGCTTACCGGCGTGTCCGCTCAGCTGCTGAAACTTCTGTTCGAGCTTGGCGACGAAATTACCCTTGCCGCCCGACTCGCGGAATTCCCAGGTGCCCGCCACCTTTGCCGGGACGATCCACAGGTACGCGCTGCCGTCCTCGGTCATCGAGCGCTCGTCCGGCTCCCAGTCGTCCATCAGGAACGAGTGCGAGACCACGCGCGTGCCGGGCTTCATGTTCAGGATCGTCGGCCGCAGCCGCAGGTTCAGCTCGGGCAGCAGATACAGCGTCACGACCGTGGCGGAGCTGAAATCGGTTTCGAATATATCGCCCTGGATGATGCGCACGCGCTCGCCGAGCTTTTCGGCCTGCACGTAACACTGTCCCAGCTTCGCGAGCTTCGGGTCGTACTCGACGCCGACTGCCGTCGCACCGAAGTCGCGGGCCGCGGCGATCGCGATCTTGCCGTCGCCCGCGCCGAGGTCGTAGACGCGGTCGGCCTTGGTCACCTGCGCCATCTTCAGCATCCGCGCGACGAGGTAGTCGTTGGTCGGCACCCAGATGACGTCCTTGCCGGGCTGGCCGGACTCCGGCTTGAACTGCCGTTCGCATTCCTCGCGACTGGCGCCGGACGCCGGGATGACGCAAGCGAGCGACAGGGCCAGGACCAACCACGTTGCGAACGACCCTGTTGCTATGGGTGCTGGTGAATTGCGTGAAGACACGGGCGCAACTCCTCTGCGGCGAAGGGCGGAAACCAGAACGCCCGTACGCTGGGAAAGTTCGGAGGGTTGGCAGAGAATGACGGAACCGGGCCTTCACGCGGGACATTCACGGCCGAAGGCCCCCGAACTGGAACCTGACTCCATGCGCTTGGAACGATCGCGATTGCAGGGACCGGCACGGCACGAAGCTCTGAGCCGTACCCTTCGCGACTGGGATGGCGATGATGCCAGCCGCTGCCGAATCCTGCTGCTGACTTCCGGGTTGGGCCACGGCCACGTGCGTGCCGCACAGGCCATCGAAGCTGCGCTGCCCGACTCCGCGACGGTGCACACGCTGGACCTGTGGTCCTTGATGCACGCCGGTGTCGCGCAGGCCGTGCACGCGACCTATCTCAGCCTCGTCCAGAACTATCCGCAGCTGTACGAGCGCCTCTATACGCTGGACGAACATACCTGGCGCCAGATCCTGGAAAGCGAAGCGGGACCGCCGCCGGCGGTGCTCGAGGTCCTGGAGCTGATTTCGCAGATCGCCGCGGACGTCGGCGTCCACTCGCCGCGCGCCGGCAAGTACGCATCCGACAAGATGCTGTTCTCGCTGCTGTACTCCTCGCTGCCCTACGACGCCAACAGTCTCGCGGGCAACGGCGTGCGCGCTCGGCTCGTAGTGATGAAGTGGTGCTGGCTGCGCCTGATCCGGCGACTGGAGCCGGCGATCCGCCGCTTCGCACCGGACGTGATCGTCAGCACGCAGATGATTCCCGCGGCCATGGCGTCGTATCTGAAGCAGCGACGCAAGGCGACTGCGCCGCTGGTCGGCGTCATGACCGACTTCGGCGTGCACGATTTCTGGAAGCAGCGCGGCGTCGACAGTTACTGCGTCGCGCACGAATCGAGCCTCGGCAGTATCGGTCCGGAGTTTGCGCACGCGACGGAGGTCGCGACCGGTGTGCCGCTGATGCCGGAGTTCTCGCGGCCGCTGTCGCAAGGCGATGCGCGCCAGGAATTGCAGTTGCCGCAGGCCGGTCCCATCGTTCTCGTGCTCGGCGGTGGGCTCGGGTTGAGTGTCGACGCTGCAGTCAGAGCGTTGCTCGAACGCAAGGATGGACCCCGGCTCGTCGCTATGCCGGGCCGTAACGGCAATGCGCGTCACGCGCTCGACGTTCTCGCGCGCAAGTACCCCGAGCGCTTGCGCGTAAGCGAATGGACCGATCGCATGGACATCTACCTGCGCGCCGCGGACGTGGTCGTAGGCAAGCCGGGTGGAATCAGTGTCGCGGAGGCGCTCGCGTGCGGCAGACCGCTGCTTGCGACGCGCTCGCTCGGCGGTCAGGAAGGCTTCAACATCGCTTTTCTCCAGAGTCACGACGTTGGCGGACTGGTTGCGGATGGCGAGTTGCTCGATCGTCTTGCCGCTTTGTTGTACGACCAGGCGGCGCTGCAGGCGATGCAGATGCGCGCTTGGCAGCTCGGCCGGCGCGAAGGCGCACAGCGCGTCGCGCGGCTCGCAGTCGATCTTGCGACTTCGAGCGATTCGGCGGTGTATCGCTCGCCATGAGGGTGATGCGTCGTATCGGCCAGGGGCTGCTCGGCCTCGTCGACGCCTGGTACTACCGGCGCTATCGGCTGCGCACGCTCGGGCCGGTGCTGTTCATCGGGCGAGCGCGCTATCGCGGGCCGGAAATGCGTTTCGAGGACGGCACTCTGCTGCGCGACAACGATCCGATCGGCCGGCTGCACTTCAACAACGCGAGCATCGCCGCACTCGGCGAAGGCTCGCTGAATCGGGTCGGGTTCAGGTTTGCAAAGCTCATGCGACAGTCGCTACGCGCGCTGGCGGAAGTGGCGCAGTCGGACCCGTCGCTGCGCGACGTGAGCGTGTTTCAGGGTATGACGTGGCTTCCGGCGCACGGTGAAGTCGTCGGCTTCGTGAGCACGCCGATGCCGAAGTCCTGGCGCACGCGGCTGCTAGCGGGTCACTTTCGTCTGTTGACGAGCGTGTTCGCGCCAGCGGCGCGCATTCGCGAGCGTGGTAGCGCGGAGCCGCGGTTGTATTGGCTCACGCGCGAGGCACTGATTCGCAACCTGAACAAGCTCAAGGTGAGCGAACAGTGACGGCGCAGCACGTCTATCTCACGTTCGACGACGGTCCGGATGCTCGCTGGACGCCGCAGATCCTCGACATGCTTGCGCAGGCGCGGATGCACGCCACGTTCTTCGCGATCGGCGCAAGCGTGCAACGCGAGCCGGCGCTGATGCGCGCCGTTGCCGCGGCCGGGCACGCGGTCGGGAATCACACGTTCAGTCATCGCCATCCGTGGCTCATGCGATCGCGCGCTGCGCGTGCGCAGGTGCGTGACGGTGCGAAGGCGCTGAGCGATGTGCTCGGCAACGAGCCAGCGTTTTTTCGTCCTCCGCACGGCCGTGCGCGCCCGTGCATGACCGATGAAGCTCAGCTGCACGGCGAGCGCATGGTCATGTGGGATCGCAGCGCTATCGATTGGGGCTGGCTCGGCACGGCGCCGCGGATCGCTGCACGACTCAACCGCGTGCGCGCGGGCGACATCGTGCTGATGCACGACGGTCAGAACATCCACAATCGCCCGGATCAGCTGCTGCAGGTCCTGCCGGGGTTCCTGCGCGAGCTGGAGCGCAGGGGACTGCGTTCGATCGCCTGCCCTGCGGTTTGACTTAACAACCGCCACCGCGACGTCTTTGCGCAGCGCACGGCGCATCAATACGAGAACCAGTGCACAGTCCGACGAGACCCCTGCAGACCGCTCAGCGGCGCGGTGGCACATTGCGAGGGCTCGGGCATTCGCGAGCGTGCGGGGATAGATGGGCGCGCGTTCAACCAACAAGATAGCTCAGGCAGACAGCGAGCAGCCGATGCCGGACGAGGGCGAATCCAGCGGATATCGCCCCGGCATGGCGCTGCGCGTCGCGATCGGCTTCGCCGCAGTCGCGCTCACCGTCATTGCCGCGAATTTCATCACTCAGCAGAGCGCCCGCGAGGCCCGCGGACGCGTGCGCGAGCTGCTCGTGCAGCACGAGCCGCTGGTGCGCGCCACTGAGGCGCTGGCCGCCACCGTGTCTCTTTATGAGCGCGTCGTCGTCGATCAATCGGAAAGCAATGCGATCTCGGTGCACCAGGCGCAGCTCGCCGCGCAGCGCATGACCGATGCGGCGACCGCTTACGACGAAGCCGCCAGGAATTTCCCGCAGCTCGCGGCCTCGGCGCCGCAGTTCGTCGCCGAGCTGGACACGTTCCGGGCGATGGGCGAAGCGATGCTCGCCGACAGCACTGCGCGCGGGGCGCGCCTGCGCGAGTACTGGGGACGCTTCGACGAGCTGGAGGCCAGCGTGAATGCGCCGCACGCGCGTGCTGTGCGCGTTGCCGGCGCGGTTTTCGCGAGCGAGCGGCTCATGGATCTCACGCGCATGCTCAGTGCGATTCGCGAGCGCGTGAGCGCGGCCGCGAGCATATCTTCGCCGCGGTCGGTGCAGGGCATCGTGCTGGCCGAAAACAACTTCAAGCTCTTCCTGCAGCAGCACTCCGCGGAGCTCGCGAAGGTGCATGGCCAGCAGTGGCTGACAGAAGTGTCCGGCAAACTCAGGACCGTCATCGCCGGCCGTCGCGCAGCATTCAACTCCATCGACGACTTCAACGACCGTTCGATGATGTTCCGGGATAAAGGCGCGGAGATCTCCGCGCTGATCGTGACGCAGCTGGTCGAGCCAGCTCGACGCGCGCTCGCCGACGCGGACCGCCTGGCGGTGAGCGCCTCCGACAAGGCCGACCGGCAGCTGGTTTGGGCGAGCGCCGCGGTGATGCTGCTGCTGATGGTGATCGCGATCATCACCGTGACCAGCGTGACCGCGCCGGTGCGTCGGCTGATCGACGCGACTCGTCGTCTGGCAGGCGGTGCGGTGCGCACGCGTGTATCGCGAGCGGGGGTGCGTGAGCTGGACGTGCTGGCTGTTGCATTCAACAAGATGGCCGAACAGCTGCAGCATGCGCAGAGCGCCGTGCGCGCCTACCAGATCGAGCTGGAATCCAAAGTCGACGAGCGCACGCGCGAGCTGAATCACCTCGCGTATCACGATCCGCTCACCGATCTGCCGAACCGCCGGCAGCTGTTCGTGCATCTCGAGGCTTCCATCGATCGTGCCAAAGGCAACAATGCGCGGCTCGCGCTGCTGTCGATCGACCTCGACAACTTCAAGACGATCAACGACAGCCTCGGTCACGCGTTCGGCGACCGCGTGCTGCAGGCGGTGAGCGAGCGGCTGCGCCTGAACGGCATGCTGGGCAAGTCGTTCAGCGCGCGACTCGGCGGCGACGAATTCACCGTCGTGTGCGAAGACGTGCAGGCGACCACCGACGTCGAGACGTTGTGCGCGCAAGTGCTCGAAGAATTTCATCGCTCGCTGTCGGTGCACGGCCGCGAGCTGCGCATCAGTGTCAGCGTCGGCGCCAGCATCTATCCAGATCACGCGGCGGATGCGCATGCGCTGCTGCGGGCAGCGGATACCGCGCTGTTTCGTGCGAAGGAGCTGGGTCGCAACGGCTGGAGTCTGTTCGTTCCGCAGTTGCTCGAAGCCGCCTCGTCACGTTTCAAAGTCGAGCAGTCCCTGCGCCGCGCCGTGGAGCGCGGCGAGTTCGAGCTGCTGTATCAGCCGGAAGTCTGTTTCGAAACGCTCGAGACGCACACGGTCGAGGCGCTGCTGCGCTGGCGCCAACCGGACGGCAACGTCATTGCACCGGCCGACTTCTTCGATGTCGCAGAGCAGACTGGCCTGATCACCGACATCAGTGACTGGGCGCTGCGCACTGCGATCGAAGCAGCTGCGTTCTGGCAGAGCGGCCCGTGGCCGCGCGCCCGCGTCGCAGTCAACATTTCGTCGCAGCAGTTTCTCGACGGCCAATTCGTCGAGCGCCTGGAGGGCCTGCTGAAGCACCACTGCCTTGCCGGCGGAATGCCTGGAGATCGAGCTGACCGAGAACGTGCTGCAGACCGGCCCGACGACGATCGCGGCGCTGCATCGCCTGCGCGAGCTGGGCGTCAGTATCGCGCTCGACGACTTCGGCACCGGCTACTCGTCGCTGACTTCGCTCGAGCGCCTGCCGCTGACGCGCGTGAAGATCGATCGCGGCCTGATCGGCAGTATCGATACGAGCGCGCGTTCGCCGGCAATCGTGCGTTCGATCGTCGGTCTGTGTCATAGCCTGGGGTTGCAGGTGACTGCCGAAGGCGTCGAGCGTGCGTCGCAGCTCGGCCCGCTGCTGATGGACCGCGGCGTGCAGATCCAGGGCTATCTGGTCTCGCGCCCGCTGAAGGCGACGACCGTGCCGATCTTCCTCAACGAAGCTCGACGGCATCTCGAACAGCTCATGCGCACGACGCCGATGCCCGCTGCCGATCTCGATGCCAGCGCGACACGCTTGCGTACGCTGCGCGTGCCGACGACCCGCCCGCAGCGCCCGACGCGGCCCACGCCTTCCGAAGAGGGTTAGCCGCCGACCGGCGGAACCCACGCTCGCGTCCACGGAGTTCCTGCAGCAAATCCGCATAGCGCCACGCTTGGCGCAGGTTCTGATCGTGCTGCCGAGTCAACCCCGAGTGCGAGTCAACGGCGCCTGGGTGACGCTGCTGACTCTCGTGCTGGTCGTCGCCGTGCTGTGGGCCGCGAAAGCGATCCTGCTGCCGCTGGCGCTCGGCATCATCCTGGCGTTTGCGCTGACGCCGGTCGTCAAGCTGTTCGACCGTTGCCGATTGCCGCGTTTCGCGGGCGTCACCCTGACCATGCTGCTTGCGCTCGGTGTCGTCGGGGGTATCGGCTACGTGGTGGTCAATCAGTTCGCGGAGCTGTCGACGGAGCTCACGCGCTACACCTCGTCCATGCGCCGCAAGGTTGCCGAGCTGCGGCCGGGCAAGGACGCCACGCTGCGGCAGCTCACTCGCACCGTCGATCGTGTGACAGAACAGATCGACAACAACGCCGCCGAGCTACGCAGTGCTCAGCCGGTGCGCGTGATCGCACCGCGTCCGCCGATCGAACGGCTGCGCGAGGTTGCAGACACGGTATTCGAGCCGATCGCCAGCGCGATCATCGTCATCGCACTGGTCGCGTTCATGCTGGCGATGCGCGAGGATCTGCGCGATCGCTTCATCCGCCTGCTCGGTTCGCAGAGCGTAGGTCTCACGACGCGGCTCATGGACGAGGCGACCTATCGCGTCAGCCAGTTCCTGCTGTGGCAGACCGTGATCAACGTGCTGTTCGGCGCGCTGGTTACAGCGGGCCTGTACTGGATCGGCGTGCCTTATGCCGCGCTGTGGGGCGGCTTTACTGCGCTCCTGCGCTTCGTGCCGTACGTCGGCACACTGCTCTCCGTCCTGATGCCTGCGTCGCTGGCGTTCGCGACGTTCCCGGGTTGGGCCGAGACCGTGCAGACGATCGCCCTGTTTCTGACACTGGACTTTGTCACCGCATGGTTCATCGAGCCGCTGGTTTTCGGACGACGCACCGGCGTGTCGGCATTCGCGCTGCTGGTGTCCGCGCTGTTCTGGATCTGGGTGTGGGGACCCGTCGGCCTGCTGCTCGCGACGCCGCTGACGGTGTGCATCACCGTGCTCGGCCGCAATGTGCGGTCGCTGCGCTTCCTCGCCGTCATATTCGCCGAGGAGCCGGCGTTGACGCCGCACATCCGCTACTACCAGCGACTGCTGGCGCGCGACGAGGATGAAGCCACTCTGCTCGCCGAGCGCACGCGCCAGGAGTTGGGCAACGTCGGCGTCATCAACGAGGTCCTGCTCCCGGCGCTGATGCTGGTCTCGCAGCATCGTGTGGAGAACGAGATCACGGAGGAAGACGAGCTGTTCATCCTGGGCGCGATCAACGAGACCGTGCAGCAGCCGACGCCAGCCGACACCAGCCTGCAGGGCGCGCCCGTGATCGGCCTCGCCGCGCGCGCGCCTGCGGATCAGACTGCGCTGGAGTTGCTGCGAGCAGCCGTCGGCGCGACGGTGATGACACTGATCCCGCCCGAGCTGTCGGCGGACGAGGCGCTGAACGAGGCGATCGAGCAACGGCCCGTGGTCGTGTGCATCGGTGCGATTACGCCGACGCGTGGCGCGGAGGTCCGCAACTTCTGCCGTCGTCTACGCAACGCGGTACCAGAGACGAAGGTGATCGTGCTCAGGCCGCTGGTCGTCGAGGTCGAGGTCGAGCGCTCCTCGACGCGCATGCACGAAGCCGGCGCCGATATCGTCGTGAACAACGCCAAGGACGCACTGGAAGCGATTCAGAAGCTACTTGCGGAAGCGCCGGTGACGCGGACCGCGCTCAAGACTGTGGGTCAGGCTTCAGGCTGACCGGCGACAACCACCCGTCCGCTTTCTGCGGCTCGCCGCTCTTGAGCCACCTGAACACGAGGTTGTGCCAGACGATGCGCTGCACGTAGGTGCGCGTCTCGTTGTACGGGATGTTCTCGATCCACACGTCCGCTTCGACGGGCTGCTGCGGAATCCAGCGCGCGGCGGCGTTCGGGCCGGCGTTATAAGCAGCGAGCGCGACGATCGTCTGGCCACCGAAGCGATCGACCAGCTCGCGCAAGTGCGCAGCGCCCAGTACGACCGCGACGTTCGGATCGAACAAATCATCGGGCGTCGGTCTCGGCCGCTTGAATGCACGCGCAGTCCGACGCGCCGTGTCGGGGACCATCTGGAGCAGACCGCGCGCGCCTGCTGAAGAAACCGCATCTGCGCGATAGAGACTTTCCTGCCGCATTACGCTGTAGATGAGCTCGGTCGGCAGGTCGCTCACCTGCGCAGCCGCGCGGACCTGGCGATCGAATGGCTGCGGGTAAAGCAGTTCGTAGTCGTTGAACAAGCGCTGCTGGGCCGCTACGGCAATCGCCTGGTCGTGCCAGCCCCAGCGGGAGGCGAGCTGGACCGCTTGCGGTCGCGCGGTCTGCGGCAGCATCTCGAACCCGTACGCCCATTCCTGGCCCGCGAGATCGCGCATCTCGCTGCGAAACAACTCGCGGGCGCGTAGCAGTGCCGGCAGCTGTTCGATCTGCTTCAACTGAACTTCGTCGACGACCAGGCGCTCCGGATGCGGCGCCAGCGTTTGGCCGAGCCGCGACGCGGCCGCGATCGAGTAGAAGTTGTCGTCCGTCAGCGTCGATTCGTAAAGCTGTCGCGCAAGCGGCGTGTCGCCGTTGCGGTCCGCCGCGCGTGCAGCCCAGTACCGCCAACGCGAGAGGCCGCGCTGCGTATCGGACATCGCAGCGATCGTGTTTGCGAGTCGTCGCCAATCGCTGTTCCATATGGAGGCTCGCGCCCGCCACTCCAGCGCATAGTCGTCGAGATCGGCGGGCGCGACGCGATCGAAATAGGCGAGCGCCTCCGGGCTGCGGTCCCATGCCAGCGCCAGCGCCAGCGCGAGCGCGTAGCGACTCGCCGTCGCTTCGGTCAGGCCCCGCGCGCGCGTGAACGCATCGAAGCGCCTCATCGCCAGATCGCGATTACCGCGCGCGTACTTCGTCCAGCCTGCGAGCAACGCTTCGTCTTCGACCGGCGTCGATGGAGCGGCGATCAGCGCCTCGATCTGGCGTTGCGTGTCTTCGAGCAGCGATGCCCACTGCAGCAAAGGCGCCGCACGGTCCGCGGGAAGGAACGCTGCGATCTCGCGCGCGAAACCGCTGTTGCCGTCCTTCAGCGCCATCCGTGACCGCTGCTCGATGAGCTCGGGCGTCAGCGCATCCTGCGAGCGCAGCCATTCGAACGCCCGCTCGCAGTCCGGCAGGCTGCGCGGAGTCAGCCAGCGCTTCGCGATGAGCGGCGCCAGATCGGTCGTGCGTTCGAGCTCGATGCGTGCGGCGAAGCTCTGGCATTCGAGCGCGTCGTCGGCGAGGTTCTCGCGGTACTGTTCGAGAAACTGCTGCCAGTGCCCACGTTCCGCGAGGCTCGTCAGCCACACGCGGCGCAGACTCCGGCCGACGGGCTCGTTCTCGTGATACGTGGTGAAAGTCTGCGCGCGCTGATCGACGGAGCCGATTTCCTCGCCCGCATCGGCGAGCGCACGCCGGATGCGCGCAGCCTGCAGATATGGGTACAGCGGATATGCGCGCAGCGCCTCGCTATCGGAGTGCGGCTTTGCAGCGGGATCGTCGACCTGCTCGTACGCCTTGCGAAACGTCTCGCGCACCTTTGCAAATGAATCCGGCGCTCCGGCGCCGCGCGCGCCGGCCGGCGCCAGCAGTGCGCAGGCGAGCAGAGTGAATATGGTGGGTGCGATTCGTCGATGGTCCATGCGGGGTCTCGTCGGCGACGCAAGGGTAACGGCAAGTTGCCGCGGTCGCTATCGGGAACCCTCCAATCGCGCGCAACGTTGCGTCGGCACAGCAACCGGGATAGGCCGCATGCAGATCCTCGATTGGATATCCGGCTCTTCGATGCACATCCCTCCGTGGGAAGCGTTCGTGCGTCTGCTCGCAGCCGTGATCGTCGGCGCGGTGGTCGGCTTCGACCGCGAGCTGCGCAACAAGCCGGCCGGCCTGCGCACGCACATCCTCACTTCGCTGGCAGCGGCCTTGTTCACGTTGATCACGATGGAGCTGCACCACACAGTGACCAGCGACAACGCCAACACGACAGCGGATCCGATCCGCATCATCGAGGCGGTCACTGCGGGTGTGGCATTTCTGGCCGCCGGCGCGATCATCCAGAGCCGCGGCAACGTTCGTGGTCTCACGACAGGCGCGAACATGTGGCTCGCCGGTGCACTCGGCGTCGCATGCGGAGCAGGCGATTACACGCTTGCGGCGTTCGGCACAGTCTTCGCGGTGATCGTGCTCGTCGTGCTGGGGCGGCTGGAGGCCATGGCCCGCAAGGGCGCGAGCGACAAGGACTCCGATTGATCCTGATACACTTCAATCCATGCACAGATCGAAACCAGCGGCGCTGGCGCTGCTCGTCGCATTGATAGCGAGCTGCGCGACCACCAGCCCACCCAACACCCGCGTCGACTACGACAAGAACGTCGACTTCTCCGTCTATCGCACCTACGGGTTTCCGAAGGAAACGGGTACGGACCGCGGCGGCTACTCGACGCTCGTCACCAGTTATTTCAAGAGCTCGATCGCCACGGCGATGGAAGCGCGCGGCTACAAGTACAGCGCGGAGAATCCGGACCTGCTGGTGAACTTCTTCATGAACACGCGCGACCGTACCGAGGTCCGGCCGAACGTGGGCGCGGGCTACTACGGGTATCGCGACGGACTGTATGGCGGCTGGCCGCTATACGACCGGGACCGCACCATCAACTATCAGGTCGGCACGATCAACGTCGACATCGTCGACGCAGCGAAGAAACAGCTGATCTGGGAGGGCATCTCGGAGGGCCGCGTGACCGAGGAAGCGCTGGCCAATCCGAAGGTGACGGTCAACGCGGTCGTCACCGAATTGATGCGCAAGTATCCGGGAAAACCGAATATGTAAGGAGTCAGGCTGAAGCCTGACCCACAGGGGATGGTGGTGGGTCAGGCTTTAGCCTGACTTAAGGTCTCCAATGCTCAACAGTGCATCCATTTCTTCCGCGGTCAACTCGATCTCGACGGTATCTTGCTGAGCCGTGAGCTCGACATTCGCGGGGACGGGCGGCAGCGGCGACAGGAGGTCGTCTGCGCTCAGGTCGATCGAGATTTCTGTGAATGCTCGCATGGCCGGTCGCTACGCTTTGAACACGCTGACATGCTGCCAGAGCCGCAAACGCGGGCCCGCAACGCAGTTCACAGCAGCGGCGTGAGGCCGATGCCGAATTCGTCGTAAGACACGCGCAGGCATTTAACGTTAATTGCCCACCGACAACGGACCGACGACATTGAGTCAAACGCTATCGCTCGCAGAAGCGCGCCGCATCGCCCTGGCGGCACAAATGTTCGTGCCTGCGGTGGCTGCACCGAAGGGCGCGGCGGCGCTCGGCAAGATCGTGCACCGTCTCGGCGCAGTGCAGATCGATTCCGTGAACGTGCTGGTTCGCTCTCATTACCTGCCCATCTATTCGCGTTGCGGGTCGTACGCGCCGGAGCTGCTCGAGCGCGCGGCGTACGGCGGCAGCCGCTCGCTGTTCGAATACTGGGGCCACGAAGCTTCGTTCCTGCCCGTCGATCTGTATCCGCTGTTCCGCTGGCGCATGGATCGCGCGCGTAACGGTGAAGGGACGTGGAAACGGCTGCGCCGTTACGCGACCTCGCACAAGCAGTTGGTGGCAGCGGCGCTGGAGCAGATTCGCGAGCACGGCGCGCTCGGCGCGAGCGAGCTGGCGGACTGCGGAAAATCCAAGGGCAGCTGGTGGGGCTGGAGCCAGGGCAAGGAAATCCTGGAGTGGCTGTTCTGGATCGGCGATGTGACCACCGCGCGGCGGCGGAATTTCGAGCGTCTGTACGATCTCACCGAACGCGTACTGCCGGAGCGTGTGCGGACAGCGCGCGTTCCATCGCCGGAGCAGGCGCGGCGTGAGCTCATGGCGATCTCTGCACGCGCGCTTGGAGTCGCGACCGCACGGGATCTGCGCGACTACTTCCGTTTGCCCGCCGCAGATGCAGCGACACGCGTCGCGGAGCTCGTGGAGGAGGGCACGTTGCAACCGGTCGTCGTAGAAGGCTGGAAGCACCAGGCGTATCTGCACGCGGATGCTGTGTGTCCGCGGCGCGTGGAGGTAGGCGCGTTGCTATCGCCGTTCGATTCGCTGATCTGGGAGCGCCAGCGCACGGAACGTCTGTTCGGCTTTCATTTCCGTCTCGAAATCTACACGCCGATCCACAAGCGTCTGCACGGCTATTACGTGCTGCCGTTCCTGCTGGGCGATCGGCTGGTCGGTCGCGTCGATCTCAAAGCCAACAGACACGAGGCGCGCCTGGAAGTGCGCGGCGGCAGCGTGGAAGAAGGGATGCGTGCGGGAGGGATCGTGGAGCCGCTGGCAGCGCAGCTGCGGAAGCTCGCTCAATGGCTCGGGCTGGAAGATGTTGCCGTGACTTCGCGCCGCGGCGAGCTGATGCGTGAGCTGAAGAAACTCGTCAGTCGACGCGTGCCGAGCGCGACAACCAACCGTAGAGGCAGGCAACCGCGAACAGCATGAAGTAGAAGAAAAGGCCCATCGGCCACCTCGAACTCACCACTCCTGACTGATCAGACGCCCGTCGCCTGTGGTGAGTTCCCGCGGAATCCGTGGTGGGAAACCCACATGAAAAAAGGGCCGGCAGCTTTCGCCACCGGCCCTTGTTCGTGCACTGGATTGTCGGGCTGAAGCCCGACCTACAGCCTGATCAATCCTCCATCAGGAAGCTGCGCAGCTGCTCGCTGCGGCTCGGATGACGCAGCTTGCGCAGCGCCTTCGCTTCGATCTGGCGGATGCGCTCGCGCGTGACGTCGAACTGCTTGCCGACCTCTTCGAGCGTGTGGTCGGTGTTCATGTCGATGCCGAAGCGCATGCGCAGCACCTTCGCCTCGCGCGGGGTCAGGCCGGCGAGCACGGCGTGCGTGGTCTCGCGCAGCGACTCCATCGTCGCGGAGTCGATCGGCGAATCCACCGAGGTGTCCTCGATGAAATCCCCCAGGTGCGAATCCTCGTCGTCGCCGATCGGCGTTTCCATCGAGATCGGCTCTTTGGCGATCTTGAGCACGCGGCGGACCTTGTCCTCCGGCATCTCCATGCGCACCGCCAGCTCTTCCGGCGTCGGCTCGCGACCCATCTCCTGCAGCATCTGCCGGGAAATGCGGTTGAGCTTGTTGATCGTCTCGATCATGTGCACCGGGATACGGATGGTGCGCGCCTGGTCGGCGATCGAACGGGTGATCGCCTGCCGGATCCACCAAGTCGCGTACGTCGAGAACTTGTAGCCGCGGCGGTATTCGAACTTGTCGACCGCCTTCATCAGGCCGATGTTGCCTTCCTGGATCAGGTCCAGGAACTGCAGGCCGCGGTTCGTGTACTTCTTGGCGATGGAGATCACCAGGCGCAGGTTCGCCTCGACCATCTCCTTCTTGGCGCGCCGCGCCTTCGCCTCGCCGACCGCCACTTCGCGGTTGATTTCCTTCACTTCCGCGATCGACAGGTGCACGCGCTCTTCCAGCGACTGCAGCTTCTTCTGCTGCCGCTCGATCTCCTCGCGCAGGCGATGCAGCGCCGCGGAGTGCTTGCGCTTGGCGCGAATGTGCTTGTCGAGCCAGCGCGTGTTGGTCTCGTTTTTCGGGAACGTCTGGATGAAGTCCTTGCGCGGCATGCCGGCGTCGCGCACGCAGATCGTCATGATCTGCTTCTCCAGGTTGCGGACCTCGGCGACGTTGTCGCGCAGCTGCTGAATCAGCGCGTCGAACATCTTCGGCGAGAGCTTCAGCTCCATGAACTCGCCGGCGAGCTTCTTGCGCAGCTTCTGCGTTTTCGGATCCTTGACGCCCTTCTCGAGCAGCGCCTTGAGCGTCTGCTGATGGAGCTTGGAGATCGAGAGGAACCGGCGCGCCGCTTCTTCCGGATCCGGACCGGTCTCGAGCACTTCCTCTTCTTCGGAATTCGCCTCGCCCTCTTCGTCTTCCTCGGTCTCGGCGGCCGGCGCGGCGGCCGCGGCAGCAGCAGCGAGCTTCGGATTGACGGGCGCGGCGATCTCGTCCGGCGCATTCGGATCGATGAAGCCGACGATGATGTCGACCAGCCGGCCCTGGCCGGCCTTGACCTGCTCGTACTGGCGCAGCATGAACTCGAAGGTCATCGGGTAGCTCGACAGCGCCGTACGCACGGCGTCGAGACCTTCCTCGATGCGCTTGGCGATGCGGATTTCGCCCTCGCGCGTCAGCAGCTCGACCGTGCCCATCTCGCGCATGTACATGCGCACCGGGTCGGTGGTGCGGCCGAACTCCGCGTCGACCGTGGCGAGCGCGGCGGCGGCTTCTTCGGCGGCTTCTTCGTCGGCGACGACCGGTTCCGTGAGCAGCAGCGCTTCGGACTCCGGGGGCTTCTCGTAAACCGGGATGCCCATGTCGTTAATCATGTTGACGATATCTTCGATCTGCTCCGGATCGACGATTTCGCTGGGCAGGTGATCGTTGACCTCGACGTAAGTCAGAAACCCCTGTTCCTTGCCGCGCGCGATCAGCAGCTTCAGCTGCGACTGACGCTCGTCGGCAATCTGTGCCGGTTCCTTCTTTGCTGCCAAGGTCTTGCTCAAGTTAGGGGCCCTCTGAATTCGCTTCGGACTCGCCCTGGGGGGCGGTACGCGGGCTTAAAAAGACCGCGCAGTGTACTTGGATCGCTCTGCGGACGCTAGGTTCTGCCCGGGGGTGGCGGCGATCGGTCCGCGCCCGGGGGGTCGATGTCCACCTCGGGGCCGCTGGCCGACCCGTCTTGCTTATGTCTCCTCACCAGTTCGTCGTACCGACGCTGGCCTTCCTCCTCCTGGAGCAATCGCTCAAGGGCGCCCGACAGTTCCTGGGCGGCGGCGGCCTCGTCCGCGATGTACAACTCCATGGCGGCGAGCTTTTCGAGGTGCTCAACATCGGGGCGACCGCGCCAGCGTTCAAGCAAAACCGCGGTTTTGTCGCAGGGTTGATCATGCAATTCTTCTACGAGCCGCACGATCAGGGAGATTCCGGGGCGTTGCAGTGACGCCAAAGCCGTTAGATCGCCGACCTTGTCGGCGATCCGGGGGTAGTGGACCAGGAGTTGGACCGCTTGGCGAACCAGGTTCTTGCGGCCCACCGACATAGGGCGCGACGAGCCGCCTGACCGGCTTGCCGATGCCTGCCGCGCAGCCAGCAGGCCCGTGTCGATCTTCGCTTCCCGGTTGATGGCGGTAAGCAATTGTTCCTGGTAGGCGCCCTCGGGAATCCTCGCCAGGTACGACTTCGCCATCTCCTGAAAACGTCCCCGACCGTCCCGGGACGCCATGTCGTTC
Organism: uncultured Gammaproteobacteria bacterium; assembly: GCA_963838635.1. Taxonomy (GTDB): domain Bacteria; phylum Pseudomonadota; class Gammaproteobacteria; order Steroidobacterales; family Steroidobacteraceae; genus Steroidobacter. The sequence continues at coordinate 219,975 of CAWISC010000013.1, read as the reverse complement.
TGCTCTTTCAGATGCCTGATCAGGTAATCGAGAAGCGCCTCGGCGTTGCCCACGCGCGCTTCGAATGCCTCGCGGCCTTCGGCGCCGACCAGCGAATCCGGATCGTGTCCGTCCGGCAGGAACAGGAAACGAATCTGTCGGCCCTCGAGGACCTGGCTGAGCGAGTTCTCCAGCGCACGCCACGCCGCCGCACGTCCGGCGCGATCGCCATCGAAGCAGAAGATGACTTCCTGGCAGATCTTGAAGACGCGCTTGAGGTGCTCCGGCGTCGTCGCAGTTCCCAGCGTCGCGACCGCGTATGTGATGCCGGCTTGATGCAGGCGGACGACGTCCATGTAGCCTTCAACGATGAGCAGGCGGGTGAGGGTTCGCGAAGCCTGGCGCGCCTCGTACAGCCCGTAGAGCTCCTGGCCCTTGTGAAAGAGCTCGGTCTCGGGCGAGTTCATGTACTTCGGCTCGCCCTTGTCGAGCACGCGCCCGCCGAAACCGATCGTGCGGCCGCGTGCATCGCGGATCGGAAACATCACGCGATCGCGGAAGCGGTCGTAATAACCGGGATTCACGCCGGCCTTGCGCTCGCGCTCGATCACGAGGCCCACCTGCAGCAGCTTCAAGCGATCCGCTTCGCTCGTGCCGAACTGCTGCAGCACCGTGTCCCACGCATCGGGTGCGTAGCCGAGCGAGAAGCGAGCCGCGGTATCGCCTGTGAGGCCGCGCTTCTTGAAGTACTCCTTGCCACGTTCTGAGTCCTTCAGCTCGCGCCGATACAGCTCAGCCGTCTTGTCGAGCAGCGTGAACAAGCTTTCGCTCGGCGGCGGCTGGCGCGCACCCGGCTGTTCCTCGCGCGGCACCTCGAGCCCGACTCGCGCAGCCAGATCCTCGACCGCTTCGACGAAGCTGAGGTGATCGTGATCCATGAGAAAAGTGATCGCCGTGCCGTGCACGCCGCAGCCGAAGCAGTGATAGAACTGCTTGTCGGGCACGACGTGGAACGACGGCGTCTTCTCGCCGTGAAACGGGCAGCAGGCCTTGAATTCCTTGCCTGCTTTTTTGAGCGGCACGCGGCTGCCGATCAGCTCGACGATGTCGGCGCGGGCGATCAGCTCGTCGATGAAGTGTTGTGGGATGCGGCCGGCCATAGGGAAGGCGGGAAGGATATGCCGCGCTCGCGGCGGCGAATAGGTAAGCAAGAAACGGGCACGCAGGCCCGAAAGTCAGGCTGTAGGCCGGGCTTCAGCCCGACAACTTCGCCTTCAACTTGGCGCTGGCGGCCGCCATGTCGGCGCGGCCCTGCGCCTTCTGCTTGAGCAGCGCCATGGCCTTGCCCATTTCCTTGATCGAGGTCGCGCCGGACTCGGCGATGGCTTCGCGGATCAGGGCGTCGACTTCGGCTTCGGACAATTGGGCCGGCAGGTAGGCCTGCAGCAGCTCGATCTCCTTCGCCTCGCGCGCGACCAGGTCGTCCCGGCCGCCGCTCTTGAACTGCTCGATGGACTCCTTGCGCATCTTGATCATCTTCTCGATGACCGAGAGCACCTGGACGTCGTCGAGCTGGATGCGTTCGTCGACTTCGCGCTGCTTGATGGCAGCCGTGAGCATGCGGATGGTGCCGAGGCGCTCGCTTTCCTTGGCGCGCATCGCCGCCTTCATGTCTTCGGTGATGCGGTCCTTGAGCGACATCGACGGGGGGCTGGAGCTTGGGGTCGTCCGAAGACGGCCCGGTTGGGAGCGCAGTGTTTAGTAGGAGCGGGCAGGACGGGGACGGCCGGTGCCACCGCCGCTGACGTCGCGGGTGACGCGCTTCATGTGGCGCTTCACGGCTGCTGCCTTCTTGCGTTTCCGTTCCTGCGTCGGCTTCTCGTAGAATTCGCGCCGCCGCAGCTCGGTCAGGACTCCCGCTTTTTCGCAGGCGCGCTTGAAGCGCCGCAGGGCGGCATCGAAATACTCGTTTTCACGGACGCGAACGCTCGGCATCGCTACCTCTATGAATTGCCGGGAAATTGCCCGACCCTGGAGCGCGGGCAGGCTTTCGAGAGCGCGCCAGTGTAATGACGCGGCCGGCGAAAATCAAAGCAACATCAAAGTACATAGGCCAACTTGAGACTTCGGACGAAATGAGGGTTCTGGGCATCGAAACCTCCTGCGACGAGACCGCGGCGGCCGTGTACGACGGCCGGGCCGGGCTGCTGTCCCATTGCCTGCACAGCCAGGTGCAGATGCATGCCGCTTACGGCGGGGTCGTGCCCGAGCTGGCGTCGCGGGATCACGTCCGCCGGCTCCTGCCTCTCATTCATACGGCACTCGCAGAAGCCGACACCCGGCCCGAGGAGGTCGACGGTGTGGCGTACACCGCGGGGCCCGGATTGGTGGGTGCGCTGCTCGTCGGCGGATCGGTCGCCCGCAGCCTCGCTTTCGCCTGGGGACGTCCCGGGCTCGGCGTCCATCATCTCGAAGGCCATCTGCTTGCCCCGATGCTCGAAGCGGAGCCGCCCGAATTTCCGTTCCTCGCGCTGCTGGTGTCCGGCGGCCACACGTTGCTCGCCGTCGTGCGCGGTCTCGGCGACTACCAGATCATCGGCTCGTCGCTCGACGATGCTGCCGGCGAGGCGTTCGACAAGACGGCGAAGCTCCTCGGATTGCCCTATCCCGGCGGGCCGGCGTTGGCAGCACTCGCGGGCAGCGGCCGGCCCGGGAAATTCCAGTTCCCACGGCCGATGCTCGATCGACCGGGGCTCGATTTCAGCTTCAGCGGTCTGAAGACGGCGGTAGTCGTCGCGACGCGCAACCTGAAGCTGGACGAGCAGACGCGCGCCGACGTTGCCAGCGAGTTCCAGCAAGCGGTGGTCGAAACGCTGGTCGCGAAATGCGCGCGCGCAGCTGCGCAGACCGGTATGTCGACGCTCGTCGTCGCAGGCGGAGTCGGCGCGAACAAGGCGCTGCGCAGCGCGCTGGCTGCGCTCGGCAAACGCGCCGGCCTGAAGGTCCTGTATCCGCGGCCGGAGTTCTGTACGGACAACGCGGCGATGATCGCGTACGCTGGCTACCGCCGGCTGGCGGGCGGCGAGCACGACGAACTGAAAATCCGCGCCACCGCGCGCTGGCCGTTGGACACGCTGCGGCCGCCGCCGCACAGCTCCTGAGCTTCACGAATGGACAAGATTTTTCTCAGCTCCCTCACCGTCGAATGCATCGTCGGCATCTGGGAGTGGGAGCGCCGGGTCAAGCAGAGCGTCATCATCGACCTGGAAATGGCGACGGACATTCGCCGCGCGGCGGCGAGCGACAACATCGAGGACACGATCGACTACAAGCGAGTGGCGAAGCGCCTGCTCGCGTACGTCGGCGAATCGCATTTCAACCTGGTCGAGACGCTCGCCGAGAACATCGCGCGTGTGGTCGTAACGGAATTCGGCGTCGCCTGGGTGAAGGTGCGGCTCAACAAGCAGGGTGCGATCCGCGGGGCACGCGACGTCGGCATCGAGATCGAGCGGCGCGCTGCGGACTATGGCTGACGTTTACGTCGCTGCGGGCAGCAACGTCGAGCCGGAGAAAAACCTTGCGCGCGCGCTCGACGAGCTCGAAGAGAAGTTCGGCGCGCTCGCGATCTCACCCGCGTACCGCAACCCCCCGGTCGGCTTCGCCGGCGAAGACTTCATCAATCTCGTGGTCGGGTTCCGCACCGCCGATACTCCCGGGCAGGTGAAAGAGAAGCTGGAACGCATCGAAACGAACTGCGGCCGGCCGCGCGATGCGCCTAAGTGGGCGCCGCGCACGATGGATCTCGACATGCTGATGTACGACCAGCTCGTGAGCGACGTGCCCGGGCTGATCCTGCCGCGGCCGGACCTGCTGCGCCGGGCGTTCATGCTGAAGCCGCTCGCGGATCTCGCCCCGGGGCTGATGCATCCCACGCAACACCGCACGATCGGCGAGCTGTGGGCGCAGTTCCCGGCGACGGATCAGTCGTTCGTCGCGGTCACCATCCCACGCTCCGGCCGCCATCGACCGCCAGGATCTGCCCGGTGACGTACGGCGCATCCTTGACGAAGAACAGGGCTGCGCGCACCACGTCTTCCGGCGCGCCGCTGCGCTTCAGCAGCGTCTTCGCGACGATTTCCTTCTGCAGTTGCGCGTCCATGCCGCTCTCCGGCCACATGATCGGTCCGGGCGCGATGCCGTTGACGCGCACGTCCGGGCCGAGCTCGCGCGCGAGAGCGCGCGTGAGCATCGCCAGCCCTGCCTTGGCGGTGGAGTAGACCGAATGACCGGGCAACGGGCGCTGTGCGTGAATGTCGATCATGTTCACGATCGCGCCCTTGGTAGCGCGCAGCTGCGGCGCTGCTGCCTGCGCGAGGAAGAACGGCGCGCGCAGATTCGTGCCCATGAGGTCGTCCCACTGCGCCGGCGACACGCTGCCGAGCGATGTGGGATAGAACGTCGACGCATTGTTGATGAGCGCGTCCAGTCGTCCGAACGCCTTGACCGCTGCAGCTACGACAGCCGGCATCGCGTTCACATCGAGCAAGTCGGCCGTTACGATCGCGGCCGAGCCTGCACGCTGACGGTTCAACTCATCGCGCAGGTGTTCCGCTTCGCCGATAGATTGGTGACAATGAATGCAGACCGCGGCGCCGTGCGCATGAAAGCCGCGAGCGATAGCGGCGCCGATGCGCCGAGCAGCCCCAGTGACCAGCACGGCGCGGCCGGCGAGAGCCTGATGCATGTTCGTGGGGTCCATGTTCGATATGTTCGCATGATATGAGCGCCGCGCTAACGTTGCCGCCCCTGACTGCGGATGAGGCCGCGCACAGCCGCCGCCTGGTCCATCGCATCTGGGAAGAGATCGACGCGCGCGGCGGCTGGCTCAGTTTCGAGCGCTTCATGGAGATGGCGCTGTACGAGCCCGGCCTCGGTTATTACAGCGCCGGCGCGACCAAGCTCGGCGCCGGCGGCGATTTCGTCACCGCGCCCGAGGTGTCGTCGTTGTTCACCCGCTGCCTCGCGAATCAGTGCGGCGAAATCCTGCGGCACGTCAGCCTCGGCTCAATTCTCGAATTCGGCGCGGGCTCCGGTGTAATGGCGGCCGATCTGCTCAACGAGCTGGCCGCGCAGGGCGCGATGCCGGAGCGATATCTCATTCTCGAAGTGAGCGCGGACTTGCGGGAGCGGCAGCGCGCACTCCTGCTCGAACGTGCGCCCGCGCACGCGGCGCGCGTCGAGTGGATCGATCGCCTGCCGGAAGAATTCCGCGGCGTCGTGCTCGCGAACGAAGTTCTGGACGCGCTACCCGTGCAGCGCTTTCGCATTCGCGGCGACCAGATCAACTCGCTGGGCGTGACCTGGCAGCTGGGCCGGCTCGACTGGTCCGAGACGCATGCCGATGCGGACCTCGAGGCGGCAGTGCGGCGTATCGAGGCGAACATCGGCGAGCGGTTGCCGGATGGCTACACGTCGGAGATCAATCTGCGGCTCGCGCCGTGGATTGCCGGCGTCGCGGCGGCGTTGCGCGAAGGCGTGGCGTTGTTCATCGATTACGGGTTGCCGCAGCGTCAGTACTATCGCACCGAGCGGAGCGAGGGGACGTTGCTGTGCCACTTCCGGCATCGATTCCACGACGATCCGCTGATCAACGTCGGTGTGCAGGACATTGGCGCGTGGGTGGACTTCACCGCGGTCGCGGCAGCGGCGTCTGCCGCGGGACTGACGGTCGCGGGCTTCTCGACGCAGGCGCATTTCCTGATCGGCAATGGGCTGGAGCAGTTGCTCGCCCCCGCGGCTTTCAACGAGCTCGCTGCGCGAGTGCAGCTCGCGCGCCAAGCGATGCTGCTGACGCTGCCCGGCGAGATGGGCGAGCGCTTCAAAGTGATCGGCTTGAGCCGCGGCGTCGAGCAGCCGCTGCGCGGTTTCGGCGTCAGGGACCTAGCTGCGACGCTGTGACGTCAGCGCGGCGAGCCGCGCCTTGCGCAGCTTCTCCGCGATTTTCGGTCCGTCCAATCCGTCGCGCTCCGCCGGATCGAGGGTGACCTTCGCTACGGTGTCGCGCGCTCGACGCAAGTGATCTGCTTGCGGGTACTCCCGATTCTCCAGTCCTTTGCGGCCGCGCGCATCCGCTTCGCACGCGAGCACCCACTGCTCGAATCGCGCGGGACGGCGGAAGGCGTCGAGACGCTCCAGGACTTCGAGCAGTGTGCTGTCGCGCAACTCGGTGACGCGATGCGCGTCGAGGTGATAGCGCGAAACCAGGACGGCGAGCTCGCGATACGCGTTGGGAATCTTCAGCCGATCGCACAGTGCCTCGACCAGCGCCACGCCGCGCTGCTCGTGCGCGATGTGGCGCGGCCACTCGCTCGGCGGAGTCGTTCCCTTGCCGAGATCGTGAGTCAGCGCTGCGAACCTTACGACTGGATCGTCGCTGAGCTTCGCCGCCTGTTCCAGCACCATCAGAGTGTGCACGCCGGTGTCGATCTCGGGGTGCCACTGCTCGGGCTGCGGCACGCCGAACAGCGCATGCAGTTCCGGGAAAATGATCGGCAGTGCGTTCGCATCGCGCAGCACTTCGAAGAAACGCGCCGGCGCGGGCATTTCCAGCGCGCGCTGCGTTTCCTGCCAGACGCGCTCGCTCACCAGCGCGTCGAGCTCGCCGCGGGCAGCGATCTCGCGCATCAGATCGAGCGTTTCGGGCGCGACCTTGAATCCGAGCGGGGCAAAGCGCGCGGCGAACCTCGCGACGCGCAGCACGCGCACCGGATCCTCGACGAAGGCGCTCGACACGTGACGCAGCACGCGCTCGCCCAGGTCGCGCTGTCCGCCGAAGGGATCGATCAGCCCGCCGCCGTCGGGATCCTTGGCGATCGCGTTGATGGTCAGATCGCGCCGTTCCAGATCCTGCTCGAGCGTGACGTCCGGCGAGAACAGCGTCTCGAAGCCGCGATAGCCGGGACCGGTCTTGCGCTCGGTGCGGGCAAGCGCGTATTCCTCGCCGTTGCGCGGATGCAGGAATACCGGAAAGTCCTTGCCGACGGGCTTGAAGCCCTGGGCCTGCAGCTCTTCGGGGCGCGCGCCGACGACCACCCAGTCCCGCTCCCGCACGGGCAGACCGAGCAGCTCATCGCGCACAGCGCCGCCGACGAGATAGATTTGCATAGCCATGTCACTGTATCGAATTGCCCGATTGCTGACGATTGCCGGCGCAGTGCTGCCGCTGAGCGGCTGCTACCTGCTGCAGGCCGCGGGCGGACAGATGGAGATCTCGGCGAAGCGCGAGCCCATTGCCAAGGTCATCGCGGACTCGGCGACGCCGCCGCAATTGCGCTCCCGGCTGGAGTACGTCGCTACCGCCCGGGACTTCGCCTCGCGCGAGCTCGGCCTGCCCGACAACGAGTCGTACCGCAGCTACGCAGACCTCGAGCGTCCCTACGTCGTCTGGAACGTGTTCGCCGCGCCGGAGTTCTCGGTCGAGCCGCGCCGCTGGTGCTTCCCGATCGCAGGCTGCGTCGTGTATCGCGGCTATTTCAGCGAAGACGCCGCGCAGCGTTACGCGAGCCGGATGCGACGGCGCGGCGACGACGCCGCGGTTGCCGGGATCGCGGCCTATTCGACGCTGGGCCACTTCAAGGATCCAGTGCTGAACACGATGCTCGGCTGGAGCGACGCGCAGCTCGTCGGCACGCTGTTCCACGAGCTCGCCCATCAAGTTGTCTACGTGCCCGGTGACTCCGAATTCAACGAATCCTTCGCGACCGTGGTCGAGGAAGCAGGCCTGGAACTCTGGCTGGCGGCGCGACAGCGCGGCCAGGATCTGGTGGCGTGGCGCGAACAACGCGAGCGCCAGGCGGAGTTCATCGCGCTGTTGCTGAGTGCGCGCAGCAAATTGCGCACCCTGTACGAGTCAGCGCTGCCGGATGATGAGAAGCGCAGCCGCAAGCAATACGCGTTCGGCGAGCTGAAACTCGCCTACCAGCGGCTCAAGCAGCGATGGGACGGTTATCCCGGTTACGACCGCTGGTTCGATCGCACGCTGAACAACGCGCATCTCGTCTCGGCGGCGACGTATTACGGCTGCGTCCCGGGACTGCAGCGCGTGCTGAGCGAGGTCGGCGGCGACTTGCGCCGCTTCTACGACGAAGCAAGGCGGCTCGCGCGCATGGACAAAGACGCGCGCGCGCTCGCCGTTTGCGGAGCGGTCAGCCCACCGGAAACACCAGTCGTGAGCGACCGCGCTGGATCGTGATCGCGAACGCGTTGGCGTTCTTCACCGCCGCGCGCAGCTGCTCGACGTTCGTGATTCGATCGCGCCCGATTCCCAGGATGACGTCGTTCGTGCGCAGTCCCGCCTGTGCGGCCGGGCTATTCGGCGCTACCGATTGCACCAGCACGCCCGCGGCGCCATCGGCATTCGAGAACGTGGCGCCTTCGAACGCAGGATGAATCTGCGCAGCCGCATCTGCGTCGCCGCCACCGCGCTCGCCGATGACTGCGGTCACGCGCCGCGGTTTGCCTTCGCGCAGCAGCCCGATCTCGACCTTGTCGCCGATGCGCAGGAGTCCGATGCTGTTACGCAGCTCCGAGGCGTTGGCGATCGTGCGGTTGTTGATCGAGGTGATCACGTCGCCCGCCTTGATGCCTGCCTTGTCGGCAGCGCCGTCTTCGACCACTTCCGAGACCAGCGCGCCGCGCGCGTTATCCAGGCCGAGGCTCTGCGCGATGTCGGGCGTGAACTGGTTGGCCAGTTGCACACCGAGCATGCCGCGCTTGACCTCACCGTACTGGACGAGCTGCGCCATGACGGCCTTGACCATGTTCGACGGGATCGCGAAGCCGATGCCGATGTTGCCGCCGCTGCCGGAGAAGATCGCAGTGGGCACGCCGACCAGCTGGCCCTGCAGGTTGACCAGCGCGCCGCCCGAATTGCCAGGATTGATCGGCGCATCCGTCTGGATGAAGTCCTGGTAGGACTCGGCGCTGCCGTCGGAACGGCCGAGCGCGCTGATGATTCCCGAGGTCACCGTATGGTTGAGCGCGAACGGGTTGCCGATCGCCATCACGAAGTCGCCGACCTCCGCCCGACTCGAATCGGCCAGCGGCATCTCGACGAGATTGTTCGCGGTGATCTTCAGCAGCGCGACGTCGGAAGGCTTGTCGCTGCCGATGACCTTCGCCTTGATCTGACGGTCGTCGAGCAGCGTGACGGTGATTTCGTCGGCGTTCTCGACGACGTGCGCGTTGGTGATGATGTAGCCGTTGCGTGAGTCGACGATCACGCCCGAGCCGGCGCTCTGGAATTGCCGTTCGCGCGGCGCCAGTTCCGGCGCGTCGAAGAAGCGGCGAAAGAAAGGATCCTCGAGCAGCGGGTTATTGCGACGCTGTTCGCGCAGCGTGCCGCGGGTCGCGATGTTGACCACCGCCGGCGAGGCCTTCTTGACGATGGGCGCCAGCGAGGGCACCGGCGTGTCGCCGACCTTCTCGGGCAACTGTGCGCCGGCGCCGACGCTGAAAAGGACGCCGGCGGCCAGCGAAACCAACACCTTGATCGCCTGCTTTCTCATGCACATATCCTGGTCGTGGAGTGACTGAATTCTAGCCGTAAGCAGCGCTTCTTCTCCTCGCGCCGCGATCTAAGCGAAGGACAACCTGTGAGCAGGAAGGTGAGCATGATGTGGATAACCTGTGTGATTGCGGGGGACACAAGATCTTGTGTGTAGTCCGTACAGCGACGATTCTTCGGGCGTAAAAAATCGCAGTGGAAAATCGTCAGCAAAATCTCGTAAGCGATTGATTATTCATTGAACAATTGGACCGTTTTCGACACCGCAGATTTCTTGACGCCTCGCGCCTGCCGGGCATAGGCTTGCACCCCTGACACAATATGTTGTGTTTCGCGATGAACAACAACGGCTGCGGCCCGACCGCAGACAGCCATCGCAGAAGCGCGGCCGAACAGTGGTCAGGTGGGCTGCCACGGCAGCGTCAGGGCCTCGCGACCCGGCGCTGCAGGGCAGGAGTCGAATGGGGACCGCCCGATCGAAATCGCAGAGAGTCATCCCGGCATGAAGACCGCTATCCAGTTTGAGCCCATGGACGTCAACAGCATTCCATTTCAGGAAGCGTCCCTCGATATCTGGGACAAGAAGTATCGGCTGAGCGCCAAAGACGGCACGCCGATCGACCGCTCGATGGACGACACGTACATGCGCGTCGCGCGCGCGCTCGCGGACGTGGAGCGCGAGGACGTGCGCGAGCACTGGTACGAGCAGTTCCTGTGGGCCTTGCGCAAGGGCACGATTCCCGCGGGCCGCATCATCTCGAACGCCGGCGCGCAGGAGCACAAGCCTGCGACTTCGACGATCAACTGCACGGTCTCCGGCACGATCCACGACTCGATGGACGACATCCTCGCCAAGGTGCACGAGGCGGGGCTGACGCTGAAGGCGGGCTGCGGCATCGGCTACGAGTTCTCGACGATGCGCCCGCGCGGCGCGTATGTCTCCGGCGCCGGCGCGTACACGTCCGGGCCGCTGTCGTTCATGGATATCTACGACAAGATGTGCTTCACCGTGTCCTCCGCCGGCGGCCGCCGCGGCGCGCAGATGGGCACGTTCGACATCGGTCATCCGGACGCGATGGATTTCATCCGCGCCAAGCGCGAGGCCGGCCGGCTGCGGCAGTTCAATCTTTCGCTGCTGGTGACCGACGAGTTCATGCAGGCGGTGAAGGCGAACGAGGATTGGAAGCTCGCGTTTCCGGTCACCACGCGTGAAGCGGAAGGCGAGGACGTGCATGACGCCGCCAAGTACGTCTGGCGCGAGTGGCCGACGTCGCGCGGCTACGTGACGAACGACGCGGGCCTGGTCTGCTGCAAGATCTATAAGACGCTGCCGGCGCGGCGCATGTGGGACGTGATCATGTCCTCTACGTACGACTTCGCCGAGCCCGGCTTCGTGCTGATCGACCGCGTCAACGAAATGAACAACAACTGGTGGTGCGAGAACATCCGCGCCACCAACCCGTGCGGCGAGCAGCCGCTGCCGCCGTATGGCTCGTGCCTGCTCGGCTCGGTCAATCTCACGCGCTTCGTCGTCGACCCGTTCACCGAACAGGCGCGCTTCGACTGGGAAGAGTTCCGCAAGGTCATCAAGGTTTTCACGCGCATGCTCGACAACGTCGTCGAGATCAATGGCCTGCCGCTCGGCCAGCAGCGCGACGAGATCCTGCGCAAGCGTCGTCACGGCATGGGATTCCTCGGCCTCGGCTCGGCCATCACCATGCAGTGCATGAAGTACGGCTCGCGCAAGTCGGTGGCGTTCACGCAGAACGTCTCGCGCGAGATGGCGATCGCCGGCTGGGAAGCGGCGCTCGAGCTGGCGAAGGAGAAGGGTCCGGCGCCGATCATGCTCGAGGAGTTCCCGGTCACCGCCGAGATGCTGCGCAAGCGGCCGGATATGACGCGCGACGGCTGGCGCATCGGACAGAAGGTCCCGGGCCGCATCCTGCACGCGAAATACAGCCGCTACATGCAGCGCGTCGCCGAAGCAGCGCCGGAGCTGGTGGACGAGCTCGCCGAAGTGGGCGGCCGTTTCACGCATCACAGCTCGATCGCGCCGACCGGCACGATCTCGCTGTCGCTGGCGAACAATGCGTCGAACGGCATCGAGCCGTCGTTCGCGCATCACTACTTCCGCAACGTGATCCGCGAGGGCAAGAAGTCGAAGGAGAAGATCGACGTGTTCTCGTTCGAGTTGCTGGCGTACCGCGAGCTGATCAACCCGCGCGCAATGCCCAACTCGACCAATGCGGCGGAGAAGCTGCCGGACTACTTCACGACGGCGGACGACATCTCGCCGCGCGAGCACGTCGACATCCAGGCCGCTTCGCAACTGTGGATCGACTCGTCGATCTCCAAGACCGCGAACGTGCCGACCGACTACAACTACGAGGACTTCAAGGACATCTACCTGTATGCCTACGAGCAGGGCCTGAAGGGTTGCACGACGTTCCGCTTCAATCCGGAAGCTTTCCAGGGCGTGCTGGTCAAAGAAGAGGACCTGAAGAACACGACCTATGTGTTCACGCTGGAAGACGGCACGGAGATGAAGGTGAAGGGCGACGAGGAAATCGAGTACGACGGCGAGATGCACAGCGCCGCGAACCTCTTCGACGCGCTGAAAGAAGGCTACTACGGAAAGTTCTGAGAATCGGAATCGCGCTATGAGCACCACGAAAATCGACAAGAAGATCGTCAAATATCGCGTCGAGAAGCCCGGCGATAAATCGCTGGAAAAACCGGCGGTGGCAGCAGTGCCCGCTGCGAAGGAATCGAACGTCGTCTGGATGCACGAGAAGGTCGAGCGGCCGGAAATGCTGCTGGGCTCGACGTACAAGATCAAGACGCCGGTCTCCGACCACGCGATGTACGTGACGATCAACGACATCGTGCTGAACGAAGGCACGCCGTACGAGCAGCGCCGGCCGTTCGAGATCTTCATCAACTCGAAGAACCTCGATCACTTCCAGTGGATCGTCGCGCTGACGCGCATCATCTCGGCCGTGTTCCGCAAAGGCGGCGACGTGACGTTCCTGGTCGATGAGATGAAGGCGGTGTTCGATCCGCGCGGTGGTTACTGGCAGACGGGCGGCAAGTTCATGCCGTCGATCATTGCCGAGCTCGGCTATGTGGTCGAGAAGCACCTGCAGATGATCGGCCTGCTGAAAGCGCCGGAGCTCGACGACGAGCGCAAGAAGCTCATCGAAGCGAAGAGGGCCGAGTTCGAGGCGCGCAGCAAACAGACGGATGCGTTCGCGAAGGGTCACTTCCCGGAAGGAGCGCAGCTGTGCGGCAAGTGCAGTACGGCAGCAGTCGTGCAGATGGACGGCTGCATGACGTGCCTGAACTGCGGTGACAGCAAGTGCGGGTGACGCTGCAGCCGGCGAGAAAGTCACGGGCGGCTCGGGCAGCGCGGAAGGCGTCGTCGCGGCGGGTTTGCTCAGCGGCGGGGCAGGGCGTCGTTGACGCCCAGCGACTGCCCACGAGCGAGCAAGTGAGGGTTCGGGTCCACTGTCACCGTTCGCGGCCCGTCGCTCGAATTCACTAGCTCGTCGCGCAGGTAAGGTCCGCTTCCGGCGGACGTGGAGGCTCAGATTGCGACGGCCTCAATCTCCGAGCTCGACGCGATCGGCGAACGCCTGCTGACCGCTCCGACCCTGCACGAAGCGTTAAGGCAGCACTAACCACCTCGGTCGGCCACGGGCCGACCTACGACATCGCCTGCATCGCTCCGGCCGCCGCTGCAAATGCGAACTAGAACACTGTCGCATTGGGCTTGTTTTACATAGTCTTGCGGCACTCCTGGCCCGGTCGATGGTCTTTGCAATCAATGAATAAGGTTTGTCGCTGCCTCGCGCTCCTCGCTTTCGCGTTTGCCGTTTCCCTGCCTTCGCTGACGCTGGCCGCGGAGGAAAACCCGTTCGTGCGTCCTGCCGAGCTCGAGGCGGACATCGCGTTCTGGCGGCGGGTGTACACCGAAGTCACGACTCAGAGCGGGCTGATCCACGATCAGGACGATCTGGGCATCGTCTACGAAGTCATGAAGCTGCCTTCGGACCTGTCGCCGAAGCAGCGATCGAAGCGTATCGACGACACCAAGAAGAAGTACGCGCGCATCCTCGACCGTCTCGCGCTGGGCGCGACCGACTTGAGCGAGGAGGAGCAGCGCGTTCTCGATCTCTGGCCGCAAGGCACGCGGCGCTCGCGCTTCGAGGAGGCCGCGGAAGGCTTGCGCTTCCAGCTCGGCCAGTCGGATCGCTTCCGCGAAGGCATCGTGCGCTCCGGCGCGTGGCGCGAGCACATCGCGGCGACCTTCAAGAGGAATGGCCTGCCGACGGAGCTCGCAGCGCTGCCGCACGTCGAGTCCTCTTTCAACACGTATGCCTATTCGAAGGTCGGCGCGGCGGGCATGTGGCAATTCATGCGCGGCACCGGCCGTCGCTTCCTGCGCATCGATGCATCGGTCGACGAACGGCTCGATCCCTATCGCGCGACCGAGGCCGCGGCGCGCTTCCTGGAGCAGAACTACATCGTCCTCGGTAGCTGGCCGCTCGCCTTGACGGCATACAACCATGGCCCGGGCGGCATGAAGCGCGCGCAGGAACAACTCGGCACCAGTGACATCGTCACGGTCGTCCGCAAGTACAACAGTCGTTCGTTCGGCTTCGCCTCGCGCAACTTCTACGTCGCGTTCCTCGCGGCGCTGGAAATCGACGGCGACCCCGAGAAGTTCTTCGGCCCGATCCGGCGCAATCCGACCGACACGAGCCTGGTGCTGGAAGTGCCGGCATTCGTGCCCGCGAGCCGCCTCGCCACGGTGCTCGAGCTGGATCGCGATGAGCTGCGCCGTCTGAATCCTTCACTGCTCCCGTCTGTGTGGCGTGGCGCGCGCCACGTGCCGCGCGGCTTCGAGCTGCGCGTCCCGAACACGATCGATCTCACTGCAGTCGTCAGCCAGCTCACTTCCGGTGAGCGTTACGAGGCGCAGGTCGCGGAGACGCAGCACCGCGTCCGCAGCGGCGAGTCGCTGTCGACGATCGCTTCGCGCTACGGCACGAGCATCGCGACGATCGCGGAGCTCAACAATCTCGATCGTCCCTATCGCATCCGGGCTGGCCAAGTGCTCGCCTTGCCGGGTAGCGGTCGCCAGCAGGCGCCCGTTGCCGTGGTCGCTTCGAATGCCAGGCCCGAGGTCCTCGCACCGCCGAAGGCGCCAACGCCGCCGACGGGAGTCGTCGGCACGGAGAACCGTTACGTCGTGAAGCGCGGCGACACGTTGTCGAAGATCGCGACGAAGCATGGCCTGAGCGAAGACTCGCTGATGGCGCTCAACAACATCCGCAACCGCAACTTCCTGTACGAAGGGCAGGTGCTGGCGCTGGCGAGCTCGGCTCGCGCCGCGCCGCCGGTCGAGGCGGAGGTTCCGGTCGAAGTCGTCGCCGCGGCGCCAGTGGCCGAGCCCGCCGAAGACACCGAAGCCGCCGAGCCCACCTCCGAGCGCGAAGCCGAGGAGATCGGTCCGGCACTGGTCGCGGGTACGCAAGCTGCCGAATCCGCCGATCCGGCGGACTACTCGGTCGCCGATGGCGACGTCGTTCTGGTGCAGGCCGCCGAGACGCTCGGCCACTACGCCGAATGGCTCGACGTGCGTGCGAGCGATCTGCGCCGGCTGAACAAGATGTCGTTCGCCACGCCGGTCATCGTCGGGCGCAAGGTGAAGCTGTCGTTCGCCAAGGTCACGCACGATCAGTTCGAAGCGCGGCGCATGGAGTATCACCGCCAGCTGCAGGAAGTGTTCTTCACGCAGTTCCGCATCAAGGACACCGCCGCGCACGTGGTGCGCTCGGGCGAGTCGATCTGGGTCATCGCGCAACAGCGCTACAACATTCCGATCTGGCTGCTGCGCCAGTACAACCCCGATCTCGATTTCGGCGACATCCGCCCTGGCACGAAGCTCGTGATTCCGGTCGTCGAGCCGACCGCCCCGGAACCGGCAGCGGCATGACGCTGCGGTTCGCATTGCTCGCACTCGTCGTAGCGTGCAGCGGCTGCGGGACCGCGCAGCTCTACGACGGCGAGCGGCGCGGTGCGCACGAGATTGCTCGCATCTCCGGCGACTTGCGGATCAACGCCGGCTCGCCGCTGACCGTCATCCTTCGCGAAGTCGACAACGTACCGCTCAATGTCGGGCAGAGCGCGGTCGAAGTATTGCCGGGCAAGCATCGCCTGCTGGCCGATTGCCGGATTGCGGAGACGGAGAGCGTGTCGCGACACTCCATCGATGCGGAAGTCTCTGCCGGGCGACATTACAAGCTGGTCGCGGAGACGGGCCCTGGGTTGCGGGAATGCACGCAGGTCACACTTCAGACGGTGGATTTCTGACGCCGCGCAGGACGCGCGACGGCAGCAAGCTATAATCCCGGCCATGTCCTCAACCCCCGGCGTCAACGCGCTCCTGCTTACGCTCGCGCTGATCGCAGGCTCAACCGCCGCCCGCGCCGAGAGCCCGTTGCCGACTTCCGCACTTCTTTCGCCGAGCATCGAGCCCGCCCTGCCGGTGGCGGATCGCGTGCTGGTGCAGAAGGCGGAACGCACGCTCCAGCTGCTGCGTAACGGCGAGGTGCTGCGGACGTACAAGATCGCGCTCGGCCTGCGTCCCGAAGGGCACAAGGAATACGAAGGCGACTTCCGCACGCCCGAGGGCACCTACCGCCTCAACCGGCGCAACCCGAACAGCGAATTCTTTCTGTCGATCCAGATCGACTATCCGAACGAGCGCGACGTGAAGCGGGCTCGCAGCAACGGCCAGCGGCCCGGCGGCGCGATCATGATCCACGGCCAGCCGAACATCCCACGCAAGCCGCGCGACTACTACAGCAACGTCGACTGGACCGAGGGCTGCATCGCCGTGGCGAACTCCGACATGGTCGAAATCTGGCTCATGACGCCACCGGATACGCCGATCGAGATCAGACCGTGACCGTGAATCAGAGCGACGTGCGGGCCTCCGCGTCCGTCACGCAACTCGAGGCGGAAGGACTGGTCGATGCGCGGGTGTCCCCGCTCGGCAGCCTCGAGAATCTCTCCCAGCGCGAAGTGCAGCAGCTGCTCAGCAAGGGCCACGGTGGCGTCTACGAGATGTTCCGGCGCTGCGCGCTGGCCGTGCTCGCCTCGGGCCTGGAATCGGACGACGTGCGCGCGATCTTCGAGCGCTACAAGGATTTCGAGATCCGCCTCGGCCGCCAGGCGTGGGGCGTGAAGCTCGAAGTGAAGAATGCGCCGTCCAGCGCCTTCGTCGACGGCTCGATGATCCGCGGCATCAAGGAGCACCTGTTCGCGGTGCTGCGCGACATCGTGTACATCCACGACGCGATCATCGGTAACGAGCGCTTCGATCTGAACGATCCGGCGAGCATCACCAACGCCGTCTATCACATCCTGCGCAACGCGCGGATTCTCGACTACCGCGGCAAGCCCGACCTGGTCGTGTGCTGGGGCGGCCACTCGATCGGCTCGACCGAATACGATTACACCAAGCGCGTCGGCTACGAGATCGGCCTGCGCGCGTTGAGCGTCTGCACGGGTTGCGGACCGGGCGCGATGAAAGGCCCGATGAAGGGCGCGACGATCGGCCATGCGAAGCAACGCATTCGCGACGGCCGTTACATCGGCATGACCGAGCCCGGCATCATCGCCGCGGAGCCGCCGAACCCGATCGTCAATCAGCTGGTGATCATGCCGGACATCGAGAAGCGCCTGGAGGCGTTCGTCCGCTGCGCGCATGCGATCGTCGTGTTCCCGGGCGGCGCCGGCACCGCGGAGGAGATTCTGTATCTGCTCGGCATCCTGACGGACCCGGCCAACGTCGATCAGCCGCTGCCGATCGTGTTCACGGGCCCGCCGTCGGCTGCCGAGTACTTCGGTCACATCGACCGCTTCATCGCTGCAACGCTCGGAGCGCAGGCGCAGAAGCGCTACAAGATCGTCATCGGCGATCCGGCGCAGGCCGCCCGCGAAGTTCTGCGCGGCGTGGAAACCGTGCGCGACTACCGTCGCACCAAGAGCGACGCCTACAACTACAACTGGCTGTTGCGGATCCCGCCGGAGTTCCAGCGGCCGTTCGAGCCCACGCACGAAGCAATGGCGCTGCTCGACCTGCGTCGCGCGCTGCCGCCGAACGTGCTAGCCGCCAACCTGCGGCGCGCCTTCAGCGGCATCGTCGCCGGCAACGTCAAAGAGCAGGGTATCAAGGCGATCGAGGAGCGCGGCCCGTTCGAGCTGCACGGCGACAAGGAACTGATGACCCTCCTGGACGAGCTGCTGTCCGCGTTCGTGGCGCAGAAGCGCATGAAGCTCGCCGGCGAGTACAAGCCGTGCTATCGGCTGGTCGCATGAGCAAAGTCGCGCTCAAGTATCACTTCACGTTTCCCGATTCGCGCGAGCGCACTTTCGAGCTGGAGCTCGATCGCGATACGGCCGAGCTGAGCTCGCCGACCGATCCGAATCCGCCGGCCTGGACCGAGCTGGGTTTCCATCAGTGCACCGGCTGCCCGCTCGAGAAGAGCAAGGTTTCGCACTGCCCCGCGGCGGTGCACCTGTCGACGGTGATCGACGGCTTCACCGACCTCGTCTCGTACGACAAGGTGCGCGTCGAAGTCGAGACCGACGAGCGCGCGGTCATTGCGACGCTGTCAGCGCAGCAGGCGCTCGCTTCGCTGATGGGATTGATCATGGCATCGAGCGGCTGCCCGCGCACGGCGGTGTTCCGCCCGATGGCACGTTTCCACCTGCCGTTTTCCAACGAATCGGAAACGGCGTATCGCGTGGCTGCGATGTACCTGGTCGCGCAGCATTTCATCGCGCGCGAAGGCGGCAAGGCCGACTTCGGCTTGGACGACCTCGGTCGCGTATATCGCGGCGTGCACGCCGTTAACCGCGGCATGGCGCAGCGCCTGCGCGCTGCGACTCGCCAGGATGCGATCGTGAACGCGATCGTGCTGCTCGACGTGTACAGCAGTCTCGTGCCCGCGGCGATCCACGACATCCTCGCGGAGATCAAGCCTGCATTCGCAGCGTTGCTGGGCGAGCCGCCGAGCGCGTGAGCGAACCCGCGCGAGCGGGCCGCAGTGTTGCGCACGCAACGGCGCGAACACTCCAATAATGAATAACGGCCGGTTAAATTCGCCTGCGAAATTCCACACTTGCAGTGTGCGAGCGAGATGCTTGTCGCACTCCCGCGACGACAGCAGATCGCTGTGAAGCAGTTCCTCACTTAATCTGGCATCGAGTCGATACGGTGCTCGTCACCAGCGGGAGAGCACCACGATGTCAGAGCACAAAGGCGATGAGCTCAGCGCGACCGGATCGCATCGCGTCTGGACCGGCGAGACGTCCGGCCCGGTCGTGCGTGCCGGAACGCCGCGCGACCCGCAGCGCAACTGGCTCGACCGCGCCCATCCCGTCACGCCGCCGAGTCAGCCTGCGAACTCGCGCCACTCGGCGATCACGCGCTCGCTGAACAGCTGGTCGAATTACAAGAACTGGACGGACAAGGTCCGCAGCACCTGGGACAAGGACAAGAACGGCAAGTAGGCCGTTCAACGCAATCCGTTCAACCCATCGTCGGCGTGGCCGGCGTCGGCGTCGCCGGATCGGTTTCGGGATCCACCACCGGCCTCACGACTGGCTCCGCAACGACAGGCACGGCTACCGGCGACAGTTTCAGGCTCGAAGTCGCAGCCATCCCTCCCGAAGTTATTCCGGGCGTACCCGGCGCGATGTGCAGCGGCCTGCGCTGCGCCAGCCAGCCGATCAGCGGCAGCCACTGCTCCATGTCCTCGCGCACCTGGGTCGGCTTCATCTCGAACAGGCCCTGGCCGGTCTCGGCGGCGCGGATGTAATTCTGCGAATCGCGCAGCGTCGCCACGACCGGAATGTTGAGCGTTTCCAGGAACTTCATCAGCGCCTTGTAAACCAGCGTGTTCTTCTTCACGCGGTTGGCGATCACCGCGATGCGCTGGTCCTCGCGACGAATCTTCGCGATCAGCAGCAGGTCGGAAATACATTTCGCTGCGGCGTGGATGTCGATGTCCGACGGCAGCACCGGGACGAGCACTGCGGTGGCGTTGCGCGTGATGTCCGGCAACTGCTGCGATTGGAGTGCTGCGGCGGTGTCGACCACCAGGCGCTCCGTATCGAGCGGCAGGCGCGTGGCAAAACTACGCGTCACGCGCGAGTTGCGCTCGTAGGCCGCGATGCCGTGGATCGCCGGCTGGCCCTTGGCGCGCTTGCCGAGCCAGCGGGTGCTGGAACCCTGCGCGTCCAGATCCATCAAAGTGGGCTTGAGCCCGCAGACGGCGAAGTAACTGGCGAGATTGAGCGCGATCGTGGTTTTGCCCGAACCACCCTTGGGATTGAGGATGACGATCTTCTGCATGCGGGCGCACGAGCCGATTTGACAGTAGAAGCCTACGCAGCAGTACGAACCGCTGCAACTGAAGCGCAACCGTGACGATTGAACATTGTCCTGCGGCAGTGTGTTCTCGCAGAGTCAAGTCGCAATCAGTCGGAACACCCTGCTGCGCTTAAGGCGAAAGTGCAGTCGCGGCGCAGTGTGACGATGTTCACTGGTTGCGCTGGCCGACGCTGTGAGTCGTCTCACATCCCGCCGGGAATGTTGTGCGTACAGTCGTGGCGGAGTTTACGGGGAACGAGTGCATGGAAATTCTGTTGCTGTGGGCCGACGAGCTCGACGACGCACTGGCAGTCCTGCGCCACTACGCAGCGCGCATTCTGGGCCTGGTCGTCGCTATCGCATTGTTCGCAGCCACCGGCTTCGCGCTCGTGTACGCGCCACACGTCACGCTGGTTGTATTCGCCGTAGTTCTCTCGGCCACGCTCTTCGAAGCACTGCGCCGTCGCCTCGCGCGCACCGCTGCCGACCGCAGCGAATAACCCCGTCTCCGTCCCTCTGTAGGTCAGGCTTCAGCCTGACTCTTCTCCTGTCAGGCTAAAGCCTGACCCACACTTGAATCCCCTCCCCGGGTCCCCATAAGCGCCGGCGTCCCCTATCATTCGCCACTTTTCACGCGCACCGAAGGGAGTGTTCGAGATGAGCGACGCGGCGCAAGCGCAGAACCCGGCGCAGACCATGGGTTTTCAGGCGGAGGTCAAGCAGCTGCTCAAGCTGATGATCCATTCGCTGTACAGCCACAAGGAAATCTTCCTGCGCGAGCTGATTTCCAACGCCTCGGACGCGCTGGACAAGCTGCGTTTCGCGGCGCTGGCGAAGCCCGACCTGCTGGCAGGGGGCAGCGAGCTCGCCATCACGATCGATGCCGACGCGCAGGCGCGCACCATCACCATTACCGATAACGGCATCGGCATGAGCCGTGAGGAGGCCATCGAGCATCTGGGCACGATTGCCAAGTCTGGCACCGCCGAATTCCTGGCGAGCATGACTGGCGACCAGAAGCAGGATGCGCAGCTCATCGGCCAGTTCGGTGTGGGCTTCTATTCTTCGTTCATCGTCGCGGACCGCGTCGACGTCTATTCGCGCCGCGCCGGCCTCGATGCCGCGGCGGGCGTGCACTGGCAGTCGAGCGGCGACGGTGAATTCAGCGTCGCCACAGTGGACCTGCCGGAGCGCGGCACGCGCATCGTGCTGCATCTCAAGGAGGGCGAGCAGGACTTCGCCGACGGCTATCGCATCCGCGCGTTGGTGCGGAAGTATTCAGACCACATCGCATTCCCGGTGCGCATGCATGCGCAGAAGGGCGAGAAGGACGCGCCCGCGGAGTACGAGACCGTCAATCATGCGCAGGCGCTGTGGACCCGTCCGCGCAGCGAAGTGAAGGACGAGGAGTACAAGGAGTTCTATCGCCACATCACGCACGACTTTTCCGATCCGCTGGCATGGTCGCATGGCAAGGTCGAAGGCACGAAGGAATACACCAGCCTGCTGTACGTGCCGGGGCGCGCGCCGTACGACCTGTGGCATCGCGAAGCCGCGCGTGGGCTCAAGCTGTACGTGCGTCGCGTCTTCATCATGGACGACGCCGAGCAATTCCTGCCGCTGTACCTGCGCTTCGTCAAAGGCGTGGTCGACTCTGCCGACCTGTCGCTGAACATCTCGCGCGAAATGCTGCAGCAGGATGCAGCCATCGACAGTATGCGCACGGGCCTGGCGCGCCGCGTGCTCGACTTGCTCGCGAAGCTGGCGAAGGACGAGCCGGAGAAATATGCGTCGTTCTGGAAGGAGTTCGGCACCGTCCTCAAGGAAGGTCCGGGCGAGGATCACGCAAATCGCGAGCGCATAGCGAAGCTGCTGCGCTTTTCGAGCACGCTTGCGGATAAGGAAGAACAGGATGTGTCGCTCGAGGACTACGTCGCGCGCATGAAGCCGGAGCAGAAGGAAATCTACTTCGTGATCGCCGACAGTTTTGCCGCCGCGAAATCGAGCCCGCACCTGGAAGTCCTGCGCAGCAAGGGCATCGAAGTGCTGTTGTTGTCGGATCGTGTGGACGAGTGGCTGGTGGATCATCTGCGCGAGTTCGACGGCAAGCAGTTGCGCAACGTCGCCCGTGGCGAGCTGGATATCGGCGCGATCCAGTCGGACGAAGAGAAGCAGCAGCAGGAGACGCTGTCGAAGGAGCACTCGGCGCTGGTCGAGCGCATGAAGAAGTCGCTGCAGGATCGTGTGAGCGACGTGCGCGTCACGAGCCGCCTCGCCGATTCGCCGGCGGTGCTGGTGCTCGGCGCGCACGATCTCGGCGCGCAGATGCGGCGCATTCTCGAAGCCGCCGGGCAGAAGACGCCGACGACCAAGCCGACGCTGGAAATCAACGTCAAGCATCCGTTGCTGGAGCGGATCGAGTCGACGGGAGAAGACGCAACCTTCGACGACCTGTCGATGCTGCTGTTCGAGCAGGCGACGCTTGCAGACGGCGGTCAGCTGGCAGAGCCGGCAGCGTTCGTGCAGCGGCTCAACCGGCTGCTGCTCACGATGCATTGAGGTAATCTCGCCGTCCTCCATAGGATTTTCGAGGGACGACGATGAAAGCGTTACCGGCCGTGGCGATGTGCGCGATGGTTCTGCTCGTAGCTGCATGCGGCGGCAAGGATGAACCCGCTAAACCTGTGGCCGCGCCGGCTGTCGCGCCGCCCGCCGAGCTGCAGAAGATCGATATCGTGAAGGGCGCCGGTGAAGGCGTCTCGCAAGGCCAGACCGCGGTCGTTCACTACACCGGCTGGCTCTACGATCCGACCGCAGCGGAGCAGAAGGGCACGAAGTTCGACAGCTCGCGCGATCGCGGCGAGCCATTCGCGTTCAGGATCGGCAATCGGGAGGTTATTCGCGGTTGGGACGAAGGGGTGCAGGGCATGCAGCCCGGTGGCCAGCGCCGGCTCGTGATTCCACCGGCACTCGGTTACGGCGAGGACGGCGCGCAGAACGTCATACCGCCGAACGCGACACTGGTGTTCGACGTCGAGCTGATGGCGATCCAGTGACGGCGAGCGCAGCCCAGCCGTCATCCCCGCGCAGGCGGGGATCCAGATTTCGCCGCTTCGTTGAGCGAGTACGTGCCGACTAGCGTTGCTTCCGCGAGAACGTGGTCACGAATCGCGTCCAGCACCTGTGGCGCGGTGAAGTCTCCCTCGACCGGGACGCGCTCGCAGCTCAGTGCGTAGACGGTGAAGTGGTAGTGATGGACGAGCGTGTCGTTCCACGGCGGGCAGGGCCCGTCGTAGCCGCGATACGTGCCCGCCATGTCCGGATCGCTGGCGAACCAGCCGGTGTAATCGTTGACGCCCTGGCGTGAGCCGCGCGGGCCGCGCAAGTCTTTCTTGCCGCCCGCGACGATGCCGTTCGAGCATTCGCCCGCGGCGATTTCAGTCACGGTCGCAGGAATGTCTACCATCACCCAGTGATAGAACTTGCCACGCGGCAGGTTCGCGGGCACGACGCGGTCCTCCTTGTTGACGTCGTCGGGCTTAGTCGGCACGTCGGTGTCGACGCAGATCACGGCATACGAGCGCGTCTGCGCCGGCGCGCCGCTCCACTTCAATTGCGGATTGTGGTTCGTGGTCAGGCGCACGTGCAGGACCGGATCCGGCGCACCGAACGCGAATTCCTCCGGGATCGGCTGACCGTCAGCAAAACTAGCGGAGGTGAGTCTCATGATTTCGTCTCCCGCGTCGGGCTCCATGCCTGCATCAACACCGGGCGTGGCGCGATGTTCCCTCGTGTAATATCGCTCGCAGATGTCAGCCAACCTCGCTCGTCCTGCCGCTGAAAGCGTCACGATCGCCGGTCCTGCCGGGAGCCTGGAAGCGCTGCTGGAAATTCCGGCAGGCGCAGACGGCTCGCGCGTCGCCGTGATCTGTCATCCGCATCCCGTCTATGGCGGCACGATGACCAACAAGGTCGTGCACATGCTGGCGAAATCGTTCAACGAGCGCGGCGTGCCCGCGCTGCGTTTCAACTTTCGCGGCGTGGGCGCCAGCGCGGGCACATACGACGAAGGCGAAGGCGAGACGCAGGACGCACTCGCGGCGCTCGATTGGGTTGCGCAGCGCTTCACGGGCGCGGCGCTATGGACTGCAGGTTTTTCCTTTGGCGGCGCGATTGCCGTGCGTGCGGCCGTTGCGCGCAACGCAAAGCGTCTGGTCACGGTCGCGCCAGCGGTTCAACGGTTCGCAGTCGATGGTGCGCAGCTGCCGCGCTGTCCCTGGCTGCTCGTGCAGGGCGATCGCGATGAACTGGTCGACGCCGGCGAGATCCAACGCTGGGTGGCGACCCTCGAGCATCCGCCGCGACTCGCGCTGCTGCCGGGGGTCGATCACTTCTTTCACGGCCGGCTCAACGAGCTGCGCGCCGTGGTGCTGGAGTGGTTGAGCGCGACCGAGGTGGAACAATGATCGAGCACTTGAAACGAATGTTCGCGGGCCAGCCGGCGGCGCAGGGGCTGCTGGAACAGCGCGAGCCGCTCGAGCTCGCCACGGCGGCGCTGCTGATCGAGCTGGCGCGCTCGGACTTCGGCGAGTCCACGGCCGAGCTCGACGCGATCCGGCATCTATTGCAGAAGCGCTTCGGCCTGAGCGCCGCCGCAGTGGAAACGCTGCTGACGCAGGCCCGAACGCGCGCCGACAGCGCCGTTTCGCTGCACGAATTCACCCACCGGCTGAATCGCGAGCTGCCGGCGAACGAAAAGCTGGGACTCGTCGAGATGCTGTGGCAGGTCAGTCACGCCGACGGGCGCATCGACAAGCACGAAGAGCAGCTGATCCAGCGGATCGCCGGGCTCCTGCACATCTCGGATCGGGACCGCGTACGGTTGAAGTTGAAAGTCGTGGTCGCCGGCGGCCAAAGCGACTGATCAGGCGACTGAGAGGCGGGACTGAGGGCGCGTCCCGCAGGGAACGCGCGCTCCTGTTGATGACCTGGCCGATGAACCGGTGATCAGTTCACCATTTCCTTGAGGTTCTTGAGCGCCGCGATGCGCACTTTCTTGCTGGCCGGCTTGGCCTTGAACATCATCTTCTCGCCGGTGAAAGGATTGACGCCTTCGCGCGCCTTGGTCGCCGGCTTCTTGACCACCTTCATCTTCAGCAGTCCGGGCAGCGTGAACAGCCCCGAGCCCTTCAGGCTCTTTTTGACCACTCCGCTGAGGGATTCGAACATATCGGAAACCTGCTTCTTGGCAAGGCCGGTGTCTTTGGAAATCTGAGCGAGGATTTCCGACTTGGTCGGCGCTGCGTTCTTTTTCGCCATTTCTAATCTCCTGTACGTATGTAACGAGTCGCGCCGTCTGCCGCCTGTGGGAAGGGAGCGGTCGCGTGAAACCTGTAAGGCGCGCGGGAAAATAGCACAAGATTCGCCGGGGATTAACTAGCGCACCGACTTTTTTGCCGGTTTTTTCAGCCTCGGAGCGCTTTCGCGCTCGCCGCGCGTCAGGTGCTGACGAACTCGCGCGTGAACTTGACCGACAGCGGCGCTTGCGTGCCGGCGGGCGTCACGCTGATGTCGAACACGAGAATCTCCGTGCCGCTGATCGAAACCTCGCCGATGTAGTAGATCGCTTCGCCCTCGGAAACACGACGCAACTCAAGGTCCTTCAGCTGCTCGTTCAAGTTGCGTGCAGCTACTTTCACGTCGGCTTCCACCGGCTTGCGCGCGGCGCCTGCTTCCTTGTGGAGCACGGTGACGTTGAGCATCACGCGGTTGGCGCTGCGCTGGATGCCGTAGTTGCGCGCCACCTCGGGGGTCAGCGCGTCGGTGCGCACCGCGTTGTAATGGACCTCGTAGCTGCCGAAGTCGCGAAAGCTCTCTTCGCTCGGCTGCGCCGTCGGGACCTTGTGCTGCGGGGAGTAATCGCAGCCGCTCGCAAGCAGTGCGCACGCCATGAGCGCCGCTGCAAGAGTCCGTGTTGCTGTTGACACCGAGTTTTCTCCCCAGGAGAGCGCGACCGGGCAAGACTATGCGCCACGCACGGCAGGTTCAATAGCCGGGCGTCAGCAGGTATTCGCTGGTGGCGATGTACAGCGCCTGCAGCGCGATGATCACGAAGAGCGCGGAGAAGTCGATGCCGCCCAGTGCTGGAATCACGCGTCGCACCGGCGCCAGGAGGGGCTCGCACAGGCTGGAGACCAGCGCCGAAGCCGGGCTGTACGTGCCCGGCGCGATCCAGCTCAGCAGCACGTAGAGCACCATCGCGAACGTATAGAACATGAGAACCGTGCCGAGCAGGCTGCCCAGCGCGACCAGGAAGAACTGCGGGGGCGTGAGCACCCACGGGTACTGACGCAGCGACCAGAGGATGCCGGTCGCGATCAGTTGCACCAGCACCAGCGCCATGAACGACGCGGTATCGAGCTTGCCCATCGGCGGCAGAATCTTCCGCAACGGCAGCACGACACGATTGGTCAGGCGGATCACGGCTTGTGACAGCTGGTTGCGTGAATCGGCGCGCGCCAATGGCAACAGGACGCGCAGCAGGAAGATGGTGACGACCAGTTGCAACAGGGCGCCGATAACGAAGGTGAGTGCTCGCATGGACGCGTATTTTCACTACGCCGGCGCGAGAGTCCACACTTCGCTACTGTTCCGAGCCAAATTCGTCGGCGAGCTCGGCTGCCCGGCGCGTCGCCGCGGCGACTGCTGCGTCGAACGCCTCGCGGACGCGCCGATCTTCGAGCACCTGCAACGCTGCCGCGGTCGTGCCGCCCTTGGACGTGACCTGCTCGCGCAAGACGGCGGGAGGGTCGCTGGCCGCGTGCGCCATCGCCCCCGACCCATAAGCGGTTTCGATGGCGAGCCGACGGCTGACTTGCGGCGACAGCCCCTGCGCGATGCCGGCCTGCTCGAGCATCTCGATCAGCAGAAAAAAGTAGGCGGGCCCGCTGCCGGAAACTGCAGTCACGATGTCCATGTGCTGTTCGCGATCCAGCCACAGCGTTGCGCCGACCGCACTGAGGATCTGCTCGGCCAGCGTGCGTCGCTCGTTGGAGACATCGGCGGCCGCATAGAGTGCGGTCATCCCGCAGCCCTGCAGGGCAGGTCGGTTGGGCATTGCGCGCACGATCGGAATGCCGGGCAGCCAGCGTTGAATGTCCGATGCGCGAATGCCGGCGGCGACCGAGATGAGCAGCGGACGCTTGGCGCCGATCGCTGTCCGGATGCCTTCAGCGGCCTTACGCATCATCTGCGGCTTCACGGCAAGCACGATGACGTCTGCGTCGCGCACGGCAACCGCGTTGTCGTCGGTTACGGCCACAGGCCATTGCGTTCGCAGAGCATCGAGCTGTGCCGGCATCGGGTCGGCGACGACGATCTGCCCGGCCTTCCAGTCGCGGGCGAGCAGGCCGCCGATGAGGCTGCGCGCCATATTGCCGCCGCCGATGAATGCGATTGTCACCGCCGCTCCCCAAAAATCGCGGTGCCGACGCGCACGCAGGTCGCGCCGGCCGCCACGGCCGCTTCGAGATCGTCCGACATGCCCATCGAGAGCGTGTCGAGCTGGATGTCCTGTTCGCCCAGTTGCCGCGCACAGTCCGCGAGCTCGGCGAACAGCTGCCGTTGCGCCTCGAAGCCTTCGCGCGGCGGCGGGATGCACATCAGACCGCGCAGCTGCAGGCGCGGCAACTCCCGCACGCGGCGCGCGAGCTGCGCGAGCTCCGTCTTGGAAATTCCGCCCTTGCCGGGCTCGTCGATCAGACTGACCTGGATGCAGACGTTGAGAGCCGGCGCATGCACGCTGCGCTGCTCGTTCAGCCGCACAGCGATGCGCTCGCGATCGAGTGTGTGGACCCAGTGAAAGTGCTCGGCGACGTCACGCGTCTTGTTTGCCTGGAGCTGTCCGATGTAGTGCCACGTCAACGGCAGGTCGGCGAGCTCTGCGAGCTTCGGCAGCGCTTCCTGCACATAGTTTTCGCCGAAGTCCCGCTGACCCAGCTCGGCAGCCGCGCGGATCGCAGCGGCGGAGTGTGACTTGGACACGGCGATCAGCCGCACGGAATCGACGTCGCGCCCGTACCGCATTGCAGCGGATGCGATGCGGTTCCGTGTTTCGACGAGTCGGTCCCGTACATTGCTGGCCGCCGCGCCACCGGCTTGATCAGCCGAAAAGTGCGGACCAGTTAACATATTGAGCTCGACATCGCTCCGCTATACTCATGGCCCGTTTTTAGGGTCCGCACCCTGCGCGCTGCGAATGGGCCGTAGGCGATTTCTCAAGGTAAGAATTCATGCCTGTCGACATTGCGCAGCTGCTGGCTTTCGCCGTCAAGAACAACGCGTCCGACCTGCACTTGTCTGCGGGCGTGCCGCCGATGATCCGTGTCGACGGCGACATGAAGCGCGTCAACATGCCTGCACTGACCCACAAGGAAGTGCACAGCATGGTGTACGACATCATGAATGACAAGCAGCGCAAGGCGTACGAAGAGTTCTACGAGACCGACTTTTCCTTCGAAATTCCCAAGCTCGCGCGCTTCCGCGTCAACGCTTTCAACCAGAGCCGCGGCGCCGCCGCCGTGTTCCGCACGATCCCCTCGCTGATCATGTCGCTCGACGACCTGAACGCGCCGAAGATCTTCAAGGACCTGTCGATGCAGCCGCGCGGCCTGGTGCTGGTCACCGGCCCGACCGGCTCCGGCAAGTCGACCACGCTCGCGGCGATGGTCAACTACGTCAACGACAACAAGCCCGATCACATCATCACGATCGAAGATCCGATCGAGTTCGTGCACGAGAGCAAGCGCTCGCTGGTGAACCAGCGCGAGGTCCATCGCGACACGCTCGGCTTCAGCGAGGCATTGCGCTCGGCGCTGCGCGAAGACCCGGACGTGGTGCTGGTCGGCGAAATGCGCGACCTGGAAACGATCCGCCTGGCGCTGACCGCCGCCGAGACCGGCCACCTGGTGTTCGGCACGCTGCACACCAGCTCTGCCGCCAAGACGATCGACCGTATCGTCGACGTGTTCCCGGCGGCCGAGAAGGAAATGGTGCGTACGATGTTGTCGGAGTCGCTGCGCGCCGCGATCTCGCAGTCGCTGCTCAAGCGCATCGGCGGCGGGCGCATCGCCGCGCACGAGATCATGATCGGCACCCCCGCGATCCGCAACCTGATCCGCGAGGGCAAGATCGCGCAGATGTATTCCTCGATCCAGACCGGCCAGAAGGACGGCATGCAGACACTCGACCAGTGCCTGCAGGATCTGTTGCAGAAAGGCATCGTCACGAAGGAAGAGGCGCGCTTCAGGGCGCAGAACAAAGAGGCCTTCTGATGGAACGCGAACAAGCTATCAAGTTGATGCAGGACCTGCTGCGGCGCCTGGTGGACCGCAAGGGCTCCGACCTGTTCATCACCTCGGGCTTCCCGCCCGCCATCAAGGTCGACGGCGAGATCCGCCCGCAGTCCGAGCGCGTGCTGACGCCCGAGCAGGCGGCGGTGCTGGTGCGCTCGATCATGAACGACAAGCAGACCAAGGAGTTCGACTCCACCAAGGAGTGCAACTTCGCGATCGCGCCGGTCGGCATCGGCCGCTTCCGCGTCAGCGCGTTCGTGCAGCAGGGCCTGATCGGCTGCGTGGTGCGCACCATCAACGCCAAGATCCCGACCCTCGAGGACATGCAGCTGCCGCCGATCCTCAAGGACATCGTCATGACCAAGCGCGGCCTGGTCATCATCGTCGGCGGCACCGGCTCGGGTAAGTCGACCTCGCTCGCCGCGATGGTGAACTACCGCAACGAGAAGACGCGCGGCCACATCATCACGATCGAGGACCCGGTCGAGTACGTGCACAACCACAAGGGCTGCGTGATCACGCACCGCGAGGTCGGCGTCGACACCGAGAGCTGGCACATGGCGCTGAAGAACACGCTGCGCCAGGCGCCGGACGTGATTCTGATCGGCGAAATCCGCGACCGCGACACGATGGAGTACGGCATCCAGTTCGCCGAGACCGGCCACCTGGTGCTGGCGACGCTGCACGCCAACAGCGCCAACCAGGCGCTCGACCGCATCATCAACTTCTTCCCGGAAGACCGCCGCGAGCAGCTGCTGATGGACCTGTCGCTCAACACGCGCTCGTTCATCTCGCAGCGCCTGATCCCGCGCGAGTCCGGCAGCGGGCGCATCGCGGCGATGGAGATCATGCTGAATTCGCCGCTGATCGCCGACCTGATCTTCAAGGGTGAGGTCGCCGCCATCAAGGAAGTGATGGCGAAGTCCAACCGCCTCGGCATGAAGACTTTCGACCAGGCGCTGTTCGAGCTGTACGAGACCGGGATGATCTCCTACGAGGACGCGCTGCGTAACGCCGACTCCAAGAACGAAGTGCGCCTGCGCATCAAGCTCGAGAGCAAGCGCGAGACCAAGCTGACCGACGAAGCGGGTGCCTCCTTGCGGATCATGGAAGAGGAAACCGAAGGCGTAATTGGCAGGTAGGATGTCGGGCTGAAGCCCGACCTACAGCCTATAGAAGACAATCATGGCAGCCGAAGGCGATACGCTGGACAACGAGATGGGTGGGGACGACCGTGCGGTCGTGCTCAACACCAAGCCGCTGTTCAAGCTGATGGTGGACAAGCGCGCCTCCGACCTGTTCTTCACGTCGTACGCGCCGATCAAGATCAAGATCGAAGGCCAGATCTTTCCCGTCAACAAGCAGATGCTGACGCCGGAAGTCGTGCGCCAGGCGGCGTACGGCCTGATGACGCAGGAACAGATCGACGCCTTCAACGACGAGCTGGAAATCGACTTCGCGATCTCCGAGCCGGGCCTCGGCCGCTTCCGCGTCAACGTCTTCCATCAGCGCGGCAACCCCGCGATGGTGCTGCGCTATATCACCGCCGACATGCCGCGGCTCGACGATCTCGGGCTGCCGGACCTGCTCAAGGACCTGGTGATGATGAAGCGCGGCATGCTGCTGATGGTCGGCGCGACCGGCTCGGGCAAGTCGACCACGCTCGCCGCGATGATCAACTTTCGCAACGAGAA
The DNA here is from genome assembly GCA_963838635.1 of uncultured Gammaproteobacteria bacterium. Lineage (GTDB taxonomy): Bacteria > Pseudomonadota > Gammaproteobacteria > Steroidobacterales > Steroidobacteraceae > Steroidobacter. The sequence continues at coordinate 188,934 of CAWISC010000013.1, read as the reverse complement.
CTCCTCCGACCACATCATCACGATCGAGGATCCGATCGAGTTCCTGCACTCGAACAAGAAGTCGATCATCAACCAGCGCGAAGTGGGCCTGGACACCAAGTCCTACGGCCGCGCCCTGCGCAGCGCGATGCGCGCCGCCCCGGACGTGCTGCTGATCGGCGAAATCCGCGATCGCGAGACGATGGAGTCGGCGATCATGCTGGCGGGCACCGGCCACCTGGTGCTGGCGACGCTGCACGCGAACAACGCGGCCGAAACGCTCGACCGCATCATCAACATGTTCCCGCGCGACCAGCACACGCAGATCTTCCTGGACCTGTCGCAGTACCTGCGCGCGATCATCGCGCAGCGCCTGGTGCCGGGTAAGAACAAGCGCCGCGCAGCGGCGGTGGAGTTGCTGATCAACACGCCGCACGTGCAGGAGCTGATCAAGAAGGGCGACGTGATCGGCGCGAAGGAAGCGCTGCGCACGAGCAGCGAGAAGGGCATGCAGCACTTCGATACGGCGCTGTACGAGCTCTATCGCGCCGGGCGGATCACGCTGGAAGATGCGCTGACGTACGCGGACTCGCGGACGAACCTCGAGGCGAAGATCAACTTCGGCTGAGAAGTCAGGCTAAAGCCTGACCCACAAACTACCACAGACGCTGCTTCCTGGGCTGTGGGTCAGGCTTTAGCCTGACTCCGGAAAGACTGCTCTTCGCCTCGAACACCGGCCCGTCCACGCAGACGCGCTTCATCGCCGGCCCGCTCGGCGTCATCACCTTTACCGCGCAGCCCGCACAACCGCCCACGGCGCACGCCATGAACTCTTCCAGCGACACCTGGCAGGCGATCCCGAAGCGTCGCGCCACCGCAGCGGCGGCCTTCAGCATCGGCGTGGGCCCGCACGCGAACATCTCCACTTCGCTCAGTGCTCCACGATCGAGCGAGCCGAGCCACGCGGCCGCCAGATCCGTCACGTAGCCTTCATGGCAGCCCGCATAGCCTGCGAGGCTGGTGAGGCGGCTGGGGATGCCCCACTCGTCGAGCAGCGGCATGCACGCGATCACGCCGTCCGGCATGCCCGGCACCAGGATCGTCGAGGGACGCGCGCGGAACGGGAAGGGAATCTCCGACCCCATCAGTACCAGCGGCTGCCACGGCGTCGCACTGTCCTCGCGCAGCCTTTCCGCAAGGAACACCATCGGCGGAATGCCCACTCCGCCGCCGACCAGAAGCGTGCGCGGGCGCTCGCGATGTGGGACGAAGCCATTGCCGATCGGGCCTAGTGCGTTGATCGATTCGCCCACGCGACGTGCCGCCAGCGAGGCGAGCCCGGGGCCGACGATCTTGTACAGCACCTCGATCGAACCGCGGTCGGGATGTGCACGCATGATGGACAACGGCCGCCGCATCGGAACCTGCTCGTCGCAGCTGAGGTGCACGAACGAGCCCGGCGTCGCGGCACGCGCGCACTTCGGGGCCTGCAGCGTGAGCACGAACTGATCGCCCGCGAAGCGCTCGTGCGCCAGGACTTCGGCGCGCTCTTCGAAGATCGTGCCGCGGTGGGGTCGCGCCACGACATTCACATGGGCGCTCATTGAAAGTGTCGCCGCGCCTGCACGTTGCGCGCGATGGTCGCGAGCACGGCCATGCGCACGGCCACGCCGTTGGCCACCTGACGCTGGATCACCGACTGCGGCCCGTCGGCCACGTCGCTGGCGATCTCGACGTCGCGGTTCATCGGACCCGGGTGCATCACGATGGCACCGGGACGCGCCTTCTTCATGCGCTCGGCCGTGATGCCGAACGCGCGGTGATAGGAGGCGTCGTCAGGCATGTGCGCGCCGCGCATCCGCTCACGCTGAATCCGCAGCCCCATGACCACGTCGACACCGGCGATGGCGCGGTCGATGTCATTGAAGCGCGTCGCACCCGGAAACTCGTTCGGGCCGGGCATGAGATCGTCGGGCGCGGCGATCCGCAACTCGGCGACGCCGAGCGCCGTGAACGCCTGGCAGGCCGAGCGGGCCACGCGCGAGTGACTGATGTCGCCCGCGATCAGCACTCGCAGCTGTGCGAAATCGCCTTTCACCTGCCGCACCGTCAACGCGTCCAGCAGGCCTTGCGTCGGATGCGACAAGTGCGCCTCGCCGGCATTCAGGATGCAGACGTGCGGCGCGACGTATTGCGCGACGTACGCCGGCAGACCGGGCTCCGCGTCGCGCATCACCAGGATGTCCGCGTGCATGGCCTGCAGCGTGTAAATCGTGTCGAGCACCGTCTCGCCCTTCACTCGCGACGAGGACTGCATGTCCAGGTTCACGACGTCGGCGCCGAGCCGCAGCGCGGCGAGCTCGAACGACACGCGCGTCCGCGTGCTCGGCTCGAAGAACAGGTTGGCGACGGTGTGTCCCGAAAGGCTCTGGTCGCGGGCGGGCAGGTCGCCGGCCTCGCGCACGTAGAACTGAGCGAGATCCAGCAGCCCGGTCAGCTCCTCGGCGCTCAGGCCTTCCAGCGTGATGAGGTGCCGCAGGCGGCCATCGGCATCGCGCTGTACGGAGGGACTGGGGTCACGGGTCATGGGCGCGCATTGTATGAGCTTCGCCTTCGCCTGCGAACCAGCGCTCCAGCAGGATGCGCGCCGCGATCATGTCGACGTCGGCGTGCGTCGTTCGGCCGCGCTTGAGACCGGCGGCGCGTGCGCCGCGCAGCTCGGCCTCGGCCTCGCGGGAGCTCAGCCGTTCGTCCACCAGCGCCACTGGCTTGCGATAACGCTCGGCAAGCTCGGTCGCGAAGCTGCGCGCCGCAGCCGTCAGCGCCGTCGGTGTGCCGTCCATGTTGTGGGGCAGGCCGACTACGAGCTGCGATGGCTGCAGGTCGGCGCAGACCTTGTCGATCGCGAGCCACGGCATGCCGCGCGCGCAGTCGAGCGTCGACAGGCCGCGCGCAGTGCGAGTGAGCGTATCGCCGCTGGCGAGGCCGATGCGCCGGGTTCCGAAATCGAACGCGAGGATCAGTTGCGGCGAGGTTGCGGGCTCGCCCGCCATCAGGCATGTCCGACGTGGGGACTGATGGTCGCCAGGTCGATGCCGAGCAGGCGCCCGGCAGCACGCCAGCGTTGCTCGTAGGGCGTTTCGAACAGGATGCGCTCGTCGGCCGGCACCGTGAGCCAGGCGTTCTGCGCGATCTCGTTTTCGAGCTGACCGGCGCTCCAGCCCGCATAGCCGAGTGCGACCAGCGCCGTCTCCGGGCCGCCGCCGCGCGCCATGGCGTCGAGAATGTCGGGCGAGGTCGTGACCTGCAGGCGCGATGACACCTGGCGCGTGTGCTCCCACTGCCCGCCCGTCTGGTGTACGACGAAGCCGCGGTCGGTCTGCACGGGCCCGCCTTGCAGGACCGGCTGGTTGCCGCTCACGCCGGCTGCCGTGGGCATTTTCAGTTGCTCGAAGACATCGGCGAGCCGCATCTGCAGCGGCCGGTTGATGATGATGCCGAGTGCGCCATCCGCGTTATGTTCCCAGATGAACGTGACTGTTTGCGCGAAGTTGCTGTCGGTCATCGCCGGCATCGCGATCAGAAACTGGTTGGTGAGAAAGTCGCCGGACATGGCTAAAGAGTAGCGCGGATAACGGCCGATTTGTTGAGCCAGGTCACACTTGGCCCGGTGACCGCCGCGCGGCGGGCGGGTTCAGTCGCCGCCGAGGAACTGCCACTCATACGCGAAGCGCAGCTCGGAGTATTGCTTGCTCAGCTCCTGCGGGAACGGATCGAAAGGCGAGGCCAGCCGCAGGATCGACAGCGCGGCCTGGTCGATCTCCTTGCGACCGCTGGAGCGCTTGATGAGCGCTTCGCCGAGGCTGCCGTCGCGGCGGATCGAGACCTCGAGGATCGGATTGCCGGCGCCATCGCGCGCGATCTGCGGAAAGTTGAGCGTGCCGAGCCGCTCGACTTTGCGCCGCCACGCGTCGAGGTAGGGCGCCAGCTTCGACTCGCGCGTGTTGGGAACCGTTTCGAACGTGCCGTCCGCGCGCTTGCCGCGCAAGCGCAGCGTCTCGTCGGTGGCGTTGGTCGCGATCGGACGCGGCGTGGTCGGCGAGAGCGCCAGCGGCGCTTCGGCTTGCTGGGCCGGGCGATCTTCGCCGCTGCGATATTCGACTTCGCTGAGCTCGCTGCGGCTGCTGAGGATCTCGGCGGACTGCTTGCCCGACACTGCTTCGCGATATTCGCTGCTGTTGCCGTCCGGAATGCCGGCCTGCTGCGCCGGGATTGCCGACGAGGCGGGATTCGAGGGCCGCACGTGCTCGTCCGTCGTGCCGCTGCCTTGCTGATTGCGTTGTGCGAGGTATTGCGCGCTGAGGTTGTCCGCCGCGCGCGTGTCTTCGCCCGTCACGAGCAGCACTTCGATCGACGCCGCGGGCTGCTCGTCCAGCATCGGTACCGCGAACGTGACGCCGAGGATGACGACGCCGTGGAACAGCGCGGCGAGGAACAGCGTGGTCGTCATCCGATCTTTGACCGGCGCCACGCCTTCCCGCATCTCGAGCGGGAGCGGCGCGGTTTCCGGAGTGGCGGAGTTCATGCAGGCTAGTCGTTTCTCGATGGCGTCCATCAACAACCCGGCGATGTCGATGCCGAACTGCTGGTCGAGCTCGCGCACGCCGGTCGGGCTCGTCACATTGATCTCGGTGACGTAGCCGCCGATCACGTCGAGGCCGACGAACAGCATCCCGCGTTGCCGCAACGTCGGGCCGATCTCGGCGACCAGCCAGCGGTCGCGCTCGTTCAGCTCGCGGCCTTCGCCGCGCGCTCCCGCGGCCAGGTTGCCGCGGTGGTCGGATTCCTGCGGAATCCGGGCCAGCGCGTACGGCGCGGGCTCGCCGTCGATCACCAGTATGCGCGAATCGCCGGTGCTCACGATGTCGGGAATGTACCTCTGCACGATCGCGAAGCGCGTGCCGTACTCCGTCATCGTCTCGAATATGACGTTGGCATTCTTGTCGCCGCGGTCGATGACGAAGATCGAGCGCCCGCCCATGCCGTACAACGGCTTGCAGACGACGCGCTGGTGCTCGCGCAGGAACGCGTGCATGTCGGCCATGTCCCGCGTGATCAGCGTCGGCGCACAGCACTGCGGGAACCAGGCGGTGAACACTTTCTCGTTCATGTCGCGCAGGCCCTGCGGCCGGTTCGCCACCAGCACGCCTTGCTCTTCGGCGCGTTCCAGGATGTAGGTGGTGTAGATGTACTCCATGTCGAACGGCGGATCCTTGCGCATCAGGATGACCTGGAAGTCAGCCAGCGGCTTGGTATGCGCCGTATCGAGCGTGAACCAGTCGTGCAGGTCGTTACGTACGCTGATCGGGCGCACCCGGCCGGAGGGGATGCCATCCCTCAGCCACAAGTCGTGCTGTTGCGCGTACCAGAGCTCCCAGCCGCGCTTCTGCGCAGCAAGGAGCATGGCGAGAGTCGTGTCCTTGACCGGCTTGATCTCGTCGATCGGATCCATCACGACGAGCGCGCGGGGCGGGTGCGGTTGCGAGGGCTTTGCGGGCATCTGTTCACCAAATCAGCGACGCAGGTCACACCGCGATGGTGACGGCGCAGATCGCGGCGCGTAAGTCGGTGTGACGAGCTTCATAGTATAAGAAGGTGGGCGATGGCGGCCCTATAACCAATATGTTAAAAATTCCGCCGTGTTGCCCGGACGCTCGCCCAAGACTCGCAAGTACTCGATTCCAAGCTCCATTTCGTACTTTGCGTCGCGTCGGTCCGGTTGCGTGATCCCCGTGTGAGGTACCGATGGAGAATCTAGCAACGACCCAGTCCGCCCGGCTCGCGGGCCTGAAGGTACTGGTGATCGACGACAGCAAGACGATCCGCCGCACGGCGGAGACGCTGCTGTCGAAAGAGGGTTGCGAGGTGTTCACGGCGGTGGACGGTTTCGACGCGCTGTCGAAGATTGCCGATCACCAGCCGGACATCGTGTTCGTCGACATCATGATGCCGCGCCTGGACGGCTACCAGACGTGCTCGCTGATCAAGCACAACAAGGTGTTCCGCTCCATCCCGGTGATCATGCTGTCGAGCAAGGACGGACTGTTCGACCGCGCTCGCGGCCGCATCGTCGGTTCGGAGCACTATCTCACCAAGCCGTTCACGAAGGACGAGCTGCTGAACGCGATCGAGACCCACGTGGGCGCGCTGGCGCGCTAACTCAACAGCAGGTACTCCCGTATGGCCGGACAAGCAGCAGTGCGATCTGAGCAGGGCGCCGCGGAGCAACGTATGGCACTGATCCTCATCGTCGACGATTCGCCGACGGAAGTTCACGTCATGCAGAAGGCGCTCGAGCGCCACGGCTACAAGACGGCCAGCGCCGGCGACGGCGCGGAAGCGATCCGCAAGGCCAAGGAAATGAAACCCGACCTGATCTTCATGGACGTGGTGATGCCGGGCATCAACGGCTTCCAGGCGACGCGCAAGCTCGCGAACGATCCGGACACCAAGGCGATCCCGGTCATCATGGTGACCTCGAAGGACCAGGAGACCGATCGCATCTGGGGCATGCGCCAGGGCGCGGTCGACTATCTGGTGAAGCCGGTGTCGATGGAAAAGCTGATCGAGAAGGCGCAGGCCGCCCTCGCGGGCTGAGGCCTGCCGGACCGAACCCAAGATGACGGCGAGCGCCACCCTCAGATCCCTGCGCGATAAACCGTTCGAGTTGCTGCGCGAGCTCGAGCGGCTCGCGCGCGTCGCGTTGACCGGCCAGGGCCGCGACGCCGGCGGCGAGAGCGAATGGGTCGGCGTCGCGTTCCGCCTGAGCGCGGAGAATTTTCTGGTCGCGCGCGAAGAGACGCGCGAGGTGCTCGGCCTGCCTTCGGTGGTGACGCGCGTGCCCGGGGCGAAGGCCTGGATCCGCGGCGTCGCCAACGTGCGCGGCCAGTTGTTGCCCGTGGTCGACTTGCGCGCATTCCTCGGTGGCGGCGCCACGAACACCGGGCGCTCGACGCGAGTGCTGGTGGCGCAGCACCGCGAAGTGCCGGCAGGGCTGCTGGTCGACGAGGTGCTCGGCTTCCGTCGCTTCAACGAAGGCGAGTTTTCCAGTTCGCCGCCGCCGACCATCGCCCGCTGCGAGCGCTACCTGGCCGGTGCGTTTCGCCGCGGCAATGAGAGCTGGCCGGTGTTCAGCCTGCGTACGCTGCTCGAAAGCCCGGAATTCCTGCAGGCGGCGGCTTCGTAATGCGCGACGTATCGAACAATCGTTTCCGGACCGAAGGACAGCGCCATGGCCGAGACTAAGATGTACGGCGTCCGGTTCCTGCCGGTGCTGATGGTCATCGCCCTGGTGTGCGTCGCCGCGGCGGCGGGCCTGCTGGCGTTCGGCGGCCAGGACATGGACGACGGCGCCAGCTCCGTGCGCAGCCTGAACGAGCTGCTCGCCCTGTCGCAGAAGATTCCCGCCCAGGCGAACGCGGCGTTGAACGGCGATGCGCCGGCGCTCGAACGGCTGCGGCAGTCGCGCGCGCGTTATTCCGAGCTGGCTCAGTCCCTCGGCGGCGACGTGCAGTCGTTCGACGGCTCGACCGAGATGCTGAAGCAGAGCCAGGTCATCCTCAGCTCCAGCGAAGCGATCGAAGGCGTGCACAAGGCCGCAACCGAAGTTCGCGCGCTGGTGCCGCAGCTGATGCAGAGCCTCGGCAACGTCGCGAGCGCGCTCGGCTCGCCCGGCATCGACGGCATGACGCGTCATCTCGAACGCTTCGAGCTGACCGGGCTGCGCCTGCAACAGGATATGGAAGCGCTGGCCGGCGGCGTCGGCGACGCCACGGTGATCGCGCGTCGTCTCGCTGACGGCAACGACTACATGGGCCAGGTCGTCGGCGGTCTGAGCGGCGAGGATGCGGGGCTCGGCTTGCCGAAGCTCACCGCCGCCGATGCGCTGACGCGCTTCAAGTCCACCAGCGCGCTGTACGCGCAGCTGAGCGAGAAGGTGCGCACGGCCATCAGCTCGGCGGATCGTCTCAAGCTCGCGCGCCAGGCGGCTGCAGCGCTGGCGACCTCCGGCGACCAGATCTATTCGCGCTTCGACAGCCGCGTCGGCGTGGCGGCGGCCGGCGCCAGCGGATTTTTCAGCAGCCGTGAGTTGCCGATCGGCCTGCTGGTCGTCGGCTTGCTGTCGCTGCTGGTTCTCTCGCTGCTGTATGCCATGAGCGGCAACATTCGCAAGACACTGGAGATGCAGGCCGGCAAGAACGAGCGCAACCAGGAAGCCATTCTGCGGCTCCTCGACGAGCTGTCGAGCCTCGCGGACGGCGACCTCACGGTGCAGGCGACGGTGACCGAAGACATCACCGGCGCGATCGCCGACTCGATCAACTACGCAATCGAAGCGCTGCGCGAGCTGGTCACGACGATCACCGATTCGGCCGTGTCGCTCGAAGGCTCGGCCAAGCAGACGCAGGCATCCGCCGGCCACCTGGCGAAAGCGTCGGTCGCGCAGTCCAAGCAGGTCGCGCTGGCCTCCGAATCGGTCGCGGCGATGGCCGCGTCGACCGAGGAAGTTTCCGGCAACGCCGAACGCTCCGCGGACGTCGCGCGGCACTCGGTCGACGTCGCGCACAAGGGCGGCGAGGCCGTGCGGCGCACGATCGACGGCATGAACGCGATCCGCGAGACGATCCAGGAGACCTCCAAGCGCATCAAGCGCCTCGGCGAGAGCTCGCAGGAGATCGGCAACATCGTCGAGCTGATCAACGACATCGCCGAGCAGACCAACATCCTGGCCCTGAACGCGTCGATTCAGGCGTCGATGGCGGGCGAGGCGGGCCGCGGCTTCGCGGTCGTCGCGGACGAAGTGCAGCGGCTCGCGGAGCGCGCCGCCAATGCGACCAAGCAGATCGAAGTGCTGGTGCGCACCATCCAGGCAGACACCAACGAGGCCGTGGTCTCGATGGAGCGAAGCACCACCGACGTGGTCGGCGGCGCGCTGCTGGCCGAGAACGCCGGCGCGGCGCTGGAAGAGATCGAGCAGGTGTCGAATCAGATCGCGAGCCTGGTGCAGAACATTTCCGCGAGCTCGCGTCAGCAGGCCTCGGCTGCGCAGAACATCTCGCGCACCATGGGCGTGCTGCGCGAGATCAGCTCGCAGACCGCGGAGAACTCGGCCGCGACGTCCGGCTCCGTCGGCAAGCTCGCCGAGCTGTCCGCGCAGCTGCGCAAGTCGGTCGCCGGCTTCCGCCTGCCCGACAGCGCTTCGGGCGGCACGGCGCTGCTGACCGATGCTGGCAAGAAGGCGCCCGTCCCGCCGCTGATGACCGCCACGGCTACTCAGGTCCGTACTGCGGCCCCAACGTCACCGCCCAAGAAAGTAAGCGGCCTGAGCGCATAACAAGACATGGCCGAGCTTTCATCGCAAACACTGCATATCGTCGCGCGCGAGCTCAATAGCGAGCTCAACGACGCACGCACTGCTCTCGAGGCATTCGGCGAGCAGCAGGACAACATTGCGCTGCTGAGAAAGTGCAACGAGCACCTGCGCTCCGTGCACGGCGCGCTGCGCATCTCGGAAGTCTACGGCGCCGCGCTGCTGGCCGAGGAAATGGGCCAGGTCGCGCGTTATCTGATCGACAACTTCGCCGAGCGACGCCACCTCGCCGAGGGCCTCGACGCGCTGATGCGCGCGATGGTGCAGCTGCCGACGTATCTCGAACGCGTGATGAGCGGTGGGCGCGACATGGCGCTGGTCCTGTTGCCGCTGCTGAACGACCTGCGCGCCGTCCGCGGCCACGCGCTGCTCTCGGAAGGAACGCTGCTGCTGCTGAATCTCAGCTCCGACCAGCAGGCGAATCCGGTCGCGGCGCCGGGCGAAGCGCTGACGATCGCGCAATGGGCGCGCAAGCTCCGGACGCGCTTTCAGCTCGGCCTGCTCGGCTGGATCAAGGGCGAGCGCGTCGAACAGAACCTCGAAATCCTGTCGCGCTCCGCGGAGAAGCTCGAACAGGTTGCGACGACGCAGCCGGTGTTCCAGCTGTGGTGGGTAGTCGGCGCGGTGCTCGAAGCCCTGCGCGAAGGCGGGCTGGAAGGCAGCGCCTCGATCAAGCGCCTGCTCGGTCATGCCGATCGCGAGATGAAGCGTCTCTATGAGCAGGGCGAAGGCCGCTACGTCGATACGCCGCCGCTCGAGTTGCTCAACAACCTTCTCTACTACGTCGCGCGTGCGCGCAGCTCCGGACCTCGCGTCGCCGCCGTGCGTGCGTCGTTCCGGCTGACCGAGCTGCTGCCGGTCGACGATCGCATCGAACAAGCGCGCGAAAGCCTGTCGGCTCCGTCCGTCAAGCTGATGAAGACCGTCGCCGCGGCGATCAAGGAAGACCTGGGTCGCGTGAAGGATGCGCTCGACATCTTCGTGCGCCAGGGCGGCACGCAGGTCGACGAGCTGGCTCCGCAGCTGGAGCTGTTGAAGAAGATCGCCGATACGCTCGGCGTGCTCGGCCTCGGCGACCTGCGCGACAAAGTGCAGGGCGAGACGGGCGACCTGCAGGGCATAGTGAATGCGCGGTCTGCCGCGAGCGAGAGCACGCTGCTGCGCATGGCCGCGACGCTGATCAAGGTCGAGGACAGCCTCGACGAGCAGCTCGTCGGCATGATCGTGCCGAGCGCGGACGGCGCTACGGCGCCGCACAGGCCCGCGGGGCCGGAAGACATCGAGTTCCGCCAGGTCACCGAGGCGGTGCTGCGCGAATGCATCGTCAACATGGCGCGCATCAAGGAAGCGGTCGCGCTGTCGTTCGAGAAGCCGCGCGAAGCGCAGGCCGCGGACCAGATTCCGCAGCTGATGCGCGGCATGATCGCGGGCTTGCTGATGCTCGGCAAAACGCGCGTCGTGGAGATCATGGAAGGCATCGATCGCGCGCTCGGTCAGCTGCTGCGCAGCGATGGCATGACGTTGCCGCAGGAAGCGGTCGACCGCCTCGCCGACGCGATCGTCGCGGTCGAGTACTACATGGAGACGTTGCAGGCCGGGCGCGCCGATCCCGTGGTACATGCTGGACAACGCGGAGAATTGCCTGCGCTTCCTCGTCGACGCGCAGCCGATCCCGCGCGTCGACGCGCTGGCGCAAGGCGGCGATCACGCGCGCACGGTCGTGATCGAGCCGCTGTCGCAGACGATCGCCTCGCCGACCCTGGCGCCGACCGAGCACGAGCCCACGGCAGTGCTGGACCCCGCGACTGTGGTGCGGCAGAAGCCCGCGCCTGCCAGGCCCGCGGCCAAGGCCGCGCCGGCGCCGAAGCCGGTCGAGCGCGAGATCGATCCGGAATTCCTCGAGCTGTTCATCGAAGAAGCGAAGGACGAGATCACCAAGCTCAAGCGCCTGTTCCCGCTGTGGGACGAGAACCCGCAGGACCAGGACTCGCTCGTCAACGTGCGCCGCTCGTTCCACACGCTGAAGGGCAGCGGCCGCATGGTCGGCGCGCAGCTCATCGGCGAGTTCGCATGGGCCGTCGAGAACCTGCTCAACCGCGTCATCAACAAGACGCTGGAGCGCAGCCCCGAGATGATGACGCTGCTGCGCCAATCGGTCGCGGCGGTGCCGGAGCTGGTCGAGCAGCTGGAAACTGCGCGCAACCCGCAGGCGGACATCGCCGGCATCATCGCGGGACTCAACGAAATTGCCGGCGTGCGGCCCAGCGCGCCGTCGCAGGCCGCAGTGAGTGCGCCGGCGCCGCGTCCTGCCGCAGCGCCTGCTGCGCCAGAGTTGCCGATGCCGTCACACACGCAGACCACCATGGTCCTGCCTTCGCAAGTCAGTCCGCAAAAAAAAACGGCGCCAATACCGGACATAAAACCGCCGCCGCCGTCCCGAGATGGATCCCGGCCTGCACGAGATCTACGCCAAAGAAACCGCGGGCCATCTCGCGACCATCCTTGAGTTCATCGCGGCGTGCGACGCTGCGACGCCGCCGTATCCGCTCACCGAGGACCTGCATCGCTCCTGCCACACGCTGAGCGGCACCGCGAAGACCGCGGGCGCGCGCCAGGGCATCAAGATCGCCGAGCCGCTGAATCGCTACGTCCGCAAGCTTTACGACAATTCCATCGGCATGCCGGCCGCGGGGCTCGCAGTGTTGAAGGACGCGACCGCGGCGATCCAGCAGGTGGTCGACCACATCGAGGAGAACACCGGCTTCTTCCTCGACCATCCGCGCATCGCCGTCCGCCTGGGCGAGCTGGAGCGCGAGCTCGACGACGAAATCTCGCGGCTGGCCGAAACACAGGATGCGACCATGCACAGCCCGGCGCCCGCGAACTCCGTCGCAGGCAATGGCGAAGACGACGCCGCACTCGAGGTCGTCGAGCTGGAGCCGACGGACGCCAACGCGCTCAGCATGCTCGACTGGAGCTACGACAACTTCCCGCCCGCGCCTGCCGTCATAGATGACGAATCGCCGTCGCACGACGCGTCGCCGACGATGATGCGCCGGGCGCCGGACTTCGACGATCCGACGCAGCGCGCCGAAGCCTTGCTCGACGCCGACCCCACCAACGTGCAGCAGGCGCTCGAGGACGGCGATCCGACCAACGTGCAGCCCTCGCTGGTGGAAGGCGACGTGCTCGCTTCGCTCACCTACGAGGCGCCGGAGGAGGAGCAGGGCATCGACGTCGAGGGCATGGTTGTCGAGGAAGGGCTGCTCGAAGACGAGTCGGTCGAGATCGAAATCGACGCAGTCGCGCTGGAGCAGGAGCTCGGGCGGGAGCTGGAGCAGCAGCCCGAACCCGAAACGGCGCGCGCGCCCGTCTTCTCCGTAGAAGACCTGCTGGCGGGCGACGAGCATGAGACCGTTCGCAGCCCGGAGTTGTCGCCGCAGCCTGCGACCGTCGCTGTCGCTCCGCCTCCGCCACCGCCGCCCGCTGCAGCGGTAGCAGCTCCGCCCCCGGCCGCGCCGGTCGTCGAGGAAGAGGATGATGGCGCCGACTTCGATCCCGAGGTCGCAGCGATCTTCAGCGAAGAAGCCACCGAGCTGCTCGAGGCCGCCGATCACGCGCTGACGTCGTGGCGGCAGGATCGCGGCAATACCGCGCTGGTGTTCGAGCTGAAGCGCGTCGTGCACACGCTCAAGGGCGGTGCTCGCATGGCGGGCATTCGCGCGATGGGCAACCTGAGTCACGAGCTCGAAACGCTGATGCAAGGCGTCGAAGCCGGCACAGTGTCCGCTGCACCGGAAGTATTCGACGCGTTGCAGTCGAGTCTCGACGAGCTGCATCGCATGCGCGATGTCGTCAATCGCGGCGAGCGCTGCGCTGGCGCGCACGAATTGATCAACCGGATTCGCACGCTCTGCGGGCAGGCTCCGGTTGCCGCGCCGCCGCCAGCAGTAGCGCCGCTGCCGGTTGCGGCCGCGCCTGTGTTGGCTGAAGCTGCGGCCATCCAGGAACCGGTCGAAGAAGACTTCGCGACCGCCACCGGCGTCGTGCCGACGCTGACCGAATCGCTCGCGCCGGAAGAAGAACCGGAGAGCGAGACACCGGCTCTCGACGACACGGACTTCGACATAGAGTTCGACGCCGACGAGCTGGGCGCCGCCGCGCCGCGTGAGGCGGTGCGCGTCGAAGAGCACACACTGAGTCAGCCCGCGGCCGAGCAGGCGTCGATGGACGTGGCTGCGTTGCAGCCCGAGCTGCCCCCGGACGCACCGCAGCCGCAGGCGCCGGAACAAGTCGTGCCGGAACAGCCCGCACTCGCGCTGCCGGGTCGCGAGCCGCAGGCCCAGGAACGCCAGGAGTTCGCGCGCGTCGACGCCGATCTGCTCGACACGCTGCTCAACAATGCAGGCGAAGTCAGCATCTTCCGCTCGCGGCTCGAGCAGCAGGTCAGCTCGATCGAGTTCAACCTCGCCGAGCTCGGCCGCACGGTCACTCGTCTGAAAGAGCAGCTGCGCAAGCTGGAGCTGGAGACCGAAGCGCAGATCCTGCATCGGCACGAGGAAGAGCATCCCGGCCGCGCCGACTTCGATCCGCTGGAGCTCGACCGCTATTCGACGATCCAGCAGCTGTCGCGTGCGTTCGCCGAGTCGGTCAGCGACGTCGGCAGCATCGAAGGCTTGCTCGAGAATCTGACGCGCGAAGCGCAGAACCTGCTGCTGCAACAGTCCCGCGTCGTCACCGAACTGCAGAACGGCCTGATGCGCACGCGCATGGTGCCGTTCCAGCGGCACGTGCAGCGCCTCAGCCGCCTCGTGCGCCAGGTTGCGACGGACACGAACAAGAAGGCCGAGCTGGTCGTCGTCGGCGCGTCCGGCGAGCTGGACCGCCAGGTGCTGGAGCGCATGTTGCCGCCGTTCGAGCACATGCTGCGTAACTCGGTCGTCCACGGCATCGAGACGCCGGAAGAGCGCGTCGCGCGCGGCAAGTCGGAGAGCGGCACGATCCGCGTCGGCCTGCATCGCGAAGGCTCGGAAATGGTCATCGTGCTCGAAGACGACGGTCGCGGCATCGATGTCGGCGCAGTTCGCGCGCGGGCTCGCGAGCGCGGCCTGTTGCATGCGGGTCGCGTCCTGTCCGACGAGGAAGCGCTGCAACTGATCCTGGAGCCCGGCTTCAGCACCGCGAGCACCATCACGCAACACGCAGGCCGCGGCGTCGGCATGGACGTCGTGGTGAACGAGATCAAGAAGCTCGGCGGCGCGCTGTTCACGGAGTCGCAGCCGGGGCTCGGCGTGAAGTTCACGATCCGCCTGCCGTTCACGCTGGCCATCACGCAAGCTCTGATCGTGCGCACCGGCGAAGAGCAGTACGCGCTGCCGCTGCCTTCGGTGGAAGGCGTTGCGCGTGTGCCGCGCTCGGAAGTGCAGAAGCATCTCGCCGAAGATTCGCCGACCTTCACGTACGGCAAGCAGGTGTACCGCTTCCAGCATCTCGGCGCATTCGTCGGCGGCGGCGCTTCGGTGCTGCCGGAAGCCGATGTGTCGATGCCGGTGATCCTGATCCGCGCCGGCGACCACTCCACGGCAGTCGTGACCGACGAGCTGGTCGGCAGCCGCGAGATGGTCGTGAAGTCGGTCGGTCCGCAGATCGCCGCCATCCGTGGCATCGCCGGCGCGACGATCCTCGGCGACGGCCGCATCGTCATCATTCTCGACCTCGGCGCGCTGGTGCGCTCCGAGTGGCGCGGCCGCAAACCGCTGGTCGAAGGTCCGACGGTGGATCGCCGCACGTTCGCGCTGGTCGTCGACGACTCGATCACCGTGCGCCGCGTGACGCAACGCCTGCTCGAGCGCCACGGCATGCGCGTCATGACTGCGAAGGACGGCGTCGATGCGTTGTCGATCCTGCAGGACAACCTGCCGGACGTGATCCTGCTCGACATCGAGATGCCGCGCATGGACGGTTACGAGCTGGCCGCGCAGGTGCGCGGCGATGCGCGCCTCGCCGACATCCCGATCGTGATGATCACCTCGCGCGTCGGCGAGAAGCATCGCGCCCGCGCGATCGAGCTCGGCGTCAACGATTACCTCGGCAAGCCCTATCAGGAAAATCAGCTGCTGGACGCGATCGAGCCGCTGGTGGAAGCGCGGCGCCGTAAGGCCGTGCCGGTCCAGGGTCGCGAGTCCCGTGCATGAGCGCATCGTCCATGAATGACGTTCTGGCCCACGAGCTCTACAGTCTGCTGGTGCCGCTGGCGCAGGAGCGCCTGATCGTGCCGCGCGCGTGCGTCGCCGAGGTCGTGACCTGGCAGGCGCCCGAGAAGATGCCGGGCGCGCCGCCGTGGTATCTCGGCACGATTCACTGGAGCGGCCGCGCAGTGCCGGTCATTTCCTTCGAGGCCGCCTGCGGCCAGGCGCCGCCGAACCCGGGTACGCGTACGCGCATCGTCGTCTTCGTGGCGTTGTCGACGCAGATTCCCGGCGGCTACTTCGGCGTGATCACGCAGGGCTTTCCGCAGCTGGTGCGCGTCAATGGCGACGTGGTCAAGCACGACCCGAGCCGCAATTTCCCGGAGCGCGGCCCGATCCTGTGCCAGGTGCGCATGCTGAACGAATCGCCGCTGATCCCGGACTTCGAACACCTGGAGCAGATGATCTCGGAAGAGACCAGAGCCTGTTAGGATGGCTAAAGCGGATCGACCCGCAAGTCATGGACTTTAGACCTGACAATCCGATGCCAGTGGGTCAGGCTGCAGCCTGACCTACAGCTCCTCTACTGCAGATCTCCCCACAACGCCTGTAGCACCGTCAGCGCAACCACGGCCGCTGTCTCCGTTCGCAGCACGCGCGGCCCGAGGCGCACCGGCAGGAAGCCGGCCTTCTGCGCCGCCAGCAGCTCATCGTCGTCGAGGCCGCCCTCCGGACCGATCAGCAGCTCCACCTTGTTGGGGAGACTCGTCAGGCCCGCGAGCGATCCCGGCGCTGACGGGCTCAGCACCAGCCGCAGACCTTCCTTGCGCGCGGTGGCCAGGTGTTCGCGCAATGTCACCGGCGCCGCGACGTGTGGAACTTTCGAGCGCCCGCTCTGCTCGCACGCCGCGATCACGATGCCGCGCCAGTGGCTCTGCTTCTTCTGTGCCTGCTTCTCGTCCAGGCGGACGACGCTGCGCGAAGTGAGCACCGGCGCGATCGTCGCGACGCCGAGCTCGGTCGCCTTCTGCAGCGTCCAGTCCATGCGCTCGCTGCGCGACACTCCCTGCAGCAGCGTGATCCGCAGCGGCGACTCCGCCGTACCGGACGTCGACTCACCCAAGCGCACAGTGACCTCGTCGCCCGCGACGCGGACGATCTCGGCGCGAAATTCCTGGCCGGCGCCGTCGAAGATCGCCAGCGACGCGCCTTCTCGCATGCGCAGGACACGCGCGACGTGATACGCGCCGGCAGGCGACAACGACAATTCGGCGCCGCTCGCCAGTGGTCCTTCGCAGAAGATTCGATTCATTCTCATGGGCGAGGCATGATGACGCATCGTGACCGCTAAACCCAAGTCGGCGGCGGCCCCTGCGCCTGAAACGTTCGTCGATCCGCGCACCGGACTGATGCAACCGGCGCGCCAGGTTGCCTCGCCGAATCACGACGAGCGACCCGGCGCAATCCCACCGGAACTGATCCTCGTGCATGGCATCAGCCTGCCGCCCGACGAGTACGGCGGTCCGTGGATCGATCGTCTGTTCACCAACACGCTGCCGCCGAATGCGCCGGACGTGCATCCGTTCTTTGCGACGGTCATGACGCTGCGAGTCTCCTCGCACTTGCTGATCCGTCGCGACGGCGAGTACGTGCAGTACGTTCCGTTCCATCTGCGTGCGTGGCACGCGGGCGCGTCGAGCTATTGCGGTCGCGAGCGCTGCAACGACTTCTCGATCGGCATCGAGATGGAAGGCAGCGACGAGCTTGCTTACGAGCCCGCGCAATATCGCGCGCTCAGTACTGCAGTTCATGCGTTGTGCCGCGCCTATCCCTCACTGTCGCCCGAGCGCATCGCCGGTCACAACGACGTCGCGCCCGGCCGCAAGACCGATCCCGGACCCGGCCTTCGATTGGCCGCGACTGCGCGCCCTGCTGCGGCTGGCACGAGGATGAGGTCGCTGCTCTTTTGTGGGTCAGGCTTCAGCCTGACTCTTCTCTTCGCTCCTGATCGCCGGCACCGTTCACGCCGCTGCGCCTCAGCGTATCGTCAGTCTCGCTCCGCACCTCACCGAGCTCGCGTTCACTGCCGGCGCCGGCGAGCGCATCGTCGCCACCGTCGAATACAGCAATCATCCGGATGCGGCGCGTTCCATTCCCCGCATCGGCGACGCGTTCCGCGTCGACCTGGAGCGATTGCTGGCAGTGCGACCCGATGTCGTGCTCGTCTGGGACTCGGGCACACCGGCGCCCACCGTCGAGCGCATACGCGCGCTGAATTTGTCGGTCGTTTCGTTTCAGACGCACCGCCTGGAGCACGTGGCGCTGGTGCTGCGCGAGATCGGCCGGCTCGCGGGCACGAGCGAAGTTGCGGAGCGCGCGGCGGCCGACTACGAGCGCAGCATCCGGGAGCTGCGCGAGCGTTATCGCGATCGCACGACGGTAAGTGTGTTCATCGAAGTAGACGACCGGCCGCTGTACACGGTGAACGGCCGGCACATCATGAGCGAGATCGTCGAGCTGTGCGGCGGACGTAACGTGTTCGCAGACCTCAACGCGCTGGCGCCGGCGATCGGCATCGAAGCGGTGATCGCTGCGAATCCGCAGGCGATCATCTCCACCGACGACACCGTGCAGGACGCCGCTGCGGTCTGGAGCCGCTGGCGACACATCGAAGCCGTGCGCACCGGGAACGTCTATACGCTGCGCTCCGACGACATCGCGCGCGCCACGACTCGCCTCACCGTCGCTGCCGAAGCGGTCTGTCGCACGCTGGATACGGCGCGGCAGCGCCTGCCAAAGCATTGACGAGGGCGCTGAATTTGGATCTGTTGTAGCATCGCCCCTCCCATGACGCGCTCCGCCACAGCTCTGCTGACCCTGCTCGCGTTGCTGGCGGGGCTGCTGTCGATCATGACGTGGGCCGCCCGGCGCACGCACAACGCTGCGGATTTCGCAATCGCCAACCGTCGACTCGGTCCGTGGCTGGTCACGCTCAGCTACGCGGCGACCGGCGTGAACGCGTGGATGCTGATGACCGTGGCCGCTGCCGCCTTCCTATGGGGCGTGTCGGCGGCCTGGATCTGGGCCGCGGTCGTCTTCGGTTGTGTGGTCAACATGTGGTTCGTCGCGCCGCGCCTGCGCGCCGCCTCGATCGGCTCCGGCGGCGTCACCGTGATCCAGCTGCTGAGTGCCGACGCCGGCGATCGGTTGCAGCCGCTAGTGGTGCGCTCTGCCGTGTTCATCATGATGGTGACGCTGCTGCTGCAGATAGCAGCTATCCTGCATTTCGCGGGCGCGATGCTGGCCGACGTCGGCCTCAGTACCACCAATGTCCTGTTGCTGTCGCTGACCGTGCTCACCGCGACCGTGTTCGCGGGGGGTCTGCGCGCGGCGAGCGTGATCGACGCGGTTCAATCGGGCGTACTGATTGCTGTCGCGCTGTTCCTGCCGCTGCCTGCACTGATCGCCACTGGCGGGCTCACCGAACTGCGGATGGCCTTCATGACGATCGGGCCGGAAGCGACGGACTGGTTCGGCGGCAAGAACGGCGTGGCCGCGATTGCGTTTGCGGCCGGCGTCGTCGGTCTCGGCCTGGCGATGTGCGGGCAGCCGCACGCGCTCGCGCGCTTCATGGCCGCGAAGGACGAGACGACGCTGCGCATCGCACGCTGGGTCGCGCCAGTGTGGATCGCGATCCTGCTCGCAGCCGTCGTGTTCTGCGGCTGGTGCGCGCGCGTGCTCTACTCGGGCCTCGAGAATCCGGAGCAGTCGCTCGCCGTGATTGCCAGCCGCTTGCTGCCGCCCTGGCTCGCGACGCTCATCGCGGTCGGACTTGCGGCGGCAGTGATCTCGGCGATCGCCAGTCAGTTGCTGGTGCTCGCAAGCGGCTTCGCGATCGATCTGAAGCGTCCGACGACGCCCCCGTCGCTGCCGTGGTTGCGCGGCATGCTGCTGGTCACTGCAGTCCTCGCGTGCCTCGCGCTGCTTTATGCGCCGAGCAGCGTCGTCGAGCACGCAATGTTTGCGTTCACCGCGCTCGGCGCGTCGCTCGGTCCGCTGCTACTGGTCCGCCTCGGCGGCAAACGTATTCGTCCGGGCTCGACGCTTGGCGCGATGTGGGCAGGTTTCATCCTGTCGCTGGTGTTTCACCTGCTGCCCGATTCGCCGGGCGATTTCCTCGAGCGCGTGCTGCCGTTCATCGCTGCGCTCGGCATCGCGCTCACCGGCGGCGAGCGTCGGCGTAACCCGGATCGCGCCGACCGCTCGCAGGAGACGATGCACGACCGGGTGCCGATTTGAAGAAGAAGGCAAAGAAGCCGGCAAAGAAGCCGGCGCGTGCGAAGCGGGTACGTCCGCCGGCGATCAGCCAATCGGTGCCCGAATCGATCCTCGCAGCGGTGCGCCGCATCCCGCGCGGCAAGGTCTGCACCTACGGCAACGTCGCCGAAGTCGCCGGATTGCCGCGGCGTGCGCGGCTCGTGGGCACTGTGCTGCGGCAGACGCCGGCGGCGCGCGGGTTGCCCTGGTATCGCGTCATCAATGCCGGCGGTCGCATTTCCTTTCCGGTCGGCAGCGACGCCTATGCGCGCCAGCGACATAAGCTGGAAGCGGAGGGCGTCGTATTCGTGGGTGGCCGCGTCGATCTGCGGCGGTATGGCTGGCCCGCGCGGGATGAGCAGCTGGACGAGCTGTTGTGGAAGCTGTAGGTCGGGCTTCAGCCTGACAGCAGAGTCGGGCTAAAGCCCGACCTACAGCCTGACCCTAACCCGACTCCGCATCCCCCTCGTTAGTAGCGACAGGGCGCGGCTGGCGCCTGTAACGAGGAACTTCCATGAATCGTGTCGTGCGCGGCAGCTCGCTGCTGATCGTGACTGCAATCGTCGCCGCCTGTGCGGCTCAGCGTGACGAAGGCAAGGCAGATGCGGATCGGCAGGGGCCGCAGCCGCAGCAGCCCGCAACCGAGGAAGTCGACGCCAGCCTGGCCAAGGCAGAGGCGCGCGATCAGTCGGTCCAGGAAGTCGTCGTGACGGGCGCCAAAGCCTCCCGGGTCAGGCAGGACTCTGCGCCGCTGTCAGTCTCCTCGGTCAGCTCTGCCGGCGACGGTGGCCAACTACTGCTGCCCGCCGCCCGTGTACCAGCAGCCGACAAACACCGAGCGCTACCAGCACATGGACGACAATCCGGTGCACCTGGTCACAGAGCAGCCGGTCTCCACGTTCTCGATCGACGTCGACACGGGCGCGTACGCCAACGTGCGGCGCTTCCTCAACGACGGCCAGCTGCCGCCGCAGGATGCCGTGCGCGTCGAGGAGATGATCAACTACTTCGACTATCGATATGCGCCGCCGACGAGCCGCGACGTGCCGTTCCGCGTGGCCACGGAAGTGGCGCCGGCGCCGTGGAATCCGCAGGCGTTGCTCATGAAGATCGGCATCAAGGGCTTCGAAGTCGCGGCCGCGGAGCGGCCGCCGGCGAACCTCGTGTTCCTGATCGACGTGTCGGGCTCGATGCAGTCGCCCGACAAGCTGCCGCTGCTCAAGAACGCGTTCCGCCTGCTCACCGACCAGCTGACGGCGCGCGACCGCGTGTCGATGGTCGTCTATGCCGGCAGCTCGGGCGTCGTGCTCGAGCCGACGCCGGGCGATCAGAAGCACAAGATCCGCGCGGCGATCGACCGCCTCGAAGCCGGCGGCTCGACCAACGGCGCCGAAGGCATCGAGCGCGCCTACCAGCTCGCGCACGATGCGCAGATCAAGGGCGGCATCAATCGCGTCGTGCTCGCGACCGACGGCGACTTCAACGTCGGCGTGGTCAACTTCGAAGCGCTGGTCGACATGGCCGAGCGCCAGCGTGCCAGCGGCGTTGCGATCACGACGCTCGGCTTCGGCACCGGCAACTACAACGATCAGCTGCTGGAGCGGCTGGCGGATGCCGGCAACGGCAACTACGCCTACGTCGACACGCTCTCCGAAGCGCGCAAGGTGCTGGTCACCGAGCTGTCGTCGACGCTGTTCACGATCGCCAAGGACGTGAAGATCCAGGTCGAGTTCAATCCCGCGACCGTGCTCGAGTACCGGCTGATCGGTTACGAGAACCGCATGCTGGCGCGCGAGGACTTCAACAACGACAAGGTCGACGCCGGCGACATCGGCGCCGGGCATCGCGTGACCGCGCTGTACGAAGTCATACCGGTCGGCAAGACGGGACTTCTCGATCCTTTGCGCTACACCCAGCAGCTCCCGGCGGCGAGCGACGTGCGCGCGAGCAGTGAGCTGGCGAACGTGAAGCTGCGATACAAGAAGCCGGCGTCGGACACGAGCGAGCTGCTCGAATATCCGATCGCGAAGGGATCGGTGATGGCGGCCGACAAGCTGTCCGCGGACTTCCGCTTCGCGGCGAGCGTCGCCGCCTTCGGCCAGCTCCTGCGCGGCGGCAAGTACGTGAGCAATTTCGGCTACGACGACGTCGCGCGGTTGGCGCGCGGCGCGCTCGATGAGGACCCGGAGGGCTACCGGCGCGAATTCCTGTCGCTGGTGAAGCTCGCGGGCTCGATGGCGCCGGCCGGTGCGGCACAGGTGAGTGAGGTAGCGCAGTAGGTTACGCTTGCTCGCATGGACTTCGGCTCCGTTCCTAGTCAGCAGGGTGCGGTGAGCAGCGCCGCCAGCATCGACGGGGCGCTGCCCGGCGGCGCGGCTGCGCCTGCCGGCACCCCGGTCGCTGCGGCGGTCACGGACGACGCAGCGCTCATGTTGCGGTACCGGGACGGCGACGCGCGTGCGTTCGAGATTCTCTACGAGCGCCACAAGGGTCCGTTGTACCGTTACCTGCAGCGCATGTGCGGCCGGCGCGAAGTTGCCGACGACCTGTTTCAGGAGGTGTGGAGCAAAGTGATCGCGAGTCGCAGCCGTTACGAGGCGAGGGCGCAGTTCAACACCTTCCTGTTCCGCATCGCTCACAATTGTGCGATCGACTATTTCCGTCGCAGCGGCCGGCCGCACGAGAACGCCGCGCAGGACATCGACGACCTTGCCGAGCAGATCGGCGCAGCGGAGCACGAGCGGCCCGACGCGGCGCTGTCCGAAGAACAGGTGCGCAGCGATTTTCGTCGCGCGCTCGCCGAGCTGCCGGCGGAGCAGCGCGACGTGTTCGTGCTGTACGAGGAGAGCGGCCTGACGCTCGAGGAAATCGGCAGAATCACGGGCGTCGCGATGGAGACCGCGAAGAGCAGGTTGCGTTACGCAGTGGGCAAGTTGCGCACGGCGCTGCGCCAGCATCGGCCCCGGCAATTCGAACCCAGTGTGCAATCGTGAGCGACCCGATCGACATCAAGGCGCTGGACGAGTACCTGAAAGGGGGCTCCGACATTTCGCAGCGCTACCGCGAGCTCGGCGGCGACGATGTGCCGCCCGACCTCGATCGTCGCGTGCTGGCGGAAGCGCGCGCTGCTGTCGCGGGCGGCGGCGCGGCACGCTCGCGCTCGTGGCTGCGATGGAGTGCGCCGGTCGCGCTTGCTGCATCGGTCGTGCTGGTCGTAGCCGTGGTGATCGAGAGTCCCGTGCAAGACGAAACGCTCGCGATCCAGCCCGTGAGCGAAGAGTCCGCACAGGCGCGGCAACTAGAGCCGGAGCCGCAGATCGTTCCCGAGCAGCCGCTTGCGACTGAGCCCCCGTCTGTTCGGCCAGCGGCGCCGCCGCCTGCGAGTGCTTCCAAGGTAGAGAGGAAGCGCGCGGACAACGCTCCGGTCGTCGAGGAAGTCCTGGTGAACGCGCAAGCAGCACGCGAGCAGTCGTTCGCCCACGACGCCCGTCGCTGGCGAATCGGTGGCTATCGATTCAGCCGAGCCGCAGCTCGCGGCCGAGCGGCCAGCGCCTGCGATGCGCACCCAGACCACCTCGGCCCGAGATGAAGCCGATCGCACGGCAGGGCTGGAAGATTCGTCGGCCAAGGCAAACGCCTCAACCGACTTGCAGGAAGTCGCCGTCACCGGCGCGCGGCAGCGGCGCACCCAGGGGCGCACTGCCGGCCCACGCAACACGATTTCGGGCTCTGCATTCGAGACGCGGCCGGCCGCCGACGCCGACGCGGAGCAGTCCGATCCCGCGAAGTGGCTCGAAGAAATTCGCGAGCTGCGTCGCGCCGGCAAGACCGCCGAGGCCGACGCGGCGTGGGAGCGCTTCCGCGAGGCGTTTCCGGACTTTCCCGTCGCGCAGGACGACGTCGCGCTCAAGAAGCCGTAGAAGAAAACCAGCCGTGGGCTGTGGTTTAATCCACGCCCATGGAAAAAACGATCGAGAAACTGCTGTTCGCCAGCCGCTGGATCCTGGCGCCCGTCTACCTCGGCTTGTCGCTCGCGCTGGTCGCGCTCGGCATCAAGTTCTTCATGGAGCTGTTCCACCTGCTGACGGAAGTGTTCACCATGGAGGAGGCGAACCTGGTGCTGATCCTGCTCGGCCTCGTGGACATGGTGCTGGTCGGCAGCCTGATCGTCATGGTGATGTTCTCGGGCTACGAGAACTTCGTCTCGGCGCTCGACGTCGATACCGGCGGCGAGAAGCTCAGCTGGCTCGGCAAGCTCGACGCGAACTCGCTGAAGCTGAAAGTCGCCTCGTCGATCGTCGCGATTTCCTCGATTCACCTGTTGCGGCGTTTCATGGAAGCGGACGACTACATTCGCGCCGGCAACAGCGAGGTGCTCATGTGGTTCGTGATCATCCACCTCACCTTCGTGGTCTCGGCCGTGATGATGGGCGTGCTCGATCGCATCACCTCATCCCAGCACCACGGCCACAAAGGCGAAGTCTGACCGCGGTGCCGTCTATCGGGCTGTAGGTCAGGCTTCAGCCTGACACTCTCTGCTCCGGCTTTTCCCCCTCGGGGAAAAACTCCATCGACACCGAGTTCAGGCAATACCGCCTGCGCGTCGGCCGCGGGCCGTCATCGAACACGTGCCCCAGATGGCTGTCGCACCGCTGGCAGCGAATCTCGGTGCGGATCATGCCGTGGCTCTCATCCACCAGCTCCGCAACGTGGTCCGGGTCGTACGGTTGCGTAAAGCTCGGCCAGCCGGTGCCCGACTCGAACTTCGCATCTGCCTTGAACAGCGGCAGTCCGCACAGGCGGCACGCGTAGATGCCGTTCTGCTTGTTGTTGAGCAGCGTGCCGCAGAACGGCGCTTCCGTGCCCTGGTTGAGCAGTACGCGGCGCTCCTCGGGCGAAAGCTTTTCCGCCAGCTGGTTGCGTTGGGCGTCGCTGAGGGGTCGCAGGTCGTAACCGCTGGCGGAAGTGGTCGGGACGGACTTGGGGCGCATGGTGTGACCTCGCATGCAACGTGTAGATCGGGCAGGGGAGTCGGGTTGAAACCCGACCTACAGCACGATCAGGGCGCTCGCGGCGCTTTCAAGCGCCCGTCACTTGCCGTTGGCGCGCATGCGGCTGTTGCGGTAGCCGTAGAGCGCATAGATCGAGAAGCCGATGATCGACCAGATCAGGAACAGCAGCCAGGTTTCCCGGGGCAGGAAGTACGTGATGCCGCCGCAGATCACCGCGCCCAGCACGCACGTGACCGGCGCGAACGGCACGCGGAACGGCCGCTGCAGATCCGGTCGCGTGGAGCGCAGGACCAGCACGCCGATGCACACAGCGGTGAACGCCAGCAGGATGCCCATCGAGATCAGCTCGCCGAGGATGTTGAGCGGGAACACGCCGGCGATCACCGCGGCGAGCACCGTCGTGATCGCAGTCGCGACGTGCGGCGTGCGGTACTTGGGATGCACCTTGCGCATGCCCGGTGGCAGCAGCCCGTCGTCGGCCATCGCGAGAAAGATGCGCGGCTGGCCGAGCATCGACATCAGGATGACCGACGTCATGCCGGCGATCGCTCCGAGCTTCACCAGCGGGGCGAGCCACGCCAGCTGCGGATGCGCGTCGAGCGCGACTGCGACCGGCGCATCTACACCCAGTTGCGTGTACGGCACCATGCCGGTCATGACTAGCGCCATCGAGATGTAGAGCACGGCCGAAATGACCAGCGCGCCGATGATGCCGAGCGGCACGTCGCGTTGCGGATTGCGCGTCTCGCGTGCAGCAGTCGACGCTGCATCGAAGCCGACGTACGAGAAGAAGATGATTGCCGTGCCCCGCAGCAGGCCGCTCACGCCGAACTCGCCGTCCGTGCCCGTGTTGGCCGGCAGGTACGGCTCCCAGTTCGCGGTATCGATGAAGCTGACGCCGGCGAGCACGAACACCACGATCACCGCGACCTTGATCCACACCATGATGTTGTTCGCCATCGCCGATTCCTTGATGCCGATGTACAGCACCCAGCCGAGCGCCAGCACGATCAGCACTGCGGGCAGGTTGACGATCGCGCCGGTCGTCACCAGGAAACTGTCCGCGCCCTTGTCGAGCGGCGCACTCGTCAGCGCCTTCGGCAGATGGATGCCCCAATCACCCAGCAGGTTGGCGACGTAACTCGACCACCCGACCGCAACCGCGGACGCCGACATCAGATATTCGAGCGAAAGATTCCAGCCGATGATCCAGGCGAGCGCCTCGCCGAGCGTGCAGTACGCGTACGTGTACGCGCTGCCCGACACGGGAATCATCGCAGCGAACTCCGAGTAGCAGATCGCGGCGAGCGCGGAGCCGAAGGCAGCGATGAACAGCGCCAGCGACAGGGCCGGTCCCGTGTGATTCGCCGCGACCGTGCCGGTCAGGATGAAAATGCCGGTGCCGATCGTCGAGCCCAGGCCGATTGCCGTCAGCGAGCTGGCGCTCAGCACCCGCTTCAGCGGCGGGGCGCTATTCAGCTCGGCAACGATGGTTTCGACGGGGCGGACGGCGAACAGACGGCGCACTAGGGACATGGGGCCTCGGAGAAAGCGGATAGCGGATAGTTCGGAAGGTGCCTTTTTGTGTAGTTGGCTCCCGCGCTGGGGCGCCAGCCTACAGGGTAGCGCCCCCCGGCAAAAGCGGGGACCTTCCGGTCCGCACTATCCGCTCGCGCTTTTCGTATCATGCGCCGGCCAATGTCCAAGGATCTTTCCACCCCGATTCCGAACAGCTATTGGGTGCAGCCGGGCCGGCTCCTCGCCGGCGAATATCCCGGCTCGATGTCGCGTGCCGACGCCATGGAACGCGTCCAGCGGCTGCTGGCCGCGGGCATCACCAGCTTCATCGATCTCACCGAGGAGGGCGAGCTGCCGCAGTACGACACCCTGCTGCCCGAGCTGACGGAGCGCCGCGTGCACTATCGGCGCCTGGCGATCCTCGATCACAGCTTGCCCGACTCCTCGGCGCACATGGCGCGAATCCTCGACCTGCTCGACAGCGAGCTCGCCGCCGGCCAATGCGTTTACCTGCACTGCCGCGCTGGCATCGGCCGCACCGGAACGGCCGTGGGCTGCCATCTCGTGCGCAGCGGCCTGTCGAACGACGACGCTTACGAGCGGCTGCAAGTGCTGTGGAAGCAATGTGCGCGCTCGCGCCGCTGGCCGTCGATTCCGGAAACTTCCGAGCAGGTCGACTTCGTGCTGCGCTGGCGCGAGCCGCAGGCAAGCGTCGGCGCCGGGTTGGACATGGCGCAGCGGTACGAAGGGGCGATCGTCGGGCTCGCGTTCGGCGACGCGCTGGGCGAGCTGGTTGCGCAGAGCAAGTTCGACGCCAGCACGCTGGTCGCGGCGATGCGCGAACGCAGCTCGTTGCGCACCGGCGCTCACACTGCGATGACACGAGCTGTCGCGGAGAGTCTGCTGGCCTCGTGCGCGCACAATCCCGAAGACCAGATGCAGCGCTATCTGCAGTGGACGCGCACCGCCACCGCCAACGTGCCTGCCGAGTTGAAGCGCGCGCTCGGCGCATGGCAGTGGTCGCGCAAACCGAACGCCGGCACGCACGACCCGAAAAATCTCGATCCGCATTCGCTGCCGCGGACGCTTGCTGCCGCTCTTTACCTGCGCGGCGATCCACAGCGTGCAATCGAGATCGCTGTGGAAGTTTCGCGAACGACGCAGCAGGCGCCGGTCGTGCTGGATTTGTGTCGGCTGTGGTCAGCGCTCCTCACCGATGCGCTCTGCGGCGTCGACAAGGCAACGTTGCTGGCTTTCAACGGTCCGGCGGTCGCGTTGCTGCGTCATCGTCCGCTCAAGGCGCCAGTGAAAGGCCTGATCGAGCGCAAACCGCGGCGCGAGTCGGACGGCACCGGCGACGCCGTGTCAGTGACGCGCACGGCGATCACGGCCTTCGCGAATGCTTCGCACGCATCGGACGCTCTGTTGCATGTCGCGAGCACGACGCAAGGTTCGCCGGCCGCCGCTGCGCTCTGCGGGGCGCTCGTCGGCGCACACTACGGCATCGATTCGTTTCCGCCCGAGTGGCGACGGCAGCTCGCCGAAGACGCGCCGCTGCGTTCTTTGGCGCAGCATCTGCTGGGCTGAGCAATGGCGACGCGCTCACGACGTAAGGTCACTCCACGGCGCAAGCGCCGGCGCGAGCCGGCGTGGACCCGCTTGTCCGACGCCGAGTTGCTGCGCACCCGCTTCTGCGATCTGCGGCTGACGTTGCGCAAATCGGAGATCGAGAGCCGCATGCGCGAGATCCGCCGCTGTCTGCAGGCGCGCGGCATCCGTTTCCGCCCGCACGTGTGGCTTTCCGAAGAATGGTTCTCGCCGGACGGTGTGCCCGGCATCGCCGTGCCGTTCTACATGGCGCATCCACGCCTGCAGCGCCTGGAGCGCCGCTTCATGGGCGAGGTCGAAGGCGGCAACGCGAACTGGCTGACGCGCATCCTGCGTCACGAGATGGCCCACGCGCTCGACAATGCGTACCGGATCCGCCGGCGCAAGGAGTGGCGGCGCACGTTCGGCAAAGCTTCGCGCCCGTATCCGGACATCTATCGCCCGCGGCCCGCGAGCCGCGACTTCGTGCTGCACCTCGGTCACTGGTACGCGCAGAGCCATCCGACCGAGGACTTCGCCGAAACGTTCGCTGTCTGGTTGCAACCGCGCGCCCGCTGGCGCCGCGAGTACCAGGGCTGGCCGGCGCTGCGCAAGCTGGAGTACGTCGACAAGCTGATGGCGCATATCAGCGGCATGCAGCCCATCGTGCGCAACGAGGAATTGATCGAGCCGCTCAGCGACAACCAGAGCACGCTCGGCGAGCACTACCGCCGCAAGCGCGCCCGCTACGAGTTCGACAAGCCCGATGCTTACGACATGCGGCTCAAGCGAGTGTTCGGCAAGCAGAGCAAGGACGGCCGGCGCATGCCGGCGAGCGCGTTCCTGCGCCAGTCCCGTCCGCAGCTCGAGCGCCTGCTCATGCGGCGCTCGCGTTTGTACCCGTATCTCGTGCACCATGTGCTGCGCACGGTCATTCGTCGTTGTCGCGAGCTGGATCTGGTGCTCGATACCTCGAAGCGGGAGGCGAAGCGCGCAGTGCTGGGAGTGCTGGAGCGAATACTGATCGATATCCTGCGGCGGGATAGAGAGCGGTACACGCTATGAAGCCGCTACGCGTACTGGTGCTGATGCACGAAAGCCTCGTGCCGCCGGCGAGCCTGAAGGGCTACAGCGACAAGGAAATCGACGAGTTCCGGACCGAGTACGACGTCGTGGCCAACCTCGAGAAGGCCGGCCACACGGTGCGCGCGCTCGGGCTGGGCGACAACCTCGGCGAGCTGCGCGCCGCGATCACCGACTGGAAACCCGACGTCGCGTTCAACCTGCTCGAAGAGTTCCAGGGCATCGTCACCTACGACCAGTACGTGGTCGCGTTCCTGGAGCTGATGAAGCTGCCGTACACCGGCTGCAATCCGCGCGGCATGATGATCTCGCGCGACAAGGCGCTGTCGAAGCAGATCCTCTCGTACCACCGCATCCCGACGCCCGGCTTCGCGGTGATCCGGCGCGGCATGCGCTACCGCGCGCCGCGCAAGATGAAGTTTCCGCTGTTCGTCAAATCCGTCACCGAGGACGCGTCGCTCGGCATCGCGCAGGCCTCGATCGTCGGCGACGCGGACAAGCTCAAGGAGCGCATCGAGTTCATCCACGAGCAGACCAACTCGGACGCGCTCATCGAGGAATACATCGAGGGCCGCGAGCTGTACGTCGGCGTGCTCGGCAACGACCGGCTGCGCACGTTCCCGGTCTGGGAGATGGATTTCGGCACGCTGCCCGAGGTGATGGCGGGCATCGCGACGCGCAAGGTGAAATGGGACAAGCGCTACCAGAAGAAGCACGGCATCCGCACCGGCGCTGCGCAGTCGCTGCCCGACGGCGCAGCGGCGTACCTCGACAAGATGTCCAAGCGCATCTATCGCGCGCTGTACATGACGGGCTACGCGCGCATGGATTTCCGCATGCGACCCGACGGCAGCGTGTTCGTGCTGGAAGCGAACGCGAATCCGAACATCAGCCACGAAGAGGATTACGCGGATTCGGCCAAGGCCGCGGGCGTGGACTACGCGGCGTTGTTGGAGCAGATCATCAGGGCGGGAACGAATTACCAGGCGGCGTGGCGGGTGGACGAGACGTAACCGGAACGGAGGAAGACTGGACAGGATTAACAGGATTAACAGGATGAAGAGATTATTGTTCTTTCATCCTGTCAATCCTGTTCATCCTGTCCATTTCTGACCTGGCCTTCTCTTGTGGGTCAGGCTTTAGCCTGACTCTTCATCTCAAGCTCGACAACCCACCGTCCACGACCAGCTGCTGCCCTGTCACGTAGCTCGACTCCGCGCTCAGCAGAAACACCGTCGCATACGCGACCTCCCATGCTGTCCCCTGTCTCCCCAGCGGCACAGCAGTCGACGCGCGCGACGGCCTGCCTTGGCTCGCCACGCGACCGAGCGGCGTATCAATCAAGCCCGGCACCACCAGATTCGCGCGTATCCCGCGACGCGCACCTTCGAACGCGACATGCCGGCACAGACCGGCGAGCCCCGCTTTCGACGCGTCATACGCTGGAATTCCCGTACCCGGTTTGATCGCTGCGATCGAGCTTACGAACACGAGCGCGGCGCCTGGCTGCAACCGTGGCATGGCGGCGCGCGCGATCAGGAAATGCGCGCGCAGGTTGATCGAGAACGTCAGGTCCCAGGCGCCGACCTCGGTCCCTTCCAGGCCGCGACCGTAGCCGATGCCGACGTTCACGACGATGCCGTCGAGACCGCCCAGCGCTGCATCCGCGTCCGCGACGAGCCGGGCGCACGCGGCTTCATCGGTCACGTCGGCAACCACGACCGTCGCTCGATTGCCTTCGCCCGCAATTCGCTGCGCGGTATCGCGCGCGGCCGCCTCATCTCGATCCGCACACGCGACCGCTGCGCCCTCGCGTGCGCACAAGATCGAAATTGCGCGACCGTTGCCGAGCGGCGCATCGGCATCGTCGCTGGGCTGCGTGCCCGCGCCGACGACGAGAATCCTGCGGCCGACGAGTCGGTTGCGACCTGAGGTGCCGCCCGTCGCCTCCGGCGGCGTCCAGATGGTCGCGGGATCGCGCTGCGTCACCTTCACTCCTCGATCTGCACGCCGAACGAGTTGAGCGCCATCGAGACGAGCGTGTATTGCCCGACTGCGAACACGAGATCGATGATCTGGCGCGTGTCGTAGTGCTTGCCGAGGAGTTGCCACGTCTCCTCGCCGATGAACTGGTCGCCGTGCAAGTCATCGACTGCACGCAGCAGCGCTGACTCCGCTTCGGTCCAGCCGGCTGTATCGGGGCTGTACTTGAGGCGTTCGATCTCCGCATCGCTGAGGCCGCACTGCTTGCCGATGCGCGTGTGCTGATGAAACTCGTATCCGGAGCGGCACAGCCAGCCGACGCGCAGAATCGCCATCTCGCGCTCGCGCGGCGGCAGCGCGGACTTGAACAGCACGTGGTTCGCGAACGGCATCCAGCGTCGATACAGATCCTGGTGCCGGATCAGCGTCGCGAAGACGTTGAGCACTTGCGGCGGATTGCCGCGCGTCAGCAGCTCGCGCTGCTCGTCATTCCACTCGCTCGGCGGCAGCGGCGCGAGCCGCGGGCGGGACAGGCGCATGGGGTTCCTCGCTTATTCTTTGGGTGCCGCGGTCCACTGGCCGAGCCATTTTTCGACTTCGCGATGCCACTGGATGCTGTTTGCGGGCTTGAGCACCCAGTGATTCTCGTTCGGGAAGATCAGCAGGCGGCTGGGAATGCCGCGGCGTTGCAGCGCGTTGAACATCGACAGGCTCTGCGAGTAGGGCACGCGATAGTCGAGCTGGCCGGCGATCACGAGCATCGGCTTGCTCCAGTTCGCGACGTGTGCCTGCGGGTTCTGCTTCTCGTAGTTCTGCGGCGCCTCCCACGGAGTGCCGCCGTTCTCCCACTCGCTGAACCACAGCTCCTCGGTCATATAGCCCATGCCGCGCGTGTCGAAGATGCCGGCGTGGCTGACGATGCATTTGAACGGCTCGCTCCAGTTCCCGGCGATCCAGTTCATCATGTAACCGCCGTACGAAGCGCCCAGCGCGCACATGCGATCGCCGTCGAGCCACGGATATTTTTCGAGCGCTGCCTTCAGGCCCTTCTGCAGGTCTTCGAGCGGTTTGCCGCCCCAATCCTGGCTGACCGCATCGGTGAACGCCTGGCCGTAACCGGGCGAGCCGTGGAAGTCGATGAAGATCGATGCGTAGCCGGCGCCGGCGTACGTCTGCGGATTCCAGCGGTAGCTCCAGGTGTTCGCATAGGACGCCTGCGGTCCGCCGTGCACGATGAACGCGACCGGGTAGCGCCGCCGCGCGTCGAAATTCGCGGGCCGCATCACGTAGCCGTACACGGTTTCATCGTTCGCGCCGGTGAACGTGAACTGCTCCGGCTCGCCGATATCCAGCGCGGCAAACGCCTCGGCATTCATGCGCGGCAGCTCGCGCAGGTCGCCGCCGCGCAACGTGAGCGCATACAGTTCGGAAGGCGACTTCAACGTCGACACGGCGAACACGATCTCGCGCTCGCCGACTGCGAACGAATCCACGTGACCGGGTCCGGTCAGCATCGTCGGCTTGCCGGTCTTCACTTCGATCGCCCAGACCGGACGCTGACCGAAATGATCCGCGACCGCGTATAGCGTCTTGCCGTCCGGCGAGAACTCGAGCTGGTCGACGGAGCGGTCCCAGTCCTGCGTCAGCGCGCGGCGCTCGCCGGTCTTGAGATCCAGCACCACGACGTGGAAGCGATCGGCCTCGAAGCCGGCGCGTTGCATCGCGCGCCACGCAAGCATGCTGCCGTCGGGCGAGAACACGGGTTGCGCATCCCAGGCGGGGTTGTCCGCCGTGAGATTGCGCGGCTCGCCGCCGGCGACACCGACTTCGTAAAGATCGAAATTCGTCGACCACGCCTCCGACTTGCCCTTCACGCGCGCGTTGAACACGAGCTTGCTGCTGTCCGGCGAGAACGTGTACTCGCTGGCGTCGCCGAACGGCTTCGAAGGCACATCTGCATCGAGCGCCGCGGTCAGCGAGACCGGCTCGACGGCGCGGCCATCCTTGATCTCGAGTACGAACAGCTGCGAGATGCGGCCGTCGTCCCACGTATCCCAGTGCCGCACGAACGTGCGGTCGTAGACCCGTCCGCTCGACTTCGACTCTGCTGCCTGCTTGACGCGACTGCTGCTGCACGCGAGATCTTCGCAGCCGGGGAAGACGTCCATCGAAACGGCGAGTCGCGAACCGTCGGGCGCGAGTCGGAACGAGCCGACGTCGAGCGGCAGGTTCGTTACTTGCTCTGCTTCGCCGCCGACGGCCGCGAGCCGCCAGACTTGCGTCGAGCCGCTGCGCCCGGAGACGAAGTAGATGTAGCGACCGTCGCGCGACCATTCGGGTGCGTTGTCGTTTTCCGGATGTGTCGTGAGTCGGCGCGGCTGCGCGCCCTTGGTCGCAACATCGAGCGACCACAGATCCTGACGCCCGCGGTTTGCGGCCACGTCCGTCTCGCGGAGCACGAACACGAGTGTCTTGCCGTCGGGTGACAGAGCAGGATCGGCCACGCGCTTCAGCGTGACCAGGTCCTCGACCGAGAACGGATGACGCTCGGCCGCAGCGGCGGCAGTGCAGACGGAAGCGAGCGCAATCCACGACGCGAGCAGCGAACGGAACATGGCAACTCCAGTGGACTGACTTTCAGGAAATTCTCTCGCCAAGATCGCCAAGCACGCCAAGGAGATTTCTGAATATTTCAGAATTCCGGACTTGGCGGTCTTGGCGTCTTGGCGAGAGTCTTCTTATTTCTTCTCTCTGAACACCGCGAACGCGCTGGTATAGCCGTGCAGGTAGGTCGCGTTGTGGATCGGGCCGATCTCGCCGTTGCAGAAGAAGCCGCCGAGCGGCACGTCGCCGACCAGCCGGCGGAATGCATTGCTGTCGTGATCGGCCTGGCCATACAGCCCCATGCCGCGGCCTGCGCAGGAGAACAGCAGCGCGCCGGCGTCGGGCTGCAACGGACGCGATGCGCCGTAGCCAGTCAGCGTGCGCTCCAGGTCCATCGCTGAAGTCGCCGCGTCGCGCAGGTGGAACTGCACGACGCTGTTGCCGGGGACATTGGCGCTCACCCACAGAGCACCGCTCTGCGGATCCATGCCGAGAATGTTGCGGATGAGGAAGTCGCCCGGCAGGTATTCGCTGGTGTCGGTGCGCATCGCCAGACCGAGGAACAGCGACTGGCTGAACAGCTCGCGATCGGTCGCCGGCAAGCGCTCGAACAGCCGCGCCAGCACTTCGCGCGGCGGGCGGCCGTCGAGCTCGCGGATCAGATTCTCGTGCGCCACCGTGACGAACATCGGCTCGCCGATCGGGCGGCAGCCCTGTGCCACGACGGCGTCGACTTCGATGTTGCCGGTCAGCGCGAGCGTTATGCAGCCGGAGTGATGGACCTGGTTGCCGAGATACAGCGCCGTGCCGCCCACCTGGCGCGCGCCGCTCGCCAGGCCGCCGATCTTCGGCGACAGCGGATAGACGCGGTCGAGGCCCCTGACGAACGTCTCGGTCTCGAAGCTGAAGGGGTCCGCGAGCACCAGGAATGCCGGCTGCTGATTCGCCGTCATCCGCAGTGTGTCTTCCCAGATGCGCGCTTCGGCGAATACCGGCGGAACCTGTGCGGCGTCGAGGTGCGTGCCTTTGAGCTTCACGCCCGGCAACAGCGCTCCGGTCAGCGACAGGCCCGGCCGATCTTCGATCTCGCGGCCGCCGCCGATCACGCCGCCGGCACAACAGCCGAACAGGAACGCGCCTTCGAACTCGCGCAGCAGCAGGTCGGAAACGGCGTCGAAGCGCGGCGCGTGCTCGGCGCCGACGAACACGAACAGCAGATCGGGTTCCTGGCGGCCGAGCCCGGCGAACACTTTGCCGGCGGCTCGTTCGACGGCCGAGCTCAGGTTGCTATCGGTTTCGACTGCAGAGGCCCAGCGCATGGCGTTGGATTGTAGCTAGGGCGCTCTGGGTTGTCCGATGTGGTTTCCGTAGGGAATTATTGTCGGGCTGTGGGTCAGGCTTCAGCCTGACTCTTTCTCCGCATCCGCAATCCACTCGCGCATCTGCTCATTCTGCCAACCACTGCTCCACATACGCCTGCGACTGCGCACTGAGACCTGTGGCGCCGTAGTGCTTGAACCGCAGCACGACCGGTGCATACATCGCATCCGCGATCGAGAACTCGCCGAACAGCCACGGACCGCGGCCGGCGTACTTCGTCCGGCAGTCGTCCCAGATCGCCTGGATGCGCGCGACATCGCCGCGCCCCTCCGGCGGCAACGGCACGTGCGGATTGCTACCGGTCGCATGCATCGGCCAGGTCTGGCGCAGCGTCATGAAACCGGAATGCATCTCGGCGCTGACGCAGCGTGCATGCGCCCGCAACAGCGGATCGGCAGGCCAGGCGCGACCGCCGAGCTTCTCGTTCAGGTACTCGACGATCGCGAGCGAATCCCAGATGCGCGCTTCGCCGTCGATCAGCACCGGCACGCGCCGCGCCGAAGAGTACTTCACGATCTGCTCGAAGAACTCCGGCGTGTCCAGCGGCAGCTTGATCTCGCGGAACGGCAGACCGTAATGCCTGAGGACCAGCCAGGGACGCAGCGACCAGGAGGAGAGGTCTTTGTTGCCGATGACTAAGGTGAGCATAGGCCCGCCAGTATAAGCGGTGTAAGTGCATAATCGGTCCATGTCCGACACTCATCATCTGGCAACGCTGGCCATCCGCGCCGGTCAGCTGCGCACGCACGAAGGCGAGCACGCGGAACCGATCTTCACGACTTCGAGCTACGTGTTCCGCAATGCCGCCGAAGCGGCCGCGCGGTTCGCGGAGACGGAGAAGGGCAATATCTATTCGCGCTTCACCAATCCCACCGTGCGCTGCTTCGAGGAGCGCCTGGCGGCGATGGAAGGCGGCGCGGCGTGCGTCGGCACCGGCTCGGGCATGGCGGCGATCCTGGCGATGTGCATGGCGTTGCTGAAGGCCGGCGATCACATCGTCTGCTCGGACAGCGTGTTCGGTTCCACCATCGCACTGCTGAATCGCTACATGGCGAAGTTCGGCGTCGCGGTTACCTACGTGCGTCCCGACGACAACGAAGCGTGGCGCGCGGCGCTGCGCGACAACACGCGCATCGCGTTCCTCGAGACGCCGTCGAATCCGCTGTCGGCCATTGCCGATATCCGCGGGATCGCCGATATCTGCCACGAGCGCGGCGTGCTGCTCGCGGTAGACAACTGCTTCTGCACGCCGGCGCTGCAGAAGCCGTTCGAGCTCGGCGCGGATCTCGTGATCCACTCGGCGACGAAATACCTCGACGGGCAGGGGCGCTGCGTCGGCGGCGCAATCGTCGGCAATGCCGAGCTGGTCGGCCGCGACGTGTTCGGTTTCATCCGCTCCGCCGGTCCGAGCATGAGCCCGTTCAATGCCTGGGTGTTCCTGAAGGGCCTGGAAACGCTGGAGCTGCGCATGCACGCGCATTCGGCGGCGGCGCTGGATCTGGCGCGCTGGCTGGAGCGACAGCAGGGCGTGCGCAAGGTCCACTATGCGGGGCTGGAATCGCATCCCCAGCACGCGCTCGCGCGTCGCCAGCAGAGCGGCTTCGGCGGCATCATCGCTTTCGAGGTCGGCAACGGGCGTGCGGGGGCGTGGTCGTTCGTCGATGCGACGCGCCTGATGTCGATCACTGCGAACCTGGGCGACGTGAAGACCACGATCACGCATCCGTCGAGCACGACGCATTCGCGCATCACGGCGGCCGAGCGCGAGCGCGCCGGCATCACGGAAGGCTTGTTGCGCATCTCGGTGGGCCTGGAACACCTGGACGATCTCAAGGCGGACCTGGAGCGAGGCCTGGCCGCGGTGCGCGCGTGAAGGTGCGCGCAATCTGCTTCGACCTGGACAACACGCTCTGGGACGTGTGGCCGGTCATCATGCGCGCCGAGCAGAAGATGTACGACTTCCTCGCGCAACGCTATCCGCGCGTGGTCGCGAACGTGACGATCGAGATGATGCGCTCGGCGCGCGAGCAGACCGCGGCCGCTTACCCGCAGATGCGCCACGACTTCAGCTTCCTGCGCAAGCAAACGCTGCGCGATCACGCGCGCGAGTTCGGCTATGCAGAGGCGATGGCGGAGGAGGCGTTCGACGCTTTCATCCAGGCGCGCAACGAGGTCGATCTTTACGCGGACGTCCTGCCGGCGCTGGAGCAACTGCGCACGCGCTACCGGCTGTTCACCGCGAGCAACGGCAATGCCGATCTCGGCCAGATCGGTATCGCGCATTTCTTCGAGCGCACCGTCGCCGCGCGGCAGGTCGGCGCGTTGAAGCCGGATCCGGCCATCTTTCGCAAGGTGATCGAAGGGACCGACCTGCAAGCGCACGAGGTCGTCTACGTAGGCGACGATCCGCTGCTGGACGTGGTGGGCGCGCGTGGCGCAGGTATGCAGGCAATCTGGATCGACCGGCAGGCCAGCGAATGGCCGCCGGAAATCGAGCCCGCGGCGCATACGGTGCGCTCGCTGACAGAGCTGACACAGCTGTTGTAAGTCGCGCATATACAGGGCTCTATACGCGCGAACGGCGGGCGCTCGGTCTAATTGTCTTGGCGAAACGATTGGTTTACATTCCGCGCCGTTCGTTGCTGCCTTCGGCCGCTTTTTTCTTAGGCAGGCCAGCCGGGTCATTGAAGACCCCTACCCTCCGGCCAACTTCTGAAAAATCCGACGAGACCGCGAACGTTAGGCCTGGGAGCCAACCGTTGCCTGGTGTGGGAGCACACAGGCGACCGGGCGGAGCCCGTTCATAACCAGGCCTCGCAGTGGGGATGTATCCGCGCTCGGGGCTTTTTCAGCAGAGAGAGTTACTACTTCTATGAGGATCTACGTGGGTAACCTGCCGTTCACGGCAGACGAGGCTCAGGTGCGCCAGCTGT
Organism: uncultured Gammaproteobacteria bacterium; assembly: GCA_963838635.1. Taxonomy (GTDB): domain Bacteria; phylum Pseudomonadota; class Gammaproteobacteria; order Steroidobacterales; family Steroidobacteraceae; genus Steroidobacter. Next base: position 150,920 of record CAWISC010000013.1, on the reverse strand, counting down.
TCGCGCAGCACGGCACGGTTGAGTCGGTGGCGCTGATCAACGATCGTGAGACGGGTCGTCCGCGCGGCTTCGGCTTCGTGGAAATGCCGCGTCCGGACGCACAACGCGCCATCCAGTCGCTGAACGGTCAAGACATGGGAGGCCGTCCCCTGCGCGTCAACGAGGCGCAGGAACGGCAGGGTGGCGGTGGCGGCGGCGGTGGTGGCCGTGGTCCCCGTGGTCGGTGGCGGCGGTGGTGGTGGCGGCGGACGCTGGTAAAGCGCTCGCGCTTCACCTGAAGCAGCAAGAGGCCCCGCGGTACGCAAGTGCCGCGGGGCCTCTGCTTTTCTGCAAGGGCCATTCTGAGATCCCGTTCTCCTTTCAGCAGTCGCGCTCGCCGGCTGCTAACGCGCCATGCACGCATTTCGCGATTTACCGCACAGAAGCTGCACCGGTTTGGCGCGATCACTATGTACCTTTGATACGCCGCGGAACTGTCCGGGCCGTTGCGTATTCAAATCTTAGGAGTGGGCGCCGATACAGGGCGCATTGGTACGAATTCTGAATGTGAAAGGTCATGGCAAGTCATTGCGTCAAAGAGGTGTCGGGAGATGGAGGAGCACGAGGCCACTAAGCCGCTCGTTGCAGTCACCAACCTGCGCGAGTTCTTTCACGACTCGGTGCAGACTGCGTTGCGCAAGCAACGCGTCGCGGTGGACGACCACACCGAACATTACGTCGTCAACATCCTCACCATGTTCGCCCGCTCGGAAGAGCTCTTCGAGAGCACGGCCGAGGGCGTCCGCCTCAAACCCCTGGCCCATATGCTTGCCGACGCTTCCGTGGCGTCCTCGCCGCAGCAGCGCGACGAGACGTTGCGCCGGCTCGGCGACGTCTCGCTGTTCGTCGCCGGCTTCTTCGCGCAGAGCTTCGCGCGCAAGCTGGTCGACATCGACTACCACATCGCGATGGGCGGCCGTGCGTACGGCACGCTGGCCGACAACCTGCGCGGCTCGTTCCGGGGCCAGGCGTTCGCCGCCGTGTTCCTCGAGCTCGCGCAGAAATTCCAGCGCCTGGTCGACGTGCTCAACGAAGTCGCGGAAATGGCGCATACGCATACCGACCAGGACATCCTGCGGCAGTACGAGATCTGGATGAAGACCGGCAGCCCGCGTGCGTTCGCGATCCTGCAGCGGCTCGGCGTAGCGCCGGTCGCACAGGGCGCGCGCAAGGAGCACTGAACATGCAGCTCCTGCGCCGCATGCAGACATTGCTGGCGCAGCTGTACGACGCACCGGTTCGCGAGGACGTACAGGATTACGTGCTCAGCGATCGACGCACCTTGAGCGAAGCAGTCGGCGAGCAGGCAGGCGAGGGTGCCGACGAGCAGGTGTTCGTCGTCGAGGACGAGCAGGGCGTGCGGCTCGGCGTGTTCATCGAGAGCGGCGTGCTGGACCGGCTCGCGCGGCGCGATCCGCTGCAAGCGCTCGACGAAGACAACCTGGCGGATTTCTGCACGGCGCTCGAAGGCGTCAGCCACTTCCACTACCTGGTCTGGAGCCTTGCGCGCGGACGCAACGTGTCGCTGCTGGAGCTGGAGTTACAGGCGGAGGTTGACAAGTACGCGACGGCGCTGGCGCTGATGACTCAGCAACGGGCCGGCTGCTTCCCAGGCTCCTTGCACGCGCGCATGTTTCACGCAGTGAGCTTCCTGCCGCAGCTCGACGACATCAGCCGCCAGCGCTATGAGGAGGCGAACCGGCACGCGGCGCGGTACTGCCGCTCGCTGGAGGAACGATTTCTGCGCGCGCGGCGTCAGCGGCCGGAGCTGTGGCTAGCGGAGCTGCGGCGGTTCTTCCGCCAGGGCCACCAGGAAAAAATCAGACAGCTGGCGGTGTCAGGCTGAAGCCTGACCCGCAAGCAGCTCGACAGGTCGCGGGCTCTGGTGGGTCAGGCTTCAGCCTGACTTCCTTATTCTTCTGTTCCGTCCGGCTTGGCCTTGCGCTTGGCTTCCATCCACTTCGACAGCTTGCGCAGGTCGGGCTTCTTCTTCTGCCCTTTGCGTGCGAGCAGGCCGCTTTCGTACGGGTTGTAGCCGACGCGCAGTCCTTTCGGATTCGAGCGGATCGGCGCGTTCGCAGGACCGTCTTCCTCGACGATCGCCAGGCCCGGGTTCGCGAGCGCCTTGTTGCGCGCGCGATCGCCGGCGTCGCCTTCTTCGGTGAGGCTGCCGTCCCATTCGTAAACGGCGTTGCCGCGATCGTCGAAACCGATCTGGCCCGGCTTGGCGGGATCCTTCACGCGCGGTTCCACGACTCGCGGTCGGATGCGCAAACCCAGTTTTTTCAGTTCGTCTTTCAATGCACTGTTCGTCCCTAAATCTGGCCCGCCAATTCTATGTCGCAGCGGTCTGCCCGCTTTGTGTGCGGCTTCACGAGTGCGGGGAATACTCAGGGAATATTGAAGTGCGTCACGCTGCGCGCAGCAAGGAGCGAAAGTGTGAACTGGTGCCCCGTTGGCGCAGCACGACTGTCAGAACCATCGACAGTGGCGACTGCGCTTGTGGCTTAGCCGCGCGCCGGGTACGTGCGCAGCGGCCCGGTAAACGCCCACGAGCGACTTGCCGTCGCGCAGCTCGCCGCAGTCGGCCATGCGCAGGACGTCCGTAAACGGCAGCCAATGCACCTCGATGACCTCGTGCTCTTCGGGGCGCGCAGGCAGTGGCGTCAGCTGGGTCGCGAGGAACAGATGAACGACTTCTGTAAAAACCCCGGGCGAGCTGAGGTAATCGCCGAGCGGGCGCCAGGACGCGGCCGCCATTCCTGCTTCCTCTTCGAGCTCGCGGCGCGCCGTGTCGAGCGGCGGCTCGCGATTGTCGATCTTGCCGGCGGGCAGCTCCCAGATCCAACCGCCGACGGCGTGGCGAAACTGGCGTAGCAGGCAGATGCGATCGTCGCTGTCGAGCGCCACGACCGCGGCGCCGCCGGGATGCCGGATTATTTCCAGCTCCGCGACCGAGCCGTTCGGCAGCTCGCACGCGCTCGACGTTCACTTCGATGACGCGGCCGGTAAAGATGTGCCTGACGTCGACCATTCAGTTGTCGTCCGTGTCTTCGACCGTCGCCTGGCCCGACCAGCGCCGATACAAGTGCGCCCACGACATGCCGACGGCCAGGATCAGCGACAGCACCACCAGCGAAATCCACACGATCGCGCCGGTGTTCGACAACTTCACCCAGCCCCACGAGACGATCAGCCAGATGACGGCGGCGAACAGCGCGAGCGCGAGCACCATGCCGAGCGGCCCGATCGAGCTCAACGTCGCACGCAGGAACACGAACCAGCCGATGAGCAGCAGGACCCCGAGCACCGCTTCGAGCGGCGTGACCGCAGGAAAGCCTGCTTGCAGCATGTGCGCGTACGAGTAGCCGCTCGGGTTGTACGTGAGCAGCACCAGCGTGAGCGCGAATGCTGCACGCAACAGGAAGCCGGTGAACGTCAGTTTTTCCACGAGTGCTCCAGCGGGATCTTCTAACCGCGCGGCGGCGCGTCGTCGTCTTCGGGCGTCGTCGTCTCGTCTTCGGTCGTATCGTCGCCGGCGTCCTCGCCGGACTGGATCGCCGCGTCGGACTTGGACGTGGCGGTGCCGATGCGATACGCGGCGAAGCCGGGCAGCACGACCTGGTTGAGCGCCATGCCGAGCACGCGGCCGCTGATCGGCGCATAGATGCGATGCTGCTGGTTCGAGATCGGATCGGTGACCACGCCGAGCAACTCGCCTTCGCTGACGCGCTCGCCGAGCGCAACGTCGGAGAACAGGATGCCGCCGTGATCGACGCGCACCCACTTGGAGGCGTAGTACACCGGCTCCGGGTCGCCCCAGTAGCGCCGCTGCTTGGTCATGCCGAGCGAGTACATCAGCGTCTCGATCGCCTTGGCGCCGTGCTCGACCTGTTCGGGCTGCACGCGCATCGGCTCGCCCATCTCGAAGGTCACCGTTGGAATGCCGGCTTCGCTGGCCGCGCGACGTAGCGAGCCGCGCTCGCCGACGCTGTGAAGCACGACTGTCGCGCCGAGCGCCTGCGTCATGCGCTGTACTTGCGGCACGCGCAGATCCGCGCGCACCTGCGGCAGGTTGGTGCGATTGAGCGAGCCCGTGTGCAGATCGATCAGTGCCGAGCAGTGCTTGACGACATCCGTGAAGAACGAGTGCGCCATGCGCGTCGCAGCGCTGCCTTTCGGATTGCCGGGGAAGTAGCGATTCAGATCGCGCCGGTCCGGCAGGTAACGCGTGCCGCGGTAGAAGCCCTGGATGTTCACGATCGGCACGCCGATCACTGCGCCGTTGAGCTCTTCGAGATCGACGTCGTCGAGCACGCGCCGCGTTACTTCGATACCGTTGAGCTCATCGCCATGCACGGCCGCAGTCACGCACAGCACCGGTCCCGGACCTTTGCCGTTGAGAACGATCACCGGCACCGGCACGACGAAGCCCTCCATCGCCGTGCCGCTCGTCCAGGTCAGACGCTTGGTGGCGCCCGGCGGCACGTCGGCGCCGAGCAGGCGCAGGCGGCCTTTCGGCTTGAGAGCCGTCGCCGCCGCGGTTTCAGTAGGCGCGACCGGCTTCGAGGTTTCCTGAGCCTGGGCCGCGCAGGCGAGTGCAGCGAGCGCGACGATCGCGAGCCGCCTCATCGCGCAACCTTCACGAACTTCAGCGTGAAGCGGTCGCTCTCGCCGATCGCCGCGTAGCGCTCGCGATCCTTGGCGCCGTCGGCGAAAGTCGGCGGCAGCACCCACACGCCCTTTTCGTAATCCTTCGTATCTTTGGGATTGGCGTTGACCTCGGAGCGCCCGACCAGCTTGAAGCCGACGCTTTCGATCAGCTCGATCGCATCCTGCTCGCGCACGTAGCCGGAAGCGGCTTTCGGATCCTGCGGTCGTTGCGGGTCGCCGCGATGCTCGACGACGCCGAGCACGCCGCCTGGCTTCAGCGCCGCGTGCATCGCCGCGAAGGCTTCACGCTGCCAGCCGAACATCATCCAGTTGTGCAGGTTGCGGAACGTCACGACCAGGTCGGCGGTGCCGGCCGGCGCGATCTCGTTACGTGCGGGCGGTGCCGCCAGCGTGGTCACGACGACCTTGTCATAGAGATCGCTGCGACCGGCGAGCTTGGCGCGAAAGCCTTCGACGGTTCGACGTGCGTACTCGCTCGACGCAGGGTCGAGGTGAGCGGTGTAGAGCTGCCCGCGCTCACGCAGGAACGGTGCGAGAATTTCGGTGTACCAGCCGCTGCCCGGCCACACTTCGACGACGGTCATGTCGGGACGCAGTCCGAAGAAACGCAGTGTTTCGGCGGGATGCCGCGAGGCGTCGCGCGCGCGATTTTCGGCGGAGCGGTGGGGCGCGGCGAGCGCCTGATCGAAGATGCTGTCGCCGCTACGCTGCGTGGTGCAGCCGCTCGACAACAGGCCGGCAGCGGCTACGAGCAACAGCGCGAGTCGCAAAATCACTTCCACCCATCTCCTGCGCTTCGATGAAGCGCGAAGATAGTGGAATCGGCGGGGCCCGGCTACTTGGCTGCCGGGCGAAAAGCGCCTCGGCGACTTTTCGCAATCAAAAAGCGCAGCGAAAGCCACGCCTTTCGCAAGCGGTAGCCGCTGCGGTTACCAGCGGTTGTTCTGACGCGGCGGGCGTGCTTCGCGCTCGCGCGCTTCGTTCACGCGCAGCGGGCGGCCGCCCATGTTGAAGGCGTTCAGGTGCTGGATCGCGGTTTGCGCGTCCGTCGCCGACATTTCCACGAAGCCGAAGCCGCGCGGGCGGCCGGTCTCGCGATCGTTCACCAGCTTCACGGACTGCACGGCGCCGTGCTGTTCGAACAACTGACGCACATCTATTTCAGTAGCGCTGAAAGGCAGATTCCCAACGTAGATCGTCGTCATCGATGTCATCACTCTTGAGGCCAGACAGGAGTTACGCAGCACGCCGCTCCCGGTGGTCTCGAGAACCCCGGATTGTGGTGACGGACTGCGGGCTTGGTCGCTGACAAGACAACTATTCCGGTACGGAAGAACGGCTGCGAGAGGTATCCCGAAGACGGGCGAGAACGGATAGTCGAGGCGGTCGCTCTTTGGTGTTGGATGCGTGTTCAGCTGACCGCGGGCGATACTACGTCAGCGTTTTCTGCCTTGCAATGCTACCCCGGATGTGCAGTCTTTTTGCAAATGCAACAAGGGGTCCGCTAGGCGGTTCAGCCTCGCAAGGCGGCTACGAGCGTCCAGGCGCCGATGGCGATGAACCCCACGCCGGCCACTATCGACAGCATCCGCGTATCTACATGCCGGGATACCCAGCCGCCGGCCAGCACTCCGATCCCGGCGGCGCAGACCAGGGCCGTGGAGACCGTCAGGAAGAGAACCCAGGGGTTGTGTTTGGCGCTGGCCGAGAACAGCACCGTCGCGAGCTGAGTCTTGTCGCCGAGCTCCGCCAGGAAGATGGTCGCGAACACGGCGAAGAGCGCTTTGAGGTCCATGTTGACCTACGATCAATCCGGCTCTAAATACGTGTACCCGTGCAGCTCCGATTCGTAGAAGCGCCGCAGGGCCTGGCTTTCCGCCAGCGTCAGGCGGTTCTCGCGAACGGCGCGCTCGCAGTCCCGGGCGAACTGCGGGAACAGACGATCGACGTCGTACTGCATGTAGCTGAGCACCTTGCCGGCGGTGTCGCCCTTCACGATCTCCTCGATCCACCAGCCGCCTTCGTCGTGCAGGCGGATGTGCACGACGTGCGTATCGCCGAACAGGTTGTGCAGGTCGCCGAGCGTTTCCTGGTACGCGCCCACCAGGAACGCGGCCATGTAGTACTCCTCGCCGGGACGCAGCTCGTGCAGTTCCAGCGTGCGCTTCACGTCGCGCTGGCTGACGAAGCGGTCGATCTTGCCGTCTGAGTCGCAGGTGATGTCGGCCAGCACGGCGTTGCGCGTCGGTTTCTCGTTCAGCCGGTGGATCGGCATGATCGGGAACAGCTGGTCGATCGCCCAGCTGTCGGGCAACGACTGGAACACGGAGAAGTTGCAGAAGTAGGTGTCGGAGAGAATCAGCTCGAGGCCTTCGAGCTCTTCCGGCACGCGCTCGAGCTTGCGGCAGTAGTCGCGTATCGCGCGCGCAGGTCGCCCAGTACAGGCGCTCGGCGAGGCCGCGGAACTCCAGGCTGAGCAGGCCGAGGTTGAACATCTGCAGCGCCTGCTCGCGCGCCTGCAGAGCATCGTGATAGCACTCGACCAGGCGCCGCTCCGACACCGTGCGGTACGCCTCGAACAGGTCGAGCACCGGCTGCGGCAGCTCCTCCTGGCCGTTGTAGTCTTCCTCGATGCTGCCGGCGACGCGGAACTGGTCGAGCGCCGAGGAGCCGAGCGCGTTGAAGACGAGCACGCTGTGGTGCGCGACCGTTGCGCGTCCCGACTCGCTGACGATCACCGGGTGCTCGATCTCGCGCGCGTTGCACACGCTGGCGATGCGGTACACGACGTCGCTGGCGTACTCGTTGATCGTGTAGTTCATCGACGATTCGAAGTTCGTGCCGCTGCCGTCGTAGTCGACGCCGAGCCCGCCGCCGACGTCGATGTACTTCACGCCGGTGCCCATCAGCTTGAGCTCGGCGTACACGTGCGCCAGCTCGTTGATCGCATCCTTGACGCGGCGGATGTCCTGCAGCTGGCTGCCCGGATGGCAGTGCACGAGCTCCAGGCAATCGAGCATCTCGTGCTCGCGCAGCGTATCGACCAGCTCGAGGATCTCGCTGACGAACAGCCCGAACTTGGATTTCTCGCCGGCGGAGTCGCGCCAGCGCCCGGCGCCTTCGCTCGCCAGCTTGACGCGCACGCCGATGCGCGGGCGCACCTGGTACTTGTCCGCGTGCCGCAGCACCAGCCGCAGCTCGTCGAAGTTCTCGATCACCGGGATGATCGTGCGGCCGAGCTTGGTCGCGAGGATCACGGCTTCGATGTAGCTGTCGTCCTTGAAGCCGTTGCAGACGATCATGCGCTCCGGCGCATCCTCGGTCATGGCCATGACCGCGAGCAGCTCGGGCTTCGAGCCGGCTTCCAGGCCGAAGCTGAATTCCTTGCCGTAGCGGTACACCTCTTCGACGACGAGGCGCTGCTGGTTCACTTTGATCGGGTACACCGCGATGTAGCGGTTCTTGTAATCGTTCTCGGCGATGGCCTGCGCGAACGCCTTGTGCAGACGCGTCAGGCGGTGATGCAGGATGTCCGAGAAGCGCACCACGACCGGCGTGGTGAGATCGCGCGCCTTCAGTCCCTCGACCACTTCGAACAGGTCGATCTCGCGTTCGGGCGTGCCATCGGGCCGCACCACGACGTGCCCGGCCAGGTTGATGCCGAAGTACGGCTTGCCCCACGCAGTGACCTGGTACAGGTCGAGCGAGTCCTCGGTGTCCCACGCAGGACTCGGCGCGAATCTTTTTGCGGGCTGGTCCAAGTCTGTTGCGGCCTTACGAGAGTGGTGCTTCGGCGCGCGAAAGATAGCAGAAAACTCACGACTCTTTTGCAACTCCTCGCGCCGGATCTTTGATCCATTCGCTCCACGAGCCTGCGTACAGTCGCGCGCCGCGCTTGCCGGCGTGCTCCATCGCGAGCAGCAGATTGCACGCCGTCACGCCCGAGCCGCACATGACGATCGTGCGATCGTCGGCGACACCGTCCTGCGATTGCGAAAGACGTTTGCGCAGTTCGTCCGCGGCAGCGAAGCGGCCGTCGCTGCCGAGATTGGTCGCGAACGGATGATTGCGAGCGCCCGGCACGTGGCCCGCGACCGGATCGATAGGCTCCACCTGGCCGGTGAATCGTTCCGGTGCGCGCGCGTCGAGCAGTCGCCAGTCGTCACGTCGCACGCGCTCGGCGACTTCACCTGCGTCCAACCACATGTCGCGATTCGGCCGCGCCACGAAGTGGCCCGGGCGGCGTCGCGGAACCTCGGTGGTCGTCGGCAACCCGGCTGCAGTCCACGCCTTGAATCCGCCGTCGAGAACAGCAACCGCGTCGTGTCCGACCCAGCGCAGCAGCCACCACAAGCGCGACGCGTACGCGGCGTTGTCGGCGTCGTAGGCGACCACTTGGGTCGCCGGCGTCATGCCCCAGCTCGCCAGCGTGGCCGCAAACTGCTCCGGCTGCGGCAGCGGATGACGGCCGCTCGTCGCAGTGATCGGCGCGGCGAGATCGCGGTCGAGATGGGCATAAAGTGCATGCGGGATGTGCCCGGCGGCGTAGGCGCGCTCGCCGCTGTCCGGTTTGCCGAGCTCGAAGCGGCAGTCGACGATCAGCCAACCCGGGTCGGCGACGTGCGGTGCCAGTTCTGCAGCCGCGATCAGCGTCCTGAAGCGTGTAGTCATGGAAATAGTTTGCTCACTGCGCCGCACCGTTACAATCGCGCCCGACGCAAAGGATTCGAGGCGCAACCATGGCATTGGAAATCTGGTGGGGCAGCGGCAGCCCGTATTCGTGGCGGGCGCTGCTCGCGCTCGAATACAAACAGCTGTCGTACGAGTCGCACCTGGTTCAGTTCGCGAAGCAGGAGCACAAGGCGCCGGCGCTCCTGAAAATGAATCCGCGCGGCCGCGTGCCGGTGCTGAAGGACGGCGACTACGTCTGCTTCGAGTCTCTTGCGATCCTGCATTACCTCGACCGCAAATATCCGCAGTCGCCGCTGTTCGGCAGCACGGCGGAGGAGGCGGGCACGATCGAGCGCGTGATCTGCGAGTACCAGTCGTACGCCGAAGAACACATCATGCGGATCATTCAGGCGATCCTGTTCCAGGGCATCGAGGGCCGCATGGAGGAGATCGAGCGCGCGCTGAGCTCCGTGCTCCGGGAAGCCGCGACGATCGAGCAGCGGCTGACGACTTCGGCGTGGCTGGTCGGCGAAGGATTCTCGGCCGCCGACGTCGTGGTGTTCCCGGGCATCCAGATGCTGCTGCGGAGCCTGGAGCGACGCGAGGCGCAGGAGCTGCGGCCGCGGTTCCTGCCGCTGGAGCGCAACTTCCCGGCGATCGCCGCGTGGATCGGCCGCGTCCAGGCGCTGCCGGGCTACGAGCGCACGGTTCCGCCGCATTGGAAGGAATGACACGACCGGCCGTGTAAGTCCGGCCAGATAAGTCCGGCCGAATGAGTCCGGAATGGGCCGTCCGTCCCGTTCTGTCGCCTGTAGCGCTTCCTTAGTAAACTCCCGGCCCGTTTTTCCACCTTCTTCGCGAGTGCGTCGCCATGCCTGATTTCCCGGTTCACGTTCAGTTTCCCGGCCGTCTGGTTTTCGTCGGTTTCGGCAGTATCGGCCAGGGCGTGTTGCCGCTCGTGCTGCGCCACATCGGCATCAAGCCCGAGCGCATCACCATCGTCACGGCGGAAGAGGCAGGCAAGCGCGAGGCGGCGGAGTTCGGCATCAAGTTCGTCGTCAACCCGCTCACGCGCGACAACTTCCGCCAGGTGCTCGACCCGCTGATCGGCAAAGGCGACTTCCTGCTGAACCTGTCGGTGGATGTTTCGAGCATCGCGCTGATCAAATTCGCGCACGAAAAGGGCGCGCTGTATCTCGACACCTGCATCGAGCCGTGGCCGGGCGGCTACACGGATCCGTCGATCTCACCGGCCCGGCGCACCAACTACGCGCTGCGCGAGGAAGCGCTCGCTCTGCGCCAGTCGCACAAGAACGGTCCGACTGCCGTGCTGACGCACGGCGCGAATCCCGGGCTGGTGTCGCACTTCGTCAAGCAGGCGCTGCTGAATCTCGCGTCGGACATCGGCGTCAATGCCGGCAATCCGGGCACGCGCGAGCAGTGGGCCGCACTCGCGCACAAGCTGCAGGTGAAGGTGATCCACATCGCCGAGCGCGACACGCAGGTCGCAAACGTGCCGAAGCGCCTGGGCGAGTTCGTCAACACCTGGTCGGTCGATGGCTTCGTCAGCGAAGGCTGCCAGCCGGCCGAGCTCGGCTGGGGCACGCACGAGAAGGAGCTGCCGCCACGTGGCCGGCGCTACGACTTCGGCCCGCAATGCGCGATCTACATGCTGCAGCCCGGCGCGGGCACGCGGGTGCGGACGTGGACGCCGAAAGCCGGTCCGTTCCACGGCTTTCTCATCACCCACGGCGAGTCGATCTCGATTCCCGACTACCTGTCGCATCGCGAAGGCGACAAGGTCGTGTATCGGCCGACGGTGCACTACGCCTATCACCCCGCCAACGACGCGGTGCTTTCGGTGCACGAGTTCGCCGGGCGCAACTGGCACTTGCAGGAACGCAAACGCATCCTCAACGAGGAAATCATCGCAGGCATCGACGAGCTCGGCGTGCTGCTCGCCGGTCACAAGAAGAACGCGTACTGGTACGGCTCGCAGCTGTCGATCGAGGAAGCGCGCAAGCTCGTGCCGTACAACACGGCGACCAGCCTGCAGGTTTGCGTCGCAGTGCTCTCCGGCATGGTGTGGGCGATGGAAAACCCGCAGGCCGGCGTGACCGAGCCGGACGAGATGGACTTCCGCCGCAACCTCGAAGTGTGCATGCCGTATCTCGGCCCGGTCGTGGGCGTCTACGGCGAATGGACGCCGCTGGCCCAGCGCGGCGAGCTGTTCGAGGAAGACCTGGACCGCAGCGATCCCTGGCAGTTCAAGAACGTGCTGGTGTGAGCGTCCGGGTCAGCTTCAATCTCGACGACGCGGATCTCGAGCATCTCGCAGCGATCGCGCAGCAGACGCAGCTGCGCGCGCGCAACGAATCCGCCGACACCATCGTCGCCGGCGCACGCGAAGTGCTGGAGACAGCAAATCGCGCGCAGCTCGCCGGCTTCGTGAAGGAACGCTACTCGCGCCTCGAGACGATGCTGCAGATGGTGACGGACGCGCAGTGGCAGCTGAGCGCTGAAGATCGGCAGCGCACGCTCAACGCGCTGGCGTGTTTCAGTTCGTCGACGGCGTCAGCGTCGCCGAGCGGGCTGCTCGACCACGCAATCATGATCGAGCTGGTGAGTCGCGATCTGCACCACGACCTGGAGGCTTATCGCGACTTCTGCCGCGCGCGCGAGTCGTACGACAAGAAGCACGGTGCGGACGACGCGAACCGCGAGGGTTGGTTGAAGGAGCGAGGCACGACGTTGCAGGAACGCATGCACAAGCGCAGACGGCGGGATCTGGATGGAGCGGGGAGCGGGTTGAGGAAGCTGCTGGCGTTGTTGGGACTGTGACGGTTGTCAGGCTAAAGCCTGACCCACAAGCAGCATCCCGATACCGCGGGCTCAGTTTCCTGTGGGTCAGGCTTCAGCCTGACTCCTCATACCTCACTCCAACCACCACATACGTCTTCACCCCATCCGGCAACTCCACCTTCACTTCATCATCCAGCGCCTTCCTCATCAGCGCGCGACCCAGCGGCGAGTCCATGCTGATGTAGCCCGTCGCCGCATCGAACTCATCCGGCCCCACGATCCGGTATTCGACTTCTTCGCCGGCCTCATCCTCCAGCGTGACCCATGCGCCGAAGAACACACGCGACCGCTGCGCAGGCGGCGCGTCGACCACGACCATTCCTTCGAGTCGTTGTCGCAAGAACCGGACACGGCGGTCGATCTCGCGCAGCTGGCGCTTGCCGTAGATGTATTCCGCGTTCTCGGAGCGGTCGCCTTGCGCTGCGGCCTCCTGCACGGCCTGCGTCACCTGGGGGCGCAGCACCCGCCAAAGGTGATCCAGTTCCTGTTTCAGCCGCGCTGCACCCTGGGGCGTAATGAATTTCGAGCCGCGCGGTTGCGGTGGGCGGTAGCGGGACATGTGAGCCGGTTCGTTAAGCGGTACTCAGGCGGCGCCTGATATCGTCAAATGGCCTGAAATTTGCGAATTCCTTCACGGTACTTGTCCCGGGCCGTCTCTAGTCTGGCGTCCCATGACGATCAAGTACTACACGCACTTCCTGCTGCAGGAACGCTCCCCAAAGGGCATGAGCGAGTTCCGCGGCGTCGTCGAGGTCAACCGGGTGCTGTCGCGCGGCGATATGAAAGAAGCCGCCTCGGTGCTGGCGAAGAACTTCGAGTGCGAGTCGAAGGATATCAAGGTTCTGCAATGGTCGAGGTTGCATTGATCGGTCGCTTGTTTCCTGCGAATCCCCTAGCGGGCTTTACTTCCCTTCAGAAAGTCCGCTTCTCTGCCCCGGGTTAAAACCCCGGGGTCTTTTTTTGGGGCCCGCGATTTCCGGCGCGCTATCCTTGCGCGCCATGTCAGTCGAAGGGTCATTCGCCGAACGCTTCTTCCGCAGCACCGACGGGCTGCAGCTCTACTTTCGCGACTACGCCGGCGATGCGCGCAAAGCGCCCGTGCTCTGCCTGCACGGACTCACGCGTAACAGCCGCGACTTCGCCGCGCTCGCCGGGCACATCGCTTCCGCGCGGCGCGTGATCGTGCCGGATCAGCGCGGCCGCGGGCGCTCGCAGTACGACACGCAGTGGTTGAACTATCACCCTCGCACCTATGTCGATGACATGTGGACGCTGCTGCGCGAGCTGTCGATCGAGCGCGTCATCGTCGTCGGCACTTCGCTCGGCGGACTGATGGCGATGCTGATGGCCGCGACGCGCCCGCAAGCGCTCGCGGGCGTGGTGTTGAACGACATCGGTCCGGAGATCGACCCGACCGGCGTAGCGCGCATCCAATCGTATGCCGGACGCTTGCCGCCGGTACGCAACTGGGACGATGCCGCTGCTCAGATGAAAATGACGTTCGGCCTCGCGATGCCTGAGTACAGCGAGCAGCAGTGGCACGCCTTCGCGCGCCAGTCGTTCGATGAGGGCGAAGGCGGTGTGCCGCGCCTTGCCGCGGATCCGAAGATCGGCGATGCGATTCGCAGCATTCCCGTGCCGCCCGGCGCAGCGCAGGCGATGTGGCTCGCACTCGGTCAGCTCCGCAACATCCCGGCGCTCGCGCTGCGCGGCGCGCATTCGGATCTGCTGTCTGCGGCGACCTTCGAACGCATGAGTCGCGAAGTGCCGGGCATGGTCGCGGTCACCGTGCCGAATCGCGGTCACGCGCCGCAGCTCGACGAGCCGGACAGCCTGCGTGCGATCGATGCTTTTCTTTCCGGGTTACGCGAGTAACGACCGTGGCCTTCAAAGATCATTTCTCCGGTCACGCGAGCGCGTATGCACGCTACCGGCCTGAGTATCCGCAAGAATTGTTCGACTATCTCGCGACGCTGACACCGCGCCGTGAAGTGGCGCTGGATTGCGCGACCGGCAACGGTCAGGCAGCGATCGGGCTGGCGCGACACTACGAATGCGTGGTCGCGACCGATGGCAGCGTCGCGCAGCTCAAGAGTGCGCAGACCCATCCGCACGTCGCTTATCTCGGCAACCTGGCGGAACAGCCGGCGCTGAAGAACTGCGACCGTCGATCTCGCTGCCGCCGCGCAGGCAGCGCACTGGTTCGATCATTCGCGTTTCCACGCGCGAGATGCGCCGGGTGCTCCGGCCGGATGGCGCGCTGGCGCTCTGGACTTACGGACTGGCGTTCGTCACGCCGCAGATCGATGCCGTCGTCAGATATTTCTACGAGGACGTCGTCGGGCCGCATTGGCCGCCGGAGCGCCGGCACGTCGAGAGCGCGTATCGCGACCTGCCGTTCCCGTGGCGCGAAGTGGCCGTGCCGCAGTTCCAGCTGCGCCTGGAGTGGACGCTGGACGACTTCATCGGCTACGTCGGCACATGGTCCGCCACGCAGCGGTATACCAATGTGTCCGGCGCCGACCCGCTGCCGGCCTTACGTGCTGAAATCGCTCCGCTATGGGATTCGGGCAGCCGGACGGTGGTGTGGCCGCTGCACCTGCGGGTCGGACGACCCTGAGTTAGTAATACAAGATGAGAAGGGATTTTCCATGAACGTCAAATTGCTGGCCTGCGTCCTCGCCTGCTCGCCGCTCGCCGCCGACGCGGCGGACTCGGCCGCGACCGTCGGGCATCCTGAAGTCGGGCGTGTACCTGCAGAACCTGGACAAGTCGGTCCGGCCGCAGGACGACTTCTATCGCCACATCAACGGCGGCTGGCTGGCGACGGCGCAGATCCCGGCCGACCGTTCCAACTACGGCACGTTCACCAAGCTGCAGGAAGACGCGGAGCGCGACCTGCGCGACATCCTCGAAGCAGCCGTGAGCTCCAAGGCTGCGCCCGGGAGCGATGCGCAGAAGGTCGGCGACTACTACGCGAGCTTTCTCGACGAGGCCACGGTCGAAGCGCGCGGGCTGAAGCCGCTGCAGGACGAGCTCACGCGCATCGACGGGCTGAAAACGAAGCAGGATGTCGCGGGCTACATCGGCCGCGCGCAGCGCCTGTTCGTCGCGCAACCGTTCGCGTACTTCGTCGCCGTCGACGAGAAGAACTCCACCCAGTACCTCAGCACCGTGACGCAGACCGGCCTTGGCATGCCGGATCGCGACTATTACCTGTCGGACGACGCCAAGCTGAAAGGCATTCGCGAGAAGTACGAGCCGTACGTGCGCGACCTGCTTGCGCTCGCCGCGACGCCCGACGCAGCCGGCGCTGCCAAGAAGATCTACGCAATCGAGTCGCGCCTCGCCACCGCCCACTGGACGCGCGTGCAGAACCGCGACGCCGAGAAGACCTACAACCGGCACGACCGCGCGGCACTCGCCAAGCTGATGCCGTCGTTCGACTGGGATGCGTTCCTGCGCGGCGCGCAGATTCCGAGCGAGAAAGTCGCGGCTGTGAACGTCACGCAGCCGAGCTACTTCGAGGCGCTCGACAAGATCTTCGCCGAGGTGCCGGTCGCCGACTGGCGCGTCTACTTCCGCTACAAGCTGCTGCACACGTACACGCCGGATCTGCCCGCGAAGTTCGTGCAGCGCCAGTTCGAGTTCAGCGAGCGCACCGTCTCCGGCATCGAGGAGCTGAAGCCTCGCTGGAAGCGCGGCGTCGATACCATCGAAGGCACCGTCGGCGATCTCGTCGGCAAGATGTATGTCGAGCGGCACTTCAAGCCCGAGGCGAAGCAGCGCATCGACCGGCTCGTCAACAATCTGAAGGATGCGTTCTCCAGCGGCATCGACCAGCTGGAGTGGATGTCGCCGGAAACCAGGCGCCGGGCGCACGAGAAGCTCGCGCAGTTCACCACCAAGATCGGCTACCCGGACAAGTGGCGCGACTGGTCGAAGCTCGAAATCCGCCGCGACGACCTGCTCGGCAACGAGTTGCGCGCCGCGGCGGTGCTGTTCGAGCGCGGCGTCGACAAACTCGGCGGCCCGATCGATCGCACCGAGTGGCTCATGACGCCGCAAACGGTGAACGCGTACTACAACCCGCCGCAGAACGAGATCGTGTTCCCGGCGGCGATCCTGCAGCCGCCGTTCTTCGACGTGACTGTCGACGACGCGATCAACTACGGCGCGATCGGTGCAGTCATCGGCCACGAGATCAGCCACGGCTTCGACGACCAGGGACGCCGCTACGACGGCAAGGGCAACCTCAATGACTGGTGGGCGCCTGCAGACAACGACGAGTTCACCCGGCGCGCCAAGGAATTCGGCAAGCAGTACGACGCGTCGAGCCCGCTGCCGGGCACGCACGTCAACAGCGAGCTGACGATGGGCGAGAACATCGCCGATCTCGCCGGCGTCGCGATGGCGTATCGCGCGTACAAGCTCTCGCTCAACGGCAAGCCGGCGCCGGTGATCGACGGCTACACGGGCGACCAGCGCTTCTTCATCGGCTGGGCGCAGGGCTGGGCGCGCAAGTATCGCGACGACGAGCTGCGCCGCCGCCTGCTGACGGATCCGCACAGCCCGAGCGAGTTCCGCACCAACGTCATCGTCGCCAACCTGCCGGAGTTCTACGCCGCCTTCGACGTGAAGCCCGGCGACAAGATGTACCGGGCCCCGGCGGAGCGCGCGAAAATCTGGTGACGGCGGCTGCCAGTGGAACTCTGACAGCGGCTCACGGCTTTCGCCCGAGTCGACCCCCGAAACGAAGGTCCCTGGGTATATGCCATTTTTGCGCGCTGCCTTCCTGCTGCTGCTGACGTCCCTGCTGGCAGGCTGCGGCTACAACACGCTGCAGAGCCAGGACGAGCAGGTCACCTCGGCGTGGTCGGAGGTGCTGAACCAGTACCAGCGCCGCGCGGACCTGGTGCCGAACCTCGTGAATACGGTAAAGGGCGCAGTTGCGGCGGAGAAGGACATTCTCGACAGCGTCATCGAGGCGCGCGCCAAGGCCACGTCGATCCAGGCCACGCCCGAGCTGATCAACGACCCACAGGCCTTCCAGCAATGGCAGGCAGCGCAGGGCGAGCTGAGCTCCGCGCTTTCGCGCCTGATGGTGGTCGTCGAGCGCTATCCCGATCTCAAGTCGATCTCCGGTTTCAGCGATCTGCGTGCCCAGCTCGAAGGCACGGAGAACCGCATCGCCGTGGCGCGTAATCGGTACATCGACACTGTGCGTGCCTACAACGTCACGGTGCGCTCGTTTCCCACGAACCTGACGGCGAAGATGTTCGGCCACCAGCCGAAGCAGAACTTCACGGTCCAGGACGAGGCCGCGATCTCCAAGCCGCCGCCCGTGGACTTCGGCACGCCCGCTCAGCCTGCACCTGAGCCCCAGCCCGAAGCGCCGGGCTGATCTCGCTATCCAATGCACGTGCGCTGGCTCGCATCGCCGGCACTTTCGCTGCTGCTGTTGTTCGGCTCCGGCGCGCTCGCCGAAGTCGCGGTGCCGCCGCTGCGCGGGCCAGTTACCGATCTCACCGGCACTCTGACTTCCGAGCAGATCGCATCGCTCGATCAGCAGCTGCGCGCGTTCGAAGCGAAGAAGGGCAGTCAGATCGCGATCCTGATCGTGCCGACGACGCAACCGGAAACCATCGAGCAATACGGCATTCGCGTGGCCGAGGCGTGGAAGCTCGGGCGTCAGGGCGTCAACGACGGGGCGGTGCTGCTCATCGCGAAAGACGATCGCGCGATGCGCATCGAAGTCGGCCGTGGGTTGGAAGGCGTGCTGCCGGACGTGCTGGCGAATCGCATCATCGACCAGGTGATCGTGCCGCGATTCCGCGCCAACGATTTCTTCGGCGGCATCCGCGAGGCCATCGAGCGCATGATCGCGCTGGTCGAAGGCGAGCCGCTACCTGAGCCTGAGCGAGCTCAGCGCGGCGCGCCCGACGGGCTGGGCAATGCATTGCCGCTGTTGTTGATGCTCGTGTTCGTCGGCAGCGGCATCCTGCGAGGAATGCTCGGCAGGTTCGGCGGGGCTTCGGTGACCGCGGGCATCGCTGCCGTGATCGTGTGGGTTCTGACGAGCACGCTGGTCATCGCGATCGGCGCCGCAGTGCTTGCGTTCGTAGTCGCCTTGCTCGGGGGCGGAGGCGGCGGCGGTTGGGCAAGTCCGGGCCGGCGCGGCCGCGGCGGATATGGCGGCGGTTGGGGCGGCGGCCTCGGCGGCGGTGGTTGGGGTGGTGGCGGCGGTGGTGGCTGGAGCGGTGGCGGCGGCACCTTCGGTGGCGGCGGAGCATCAGGACGATGGTGAGTCTGGCGCGAATCGCTCGTCATCTCGTGCTGCCCGGCTGGGCGCTGCGCCGCGCTTTCGATGCCGCCACGTTGCAGGCCATCGAGCAAGCGATTGCCGACACCGAGCGCAGCCACGGCGGGGAAATCCGCTTCGCAGTCGAGGCGAGCTCGAACCCCTTCGATGTGATGGGCGGTGTGACTCCGCGGCAACACGCGCTGGAAACCTTCGCGCGGCTCGGCGTCTGGGACACCGAGGCGAACAACGGCGTCCTCATTTATGTGTCGTGGGCGGACCGCGACGTCGAGATCGTCGCCGACCGCGGCTTCAACGGTCGCGTCACCGACCAGGAATGGGCGGCAGTGTGTCACCGCATGGAGCAATCGTTTGCACGCGGCGCGCCACGCCAGGCCGTCGTTGAGGGTATCCAGGCGGTTGGCGCATTGATCGCGCGCCATTTCCCGACAGCCGATCGGGACGAGCTGCCAAACCGCCCGGTGATGCTGTAATAATGCCTGCCATGACTTCCCCGTCCGTCGCCCGCCTGACCGCTGTCTGCCTGGCGCTGAGCCTCGCCGGTTGCCAGCTCGTGCAGCGGCAGCCGGAAGCGCCGCCGGCGCCTCCGCCACCGCCGACGATTCACGAGCCGGTCGCGACGCACGTGTTCCGCCTCGATGTCGCCGAAGACGAAGTGGTCGGCGAGCTGCAGGTCACGAAGGTGCAGGGCGAAGACACGCTCCCCGACATCGCGCGCCGCTTCAACCTCGGTTACGAAGAGATCGCGCGCGCCAACCCGGGCGTCGATCCGTGGGTGCCGGGCGAGGGCCGCGAGATCGTGTTGCCGACACAGTTCGTGCTGCCGGCGCAGCGCGAAGGACTGGTGATCAATCTCGCGCAGCTGCGCGTGTTCTATTTCCCGAAGGTCAAGGAAGGCGAGTCGCCGACGGTCATCACGCATCCCATCGGCATCGGCAAGGTCGGCTGGCAGACGCCGGAAGGTACGACCAAGGTAACGGGCAAGCGCACCAATCCCACCTGGTTCCCGCCTTCGTCCGTACGCAAGGAGCACAAGGAAGCGGGCGACCCGCTGCCGTCGAAAGTGCCGCCCGGCCCGGACAATCCGCTCGGCGCGCACATGATGACGCTCGGCTGGCCGAGCTACCTGATCCACGGCACGAACAAGCCTTATGGCGTCGGCCTGCGCTCCAGTCACGGCTGCATCCGCTTCTATCCCGAGGACATCGCGGAGCTGTACGACAAGATTCCGGTCGGCACCAAGGTAACGGTGATCAATCAACCGTTCGTGTTCGGCTGGAGCAATGGCGCGCTCTACGTGCAGGCGTTCCCGGTCATGGAAGACGACGAACGCGAGCATCCGCAGGCAGCGGATGCGCTGCTGAATGCCGCGATCTCGGACGAGATGTGGCAGAAGGTGAAGCAGCACGGCGCCGCGATCGACCTCGCGCTCGTGAACAGCCTCGTGAGCCAGCCGCGCGGGATTGCATTGCCGGTTTCCAGGGCGAAGGTGACTGTCGACGGATTCGTCGCCGACGCGCGCCACGTCGAGAATCGCGTGCCCGCCGGTGCGAACTGGAACGGCAGCGAAGAGATGTATCACACCGCCGAGGAGTACGCGGCGGCGCGCAACGGAACCCCGTTGCCGAAGAAGCCGAAGACCACGAAGAAGACCGCGACCAAGCCGGTTGCAGCCAGCGGCGCACCAGCCGGCTCCCGCTGACATCTCTCCGTCATCTGCAGGCATACCCTGCGGCGGTCTCACTGACCGCTGGAGCGGGCATGCGCATCCTGATGATCTCGGACGTTTATTTTCCGCGCATCAACGGCGTTTCCACCTCGATCCAGACCTTCCGCCGCGGCCTGCACGCCGCCGGCCACGAAACGATCCTGATCGCGCCTGAGTATCCGGGCGCTCCTGCCGACCACGAGACCGCCATCCTGCGAGTGCCCTCGCGCGGCGTGCCGCGTGATCCCGAGGACCGCGCGATGAAACTCGGCGCGCTTCGCGCGCTGCGGGCGGAGGTCGAGCGCCTGGAGCCGGACCTGGTGCACATCCAGACGCCTTTCATCGCCCACTACCAGGGCACAGCTCTGGCACGCGCTCTGCGCGTTCCGGTCGTCGAGACCTATCACACGTATTTCGAGGAGTACCTCCATCACTACGTGCCGCTCATGCCGCGCGCGGTGATGCGGTTCGTTGCGCGTCGCTTCACCGTCTCCCAGTGCAACGTGCTCGACGCGCTCGTCGTGCCGTCCCGCGCCATGGAACAAGCGCTGCTCGACTACGGCGTGCGCTGTCCGATGCACATCATCCCGACGGGGATGGAGATGGAACGCTTCGCCGGCGGCAACGGCCAGCGCTTTCGCGAGCAACTCGGCATCGCGCCGGGACAGCCCGTGCTGGTGCACGTCGGCCGCATCGCCCACGAGAAGAACATCGAGTTCCTGTTTCGCATGTTCGCCCGGATCGTGCGCAGCAAGCCGGGCGCGGTGTTCATCGTCGCCGGCGAAGGCCCGGCGCTGGCTTCCTGCAAGGCTTACGTGCGCTCGCTCGGGATCGCGCAGCAGGTGCGCTTCGTCGGCTATCTGTCGCGCGAGCGGGAGCTGCTCGATTGCTACCGCGCCGGCGATCTGTTCGTCTTCTCCTCGCGCACCGAGACGCAGGGCCTGGTGCTGCTCGAAGCGCTGGCGCTCGGCGTCCCGGTCGTCTCGACGGCGCACATGGGAACGGCAGACATCATGAACCCGCAACGCGGCGCGCGCGTGGCCCCCGACGATGAAGCCGAGTTCGCGAACATCGTCCTGCAATTGCTGGAAGATGCTCCGCGGCGTGCAGCCATGTCCGCCGAGGCACGCGCTTACGCGGCGACCTGGTCGGCGAGCGCGATGGCCGACCGGCTCGCAGGGCTGTATTCGGCCGTCCTCGGCCAGGCATCGAGGAACTCGCCCGTCTCGCAGCCCGTATAGCTACAGTCACGAGGGTCACGCGAGTCACGGGAGTCACGCTCTCTTCGTGACCCTCGTCACCCACGTGACTTTCGCCACTTTCTGCGGGGGTTCCTCATGCGTTGGCAAGGGCGGCGCACCAGCCAGAACATCGAAGATCGTCGCGGCATGCGCTTCGGGCGCGCCGGCGGCATCGGGCTCGGCACGATCGTGCTCGCGCTCGTCGCGGCCTATTTCGGCGTCGATCCATCGGTCGTGCTGCAAGGAACCCAGCCGGCGCAGCAGCAGGCGGAGCAGGTGCCTTACCAGGAATCGCCGGAAGAAGCGCAGCTGCGCGAGTTCGTCGGGTTCGTGCTCGCGGACACCGAGGATACGTGGGGCGCCATCTTCACCGCCGGCGGGCAAACCTACGAGCCGCCCACGCTGGTGCTTTTCTCGGGCGCCGTGCAGTCGGCGTGCGGTTTCGCCCAGGCCGCGGTCGGGCCGTTCTATTGTCCCGGCGATCGCAAGGTCTACATCGACCTGTCCTTCTATCAGGATCTGCAGAGCCGCTTCGGCGCGCCCGGCGACTTCGCGCAGGCGTACGTCGTGGCGCATGAAGTCGGGCATCACGTGCAGACGCTGCTCGGCATTTCCGAGCGCAACATGGCTGCTCGACAGCGCGCAAGCGAAGCGGAAGCGAACGCGCTTTCAGTGCGTCAGGAACTGCAAGCGGATTGCTTCTCCGGAATCTGGGCGCACAGCGCCGATCGCTCGCGACAGTTGCTCGAGGCGGGCGACATCGAAGAAGGACTCAACGCCGCCGCCGCCATCGGCGACGATCGTATGCAGAAGCAAGGGCGCGGCTACGTCTCGCCGGAATCGTTCACGCACGGCAGCTCCGAGCAGCGCGTGCGTTGGTTCAAGCGCGGCTTCGAGAGCGGCAGCGTCGAATCGTGCGATACGTTCGCGGCGAGAGACCTGTAAGCTCCACCGACACACGCACTCGCCTTTCTTCCCCTGTGCTAAGTTACGCGCCACAAGAACAGGGGAGGCAAGGTGCCCGAGCGCTCGCTCGAAGGTATCCAGATCACTGAAACGCCGGGCGCGGAGCAGCCGATCGCACGTGCAAGCGCGCACGTGACGGCGTTCGTCGGTCGCACGCTGCGCGGCCCCGTCGACCGCCCGATCCTCCTCCAGAGCTTCGCGGATTTTCAGCAGCAGTTCGGCGGCTTGTGGCAGCCGAGCCCGCTGTCTTACTCAGTCGAGCACTTCTTCGAGCAGGGCGGACGCCAGGCGATCGTCGTTCGTGTCGCGAACGGCGCGGCGCCCGTCACGCTTTCCTTGCGCTGTGCCCGCGAGACGTTGCAACTCGAAGCGCGCGCTCCAGGCACGCGCGAATTCCTGCGCGCCTCGATCGACTACGATCATCTCGAAGCCGACGACGAGCAGCGTTTCAACCTCGTCGTGCAGCGGGTGCGCTCGCCGGGCTCGGAGCGCATCGAGGCACAGGAGACTTTTCGCGCGCTGTCGATCGATCCGGAGTCGCCGCGCTTCGTTGCCGGCGCGCTGCTCGAGTCGAACCTGGTGCGTGTCCGCGGCGCCGTACCGTCGGTGCGTCCCGACCGCACGCTGATGCCGGGCACCAACCTGCCCGTCGGGTACGTGAGCTCCAATCCGGACGGTGACGACGGCCGCCCGATCAGCGACTACGACGTGATCGGCTCCGCCACGCGTCGCACCGGGCTGTTCGCGCTCCAGGAAGCGGACGAGCTGGCCTTCTTATATATACCGCCGCTGACACGCACGACCGACGTCGGCGTCAGCACGGTGCTGGTCGCGGCCAAGTTCTGCCGCCAGCGGCGCGCGATGCTGATCGTCGATCCGCCCGCCGCGTGGGGCAGCGCTGCGGAAGCCGTGCGTGGATTGAAGCTGCTGAACTTTCACAGCGATCACGCGCTCATGTTCTTCCCGCGCATTGTCGCCACCGATCGGCTGCGCGCACGCACGGAAACGTTCGGCAACGGCGGCGCAGTGGCCGGCATGTTGTCGAGAACTGGCGAGGCGGTTTCAGCGGCGATCGCTGCGCAGGACCCGGAGCCTCTGTTGCGGGCGGGCACGCGGCTGGCGCGCGAAGTGGCGTCAGCAGACCGCTGGTCGCTTGCCGCTCACGGTGTGAACGTGCTCCACGCAGTGCGCAGTGCGGATCGCGAACGTCCGCCGCTGCGAACGCTCGCGTGCGGCGCGAGTGCGTCCTCGGACTGGTCGTATCTGTCGCAGCGTCGCTTCGCGCTGTTCGTGATCAATTCGATCGAGCGCGGCACACGCTGGTGCGTGCTCCGTCCCGGCGATCCGCTGGTGTGGGAACGCGTCGTGATGCAAGTGCGGCGCTTCCTGGGCGAGCTGCGCAGCGCCGGCGCCTTCGCGTCGGTGCCGGCCGACCAGGCGTTCTACGTGATCTGCGACGAGCGGATCAACGAAGCGAGCGAGCCGCACATCGTCAACATCCTGCTGCAGTTCGCGGCGACGCATGCCGGCCAGTACCACAGCGTCATGATCTCGCACTCGGTCAACGGTGCAACCGTGCGGCCGGTCGCGGTGAATCGCCTGGAAATGTCGTTGATCGTAGTGCCCGAGCTGGAGCAGGAGATCACGATCCGCATCGACCCGCGCGACGGCTCGCTGATGGCGGACTACTAAGTCAGAACGGACATTCGACAGGATGAACAGGATGAACAGGATGTTCAGATTCAGTAAGAGTCCCTGCCTCTTACATCCTGTCCATCCTGTTCATCCTGTCCAGTCTTCCGGTTCCCTGGTCACCAGTCACCTCCTTCTCCACAAGACTTCCTGCCCGTTCTCGTGCCGCGCCAGCACGCGCGCCACGACGAACAGCAGATCCGACAATCGATTCAGGTAGCGCGTCACTTCCGGTGCGACCGCTTCGGTCTGCGCAAGCGCCCAAGTGTCACGTTCTGCCCGCCGCGTGATCGCGCGTGCGACGTGGCACGCCGCGGCAGCCGGCCCGCCACCCGGCAGGATGAATTCCTTCAACGGCGGCAGCGGTTCGTTGAAGCGATCCAGGCACTGCTCCAGCTCATCGATGTGCGTGTCGAGGATCGCGCGATAACCCGGAACGGCCAGCTCGCCGCCGAGATCGAACAGCTCGTGCTGGATCTTCGTCAGTGCTTCCGTCACCGCCGGCGGCAGGTCCGGTACCGCCAGCACGACGCCGATCGCACTGTTCGCCTCGTCGACGGTGCCGTACGCCCCGATACGCGCGTGGGTCTTCGGCACGCGTGAGCCGTCGCCCAGGCCGGTCGTGCCGTCGTCGCCGGTGCGGGTGTAGATCTTGCTCAAGCGGTGGCCCATGACTCTTCTCCTCGACCGTCGTCGGTCGCCCGGGGTTACGTTAGCAGACGATCGATGGTGAGTGCGGATTCGAGTGCCGCAGCGATCTCGTCGAGCGCTGCGTCGACGCGCTGCGCGTGATCTTCGCCTGTGCTGCGTGCGCCGAGCGTGGCCAGATACGCTGCGCGGAACGCGGGGTCCGCGAACAATCCGTGCACGTGGCACCCGACGATGCGTCCGTCCGCCGAAGCCGCGCCGTCGAACGTCCCGTCGTCGAAGCGGATCATCGGTCGCGATGCGCCAGGTCCGTTCGTCGCACCGAGATGCATCTCATAGCCGGCAATTCGCGCGCCCGTTGCCAGCTCCACGCCGGATACCGGGCGCAGCGTCTTCTCGGCGGTCATGGTCGAGTGCACGTCGAGCAAGTCCAGACCGGGGCACGATGTTCTGTGACCTTCGATCCGTTGTGGATCTTCGACGCTCTTGCCGAGCATCTGATAGCCGGCGCAGATGCCGAGCACGCGCCCGCCGCGGCGGACGTGCGCTTGCAGGTCGATGTGCCAGCCCTGCGCGCGGAAGAACTCGAGGTCGGCGATCGTAGCCTTGCTGCCGGGAAGGATGAGCAGGTCCGCATCGAGCGGCAAAGGCCGGCCGGGCGCGACGAACTCGAGTTGCACTTCAGGCTCGAACCGCAGCGGGTCGAAGTCGTCGAAGTTCGCGATGTGCGGCACGTGCGGGATGGCGATCCGCACGCGGGCATTCGCTCGCGCGGGCCGTTCGTGTTCCAGCTGCATCGCGTCCTCTGCAGGCAGCGCTCCCGCTACATGGAGCCACGGCACAACGCCGAGCGACGGCCAGCCCGTGCGTGCTTCGATGGTGTCGATGCCGGCGCGGAACAGCTGTACGTCACCGCGAAACTTGTTGACGATGAAGCCGCGGATGCGCGCGCGATCCGGCGCATCGAGCACGGCGTGCGCACCGACGAGCGAGGCGATCACGTGCCCGCGATCGATGTCGCCGACGAGCACCACCGGCACGTCGGCCGCATGCGCAAATCCCATGTTGGCAATGTCGTGCGCACGCAGATTCGTTTCCGCCGGGCTGCCCGCGCCTTCGACGATGACGATGTCGGCTTCGCGTTGCAGCCTGCGAAAGCTGTCGACGGCGATCTGCAGCAGATCGCTGCGATCTCGCGCAAAGGCATCCGCGTCGCGCGTCTCGATACGCCGGCCGCGGACGATGAGCTGAGCAGACATGTCCGACTGAGGTTTGAGCAGCACCGGATTCATGTCGACCGTGGGCGGAGTGCGGCAGGCCAGTGCCTGCAGTGCCGTCGAGCGCCCGATCTCACCGCCATCGGGGGTGACTGCCGCATTGTTCGACATGTTCTGCGGCTTGAACGGGCGCACGACTTTGCCGCGATTGACGAGCAGCCGGCACAGCCCCGCGACCAGCAACGACTTGCCGACGTCCGAGCCGCAGCCCTGGATCATCAGCGCGGCCACAGCGCTGCTCCGACAGCCAACGCCAGCGCGAGTGCCCAGAGCAACGCGCAAGCTTCGAGGTAGATCTGCAATGCCCGGCCGAGGTCGGCACTCTCCGGGCGGCGGCCGGTTCCGAACAAAGGTCGTTCGTGCGTCACGCCTTCATAGGTTGCTGCGCCGCCGAGCTCGACGCCGAGTGCGCCCGCCATCGCTGCCTCCGGCCAGCCCGCGTTCGGCGATGCGTGGCGAGGCGCATCGCGCCACATCACTCGCAATCCGCCGCCGCCTGCCAGGACGATAAGCAGTCCCGCGAGCCGCGCGGGGATGAGATTGGCCAGATCGTCCGCACGAGCAGCTGCCCAGCCGAACGCGCGCCAGCGCGGTTCGCGATGACCGATGAGACTGTCGGCGGTGTTCAGCGCCTTGTACGCGAACAATCCCGGCAGTCCGCCGATAGTGAGCCAGAAAGCCGGTGCGACGATTCCGTCGTTGAAGCTTTCCGCGAGGCTTTCGATCGCGGCGCCAGCGACACCGGACGCCGTCAGCTGCGTCGTATCGCGGCCCACGATCTTCGACACCGCTTCGCGCGCAGCGTGCAGATCGTCGCGCGCGAGAGGCCGCAGCACGTCGCGTACGTGTGTGTAGAGACTCCGCTGCGCCAGTCCGACGGTCGCGACCAACACGACTATGAGGATTCCATACGGCAGCCGCTGCGCGCCGGTCTGGATCGCATAGCCGACGGCGGCAGCGCTACCCGCGACGATCGTCATTGTGACGACGCCGAGCGCTCCTCGCGCTGCTTCGCTGCGCGAGGGACCGTTCCAGCGATGCTCCAGGGCTTCGATGAGCTTGCCGAGCCACACCACTGGATGTGCGATGCGTGCGTACAGCGCCCGCGGATAGCCGATGCATGCCTCCACAGCGAGCGCCGCGGCCGGCAGCCAGATCTCAGCCGACATGTCGGCCGTGGATCGCGATCAGCGGCGCGCCGCGCTCGCGCACCGAAAACCATTGAGCATCGATGCCATACACCTCACGCAACGTCGGCGGGGTCAGCGCGGCTTCGGGCGTGGCGTCCGCAACGATCTTTCCGCGATGGAGAACGACGACGCGATCGGCGATGCGCGCGGCGAGAGCGAGATCGTGGATCGTCAGCACGACGCCGCGCCCCTGTGCCGCGAGCGAGCGCAGCAGATCGGCAGCTTCGAACTGATGCGCCGGGTCGAGTCCTGCAAACGGCTCGTCCGCGAGGATCCAATCCGATTCGCCGGCCAGCACGCGCGCGAGCAGGACGCGTGCACGCTCGCCGCCGGAAAGCGTCGTGACCGTTCGCTGCGACCACTGCGTCGTGCGTGTCGCTTGCAGCGCCCGTCGCACCGCTGCCTCGTTCTCTGCATCGCTGGCGCGATGTCGATAGGGAATCCGCCCGAGCGCAACCAGCGTGGCGACGTCCACGGGCCAGGAGATTTCTGGAATCTGCGGCAGGAACGCGATGCGCCGGGCCCGTTCGTCGGTCGCGATCGTTGTGAGCTGCGCGCCATCGAGCTCGACGGTTCCATGCGAGGGACGCAGCAAGCCGGCCATGCAGCCGAGCAACGTCGATTTGCCGGCGCCGTTCGGTCCGAGCACGGCAGTGACGTTGCCGGATACGAGCTCCACGCCGACGGCATCGAGAATGCGGCGCTCGCCGCGCTCGAACGTCAACCCTGCGACGCGCAGCCGGGAATCGATCTTCATGTGACCTGCCTGCGAATCGAATACAGCAAAGCGAAGAAGAACGGCGCGCCGATGAGCGACATCACGAC
The DNA here is from genome assembly GCA_963838635.1 of uncultured Gammaproteobacteria bacterium. Taxonomy (GTDB): domain Bacteria; phylum Pseudomonadota; class Gammaproteobacteria; order Steroidobacterales; family Steroidobacteraceae; genus Steroidobacter. The sequence continues at coordinate 122,805 of CAWISC010000013.1, read as the reverse complement.
GCCGAGCTGCACTTCCGAGCCGCCGGGAAGCAGTCGCACGATGACATCACCCGCGAGCACCAACGCCGCGCCGCCGACTGCGCTTGGCACGAGCAGCGCTGATGGCTTCGAGCCGACCAGCGGTCGCAACAGATGCGGCACGACGAGGCCGACGAAGCCGATGATGCCCGACACCGCCACGCTGCCGCCGACGACCAGGCCGATGCCGCCAGCCAGTTGTCGTTGCGCGCGGCCCAGATCGATGCCGAGCGAGCGTGCGCCGATCTCGCCGAGCGTCAGCGCGTCGAGCGCTCGTCGCGAAGTGAAAATCAGTATCGCGCCGACGACAATGAGCGGGGCGGAGATGAACAGATCGTCGAGACTGCGATCGGCGAGCGCGCCGAGCAGCCAGCGCACGATCTCGCCGGCGGCCCATGGGCTTGGCGACAGCGAGAGCACCAGTGCAATGCCGGCAGCGCCGAGCGAGCTCAGGATGACGCCTGCAAGGATCAGCGTGAGTGGGCTTGCCGTCATGCCGGCGAGCAGAAACAACGCGGCCATGCCGAGGATCGCGCCGGCGACGCCGCTCGACGGCAGAACCCACGGATGCAGATCGGCGGCGCCGAAGAAGATGCTCAGCACCGCGCCGAACGCCGCCAGCGATGAGATGCCGAGCGTGCCGGGATCGGCGAGCGGATTGCGCAGGTAACCTTGCAGTGCCGCCCCCGTGAGCCCGAGCGCGGCGCCGATCGCGACGCCGAGCAGTGCGCGCGGCAGGCGCAGCTCCAGCAGGATCGTGCGCCCGATCGCATCCTGAGAGAGCCAGACGTTCCAATCGAGCACGATGCGTCCGACGGCGATGGACGCGACGGTGAGCAGTGCCACGAGTACGAGCAGCGACGGCATGATCCAGCGTCGCGTGGTCATCGTGCGGCCTGCGCGCGAGAACGTGTATGGATGGCGTCGCGTGCGCGGGCGAGCGCGGCGACTTCTTCGATGATCGTCGGCCCGGAGCAGTACATGAAGCGCGCCGGAAACTCCCAGCGCAGCGAAGGCACCTTGCGCAGAGCACGATGCTGCACGAGTCGCGCGGCTTGCGTGCCTGCCGCGGCCGGAACCTCGCCCATCAGCAGGAGATCCGGTGGCGCCGCGACGAGCAGCTCCAGCTGCATCGGCGCATGCATCTTGATGCCGTAGCGCGCGGCGAGGTTGTCGAGCCCGACGACCTGCATCAGCTCATCCGTGACGGTCTTCGAACCCGCAGTCAGGCCACCCGTTTCGTACACCGCGGCGGTGAGTCTTCGCGTGCCCGGCGGCAAGCGCGCGGTCTCGATCGCGCGTTCGATCCGGCCGACCAGCGCTTCTCCAGCCGCACGGCTGCCGATCAGTGCGGCGATCCGACGGATCTGCGCGAGACTTTCGTCCACGGAGAAGGCGACGTCGAACAACTCGTAGTGAATGCCCACGCGTCGCAGCGCGTTGCGCGTCGGAATCGCGGAGTGGCGGCTCGCGAGCACCAGGTCGGGCCGCAACGCGACGATTTCTTCAGCCGACTCGTAGGTGATCGGCAGCCGCTGCGCCAGCTCGGCAATCGGCGAGCGCAGCGGGTCGCGCGAGTAGTGACTGATCGCAGCGATGCGTTCGGTCGGCACGAGCTCGACCAGAATCGCGTCGAGACACTGATTCAGCGAAACGATGCGCGCAGGAGGAGGACGCGGCGCCTCCACCCGTGCGTGCGCACTCGATGCAGCCGATATGAGCGCCAACGCGCACAGCAGAGTTCTCAAAACTCGACTCCCCGCTGCGCTTTGTACCCGGCTTGATACGGATGCTTCGGCGAGGTCACCTCGGTGACCAGGTCGGCGATCTCCAGCAAGCGCGGCGGCGCGTCGCGTCCGGTGATGCAGACGTGCTTGTCGCGCGGCCGCTGCTGCAGGAATGCGACGACCTCAGCCACGTCGAGATAGTCGTTACGCAGCGCGATGTTCAGCTCGTCGAGCAGCACGAAGTCGAACTGCGGATCGAGAATCATCGCGCAGCTGCGCTCCCAGGCCTGACGTGCGGCCGCGATATCGCGCTGCCGGTCCTGCACGTCCCAGGTGAAGCCTTCGCCCATCACTTCGAACGTCACGGCTTCGGGAAAGCGGCGAAAGAAATGCTTCTCGCCGGTCTGCCACTTGCCCTTGATGAACTGCACGATGCCGACGCGCATGTCCCAGCCGAGCGCACGCGCGACCATGCCGAAGCCGCTCGATGATTTCCCTTTGCCGGAACCGGTGAGCACGATCAGCAGTCCGCCGCGCAGAGTCTTGGTGGCGCGCTCGGCGCGCCGCTCCTGCTGCAGTACCTTCATCTCCTGCGCATGTCGCAGGTCGCGTTCCGCGTCGCTCATGCCCGCGTGCCCAGCGCTGCGGCAAGCCTGCGCCATTGATCGCGACCGCGCGGTAGTCCGAAACGCAGCAAGGTCGGATCGAAGTCGAACGGTCGAACCAGAATTCCCGCAGCGAGCAAGCGTGCGAACCGCTCGCGCGCGTCCGTGGCGCGCGCCAGGCGAAACAAGGACGTGCCGCCGACGACTTCGCAGCCGCTGAGCGCGAGCATGCGATCGAGGCGCTGCGCAGACTTCTGCAACAGTGCGCGTTCGCGGGCGATCCAGCGCTGGTCTGCGTACGCGGCCAGTCCCGCTGCGATCGCGTCGCTCGACACCGGCCAATCGCCGATCAGCCCGCGGATCGCGGCAGCGAGCTGCGGCGCGGCCACGATGAAGCCGAGACGCAGGCCGGCGAGGCCGAAGAATTTGCCGAAGGACCGCAGCACGATGAGCCGCGGTGCCGCGGCAGTGCCGGCTTCAGCGGCAACACTGACTTCCGGCGCAACGTCCGCGAAGGCTTCATCGACGATCAGCGTTCCGCCGTGCTGGTTGAGCGAGTGATGTAACTCCAGCAGTCGTGCGCGCTCGACGATGCGGCCGTCAGGATTGTTGGGATTGACGATCGTGAGAGCGATGGCGCGTTCCGCGTGTGTCTGCATCTCATCGACGGGAATCGTTTGCGTCAGAGCGCCGGCACGTGTCCACGCGTCCGCGTGCGAGCCGTACGTCGGTCCGACGATGACGGCTGCCTTGAGATTCACGATCTGCGGCAGGAGTCGCAGCGCGCATTCGGTGCCTGCGGTCGCAACGACTCGCGTGGGATCGTCTACACCGAACGTTGCGGCGGCGAGCGCTTCGAGGCGCGCGAGCTCGGTCGGCTCGGGCAATCGATTGCGTGAGCGCAGCGAGGCGCGTGGCGCCGGGTAGGAGCGTGGATTGATGCCCGTCGACAGATCGATCCACGGTTGCGCCACGTCGGGAAACAGCGAGCGCGCGACGCCGAGCCGCCCGCCATGGTGAGCGAAGCGGCCCGCCGCAATCTGCGTCTCGCTGTGCACGGACGTCGGTGCTCTAGAAGCTCTGACGCACTCCGACGAACAGCGCGCGGCCGGGCGTTCCGTAGCGCGCTATGGTTTCGTACTCCTCGTCGAACGCGTTCTCGAGGCGGCCGTACAGCTCCAGGTTGTCGCGGAATACGAATGCGGCGCGCAGATCGACGACCGTGTAGCTGTCGAGCACCACGGTGTTCGAAGCGTTATCGAAGCTGCGGCCGGAATGAACGGCCGCGATGCTCGTCGTCAGGCCGATCGGCCATGCGTACGTGACCTCGCCATTGAGCGTCTGGGCGGGCCGTCGCGGCAGATCGCGACCGAAGTTGCTGCCTGGTGCGCGATTCGTCGCATCCAGGTCTGTGTAGTTCGCCTCCACACGCAGCCGTTCGCCGATGCGAGCGGTGAGCACGAGCTCGATGCCTTCCGCATCGGTCTTCGCCACGTTGTCGTAGAAGCCGAAAGGCCGCGTCGCACAGCGCGGGTCGGTGCTCGGGAAGCACGACACGAAGTCGATCAGGTTGCGCGTGTTGCGGCCGAAGTACGTCGCCGACAGCACCAGCGCGTCGCTGAGCAAATGCTGCTCGACGCCCACGTCCCACGCATCCGCGCGCTCCGGCGCCAGATCCTCGTTGCCGAATTCGCTGAACAGCTGGAACAAGGTCGGTGCCTTGAAGCCTTCGCCGTAACTCGCACGCACGATCGTCGTCGGTGTCGCGGACCAGGCGACGGCTGCACGAACGGTGTTTTCGTCGCCGAACGTATCGTGATCGTCGTAGCGCATGCCCGCGGTCAGTGTGAGTGCAGCGAACGGCGATACCGAAACTTGCGCGTAGACGCTGTCGAGCTGTGCATTGTTGACGAGCGGCGTCGGGTTCGGGTCGAACTCGGTCGGCGAACGCGTGTCGAGCTCCGAGTGCTCCGACTCCAGGCCGAACACGCCGCTGACAGCGTCGTTGAGAGTCAGCGTGCCCTGGTATTCCCAGCGCTCGTTGCGGCCGGTCGCGTCGAACGTCGTGGGCACCGGCGAATCGGGATCGATGTTCTCGCGATCCGTGTCGGTGAACGCGAAGCCGATGCGGTTCTGCAGCTTGCCGCCGAACGTCATCGCGTTGACGCCGGCATAGCTCACGAGTTCTTCGGTCGTGCCGTAGTCGCGCGTGTCAGCGAGCGCGAACGCGGGCTCCGGAAAGCCGTCGAACTCGACGCGCCCGCGGCTGTAGGTCGTGCGCAGCTCGGCCGAAACCGCATCGTTGATACGCCACAGCCCGCGCACGTTGGCACCGGTGTTGCGATAGCCGTCCTTCTCGCGGCCGCCGCGATCGTCGTTGAGCGCGGAGATGCCATCGGTCGTCAGGTACTTGCCCGCGACGCGCCACGAGAAGCGCTCACCGCCGGCTTCGGCGCGTGCCTGCACCGTCGCCGAGCCGCGCTCGCCGCCCTCGGCGGCATAGGACGCCAGCAGCGGTCCTTCCGGAACCGTCGTGACGACGTTGACGACGCCGCCGATCGCCTGGCTGCCCCACAACGTCGACTGCGGGCCGCGCAACACTTCGATGCGCATGTAATCGCCCGTCAGCAAGTTGGCGAAGTTGAAGCCGCCGCCGGCAGAGGACGGATCATTGAGCTTGATGCCGTCGATCAACACGACTGTCTGGTCGTGCTCCGCGCCGCGAATGCGCAGCTGCGTGGAGCCGCCGAGACCTCCGTTGCGCGACACGGATGACGCCTGGCGTGGTTGCGAGCAGATCAGAGACAGTCAGCTTCTGACTGGCGCGGACCTGCTCCGCGTCGATCAGCGTGACCGAGTCGCCGATGCGGGAGAGCGGTTGTTCGATGCGATTGGCGCTGACGATTACGCGCTCGAGCTCTTCAGTACCCGTTGCATCGGCACCGAATGCGCACGCGGGCGCGAGCAGGCAGGACAGGACGACAGGAAACGTCGAAGAGGAAGATGACATGACGCGAAAGCTCCGGAAAACCTGCTAACCCTTTGCACCTACAGGTCTCGCAGTATTTTCACGGGCGAGGCCTGAAGGACCGGTCGCCGCTCGGGAACTCCCGCTCGCTCAGCACACCCCGGCTGATCGATGGACGACGGCGGCAAGCAGGTCTCCTGGCTCGTGGCTGAAGTCCGTCGCGTCACCTTCCCGGGGCCGGCAATCGTTTGCTCAGCTCCAGTGGTCTCGACGCGCGGCGCACCACTTACAGTTGCGGGGGCAGCCCGGGTGTCACACCCGGTTCCCATTTGAATCCCACAGGGGGAACTTGTCGCGCGCCGCGAGAATGAGCTGAAGGCGCCGGGGCGTCAAGAGGAGCCGATCAGTTTGCGCTGTAGGTCGGGCTTTAGCCTGACACTCCCAACAACGCAACATAACAACCGACTTCAGCAACCTGCTGTGTCGCCCCCAACGTATCGCCGGTATACCCGCCGATCTTCCGCACACACCACCGCGCCATCAACCCCACTACCACGAGCGCGACAACAACCGCGACGACCACCCGTGGTCCGCACAACGCGAGCGCAGGCAATCCGAACAACGCTGCGATGAGGACGTCGCCGATTCTCACGCGCTCCACGACCGGCGCGGAGCGCGAGCGATCGGCGCTGCCGACGTAGTGGCCGGTGAAAATCACGAGCACCGCGCAGAATCTCGAAAACGCGTGCGCGGCGACGAGTACAGCCAACGCCGTCCAAAGAGGCATCAGGCTCAGCGTCGCGATCTTCAGCAGCAGCATCAGGATCAGCGCGATCGCGCCGAATACGCCGATGCGCGGGTCCTTCATGATTTCGAGCGCGCGCTCGCGCGTCGCGCCGCCGCCGAGTCCGTCGGCAGTGTCGGCAAGCCCGTCCTCGTGAATGGCGCCCGTCATGAGGATCGTGACCGCCGTGCTGAGAATCGCGGGGAGCGGCGCAGGCAACCCGAGCGCCGTGAGCCACATCACTGCTGCGCCGCTGGCGCCGACGATCAAGCCGATCGCGGGAAAATATCGAACCGCACCCGTGAGCTGCCCCGGCGCATGCCCGACCCAAGCCGGCACGCGAATGCGTGTGAAGTACTGCACGGCCGTGAGCAGCAGGCGCATCTCATTCACGCTTGCGGTCGGCGACGCCTGCGGATTCGAAGCTCGCCATCTCGGTCATGAGTCGCGCCGCCGATTCGATCAGCGGCCACGCCAGCGCAGCGCCCGATCCTTCGCCGAGCCGCAGACGCAGGTCGAGCAAAGGTTGTGCTTGCAGATATTCGAGCAGCTTGCGATGCCCGTTCTCCGCCGAGCAATGACTGAAGACGCAATGTGCGCGCACGCGTGCGTCCATTTCCGTCGCCAGCAGCGCCGCGACGCTCACCGCGAAGCCGTCGACGACCACGATGCAGCGATGGCGTGCGACTTCGAGCATCACGCCGGTGATCATCGCCAGCTCGAAGCCGCCGAATTCCACCAGCGTTTCGAACGGCGACAGATCCTGCGGACAGCGCGCCGACGATTCAGTCAGGAGCTGGCACTTGCGTTCCAGTGCGGCATCGTCGATTCCCGTGCCGCGTCCGATGCACTCTGCGAGCGGCCAACTGGTACGACGATGCAGCAGCATCGCGGCACACGCAGTGTTGCCGATTCCCATCTCGCCGAGCAGCAGTGCGTTCGAGCCGCGCGCGATTGCATCCGTCGCGAACGTGCGGCCGGCTTCGATCGCGCGCGTGCATTGCTCCGCGCTCATCGCCGGCTCGAAGCGGAAGTTGCGCGTGCCTGGCGCGATCCAGCTCGGTGGCCGCGCGCCGCGCGCGCCGCTGGGGATGACGCCCGCATCGACCACAGTCAGATCGAGCCCGTGCTGGTTCGAAAGAACGTTGATCGCGGCGCCTTCGTTGCGATAGTTCTCCAGCATCTGCGCGGTGACGGCCTGCGGAAAGGCGCTGACGCCATCTGCCGCGATTCCATGATCGGCCGCGAACACGAGCATCGATGGCGAGCGCAGCACGGGCGTTTCCGTTTGCAGCACCGCGCCGAGCTGGATCGCGAGCGCTTCGAGCGCGCCGAGCGAGCCCTGCGGCTTGGTGCGCGTGTCGAGCCGACGCTGCAGCGCTTGCGTGGTTATCATGTCCGTCATGGAGCTTCCTGATGAGTCCGTATCGCGATCGATGGGGCGCACATAATGCCTGAACGACATCTCATTCTGGGCGGCGCGCGCTCCGGCAAGACAAATCATGCGATTACGCTCGCCACCCGCCTGGCGGACGAACGTCGCGCCTCAGTCGTTTACGTTGCGACAGCGCAGGCGCTCGACGAAGAAATGCGCCATCGGATCGATCGGCATCGTGCGCAGCGGCCGGCGTCGTGGACGACAGTGGAAGCGCCGAGTCAGCTTGCAGATGCGCTGAGCGCTCGAGTCGAGCAGGTGCAACCGTCTGCGATTCTGCTCGTCGATTGCCTGACGTTGTGGCTCTCGAATGCGTTGCTGCTCGACTTCGACGAAGCGGTGCCGACCGCGCCCGCGCCGCGCTGGGAGGAAGAGCGCACGGCATTTCTGCAGTGGCTGATGAATTATCGCGGCGTCGTGCTGCTGGTCTCGAACGAGGTCGGTTCCGGGATCGTGCCGGCGTCGGCGCTGGCGCGGCGGTTCCAGGACGAGCAGGGGCGCCTGAATCAGGAAGTAGCGGCGCTGTGCGACTCGGTGACGCTCGTGGTCGCGGGGATCGCAGTGGCAGTCAAGCCGCGGTAGAGTCCGGCCATGGCTCATTCAGAATTTCTTGCGACAGCACTCGAGGCGGCGCAGGCCGGCGCCGCAGTCATCCGCCGCTATTACCAGCGCAATCTGCAAGTCACGCTGAAGGCCGACAAGTCGCCGGTCACGCAGGCGGACGTCGAAACCGAGCAGGTCATCCGCGGCATCATCGGCCAGCGCTTCCCGACGCACGGATTCTACGGCGAGGAAACCGGGCAGAGCTCGCTCGATGCGGAATACCTGTGGCTGGTCGATCCGATCGACGGCACGAAAGCGTTCGTGCGCGAGTATCCGTTCTTCTCGACGCAGATCGCGCTCATGCATCGCGGCCGGCTCATCGCCGGCGTTTCGTCAGCGCCGGTGTACGGCGAGCTGGCCTACGCAGAAGTCGGTCGCGGCGCGTGGCTCAACGAACAACCGCTCAAGGTGAGCGACATCGCGACGATCGAAACCGCCGCGATCTCGGCGAGCAATCTGAAGACGCTCGCGAGCGGTCCGCGCTGGGCGCGCTTCGGCAAACTGGTGGCGCGCGCGCAGCGCATCCGGGGCTACGGAGATTTCCTGCACTATCACCTGCTGGCGGCGGGGAAGATCGACGTCGTGATCGAGTCCGACGTGAACATTCTCGACATCGCGCCGCTCGCGGTGATCGTGGAAGCTGCGGGCGGAAGGTTTACGGATCTGGAAGGGCGCGCGCCGGATCTAAAGACGACTTCGGTGCTGGCGACGAATGGGAAGCTGCATGAGACGGTGCTGAAGGAGTTGTCGGGCTAAAGCCCGACTCTTCATCCGGCGACGAACGTCCGCCCACCCGCCCACGCAATCTCCCTCACCGCGACTCCGTACAGTCTCGTCATCGTTTCCGGCGTGAGCACTTCGCTCGTCGGTCCGCTCAGCCACTCACCATCGCCGAACAGCAGCAGCACGTGATCGGAGAACCGAGCCGCGAGCCCCGCGTCATGCAGACTCATCACGACTGTTCGTCCCGCGCCGGCACGATCGCGTAGCAGCTTCAGCACATCGAGCTGATGGTGCGGATCGAGATGATTGATCGGCTCGTCGAGCAGCAGAACGTCGGGATCCTGTGCGAGCAATGACGCGACAGCTACGCGCCGACGTTCGCCGCCAGACAGCGTATCGACATCGCGCTCCGCAAGATCTTCCAGCGCGACAGCCGCCAACGCGGCGCGCGCAATCGCGCGATCCGCGTCACTCTCCCAGCGCCAGAAATCGATGTGCGGATGGCGGCCGACGAGCACGCTGTCGAGCACTGTCGACGGAAACGGATCCTCCGTCGTCTGCGTCAGCAGGCCGAGCTTGCGGCCCAGAGCGCGACGCGGCCAACTCGCAAGCGACTGGCCGTCGAGCGTGACCGTGCCGCGTGCCGGCGCGCGCAAGCCGGCGAGCGTGTGCAATGTCAGGGTCTTGCCCGCGCCGTTGCGACCGAGGATGGCCGTGACAGCTCCGCTCGCGACCGCGAGTTGCAGGTCGCGAACCAGCGCGCGGCCCGCAACCTCCACCGTCAGCTGCGTGCATGCGAGATTGCTCGCTGCGACGAGTTGCGCCGCGGCGCTCACGGCTTGCTCCAGCCAATCTCGCTCGCCGTCTTCGCGCCGACGATCACTTGTCGCAGCGACTCCGGCGTCGTCGACTCGGCGCTCGAAACAGGAATGCGGCCGCCCATCAGCTCCGCGAAGGACTGCGGATACAGCGGTTCGCGATCCGGCTCGGCAAAGCCATCAGGATGTGCCGGCTGATTGCTGCGCAGGTCGTACTTGTCGGTCGCGCCGAGTGTGTGCAGCAGCTCGTGCGCGATGACCGTGTCGTTCGAGCCTTTCATGCCGGTGTCCGCGAACACGTGGACGACTCCGAACAGGCCTTTCTGCAGCCCCACCGAATGCGGGAGCACGGGCGAGATCGCAGGATCGTGATACAGGACGAAGAGCTTGATGTCAGGTGCGGCGCCCGGCGGCGCATCGACGCGCCACGCCCAGTACCGCATTCGCAAACTCCATAGCAGAACGCCAAGCCTGCCGGCGCGTGGATCGAGCGGAGGCGGCCGCTTCGCGAGCGTTGGCAGCAGCGTCATGCGTATCGGGCGCTCCATCTGCAGCCCGTACTCTTTCGCTTCCTGCTCGAAGAACGCTTCAATTCCTTGGAGCGCATTGCTGGGTAGCTGACGGATGTATTGCTCCGTAGCCAATCTGCCGTCCGCATTGATCGGATACGCCGCGATCCGCAACGGAATGTTCCAATCGGTGGAGTACACGCGATCGAAGTAGGTGTTCAGCGCGACGAAGAGCAGGATCAGCAGCAGGATGATGATTCGCAGCCGACGCCACATCAACCGGCAGCCTCGACGTTGAGCTCCGCCAGCTCGCCATCCTCGGCGCGATACGACACGGTCATCGGCTGGCAGCAGACGCTGCAGTCTTCGATATACGACTGCTCTTCGACCGAAAGGTCGAGCACGATCGTGATCGTTTCCCCGCAGTAGGGACAGCTGACTTCAGCAGTTTCTTCCAGCATCACAGTGTGAATGCGCTCTTGAGCCAATCGATGCTTCGCTCACTTGCCGCCGCAGATCGCGACGACGTCGAAGCGCGCCGGATAACGACGCAGCTCCGGGTGCACGAGCAGCAGGTACTGCGCCGCATTCGCGAGCCGGCGTTGCTTGCGCCAGGTCACCGACGCGGCCGCGCCGCCGAACTGCTCGCTGGAACGATAGCGTACTTCTACGAGCACCAGTGTTGCGCCGTCGAGCATGACCAGGTCGATTTCGCCGCGCTTGCATCTGAAATTCCGCAGCACGAGCTGCAAGCCCGCCTGCTCCAGATGCGCCAGCGCAGCGGCCTCGCCGGCGCGGCCCGCTTCCTTGCGTAGCCGATCGTCCATGATCGCCTTCCTTCCTTCGTTCAGTTTTCTTGTTCAGTTCGCTGCGGTCGCTGCAGCCGTGCTCAATGGGTTGGCCTTGCCGCCGGCGACGTGCGCCCAATCCAGCTCGCGTCGCACGTGGCCTTTGCTGTCGATCGACAGCAGCCCGGTCATTCCCGGCACTGCATGCGTGTTGCCGAACTTTCCAGCCTTCAGCAACGGCACGAGGCGGTACGCATCGAAGCCGAACGCATAGAGTCGTCCACGGCCGCGTGCGCGCACCGGCCAGTGTTTGCTCAACGCCGTGCGTAGCTGCGTGGACACGGCATCCGGCGAAATCACCCAGGGCATGTCCGGGAAGATCACGCCTTCCAGATCGCTGTTCGCTTCTGCATCCGGCTCGAAGATGTCGGACGTCGCATAGACCGGCAGATCTTCGGAGAGATGGAAACGCAGCGCGGGTCGCAGCGAGCGACCCTGCACGGGCTGCGCGCCGACGAACACGAACTGCGCATCGCTGCGTCGCCGCGGCTCGAACTCCAGGCGCGTGCCGATAGTCGCGCTCAGCGCTCTGGCGCGCGCACGGCTTTCGTCGATGAGCAGCAGCTGCGTGATCGGCCCCGAATAATCGCGCTCGGTGGGATCGTAGAAGCGCATCGCGGCGATCGTGCCGCCGAGCGTCTTCATTTCCGTGTCGAAAGCTTTGAATACGCGCTGGCCCCATTCGTTGTTCGGCAGCAGCAGCAGTCCGCGCATGCGGCCCTCGGCGGCGACACGCTGCGCCACTTGCCGCGCCTCTTCTTCGGGATCGAGCGCGAACTGGAACATCAGCGACGGCGGCGCACTCGACTCGTCGGCAACCTGGTTGAGCGCGAGCGTGAGCACCGAGGTTTCGCCGGACGCCGCGATCGCCGTGACGTCATCCTTCGTGAGCGGTCCGACGATGAATTGCGCGCCGTCGGCGACTGCACGTCGATAAGCTGTCGTTGCGCCCATTTCGGCGGAGTCGTAGACGTTGATCACCGGTCGTTGCGCTTGCTGTTGCTGGAGCAACGCCGCGAGAAATCCGTCGCGCACGGCGGTGCCGGCGCCCTGTTGCCGACCCGACAACGGCAGGATCAGGCCGATTTGCGCCGGATATTCCAGGCCGACGCCCAGCTCGGGCAGCACGTCTTCGTTCAGCAGCGTGTTCGCCGGATGCGACGGGTAGCGGCCGCGCCAGTCGGCCAGGTCTTCGTTCGCGGTGAACGGATTGCGTGCAGCCGTCAGCGCTGCGCGGCCGAGATCCAGATACCCGACGACCGTCGCGCTCGACCCTGCAGGCGCAGTGAAGTCTGCGTTGCCCGCGGCGCTCTGCTGCAAGCCTTGCCAGATCAACCGGCGATTGGCGCGCACTGCGTCCTGGCTATCCAGAGCGCGTTCGCGTTCCAGCGCCGTCGTGATTCCTGCGGCGGGTCGGTTCAGCGCGAACAGCGCCCGCGCTCGCAACGCCAGCAGGTCGGTAGCGTCTTCGCGCGGCAACGGCTGCGGAATTCGATCGAGCTCCGCCAATGCTTTTTCGGGATGTTGAGTCTGCAGATTGATCTCGGCTGCGACGGCCGCACGGAGCGCGAAGTCTGCGGTCGGCAACGTAGTGCTGACTTGTTTGAGCAACGCGCCGGCCTGATCGATCTGATCGGCGCGGACATACTCGCGCGCCGCGCGCAGCAGGAACCGGTCGCGCAGCTCGCCGGGCGCCTGTGCCGCAGCCTGCTCGTATGCCTGCGCAGCGCCACGATAATCGCCGTCGCGGGAAAGCTTTTCCGCCTGCGTGACCAGCCGCCGGTCGGCCGGCTCGCGTCCCGTCTGCGTGACGGGCATCGTGCACGCGCTGGCCAGCAGCGCCGCGAGCACCGCAGCCCCTGCCAGCCTCAGCCACTTCGATCTACGCAGCATTTCGTCGGCTCCCTGGACCCGGGCCATTATAGGATCTAACCATGCCCGGAACCCTTTATGTCGTCGCCACGCCCATCGGCAATCTCGCCGATCTCACGCCGCGCGCCCGCGAAGTGCTGGCGAGCGTGGCTTTGATCGCGGCGGAGGATACCCGCCATACGCGCCAATTGCTCCAAAGCTGCGGTATCGGCACGGCGCTGACGTCGCTGCACGAACACAACGAAGCGCACAAGAGCGCGGAGCTCGTTGCAAGACTTGCACGCGGCGAATCGATCGCGCTGGTCAGCGATGCAGGCACGCCGCTGGTGAGCGATCCCGGCTTCGATCTGGTCGCGGCTGCACGACGCGAAGGCATCGCAGTCGTCGCGATTCCCGGCGCGTGCGCAGCGATCGCAGCCCTCTCGATCGCAGGCCTGCCGACCGACCGCTTCGCTTTCGAAGGCTTTTTGCCCGCGAAAACTGCAGCGCGCAGCGAGCGCCTCGAGCGGCTCGCGCGCGAAGAGCGCACGCTGATCTTCTACGAAGCACCGCATCGGCTCGCAGAAGTCCTGCGCGACATGGCGCGCATCTTCGGCGCGCAACGTCGTGCGTCGATCAGCCGCGAGCTGACGAAGCGTTTCGAAACGACATACAGCGGAACGCTTGCGGAGCTGAACGAGGCAGCAGAGCGCGACAGCGACATGACGCGCGGCGAGCTCGTGATCGTCGTGAGTGGCGCGCCGTCGACGAACGCAGCTACAGAGATCGACAGCGACAAACTGCTGCGCGTACTGCGCGAAGAGTTGCCGCCTTCGCAGGCCGCAAAAATCGCCGCGCGCATCACCGGCCGCAAGCGCAGCGAGCTCTACGCGGTGCCGGGAGAGAAAAACGGGGGAAACTGAGCGCCGCAGCATTCGCCGCGCATCTTTGCTGCGGTGCTGACTTTCGCCTCTTGTTTTCTCTCTCGGCACCCACCACCATCGCGGCCGGAGTCGGCCAGGCAATCGCTGCGCGCAAGCGTGGAGGAAAGTCCGGGCTCCCAGGGCAAGGCGCCAGGTAACGCCTGGGGGGCGTGAGCCCACGGAAAGTGCAACAGAAAGCAAACCGCCAACCCCCCTGCAAAGGGGGCGGTAAGGGTGAAAGGGTGCGGTAAGAGCGCACCGCGCCGGTGGCAACACTCGGTGGCACGGCAAACCCCGCCTGGAGCAAGACCAAATAGGGGAGCAAGCGGTCCCGTCCTCGGATGGGGCAGCACGTGTGGCCCACACAGGCTCCCGGGTAGGTCGCTGGAGGTACGCGGCGACGCGTATCGCAGATGAATGATTGTCCTCGACAGAACCCGGCTTATCGGCCGACTCCTTTTCTCTTTTCTTAACAATAAGCGGCGGGCGTGCCTCAGAAGCACGCCGATGTGTATACAAAAAGTGTCCGCTGAGCAGGGATTGTTCTGACTTCCGCGCACCCTGCGGCGGCAGTGCCCTGATTCATCTCGATTCGTCCGTCCCCGGCCACCTTGGTGCGTTTCCGCTGCGCAAATCTGCGCGCAGTGTGGCGGCGAGCGGCGGAGGCAGCTTTCGGGGCTGCCGCCGCGTGCGTATGTGCTTCCACGTCAAGAAGTTTTCCTAAGCGGTTGATTTGTGTCAGACCGATTTCGGCCGATCTTTGGCGAGGACTGGATATACATCCTAAGTCCCTGTCGCAAAACGGGAAACTTCCGAGATTTTTTTGACTTGCGGCTTTCGCGGTACCTATAGTGCAAATCGGTGGGAAAAAGTGGGAACTAATGGGAGCAGGGGGCATAAAGAACCCTCTGAGCCTGGCCATTTGAGCAGGGGTTCGGTCCGACATGTTCCGCGGTGCAAACAAGGTGACGCTCGATGCGAAAGGCCGGCTGGCAATGCCGACCCGTTATCGCGAGCGCATCGTCGAGCGCTCCAACGGGCGTTTGATTGCCACCGTCGATCGCGCCGACCGCTGCCTGCTCATTTATCCGCTGCCGGAATGGGAAGAGATCGAGCTGAAGCTGCGGCGCCTGCCGACCTTGAATCCGCTCGCGCGGCGCTTGCAGCGACTGATGATCGGCCACGCAACCGATCTCGACCTCGACGGCAGCGGGCGAATCCTGATCCCACCGAGTCTGCGCGAATACGCGGTGCTGACGCGCACCGCGATGCTGATCGGACAGGGCAATCGCTTCGAGCTCTGGGACGAAACGCAGTGGAACCAGAGCTGCCAGGAGTGGCTGAAGGCCGACGAAAGCGCCGAGCCTCTGCCGCCGGAGCTCGAATCGCTGTCGCTGTAGGCGCGCGCGATGGGGCGACACACGCCGGTGCTTCTGCACGAAGTGCTGGAAGCACTCGCCATCCGCGCCGACGGTCGCTACGTGGATGCGACGTTCGGCCGCGGCGGCCACACGGCCGCGCTGCTGGAGCGGCTGAACGCGCAGGGCAGGGTGGTCGCGCTCGACCGCGATCCGGACGCGCTGCGCGCAGGGCGCGAGCGCTTCGCAAGCGAAGCGCGGTTGACGTTGAGGGCCAGTCCGTTTTCGCGCCTCGGGGCGCTTGTAGCGGAGATGGGACTGGCCGGGAGAATTGACGGCGTGTTGCTCGATCTCGGTGTTTCTTCTCCGCAGCTGGACGATGCCGCGCGCGGCTTCAGCTTCGCGCAGGATGGACCCCTCGATATGCGCATGGACCCGCAGCATGGTGCCAGCGCGGCCGCTTTCCTCGCGCGCGCGCCGGAGCACGAGCTCGCGCGCGTGATCCGCGAATATGGCGAAGAGAAGTTCGCGAAGCGGATCGCGCGCGACATCGTCGCGGCGCGGCGCGAGGGACCTCTCGAACGCACCGGCCAGCTCGCCGAGCTGGTCGCGCGCGCGGTGAAAACTCGCGAGCCCGGCAAGCATCCGGCGACGCGCACCTTCCAGGCGATCCGCATCCACGTGAACGACGAGCTTGGCGAGCTGCAGGCGGCGCTCGACGCCAGTCTCGAAGTGCTCGCGCCGGGCGGGCGTCTCGCGGCGATCTCGTTCCACTCGCTCGAGGACGGCATCGTGAAGCGCTTCATGCAGAAGCATTCGCAGGACGATCCCGTGTACGCCGGCCTGCCGCAGATTCCCGAGCATGCGCGCGCGAAGCTCCGGCGCATCGGCGGTGCGATCCATCCGTCGGCCGAAGAAATCGCCGCAAACCCGCGTGCGCGCAGTGCCGTGCTTCGCGTTGCCGAGAGGCGTGCAGCATGAGTGTCGCAATGAAGATCGGAGTCGCGCTGATGTCGCTGACGCTCGGCGTGTCGGCAATCGCCGTGGTGGCGACCAAGCACGAGGCGCGCAGCCGCTTCATTCAATTGCAGGGCCTCAACGGCGAGCGCGATGCGCTCGAGATCGAGTGGGGTCAGCTGAAGCTCGAACAGAGCGCCTGGGCTACGCACGGTCGCGTCGAGCAGACCGCGCGCGTCGGACTGCGCATGGTGATTCCGCGTCCCGACGAAGTGCGCATCGTGAAATCCGTCGCGGAGGTGAACCCATGAGCGCAGATCGCAAATGGCGATGATCCGCAACGAGCACAACCGCAGCTTCTCGCAGGACCAGTTCCGCGCGCGCCTGCGCCTGGTGCTGGGCGCACTGGTGCTGATCGCCGTTGCGCTGGTCGCGCGCGCGGTCGACCTGCAACTGCTCGACGAAGGATTCCTCGAGGGGCAGGGCGATGCTCGCTTCACGCGCGTCGCGAAGCTCTCCGCGATTCGCGGCGGCATCTACGACCGCAACGGCGAGCCGCTCGCCGCGAGCACGCCGGTCGACACGGTGTGGGCCAATCCGCCCGAGGTGATGAGCGCTGCGGACCAGATCCCGCGTCTCGCCGAAGCGCTCAACCGCGACAAGAAGTGGCTGACGCAGGTCATCACCAGCAACCTCGACCGCGAGTTCGTTTACCTGGTGCGTCACATGCGGCCGAGCGACGCCACGCAGGTCGCGGAGCTGAAGATTCCCGGCATCTATCTGCTGCGCGAGTATCAGCGCTTCTATCCGGCCGGCGAAGTCACCGGCCATCTGCTCGGCTTCACCAAGAAGTACGACGACATCGGCCAGGAAGGGCTCGAGCTCGCGTACGACCGCTGGCTCGGCGCGCAGGCGGGCGCCAAGCGCGTGATTCAGGATCGCTACGGCCGCACTGTCGAGGACGTCGAGAGCATCCGCGCGCCGCGGCCGGGCGAGGATCTGATCACGAGCATCGACCTGCGGATTCAGTACCTCGCGTATCGCGAGCTGAAGGCGGCGGTGCACGAGCACCAGGCGAAGGGCGGCTCGGTCGTCGTGCTCGACATCGACACCGGCGAAGTGCTCGCGATGGTGAATCAGCCGGCCTACAACCCGAACGATCGCGACCAGGTTGCCGCTTCGCGCTATCGAAATCGCGCGGCGACCGACATCTTCGAGCCGGGCTCGAGCATCAAGCCGTTCACTGCTGCCGCCGGCATCGCGTCCGGACGCTTCCACCCGAGCACGATCATCGACACCTCGCCCGGGTTGGTGCGTGTCGGCATCAAGCCGATCACCGACAAGCACAACCTCGGTCCGATCACGCTGACCACCGTCATCGCCAAGTCGAGCAACGTCGGCATGACGAAGATGGCGATGACGCTCGCGCCGCAGTCGATGCACACGATGCTGCGGGCGTTCGGCTTCGGCGAAGTGACCGGCAGCGGTTTTCCCGGCGAGTCGGCGGGGCTGCTGTACGACGCGTCGCACTGGCGAAAGATCGAGCAGGCGACGATTTCCTACGGCTACGGACTCTCGGTGACGCCGCTGCAGTTGGCCCGCGCCTACTCGATTCTCGGCGCCGGCGGAATTCGTCGTCCCGTGACGCTGCGACGAGTCGAAGGCGCTGTCCCGGGCGAGCGCGTCGTCGACGCGCGCGTCGCGCAGGAGATGCTGACGATGATGGAAAGCGTCGTGTCGCAGGACGGCGCTACGGGCTACCGCGCTGCGCTCGTCGGTTACCGCGTTGCCGGCAAAACCGGGACAGCGTGGACTGCCGACGCGGGCGGCTATTCATCGGATCGGTACAAGGCGTCGTTCGGCGGCGTCGTACCCGCCAGTCATCCGCGGCTTGCTGCGATCGTGGTGATCGACGAGCCGGGCGGACGTCAATTCTACGGCGGCGACGTCGCCGCCCCTGTGTTTGCCAACGTCATGGCGGGTGCGCTGCGTTTGCTCGGCGTGCCGCCGGATGGGCTCGACCGCGTGCCGGCGACGACGCTCGTGCAGGCGAGTCGCGAGCAATGAGAGCAGCGGCGTTATCCGGACGAAGCACGATGCAACCACGCTCCGAACACACACGAGCGAAGGATCTGCGAGCGCTGCTCGCCGGGTCCTCTGTCGACGTGCCGCCCGACGTCGGCATCGTGGATCTCACGCTCGATAGTCGCAGCGTGCAGTTCGGCGGCGCATTCATCGCGCTGCCTGGAACGCGTACGCACGGAATCGGCTTCGCAGCTCAAGCGGTGAATGCCGGGGCAAGAGCGATCCTGTGGGAACCGACTCCGGGTGTCGCCGCGCCGCGCGTGCCCGACAGCGTGCTGCTGCTCGCCGTGCCGAATCTCACCGCGATTCTCGGCACGATCGCCGATCGCTTCTTCGCCACGCCGTCGCAGACCGTGCGTACGGTCGGCGTGACCGGCACGAACGGCAAGACGACAACCGCGCACCTCATCGCAACCGCGTCGCAGCTGCTTGGAACGGCTGCCGCATACGCGGGCACGATCGGTTTCGGCCGCATCGATGCGTTGCAGACAGTGACGCACACGACCCCGGATGCCATCACGGTGCACCGTCAGCTCGCCGAACTGCGCGACGCAGGCGTGCGATGTCTCGCCATGGAAGTGTCGTCGCACGCGCTCGACCAGCATCGTGTCGATGGCGTGCGCTTCGATACCGCGGTCTTCACCAACCTGACGCGCGATCACCTGGATTATCACGGTACATTCGAGAGCTACGCGGCCGCGAAAGCCAAGCTGTTCGCGTGGCCGCAGCTGAAGCATGCGGTCATCAATGCAGACGACGCGTTCGGGCGCACGCTGCTGGGCAACTGCACGCCCAATGCAGACTTGACGTCGTATTCCCGGTCGTCTTCCGCCCCCGCTCCGCGTATGCGTCACCTGTTCGCGGCGCGTGCCGTCGCCGGCGCGACAGGCCTGGACATCGCCGTCGACGGCAGCTGGGGCGTCGCGACTCTGCACTCGCGTTTCATCGGCGACTTCAACGTCGAGAATCTGCTCGCGGCGCTCGGCGCGCTGCTCGGCTGGAACGTGCCATTTCACGATGCGATCGCGGTGCTCGAGCGCTGCAGCCCGCCGCCGGGACGCATGGAGACGCTGTTCGCCACCGGCAAGCCGCTGGCGATCGTCGACTACGCACACACGCCCGACGCATTGGAAAAGGTGCTCGCGGCCGCGCGCAAGCACACTACCGGCAAACTGATCTGCATCTTCGGTTGCGGCGGCGATCGCGATCCGGGCAAGCGACCAGTCATGGCTGCAGCCGCCGAACGACTCGCCGACCAGGTCATCGTCACCGACGACAATCCGCGCACCGAGGACGGCGATGCCATCGTTGCCGACATCGTCAAAGGATTTGCCGCGCCGGCGCGCGCGTTGATCGAGCGCGATCGTGCAGCTGCGATCGCGCAGGGCATCGCGCTCGGCAAGCCGGGCGACGTCGTACTGATCGCCGGCAAGGGGCACGAGGACTATCAGATCGTCGGCGCCGAGCGCCGTCGTTTCAGCGATCGCGAAGTCGCGCGCGCTGTGCTGGAGCGACGCCAATGATGGCTTGGCGCCTGAGCGAAGTGGTTCGCTACGCAGCCGGGCAGATCGTGGGCAACGACTGCGCGTTCAGCAGCGTCTCCACCGATTCGCGCACGCTCAAACCCGGCGCGTTGTTCGTCGCGCTGAGCGGCCCCAGCTTCGACGGGCACGACTTCGTCGCAGCGGCCGAAGAGCGCGGCGCGGCCGCTGCGATCGTCGAGCGACCGCTGGCTTCGCAGATTCCGCAGCTCGTGACGCCGGATCCGCTCGGTACGCTGTCTGCATTCGCGCGCGAGTGGCGCCGGCAGTTCCACATTCCGCTCGTGGGCGTGACCGGCAGCAACGGCAAGACGACCACCAAGGAGCTGATCGGCTCGATCCTGTCGCGCCAGGGCAAGACGCTGATCACGCGCGGCAATCTCAACAATCACATCGGCGTGCCGCTGATGCTGATGGAATTGACCGCCGAGCATCGCTACGCCGTCATCGAGATGGGCGCGAATCACATCGGCGAGATCGCGCATCTCGCGAGCCTCGCGGAGCCGACCGTCGGCATCGTGACGAACGCGGGCGCGGCGCACCTGGAAGGATTCGGCAGCCTCGCCGGCGTTGCGCAGGGCAAGGGCGAGATGTTCCGCGCGCTGCCGCCCGAAGGCGTCGCGGTCATCAATGCCGACGACACGTACGCCGCGCAGTGGCGCGATTCGAGCGCTGCCGAGCGCGTGCTGACGTTCGGTTTCGAACAGCCCGCCGATTTCATGGCGCACAAGGTGCGCTCGCAGAGCGACGCCGCAGGATTCCGCACCGACTTCGAGCTCGTCACGCCGTATGGCAGCAAGCCCGCGACGCTCGCGCTCGGCGGTCTGCACAACTTGCGCAATGCATTGGGCGCAGCGGCGGCCGCATGCGCTGTCGGTGTCGAGCTCGACGAGATCGTCGCGGGCCTCGCGGCAACGAAGAGCGTCGCCGGACGGCTCGAGCTCAAGCCCGCGCTGAACGGCGCGTTCCTCGTCGACGACTCGTACAACGCCAATCCCAGCTCGCTGCGCGCCGGTCTCGATGCGTTCCGCACGTTCGGCGGCGTGCGCTGGCTGGTGCTCGGCGAGATGCGCGAGCTCGGCGACAGCGCCGACGAGTTGCATGCCGAGGTCGGCCGCTACGCGAAGCAGGCCGGCATCGCGCGGCTGTTCGCAGTCGGCGAGCGCTCGCGCTTCGCGGTGGAAGCATTCGGTCCGGGCGCGCAGTGGTTCGCGAGCCTGGACGCGTTGATCGCAGAAGCGAGCAAGTCGCTGACGACGGGTGTCGCGGTGCTCATCAAGGGGTCGCGAGCGAATCGACTGGAGCGCGTGGCAGCGGCATTGGCGAAGGATAGGGGAGCCTAGCGTGCTGCTGTACCTCACACAAAAACTCGCGGCGCTGGAAGGGGCCTTCCGTCTCTTCAGCTACCTGACGCTGCGCGCGATCCTTGCGGCGCTCACCGCGCTGGTCATCTCGTTCCTGATCGGACCGTGGATGATCCGGCGGCTGTCGTACAACCAGATCGGTCAGCGCGTGCGCGACGACGGGCCGAAGTCGCATCTGCCGAAGGCGGGCACGCCGACGATGGGCGGCGCGCTGATCCTGGTCGCGATCGTCGCCTCGACGCTGCTGTGGGCGGATCTCACCAACCGCTTCGTGTGGGTCACGCTCGGCGTCACGCTCGCGTTCGGGCTGATCGGTTTCTGGGACGACTATCTCAAGCTGGTGGTCGGCAACAGCCGCGGGCTGATCGCCCGCTACAAATATTTCTGGCAGTCGGTCGCGGGGCTGGCCTGCGCGATCGCGCTGTTCATGACAGCGAAGGCGCCGGCTGAGACCGCGCTGTACGTGCCCTTCTTCAAGACGGTGATGGTGCCGCTCGGCTTCGGCTACATCCTGCTCACCTATTTCGTCGTCGTCGGTTCCAGCAACGCCGTGAACCTGACGGACGGGCTCGACGGGCTCGCAATCATGCCTGCCGTACTGGTCGGCGGCGCGCTGGGAGTGTTCGCGTATGCAACGGGCAATGCGGTCTTCTCGGGTTATCTCGGCATTCCTTTCATCGAAGGAACCGGTGAAATCCTGGTGTTCTGCGCGACGCTGGTCGGCGCCGGGCTCGGCTTCCTCTGGTTCAACACCTATCCCGCGCAGGTGTTCATGGGCGACATCGGCGCGCTCGCGATCGGTGCGGCACTAGGCGTCGTCGCCGTCATCGTGCGGCAGGAGATCGTGCTGCTGATCATGGGCGGCGTCTTCGTGATGGAAACCGTGTCGGTGATGCTGCAGGTCGCCTCGTACAAGCTGACCGGCAAGCGCATCTTCCGCATGGCGCCGATCCATCATCACTTCGAGCTCAAGGGCTGGGCCGAGCCGAAGGTCATCGTGCGCTTCTGGATCATCTCCGTGATCCTCGTGCTCGTCGGTCTGGCGACGCTGAAGGTGCGCTGAGCGTGGCCCAGAGCATGAACCAGCGCGCGCGCAGCATCGTCGTCGGGCTCGGTCGCACCGGCCTGTCGTGCGCGCGTTATCTGCACGCGCGCCGCGAGAGCTTTGCGGTCACCGACAATCGCGCGGCGCCGCCCGAGTCGGCGGCGCTGCAGAAGCTCGCGCCCGAAGCCGAAGTGCACCTCGGCGCATTCGATGAAGGCGTTGCTCGACGACGCGTCCCGCGTGATCGCATCGCCCGGCGTGTCGCTGCGCGAGCCTTTCATGATGAGTGCTGCCATTCGCGGCGTGCCGATCATCGGTGACATCGAACTGTTCGCGCGCGAAGCGCAGGCGCCGATCGCGGCGATCACCGGAACGAACGGCAAGAGCACGGTGACGACGCTCGTGGCGAAGATGGCCGAAGCGGCAGGCAAGCGCGTGCTCGCCGGCGGCAATCTCGGCCGTCCGGCGCTCGACCTGCTCGACGATCCGGTGCCGGAGCTGTACGTGCTGGAGCTGTCGAGCTTCCAGCTCGAGACGACGCGCTCGCTGCGAACCGCGACGGCGGTCGTGCTCAACGTGACGCCCGACCACATGGATCGCTACGAATCCGTCGGCGAATACGCGGCGGCGAAGGCGCGGATCTTTCAGCACTGCGACGCCGCCGTGATGAATCTGGACGATCCGCTGGTGCAGGCGATGACGCACCGTGCGCCGCGCGTGCTCACGTTCACTCTGCGCGCGGATCGGGGCGGGGACTACTACGCGCTGCACATCGGTGAAGACGTTGCGCTGATGCACGACGGACGCCAGGTCATCGCGCTGTCCGAGATGAAGATCGCCGGCCTGCACAACGTCGCGAACGCGCTGGCGGCACTTGCCATGTGCGACGCGCTGCAACTGCCGCAGGAACCGTGCGTGCAGGCATTGCGCGAGTTTCCGGGACTGCCGCATCGCTCGCAGTGGATCGCCGATGTGCGCGGCGTGCGCTACGTGAACGATTCGAAGGGCACGAACGTCGGCGCGACGCTCGCGGCCGTCGCCGGCATGCCCGGCTCGCTGGTGCTGATCGCGGGCGGGCAAGGCAAAGGCCAGGATTTCGCTCCGCTCGCCGCCGCCTTCCGCGGCAAGGTTCGGCACGTCGTACTGATGG
The DNA here is from genome assembly GCA_963838635.1 of uncultured Gammaproteobacteria bacterium. Classification (GTDB taxonomy): domain Bacteria; phylum Pseudomonadota; class Gammaproteobacteria; order Steroidobacterales; family Steroidobacteraceae; genus Steroidobacter. Next base: position 99,493 of record CAWISC010000013.1, on the reverse strand, counting down.
GACAGGACGCGAAGGTGCTCGCCGCGGCGCTGGACGGCGTCGCCAGCATCGAGTTTGCAAAGGACATGGACGACGCCGTGCAGCGCGCCGCGCGCGCCGCGCGTTCCGGCGAAACGGTTCTGCTGTCGCCTGCGTGCGCGAGTCTCGACATGTTTCGCGACTACGCGCATCGCGGCCACATGTTTCAGGCCTCCGTGCGGAGGCTCGAAGCATGAACACGGCAGCACTCGCCTTTGCCCGTTCGAGCGCTCGCCCGCGGCGGTTCGCGTTCGACTCGATTCTGCTGCTGACCGTCGGCGCGCTGCTGCTGCTCGGCCTCGTGATGATGACGTCGGCTTCGATCTCGATCGCCGACCGCCAGGTCCAGGAGCCGCTGCACTTCTTCGAGCGCCAGATGGTCGGCGTCGCGCTCGGTCTGTTCGCGGCCGCTGTCGCGATGGTGATTCCGACGATTGTGTGGGAGCGGCTCAGTCTGCCGCTGCTGCTGCTCGCGTTCGCGTTGCTGGTGATCGTGCTGATTCCAGGCATCGGTCACGAAGTGAACGGCAGCCGGCGCTGGCTGCGCGCGGGCTTCCTGAACTTCCAGGCATCCGAGCTGGCGCGCGTGCTGTTGCTGACCTATCTCGCCAGCTACATGGTGCGCAAGCAGGCGGAGCTGAAGCAGGACCTGAAAGGATTTCTGAAGCCGCTCGGTGTGCTGATGGGCGCCGCGCTGCTGCTGCTGCTGGAGCCTGACTTCGGCGCCGCGACGGTGATCATGGCGACCGGCCTCGGTCTGTTGTTTCTCGCAGGCGTGAAGCTGCGTCATTTCGTCGCGCTCGTCGCGCTCGCGGGCAGCGGTATGGCAGTGCTCGCAGTGACCTCCGCCTACCGGCTCAAGCGGCTCACTTCGTTCCTCGATCCGTGGGCGGATCCGTTCAACTCCGGTTTCCAGCTCACGCAGTCGCTGATCGCCATCGGTCGCGGCGAGCTGTTCGGCGTCGGTCTCGGCTCGAGCGTGCAGAAGCTCTTCTATCTGCCCGAAGCGCACACCGACTTCGTGTTCGCGGTGCTTGCGGAAGAGCTCGGTCTCGCGGGTGTGGTGGTCACGCTCGCCTTGTTCGTCGTGCTCACGTGGCGTGCATTCCATATTGCGCGCCTGGCTGCCGAAGCGGGCCTGCCGTTTCAGGCGTACTTCGCCGCGGGTTTCGGTCTGTGGGTCGGCGTGCAGACGTTCATCAACGTCGGCGTCAACCTGGGGCTGCTGCCGACGAAGGGACTGACGCTGCCGCTGATGTCGTACGGCGCGTCGTGCATTCTCGTGACGCTGGGCTGGCTCGGCGTGCTGATGCGCATTCATCACGAAGCGAGCGTAGCGGGCAAGCTGGCCGTGCCGCGGCGGGAGCGGGCGCAATGAAGCGCACCGTCCTCATCATGGCGGGCGGCACCGGCGGGCACGTTTTCCCCGCGCTCGCGGCTGCGCGCGTGCTGCGCGAACGCGGCTACGAGCCGGTGTGGCTCGGCACGCAGCGCGGGCTGGAAGCGAAGCTCGTGCCGCCGCAGCACATCGAGATCGAATGGATCAGCGTGAGCGGGCTGCGCGGCAAGGGCATCGCGACGTGGCTCGCGGCGCCGTTCAAGTTGTCGCTCGCGATCTGGCAGAGCCTGCAGGTGATGCGACGTCGGCGTCCCAACGTCGTGCTCGGCGCCGGCGGTTTCGTATCGGGGCCGGGCGGCGTCGCCGCGTGGCTGACGCGACGGCCGCTGGTCATTCACGAGCAGAACGCGGTGGCCGGCATGACCAATCGCATGCTGGCGCGTCTCGCGCGCCGCGTGCTCGAAGCATTTCCTGCGAGCTTCCCGCCGAGTGCGCGTGCCGAGCGTGTCGGCAACCCCGTGCGCCGCGAGATCTCGTCGCTCGCCGCGCCGGCGGAACGTTTCGCGGGCAGAAGCGGGCCGATTCGCCTGCTCGTGATCGGCGGCAGCCAGGGCGCGGCGCGGCTCAACGCAGTCGTGCCGGCCGCGCTCGCAACGATCGACAGCGCATCGCGACCGACGGTGATTCATCAGGCGGGCGAGCGGCATCTCGCGCAAGCGCAGGAGCTGTACGCGAAGCACGGCGTGCAGGCCGATGTGCGCGCCTTCATCGACGACATGGCGCAAGCGTATGCGTGGGCGGACATCGTCGTGTGCCGTTCCGGTGCGCTCACTGTTTCCGAGCTCGCTGCGGCCGGATTGCCGGCGATATTCGTGCCGTTCGCAGCCGCCGTCGACGATCACCAGACGCTCAATGCGAAGTTCCTGGTCGACACGCAAGCCGCCGTGTCGATCGCCGAAGCGCAGTTGACGCCGCCGCGTCTCGCCGCAGGAGCTGCAGAAGCTGTTGAGCGGCGGGCGCACCAAGCTCGCCGACATGGCGGCGCGCGCGCGTTCCGTCGCGATCGTCGACGCAGACGTGCGTCTGGCCGATGCATGCGACGCCGTCGCAGGAGGCGCGCGATGACCGATCGCATGCGCCGGATCAACCGCATCCACTTCGTCGGTATCGGCGGCAGCGGCATGGGCGGCATCGCAGAAGTGCTGCTGAACCTCGGCTATCAAGTGCAGGGCAGCGATCTCAAGCCGAACGCCGTGACGCAGCGATTGGCGCAGCTCGGTGCCGAGATCAAGGTCGGACACGCCGCTGCCAACGTCGGCAAGGCCGATGTGCTGGTCGTGTCGAGCGCGGTGCAGTCCGACAATCCGGAAGTCGTCGAGGCGAAAGAGCGGCGCATTCCGATCGTGCAGCGCGCGCAGATGCTCGGCGAGCTGATGCGCTTTCGTTACGCGATTGCAGTGGCGGGCACGCATGGCAAGACGACGACCACGAGCATGGTCGCATCGATCCTCGCCGAGGGCGGCCTCGATCCGACGTTCGTCATCGGCGGCCGACTCAAGAGCGTGGGCAGCAATGCGCGTCTCGGCACGGGCAATTACCTGGTCGCCGAAGCGGACGAGAGCGATGCGTCGTTCATGCACCTGCATCCGATGATGGCGATCGTCACCAACGTCGACAACGATCATCTCGCCACGCACGACGGCGACTTCGAGCGGCTCAAGCAGAGCTTCATCGACTTCCTGCACAACATGCCGTTCTACGGCCTCGCGATCGTCTGCGCCGACGACCCCGTCGCCGCCAGCCTGGTGCCGCGCATCGCGCGCCCGGTGGTGACGTACGGCATCGAGTCCGACGCCGACATCCGCGCGATCAACATCGCACGTCAGGGCACTCGCACGCGTTTCGATCTACAACGACGCGGCTCGCAGACGGTGCTGCCGGTGCAATTGAATCTGCCCGGCACTCACAACGTGCTCAACTCGCTCGCCGCGATCGCGGTCGGCCTGGAGCTGAACGTCTCGTTCGATGCGATCCAGGCCGCGCTCGCGGGTTTCCACGGCGTCGATCGCCGGCTGCAGCAGTACGGCGATGTGCAGACCGCGGCCGGTCGCGTGACGCTGATCGACGACTACGGTCATCACCCGACCGAGCTGGCCGCGACGCTCGAGGCGATCCGCCAGGGCTGGCAGGGGCGGCGCATCGTGCTGGCGTTCCAGCCGCATCGCTACACGCGTACGCGCGATCTGCTCGACGATTTCGCGCGCGTGCTCGCGAGCGTCGATGCGCTGATCGTCACCGAAGTGTATGCGGCAGGCGAGGCGCCGATCGCAGGCGCCGATGGCAAAGCGATCTGCCGCGCCATCCGCTCGCACGGCCGAGTCGAGCCGCTGCTGCTCGAGAAGATCGAGGACCTGCCGCGCGCGTTGATTCAGATTGCTCGCGACGGCGACGTGATCGTGACTATGGGCGCGGGCAGCATCGGCGCAGCGGCAGCCGACCTGCCAGCCGCGCTGGCTTCGCTCAAGCCTGAGCCGTTCGTCGATCGGAGGCGGCCATGAACGCGCTGGCGTTGCCTCCCGATATCGCCACGCGCGTGCGACACGGCGAGCCCATGTCGAAGCACACGTCCTGGCACGTGGGCGGTCCGGCAGATCTGTACTTCCGGCCGCTCGACGTTGCCGACGTCGCGGCCTTCCTGCGCAGTCTCGAACCGAACACGACGGTGATGTGGATCGGGCTCGGCAGCAACCTGCTGGTCCGCGACGGCGGCATTCGCGGCGCGGTGATCGAAACGCACGGTGTGTTCGACGAGCTGGAGCGGCACGGCGACAACGAGATCTGGTGCGGCAGCGGTGTCGCGTGCGCGAAGCTCGCCAAACAGTGCATCAAGTGGGGACTCGGTCCTGCCGAATTCTTCGCCGGCATTCCGGGCACGCTGGGCGGCGCGCTGGCGATGAACGCGGGCGCGTTCGGCGGCGAGACCTGGCGGCACGTGCTCGGCGTCGCGACGATCGATCGCGCCGGCGTGCGCCGCGACCGGCCCGCAAGCGACTACACGGCGAGTTATCGCCACGTGAGCGGGCCGGCAGACGAATGGTTCCTCGGCGCGCGCCTCACCTTCGAGCAGCGGCCCGGCGTGAGCAACGAAGACATCCGCCTGCTGCTCGCGCGCCGCAAGGCGACGCAGCCGATCGGCGAATGGTCGTGCGGCTCGGTGTTCACGAACCCGCCCGGCGATCACGCGGCGCGGCTGATCGATACCGCCGGCCTCAAGGGACATCGCATCGGCGGCGCGCGCGTCTCGGAGATGCACGCCAACTTCATTGTGAACGACGGGACCGCGAGCGCCGCGGACATCGAGCAGCTGATCCAGCACGTGATGGCGACAGTTCAGCGCGTGCACGGCGTGCAGCTCAAGCCCGAGGTGCGCATCGTGGGAGAAGGACGATGAGCATGCAGACGACCAACCCGCAGGACTTCGGCCGGGTGGCGGTGTTGCTGGGCGGGACTTCCTCCGAGCGTGAGGTGTCGCTGAATTCCGGCCAGAACTGTCTCGACGCTCTGCGCCGCCGCGGCGTCGATGCACATCCCGTCGATGGGATGCCGGCATTGCTCGCCGATATCGCGGCGAAGCGCTGCGACCGCGTGTTCAACATCATGCACGGCGGCGACGGCGAGAACGGCGTCGTGCAGGGTCTGCTCGACGCGCTGCACGTGCCCTATACCGGTTCAGGTGTGCTCGGCTCCGCGCTGACGCTCGACAAGATCCGCACGAAGCAGGTGTGGCTGTCGCTCAACATGCCGACGCCGCGTTATGCGCGTCTGTCGCGTACGGACGATGTCATCGCCGCCGCGCGCTGGCTCGGACTGCCAGTGATCGTGAAGCCTGCGTGCGAAGGCTCCAGTGTCGGTGTGAGCCGCGTCTTCAAGGAAGCCGATCTGACGCAGGCGGTCGCGCTTGCCGCGCGCTACGAGGGCGAGCTGCTGATGGAGCAGATGATCGAAGGCGAGGAGTTCACCGTCGGCATCCTGCACGACGAAGCGCTGCCGACGATCCGCATCGTGCCGCCCGGCGAGTACTACGACTATCACGCGAAGTACGTCTCCGACGACACGCAGTACGTCTGCCCCGGTCTGCACGGCACCGCCGAAACGGAGATGCGCGCGTTGGCGCTCGAAGCTTTCCGAACGGCGGCGTGCACCGGTTGGGGACGCGTCGACGTGATGCGCGACCGCGACGGCGCGAACTATCTGCTGGAAGTGAACACGACGCCTGGCATGACCAGCCACTCGCTCGTACCCAAGGCAGCGAAGGCGTTCGGCATCGAGTTCGATGATCTGGTGTGGCGGATTCTGGAAACGAGTTTGCCGCGACGCGGCCAGGAGGGATGAAGCCATGATGTTCTCCAGCTCGCAAACGCAATCGTCGCAAGCCGGAACGCAACGCTCGCAGCTTCTCGCTCGCCTGGCTCAAGCCGGCGCTCGCCGGAGGGCTGCAATCCGCGCTCGGCGTGGCCGGCATGATGGTCGGTCTCGGCATCATGGTGTGGGGACTGGCGCTCGCCTTCGATCGGCCGATCGGCAAGGTGGAAGTCGGCGGTCAGTTCCAGCGCGTCGCGCCGGTGCAGATCGAGGAAGTGGTCGCGCCGTTCCGCGGCGCCGGGTTCCTCTCTGTCGATCTCGACGCACTGCGCGCCGCGCTCGAAAGCATTCCGTGGGTCGACCGCGCGCGTGTCGAGCGCCGCTGGCCGAACGGCGTCCGGGTGTTCATCACCGAACATGTCGCCGTCGCGCGCTGGGGCGAGGCCGGTCTCATGAATACGCGCGGCGATCTGTTCCTGCGCCATTCGCGGCACATCCCTCCGGAGCTGCCGCAACTCGTCGGGCCCGCAGGCACCGAAGCGCAGGTCGCGCAGCTGTACCTCAAGACCTATCCGCGCCTGCTCGCAGTCGGCATGCGCTTGTCGCAAGTCGAGCTCGATGCGCGCGGTGCGTGGCAGCTCACGCTCGGTAACGGCGCGCGCGTGCGCCTCGGCAGGCAGGACGTCGAAGCGCGGCTCGAGCGCTTCATCTCGATGGCCAGTCAGGTGGTCGCGCAGCGCGCCGCCGAGATCAGCTACGTCGACCTGCGCTACAGCAACGGTTTCTCGATCGGCTGGAACGCGCCCACGCGCTTTGCGCAGGGCGCCGAGGGTGCAACGCCAGATGCCTAGAAAGAATGACCGCAATCTGATCGTCGGCCTCGACATCGGTACGTCGAAGGTGGTGGCGATCGTCGGGGAGATGACTCACGACGGCCGCATCGAAGTGGTCGGCCTCGGGTCGCATCCCTCGCGCGGCCTGAAGCGCGGCGTCGTCGTCAACATCGAATCGACGGTGCAGTCGATCCAGCGCGCGGTCGAAGAAGCGGAGCTGATGGCCGGTTGCGAGATCCACTCGGTGTACGCGGGCATCGCCGGCAGTCACGTGCGCAGCCTGAACTCGCACGGCATCGTCGCGATCCGTAATAAAGAAGTGACGGCGGAAGACGTCGACCGCGTCATCGACGCCGCGCGCGCCGTGGCGATCCCGGCCGACCAGAAGATCCTGCACATCCTGCCGCAGGAATTCCTGATCGACAGCCAGGAGGGCATCCGCGAGCCGATCGGCATGTCGGGCGTGCGCCTGGAAGCGAAGGTCCACATCGTCACGGGCGCCGAGAGCGCGGCGCAGAACATCGTGAAGTGCGTGCAACGCTGCGGCCTGGCAGTCGAAGACGTCGTGCTGGAGCAGCTGGCGTCCAGCTACGCGGTGCTCGCCGACGACGAGAAAGAGCTGGGCGTGTGCCTGGTGGATGTCGGCGGCGGCACGACCGACATTGCAGTGTTCTCCGGCGGCGCGATTCGCCACACCGCGGTGATCCCGATCGCGGGCGACCAGGTGACGAACGACATCGCGGTCAGCCTGCGCACGCCGACGCATCACGCCGAGGAGATCAAGCTGAAGTTCGCGTGCGCGCTGTCGCAGCTCGCGAACTCGGACGAAACGATCGAAGTGCCGAGCGTCGGCGATCGCCCGCCGCGACGGCTCGCGCGCCAGACGCTCGCCGAAGTCGTCGAGCCGCGCTACGAGGAATTGTTCGCGCTGATCCGCGAGGAGCTGCGCCGCTCGGGCTTCGAGGAAGTCATCGCCGCGGGCGTGGTGCTGACGGGCGGCAGCTCGAAGATGGAAGGCGCGGTCGAGCTTGCCGAAGAAGTCTTCCACATGCCGGTGCGGCTCGGCATTCCGCAGCACATCACCGGGCTGGTCGACGTGGTGAGCAATCCGATTCATTCGACCGGCGTCGGCCTGCTGCTGTACGGCCGCGAGAACTACCTGCGCGGCCGCCGCGGCGAGCCGCTCGGCCAGGTGAAAGGCGTGTGGGACCGGATGCGGGCATGGTTTCAAGGGAACTTTTAGTGCGTCGGGCCTGCGGCCCGACCGACAGGTGTCGAAGGGCTGCGACCTCGATTGCGTCCTCTGAGCGCAACCGAAGCCGCAGCGAGTTGAAGTGACTGACGAGATGTCTGACAGACATCGAGGGGACTAACGATGTTCGTACTCGCTGATACAGAAAACCAGGGTGCCGTGATCAAGGTGATCGGGGTCGGTGGCGGCGGCGGCAACGCCGTGGCGCACATGATCTCCGCCGGGATCGAAGGCGTTGACTTCATTTGCATCAACACCGATGCGCAGGCGCTCAAGCACTCCAGAGTGAAGGTCGGCCTGCAGATCGGCTGCAACATCACCAAGGGACTCGGCGCCGGCGCCGACCCCGAGGTCGGCCGCCAGGCGGCGATGGAAGACCGCGATCGCATCATCGAGATGATCGAAGGCTCCGACATGCTGTTCATCACGGCCGGCATGGGCGGCGGCACCGGCACCGGCGCGGCGCCGGTCGTGGCGCAGGTCGCGAAGGAGCTCGGCATCCTGACGGTCGCTGTCGTGACCAAGCCGTTCGACATGGAAGGCCGCAAGCGCCTAGGCTCGGCTGACACGGGCATCGCGGAGCTGGGCAAGCACTGCGACTCGCTGATCACGATCCCGAACCAGAAGCTGCTGACGGTGCTCGGCGGCGACGTGACCTTGCTCGATGCGTTCAAGGCAGCGAACCAGGTGCTGCAGGGCGCTGTCCAAGGTATTGCCGAGCTGATTACGCGGCCCGGCATGATCAACGTCGACTTCGCCGACGTGCGTACGGTGATGGCGGAAACGGGCATGGCCATGATGGGCTCGGGTTCGGCGCGCGGCGACAACCGGGCGCGCGAGGCCGCCGAAGCCGCGGTATCCAGCCCGCTGCTGGAGGACGTGAATCTGCAGGGCGCGCATGGCCTGCTGATCAATGTCACCGCCGGCATGGACCTGCGCACCAGCGAGTTCAGCATGGTTGGCGACACCGTGAAGCAGTACGCGTCGGAGGACGCCAACGTGGTCGTGGGCTGCGTCATCGATCCGGAGATGCGCGAGGAAATCCGCGTCACCGTGGTCGCGACGGGAATCGGCCGGCCTGGTGAAAGACAGCAGCCACAGCAGGATAGCCGTCGCGGCATGACGGCGATCGCCGGTGGCCGCAATCACCGGGTGCCGACGCTCGACGACCTGCACGTCCCGACGTACATCCGCAACCAAAGGGACCCGCAGTCGGTTACGCCGAGACGGGCCGTGGGCGACGGGTTGAGCTCCGAGGACACCTCGATGCTCGATATCCCGGCCTTCCTGCGGCGGCAGGCTGACTAGAGCGGGGACGCGCGGCGGCGGGGGCGCGGCAAAAGTAGCGGCAGGTCAGAGGCTTGCCGCTGCGAGGCCGCGATGTTACGGTCTGCGCGCGTTGCGAGGTCCGCAATCCCAGTAGGAGGACGGTTACCGAGGTTTGCGAATGCTGCGACAACGAACCCTCAAGAACATGATCCGCGCCACCGGCGTGGGGCTGCATTCCGGCAAAAAAGTGCTGATGGTGCTGCGTCCTGCTCCCGTCGACACGGGCGTGGTGTTCCGTCGCACCGACCTCGACGAGCCGGTTGATATTCGTGCGTACGCCGAGAACGTCGGCGACACGATGCTCGGCACGACGCTGATTCGCGACAACGTGCGCGTCTCGACCATCGAGCATCTGCTGTCGGCGTTCGCCGGCCTCGGGCTCGACAACGCCTACGTTGACTTGTCGGCAGAAGAAGTACCGATCATGGACGGCAGCGCCGGACCGTTCGTGTTCCTGTTGCAGTCGGCCGGTATCGAAGAGCAGCCGGCGGCGAAGCGTTTCGTGCGCGTGCTCGAGTCGATCCAGGTGCAGGACGACGACAAGTGGGCGCGCTTCGATCCGTTCAACGGTTTCAAGGTGAATTTCGAGATCGAGTTCGATCACCCGATCTTCAAGAAGCGCGCGCAGAGCGCGTCGATGGATTTTTCGACGACCTCGTTCCTGAAGGAAATCAGCCGCGCGCGCACCTTCGGCTTCATGCGCGACCTGGAATACCTGCGCTCGAAGAACCTCGCGCTCGGCGGCACGATGGACAACGCGATCGTGCTCGACGACTACCGCGTATTGAACGAAGACGGGCTGCGTTACGAGGACGAGTTCGTCAAGCACAAGATCCTGGATGCGATCGGCGACCTGTACCTGCTGGGTCGCAGCCTGATCGGCGAATTCAGCGGCCACAAGTCGGGCCATGCGCTGAACAACAAGCTGCTGCGGACGCTGATCAATACGCCGAGCGCGTGGGAAGAAGTTACGTTCGACGACGTGAAAGACTCGCCGATTTCTTACATACCGGCGGCGGCGATGGTGACGCGCGTTACGAACGCAGTCGTCCCGGCGTAGGCGGCGACGAAGTCGCCGCAGCGGATCGACGCCAGTATGCCTCTCTACTTCCTGCCCACTTTGACCTTCAATTTTGTGAACCGCGTCTCACCGCTTGCGCGCAGGGCGTCGAGCACCTGTTGCTGGGCATATCGGATTCGCGGGCACCAGGCCGCGGAATCGGCCAGCACCACCAGCGTTTCGCCCCGGCAACTGACTGAAACTACGTGGTCTTTCTCCGCGCCCTGCAGAGCGGTACGGACCTGCACGGTTAAATCGATCGTGGTCTGCACGCGCCGTTCCAGGTCCGCGAACAGCCCGCCGAGGTTTTCCGAGACGTGTTTGAAGCGGTCAGACATAAACTGAAAGCATCGTTATGTGAGGCCTGTCTGCTTGATTCTTCGTCAGATGATTCTGCATATTCCCCCTCGAAAGACGCACTGCTCAGGGCAAACCCGTCGAAAGGCGGGGACGCAAAGCCACCGGTCTAAGGATCGATCGATCGTTCGATCACGATAGCGGGGTTGCCAGGATGTACAACACGAACTTGTCGGGTTTACGTCCAACGCACGCGAGTGAACTCGGTGGCGCCGCCGGTCATTGTGATTCGGTATGGCGGTGATGTAATCGACGGCAAGAGGTTGAGCGCATGAATGTCATCGTCTTCTCCAAGAGGCATGGGCGGGCCCGCCAGATCGAGCTCGGCCGTCCTCTTGCATTGACGGTGACCATCGCCGCGGTGCTCGCAGTTCTCTCGGGTGTGCTGTTCGCCGGCATGCAGATCGGACGCAGCGGCGCGCTCAACGACCCGGGCCAGCAAGTGGTCGAGTGGGGCGCGAAGCTCGAAGAGCAACGCGCGCAGGTGCTCGCCACGCGCCGCGAGTTGCAGGATCGCCTCGACGCGATCGCCAGCCGCGTCGGTCAGATGAATGCTCACGTGATCCGCCTCGACGCTCTCGGCCGCCGCCTCACCGACATGGCGAAGCTGGACAAGGGCGAATTCGATTTCGATCGCGAGCCGGCAGTCGGCGGTCCGGAAGGCGTCATGGAAGGCGCGGTCGCCGCGGCGCCGGAGCTGACCGCGATGCTCGATGACCTGGCGAACCAGATCAAAGATCGCGAGCGCCAGCTCGCGGTGCTCGAGAGCCTGATCTCGACGCGCAATTTGAGCCGGCAGATCGTGCCGGGCGGCCGACCGGTGACCTCCGGCTGGATCTCCTCTTACTTCGGTCATCGCGCCGATCCGTTCACCGGCCGCCGCGCGTTCCATCGCGGCCTCGATTTCGCCGGGCCGTCCGGCGCGGAAGTGGTCGCGGTCGCCTCGGGCGTCGTGACGTATTCGAAAGAGCGCTTCGGCTACGGCAAAGTGGTCGAGATCAACCACGGCAACGGCTACGTGACGCGCTATGCGCACAACCAGCGTGTGCTCGTAGCGCCCGGCGACACCATTCAGAAGGGCCAGCCGATCGCACTGATCGGCTCGACCGGCCGCTCGACCGGTCCGCACCTGCACTTCGAAGTGCTGAAGCAGGGTCGGGCCGTCGACCCGATGAGCTTCGTCAAGCGCTGAACTGCGGAAATCAGCCCCGCTAAAACAACGACCAAGGCGCCCTGCAGCCGCGACTTCCGCGGATTCGACGAGCTTAATTTGCCTCCAGCCGGGTCGAAAAACGCCCCTGTACAATAGCCCGGCCTTTTCTCCTCGCCCCGGAGTCTTCCGGACGTGGCCAATTGGCTTGCCCAGTTGTTCGGCAGCCGCAATCAGCGGCTGCTGCACGGCTATAACAAGAGCGTCGCTCGGACGAACGCACTGGAAGACTCGTTCAAGGCGCTGAGCGACGAGCAGCTCAAGGGCAAGACCGATGAATTCCGCCAGCGCCTGGCTGGCGGCGAGACCGTCGCAGATCTCCTGCCGGACGCGTTCGCAGCCGTGCGCGAGGCGTCACGCCGCACTCTCGGCATGCGTCACTTCGACGTGCAGCTCATCGGCGGCATGGTGCTGCACCAGGGCAAGATCGCCGAGATGCGCACCGGCGAAGGCAAGACGCTGGTCGCAACGCTGCCGGCTTACCTGAACGCGCTGCCCGCCAAGGGCGTGCACGTTGTCACGGTCAACGAATACCTGGCCCAGCGCGACGCGGACTGGATGGGCCCGATCTATCGCTTCCTCGGCCTGACGGTCGGCGTGATCAAGAGCGGCCAGACACCCGACGAGAAGCGCGCCGCCTATGCGTGCGACATCACGTACGGCACCAACAACGAATTCGGTTTCGACTATCTGCGCGACAACCTCGCGTTCCGGCTTCCGGACCGCGCTCAGCGCGGCCTCGCCTACGCGATCGTCGACGAGGTGGACTCCATCCTGATCGACGAGGCGCGCACGCCGCTGATCATCTCCGGCCCGGCGGAGGAGAGCACCGAGCTGTACGTGCGAATCAATCAGCTCGCGCCGCGCCTGAAGCGTCAGACGAGCGAGGAAGGCGAGGGCGATTACTGGGCGGACGAGAAGACGCGCCAGGTTCACCTCTCCGACTCGGGCCACGAGCGCGCCGAGGAGCTGTTCGCCGAGGCCGGGCTGCTGCAGCCGGGCGAGAGTCTGTACGACGCCGCCAACATCCGCTTGATGCATCACTTGAACGCGGCGCTGCGCTCGCACGCGCTCTATCACCGCGACGTCGAATACATCGTCCGCAACGGCGAGGTGATCATCGTCGACGAGTTCACCGGCCGCACGATGCAGGGCCGGCGCTGGTCGGACGGCCTGCACCAGGCGGTCGAGGCGAAGGAAGGCGTGCGGGTGCGCGAGGAGAACCAGACGGTCGCCTCGATCACGTTCCAGAACTACTTCCGCATGTACTCGAAGCTCTCCGGCATGACCGGCACGGCGGACACCGAGGCCTTCGAATTCCAGTCGATCTACGGACTGGAAGTCGCGGTGATCCCGACGCACCGGCCGATGATTCGCGCGGACCACTCCGACTACGTGTACCTGACGGCGAAGGACAAGTTCGACGCGATCATCGAGGACATCAACGACTGCGTGAAGCGCGGTCAGCCGGCGCTGGTCGGCACGACCTCCATCGAAACGTCGGAGTTCCTGTCGGACCTGCTGCAGAAGCAGAAGATCCCGCACGAGGTGCTGAACGCCAAGCAGCACGAGCGCGAGGCGCACATCGTCGCGCAGGCCGGTCGGCCCGGTGCGGTGACGATCGCCACCAACATGGCCGGCCGCGGCACGGACATCGTGCTCGGCGGCAATCTCGAAGCCGAGCTGCATCAGCTCGATCCTGCCGACGAGACGACGCGGCGGCGCGCGCGCGAGGAATGGCAGAAACGTCACGACGCGGTGATCGCCTCGGGCGGCCTGCACATCGTCGGCACCGAACGCCACGAGTCGCGCCGTATCGACAATCAGCTGCGCGGCCGTTCCGGACGCCAGGGCGACCCGGGTTCGAGCCGCTTCTATCTCTCGCTCGAAGACAACCTGATGCGCATCTTCGGCGATCCCGAGCGCACCAAGCGCTGGCTGCAGACGGCCGGCATGAAGGAAGGCGAGGTGATCGAGAGCCGTATGCTGTCGAAGCAGATCGAGCGCGCGCAGCGCAAGGTCGAGGCGCACAACTTCGACGCTCGCAAGAACCTGCTCGAGTACGACGACGTCGCCAACGACCAGCGCAAGGTCATCTACCAGCAGCGCACCGAGCTGATGGGTGCGGAGGATGTTGCCGACGCCGTGGCCGGCATCCGTCACGAAGTCGTGAACACGATCATCGATCGCTTCGTGCCGCCGAAGAGCCCGGAAGAGCTGTGGGACATCGAAGGCCTGAACCAGGCGATCGAGCGCGACTTCGCCGTGCGTATCGATGCCAAGAGCTTCCTCGAGGCCGACGAGAACCTGGCCGAGGATGGCCTGCGCCGGAAGATCTTCGAGGAAGTCGATCGCGCCTATGAAGCCAAGGTGCAGCAGTACGGTGCGGAGCTGGTGCGGCCGATCGAGAAGTCGATCATGTTGCATCAGCTGGACCAGCACTGGCGCGAGCACCTGGCCGCGATGGATTACCTGCGCCAGGGCATTCACCTGCGCAGCTACGCGCAGAAGAATCCGAAACAGGAATACAAGCGCGAGGCGTTCGAGCTGTTCACTGCGATGCTCGATCGCATCAAGCACGACACCGTGTCGGTGCTATCGCGGATGCAGCTGCGCACGCAGGCCGAGATCGACGCGGAAGAAGAAGAGCGTCAGCGCCGCCTCGCGCGCGCGATGCAGTTCCAGCACGCCGCGCCCGAACAGATCACGGCAGCTGCGCCGCAGCCGCAGGGTCCGGTCGCGGAGCCGCAGCAGCAACATCAGCGCTCAGCCGAGCCGGTCGCGCAGTTCGTGCGCGAGAACCGCAAGGTCGGGCGCAACGAGCCGTGTCCATGCGGTTCAGGGAAGAAGTACAAGCATTGTCACGGCGCTCTGGCGAAAGAAGAGAGCTGAGCGCTCCCCTTGATCCACGTCGTCGCCGGTGCGCTATTCGACGCGCAGGGCCGCGTGCTCGTCGCGCAGCGTCCGGCCGGCAAGCACATGGCCGGCGGTTGGGAATTTCCTGGCGGCAAGCGGGAGCCTGGCGAGGAGCCGCGCGATACGCTCGTGCGCGAGCTGCATGAAGAGCTCGGGATCGAAGTTCACGAAGCAGCGCCGCTGATCGCTTACGAGCACGAGTATCCGCATCGTCGCGTCCTGCTCGATCTGTGGGTCGTCATTCGTTACAGCGGCGAGCCGCAGCCGCTCGATGCGCCGGCGCTGCAATGGGTTGCTGTCGAAGACCTCGAGCGTGTCGGTTTGCTGGCAGCCGACCTGCCGATGATCCCCGCGTTGCTGACCTACAATTCCCGCTCGAAGAAGCGCAGCACCATCTCGTAGAAGTGCCGGCCCTGCTGCGGCATGCGGATCAGTCCGTGCTTGCCGCCCGGGTAAGTCATCACGTCGAACTGTTTCGACTGCGATTGCAGCGCCTGCATCATCATCGTGCTATGCGTGAACAGCACGTTGTCATCGGCCATGCCGTGCACCAGCAACAGCTTGCCCTGCAACGCGCCGGCATGTCGCAACACTGCGCTCGCTTCGTACGCGCTCGCGTTGGTGTCCGGCATTCCGAGATAGCGCTCCGTGTAGTGCGTGTCGTATAGCCGCCAGTCGGTAACCGGCGCGCCGGCGACGCCAGCTTTGAAGGCGTCGGTTGTCGTGAGCGCCATCAGCGTCATGAAACCGCCGTAGCTCCAGCCCATCATGCCGATGCGCTGCGGATCGACGAAGTCGAGCGTCTTCAGGAACTCGACTCCGCGCAGCTGATCGGTGACTTCGACTTTGCCGAGACGCTGCGCGAGCGCCGTCTCGAACGCGTTGCCGCGAAATCCCGAGCCGCGATTGTCGAGCGCGAACACGACGAAGCCGCGCTGCGCGAGAATCTGGCGGAAGTAGCCTTGCGGTGCCCGCGCGCCGCCCATCCAGTCTTTCTTGATGTACTGGTTGTGCGGCCCGCCGTAGACGTCGATGACAACCGGATAGCGCTTGCCGGCCTGCAGGCCTGCCGGCTTCAACAGGCGGTAGTTCATCTGCTGGCCGTCTGCGGCGGCAATCGAGCCGAACTCTTCCTGGACGTGATTCGCGCGGTACTCGTGATAAGGGTGCGCGCCGTCGAGGGCGTTGCGCACCAGCCAGTGCTGCAGCGAGCCGTCGAGCTCGTGCAAGCTCGCGGTGGGCGGCTGATCCGGCGAGGAATGCAGATCGAAGTAACCGCGTGCGCCCGGCAGCAGCTTCGCGTCATGCCAGCCCGGTTCTCGTGAGAGTTGCCGTGGCGCGTCGGGTGAGCGGGTGTCGAGCGAGGTGACGTAGAGGTGGCGTTCCAGCGTCGAGGCTGCGTTCGCCAGGAAGTACACGTTGCCATGCTGCTCGTCGACGCCGACCAGTCCGTTCTCGGTGTTGTCGCCGACTACCATCCATTCGCCCGCGGTCAGCGGGCGCAGCAGCTTGCCGTCGAAATCGTACAGATAAAGGTGCTTGTAGCCCGAGCGCCGCGAGCTCCATACGAACGCGGGCTGACGCTCGAGGAAGTGCAGGTCGCTGTGCAGCTCGATCCAGTTCGGGCTCGTCTCCGTCAACAGCACCTGCGAGCGGCCGCTCGCGACGTTCACCTTCAACAGGTCGAGCCGCTTCTGGTCGCGCGTCTGGCGCTGGACCGCCAGGTGCTTCGAGTCGGGGAACCAGTGGACGCGCGGCAGATAGCCGTCGCCGAGTTGCAGATCGATCGGCGTCGCCTTGCCCGATGCGAGCTCCAGCACTTTGAGTTCGACGTGCGTATTGGCCGTGCCGGCGGCCGGATAGCGCTGCCGATACATTCGCGCGCCGTCGGCGTTGATCTCGTAACGCTCGATCTCCTGCACCGGTGCGTCGTCGATGCGCGTGAACGCGACGTGCGAATCGTCCGGCGACCACCAGTAGCCGGTATCCCGATCCATTTCCTCCTGCGCGACGAATTCCGCGACCCCGTTGTGCACCAGTCCGGCGCCATCAGTCGTCAGGGCGCGCTCCTGGCGCGTGCGCAGATCGATCGCGAACAGGTTCTGGTCGCGGATGAAGCTGACGTAACGGCCGCCGGGCGAGAAGCGCGCGTCGGTCTCGTAGCTCGCGCTCTGCGTCAGCCGCGTGACCGGATTCGCGCGCGCGTTCAACTCGTACAAATACAGATCGCCGGCGAGCGGAATCAGCAATCGCTGCCCGTCGGCCGCGAACTGGTACTCGACGATTCCGCGCAGCGAAGCCGTTCGCTGCCGCTCGCGCCGGGCTTCTTCCTCCGCGGACAGGCGCTCTTCGCCGCCGACCAGCGCGCGCGAGTCGACGAGCAACCGCGATTTGCCCGAGCGCGTGTCGAACGCCCACAGGTCGAGCCTGTCCTTGTCGTCCGGCTTGCCCTGCAGGTAGGTGACGTAACGTCCGTCCGGCGAGAATTTCGCTTCCCGCAAGCGGGGCCCGCTCAGATCGGGCGCACCGAAAATGCGCTCGACGGTGAGGGGTGCAGCAGTTGCATGGATTGCGACGAGGGACACGAGCAGGGCCGTTGTATACCGCATGATGAAGCGCCACTGGATTCTTTCGCGCTCATGATGACACTAAACTACGCGCCGGCTTCACGATCGCCAGAGGTTCTCATGCCGAAGGTCCTCGCGCTCCCGCTCTTGTCCCTGCTCGCTGCCTGCAGCGCCGACTCGGTCCGTCAAGCCGACACTCCGCCCGCGTTCGCGTATCCGCCGGCGGCACGCATCGCGCAGGTCGACAACTATCACGGCACGCGCGTCGAGGATCCGTATCGCTGGCTCGAGCAGGTCGACGCTACGCAGACACGCCAGTGGATCAACGCGGAGAACGCGCTCGCGCAGCCGTACCTCGAAGGCATTCCCGCGCGCGAGACGATCAAGAAGCGGCTGACGGAGTTGTGGAATCACGAGCGCTACAGCCTGCCCGTGCATCGCGGCGACCGTTACTTCTATACGCGCAACGACGGTCTGCAGAACCAGAGCGTGCTGTACGTGGCCGACGGCCTGCACGGTCAGCCGCGCGTGCTGCTCGATCCGAATACGCTGAGCAAGGACGCGACCATCGCGCTCGCCGAGATCATGCCCAGCCCGGACGGCAAGATCCTCGCGTACAGCCTGTCGGACGGCGGCACCGACTGGCGCACCTGGCATTTCCGCGACGTGGCGACCGGTACCGATCTGCCCGACGTGCTGCGCTTCATCAAGTTCTCGCTGGTGAACTGGACCGCGGACTCGCGCACTGTCTACTACACGCGTTATCCGTTGCGCGCCGACGGCTCGGGTGACGACAGCAAGCAGCGCGAAGTCTATTGGCACCGGATGGGAACGGCGCAGACAGCGGACGAGCGCGTGTTCAAAGTCGTCGACCATCCGACCCGCAATCCGTACGTGCAGCTGTCGGACGATTTCCGCTACCTGGTGATCTGGCTCTACGACGGCTCGCAACGTACCGGCATCTACTACCGCACGCTCGGCGCGGACGGTGCGCCGTCCAGCGAGGTCGTGCGGCTGTTCGACACCTGGGATGCCGATTACGACTTCGTCGCGGAGATCGACGACACGTTCTACGTGCGCACCACCAAGGATGCGCTGAATGCGCAGCTGATCGCCGTGCCGGCGAGGTCGGCCGAGCGCAAGAACTGGCGTGTCGTGATTCCCGAAGGCGAGCACGCGCTGGTCGGGACGTCGATCGTCGGCGGCCGCATCTTTGCCCAATACCTGAAGGACGCGCACTCGGTCGTGCGTGCGTTCGAGCTCGGCGGCAAAGCGCTCTACGACGTCAAGCTGCCAGGACTGGGGCGGGCCACCGGCTTTTCCGGCGACGTGAAGGACGGCGAAACGTTTTTCTCGTACACCGACCACCTGACGCCGGCTTCCATCTCGCGCCTGGACGTCGCGAGCGGCGAGGTCAGTCTCTTCCGCGCGCCGAAGCTGGCCGTCGACACCAGCGCGTTCGTCACCGAGCAGGTCTTCTATCGCAGCAAAGACGGCACGCGCGTGCCGATGTTCATCACCAGCAAGCGCGGTCTCGTCAAGAACGGCCAGACGCCGGTGATGCTGTACGGCTACGGCGGCTTCAATGTCGCGCAGCAGCCGGAATTCAGCGTGCCCGTGCTCGTGTGGCTCGAAATGGGCGGCGCCTTCGCGCTCGCCAATCTGCGCGGCGGCTCGGAGTACGGCGAGTCCTGGCACCAGGCCGGTACGAAGCTGCAGAAGCAGAACGTGTTCGATGACTTCATTTCCGCCGCGCAATGGCTGATCGACGAGAAATACACGTCGCCGGCGAAGCTGGCGATCCGCGGCCGGAGCAACGGCGGATTGCTGGTGGGCGCAGTGATGACGCAGCGGCCGGACCTGTTCGGCGCGGCGCTGCCGGCGGTCGGTGTGCTCGACATGCTGCGCTATCACATGCCCAGCTCCAACGCCCGGCAATGGTCCAGCGACTACGGCCTCAGCGAGAACGAGGCGGAATTCCGGGCGATGTATGCGTACTCACCAGTGCACAACGTGCGCCCGGGAACGTGCTATCCGCCGACACTCGTGACGACGGCGGATCATGACGACCGCGTAGTGCCGTGGCACAGCTACAAGTTCGCGGCGCAGTTGCAGCGAGCGCAGGGTTGCCAGAATCCCGTGCTGTTGCGCGTGGAGACTCGCGCCGGCCACGGCGCGGGCAAGCCGGTGTGGATGCAGATCGAGGACTTCGCCGACCAGTGGGCGTTCCTCGCCAAGACGCTGCGCATGGAGCAAGAACTGAGGCTCGCGGAGTCAGGCTAAAGCCTGACCCACAGCAACCCGCCGGCTTTGTGGATGCCATGCGCAGGTCAGGCTTCAGCCTGACTCACAACGATCAGCCAGGTCTGTGGTGCCTTGTGGGTCAGGCTTCAGCCTGACTCTTCATCTTCCGTCTTCGGCTTCTCTTCCGTCTCGACCGCCTCGCCCGGGATTGCGTGCCGCTCCGACGCCCACGCGCCGAGATCCATCAGCTTGCAGCGCTCGCTGCAAAACGGTCGCCACGGCCACTTGTCGTTCCACTCGACCGGGCGCCTGCACGTTGGGCACTGCACCGTCTTGCTCTGACTATCCGCCATCCGCTCTCCGCTTCTTTACTCACGTGCAGACGGTCAGCTGGAACCTGACGTCTTCGGTCGCTTGCGCCGGGCGGGCGCCCGGATCGGTCCAGCGCAGGAAGCGGATGCTGCAGCGATGGTGCCCGCCGCTCACTTCGGGAAACAGGTCGGTGCCCGCCGGCAGGCCGATGCGCAGCAGGTGACTGGGATTGTCGCGCTCGAACGCGAGCTGGAAATTGCCGCCGACTGCGGTCTCCGGTCGCGGCCTGCCTGCTTCACGCGTCAGCCACAGCAGCTCGACGACGGCATCGCACAGCGGCCGGATCGTCGTCATCCACTCGCCATAGTTGGCGGTGCGCACCGAGAACGGCTGGTCGAGCCAGTGGCGATAGTCGGGCAGATCGAACTCGCAGGTGCCGCCGGGAATCGTGCTGCGATGTTTGATCGCGTTGAGGAACTCCGAGTCCCGCAGCTTCTGCATGAACAGTGCGCCCGCGGAATTCAGCTCGGTGCGCAGCCGCTCGAGGTTCGACATCACGGCGCGCAGGCGCCCGGTGTCGACGCCGGGCCGCGCCGCGTACTCGCTCATTACGCTCATCTGGCGCTCGAGCTCCTTGAGCACCTCGCTGCGCACGTCGCCGCGCGCAGTGATTGCAAGAATTTCCAGCAACGAGCCGACGGCGGCGCGCGTCGACCACGGGTCTTCGCGCTCTTCGTGAAACAGCGCCTGGCTGTAGAGGAAGTCCAGGCGCAGGAAGGTCCGCATCCGCTCGTTGAGGGGCTGCTCGTACACGGGGCCGGCTGTGGCGGTGCGTGCGGCCGAGCCGGCCGGTTTGCTGTCACGCGAAGTCATTGCGCGAATTGTGAAGCACTCCAGCGCGGTTGAAAAACCCTTTTTTCGATCCCTTTTTTTCTGCCGACGTCGTTCGAGATTCGGCGCGTAGCGGAATTGACGGCAACCGCCGGCGCGCGCACGCTGGCGCCGACTCTCGGACCCGCATCGCCATGGTCACCTCGGCAGTCATTGTTGTTTTGCTGACGATCGTCGCCTCGCTGGCGAGCTGGCTATTCAGTCAGTGGTTGGCGCGGCGTGCCCGCGTCTCCGGCCTGGCGCTCGCGGTGGGTGGTGTCGGGACGGTGCTGTTGCTCGGCGCCGTCGCACTCGTCATGGTGACTGCATCGACGTCGTGGCAGCAGCTGATGCCCGTCGCAGACGCTTCGCCGCTCAGGCAGGAGATGCTCGCGCCCGCCGAGGCAATCATCCCCGCTGCCATCGTCGCGGAATGGCCGGCTACGGACTGCGTCGAATCGATGCGCGCCGACGAGTCCGCGCACTGGATCCTCGACAACGGCTGCGACCGCATCGTCGCCGTCCTGTTCGCTTCGTGCCAGCTCAGCGAGACCGCATGCTTCTCGCAGGGATGGCAGTACGAGGCGACGGGGATTCTCATGACCGCGCAGACCGACAGGCCGTTGGCGCTGCGGCTGGGAGACAACGGCCCCCTGGTCGCACCGCTCTTCACGATTCGTGACGCCGCCGGCGCGCGGCGGCAGATACGCTATCTCGCCTGCGGGGTGACTGCTCCGGGGGTGCTCCGGCTGCTGGGTGAACGCAGCGACCAACTGACGTCGCAGCGGCTGACAGCGGAGTTGCGCACCGACGCATGCTATTCGCAGGTGCTCGACTGGTCGCGCAGCGGACACCGGCTCGGCGCGTCTCCAGATGCGCTGCTGCGCCGTGGCATCCATTAAAGAATCGAACTCAACGTTGCGGGGAGAAGAATGAAAGACCTGTTTTCGCTGCAGGGCCGCGTTGCCCTGGTCACCGGCGGCTCGCGCGGCATCGGCAAGATGATCGCGAAGGGCTTCATCGCGCAGGGCGCGCGCGTCTACATCTCTTCGCGCAAAGCGGACGCTTGCGAAGAAACGGCCAAAGAGCTGTCGCAGGGCGGCGGCAAGTGCGTCGCCTTGCCTGTCGATGTGTCGACCAATGAAGGCATCGCGGCGCTCGTCGCTGCGTACGGCCGCCACGAGTCGAAGCTCGACATCCTGGTGAACAACGCCGGCGCCGCCTGGCTCGCCGAGTTCGATGCATTTCCGGAGAAGGGCTGGGACAAGGTCGTGGACCTGAACCTCAAGGCGCCGTTCTTTCTCACGCAGGCGCTGCACGGCGCATTGAAGAGCGCGGCGCGGCCCGATCGGCCGTCGAAGGTGATCAACATCGCCTCCATCGACGGCGTGTCGGTGAATCCGCAGGAAACGTATTCGTACGCCGCGAGCAAGTCGGGGCTGATTCACCTGACGAGGCGTATGGCGCTGCGACTGGCGCCGGAGAACATCGTGGTGTCGGCGATCGCGCCGGGAGCGTTCGCGTCGGAGATGAACACTCTGGCGCGCGATCATGCGGAGGAGGTCGCGAAGCGGATTCCTTCGAGGCGGATCGGCACCGATGAGGACATGGCCGGTGCTGCGATCTTCCTCGCGTCGCGTGCAGGCGACTACGTGGTGGGCTCGACGCTGGTCGTCGACGGCGGCGTCACTCACGCGAGAGGGTAGTCAGGCTGTAGGTCGGGCTTTCAGCCCGACTCTTATCGCTTCGCGGTCTTCCGCTCCGCCGCCGACTTGTCGACCAGCTGGCGCGCGATCTTCAGCATGTCCTCGTTCGTGCGGCCCTTGGCAAGGTACTTCCCGTCCACGGCCACACTCGGCACGCTGTTGATCTTGTAATCGCGCGCCAGCTGCTCGGCACGCATCGTTTTGGCCGACACGCCCGGCGATTCGAATGCCGCCCGGAATTTCCCCGCGTCGACGCCGTTTTCCGCCGCCCAGACCGCAAGCTGGTCCAGGCTGAACAGCGGCCGACGTTGCTTGTGAATGGCTGCGAATAGCGCATCGTCGAGCCGGGCCAGATCGCCCGTCGCTTCGAGCGAGTAGAACGCGCGACTCAACTGCCCCCACTCGCGCCGGCCGAACGACACCGGGACCCGGACGAAGGTGGCGTTCGCCGGCAGCTCCGCCGCCCATTTCAATACGTGTGGCTGCAACTCGAAGCAGTGCGGGCAGGCGTACGAAAAGAACTCGATGACCTCGATCTTGTCCTGCGTCGAGGCCGCCTGTGGCGGCGTCAACAGCTCATAGTCCTGACCCTGCACCTGCGCGTACGCAGGCACAGCCAACACACACAACAACGCAGCGACGAAACGCATCCCACTCATGGATCAGCCCTTCTTGTCCGCGGGTGCGGCCGCGGCCTTCTTGATCTCGAGCAGCTCGACTTCGAAGATCAGCACCGCGTTCGGCGGAATCGCGCTGCCGGGAGGGCTGCGCTCGCCGTAGGCGATGTCGGCCGGACATACGAGCTTGCTCTTGCCGCCGACCTTGATCAGCTGCACGCCTTCGGTCCAGCACTTGATCACGCCGTTCAGCTCGAACTCAGCCGGCTCGCCGCGGTCGCGCGAGCTGTCGAACACTTTGCCGCTCGGCAGCGTGCCGTGATAGTGGACCTTGACCGTGTCGGTCGCTTTTGGCGCCGCGCCCGTGCCTTCCTTGAGCGTCGTGATCACGAGGCCCGAGGCGGTGCGCTTTGCGCCTTTCTCAGCGGCGGCCTTGTCGAGCACGGCTTTGCCCGCAGCCGCCGTGCGCGTCTTCAGCATCTCCTGCAGCTTCGGGAAATAGGGCTGCGGGTCGAACTTCGCTGCCTTGCCTTGCGCGCCGTCGGCGAGTCCCGCCTTGACGAACTCCAGCTCCGCAGTGGTGAGCTCGAACGTGGTGATGTTCTGGGACATCGCGACGCCGAGCGCGTAAAACGCCTTCTGCTCCTCGGTTTGCGGCTCGGCCGCGCTTGCCATCGTTGCAGCGGCGCAGAGTGCGACGGCGAGTGTCAGGGCGGGCAACAGGCGCATGGGAATTCCTTGCTGAAGAGAAGGGAGGGCGGCAAGCATACCGCGTCAGCGCCCTTCAGGTCCCGGCGCCGCTCGTCAGGCCGCGCGCCTCGAGCAGCGGGCCGATCTCGGGCCCCTTGCCATAGAAATCCCGGAACATCGTCAGCGCATCCACACTGAAGCCACGCGACAACACTTTCTGCCGCAGCAGGTCGCCGTTTTCGCGCTTCAGGCCGCCGTGCGTTGCGAACCAATGCTCGGTATCGCGTGCCAGCACCTCGCTCCAGATGTAGGCGTAGTAGCCTGCCGAATAGCCGGTGGAGCTGGCGAAGATGTGTGAGAAATACGTGGACCGGTAGCGCGGCGGCACCGGAGCGAAGTCGAGGCCGGCGGCCTTGAGCGCTTCGGTCTCGAACTTTGCCACGTCGGCCTGCGCGGGCGTCTTGCCGGCGGGCAACTGGTGCCAGGCCTGGTCCACGATCGCCGCCGCCAGGTATTCCGTTGTGGCATAGCCCTGGTTGAACTTGCGCGCGGCGAGCACTTTGTCCATCAGCGCCTTCGGCATCGGCGCGCCGGACTGATAGTGGCGCGCGTAGTTCGCGAGCACGCGCGGCTCCGTCATCCACATCTCGTTGTACTGCGACGGGTACTCGACGAAGTCGCGCGGCACGCTGGTGCCCGAGAAATGCGGATATTGAACGTTCGAGAACAAGCCGTGCAGCGCATGGCCGAACTCGTGGAACGCGGTGTTCACCTCGTCGGAGGTGAGCAGCGTGGGCTGGCCCGCGGGCGGCTTCGGAACGTTGAGGTTGTTGACGACGACCGGCTGTCGTGCCGAGCAGGCGTGCCTGCTCGACGAAGCTGTTCATCCACGCGCCGCCGCGCTTGTTGCTGCGTGCGTACCAGTCGACGATGAACAGGCCGTGCTGCGAGCCGTCGCTGTCGAACACCTCGAACACGCGCACGTCTTCCTGGTACGTCGGCAGGTCCTTGCGCTCCTTGAAGCTCAAGCCGTACAGCTCACGCGCCGCGAACAGCACGCCGTCGACCAGCACGCGATTCATTTCGAAGTACGGTCGCACCTCGGATTCGTCGTAGGAATAGCGCGCCCTGCGCACCTGTTCGGCATAGAAATCCCAATCCCACGCTTCCAGTTTGAAAGAAGCAGTGCCGTTCGCTTTCGCTTGTGCGTCGATCAGCGCCTGGATGTCCGCTGCTTCGCGCTTCGCATTCGCGACGGCCGGCGGTGCGAGCTGGCTCAGCATGCTGTTCACGGCGCCCGCATTGAGCGCAGTTTCATCTTCGAGGATGTAAGCAGCGTGGCTGCTGTAGCCGAGCAGCGCGGCGCGCTCGGCCCGCAGCTTCACGATCTGCGCGATCTCGGCCGTCGTGTCGAGCTCGCCGCCCCAGCCGCGGTTGACCGATGCGCGATAGATACGCTCGCGCAGCGCGCGATTCTTGAGCTGGGCGAGCGCCGGCTGCGTCGTCGTATTGAGCAGTGCGATGACCCATTTGCCTTCGAGCTTGCGCTCCTTCGCAGCTTCCGCGGCGACGGCGATCTGCTCGTCCGTCAAGCCGTCGAGCTCGGCGCGCGAGTCGACGACGACGGCGGCCGCGTTCACGCCCTTGAGCACCGTTTGCCGGAACTCGGTCGTGAGCTTCGAGATCTGCTCGTTCAAGTGCTTTGAGACGCGTCTTGTCGGCATCGGAGAGACGCGCGCCGGCGCGCACGAAATTCGTGTTGTAGCGCTCCAGCAGGCGCAGCGACTCCGGATCCAGCTTCAGCGAGGCGCGCTGCTCGTACAGCGTGCGCACGCGGCCGAACAACGCCGGATCCAGATAGATCGCGTCGCTGTGCGCCGACAGCTTCGGCGACATCTCCGTCTGCAGCGCTTCGATCTGCGGGTTGGTGTTCGACGCCGACAGATTGCCGAACACCGCAGTGACGCGCGTGAGCAGCTCACCGGAGCGCTCCATCGCGACGACCGTGTTCTCGAAGGTCGGGGCCGCCGGATTCTTCGCGATCGCGTCGATCTCCTTGCGCTGTTCCGCCATGCCGGCGAGCAACGCCGGCTTGAAGTGCTCGTCCTTGATCTTGTCGAGCGGCGGCAGGCGATAGGGCAGGGTGCTCTCGCGCGCGAAAGGATTCTCGGCAGGCAGTTGACTCGTTTCGTTCACGGTTTTTCCTGAAGCGGCGGCTGCCGCCAGCACGAGCGCCGCGGCGAAAACTTTGCGTGGATCGCATTGCATGTCCCTATAGATCGACGTGTAGTCAGGCTGTAGGTCGGGCTTCAGCCCGACAAGGCCGGCAATACTAAGCGAGGAATTCCAACAGCGCTGCAGCGAGCTCGTCCGGACACTCCTCCGGCAACCAATGACCCGCCGGCAGCGCCTTGCCCTGCGCGCCGGGCGCGCGCGGCCGCCACGTTTCCAGCACATCGAACAGGCGATGCATCGCGCCGTGTACGCCCCACAATATGAGCGTCGGGCAGGGCAGCAGCGTGGCGAGATCCGTCTCGTCGTGCTGCAGGTCGATGCTCGCGCCGGCGCGGTAGTCCTCGCACATCGCATGCAGCGTTTGCGGATTTGCAAAGCAGCGCAGGTATTCGGCGAACACTGCTTCGTCGATCGCGCCCGGGATCAGGCCGCGAAACGCGAAGTTGCGCAGGAACGGCTCGGCCTGGCCGCCGAGCAGCATCTCCGGCAACGGCTCCGGCTGGATGAGAAAAAACCAGTGGAAGTACCACGTCGCGAGATTCTTGCTGACCTGCGTGTAGACGGTGCGCGTCGGCACGATGTCGAGCAACGCCAGCCGTGTGACTGCTTGCGGATGGTCGAGTGCCATTCGACACGCGACGCGCCCGCCGCGATCGTGCCCGACGACCGCGAACCGTTCGAAGCCGAGCTGACGCATCACCTCGACCTGGTCCTGAGCCATCGCGCGTTTGGAATAGCCGGCGTGATTCTCGCCACTCGGAGGTTTGCTGCTGTCGCCGTAGCCGCGCAGATCCGTCGCGACGACTGTGAAGCGTTGCGCGAGGACTGGAGCAACGTGACGCCATTCGAGATGCGTCTGCGGCCAGCCCTGCAGCAACAGCACCGGCGGCCCGCTACCGCCGACGACACCGTTGATCTCGGCGCCGGCCGTGGCCCGGCGGAATCGTTGGAAGCCCGGGAATAACATGCATGGATGCTGTCAGGCTAAAGCCTGACCCACAAGCATCTTGCTCGTGTTGGGGTCAGGCTTTAGCCTGACTCTTACCCCGCCGGCAACGTATACGTCGCCTCGATCAGCTCCCGCATCTTCCGGCGCGAAGCCGCCGCATCCAGCTGCTGATTGCGCTCCACCGCCGCGACCCGCTCGGCCAGCTCCTCGTCCTTGATTCCCTGCCGCAGCCATTGCGAGATCTCGCCCTTGCGCCGATGAAACTCCCACGTGTCGTCATCGACGCCGTCCGCAAGGTCCATGAACAGGATGAGGTTGTGCGCGCGCAGGTTGAGCTTTCCCTCGGGCCCGCGGAAATAGAAGCTGCGGTCTTCCGGCAGCTCGCCCTCCGCGTATTTGCGCAGATGTCGGCGGCGTTCCGTGCGGCTCGGCTCCACGCGCAGCAACGTCGATGCATCCGCCGCCGACTTGCTCCACAGCAGCGCAGTGCCTGACTCGAGCGCCTCCGGAACATCTCCCGGCGCCGTGCTGCGATTCGCGTCGGCGAACTCGCGCAGCATTTCGCGCGGCTTCTCGCCGAGCACGATGAGCGTATCCAGCGCGCGTAAGACCGAAGGTGCGACCAGGTTCGGCGACACGCTGACCATCACGACACCTTCGAGTCGCTCCGGCAGATTCTGATCGGTGGGCCGCCAGTTCGCCGGCATCGCGTGGTGCGCTTCATCGACGATCAGCCAGTGCGGCCGCCCGGTGCGCGCGCGCAGCTCGCGGATACGCGAGAACAGCGAGAGGAAAAACCAGGGACGATCGTCGAGCTTCACGCCGAGCAGGTTGATTACGACGTTCTGGTCCGGCTTGCCCAACAGCTGCAAGCAGTCATCGACAGTCGGTGCATGCTCCGGGTTGCCGAGCACGACGGCTGATTCGACGCTGTCGTAGTCGCCTTCCGGATCGATGATGCAGAAGTTGTAGTTCGCGGCGCGCAGTCGCTCGACGAGTCCCGCCACGACAGTGGATTTGCCGCCACCCGAGGTGCCGACGACCAGCGTACTCACACGAAAAGGCGACAGGCCGATCGCCTTACCGAGCGCGTCTTTGCCGAGGCAGATATCGTGCCGCGCCAGCGTGCCGCTCTCGCGGCTCGCGAGATCGTCGGCGAGCATTTCGTCGATGAGCTCGGTGACGCCGGCGCCGTGATCCGCGAACGTGACGATGTCCGCTTTCGCCTTGACGGCCGGCAGCGCGTTCGCGACGGCGACCGAGCACTCGCAGATGTTGAGGAAGGCGTGATCGTTCTCCGCGTCGCCGACGCCGACTGCGTTGTGCGGCGAAAGATTCAGTTCGGCCAGCGCCGCGCGCAAGCCGCTCGCTTTGTTGATGCCTGCGGGCAGCACCATCACCGCGCCCTTGTTGAAGATGACTTGCAGGTCGAGCCCGCCGTCGCGGATCGTTTCCAGCACTGTCTTCTCGTGCGGCTCCCACGTCGCGACTATGACGCGGCCGACAGAGATGGGCCCGACGCCGCGCTCGATCAGCTTGTCGACGAAAGTCTGCGGCGGCGCTTCATCCAGCAGCCGCTCCTCGCGGGTTTCCGGCCGGTAGATGAGCGCGCCGTTCTCGGCAACGACGCGTGCGAACAGATCCAGGTGCGGGAAAACCGTCTGCAGCTCATCGAGCTCACGCCCGGTGACGAGCACCAGCTTGCGGCCCGACTCGCGCAGGCGTTTGAGCGCCGCGAGCGTGGGCTCGTCGACGCGGCCATGATGAGCGATGGTGCCGTCGTAGTCGCAGCACAGCGCGAGATAGCGCATGCGGTCAGGTTTCTCGGAGTTTGCAGGGCGGTCCTGTAACGCCGAGCAACTTTGACCGGTTCCCTGCTACTTCGAATAGGCTTTCGCCTGCTCGCGCACCAGCTCGACCAGGTTGCCCATCGCCAGGTTCACGTCGATGAGGTGCAGGCCCCAGTCCTTCTGCACCTGGTTGTTGACGAGCACGTCGCCGACGATGTCGTCGGCGCGCGGATCGTTGGGATCGGCATTGACGTGCACCGACAGGAAGGTGCCCGCATCGTTCGACACGCATTCGGCCGTCAGCAATCCCGGAACGCTGACGAACGGCGTCGAGACCTTGCGCTCCGGCGTGACCCAGGGCTTCGGTGCAGCGGCCGACGATGCGATGAAGCGGCCGTTCGACAAATACGCGTGCAACTGGCCTTTGCCGCCGCTGAGCGCCGCCGGGTTCACGCATGCCGCGGCCATGTTCTCGCCCTGCGCCTTGCCGAAACGCGAATTGGCGGGCGGCGGAATCGTGTCTCTGAAGGCCGCGTATGCAACCGCGCAACCGGTCTGCGACGCCGACTTGCACAGCGGGATGTTCTGGAACGCGCCGACGTCCTTGCCTTTCTCGACCGGCAGGTTCGTGCCGAGCAGCAGCGCGGAGATCGAGCTTGTCCTGCACCGGCTTGCCGTCGATCTCGTTGCGGATCAGCTGCTGCAGCACGCCCGAACCCTGCGAGTGGCCGACGAGCACCACTCCACGGCCGCGGTTGGCAGTCTTGAGATAGAGGTTCCAGGCCTCGAGCACGTCGTTGTATGCGAGCTGCCGATCGATCGGCATGGCCTTGCCGGCGATGACGGAGCGCAATGCCGTCAACGTGACCTGTCGATACAGCGGCGCGTACGGGCGGCACACGGACGAGAAGCGCGCGAACTGCTGCAGGATGACGTTCTGCTCTTCCGGTCCCGCGGTCATGTCGCTGTTGCCGGTTTGATCGAGCGAGACCGTCGGGTACACATAGAAGCAATCGATCGACGGGTTTTTCGCCGCCTTGAACGACTCCTTCTTGAACTTGCCGCTCGGTGCGACGATCGTCGTCGTCAGATCGACGTCGCACGCATCTTTGGTGCCGCCACGGCACAGCCACGACTCGGGCTTGCTGTAATCGTTCGGTTGCGCGGCGGGTGCCGGCGGCGTCTCTGCAGAAGTGGGCGATTGC
This sequence comes from uncultured Gammaproteobacteria bacterium, assembly GCA_963838635.1. GTDB lineage: Bacteria > Pseudomonadota > Gammaproteobacteria > Steroidobacterales > Steroidobacteraceae > Steroidobacter. Next base: position 69,632 of record CAWISC010000013.1, on the reverse strand, counting down.
GCAAGAACCGTGGCCGATGACAGCAGCGCGAATGCGCTCGCGAAGCCCGCGATGAGTCGCAACATGGTCGATCCCCCGATGATGAAAATATTCTGGTTGGCCGAGCGCGAAAGTCTGCCACGGGACGCGCACGCGTTGATCAAACATGACAGTCCTTTGCGTTGAAAACCCGCGCTGCAGTACTGCGAGAAAGCCTGATTTGAAAAATACGCGTCGGTGCGGGCGTTGACACTACATTTGAGCGGGAGCAGGTTATGTGCGCGAAGAGATCGCCACGGACGTGGCGATCGAGAATAAGCGGGGAAGAACAAGAAGCACGGAGGAGACGAACATGCGAAGCGTCGCGCTACGGTTGACTGCTGGATTTATCGCCTTACTTGCGACTTTCGTGTCTGCTGCCGATTGCAGTGTCGAAATGTGCTCCGATGTCTATGTGGATCAGATCTACATTGAGAGCGGAATCAACAACTGGATCAGAACTTCGGGAACCGAAACCAACCTGAGTATCTGCACACCGGACTCGGGCGTCTTCCTGTGGTTGGATGGCGCCGTTGCTCAGAAGAAAGAAGTGCTGGCCTTGCTCATGATGGCGTATGCACTGGACAAGCCGGTGTCTATCCGCGTGTCGAATGGTGCACGCGGGTGCCACATCTCGTATGTATTCATCAATCGCTGAGCCCGCAGCACTCAACGCTGCGAGAAAATCAGGAGGAACCCGGGCGCAAAGCAAGATGCCGCGAACGGTATCCAAACCCGACTTCGTGCGCAGCGTTCCAGGTCTGGGGAACGTCCACGCCGTACTTCATTCACACACTGGATTGAGCTGCGAGAAAACCTGATTCGGAAAATCATCGCTGCTGAGGGCGTTGACACTACACCCGAGCGGGCGCAGCTTATTCGCACGAAGAGATCGCTACTGAAGTGGTGATCGAGAACAAGCGGGAAACAACAAAGAACACGGAGTGAGCCATGAAGGACATGGCGAAGTATCGGCGGTCTGGGATACGCACGCTGGCTCGTGCGGTGGCGGCGGCGATCATCGCGGGGTATGCGATCGTCGCGGCGGCAACAACTCAGGTAAGCCCGGATCGGACCATCACAGCGATCGGTGCCTACGGTAACGTCGGCTACGTCAGCTTCACTCCAGCGGTCCCCAATCTGGAAGGCTGCCCCTACTCCGCGGGCAATCAGGTCGTGATCGACTGGACTGCTGATCCCAACGCCAAGGTCATGTACGCGACCGCGCTAGCAGCGCACTTAGCCGGGCACAAAGTCGGTTTCGGCGTCGGCGGTTGCTATCCGGGTAGTGCGCCGCTTGCCTATCGCATCGACGTGGTGCCGTGAGGTCGAGGCTCGCGCTGACGCGGGCAAACAAAACCAAGCAGCGGAGACCCACATGCGAACGATAACGATCAAGGAAGCCCGCCCAGTAGCGGCAATCGTGGCGATTTCCCTCCTGACGATGTCCAGCTCGCGCGTCGATGCGCAAGGGCCCGGTTGGACTGCGAACGGGACCGTCATAAAGATGGTCGTCACAAATACCGGCGGCATCAATGTGCGTCTCTCGCCGGAAGTGTCGGGCTGCGTTTCGCAGTCGAACTACGGCCCGCTATTTGCGTCGATCTATCCGAATCATCCGGGCATCGATCGCATGAAGGCGGACCTGCTCGCTGCGTATCTAACCGGCGGCATGGTTTCCCTGTACTTCACGGACAGCAACTGCACGGTAGGCGAAATGCTTCTCGGCGGTTGGTAGTTGCGACTTACGCGGCTGATCGCAACTGCAGAGCTGCGCTGGTGATTGCCAGCGCTGGATTGGGAGGTCCCGGGCGATGAACAAGAAAATATCCGTTCTGTTTTGCGGGTTGTTGTTGCTGGCCGCGCGCAGTGCCTGCGGACAAACACTCAGCGCCCAGGACTACGACGCCTTCGTCGGCAACTTCGATGGCAATCCCGGAACGGAGATGCTCTACGTGCCGAAGGACCCCGCGCGCCCGGTCCTGCTGACTCTCGGCATAGGTGCGCATTCCTGGCAAACGAATCATCTCGGCATCACGTGGTCCACGTCCGTCTACAACTTCATTACCGGCGATTTCGATGGCAACGGTCGTACGGACTTGCTGCTTCAGCGCAAGACACCCGGTGATCACTACGTGCTGCTTGCCAGCGAGACCGGCAACTTCCCCGGCATCGGCCAAACCATTGCCCAGAACGAATTCAGCCTGGGCTGGTCCGCCGATCAGCACAACCTCGTGGCCGGCGATTTCAACGGTGACAGCAAATGGGATCTGTTCTTTCAGGCGAAGAGCAGTTCCGGAACCAGCGCGATCCTGCTGGCGGAGGGTCAAGGCAATCTATTCACGGCATCCTCGAACGCCTGCTATCTGAACGGCCCGCATCGCTGCTGGACTGACAGCGGCATTCTCTATCAGGGCCTGAGGTGGTCGGCACAGTCCGCCCTCGTCTACGCCGGCAGGTTCAACAACGACACCAGGATGGACCTGTTAGTGGTGGCGCGGCCGCGCATGGTCTTGATCGATTATGACGTTCCGGTCCCGGTTCCGACGTTTCCGCCAAACATGAACGGGATCGTGCTCTCGCAGTTCGCCGACATGAGTCCCGCGTTCTCCGTCGGCCAGTACTTCAGCCGGCGTGATTTCGGTGTCGATTGGTCGCCCCAGACGAGCAACGTCGTCGTCGGCGACGTCAACAACAACGGTATCGACGATGTGGTGTTGCAGGCTCGCCGCTCGGGCAACTTGAGTTACTGGGTGCCCGGATCGGCCAACGGAACGTTCGGAGCGGGGGCCGCGCTATCGACGAGTTACAACTGGGCGGCAGACAACGTGCGCTTGTTCGGGATCAACGGCCGCCAAGTCCTCTTCGATGTCGTACCCGCCACGCTGTTCGCCCAGATGGTAGCGCCGTCCGGGCCAAACCAGGTCATCGATCTCGTGACCACGGCGGCGCCGACGATCACGAATGACTTCTTCGGCTTTATGACGGCGACGTTTCCCGCTACCGACGTGGGTCGCACGCCGGGCGCAGCCTCCGTGGGTCGCAAGGGCGAAGCCATCTACTCGATTCCTTTGGACCTGCCGCCGGGCGTCAACGGGCTCACGCCCAAACTGAGCGCGGTCTATAGGCATGGCGCGGGCATTGGGCTGCTCGGTCCGCACTGGGATATCGGCGGCCTGTCTGTTATCAACCGCTGTCGCCCGACATTCGCGCAAGACGGTGCTACGGGGCCGCTGCTCATGACGGCTGCAGATCAATACTGTCTCGACGGCAGGAGACTGCGCAAGCTATCGGGTACTCAGGGACTGCAGAACTCCGTCTATCGCACGGAGATGGAGACGTTCTCGAGGATCAGCGTCGAGGAGTCGACATCAGCGGGACCGACGTGGTTCAAAGTGCGTGGCAAGGACGGCTTGACGTACGAGTACGGCCACTCGGCGAACGCCGTCGCAAAGGTGACGGTCAATGGTTCGGAGATCATCCGCAGCTGGCTGTTGAATAAAGTCATCGATCGTTCCGGCAACGAGATGACCTTCGCGTACTCCGCGCCGGGCGACGGAATGACGTATGTCACCGCCATCAATTACGGCGGTGTGGGAGCAGGCACTCCGGCATACCGTGCCGAGTTCACGGTTACGGATTTCCCGGACGGCGGAATGGGGTACGGATTCGAATGGTTCCAGCAGGTCGGTGTCTCGAAGCGTGTGACACAGATCCGTTTGGTGGATGACCAGGGCGCACAGATTCGCTCGTACCACTTCGAGTACTACCTCGACGGCAATGGACCGCCGTTGCGTGCGCTGCTTGCGTCCGTGCAGCAGTGCGCCGAAAGCACCAGCCGTTGTCTTGCGCTGACCGGATTCAAGTGGACCGCGGGAGCAAGCGGCTGGGGAGCCAATCTCGGCTCGAGCAGCTCGCCTGCAGTGGTCGATGCCGTGCCGTTGGACATGAACGGCGATGGCTTCAACGACCTCATCTACATGGGCAGTGGGGCAACGCAGTGGAGCGTGCTTTGGGGTTCCGCGACCGGCTACACAGGTCCGACGCTCGTCAGTCACAGCATGGGCAGTCCGGCGCTGCCCGGCACTGCACGCGCCGTCGATGTCGATAGCGACGGACGAATGGATCTGATTCTGCACAGGGGCACTGAGTGGTGGTGGCTGCGATATACGGCTGCCGGGACCTTCGACTTCTCCACTTTGTCGGCTTTCGCCGGCCTGCAGCCCAACATCGCCGACGTTGATGGCGACGGCTACAAGGACATCGTCCATGTCCAGAATTCGAACACGCTGGTCATTCGCTTTCACCGTCGCGATGGATCGGCGGGGTTCGAGACCAGCAGCACATTCGTGTCGATGGGCGCGAACGTCAATCAGCTGATCGCCGGTAACCAGTCGCGAACAGTGAACTACCGCACTATCGACGTGAACGGCGATGGTCGCGACGATCTGGTTGGCAGCGTGGGCGGCACGCACCGCGTTCTTTATTCGACGGGGAGCGGCTTTGCGCTGGGCGATCCGATACCTCTTGGCTCGGTTCCGATCCATGCGAACGCCGATGCTTGCGTGGACTTCCTCGGTCCTGGCTCCCCGCGCGTCTTGTACACCAGCAAGTGCCAGGTCACGAGTGGCGTAGGGCTGAACGCTCCGGTAACCACTGCGCTCACGGCCTCCCTGGTGCATATAGCCGACTGGAACGGCGACGGCTACGACGACGTCCTGTATCAGGGCGCCTCGGACTGGATGGTGGGGTATTCCACCGGTTCCAACATCGAGGCCGCTATCTCGACCGGCATGCCGGTGCAGGGAAAGGTGGCGTTCCAGTATGTGTTCGACATGGACGGCAACAGTCGGCCGGACGTGCTGTACATCGACACCGGCGACGTTTGGCGCTTGCGGCGTAACGTCAGCGGCGAAGCTGAGCTGCTTGCGAGCGTCACTGACGGTTTCGGCAACACTACGTCGTTCAACTACGGCGTCACCACCGCCAACAACTGCTACACGCCCGACATGACCGCGGCGGCGGTGAACACGTTCTATCGGCCGTTCAATGGAGTCGCGCATGTCGTGTGTTCAACGGCCATCACGGACGGCATCGGTGGCAGCTACACGCTGTCCTACAGCTATCAGCACGCCAAGATGCATCTGCAGGGTCGCGGATTTCTCGGCTTCGCGCGCCGCACGGTCACGGATTCGCGTACTAACATCACGACGCGCGAGGATTACAGCCAGACGTTCCCGCACGTGAGCATGCCGTTGTCTGTGCTCTCGACGCAGGCTGGCGGAGCGAAGATTCAGGAAATCGCCAACACCCTGAACACCAAAACGCAGGGAAGCGGCACTACGGCGCGACACTTCCCATACATCGAGACGTCGATCGCCGACAGCTACGAGGTCGACAATTCCGGAGTCGCGGGGTCGCGCAACGGCGCGTGGATCACGCGCGAGACGACGACTATCGCGCTCGACGACTACGGCAACCCGACGTCCGTGACGGTCGATACGCAGGACAAGGACGCGCTTTCGGCGCAGTTCAATACGACGTACTCGCGATCCACAGTCACTCAGTTCGGCAACCACGAGACGTATTGGTGTCTGGGTCGGCCGACCCTGACCACGCTCACGGAAACCATGGCGGGTGTCAGTCGTACGCACACCAGCGACGCTACTATCGACTTCGAGATGTGTCGCGCTACGCGGCAACGTGTTGAGCCAGGGCTGTCGGCGCTCAAGGTCGTCACCGACTACGAATACCTGCCAGCCGGTTGCGGCAATGTCACCGCGGTCACCGTCACCGGCAACACGCCGCAAGGCGTTGCGTTGGCGCCGCGAGTCACGCGTTTCGACTATGGCGCGAAGTGCCGATTCCCGGAGGCGATCACCGATCCGGCAGGGCAGGTGACAAGGATCAACTATCGCTACGATCTCGGGCTGCCGACCTGGATCAAGGATCCGAACTGGTCGAACGAGCCGGACGGGACTGCGCTCAGGACCTCATTCACGTACGACAACTTCGGCCGGCAGACTCAGGCGACGCGCACCGACGGCACCTCCAAGGTGGTTGCCTATTCTGCGTGCACCGCGAACAACAGCTACTGCGGCAACTCCGCTTACCGCATGCGTGTGGACATGAGCGAACACGCTGTCGGTGGTGGGTTGATCAGCTCGACGACGGCATATTTAGACTCGTACGAGCGCTATCGGCTCGGCACCATGCCACTCGCGAGCGGCGGCTCGAGTTACGTGGCCCTCGCCTATGACTCGCTCGGCCGCCTCACCACGCGCTCGGAACCGTACACGGGTGCGTCTACCGGCTATAGCGAGTACCAGTACGACATCCTCGGGCGGCAGACGCACGCACGTCTGCGTGATGCAGCGAACGCACTTCTGCGGGAGTCGAAGGTTGTCTTCGGCGGCCGCAAGCTTTCGATAACGAACCCGCGCAACAATGTGACTGAGCGCATCTCCGACGTGATGGGGAATCTGCGCCAAGTCGTGGATCCGGCGCCTGGCGGCACGACCTCGTATGGCTACAGCTACATAGCGTCCGGAGTGTTGGAGACGACCATCACGGATGCTGCGGGAAACGCGAGCAGGACCCGCACCAATCTCCAAGGCTTCGTTACGGAATCGATCGATCCCAATCGGGGCTCGTGGATCTACGACTACGACTCTCTGGGCGAGCTGACCAAGCAGAGAGACGCCAAGGCGCAGGAAATCACATTCGGCGCCTACGATCCGCTGGGCCGACCGACCACCCGCGTCGACCCGAATGGTGAGGGCCAGACCACCTGGACTTGGGGGACGAGCGCTCACAACACACCCACGGAGAAGTACCTGGGTCGTCTCAAGTCGATCTCTCACAGCGGAGCGGGCGGCTACACGGAGACGTACACGTACGATGTGCATGGACGGCGGACACGGACGCGGATCAATGCGGATGCGCAGTACGACATCGACTCGACCTATCACGCGTCCACCGGTCTGCTCGACACGTTGACCTATCCGCAAAGCACCGGCGCGTCTCCACTGAAGCTGAAGTACGAGTATCAGAATGGCCTGCCGATCCGAGTCAGCGACGCCAATGCAGCGAGCATGGTGTTCTGGCAGCTGAATTCCGTGAACGCGCGGGGGCAGATCACTGACCAGCAGATGGGCGCCGACGCGTATGCGGGCAAAGTGCGCATGCTGACCGGCTACGACCAGACGAACGGCCTGCTCAGCACGATTCAGTCAGGAACGCAGGGCTCGACGTCGAATCGACAGAACCTGAGTTACCAATGGGACGCGAACGGCAATCTCGAGCGGCGCACGGATCACAATCAGAGCGCGCTGTACGAGAGCTTTGTCTACGATACGCTCGACCGGCTCGACTATTCGACGCGCAACGGCGCCACGAATCTTGACATGACGTACAACGCTGTCGGCAACGTCACGTTCAAGTCCGACGTGGGCAACTACACCTATCCGCCGTCGAGCTCGACCTCGGTTCGCCCGCACGCCGTCTCGACAGCGGGCAGCAATTCGTATCAATACGATGCGAACGGCAGCATGACGGTCCGCAACGGCAACGCGATCACCTGGAACTCCGCCAACCTCCCGATCTCGATCAGCGGCGGCGGCACACAGCTGAGCACGTTCTCGTACGGGCCGCAGCGGCAGCGTTGGCGCCAGCAAGCGACGTTCGCGAATGGCAGCACAGAGACGACGATCTATGTCGGTAGACTGATGGAGAAGGTGACGGTCGGTGGCACGGTCTATTTCCGTCATTACATTCCCGCCGGCGACGGCTCAGTCATTCACACGCGTTGGGCTCCGAACTCCAGCCAAACGTATTTCGTCGCGACCGATCATCTGCGCAGTACCACTTCCATTACGAACAGTGCGGGCACCTCAGTAGTCAACCAGAGTTTCGATGCTTTCGGCGCGCGCCGCGCCGCCGACTGGACGGCCAATCCGCCGAGCAACTGGCAGCCGATCGCTGACACGACGCGGCGCGGCTATACCGGGCATGAGCATCTGGACAACCTCGGCCTTATCCATATGAACGGCCGAGTCCAGGATCCGAAGCTCGGCCGCTTCATCTCGGCTGATCCGATCGTGCAGGCACCCGATCACAGCCAGAGTCTCAATCGCTACAGCTACGTCTGGAACAACCCGCTGACGATGACCGATCCCACCGGGTTCTACGGCGAGGAGTGCTCGCAGAACAGCAGCAAGAGCAACTGCTTACACCCTCCGCCTGCTGATGAGCACGATATCTGCGACAGGTACATCGGCATGTGCTCGATCACCTACGTCGACGTTCGTTACGTGAACGTGGGCGCCGGGACGTACGAGCACTGGATCAACAATCCGGATGGGTCACGAACACTGAACGCAGCGGGCACCTGGTACGACGGCTACGGATGGACCGAATTCTCGATGGCGGGCGAACTGTTGGCGTGGGTGGATACGCTCGGCAATTTCGGCGGGAACTCGCTGAGCACGGGCTTTGGTCCGGGCGGCAGTCCGATGATCGAGCAGGTTCCCACTTTCGGCGACGCAGTCCGGGCTAGTTGGGAAGACGGTCGTCAGTTCTCGAGCGAATTCTCGATCACCCTGGGTGTCGGCGAGATCCTCGGTCCGCTGGCGGGCCCCATGATCAAGTGGTTCTCCGCCAACTTGCTGAAGGCGGGCGCTGCGGCGGCTGAGCGTGGCATCACCGTGCTCGGTCGCAATCCGGCATACGTGGAGCTGGCCAACGCTATCCCTTCAAAATCTTTTAACGTGCCAACGTGGGTTTGGGACACGATGACCGAAGCACAGCAACTTGCGACGAACATGCGCTTCCTGGACCGGCTCATTGCGCGCGGCGATGAGGTGTATCTTGCGACGAGAGCCTCCGCCGCACCGCCCGGGAGTTTCTTCTATTTCGAGCTTGAGTATCTTATGGCTCGCGGTTACACGCTCAGCGATGATGGATGGCGCCTGTTGCCACCGGTGCATTGATGAATCCGGAAGATTACAAGCATCCCTTTGCTCGGAGCGTAGCCTTGCGACTGCAGGCTGCAGGTCTGAATGCGCAGTTGCTGTCGTCCGCGCCGGTCTCAGCGAGTTTCGGCAATTCAGAGGCGACTTTCCGTTGGGGCCCGCTGATCCTTCACTTCGTGAAGGATCGTGGGCAGGAGCTGGTGGACATTGCCATGACGGGGGCGCCCGACCGGTTCTTCCTCATAGACGATCTCGATGTCGCGATGAATTGGCGATCCGTCGACGAGGTACTGGCGAAGCGCCAGCCAGAGAAGCTCGACGCAATCTTTGCCCGGCTGGCGGATCATGCATCGGAGCTGAACGACGCGTTTTCCGGCGCTCGCGAGCCTTTGACTCGCGCCAAGTTGCAACGTGCTGAGCGGGAGCGTGGCGAGGCATTCATGGCTCGGCTTCGAGGCAAGAGATCCTGAAATGGCGCGGGTCTTGGAGCGAACGAGGTATCGAGCGCGTCTCACCGTGCTGTTTGTGACCGCGGTCGCGATCGCCGCTGCGCTCTGGAGCTCGGGATGGTTGCAGACGCTGCTGCATGACTCCGAGGGTTCACTAATCACAGGCAATGCGCCGCCGGCGCCCGAATCCTCGACCATTGCACCGCAGACTGTACCGAGTGCGCCGCGGGTCGTCCCCGGACAGCCCCTACCGGGCGGCGACTCATCGGTGTCCGCAGTCCCGCAGCCGTTGCACTTGATTGCCACGATTCCCGGGCGCAATCCGCGCGAGGGCACGGCGCGGCTGGGAACAGACGCGCAGAACCCGCAGACGTATTCCGCGGGGGCAATTCTCGTGAACCGCGCACGGCTGATCGAGATTCACGCGGATCATGTGGTACTGGAGCGAGATGGGCGGCGTCGGCGCCTTTACATCGAGGGCAAGGGTCCGCAGATCAGCGATGAGTCGGATCTTGCGATGGTCGGAGGTGCTGCTCCCGCGCCGCGCGCGATTCACTTCGCAGAAGATCGTCTGGTGGACGTGATCCGCCACATGCCGTACTACGACGGCGAGCTGTTCGCAGGTCTGCAGATTTTCCCGGGGCGCCAGGCCGGGTTGTTCGCGCAGCTGGGCCTGAAGTCTGGCGATGTGATCGTCGCGATCGACGCAGTGCCGCTTGCCGACCAGGCAACGGCTGCAGAACTGCTCCAATCCTTGACTGAGGGTGCCGTGCTTACGGTCACAGTCCTTCGCACCACGGCGCGCACCGACGTCGCGCTCGACGGAACGATCATGCTGCAGGCAGCCCAGCCCGAGGCGGCTCCTCCTATGAATGTCCCCGATTCCTCGGGTAGCTGACCGCCGAAATTCTTTACGCTCGGTCGCGACATAATCGTCCGCGTCACGCGTGCGCACCGCATAGAGTCGGCACAAACTCGCTTGGACCGCCGCTTGCATCTCTCTTCCCGGAACGAACATTTCCGCGGATCCCACAGAATGCGAAGCACGCGAGTCGGCCTGCTCCTGATCCTGATCCCCACGATCAGTTCAGCCGCTTTCCTGTGGCTGACTGGGCGCAGCACACCGCGCCCGCGCCCGCTCCGAAGACGCTCGAGACTCCGCAGCCGCCGGCTGACGCGTCTTCCGAAGGTTCGCATTCTCAGGCTCCTGCGCATTCACCTGGCGAAGTCATCGGCGTGCCGATGCTCGTCTGACGATCGGGAAGTCGGGCGGCCCTGGGACTGGTGCCTCCACACCAGGGCGGCTCGAACGGTTCGGCCGGCGGTGCCGGCTTCGGCGACTCTCGTTGGTCGACCGGGGCAGAAGGGCGGCACCGCCGGCCAGCTGTGCGACGAGCACGATCCGACACCTGCGCCAGGTGCGGGTGCGCGACCTGACTTCCGTCACTGGCGTACCATCTGCCTCCGACGCCAGGATTGAACCGTACCAAGGCGATAGCGCACGTACGGGTACCGTGGCAAAGACGTTGTCAGGCTGAAGCCTGACCCACAGGGCGGAGGTTTCCATGCGAATCGCGGCAATCGGTTTGGGCGTGCTCATCGTGGCGATGGGCTCAGGCGCTGCGTTGGCCGCGGGCGGTGGCGGTGGCGCTCCGTCGGGCGGCGGTTCCTTCAACATGCCGGAGCGGGAGCTGACGCCGGAAGAGCAGGCGAAGCGTGCCTACAGCCAGGGTGCGCGCGCGGTGAAGGCGGCGGACAAGCTTGCGAAAACCGCAGAGGAAGCGACTGACGAGAAGAAGAAGGCGAAGGCGGCAGACAAGGCGAAGCGCCAGTACGAGAACGCGCGCGGTTACTTCGCAGCGGCGTTGCAGCGCAAAGCCGACATGCACGAAGCGTGGAACTACCTCGGTTACACGAGCCGCAAGCTCGGCGAGTTCGAGAAGGCGCTGCAGGCCTACGACGAAGCGCTGCGTCTGAGTCCTTCTTACGGCGAGGCTATCGAGTACCGCGGCGAGGCGTATCTCGGGCTCAATCGCGTCGAAGACGCGAAGAACGCGTACATGCAGCTGTTCCAGAGCTCGCGCCCGCTGGCCGAGCAGTTGATGGCGGCGATGCAGAAATGGGTCAGCGAGCGTCGCGCAGCCGGCAACGCTGCACCGGAAGTCGAAGCGCTCGCGCAGTGGATCGATGAGCGTTCGAACATCGCGCGCCAGACTGCTTCGCTCGCACCGGACGCGCCGGCAGTCGTGAGCTGGAACTGAATACGACTCGCTTCCTCGCGATCATCCTTTGCTGGGTCGGGATCGCCCATATCGGGATTGTTCTGGGCGATCCCGCCGCCGGTAAAGACGCGCAGTACACCTGGCGCCTGCCGCCCGGTTTCCCGCCTCCAGTCGTTCCTGCCGACAATCCGATGTCCGACGCGAAAGTCGCGCTCGGCTGCCGCCTCTTCTTCGAAAACCGGCTCTCGATTACTCAGGCTTATTCCTGCGCCAGCTGCCATCACCCTGAGCTCGCGTTCACCGACGGCCGCGCGCTCGCTGTGGGCGCGAAGGGCGACGGCATGCATCGGGGCGCGATGACGCTCACCAACGTTGCGTACAACCCGGCATTCACCTGGGCGAGCGGCAGCGTCGTGACACTCGAGCGTCAAATGGAGCAGCCGCTGTTCAACGAGCATCCGCTCGAAATGGGATTGAAGCGCGACGATCGTGCGCTGCTCGAATGGCTGGGACAGCAGGACAAGTACGCCACCGCGTTCCGCCAATCGTTTCCGCAGGAAGCAGAGCCGATCACGATCCCCAACGTGGTCAAGGCCATCGCAACTTTCCAGCGCACGCTGATTTCCGGACGCTCGCCGTTCGATCGCTACGTCTACGACGACGACCGAGCTGTATTCTCCGAAGGCGCGCGGCGCGGCATGCGGCTGTTCTATTCAGACCGCAGCGGCTGTGCCAACTGCCACTTCGGCCTGAATTTCTCCGGACCGATGGTTCATCAAGGCAAGCCAGAGCAGCGCGCGCTGTTCGCCAACAACGGCTCGGCCGTGAAAGGCGACGAAGGACTGTCAGTCGAGACGAAGCGTGAGCAGGATCGCGGGCGCTTCAGAGTGCCGACGTTGCGCAACATCGCGCTGACCGCGCCGTACATGCACGACGGACGGTTCGCGACGCTGGAACAGGTGATCGAGCACTATGCCGTTGGCGGCAAGCACCCGGACTCGATCGGCGTTGTGGATTCGCAGATCCGGCCGCTGGATTTGAGTGCCGAGGAGAAGCGCGACCTGGTGGAGTTCCTGAAGAACCTGACGGATGCAGAGTTCGCCGCGCCTCGCTCGTGCAATTGATCCCTACCGCGAGCTCATCTTGCCGCCCGCACCCCGCACGTCCGCCGCGCGGCTCATCACCGTCACGCGCTGGCCATGCTGCAATCGTTCCACTCCGCGCACGACAACCAGATCGCCCGCCGCAACAGACCCGCGGATCGTGACGCGATCGCCGTCCGTCGCCACCGACGTTACCGCGACTTTCTCCGCCGTGTTGTCCGCACGCACGCGCATCACGTAGTTGCCGTCCTGGCGGACCGCGATCGCATCGCGCGGGACCACCAGCGAATCCGCCGCTTCGCGTTCGGGCAGACCCACTTCGATCGGCGTGCCGACGCTCAGTGCGTTGTTCGCAAGTGTGAGGCGCAACTCGAACTGTCGTGAACGCTCTTCGCCGACGGGCACCACCGTGCGCACGCTGGCCTTCATCTGCCTATCGGCAATCTTGATCGGCAACTCCATGTCCTGCCGGACGAGCCCGACCAGCGTCAACGGTGCCTGCACCCGCGCTTCGACGTGCACCGTGTCGACGAGGTGCGCAATCGCGGCGCCCGTCGCTACATACTCGCCGCGCTGTGCGAGACGCTCGGTGACGATTCCCGCGAACGGCGCACGCAACTCCGTCTGATCGAGATCGTGCTGGGCGACACGTTGGCGCACTTGCGCCTGTTGCAGCTGAGCCGTGAGCACGGCCAGTTGCGATCTGACTTCGTCGAGCTGCGTCTGCGAGATCGTATTGCCCACTTTCTCCAGCCGCTGCAGCTGGCGCTCCGACATCGCACGCTGCGATTCGATGCGCGCGACTTCCGCCTTCGCATCGTCGACGCGCAGCCGCACGGCATTGTCTTCGAGCTTCGCGACGCGTTCGCCCGCTCGCACTCGCGTGCCGACTTCAGCAACGTATTCCAGTCGCCCCTCGGCACTGGTCGCGAGCCGCGCATCGTTGCGGCTCACGACGCCACCGGGCACCCAGCGTCGCGGAGCGACGCGAGCGACCTCGGCCTTAGCAACTTCGACGACGACACCCGGTTGCTCGGCCGGCGGGCCTTCCGCGTTTGCGCTCGCTGCGAAAAGAGCGAGGGTGGCGCAGAGCGCCAGTCCAAGCATTCGTTGATTGATCATCCTCATCCCCTTGAGAAACATGGAGTGTCAGGCTGAAGCCTGACCCACAGCCGAAGAAACACTCGCTTCCTCAGCCGCAGCTTTGCGCTCGTAGACCAGTCGCAGCAGGCTCGGCAGCAGCACGATCGAGAACACCATGCTGACGATCACGCCGGCCACGTTCACCGCCGCGAGACCGCGGTAGATCGTGCTCGCCGGGCCGGGATTCACGACCATCGGTAGTGCGCCGAGCGCGCCGGTCAGCGTGCTGGCGACCATCGCGCGCAGACGCTGATTCAACGCCATGCGCAATGCCTCTTCGAGGCTGTGGCCGTGGTTGAGCGCGTCGCGCGTGCGATCCACCAGCAGGATCGCATGATTGACGATGATGCCGATCATCATGATGAAACCGATCATCGTGAGCAGATCGAGTGGCTGGAACGCCACCAGCCCCAGCGCGCGAATGCCAAGCACGCCGCCTGCGAGCGCCAGCGGCACCGTCAGTACGACCACCGCAGCATCGCGCAGCGAGCGGAACATCGCGGCCATCAGCATGAACAGCACCAGCAGCGCCAGCAGGAAGTTCGTGCCCATCGCCGAGGTGATCGTGTCGAGTCGATCGGCGCTGCCCGCGAGCCGGATATTGGCGTCCTGCGGCAGCTGCGCGCGCAGCGACGGCACGATGTCGCTATCGATCTTCGCGAGCATGTCTTCGAGCGACAGTGTCGGCGGCGGATCGATCGTCAGCGTCACGGTGCGGTGATGATCGATGCGGCGGATCTGCTCGGGCGCCAGCGTCGTCTGCAGGCTCACCAGCTCGCCGAGCGAAACGATCTCGCCGGAAGGCGTCATCAAGGGCGCCTGCGCCAGCTCCTCGGGTGTTTCGCCGAGGTTCGAGCGCAGGATGACGGGCAACCGTCTCTGCCCATCGAAATACTCGCCGAGCCACGCGCCATCGCCCAGCGCGCGCACGACAGTGCCCAGCGACGCGCGATCCCAGCCGACCTCGGCGATCCGCCGATCGTTCGGCTCGGCTCGCAGCTCCAGCGCCTGCACGTCCGAGTTCGGGAACGATTGCACGTTCGCACCGGCGAACGTCTGCTGGAGCAGCTTGCGTCCTTCCTCGGCCGCGGCATTGAGCGCCGCCGTGTCGGTGGACTGCAGATGGATCGCCACCGAGCGCGCGGAGCCGCCGATGCCGCCGAACAACTCGCCCTCGTTCACGAACACACGCGTGTCGGGAAGTCCGACGACGACCTCGTCGCGCACGATGCGTTCGAGCTCACCGATCCGCTCGTCGTCGACTACGCGCGCACCGATCGTGCCGCCGCCCGGCCACAACAGGACGTAGTAGTTCTTGAGGCGCGGCTCCTTCTCGCCCTTCATGTACGGCTCCATGCGCGCCATCAGCGTGCCGGCGATCTCGCGATTGACCGCCTCCGGGCTCATGCCTGGCGGAAAGCTGAAGTACGCATCGATCGCCGCACGCTTCACCGGCGGCAGGTAGTCGAGCTTCGGCAGCAGCAGCCACGACAGCAGCATCGGTGCGACCAGCAACGCGCCCACCCAGCCCAGCTGCTGCTTACGCGTGCGCGTCCATTCGATCACCCAGTCGGTCAGCCGCGGCCAGCCCTCACCGTAACCGGAGTTCTTCGAATGCGCGCCGAGCCAGCGTCCGGCCGCTGCAGGCACGACCGTGATCGCGACCACGATCGAGAACGCGACTGCGATGGAGATCGTCAGCGCGAGGTCGGCGAAGATCTGCCCTTCGACATCCTTGAGGAACAGCACCGGCAGGAATACGGCAATCGTCGTCGCCGTCGAAGCGAACAATGCGGGCACGACCTGGCGCGTGCCTTCGTTCGCGGCCTGGTCGATCGGCATGCCGCCTTCTTTCAATCTGATGATGTTGCCGGAGACGACGATCGCGCCTTCGACGACCATGCCGACGGCAAAGGCGAGGCCGGCCAGCGAAATCACGTTGATGCTGCGACCGGCGAGCTGGAGCACGCAGAACGTCGCCAGCAGGCAGACCGGAATCGTGCTTGCGATCAAGACAGTCGCGCGGGCATCGCGCATGAACCACCACACGCACGCGAGCGCGAGCAGTGCACCGACCACGAGGTTCTCGATCAGCAAGTTGACTGCGCGCTTGATGAACAGCGATGCATCGAACGACTGCTCGATACCCAGGCCCGCGCTCCTTGAGCGGCCCGTCGCGCAGCTCCGCGACGACCCTCTTCACTTCTTCGAGCGTGCTGAGCACGTTCGCGCCGGGAGCGCGAATGATGCGCAGGCCGATCGCGGGATTGCCGTTCTGATAAGAGAAGAACTGGCGATCCGGCGGCGTCATCTCGACAGTCGCGAGATCGGCAAGGCGCACGGGCTGGCCCGTCGCGCCATGCGAGCACGAGCTGCCCAAGGTCCTTGGCGTCGTAGCGACCGGTGTAGCGCAGCGAGTATTGCCGGCGTCCGACGTCGAGCTGGCCGGCGGACACATTCGTGGCGCTCGCAGCCTGGCGAGCGATGTCCGGGATGCCGATGCCGAGCGCAGCGGCGCGCGCGAGGTCGAGCGTGATGCGGACGTCGTCGGGCGGACCGCCCTGAACCTCGACCTGCGCGACGCCCGGGACCGATTCGATGCGCGGCTTGACCACGTCATCGACCAGACGGCGATGGCGTTCGATCGGTCCCTCGGCGCCGGGCAGGAGCTGCACGAAGAAGAACGAGAGTTGCTCGTTGGAGCCGCCGCCTCCGCCCTCTCCGCCGAGCTGCACGAACGGTCGGTCGGCGTCGCGCGGCAGCGGCGGCAGGCGACTCATGCGGCCGATGACCTCGACCAGCGCCGACTTCATGTCGGTGCCGATCGCGAACGTCAGGAAGACCTGGCTGCCGCCGGAGTTCGCGTTGCCGTTGACTTCCTCCAGGCCGGCCAGGCCCTGCAGCACCTGCTCCTGCGGCTCCAGCAGCTCGGCCTCCACTTCCTCGGGCGAGGCGCCGCGCCAGTTGGTGAAGATCGAGATGGTCGGCCGCTCGATGTCAGGGAAAAGCTGCAGGGGCAGCTGCTTCAGCGCGAGCAGGCCGAACAGGGAAATAAGTAAAACCGTAACGCCGATCGCAACGGGGTTACGGATGGCTCCGGAGATGATGCGCACCGCTGAACTCCCTGGATCTTGGTTGCGGCGATTGGACCACTGCAGTGTTGACGGCGTTCAGGCCCGTGAGACCAAGCGACCCAAATGCGCGATCAGGCGTGGCTTCAATGGGATGCAGCGCGTCTGCAGCTGGTTTAAGTGGTGCGCGAGGTCCGGCAAAAGTCGCGCCTTTTGACGGACCTGTCGAAAGGGCCTCGGCCGCTTTCGACCGGACAACTGAAGAAAGGTTAACGGTCGCAGTGTTGGCTCGCAGGCCGCCGGGGCAGCGATTAAGCTGTGGCGCTCTAACAAAGGGAGTCTTCCAATGTCCACCCCGCGTGCCCCCGGTTTGCGTCTGCTTTGCCTCGCAGCCGTCGCATCGATTGCTGCAGGCTGCATGACGACGCCAACCCAGCAGTCCGCGCCGCCGCCACCGCCCGCTGCTGCCAAGGTCACCGGACGTGACCGGCACGTGGGAGCTCAACGTCGAGAGCCCGATGGGCTCGCGCGCCTCGGACGCAGTGTTCACGCAGGCGGGCGAGACGCTCGGCGGCAAGATGGTCAGCTCGCGCGGCGAGGTGCCGCTCACTGGCACGATCAAGGGCGATGCGGTCACCTTCGGTATCAACGTCAACGTGCAGGGCCAGGACCTGCAGATCGATTACACCGGCACGGTCACCGGCGACACGATGAGCGGCACGGTCGTGTTCGGCTCGTTCGGCGACGGCAAGTGGACCGGTAAGAAGAAACAATAAGGGTGTCAGACTGAAGTCTGACCCACAGGGAGCTTGTGGGTCAGGCTTTAGCCTGACTTCTGATTGACTGAGCTTTCAGTCACACCCGCCGAGCGGCGCTTGACTCTGGCCGCTCTCGCCGTCGTCGTGCTGCTGAGCGCGCTCGACCAGACCATCGTCGCGACGGCCATGCCGCGCATCATCGAGCAGCTGCAGGGGCTCTCGATGTATGCGTGGGTGACCACGGCATACATGCTTACGTCGACGGTCTCCGTGCCGATCTACGGCAAGCTCAGCGATCAATACGGCCGCAAAGGCATCCTCATCCTCGGCGTCCTGCTGTTCCTCGTCGGGTCCGCGCTGTGCGGGCTCAGCGGGGAGTTCGGCGCGCTGCCGGTGCTCGGCGGCGGCATGATGCAACTCATCGTATGCCGTGCGATCCAGGGCCTCGGCGCGGGCGCGCTGATGACCGTGTCGTTCGCGATCATGGCGGACCTGTATCCGCCGCGTGAGCGCGGCCGGCTGTTCGGCGTGTTCGGCTCTGTGTTCGGCATCGCGACCGTCGTCGGTCCGTTCATCGGCGGCTTGCTCACTGACCACGGCACCGTTCAAGTGCTCGGCCACGAGATCGCCGGTTGGCGCTGGGTGTTCTACGTCAACCTGCCGCTCGGTTTGCTCGCGCTCTTCATGATCATGTATCGCATGCCGGTGTTGCGGCATGGCGCGGGCGGACGCATCGACTATCTCGGCGCGGTGCTAGTGGTGCTGACGGCCGCGACGCTGCTGCTCGGGCTCACGCTCGGCGGCACGACCTATCCGTGGAGCTCGCCGCACATCCTGTCGCTGTTCGCGATCGGCGGCGTTTCGCTCGTGATTTTCCTGTGGATCGAGACGCGCGCCACGCATCCGATCCTGCCGCTGCACCTGTTTCGCATTCACTCGTTCCGGATCGCGGCGCTTGCATCGTTCGTGATGAGCACCGCGTTCCTGGGTGTCGTGATGTTCATGCCGCTGTACATGCAGGTGGTGCAGGGAATCAACGCGACGCAGAGCGGGTTCGCGCTGCTGCCACTGATGGGCGGGTTGATTGCCAGCAGCATCATTTGCGGCCGGCTCGTGACCCGGACCGGCCGCTACAAGCCCTACATGGTCGGCGGCGGCATCGTCCTGTTCGCCGGCGTGGTGTCCCTGACGGGCATCGGGCCGGACACGACCAGTGCCGACCTCGCGTGGCGGCTCGCACTCACAGGCATCGGTCTCGGGCCCGCGCAATCGCTGTTCAGCCTGGTGATCCAGAACTCGGCGCCGCCGACGCAGATCGGTGTTGCGACGAGCACGGGACAGTTCAGCCGGCAGATGGGTGCGACCCTCGGCGTCGCGGTGTTCGGAACGTTCCTGACGCACGGCTTGACGGTCGAGCTGCCGAAGCACGTGCCGCTGCTGCCGGGGGCGAGCGAGCATCGCATCGATCTCGCGCACGCGCAGAGTCAGGCGATGAACGCGGAGATGATCCACCAGCGCGTCGACGAGACGATCGACGAACGCTTCGCTGTGATCGAGCGTGCGTATCGCGAAGATGCGGCGGCGGTAGAGGAGATCGTCGGCGATCCGCGCATGCCCGAGCAGATCAAGGCAGCGTTACGCGACGGCGGCGTGCGCGGGCGCATTCATCGCCAGCTCGTGCAACGAGCCGACACTGTCGAGAGCGAGCTCAAGACGGGTGAGGAGGGGCGCGAGCGACTGTTGCAGGATCCGGACCTGCCCGCGGGCGTGAAGAAACAACTGGCGGACATTCCGGTGCGCGCGCTGCGCGAGCCCGAGTTGCTCGCCGGCGTCGCCAGACTGTTTCGCGAGGCGATCCTCTCGAAAGAGGATGCGCTGGTCGCGATGACCGTGCAGCAATCGCTGATGCAGGTGCGGACCGCGATGTCGATCTACGGTAACCAGCTGGTCGAGCGCATCCAGCGCGGCGTCAAAGTTGCGTTTGCAACGGCGATCGCACACATGCTGGAGCGCTCGCTGTGGATCGTCGGGCTGGCGGTAGTGATCGTGCTGTTCGTTCCGGAAGTGCCGCTGCGCTCGCGGACGACGCCGACTGTCTGAAGCAGTCGATTAACCTGAGTTATTGGCAATTTCCTCTTGCTGCTGCGCTTCTGCGGAACTTTCGCGCCGCAGCGCCGCGCTTCCGACACGTTGGTTCGAGGCTGGAACGCTGTGTCGAGTTCGAGTGTTCCTAACCGCATGCAGGACATGATCTGTCAGGCAATCAGAGAAAAACGGCTTCTGGAGCTGCAATACGAAGGACAAGCGCGGCGGGTCGCTCCGCACGTCTACGGCATCGACGCAGCGGGCGATGAGTTGTTGAGCTGCTACGAGGTTTGGGGCGGCAGCGACGGAGAGCCGGCGGGTTGGCGGTCGTTGCGGCTCGCGCAGATCTCGGAGCTGAGGCTTACGAGCAAGCGCTTTGCGCCGCGGCCGGAACATCAGCGCGCCGACGGCGCAATCGCGCGTGTGTTCTGTCAGGTGTAGATCAGGAAGGGCGCGCGTTCCTGTTGCCAATCGCGCTCGTCCTTGCTCGCTGCGGCTTCGAGATCGGCCACCGTCGCGCTCGCGTCGTCTACCCATTCGCGTAGCAGCGGGCTGCCGTTGATCACGTCGATCGCGAGCCGCGTCTCATATTCATACGGGAAGTCGCGCCAGATCGGGTAGTCCGGCTGCAACTGGCGCAGCGCCTTGAATGCGAGCGCTTGCAAGCGCCACGGTCGGAACGCGTCGTGATCGTAGCCCGGATCCTCGACGTGGATCTGCAGGCCGCTGCAGAGCTTGCCGACGTGCTTGTAGAAGGTCGGCTCGAACCAGCACACGCGCAATCGGCAACCGCGCAGCCATTGCGGCGCGAGTTTGTGCATCGTTGCGAGCAGCGCGCGTGCATCGATGTCCGGCGCGCCGAACAGCTCGAGCGGTCGTGTCGTGCCGCGGCCTTCCGACAGCGTCGTGCCTTCGACCATCACCGTGCCCGGATAGGCGCGCGCCATCCACAGATTCGGGGCGTTCGGGCTCGGATTGATCCAGGCCCGCTCGCCGAGCGGCCAACCGAAGCCAGGCGCTGCTTGCGGTTGCCAGCCGTGCATCTCGATCACTTTGTAGTCGACTGAAAGTCGCAGCGTGCGCACGAACCAATGCGCGAGCTCTCCCAGCGTCAGGCCGTGGCGCATCGGCAGCGGCCCCGCACCGACGAAGCTTTCCCAGCCCGCGCGCAGTCGCAAGCCTTCGATCGGCCGGCCGGCCGGGTTCGGCCGGTCGAGTATCCAGACGCTCTTACCGTGCTTTGCCGCCGCTTCGAGCATGTAGAGCAGCGTGGTGACGAAGGTGTAGATCCTGCAGCCGACGTCCTGCAGATCGATGAGCGCCACGTCGAACGTATCCATCATCGCTGCGGTCGGGCGACGCACTTCGCCGTAGAGACTGAAGACCGGAATGCCGTAGACAGGATCGTCGAATGTCGGCGACTCGATCATGTTGTACTGCTTGTCGCCGCGCAGGCCGTGCTGCGGCCCGAATGCCGCCGTCAGCGTCAGATCGTCGAGCCGCGCGAGCGCGTCGATCGAATGCGTGAGGTCGGCGGTGACCGATGCCGGATGCGCGACCAGCGCGAGCCGCTTGCCGTGCAGCGCGCTGCGCAGTGCCGGCTCGGCGAGCAGGCGATCGATGCCGAACTTCATTCCTCGTCTCCTGCGCGCGGCAGCGTCAGTGCAAAGCCGGCGTCGTGATGGAAGTCGGCATTGCCCGGCGGATGTTTCAGCGCCCAGTAGGAAATGCGACCTTGCAGATCCTCGAGCACGACTGCGAGTGCGAGCTGCAAATCTTCCTGCGGCAACAGGCCTGAGAGGTGCACGTCGACGTCCGCTTCCAGCCGGGCCTCGCGACGCCGGCAGAGGATCTTGGGCGCGTGCGGCGGTTCGATTGCAGTCATGCCGCGCCGATAGTCATCGAAGCGGTACACCGCCCATTCGCTCGACGGCGAAAAATTCAGCTCCAGGTAGTTGCGCGCGCCTTCCGCACGGACGAACGCTTCGAAGCAGGTGTGTTGCCACAAGCCGTCCGTGTGCGCCGAGCGGTGCTGCGCGGGCAGCTGCAATTGATCGATGTCGCCGACGACCTGGTAGTACAGGATCAGCAGATCCTCGCTCAGCCGGTCGACGCGCGCAGTGACAGCGCTGACGTACGTACAAGGCGTAGCGGGGTGGCAAATCAGGGGCAATGCTTCCATCGCCCCGGATTCTAGAACGGTGCCGGGAGAGGAAAACAGGGGAAACTGAGCAGCGCAGCACAACCTGCGTCAAAGTTGCCGCACTGCTCAGTTTCCCCTGTTTTTCTCTCCCGGCACCGATTACTGCCACTGGGCTGCTTGGGCGACCTGTTGCCGATAGACGGGGCGTACCAGCCACAGGAGGATCGCGGCGATCGTGCCGGCGGTGACGACGACGATGAGCAGGCCCCAGCGGATCTGCATCGGGTCGCGCAGAACGTAGTCGCTGATCATCGGCACCAGCGCCGGGCCGAAGCCGAGGCCGAGGAAGTTCACCGTGAACAGGTATACCGCCGACACCTGCGCGCGCATCTGGTTGGGCGTGACCTGGTTTACCGCCATCGGACCCATCGCGACGTAGCCGTGGAACGGCAGTCCCGCCACGCACATCATGACCAGGCCGAGCGTCGCGGTCGGCATGAAAGCCGGCAACGCGCTGGTGACGACCACGGCGATGGCGACGCCGAAGCAGACCCAGATCGGCGCATCCGCCTTGCCCAGCTTGGTCAGGCGATCGCAGATACGGCCTGCGAGGAAAATGCCGATCGTGTTGATGGTGATGGTGGAGATGCCGAGCACCTGACCGACCGTGCCAACGTTCAGGCCGTAGGTCCGCACCATGACCGTCGGCAGCCACGCGCCCACCGCGTAGCCGAGCATCGCCATCATCGCCATCGCGATGAAGTGCAGGCTGTAGAAGTGACCGTTCTTCGCCATGAAGGCGATCACCTCTCCGAGCGGCAGCTTCGCCGGCGTCTCGTTGCCGGCGGTCTTGAGCAGACCGCGGCGCGTCGGCTCGCGAACGGACAGCAGGAGCAGCGGCAGAAGCAGCCCGGGCGCGCCAGTGACGATGAAGACGAACTGCCAAGCACGCACTTCGCCCAGCAGCGGCAGACTGAAAGTGCGACCTTCGCCGGAGACCGCCGCGACGACCAAGCCGCCGACCAGAATGGCCGTACCGCTGCCGATCGCGATGCCCATGTTATAGACGCTGAAGGCGCGGCCGAGCTTCTCGCGCGGGAATGCGTCGGTGATCATCGAATAAGCCGCTGGCGACAGCGCCGCTTCGCCGACGCCGACGCCGATGCGCGCCAGGAACAGTTGCGTGAAGTTCTTCGCCAGTCCACACAACGTCGCCATCAGCGACCAGATGACGACGCCGACGCCGACGATGGTCTTGCGGTTCATGCGGTCGGCGAGCCGGCCGATCGGAATGCCGAACAGCGTGTAGAAGATCGCGAAGGCGAGGCCTTGCAGCAGTCCGATCTGCGTGTCCGTCACCTGCAGGTCGCGCTTGATGGGCTCCACCAGCAGCGAAATGATCTGGCGGTCGATGAACGAGAATATGTAGAAGATCAGCAGCGTGAAGACCAGGTACCAGCCCTGCCGTTCGGCCTGATCGGCAGCCGCGGCCGGCGCCAGCGCTGCGCTGTGTTGATTATTCAAGCGACCCCCCACGACGATCTGTCTAGTTATGGCGGCGTAAACTAGCAGAGGGCGGGGAGCACGGACCAGCGAAAATTCCTATAGGGCAGGTTCAGCCCGGCTTGCAGAATTGTCAGGCTGAAGCCTGACCCACAAGGGGCCTTCTTCTGTGGGTCAGGCTTTAGCGTGACTCTGTTTGGCTTCCAGCTCCTCCCACCGCGCGTACTTTGCCGCGAGCTGCTGTTCGATCTCGCCCGACAGCTGCCGGTCGGCTTTGATCTGCTCGCTGCCCTGCTTGTGATAGTCGCCGCTGCTCATGCGCGCCGTGAGCGCCTGTTGCTGCTGCTCCAACGCCTCTATTTCTGCCGGCAGCTGCGCGAGCTCGCGCGTTTCCTTGTAGCTCATCTTGGTCGGCGTGGGGCGGCGTGCATCATCGCTGCGGCTCTCGGCTTTCTGCTTCGCAGGCGCTGCCGCAGCCGGACGGCGTTGCGCGAGCCAATCGGCATATCCGCCGACATATTCCTGCCATTTGCCATTGCCTTCGGCGACCAGCGTCTGCGTCACGACGTTGTCGAGGAACGCGCGATCGTGGCTCACGAGCAGTAGCGTGCCTGCGTAGCTCTGCAGTGTGTCTTCCAGCAATTCCAGCGACTCGATGTCGAGGTCGTTCGTCGGCTCATCCATTACAAGCACGTTCGCGGTGCGCGCGAACAGGCGCGCCAGCAGCAGACGATTGCGCTCGCCGCCCGACAATGCCTTCACGGGCGAATTCGCGCGCTGCGAGCTGAACAGGAAATCGCCGAGGTACGTCACCACGTGCTTGCGCTCGCGGCCGATCTCGATCCAGTCCGAGCCCGGGCTGATCGTCTCGATGACGGACTTCTCCGGATCGAGCTGCTCGCGCATCTGGTCGAAGTACGCCACCTGCACGTTCGCGCCGAGCCGCACCGTACCCGAGTCCGGCTCGAGCTGCCCCAGGATGAGACGCAACAGCGTCGACTTCCCTGCGCCGTTCGGGCCGATCAGTCCGAGTCGATCGCCGCGCTGCAGCCGCAGCGATAGGCCTTTGACGATCGGCCGCTCCGCGAAGCTCTTGCCGACGTTTACCAGCTCCGCGACCAGCTTGCCGGAGCGCTCGCCGGCATCGAGCGTGAGCTTGATGTCGCCGAGCTGTTCACGGCGCGCCGCGCGCTCGACGCGCAGCGATTCGAGACGTCGTACGCGTCCTTCGTTACGAGTGCGACGCGCCTCGATGCCGCGACGAATCCAGACCTCTTCCTGCGCCCAGAATTTGTCGAACTTGCGATTGGCGACTTCCTCGGCGGCGAGTTGCTCGCCCTTGCGGACTTCGTAGGTGGCGAAGTTGCCGGGAAAGCTGCGCAGCAGGCCACGATCGAGCTCCACGATGCGCGTCACGACGCGATCGAGGAACGCGCGGTCGTGCGTGATCACGATCGAGGTCGGACCCTTGAGCAGCAGCTCTTCGAGCGCAGTGATGCCGTCGATGTCCAGGTGATTGGTCGGCTCGTCGAGCAACAGCAGGTCCGGTTGCAAGGCGAGTGCGAGCGCGAGCGCGGCTCGTTTGCGCTCGCCGCCCGACGCTGTCTGCGGACTGCGCTCTGCATCGATGCCGAGGCGATGCAGGAATTCCGTGAGACGCGCTTCTGCGCGCCAGCGCTCACGCTCATCGTGCAGCTGTTCGATGCGGCCGCGCGCGATGAGACTGTCGCGCAGTGTTGCAGCCGGCGGCAGCTCGGGCTCCTGCTCGACGAACACGATGCGCAACCCGTCCTGGCGCGCGAGCTCGCCGTCGTCGAGCGCGAGCGTGCCGGCGATCGCCTGCAGCAGTGAGGACTTGCCGGTGCCATTGCGGCCGATCAGGCCGACGCGCTCGCCGTCGTCCACCGACAGGTTCGCGCGGTCGAGCAGCGGATGCAGACCATAAG
Source organism: uncultured Gammaproteobacteria bacterium (assembly GCA_963838635.1). Classification (GTDB taxonomy): domain Bacteria; phylum Pseudomonadota; class Gammaproteobacteria; order Steroidobacterales; family Steroidobacteraceae; genus Steroidobacter. Next base: position 44,219 of record CAWISC010000013.1, on the reverse strand, counting down.
CGAGTTCGGCGTTGCGCAGAGTGATCAGGGGCATAGGCGGATGATGACAACGAATAGGCAACCTCAGGGTTGCATTTGAAACCGCCACGGCTATTATGCAACCCGGAGGTTGCCTATGACACAAAGTACCGATCGTATCGAACGCAAGATCCTGCTCAAGGCGCCGCGTGCGCGCGTGTGGCGAGCGCTGTCCAACGCGGAAGAGTTCGGCAGCTGGTTCGGCGTCCGGCTCAAAGGTGAGTCCTTCGCTCCAGGGCAGCGCACGCATGGGCAGGTCACGCATCCCGGCTACGAGCATCTCGTGTTCGAAGTCTGGATCGAGCGCGTGGAGCCCGAGCGCCTGTTGTCGTGGCGCTGGCAGCCAGGCGTCCCGGAGCCGGGTGTCGACTATTCCGCGGAGCCGACCACGCTGGTGGTGTTCGAGCTCCGGGACGCGGAGGGTGGCACGCTGCTGTCCGTCGTAGAATCCGGCTTCGACAAGATTCCGCCGCAGCGGCGCCTCGAAGTGTTCCGTATGAACAGCGGCGGCTGGGACGAACAGATGAAGAACATCGAGAAGCATGTCGCTACGGGTTAGCGCACCGCTGCGCAGCGCCGGCTTTCGCAATGCCGCGCCCGTGTTCGCTGCGCTCGGGGACGAGACGCGGCTGCGACTGGTCGCCTTCCTGTGCAGCAGCGGCGCGAAATCGATCGCGCAGCTGACCTCGGGTACGGACATCACGCGCCAGGCCGTCACGAAACACCTGCAAGTGCTCGCGAACGCCGGCCTGGTGCGCGACATCCGGGCCGGGCGCGAGCGTCTGTGGGAGCTGGAGCCGGAGCGCATCGAAGAAGCGCGACGATCGCTGGAGCTGATCGAGCAGCAATGGGATCATGCTCTCGGTAAGTTGAAGCGAGCAGTCGAAGGCACTCCTTGAAAATCGGCAAGCCGCTGTTGTTGATCGCCACGCCGATCGGTCTCGCGATCGGCCTGTACGAAGGCTGGCGCCTCGCGGGCGGGCTGGTGTTCGTCATGGCGACGTTCATCGCGTTCCTGGGGTTCGCGTTCCTGACGATCGTGTTGACGATTCGCAGGGAACGAAGACAGGAAGAAGAGAAGAAGAAGAAGGAGCAAGACGGGACAGGATGAACAGGATGAACAGGATACTTTTCTGAGTCGGACATCCTGTCCATCCTGCCCATCCTGTTCATCCTGTCAGGTATTCTTCCCCGGCCGCTATCTCGGTTCGATCACCAGGCTTTGGATTGCGCGGCCGAAGTAGCCGCGGGTGTCGCCGAGCTTCGCGAAGGCGATGCCGGAGCCGTGGTCGCCGAGCCAGGTCTGCGCGTCCAGCAGGATCCAGTCGCCGACCGGCAGGCGCGCGAGGCTGATCGTCAGGTCGCCGTTGATGAACGTCCACGTATTCCAGTCGAGCACTGTCGAGACGCCATTGCAGAAGTCGGCGACCATAGCCGTGCGTTGCAGCGGCGTGAGCGGCTCGGACGCGAGCAGCGGGCGCTCCGCGCGAAACCAGATCGCTGCCGGGCCGGGCTCACGGAAAGCACCCTTGACCACGCTCAGGGTGAGGCCGCGAATGAAGGCATTCGGCCGCGTGCCGGGCGCCGGCTCGGCGACTCGACCGTGCTCGGGACCTGGCAGCTCGATCTTTTCTTCGATCGCAGTCGGCGGCAGGTCGAACTGCGCGCGGCGGATTTTCAGCACGCTTGCGCGTACCACGACCACGTTCTCATGCAGCAGCGTGACTGCGCAGAGCTGAATCTTGCGACCTTCGCGCACGACTTCCGCGCGGATCTGCAGCGGAGCGATCGGCACCGGACGCAGCAGGTCGACGGTGATGCGCATGACCTGCATCGGCTCGCGGGGCACCAGCCGCTCTGCCGCCCATGCGATCAGCGCCGTGGGCGCTCCGCCATGTTGCAGTCGATCGTCCCACGGGCCGGCCGTGTACTCGCTGGGGATCGCCGTGTCCTGGTCGACGCTGTAGAGACAACTCATTGTTGAGCGAGACTTCGCAAGGCTGCTGCGGTCGCCGCGTCCGCCGGGAAGAAAGATTCGAGCGCCAATTCTGACAGAGTTACGTCGACCGGAGTGCCGAAAACCGTGATCGTGCTGATGAAGCTGAGCACGCCGGCGTCGGTGGCGAGCCGGAACGGCACCGCGAATGGCACAGCCGTCGTCGCAGGTTCTGCAGTGTGAGCAGACTCGGCAGGCGCGGGATATTCGCTGAGCTCCTTCAACAGATCGGCGAGCACGGCGTCCGCGGAAACCTCGATCTGCCGACGCAAGCGCGCCAGCACATGCGCGCGCCACTCGGCGAGATTCACGATGCGCGGCGCCATGCCGTCGGGATGCAAGGTGGCGCGCAGCACGTTGAGCGGCGCCGCCAGCAGCGCCGGCGCCACGCCCACCATGAAGAAATTCGCGGCGTCGTTCGCCGCAACCAACTGCCAGTGACGATCCACGCAGACGGCTGGATACGGCTGGTGACCTCTCAGCACGAGCTCGACTGCTTCGCGTGCCGGCTGCAGCTCCGGATCGGTCAGCGCGTGCTCTTTGAACATCGGCGCGAAGCCGGCCGCGATCAGCAGCGAATTGCGCTCGCGCAGCGGTACGTCGAGCAGCTCGGCGAGGTGCAGCACCATCTCGCGGCTCGGCTGCGAGCGGCCGGTTTCGAGAAAGCTCAGGTGCTTCGAGGAAATCTCGGCTTCGACCGCGAAGTCGAGCTGGCTCATGCGGCGCCGCTGACGCCACTCGCGCAGCAGGTCGCCGACGGGCCGGGTGGCGTGGCGGTGAGAGCCCATGCTGGTATTCATGGGAAGCGACGATAGCGCAGCTGCCGCCGGCAGCTCCATTACCTGCCGGGTAATCGACTGCACGCCGCCGCCGCCAGCATCATGGCCCCCGCTACCCCACAAGTAACGAGGATTACGCCATGACTTCGATCCGCTCTTCTTCTCTCCTGCGCCGTGTGCTGGTCGTCGATGCCGTGAGCAGCGGCGCGATGGGTGTCGCGATGGTCGCGTTCGCCGAGCTGCTCGCGGACCTGTTGCAGCTGCCGGTCGACCTGATCAGCGAAGCGGGCATCGTCCTGCTGCCGTTCGCAGCGTTCGTCGCGTTCGTCGCGTCGCGGAGCGAGCCGTCGCGCATCGCCGTGTGGGTCATCATCGCGCTGAACGCGGTGTGGGTGATCGACAGCATCGTGCTGTTGTTCACCGGATGGGTCGCGCCCAACGCGCTCGGCTATGCCTTCGTCATCGCGCAGGCCGCTGCAGTGCTGTTGTTTGCAGACCTCGAGTACATGGGTTTGAAGCGATCCACTGCTGTTGCGGCATGAGCATGAGATACTGCGCCCCGGTCACAACGTACCGGGGCGCCCATGACTTCATCGGCTCTGTTCGCCTTCCTGCATCACGCCGCGGCCTTTCTCCTGGTCGCGGTCGTGATGGTCGAGCTCGTGCTCCTGCGCGGGGAACTGACGGTCGCATCGGCGCGCACTTTGTTGCGTATGGATTCGGTGTACGGCCTGAGCGCAGTCGTGCTGCTGATCGTCGGTTTCGTGCGCGTATCTTCCACCGAGAAGGGCGCTGACTATTACTTTCACAGCGGCCCCTTCCTCGTGAAGCTCGCGTTGTTCATCGTGGTCGGATTGCTGTCGATCCTGCCGACCGTGCAGTTCCTCGGTTGGCGCAAGGCGCTCAAGGAAGGTCGACTGCCGGAGCTCGACGATGGCAAGCGGCGGCGCTTGCGCATGTTCATTCACATCGAGCTGACGCTGTTGTTCGTCATCATGCTGTGCGCAGCGCTGATGGCGCGCGGCATCGGCTTCATCGGCTGACTTTGCCGAATCCCTCGTTGTGCAGCTTCATCGCCAGGATCGCGAGACACATCACGGCCGTGATCGCATTGGCCGTGACGATGACCCAATCGCCGCGCAGGTAGCCATAAGTTCCCCATAACAGAACCCCGGTCGTGAAGATGAGGTACATACCCAGGGACAGGGAGTGAGTGTCCTTGTAGACGAGGACCTTGTGCACCTGGGGCACGAAGGCGATCGTCGTCAGAGTGGCGGCCACCGCGCCGATGATTTCTGTAGGGGTCATGCTAACCTTCGAGACATGAGAGCCGCGATTATTGCATTCATCGTGCTCGCCGGTGGCGTCATCGCCGGCAACGCGCGCGCCGCCCAGCTCGGCATCTACGCCGGCATTTCCTATGCGATGGCGGAGAAGGACTCCACGCGCAGCGTGTTCGAGGACGAAGCCTTCGCGATCTACGACGCCTTCGGGTTCACGCCGCAGACCACCACTGGATCGTTCGATGCCAAAGATTCGTCGTATGGCTTCGTCGTCGGCTGGCGCCTGACGGAGCACATCGCGCTGGAAGGCGGCTACATGGACCTCGGAGAAGTCGTGTATCGCGACCGGAGCACGGGTTCGCGCGCCGGCGTGTCGGGCCTGCAAGACTGGGCGCAGAACGTCGAATCATCGACCAGCGGCATCTCGCTTTCGGCGCTGGGCATCCTGCCGCTCAGCTATCGCTGGGAAGTCTACGCGCGGGCCGGCGTGCTGATCTCGAACAACACGGAAAGCGTCTTCATCACCGACAACGTCGGCAGCGAGTCGTTGCGCGCCTCCAAGAGCGGCGCGGACCTGCTCGCGGGCGTCGGCGTCAGTTTCAGTATCGTCGAGATCTATCAGCTGCGGCTCGAGTTCGGACGCGTGTTCGATGCGGGTGAGGACGATACGCTGGATGAGGCCGATGTCGACATGGCGACGTTGAATATTGCGGTGTCGTTTTAGGAAGTCAGGCTAAAGCCTGACCCACAATGATTTCCACCGGCCGGTGCGTTGCCACTTCGGCGCAGAGCTGTTCCGGATGACGTAGTTTCCAGATCGCAAGGTCGGCGCGCAGGCCGGGGCGCAGCGTGCCTCGATCCTCGCCGAGACCGAGCGCGCGTGCCGCGTTCACCGTTACCCCGCGAAGAACTTCGGCTGCAGTCATGCGGAACAGCACGCACGCCATGTTCATCGCAAGCCCGAGCGATGCGATTGGCGACGTGCCTGGATTGCAGTCCGTCGACACGGCCATCTGAACGCCGAGCGCGCGCATCCGCTCGATCGGCGGCAGGCGAGTCTCGCGCAGAAAATAGAACGCACCGGGCAGCAGGCCTGCGACGACGCCGTGGCGAGCCATGAGCTCGAGAGAAGCGTCCGACGCATATTCCAGATGATCGGCCGATAGAGCGTTGTAGCGCGCCGCGATCTCGCCGCCACTGCCATCGCTCAGCTGATCCGCATGCAGACGCAGCCCCAGGCCGAGACTACGCGCGCGCTCGAACACGCGTTCGGTCTGCTCGCGCGTGAAAGCGATTCGTTCGCAGAAAACGTCGGCAGCTTCGGCGAGCCGCTCCTTCGCGACTGCGGGCAACATGTCGTCGCACACGTGACGCACGTAGTCATCCTGTCGGTTCGCGAACTCCGGCGGCAGCGCGTGCGCGCCGAGGAACGTCTTGACGACATCGATACCCAGTTGCTCGCCGAGCCGCTTCGCGACGCGCAGCATCTTCAATTCGCTCGCGAGATCGAGCCCGTAGCCCGACTTCACTTCGAGCGTCGTCACGCCTTCGCTCACCAGCGACTGTGCGCGCGGCAGCGACTGCGCCAGGAGCTCGTCTTCGTCAGCCGCGCGTGTGGCGCGCATCGTCGACACGATTCCGCCGCCCGCACGGGCGATGTCTTCGTATGTGGCGCCGCGCAGCCGTGCCGCGAACTCGTTGCTGCGGTCGCCCGCGTAAACCAGGTGCGTGTGGCATTCGACCAGGCCGGGCGTGATCCACAGACCGCGCGCTTCGGTCACGACCGTCGCGGACCACGACAGCGCCTGCAGCTGTGCCCGCGTGCCGACCCATGCGATGCGTCCGTCACGGATTGCGAGCGCGCCATCGGGCACGTGGCCGATGCCGCCGGCTTCGTCCATGGTCGCGAGGTCCGCTCCGACCCATACGCGGTCAAAGGGGACATTCCTCATTTCTTCAGCCATCGGTTGACTCACCTCGCTCCCGGTCCGAAATGAGGAATGTCCCCTTTCAGTCTTATACTGCCGCGCATGTCCTTCCAGTCCCGCTACCGCTTCAACGCCGCCTGGTTGCCCGGCGGCTGGCGGCGCAATGTCGTGGTCTCCGTCGACCCGGCGGGCGACATCGTGGACGTGTCGCCGGACGACGTCGTCACCACTGCGCGGCTGATCAACGGTGCCGCGATTCCGGGCATGCCGAATGTACACAGTCACGCGTTTCAGCGCTCGATGGCCGGGCTGGCGGAGCGGCGCGGCTCGCATGCCGACAGCTTCTGGACCTGGCGCGAGACCATGTACGAGCACGCCAGCCGCATGACGCCGGAGGACCTCAACGCGGTCGCTGCGCAATGCTATGCGGACATGCTCAAGGCCGGCTATACGGCCGTGTGCGAGTTTCACTACCTGCACAACCAGCGGGACGGCAGCCCTTATGCGGACCGGGGCGCGATGTCCCAGGCGCTGATCGATGCGGCGGCCACGGCTGGAATCGGGCTCACTTTGCTCCCGACGCTCTATCAGACTGCCGACTTCGGTGGCGCCCCGCCGACGCAGCGCCAGCGGCAGTTCGTGCTTGCGACGGATCAATATCTCGATCTCCTCGACGGGCTGTCGCGCGTCCGCGCGCAATCGCCGCAGGTCGAGATCGGCATCGCCTTGCATAGCCTGCGCGCAGTCCCGCCGGATGCGCTGCGAACCGTTCTCACGTCACTGCCCGACAGCAAGACCATTCACATCCACATCGCGGAGCAGGAGCGCGAAGTCGCAGCAGCTCAGCAGCATCTCGGCGCGCGGCCGGTCGAGTGGCTCATCGAGCACGCTCGCGTCGATCGACGTTGGTGCCTGGTGCATGCGACGCATTCGACGCCCGCTGAGCTGAAGGCCGTCGCTGCGACCGGTGCAGTGATCGGCCTGTGTCCGACGACGGAAGCGAACCTGGGCGACGGCATTTTCCCGTTGCCGGCGTGGCTCGCGGCCGGCGGTACGTTCGCGATCGGCTCCGACAGTCACATCTGCGTGTCGCCCACCGAAGAGTTGCGGTGGCTGGAGTACGAGGCGCGACTGGCAACCAGGCATCGCAACGTGCTGGCCACGCAGAGCGAAGAATCGACCGGTGCGCTGCTGTGGCAGCACGCGTGCGCCGCGGGCACGCGTGCGACCGCGCGCAACATCGGCGCGATCGAGACCGGTCGCCGCGCCGATCTCGTCGTGATCGATACCAACGCGCCGCTGTTCGCAGGGCGCGACGCAGACGAGCTGATCGACACGTTCGTATTCGCCGGCAGCGGCCACGAAGTGCGCGACGTCATGGTCGCGGGCCGCTGGCTGGTGCAGGAAGGACGGCACTACGCGGAAACCGCGATCGCCGCCGGCTACAAGCGCGCTATGAATCGGATCCTGGAGTGAGTTCATGAACGCTCGTACATTACCCGCAGAAGATCGCAGTCACGGTGCCCGTACTGTGCGCGCCCCGCGCGGCACGCAACGCACGGCGAAGAGCTGGCTGACGGAAGCGCCGCTGCGCATGCTGATGAACAATCTCGACCCCGAGGTCGCGGAAAATCCCGACGAGCTGGTCGTGTACGGCGGCATCGGCCGCGCCGCGCGCAACTGGGAATGTTTCGATCGCATCGTCGAGACGCTGCGTGCATTGAACGCCGATGAAACGCTGTTGATTCAGTCCGGCAAGCCGGTCGGTGTGTTCCGCACGCATGAAGATGCGCCGCGCGTGCTGCTCGCGAATTCGAACCTCGTGCCGAAGTGGTCGACGTGGGAGCACTTCAACGAGCTCGACCGCCGCGGCCTGATGATGTTCGGCCAGATGACGGCCGGCTCGTGGATCTACATCGGCAGCCAGGGCATCGTGCAGGGCACGCACGAGACCTTCGTCGAAATGGGGCGGCGGCACTTCGGCGGCGACCTCAAGAGCAAGTGGATTCTCACCGCCGGGCTCGGCGGTATGGGCGGCGCGCAACCGCTCGCGGCGACGATGGCGGGGGCGAGCATCCTCTGCATCGAATGCCAGCAGAGCCGCATCCAGAAGCGGCTCGACACACGCTATCTCGACGCGCAAGCGCCGTCGCTCGATGCAGCGCTGAAGATGATCGCGGACGCGACCGCGGCTCGACGCGCGATCTCCGTCGGCGTGCTCGGCAACGCAGCCGAGCTCGTGCCTGAAATGGTTCGTCGTGGCATCCGCCCGGACGCCGTCACCGACCAGACGTCCGCGCACGATCTCGTCAACGGCTACTTGCCGATCGGCTGGAGCGTCGAGCAGTGGCTGGAGATGCGAACGCGCGATCCCGCCGCGGTCACCGCCGCCGCGCAGAAATCGGCCGCCGTGCACGTCAAGGCGATGCTCGACTATCACGCGATGGGCGTGCCGACGTTCGACTACGGCAACAACATTCGCCAGGTCGCGTATGACGAAGGTGTCAAGAACGCGTTCGCATTCCCCGGGTTCGTGCCCGCGTACATTCGTCCGCTGTTCTGTCGCGGCGTCGGTCCGTTCCGCTGGGTCGCGCTGTCCGGCGATCCGCAGGACATCTATCGCACCGACGCGAAGGTGAAGGAGCTGATCCCCGACGATCCGCACCTGCATCGCTGGCTCGACATGGCGCGCGAGCGCATCAGTTTCCAGGGATTGCCGGCGCGCATCTGCTGGGTCGGGCTGGGGCAGCGGCATCGGCTCGGGCTCGCGTTCAACGAGATGGTCGCCTCCGGCGAGCTCAAAGCGCCGATCGTGATCGGCCGCGATCACCTCGACTCCGGCTCCGTGGCGAGCCCGAACCGCGAGACTGAAGGGATGAAGGACGGCTCCGATGCCGTATCCGACTGGCCGCTGCTCAACGCGCTGCTGAACACGGCGGGCGGCGCGACGTGGGTCTCGATTCATCACGGCGGCGGCGTGGGCATGGGTTACTCGCAGCACGCTGGCGTCGTCATCGTGTGCGACGGGACGCCGGCCGCGGCACGCCGTGTCGAACGTGTGCTGTGGAACGATCCGGCGATCGGCGTGGCGCGTCACGCGGATGCTGGCTACCAGGAAGCGATCGACTGCGCGCGCGAGAACGGATTGAAGTTGCCGATGCTATGAACGTCTACGAATTTCACCGTGGAACGACGCCGCTGCTCATCAGCATTCCTCATTCGGGGACCGAGCTGCCGGACGCGATAGCGCACCGCCTCACTGTCGTGGGCCGTGGTGTGCCGGACACCGACTGGCACGTGCATCAGCTCTACGACTTCGCGCGCGAGCTCGGCGCTTCGATCATCAAGGCGAACTACTCGCGCTACGTCGTCGATCTCAATCGTTCGTCCGACTCGGCGCCGCTGTACGTCGGCAGTCCGACTTCGCCCGTGTGCCCGACGGAGACGTTCGGCGGGTCGTTCATCTACATGGCCGGCCACGAGCCGGATGAGCGCGAGATCGCGGCGCGCGTCGACCAGTACTGGCGGCCTTATCACGACCGCCTCGCGCAGGAGCTCGCGGCGTTGCGCGAGAAGCACGGCAGGGCGCTGTTGTGGGATGCGCATTCGATCGCGAGCGAGATTCCGAGCTTGTTCGCGGGCGTGCTGCCGGAATTCAACATTGGCACCCGTGACGGCGCGAGTTGCCCACGCGCGGTCAGCGACGCGTTGCTCGACATCGTCCTGCGCGACGGCGAATTCGGCGCGGTGCTCGACGGTCGGTGGAAGGGCGGCTACATCACCGATCACTACGGCAAGCCTGCAGACGGTGTGTATGCCGTGCAGCTCGAGCTTGCGCGACGCGCTTACATGAGCGAGGACTCGGCGCAGGTTTGGGATGCTCAACACGCGCAGCGTGCGCAGGCATTGATCGGCAAGCTGTTGCGCCAGTACCTAAACAGTTGATTTAAAACGATTTAGTCTCAGTCTTGCTCGGCTCTGCCGCAGAGGGACCTAGCAGGCTCGGCCGCGCGTTGCACTGGCAGGCCCACTTCGGGCGATGTCGTCAGGAGGCACATCATGTGCCTGGCAGATGTTTTCGGAACGCACGAAGTCATCACTGCTGCGGCCACCGCTGAAGTGCCGGAGCATCAGGCCGCGATCTGCGGAACTGTCACATTGCACTGTATGGACGGCGACGAGACGCTGCGGCTGACCATGCCGATGCCGGACGCATTGCTGCTGCTGAATTCCCTGCGCGCGATCGAAGCAGAGTTCGAGCTGCAAGGCTGGGCCGAGCAGATCGGCTGCAGCGCCATGGCGATGGAAGAAGTATCCCAAGAGCTCGCGCAGTTCTCCGAAGAACTGGGCAGCCCGAGCGCCTCGTTATCGTTGAATTAACTTCCAATCTCATCCCACTGCTCTTACCGCCTGCTCGACGGCGTCGAGCACTTCCGCGGGCAGGAACGGTTTGCCGACGAATCCGAGCGGTTGCAGTGGTTGCGCCTGCGCGCGCGTCGACGGATCGAGGTTGGCGCTGATGAAGATCGAGCGCACGCCCCAGCATTCGTAGAGCATCCGCGCGGCCTCGAGGCCGCTGGTGCCGCCGTGCAAGCGAATATCCATCAGCGCGAAGTCGGGCTGCTGTCGTGCGGCGGCCTCCATCGCCTCTGCCGGATTGCGTGCTATCGCCAGCACCCGGTGGCCGGCCCCTTCGATCAGATCGCTGAGGTGCCAGGCAATCAGCATCTGATCTTCGACTATCAGTACGGTTGCCGCCATGACACCGCTGATTGGAGCGGGAAGGTCACATGCACGGCATAGGTTCCGTCGGCGCGCTCGATGCCGACCGTTCCATTCAGCTGCCGCGCCAGCATCCGGATCAGCTGCGTGCCGAGGCCTGCGACCTCGGACGGCGACTGCGCGGACGTTGCGCCATTGTCTGACACCGTCAGGCGCACTTGTCCGCTACCGTATCGCACGAGCCCCACGCTGATGATCGCCGGACCGCTCACCGGATGCGCGTGCTTCAGCGCATTCATCACCAGCTCGTTCACGACCAGCGCCACCGCGACGCCATGCTCTGTCGGCAGCCGCATCTGTTCGACTTCGATCTGCAGGTTCGCCTGCGCGTTCTCTTCCATGCCCGACGCGCGCACGAGCTCCGCGCACAAGCCGGTGAGATACGTGTGCATCTCGACGGTGAGCGGATCCTGGTCCTGATACAGCCGTTCGTGGATCGCAGCGATCGCCGTTACGCGCGAAATGGCCTTGGTGAACAACTCACGCGTCTCCGGCTCCTTGAAGCGATGCCCTTGCAGACTGAGCATGCTGAGCACGAGTTGCAGGCTGTTCTTCACGCGATGGTTCACTTCCTTGAGCAGCAGCTCGCGTTCGGCGAGCGAGCGTCGCAAGGCAGCCTCGCTGCGATGGAGCCGCAGCAGCGCTCGCGACACCGCTTCCAGCTCCTCCGGCTCGACCGGCTCCACCAGGAAGCTGTCGGCGCCGGCGGCAAGCGAGTTGACGCGATCGATCACGGCGATGTTGGTTGCCGACATCTGCAGCACCATCGTCGACGACGTGGCGGGGTCGGTCTTGATACGGCGGCAGACTTCCACGCCGTTGAGGTCGGGGAGGTTGATGTCCAGGATCACCAGCGGCGGCAGATCTTCGCGGGTGATCTGCAACGCCTCGCTGCCCGTGGACGCCTCCAGCACCTTGAAGCCGGCGCGATGCAGGATGCGCGTGGTCGCGTAGCGAGCCGCCTCGTTGTCGTTGACGTTGAGTATCGTCTCAGGCGTTTCTGACATGCTCGTTCTCCCTCACTCCGCAGACTCGGTGCATGGTCTCGATGACAGTGTCACGGGATAGCTGACTCTTCATCAGCAGCGCATCGGCCGCCGCCGCCCGCTCCTGGTCGCTTTCGTTTTCCAGGCGCTGCGAAGTGAACAGCACGACCGGGATGTGCCGCGTGTCTTCGATCGCCTTGAGCATCTTGAGCACTTCGAAGCCGTGGACGTCCGGCATCATCAGGTCGAGGAAGATCACGTCCGGGTGCGCCTGGCGGGCCAGCCGCAGGCCGTCGTAGCCGCCGATCGCCTCGATCACTTCGTAGCGGCTGGTCGACAGGAACTGGCGCAGCGCGTAGCGCTCGATCTCGTTGTCGTCGATGATCAGCACGCGATCCAGCGCCATCGGCGTCGCCGGCTCCGTCGAAAGCAGCGGCATTGCGCCGCGCTCGCTGTCGACGCGCAGCGGGATTGCCAGCGTGAACGTCGAGCCCTGGCCCAGCGCGCTGCGAATCTCGATGCCGCCGCCGAGCAGCCCGGCGAGCCGTTGCGAGAGCGGCAGCCCGAGGCCGGTGCCCTTCACCGAGGTCTGCAGCGGATTCTCGACCTGCGAGAACTCTTCGAAGATGCGGCGGTGATTTTCCGGCGCGATGCCGATGCCCGTGTCCGCAACCTCGAACAGGATCAGCTGCTCGTCCTGCGACAGCCGGCACGACACGCGCACCGAGCCGCGCACCGTGAACTTGAGCGCGTTGGAGATGAGATTGCGGAGGATCTGCGAGACCTTGCCCTGGTCCGTGTACAGCTCGGGCAGCTCGTCCGGCTCGTCGATGATGAGCGCGACGTTCTCGTTGACGGCGAGCGGCTTGAACATGCCGCGCAGCGCGGCGAACAGGTCGGTGGCCGTGAAGGTCTCGGTGCGCAGCTGGATCTTGCCGGCCTCGACCTTGCGCAGGTCGAGCAGGTCGTCGATCAGCGTCGACAGCTGCTCGGCAGCCTGCCAGATGTACTTCACCTGCTTTTCCTGCTCCGCCGTCAGCTCGCCGTCGAGCCGGTGCAGCAGGATCTTCGACAGCGCCAGGATCGAGTTCACGGGCGTGCGGAACTCGTGACTCACGCTCGACAGGAATCGCGTCTTGGTCTCGTCGGCGGCGCGCAGGTGCGCGGCGCGCTCGTCCAGCTCCGAATACAACGCCATCACGCCGCGGTTCGTGTCTTCGAGCTCTGCATTCAGTCGTGTCAGCTCTTCCTGGCGCAGCCGCAGCTCTTCCAGGCTGCGCAACAGGTCGCGATTCTGTTGCTGCATTTCGACGCTCGCGTCGCTCGTGCGATGCGCAGCGACCGCGCGTCCGAGCGCTTCGATGCGCGCCCGCGTGAACGGCTCAGCGCGTCGCGGCACGTGCTTGCGCAGTGTGATCGAGGTACCGCGTCGAGGCGCGGACTGGATCTCGAATGCGTCCATCAGGCGTCGTGCCGTCACCAGCCCCAGCTTCGGCTCGCCGGTCGCGGTCGTGCCGCCGATCGCGGTCTCGAAGTCGGCGATGCCAGGTCCTTGGTCGGCGATGGAGATCGACAGCGCGGGGTTGCGTCCGCCTTCTTCTTCGAGCGCGAACTCGATGCGGCCGCCGCCGCCGTGACGAACGGCGTTGCGCGCCACTTCGGACACTGCGGTGGCGATGCGAACCTGGTCCTGCGCATCGAAGTCGAGCAGGGCGCTGACCTGCCGCGCGCGCTGGCGGGCCGCGATCATGTCGCGATCGTTCGCCAGCTCCAGCTCCAGCAGTTGATGTCTCATGATGTCGTCCGTCGCAGTACGACCATCAGCGAGTCGTCGCGGCCGCGCTTGCAGTCACGATACAGCACTCCGGCGATGGTGGCGCACGGGTGTTGCATCAGCCCCGGATAGCGTTCCGGCTGCCAGGAGGCAGTCAGCCCGTCGGAATGAAATACCACCGTCGCCGCCGGCGAGATCGGATAGCTCAGCTCGCGGATGCGCGGCGTGGCATGTCCGACGATGCCGTTGTAGGAAGGAATCCGCTTCGCCGTGCTGCCTTCGATGATGGCTGCGACCAGGTTGCCGATGCCGGCGGCGAGCAGCTGGCGTCGGTCCCAATCGATTTCCATCACGATGGCCGCCGCGCCGCGCGTCGTGCGCAGGTTGGCGTGGATGCGCTCCAGGACCGCACCCGGCGCGCGCGTCTTCTCGGTCATGAAAACGTTGCACGCCATGGACGCCGCCTGCGATGCGCCGAGCCCGTGACCGAGGCCATCCACACCCATCACCAGGACCCCGCCTGCACGCTCCACGTAGCACCAGGTGTCGCCGCACTCGACCTCGTTCGGCTTCGGCACGACGATGGCGCCGATCTCGATCGGATGTGCACGCGGTGAGCGGCCGCCCGGCCACAGCTGCGCTACGACCGCGGTGCCGTTGCCCGGCTGCGAATAGATGTCGAACAGCTGCGACATGCGCCTGATCGCTCCCAGCCCGGTGCCCGGACTGCCGCCGGTCGAATATCCGTCGCGCAGGCACTTGGCCAGGTCATCGATCCCGGGCCCCTTATCGAGCCCGATGAGCCCGACCCCGCGACCGTCGCCGCGCTCCAGCGGTTGCGCGATCAACTCCCCGCCGTTGCCGTGCTTGACCAGGTTGCTGCAGATTTCCGTCGCGACCAGCGCGGCGCGGCCTGCATCTTCCTCGTCGAAGCCCTGGCGCACCGCCAGCGCCGAGACCGCGCGGCGCGCCTGCGCGATCTGACTCGATTCCGTGACGAGGAGGCTCTGCACACTACTTCCAGCGTGTGATCGTGACGCGCGTGCCCTGGCCGGGCGCGGACTTGATGTCGAACTCGTGCGAGAGCTTGCGCGCGCCGTTGAGGCCGAGGCCGAGGCCGGTGCCGCTGGTATAGCCGTCACGCAGCGCGAGCTCGATATCGGCGATGCCGGGGCCTTGGTCCTCGAACGTCAGGCGCAGTCCGATCCGCTTGCGGCCATCGTCGAGGCGCTCGACGCGCATCTCGCCGCCACCGCCGTAGATCACCGTGTTGCGCGCCAGCTCGCTGGCGGCGGTCACGATCTTGGTCTGCTCGACCAGGCTGAAGCCGGCTTCCATCGCGCGGCTGCGGACGACCTGGCGTGCCTTGACTACGTCTTCGCCGCTGCGGACCGGAAAGGTTTCGGAATCATTCACCATCGACGCGTTCGTCCGGTCGCTCGACCGCTGCACGCAGCAGAGCCAAGCCCGCGTCGACGTTCAAGGCGGTGCGAATACCGGGCAACGACAAGCCGAGCTCGACCAGCGTGATCGCGACCGCCGGGCGCATGCCGACGACCACGGTCTGCGCATCGAGGATGCGCGACATCGAGGCGATGTTGCCGAGCATCCGGCCCATGAACGAGTCGACCATCTCCAGCGCCGAGATGTCGATCAGCACCGCCCGGGCGCGCGTGGCGACGATCTTCTGCGTCAGGTCGTCCTGCAACGTCAGCGCGAGCTGGTCGTGCATGTCGACCTGGATCGACACCAGCAGGAAGTTCTCGAACTTGAGGATCGGTATGCGGTCCACGGCCTAACCTCCCGGGGTGGCCGCCCGCCCGACCGTGAGGCCGCGGCGCTTGAGCGCCAGAGCGAAGGCATCCGCAAGGCTCGCCTTGGTGGCGACGGCCGACAAGTCGATGCCAAGGTGCACGATGGTCTGCGCGATCTGCGGCCGGATGCCGCTGATGATGCAGTCGGCGCCCATCAGCTGCGCGGCGGCGACGGTCTTGAGCAGATGCTGTGCGACCAGCGTATCGACAGTCGGCACGCCGGTGATGTCGATCACGGCGATGCTCGAGCCGGTGGCGACCAGCCGTTCCAGCAGGCTCTCCATCACGACCTGGGTGCGCTCGCTGTCCAGAGTGCCGATCAGCGGCAGCGCCAGGATGCCGTCCCACAGCTGCACGACGGGCGTCGAAAGCTCGATCAACTCTTCCTGCTGGCGCGCGATGAGCTGCTCGCGCAGCTGCTGATAGATCTCGGTCGTGTACAGGCCGAGCGCGTCGATCAGGATCGTCGCCTCCCACAACGTGCTGGCGAGCGCAGCCGGATCGCTTTGCAGGCTTTCGGTCGCGCGTTTGAACAGCGGCTGCTTCAGGGAAAAGACGAATGTCGCGACCTGCGTCGGCGTGAACCCCTGCGCCGCCCGGCTGCGTGACAGCTCGGTGAGGAACTCGCGGATTTCGGCCCATTGGGCGCTGCGGGCGTCGAACTCGATGCCCTGCTGGCTCGCCTGGGCCAACAGCGACAGGAAGCGCTGGGATTCGTCCCGCAGCTGCGCTTCCGGGATGCGCCCGGAGCGCCAGGTGCCGCTGGTCATCTGGTTGCTCAACCACTCGGCAAGGACTTCTTTTTGATGCTGCTCGACGATCGCCGGCAAGCGACTGGCCAGTCGGTTCACGGATCGACTCCTAAACAGGCATTGAGGAAGTGAATCTAGTTCTAGGGGGCGGGTCCGCTGTGACCCACAACAACCCAACGTTACGCGGCGCGCAGGTCGTTGGTTCCTTGCGGATGGCAGAATTTACAGCGGGCGGCGGCGGAACTGGACGAACGGGGTCAGCTCGGCCACCTGCCGGTACAGGTGCTGGGCGCGGTCGTTGGTGTTTTCGGTGTGCCAGTAGACGCGCTCGACTCCTTGCTCGTCGGCGGCTGCGTACACGGCCTCGATGAGGGTGCGGCCCAGGCCCTGGCCCCGGCAACCCGGATCGACGAACAGGTCTTCCAGGTAGCAGTAGCCGGTCCGCGCCCAGGTCGACGCATGGACATGGAAGTGGACGATGCCGGCGATGCGCTCGCCATCGAGGGCGGCGAAGCCCTGGAAGGGATGGGCGGGGTCGAGCAGCCGGCGCCAGGTCAGGTCAGTCAGGTCGGCCGGCAGGTCGTGCTTGTAGAACTGCAGGTAGCCGCGCCAGAGCTCGTTCCAGCGCTCGCGATCGGCGGGCTGGAGGGAACGGACGGTGGTGTTCATGTGCGCTCAACCTTTTCTCTTCTTCTTTTCATCTTTATTTTCATCTTTTTTCTCGTCCTCACCGACGGTCTTCAGGCTTTCGCGGACGCTGCGCACCGAGATGCTGCCTTCCAGCGAGCGAGCGAACGCGCTCACGAAGGCATTACGTAGCACACTGCCGATGGTCGCGAACAGATCCGCATTGGGATTCTCGATGGTGCCACTGAACGGGATGCGCGCCGCCACCTGGTCTTCCTCCTGATTCTCGAGGATGTTGGCGGCGACGTCGACGATGCCTTCCCACAGGCGCTTGAGCGGATTTTTCTCCGGTTCCTCGCTGCTGTAGATGTTGACGTCGCGCATCACCGGCTTGGCGTAGCCCTTGAACTTGGCGTCGGCTGCGGCGAGCTCCATGTACAGCTCGAACTCGCCTTGCTCGGCGTCGGCCTTGATGAAGCGCGTCAGCCACGGATTCACCTGCGGCAGCTGCACGTTCTGCAGGCGCAGATTCAGATCGAACGTCGGCTGCTGCGCGAGCGGGTCGATGCTGCCGTCGACGTTGGCTTTGCCGTCTTCGAGCACTTGCGCATCGAAGTGGAAGCGCGCAAACGTCTCCTTGGTGCTGTCCGCAACGTTGGTGAGATTCGACACGCTGCCGTCGATGTGTCGCGCGGTCAGAGCGTCCTTGGTCTGAATGCCCGGCGCGCGGAACGTCACTGTGCCGTCGTGTACCCGCACGGTGTTGAAGCGGAACGGAAACAGCTCCTTGAACTGGTCGACCCAGTTCACTTCCTTGCCGAGCTGCGACTTCTTCTCGCTCTCCGCCTGCACCAGGTTCAACTGCGGACGGTACAGATCGCCTTCGGCGACCAGCGAGCCGCGCAGGAGACTGCGCCACTCCACGGTCGCTTCGATGCGATCGGCCTTGAAGAACGGCACGGGCTGTCCCGCGCCGGTCTTCACGATCTCGACGCCCTGGATGTCGTAACCGCCGCGCAGCAGCGCGAGGTCGAGATCCTCGACGTGACCGTCGTAAGCCTCCAGCGCAGCGAACTTGTCGTTGACGTAGTCGAGCAGGATCGGCTCGAGCGCGACCCGCGCCGCGATCAGCAGCACGACGACGATGCCGGCAATCAGCAGATACTTATTTCTGCGTCGCATGGTTCACCGCCTTTTGTCCACCGCCTTTTTCGGCTGGGCATCGCGCACGCCGCCGATGCACGCCGTGAATTCGGCGCCGAGGAGGAAGATCTGCGCGGAGTAGTACAACCACAGCAGCATCGCCGCGAACGACGCAGCGGCGCCGAACGCCGACGGCTGCGTCGAGCGGCCGAGATACCACGCAATCCCCCAGCGCCCGAGATGGAACAAGAGTGCCGTGACGAGCGCGCCCCACAGGATCGGGCGCCATTCCAGGCGTCGCGCCGGCAGGTAGCGATAGATGAGCGCGATCAGCCCGGTCACGAGCGCGGTCGAGATCACGAAATCCAGCGCGCCTGCCACGACCACCCATTCGGTGAAGCGCCGTCCGATTGCCTCGCGCAATGCCGCCAGCGCCGTGGAGAGCGACAGCGAGACCAGCAGCAGAAACCCGACAGCGAGGATCAGGCCGAACGACAGGACCCGCGCGCGGACCCAGCCGCGAAATCCCGTCGGCGCGAGCTCGCGCGCGCCCCAGATCTGCTCCAGCGCAGATTCGAGCGCAGCGAACACGGTCGTTGCGCCGAGCAGCAGTGTCCCGATGCTGACGATCGTCGCTATCGTGCCGTCGGGAGTCTGCGAGCTGCGCATCGCTTGCAGCAGGATTTCCGCTGTGGATTTGCCGAACAGCGCAGTGAGCTGCGAGCTGAGGTGGCCGTATGCCGCTTCGGCGCCGACGATCCAGCCCGCGGTCGCGAGCAGTATGACGAGGAGCGGTGCAATCGAGAACGCGCAGTAGAAGGCGAGGGCGGCGCCGATCGTCGCGGCCTGGTCGGCGGCCCAATGGGAGACTGCACACTTGATGAGTGGCCACGGTGCGCGCTCCATGGGCTACTCGTCCGACTCGTCCAGTACGAGGCGTCGTCGTTGGTGCAGCTCGCGCAGCGTCTGCGCATAGCGCTGCGATTCGCTGGCGCGCGATTCGTACAGTTGCGCGCGTTGCGACCGTCCCCGCGCATGTTCCTGCTCGCCCAACATGCGCGAGATGTTGACGCGTTGCTCGAACATCCGGATGGCAGCCCACAGCGTTCTGTCGAGCTCGTCGTCGGCGCCGTCCGCCAGCGTGTTGAGGTGGAATGCGTGACCGACCAGGCAGCGGAAGTGCGTTTGATCGGAGCCGCCACGCCAGAGCGGCCCACTACATTCGGGGCAGCTCATCGCAACGGGCGAGCCGCGATCGAGCATCAGCTCCGCTGCGTCCTGCGGCACTTCGATCATCCGGACTTCCTTGCGCAAGGACTCCGGCACGCTCGCGCCCGATGGGGCCGGTTCCTGCACCAGCCTGACGAGCAACGACGGCAGCTCGCGCAGCGTCGTGCAGTGATCGACCCGCACGTTCGCGAGCGCCGTCTGCAGCATCGCGGGGTGGAGCGCGTCTTCGGGGTTCTGCACGACCGTGACTCCGCCGCATGCGTTGATCGCCTGCAGTCCGGAGGTACCGTCGTCGAGCTCGCCGCTCAGTAACACGCCGATCACGCGGCTGTCGTAGGCGACAGCAGCGCTGCGAAACAGGACGTCGATGGCGGGCCGCCACAGGTTCTCGCGCGGGCCGTGGTTGGCCAGCACGCGATCCTTTTTCACGATGAGATGGTGATCGGGCCGGGCGACGTAGACCCGGCCAGGCTCGAGCGCTTGCTCGCCTGCGGGGGTTTCGATCGGGAGTCTGCACCGTTTCGCGAACGTCGCACGCAACCACTCCGCGTTGCTCGTGGCTGCCAGATGAAGCACTACGAGGGTGTAGCCGGGGAAATCTTCCGGCAGCTCGCCCAACAGATAAGCGACCGCCTCGACCGCGCCCGCCGACCCTCCGATGACGACCAAGTTACGTCTGACCACGACTTCTCCGCGTGCGGCCGTTATCCGGCAATCCACGTAGCGCCACGCAGGTTCCGCTCGCTGACCGTCAGCGTCGCGCTATTGCCACACGTGAGGCAGGGCCGTAGCCTTGCAGCGACTCTGCCGACAAACCCCACTGCCCGAGATTTATGTGAGCACGGCCGAAGCCCGGTCCGAGGCGGACGATAGATTTTTCATCGTCGGCGTGGGTGCGTCGGCGGGCGGCGTGGAGGCTCTGGAGCAGCTGTTTGCCTCGATGCCGGACCAGCTCGAGGCTGCGCTCGTCGTCATCACCCACTTGAGCGCGCACCGCGAGTCCTTGCTCGCCGAGATCATCGGCCGGCGCACGAAAATGCCGGTCGTGAACGCCACGCACGGCGGACGCGTGCAGGCCGGCCACATCTACGTGCTGCCCGCCGAGCACGTGCTGACGCTGCATGGGTCCGAGCTGATCCTGCAGCGCCTGGAAGAAGGGCAGCGCGAGCGCAACCCGATCGATGTCTTCTTCTCTTCGATCGCCAAGCAGTGGCACGAGCGCTCGGTGGGCATCGTCTTGTCTGGAGCCGGCACCGACGGAACGCTCGGCATCAAGGCGATCAAGGAAGAAGGCGGCTTGACGATCGCGCAAGGGCACGGCGCCAGCGGCCCGGCTTACGACAGCATGCCATCGAGCGCCGTCGCCAGCGGGCTCGTCGACCTGGTGCTGCCGGCCGAGGAGATCGGCACGAAGCTGCAGCAATATGTCCGCAGCCTGCACGCGCTCGATGCGATCGCCGACGATGCCGACGAGCGGCGCGGCGCAGAGCGACGCGACGGGGCGCTGCAGGAAATCCACGCCGCTCTGCGCAAGCGCATCGGTCACGATTTCCGCAGCTACAAGGAAAAGACCTTCCTGCGCCGTGTGCACCGACGCATGCAGGTCCGCCAGGTCGGCTCGCTCCAGGATTACCTGGAGCTTTTGCGATCGGACGCCAATGAGACGCGGCTGCTGTTTCGCGATCTGCTGATCGGCGTCACTGCGTTTTTCCGCGACTCGGCGGCGTTCGCAGCGCTCGAGTCCGAAGTCATCCCGCGGCTGTTCGAGCATGCTGGCGCCGGCGACACGATCCGCGTGTGGGTGCCGGGATGCGCGACGGGCGAGGAAGCCTATTCGATCGCGCTGCTGCTGCGCGAGCATATGAGCAAGCTCGATGTCGTGCCGAAAGTGCAGGTGTTCGCCACCGACATCGATGAGCCCGCGCTCGCGGTGGCGCGCGCCGGACGCTATCCCGCGCCGATGCTCGAGAACGTCTCGCCGCAACGGCTGCAGCGCTTCTTCCGCGCGGATGCGCAGAGCTTCGTGCTGACCAAGGAAGTGCGCGACCTGTGCATCTTCTCCGCGCACAGCGTGGTCCGCGATCCGCCGTTCTCGCGCATGGATATGGTCTCGTGCCGCAATCTGCTGATCTATTTCAACGCCGAGCTGCAGGACAACGTGCTGCCCGTTTTCCACTACGCGCTCAAGCCCAACGGCTATCTGTTCCTCGGCCCGGCAGAGAGCATCTCGCGACACGTCGATCTGTTCGCCGCCGTCGACAAGAAGCATCGGATCTTTCAGCGCCGCGCGTCGCTGGTGACCACCGCCGTACGCGTCCCGACCTGGGTGCCTGGCGGCGGCAGTGCCGAGCTCAATCCGCACGCGCAGAGCAACAGCCCGCACAGCGAGCAACGCCTGCGCCGGCACATCGAAGCGAGTGTCCTGGAGCAGTTCACCCCCGCGCACATCGTGGTCGACGGGGACGGCAACATCATTTATTACTCCGCGCGCACCGGCAAATACCTCGAGCCGCAGATGGGATCGCCGAGCCGGCAGATCCAGGCGATGGCGCGCCGCGAGCTGCGGCTGGAGTTGCGCACGGCGCTGCGCGAGGCGGTCACCAAGCGTCATACGATCGTACGCGAGCGCGTCGAGGTGGAACTGGACGAGCGCGTACAGCTCGTGCGGCTCACCGTCCAGCCGTTCATCCAGGGCGACCAGGAGCCGTTGTACCTGATCGTGTTCACGGATCTGGGTCGGCCGCTGTCTCGCGAGGAGGCAGCGCAACAGCCGCTGCGCCCGTGGACGGCGACGTCATCAGTCTGGAGCACGAGCTGCGCGAAACGCGCGACCGCCTGCAGGCGACCATCGAGGAATACGAGACTTCGCTCGAGGAGCTGAAGTCCGGCAACGAGGAGCTGGTGTCCGTCAATGAGGAGCTGCAGTCCACCAACGAGGAGCTGGAAACTTCCAAGGAGGAGTTGCAGTCCGTCAACGAAGAGCTGAACACCGTCAACAATGAGCTCGCCGGCAAGGTCGACGAGCTCGATCGCAGCAACGCGGACCTGCGCAACCTGTTCGAGAGCACGCAGATCGCGACGGTGTTCCTCGACCGCCACCTGATCATCCGCAGCTTTACGCCGGCAGTGACGGCGATCTTCAATCTCATTCCCACCGACCGCGGCCGGCCGATCCTCGACATCGCGCATCAGCTCGAGGACGTCGACCTTGCGCACGATGTCCGCCGCGTGCTGGACGAGCAAACGCCGATCGAGCGTCCGGTGCGCCTGCGCAGCGGCAAAGTGTTTCACCTCATGCGCATCCTGCCGTACCGGACGGCCGACGAGCACATCGACGGCGTGCTGGTCACCTTCGTGAACGTAACGGACATCGTCGCCGCAGAGGAGCAGCTGCGCACGCTGGTATCGGAGCTCAATCACCGGGTGCGCAACATGCTGCAGGTGGTGATCGGGCTTGCCAACCAGACAATGAGTCAATCGGCGGATGTGCAGCAGTTCGAGAAGGCGTTCATGGGCCGCATGCAGTCGCTGGCGCGCGCTTACGAGCTCTTGTCCCGCGGCGGATGGCAAGAGGTTTCAGTCGCCGACCTGCTGAACATCCAGCTCGCGCCGTTCGCGGCAGAGGGCAACCGCTGCAAACTCGAAGGCGAGAAGGTGATGCTGACCGCCAATGCCGCGCTGGCGCTGGGGCTGGTGTTCTACGAGCTGGCGACCAACGCCACCAAGTACGGTGCCTTGTCGGTACCGGACGGCCACGTCGATGTCAGTTGGCGATTGGAGCGCAAGGGCGAGGGGGACGCTACTCTCGTCTTCAGCTGGCGCGAGCGCGATGGCCCGACCGTCAGCAAGCCCACGCGCCGCGGCTTCGGTACCGAGCTTCTGCAGCGGCAGCTGCGCTACGAGCTGAATGGCAACGCGACGATCGACTTTCAGCGCGATGGCCTGCGGGTGATGCTCGAGATCCCCGTGCACGGCTCGCTCGCGGGGTAGCGAACGCGCATCGGGATTGATGCGTAAGCGGGCGCTCACAGAGCGCTGTCGAAGGTCGCAGGCTTGGAACATTTCCAGTGGGCGGCGGTTTCGACTTCGACCACAAGGACGAATCGAACTCCAATGTCCGAAGCGCCCGCGCGTACTCATCGTCGAAGACCAGTACTTCGTCGCGGTCGATTGCGAGCTGCAACTGCGCTCCGTCGGCATCGAATGCGTCGGCCTGGCGACGACAGCAGCGGAAGCGCTCGACATCGCCGAGCGCGAACATCCCGATTTCGTATTGATGGACATCCGCCTCGCGAGCGTCGCGGACGGCGTCGAAGCGGCGATCGTGATGTACGAGCGATTGGGCATTCGCTGCATCTTCGCCAGCGCGCATGCCGACGCAGCGACCCGTAAGCTCGCCGAGCGCGCGCATCCGCTCGGTTGGCTCGACAAGCCGTACACCGGCGGCCAGCTGGTTGCGACGGTGCGCGAATGTCTCGGGAATCTGCACTCCGCCGCGCCCGAAGCGAGCGCGCCGCCGGTCTCACCCGCGATTCACTGACACGCCGTTCCCGATCGCCACGGAACGAGGCTCGCGGCCGAGTAGCCAGCGGGTCGCAGCCGGATCGCCGTTCGTCCCCGCTTCCAGCATCGACAACGTCTCGCTGTCCAACGGCGACATCGTGCTCACGCCCGCAACCCGTGCGCCGACCCTCACGAGCGACATCGGTATTTGCACGAAGCGCGCCGGACCCAGATGCATCTCGGTACGCAACGATGCGAGCAGCTCGCGCACGGTGAGGAACTGCGGACCGACCAATTCGATCCGCGTGCGATGAGTCTTCACATCGTCGAGGATGCGCACCACGGCTTCGGTGAGATCGTCGATGTGGATCGGTTGCAGGCGCTGCTCGCCGCGTCCCGGCAGCGGCACGAGCGGCAGGTGCGCGAGCATTGCGAACAGGCGCGCGCTCGATCCGCCGGAACCGAAGACCATCGCGGGCCGCACGATCGTCCATTGCAGCGGCAACGTCGCAAGGTAGTCGTCGGCAGCGCGCTTGCTCAGAAAATAGCGGGTCATGCCGCGATCGGCGCCGAGCGCGGAAATCTGCACGATGCGCCGAATACCTGCGGCGACACACGACGTGAACAGCGCCTGCGGCGCGCGTTTGTGGATGCACTCGAAGGACTGTTGGCCATGCTCGCGGAGGATGCCGACGGCGTTGATGACCGCATCGACGCCTGCCAGCTTCGGCAGCCAGTCGCGGGCCGACAAGTCGCGAGTGAAGTCGGCTTGCACGGCCGTCGCGTCGCCAGCCGGCGTCGCGGCGCACCTCGATCACTGTGTGCCCGGCCGCGCGCAAAGCAGCGGTTAGATGACCGCCGATGAAGCCGCTTGCACCGGTAACGAGGACATTCATGCGGCCTACGACTATGAAGTCGCAGGCGCGAAATGCCAGCAACGGCAATTACGCAGACGAGTCGTCAGCAACCGAGGGGCGTATGTCGCCGTGTGACACCGGCGGGGGACTTCAGTCCTGGTCGGAGCCGACCCGTTTGGTGGCGATGTCTTCGTCAATCTCTTTCTCGGCGGCGAGCCAGTCGTCGAGCTCCTGGCCGGCAGTGAACCCGCGGCGCTCGGCGCGCCAGTAGGCGGCTTCGGCGATTCGTGCTTCGCGACTTTCCGAGAACGACGGAATCTCGCGACGCTCCAGCTGTGCGCCGGTGACCTCGGTCTGCGGGGCGGCGGGTTCTCTTGCGATGGGAGGAGCGGGCTTTTTGGTCCGGCTCGAGCCGGCGCGGGGTCGCGTGGGCATGGGGTTCGTCTCCGTGGCGCACCAAATAAGGAGCGTAAGCGCGTAAAGGTTCCACCCGGCCCAGTGACAGTGTCGTGAAGGGGCGGCCGGATTTCGATTACCGCAATGCAGGGCAATGATTGACCAGCGCTGGCCTTCCGCGCCGCCGAGCACATCGCGCGCTTCGCGCGACGGAATGAGATATGAGAGAAGAGATTCTCTCGCCAAGACCGCCAAGATCGCTAAGAAGAATTCGATCTCAGAAATTCTGTTCTCAGAAATTCTGATTTCCGAACCTTGGCGTTCTTTGCGTCTTGGCGAGAGTCTATCCGGTCCGCTCTAGTGCCTGGCGCGACCGCCTGACCGCTTGTTGCCCGACTTCGAGCGCGCCGAGCCCCGGCTGGCACGTCCGCCCGCCGAACGCTTACGCGGCTGCGGCTCCGCTTCTTCCTCTATACCCATCTGCTCCATCAGTGCGAACTTGCGGTCCGCCAGCCGACCGCCGAGCTCCTTCAAATCGAGCTCGGTCTTCTTCAGCTCCGGGAACAGCTCGTTTTCCTCTTCCTTGACGTGATGCTTGATGTACTCGCCGAGCACCTTGACCGTCGCCTCGAAGTGCTCGTCGTCGCTGCTCATGCCCTCGATCTTCGCGATCAGCTCCTTCGCGGAGCCGTGCTCGACCTCGGCCTCGTTGACCAGGTCCTCGGACTCTTCGTCCTCGAAGGCTTCCTTCGCCGCCGGATAGAGCAGCTCTTCCTCGATCGTCGCGTGCACTGTCAGCAATTGGCAGACGCGCTGCGCTATCGCGGATTGCTCTTCCTCCTCCGCCTTCTCGAACTCGTCGAACAGTGCGGACACGGTGCGGTGGTCCTGTTTGAGCAGCGCGATCGCGTCGCGCGGCGCATCGCTGCTGCGGCCGGATGTAGAAGAAGTCGATCGTGCCATGACGCACTCCTCAAGAGATTCACTGTGAATAGGTTGCGACCGTCGCATTGAAACGACGCAGGCACTGCAAGGTTCCCGCTCAGCGCGTGCGCAGCCAGGCGCGCAGTACTTCGGCGACGCTCCAGGCCTGCGCGATGCAGCCGCCCGGGGAGTAGGGATCTTCGGCGTCGAAGATTTCGCTGATGCTGCCCACGCCGGCTTCGCACAGGTGCTCGGGGAATGCGCGCAGCAGTGCGCGTGCGCCGACGCGATCCGGACGCACTCGCAAGTACGCGTCGATGTAATGACCGATCAGCCACGGCCAGACCGTGCCCTGGTGATACGCCGCGTCGCGCGAGCGCAGGTCGCCGCGGTAGTGCGACTTGTAGTCGGGGTGCTCGGCGCTGAGTGTGCGTAGTCCGTATGCCGTCACGAGTCGGTTGCGCACCGTCTCGATCACCGGTTCCCAGCGACGCTCGTAGAGAATCGGATGAGACAGCGAGATCGCGAACACCTGGTTCGGGCGGATGCTGGCGTCGTCGCCGTCGGGTCCGTCGATCACGTCGTACAGGCAACTCGCGCGCGCGTTCCAGAAGCGCTCGTTGAACGACTCCCGGGCGCGATTGGCGTGCTCGTCGTACGAGCGATGGTCGGCGCCCAGCTCCTCGCTCCACACAGCCATCTGCTTGAGCGCGTTGTACCAGAGCGCCTGGATCTCCACCGGCTTACCGCGACGCGGAGTTACGACCCAGCCGTCGACCTTCGCGTCCATCCACGTCAGCTGATAACCCTCGGCCGCCGCGGTGAGCAAGCCGTCGACGGGATCGACGCGGATGTTGAACCGCGTGCCGGCGATGTGCTGCTCGATGATCGACTGCAGCACCGGAAAGAGCTGCGGCAGGATCGACCTGTCGCCGGTTACCTGGACGTAGCGTGCGATGGCGTGGAAGTACCACAGCGTCGCGTCGACAGTGTGATAGAGCGCCTCGCGCTCGCCTTCGGGAAACAGGTTCGGCAGCAGGCCGTCGCGCACGTAGTGTGAAAACGTACGCAGGATCGCGCCCGCCTCGCGATAGCGGCCGGTGGCGAGAGTGAGCCCTTCGAGGCTGATCATCGTGTCGCGGCCCCAGTCGCCGAACCAGTGATAGCCGGCGTAGATGCTGCGCAGCTCGCTGCCTTCCGCCTGCGCCATCACGTTTTCTTCGATGCGGCTGCCGGGCAGTACCACGAACTGGTCCGCGGCCATCGTCAGCTGCTCGGCGAACGGGTCATCCTTGAATTGGGGCGCGAGCGCGAGCAAGCCGTCCAGCCGGCGGCGCTCGGCATCGAAGACGGCCGCGGCATCGAAATTCATGCGATCCCAGTCGTGCGTCGAGGCGACGAACACGACCGGCCGGTCGTGCGACAGCTCTGCGGCGAAATAGCCCGGGCTGAATGCGCTGTCGAACGCCGGATCGCCGCGGTCGCGCTCGACGCGGTAGACGAACTGATGCTCGTCGCGCTCATCGGTCATGAAGGTCGTCGGCCCGGGTTGCAGCTGTACGCGCAGCACCAGCGGACTGTCGGCATGACGGATCTCGTGCTGGCCGCGCCTGACTTCCACGACGAACAAATCGCCCGGCGTGCTCGCCGGCGTCTCGTCGTGCCGGCGGAACGCGACGAACGGCCGCACCTGCAGGCTCAGGCGTTCGCCGCTCAACAGGCGGTACTGCACGCACACAGTGTTCTGGTTGTGGACCATCACCACGGATTTTTCGAGTGCGAGGCCGTCGAGCTCGAAGGTCCACACGGCGATGCGATGGTCGAGGCGGAACTCCTTCAAATACTGATGCGACTCGCCGACGACACGCTCGTTCTCGAACTCCGCGCCGCCGAGATGCAGCTGCCGCGCGGGTGTGACCACGCTTTCATCGCAGCGCGAAATCATGATGTGCCGGCCCTTCGGCGCCGCCAGGTTCGGCACGAACAGGCCGTGATACTTGCGCGTGGGAATCCCCGCGATCGTGCCGGAGGCGTAACCGCCCAGGCCGTTCGTAATCAGCCATTCGCGTCGGCGCAGCTCCAGCGGATCGCGGTCGCGATCCCAGCGCAGTACGATCTGCCGCCCCTGAATCTCCTCCGGAAGGCGGGCATCGGGCGGCTCGACTGTCACGTCTCGCCCTCGACCAGCAACACTGCGCTCTGTGCCGACAGTCGCCATTCGCCGAAACCGGCATCGGCGACCGGCATCGTGACGCCTTGGCCACCGTAGCGCGGGTCCTCGCTCGACCACAGGAGTTGCCACGTCGCGCCGCGCGATGGCGCGAGCAGCGGCTCGGAGGGCGGCGTGAACGGCAGCTCCTGATCGAGGTTGATCACCAGCAATCGATCGCCGTGCTCATCGTCGAACCAGCGCAGCACGAAGGCGTGCTTCGAAAGTGTCGCGCCGTCGATCTGCGCGAGATCCTGGTGTGAGATGACCGGGTCGCACGCGCGCAGCTGCAGCAGGTCGCGATGAAACGCCAGAGCTTCCGTGTTGTGCTCCGCTTCGCTCCAGTCGAGCTTCGAACCGACGAACGTTGCTTCGTCGTGCGGCGCCGGGACGAGCTGCTGCGTAGCTTCGTCCGCGAACGCGCGGAACTGACTGAGGAATTCGCGCCGACCCTTGTGGACCAGCGCCGCGAGCTCTTCGTGGTGGTCGGCGAAGAACATGAAGCGCGCCGACGCGGCGAATTCCTGGCCCATGAACAGCATCGGCGTCTGCGGGCCGAGCAGGGTGAGCGCCATCAGCGCGCGATAGCGGCCGGGCGCTGCGTTGGCATGCGCGCGGTCGCCGAGGAACGTGTTGCCGACCTGATCGTGGTTCTGCAGGAAGACGATGGTCGAACACGCCGGCAACCCCGGCACCGCCTGGCCGCGCGTCTTTTTCTGCCACGGGTACCACTGGCCCTGATAGAGAAAGCCGTGTCGCACGCACGATATGAATTCTTGCGCGCGTCCGGTGTAGTCGCCGAAGTAACCGTCGCGCGTGCCGGTCAGCGCGACCTTCGCGGCGTGATGGAAGTCGTCGTTCCACATCGCATCGAGACCGTAGCCGCCTTCCTCGGGCGACCGCAGCTGCAGCGCGTGTTGCGGCTCGTTCTCTGAGATCACGACGATGGAGCGAGGCTGCGCTGCTTCGCGCGCTGCGCGCGCGAGCTCCTCCAGGATGTGCGGCTGACTGTCGTCGAAGATCGACTGCGTCGCGTCGAGGCGCAGCCCGTCGAGATGGAACTCGCTGAGCCAGTAACGCGCGTTGGCAAGAATGAAATCGCGCGTCCCTTGCGCGTATTCGCCGTCGAGGTTGAGCGCCTCGCCCCATTCGGTCTGGTGGCGCGTGCTGAAATAGTGCGGGCTGAAGCACCTCAGGTAGTTACCGTCAGGCCCGAGGTGGTTGTAAACGACGTCGAGAATCACGGCGAGTCCGATCGCATGCGCGCGGTCGACGAAGCGCTTGAGTGCGTCGTGGTCGCCGTACACGTGATACGGCGCGAACAGCTGCACGCCGTCGTAGCCCCAGTTCCAGCGGCCCGGGCACTCGGCGACCGGCATCACCTCGATCATCGTGATGCCGAGCTCGCGCAGATAGGGGAGCTTCTCTGCCGCGGCATCCAAAGTACCCGCCGGAGTGAAGGTGCCGACGTGCAACTCGTAGATGACCTGGCCGGGCATTCGCGCGCCGCGCCACTGCGCGTCGCTCCACTTGAACGCTGTGGGATCGACAATCATCGACGGCCCGTGCACGCCCTGCGGCTGAAAGCGCGAGCACGGATCGGGCCACGGCCCGGTGCCGTCGACGCGATACTTATATAGAGAGACGCGCGCCGAGGTCGTGCCGGTGAAGTAGCCGTCCGCGTCGCGCTTCAGCGCCAGCGGCGCCTCCTGTGACTCTTCGAATACGACTTCGACAGCGCCGGCCTGCGGCGCCCAGACACGAAACAAGGTTTCGCCGCGCGAACGAATCGCGCCGAGGTATGAAGGGGAGGGCATCTCGAACGAAGGCCGGGGTTCAGCCGAAAGTTCCGGCTGTGTGGTCACGGGCTGTGGGTCAGGCTTTAGCCTGACATCTTAGTTATCCGGCAGCTCCGCCAACCGCTCCAGCAACCTCGCATCGCCCGCCACATGCACGCGCTCGGCCGGTCCAAGCCATGAAAGAACTTCATTCAGCGTGCGCGCATCCGCCAGCTTGCGCTCCGCGGTCAGGCGATGTGGGTCAGGGTGTCCGCGCGTTTCCTGTGGGCGCGGCAGATTGCCCGATACGTGCGCGTACCGCGCGTGGCGATTGCGCGCGATGTAACGCAGACCATCCGTGGGCATCGATGCAGCGTGCGCCAGCAACTCGTCGCGCCGCCGGATCACTGCCGGCACATGCTTCTCTTCCGGCGTACGCAGGATGCGGAACCAGCCGAGAAACCGTCCGAGCTTGACGCTGCCGCTGATCTTCGACAGCGGCACCGCCAGCAGCAGGCCGGCGAGTGTCGGCGTGAGCCATGCGAGCAGCGTCGGTGAAATCAGGAACGCGATCAGCCCGATCACGATGCCGATGACGAGGTGCGGCCAGTGGAAATTCCAGGCTTCGCTCCACGTCGTCATGTGCGAGTGGCGGCGCTGCGCGTTCCAGCCCGAGTCGCGTCCGGTCAGGATCTCGATGATGTGCTGAGTCTGCACCAGCATCATGATCGGTGCGTACAACGCCGACAGAACCGTCTCGACTATCGCGCCCGTGCCGAGCGCGAAGACTCCACCGCAACCTCTGCGAGCGCGCGACGAGAAGATCGTGCGCACGAGGCCCAGGATCTTCGGCGTGAACAGCACGACCATCGTGTAGACGAACAGCGCCGTCATGCGCGGCGCGTCGAACTGCGGCCAGCTCGGAAACAGCTGGAAGCTGCGGCTGAAATACTCGGGGCGGATCAGCGTCGCCTGCAGCGTCAGCGCGAAGCCGACGATCAGCAGCATCATCCACAGCGGCGAGGACAGGTAGCTCATGATGCCGATGGCGAAGTGCGCGCGGTTCGTCAGCGCCAGGCCCTTGGTATTGATGATCTTCGAGTGCTGCAGGTTGCCCTGCGCCCAGCGTCGGTCGCGGATCGCGATGTCCACGAGCGAAGGCGGGCTCTCTTCCCATGAGCCGCCGAGATCCGGCGCCATGCGCACTTTCCAGCCGGCGCGGCGCATGAGCGCGGCTTCGACGAAGTCGTGCGACAGCACGTGGCCGCCGAACGGCCGGCGCCCGGGCAGCTGCGGCATGCCGCAGGCCTGCGCGAACGCGGCGACGCGGATGATCGCGTTGTGACCCCAATAATTGCCTTCGTTACCGCTCCACGCAGCCACGCCGCGCCCGATCGAGCTGCCATACACGCGGCCCGCGAACTGCTGGATGCGCGAGAACAGGCTCCAGTGGCCGATCAGCATCGGCACCGTTTGCAGGATGCCCAGCTGCGGATCGGCCTGCATGCGGCTGACCAGTGCAACCAGCGTCTGCGGGGCCATGATGCTGTCCGCATCGAGCACGATCATGTAGTCGTAGCGCGCGCCCCAGCGTTTGACGAAGTCTTCGACGTTGCCGGCCTTGCGGCCGGTGTTGTGCCAGCGACGCCGATACCAGACGGGCATGGTCTCGCGCAGGTCGCGCCGCAGCTGGTCGACCGCGAGCGATTCGCTGATCCAGGCGTCGGCATTCGTGGAGTCGGAAATGATCGCGATTTCGAAATGGCGCGCAGCATCGATCTGCGCCAACGCTTCCGCCATCGCGTACAGCGCCGCAGTGGTGCGACCCGGATCCTCGTTGTAGATCGGCATGACCAGCGCCGTGCGCGAGCCCGCGATCGATGGCGCGGCCTGCGGGCGCGGCAATGGAATCAGGAAACCCGTGATCGCGGACGCCGCGGAGAAGCAGATCCACAGCAGCGTGATCGAGAAGAACACGATCATCACGCCTTGCAATACCGTCATCTTGGAGAAGCTGACGATGCCGAGCATCTCGAACACGCCATAGCCCGCGAGGCCGAGCGTGCAGAGAATGGTGAGCAGCCGCGCAAACACCACGCGCAGCGGCGTCGCGCCGAGCCTCTGCGCCGGCGGCGCGATTTTCAGATCCTGCACGGGCATGTCGGCCGGCCGCTCGAACGGCATGCCGCCGCGAACGACGTCGCGGCCCTCGGCCGGGGCGGGTTTCAGCTGGCTGTCCATCGGTAGAGCCAAGTTTCGCTGACCGGCTTGTCCGCGCGCATCAGGCGCAGCCGCAATTCGGCGACGTCGGCGTTGGCAGGCTCGAGCTCGAAGCTCGCGCGCACGCCTTTGGTGAGCGGGCTGGGCTGCACCACCGGGCTGCTGATCTTGCCGGACGAAGTGGCCAGATCCATGCGCAGCCCCTCGGTGTCGCGCCCCGTGCCGGTGAACTCGACGACGAAGATGCGACGCTTGCCGTCGGAGCTCGGGCCCGTGCGCGTGGACGTCACCTTGCCGAGCGCCGGCGTGAGCTTCGGCTGCTTGTTCCAGCGCATGCGATAGGAAAGGTGATAGGGCTTGCCTGCCGGGATCACCGTGGTCGGGCGCCAGAACGTCACGATGTTGTCGTTGGTCTCGTTGTTGGTCGGGATCTCGAACAGCTGCACGGCGCCCGCGCCCCAGTCGCTCGTCGGCTCGATCCAGACGCTCGGCCGCTGCTCATAGTGCGCTTCGAGGTCGTGATAGTCCGACACGCGGCGCGAGCGCTGCACCAGCCCGAAGCCGCGCGGCGCCTGCGACGTGAAGCTGGAAACCTGCAGCTGCGTGGGATTCTTCAGCGGCCGCCAGACGCGCTCGCCCGAAGCCATCACTATCTGCAGGCCGTCCGAGTCGTGGACCTCGTCGCGGAAGTCGTCGATGCGCGCGCGCTCGGTTTCGTCGAACAGGAACATCGAAGTCAGCGGGGCGATGCCGATGTTGTCGAGCGCGACGCGCGGGAACAGCGTGACGTCGACGTCCACCAGCGTTTCGGTGCCCGGCGTGACCGAGAAACGGTACGCGCCAGCGACCGACGGACTGTCGAGCAACGCATGCACGACGATCGCCGCGGCATTCGCCGCGGGCCGCTCGATCCAGAAGTGCGTGAATGCCGGAAATTCTTCGCCGGCCGGATGCGCCGTGCGGACAGCGAGGCCGCGCGCCGACAATCCATAGAGCGTGTCGCGCGCGACCGACCGAAAATACGAAGCACCCTGGAATACCAGGAACTCGTCCCACACCGAGCGCGAGTTGAGCCGCGTGCGCACTCGAAAACCCGACAGCGGCAACGGTTGATTCGCGAGCTGCTTCGCGACGGAGCCGCCGAGCACGAACGCGTCGGGTCCCGGCGCGAGATCGCGTGCGAGCCCGCCTTCGACGACCGATACGACGGTCGGCGTGGTGAACAGGAAGCCCGCGGGAAACAGCTCGACCCGGAACGGCACCTGTTCGTTGCGCCAGATGCTTGCGTCGGTCTTGAAGCGGATGTCGCGGTACTGATCGTAGGTTAATTGCCGCAATGCTGAGTTATCGAGGCTCCTCTGCACGAACGCACTGCTCGCAGTGCGGCGAGCGAGATCGCGCACGGTATTACCATCGAAGCGGTAACGAGGCGTACCCTTGGCATCCCCTGCCGGTCGGGTCGCCGTCGCTGCAGCCACGCAGCTGAAAGCGATAGCCAGGACGAGCAGCCAGTAGCCGCGTCCTGCAACAGGCTTGCCGCGTCCTTGTAAATGATCACCCGTCGTCATCACTTCATCCGAAACCGATCTCGTCCAGCGCAGGATGGATACGCTCAATGGACCGAAATCAACGGCGCCCGTTTCGGATGGACGGAGTCTTGGGAGTACGCACGTCCAAGCGATGCGGTTCCAGGGAACCCGTAGCCATTGCCGTGTATTTACGGGGCCGGCGCCATTAGGCGACAACGATAACACCAGTTTGAAGGAACGCGGCCATGCCCGAGGAGCAGCAACACACATGGTCCCTGGTCCTCGCCGGTGGCGACGGCAACCGGCTGCGTGCACTGACCACCAAGCCCTGTGGCACCTCGGTCCCGAAGCAATATTGCTCCCTGCACGGTGGACATTCGCTGCTGGAAGATGCTATCGCGCGCGCCCGGCGTCTGATGGCGCCGGAGCGCGTCTGCACTATCGTGGCCCAGCAGCACCGCGAATGGTGGACCGACTGCCAGTGGCTGCTCGAAGCCCTGGAGTGCGGCAACCTGATCGTGCAGCCGCGTAACCTCGGCACCGGCATCGGAATTCTTTATTCGCTGCTGCACATCCTGGCCAGGGATCCGCAGGCACGACTGGTGCTGTTACCCGCCGACCATTACGTGCGTGACGAGGACGTACTGAATCGCGCATTGCTGCAAGCGCTCGAACGCGTCGAGCGCAATGCCGCCCGCCCCGTGCTGCTGGGCTTGCAGCCGGTCGAGCCCGATACCGAGCTCGGCTACATCCTGCCCGGCGGCGTCGACCCGTACGGCGGCTA
Source organism: uncultured Gammaproteobacteria bacterium (assembly GCA_963838635.1). GTDB lineage: Bacteria > Pseudomonadota > Gammaproteobacteria > Steroidobacterales > Steroidobacteraceae > Steroidobacter. The sequence continues at coordinate 9,907 of CAWISC010000013.1, read as the reverse complement.
TTCGGTGGCGCGTTTCATCGAGAAACCCGGCTACTCAGTGGTGCGCGAAATCATCGAAGCGGGTGGCCTTTGCAACACTTTCATCATGGTCGCCGCGGCCCGCGCGCTGCTGGACCTGTACATGCCTCGCTATGCGCCGCTGGTGATGGAGATGCAGGTCAGCCTCGCGAAGGGCCGGACCGCGGGGTCGCCGACCGGCAGCTGGCCGGCGCTGCTGAGTCTGTACGAACGCTTACCCGAGCTCGATTTTTCCCGCGATCTGCTCGAAGGCCGCGCCGCCGACCTGTGCGTGCAGCGCGTGCCGCCCTGCGGCTGGAGCGACCTGGGCACGCCCCGCCGCGTCGGTGAGATCGTCAAGCTGCTGCCGGGCGAAGGCTCCGCGGATCGCGCGGGCCCTCTCAGTCTGGCCGCTCAGCACGCTCACCTCATGAGTACGAATGCCCACCCCGATCACCTCCGTCTGGCCCGGTAAACCTTTTCCGCAAGGCGCTACGTGGGACGGCGAGGGCGTCAACTTCGCCCTGTTCTCCGAGCATGCGGAAGGCGTCGAGCTGTGCCTGTTCGATGACCGCGGACGCCGCGAGCTGCAGCGCATCCCGTTGCGCGAGCAGACGGACCAGGTCTGGCATTGCTACCTGCCCGAAGCGCGACCCGGCCAGTTGTATGGCTATCGCGTGTCCGGCCCGTACCAGCCGCAGCATGGGCACCGCTTCAATCCGCAGAAGCTGCTGCTCGATCCGTATGCCAAGGCGATCGTCGGCTCGCTCGCCTGGAGCGATGCGCATTTCGGCTACCGCATCGGCAGTCAGCGCGCCGACCTGTCGCAGGATCGGCGCAACAACGCGAGCGGCATGCCGAAGTGCCAGGTCATCGATCCGGCGTTCTCGTGGGGCAACGACCGCAACCCGCGCACGCCGTGGCATGACACGATCATCTACGAGATGCACGTGCGCGGCTTCACCAAGCTGCACCCGCAGGTCCCGCAGCAGCTTCGCGGAACTTATGCGGGGCTCGGCACGACGCCCGTCATCGAGTACCTGAAGGATCTCGGCGTTACGGCTGTCGAGCTGATGCCCGTGCACTGGTTCGTCAACGACCGGCACCTGGTGGAGAAGGGCCTGAGCAACTACTGGGGCTACAACTCGATCGGCTACTTCGCGCCGCATCAGGATTATTCCTCGACCCTGCAGGCGGATCGCGAATTCAAGACGATGGTCAAGGCGCTGCACTCGGCCGGCATCGAGGTGATCCTGGACGTGGTCTACAACCACACCGCCGAAGGCAACCATCTCGGTCCGACTCTGAGCTTCCGCGGCATCGACAACGCCGCGTACTACCGGCTCGTGCACGACGACCCGCGCTACTACATGGATTACACCGGCTGCGGCAACACGCTGAACATGCTGCATCCACGCGTGCTGCAATTGATCATGGACAGCCTGCGCTACTGGATCACCGAGATGCACGTCGACGGCTTCCGCTTCGACCTCGCCGCGGCGCTGGCGCGCGAGCTGCACGAGGTCGATCGCCTCGGCGCGTTCTTCGACATCATTCATCAGGACCCGGTGATCTCGCAGGTGAAGCTGATTGCCGAGCCGTGGGATCTCGGCGAAGGCGGCTACCAGGTGGGACGCTTCCCGGTCGGCTGGACGGAATGGAACGGGAAGTATCGCGACGTGATTCGCGATTACTGGAAAGGCGAGGGCGGTTTGATCGGCGATCTCGCCTATCGCGTGGCCGGCTCCAGCGATTTGTACGAGCACGGCGGCCGACGTCCGTACGCGAGCGTCAACTTCGTCACCGCGCACGACGGCTTCACGCTGCGCGACCTCGTGAGCTACAACGAAAAGCACAACGAGGCGAACAAGGACGAGAACCGCGACGGCGAGAATCACAACCGCAGCTGGAACTGCGGCGTCGAAGGCCCGACCGACGACCCGGAGATCCGCGCACTGCGCCTGCGCCAGACGCGCAACCTGCTCGCGTCGCTCCTGTTGTCGCAGGGCGTGCCGATGCTGCTGGCGGGCGATGAGTTCGGCCACAGTCAGCAAGGCAACAACAACGCGTACTGCCAGGACAACGAGCTCGCGTGGCTGTCGTGGGAGCACGGCGAGGACGAGAAGCAGCTGCTCGAGTTCGTACGCGATCTGATCCGCCTGCGGTGCGACCATCGCGTGTTCCGCCGGCGCAAGTTCTTCCAGAACCGTGCGATCCGCGGCGAGAACGTGCGCGACATCGTCTGGCTCGATCCTGCCGGCACGCAGATGTCGGACGAGCAATGGCGCGACGGCTTCGCGCGCAGCCTCGGAGTGTTTCTCTCGGGACGCGGGCTGGATGAGCACGACGAGCGCGGCCGCACGATCGTCGATACCGACTTCATCGTGCTGGTCAATGCGCACTACGAAGCTGTCGAGTTCAAGTTACCCGCGCAGCCCGAGGACGCGCGCTGGGCGTTGCGCGTGGATACCACGAACGCGCAGTTCGAGAAGGAAGAGCGCGTGCTCGCGCCCGGCGATACCTACGCACTGCAGGGGCGAGCGCTGGCGCTGTTCGAGGCGCTGTGAACATTCCGCGCGCGACGTATCGGCTGCAATTCAATCGCGAATTCACCTTCGCCGACGCCACGCGCGTGGTCCCGTACCTGGAGCGGCTCGGTATCAGCCATGTCTATGCCTCGCCGATCCTCAAGGCGCGGCCCGGCAGCACGCATGGCTACGACGTCACCGATCACACGCGCCTGAATCCCGAGTTGGGCACCCAGGAAGAGTTCGAGACGCTGGTCGCAAAGCTGCGCGAGCACGGCATGGGGCTGATCGTCGACATCGTGCCGAATCATCTCGGCGTGATGGGCGACGACAACGCCTGGTGGCTGGACGTGCTCGAAAACGGTCCCGCCGCGCGCGCCGCCCATCACTTCGACATCGACTGGCGTCCGAACCGTGGCTCGATGCGCGATCGCGTGCTCGTGCCGGTCCTCGGCGATGCCTATGGTGCGGTGCTGGAGCGCGGCGAGTTGCAGCTGCAGCTCGATCCCGCAGCGGGCAGCTTCGCAATTCGGTATCACGAGCACTTGCTGCCGATCGATCCGCGGGAGTACCCGCGCATCTTCGCGCCGACACCGATCGCCTCGGCGGTGCTCGAGCAGGACGATGCGCATCGCGCCGATTTCGAAAGCCTGCTGAACGCGTTCGCCAATCTGCCGGCGCGCAGCGATACCTCCGAGGACGCGATCGCGATCCGCTATCGCGACAAGGAAGCACACAAGCGCCGTCTCGTGCGCCTGCTGGAGCGCAGTCCGGAAATCCGGCAGCACATCGAAGCGACGATTGCGCGCGTCAACGGGACTGCTGGCGACCCGCGCAGCTTCGACGCTCTCGATGCGTTGCTCGAAGCGCAGGCCTATCGGCTCTCGTACTGGCGCGTGGCGGGCGATGAGATCAACTACCGGCGCTTCTTCGACGTGAACGACCTCGCGGCGCTGCGCATGGACGACGCCGGCGTGTTCGACAGCACGCACCGGCTCACCTTCGAGCTGATCGAGCGCGGCCTGATCGACGGCTTGCGCATCGATCACGTCGACGGCCTGTACGACCCGCAGGCCTACCTGGAACGCCTGCAGTCGAAATCGCTGTACGTCGTGGTCGAGAAGATTCTCGCGGCCTATGAGCGCCTGCCGGAAGCGTGGCCGGTGCACGGCACGACCGGCTACGAGTTCGCTGCGATGACCACCAGCTGGCTGGTGTGCAACGAGTTCGAAGCGCGGATGACGCGGCGTTATCGCCAGTTCACGGAGTCCGACGCGACGTTCGAAGAGATTGCCTACGACGCGAGACGCCTGGTGATGCGCTCGTCGCTCGCGGCCGAGATCGAAGTGCTGGCAACGCAGCTGGATCGTATCGCGCAGCTCGATCGGCATACCGCCGACTACACGCGCGCCGCGATTCGCGAAGCCATTCGCGAAGTGGTTGCGTGCTTCCCGGTGTATCGCACTTACGCTTCGCATCGCGGCGTCAGCGACGAAGATCGGCGCATCGTGAACTGGGCCGTCAATGTCGCGCGCAAGCGCAGCGCAGGCGTGGAGCTCAGCGTGTTCGACTTCCTGCGCGACGTGCTGCTCGGCGAGCGCGGCGAGGGCAAATCGGAATCCGTGCGGCGCGCGATGCTGGAGTTTGCGATGAAGTTTCAGCAGGTCACGTCACCGGTCGCCGCCAAGGGCGTGGAGGACACGGCGCTGTATCGCTACAACCGCCTGGTGTGCCTCAACGACGTAGGCAACGATCCAGGCCGGTTCGGCAGCTCGTCAGCGGCTCTGCACCAGGCCAACTCGGAACGAGCACGCTCGTGGCCGCACGCGATGCTCGCAACCTCGACGCATGACACGAAGCGCAGCGAAGACGTGCGAGCCCGGATCGCCGTGCTCAGCGAGCTGCCGGACCTCTGGAAGCTGCATGTCGCGCGCTGGACCCGTTTGAATCGCAGCAAGCGCCGGCAGATCGGCGACGACCCCGCGCCGGACCGCGAGGACGAGTACCTGCTCTATCAAACGCTGACCGGCGTGTGGTCACCGACGGAAGATCCCGCGAGCCTCACCGAGCGATTGCAAGCCTACGCGGTCAAGGCCGCGCGCGAAGCCAAGCGCTCGACGTCGTGGATCTCGCCGAACGCGGAATACGAGAAAGCGCTCGGCGATTTCATCGCGGAGCTGCTCGCCGATCCGGAGCGCAGCGCCTTCCTGAAGGACTTCCGCACGCTCGCCGAAAGCGTGGCGTTCTTCGGTCGCATCAACTCGCTGGTGTTGACCGTGCTCAAGATTGCATCGCCAGGCGTGCCCGATTTCTACCAAGGTACCGAGCTGACCGCGCTGACGCTCGTCGATCCGGACAACCGTCGGCGCGTCGACTACGCTGCGGCCGCGGGATATCTGGACGTGACCGAGCGTTTGCAGGGATCGCCGCGCGGGCTGCTTTGGGAACAGGAGGGCGCAGCCAGCAAGCTCTTCGTGATTCGCAAGCTGCTGCAACTTCGGCGTGACGATCCCGAGCTCTTCGCGCGCGGCGAATATCACGCGCTGCAAGTCGACGGCGCGCGCAAGGAACACGTCTTCGCTTTCGCCCGCACGTACGAAGGCCGCAGCTGCATCGTGATCGTGCCGCGATGGAGTGCGAAGCTGATGGATGGTGTGAGCGAGTTGCCGGTCGGGGAGGCAGTCTGGGCCGACACGAGAATCCTCCTCGGCGGCGGCGTCGGGATCGTTGCGCGGATGACTGATGTGTTCACCGGCCGCGAGCTTGCAATCGAAGACGAGCAGGCCGATCGCGCACTAAGAGTTTCCATCGTATTCGCCGAGTTTCCGGTCACGGTGTTGCGCGTGGCCTGAGGTAGCCTCAGTAGCCGTGAAGTGGCGCTGGCAACCTAGTAGCCGTTAGGCTACACTGAGGAAACAGTGGAAGTTCGGCAGTATCAGACTGTCGATGGCAGGAAGCCGATTGATGAATGGCTCGACCGCTTAGGTGACACCACCGTGCGCGGGCGTATCGTTGCGCGTCTCGATCGACTGGGCGTTGGGCACTTTGGCGAGCGGAAGAGTATCGGGAGCGGCGTGTACGAGCTGAGGATCGACGCGGGTCCGGGATACCGCGTCTATTGCGCTCAGGATGGCGCGACCATCATCCTGCTTTTGTGTGTCGGCGATGAGGGTACGCAACAGAGAGACATCGAGCGGGCTCATGCCTACTGGAAAGACTACAAAACGCGCACCTAGCGTACCGTTTCGAGCGGCCGCTTATCTGCGCAGCAACGCTGACATTGCAGCGTACATCGAGGAAATGCTCTCGGACGGCGACCCGCGCGCTGTACCGATAGCGTTGCGCACGGTGGCGGATGCAGTCGGCGGAATGAGCGTGCTGGCGCAGAAGACGGGACTCAGCCGCGAGACGCTCTATCGGACGCTTTCCGAGCGTGGCAATCCGCGTCTCGACACGCTCGCCGCAATTCTCGCGGCATTCAACCTGCGACTTTCCGTGCGACCCACGCGCCCATCGCGCACAGCGCACGCCTGAGGAATCCAGAACCGTCAGGCCAGAGGCTGACCGACGAAGCGGCGCACCTCGCGGATGCGCTCGATGTCCAGGGAGTGATAGGCGGAACAGCGCGCGTTGTCTTCATGCTCGTCGCGCGTGTCTTCGAGTCCGCACACGTCGTACGTGAAGCGCACGAACAGCATTTCCGGCGCGGGCTCTTCGATGCGGATCGTCAGAGTGCTGCCGGCGAATGCGCCGCCGGCGTCGGCGCGGATGCGGAGCGATTCGTTCGGGACCAGCTCGACCTCGTCGCTCATCGCGCCGCGGCCGCGACGGATTACGCGGCGCAGCCGGCCGGGCGCGATTTCTTCGATGGCGGCGGAATCGATCGTGTCGTCGAGCAACTGCGGGGCCACCACGGTGTGATGCAGGCCCGCCCAGAGCTGTTCGCGCGTCAGCCAGGCGCCGGCGACGTTCGCCGGATCGTTGATTCTTACGATGTGCTCGTGATGCAGCGGCGGCGCCATCGACCGGTCAGTTGATCGTGAACCGTTCGAGAGGAGATCCCAGCTGGCTGGAGCGCAGCGGACTGTTGTCGAAGCCGTCGAACACTATGACGCCGCGCGCCTCGTAGGTGCCGACGCGCACCCGCTCGCCGCTGTCCGACTCCGTCTGGTCCCAACTGATCGTAATCGTCTCGGTCTCGCCCGGCCCCAACTCCAGCGTCGTCGGACCCGGCGAGGGCGCCGCACTTTCCTCGGATAGCTGCCACACGATGCCCGAGCTGTTTTCGCGCACGACCAGGAAATCGGACTGGCGCGAGTCGGTGAACTCGATCGTCTCGGTCGTGTCCCGACGGTTGCGCACGGTGAGGATCATCTGGATCGACTCGCCGCGCTGAAAACTGCTCGTCACGTTGCCTTCGCTGTCCTGCAGCTGCAGCGTCGTGACGAAGGTCGGATCGTCGCCGCCGTCGCCGCTGTCGCCGGAGCTGCCGAAACTGCAGGAACGGTTCGACGAGGCTGTGCCCGCGCAAATGACAAAAATTCCGACAAGGGTCGCAACGCGCCGCCAGCCGTGGGTAGGGGTTCGTTCCATGGGTCAAGCTTAGCCGCCCCGCGGCGGCAGGTCGACCGGCCCGGATTGCGGGCGGCTGTCGCGCAATGGCCGCACCCTGCACCAAAGGACACGTCACGGCCCGGCCGGCCTTCTCTATTCTGGCGCCCTCTCCGGCCAACAGGCGCCGGTGCAACAGTGGCACTAGGCGTTAGGAATGAACGTAGAAATGGACCGGGGCGTAATCGTCGGCGGTGGCTTGATTGCAGCGAGCTTTCTCGTTGCGGTCCTGCTCAATCGTTCGGCGAACAACGAAGCGCCGCCGGCCGAGGCGCCGCGCGAGTTGCCCGTCCCTGCTTGCGAGCATGTCGCAAAAGGGCCGCCGGGTGTCTCCGGGCTGCCTGACAAACTAAGCGACGATTGCGAACGGCCGCAGCCCTCACCGTTGAAGCGCTGACAGGTTCGTCCAGAATGGGCGGACGAGCCGTCCATGCTGTCCGCCCTCCCGAAAATACTCGTACTTTGCTGCGCACTGCTGGCGGCGGCGTGCGGGCGCGCGCGGGAAGAGCTGGTGCTGTCGGGCCCGACGATGGGCACGACGTACACCGTCAAAGTCGTCGCTCCGCCTGCGTCGGTCGACGGCGCGCGGTTACGCGAAACGATCGACGAGAGCCTCGCGCAGATCGACCGTTCGATGTCGGGCTATCGCGCTGACTCCGAAGTCACGCGCTTCAACGCCAGTACTTCCACGCAGTGGCACGAGGTATCTGCCGAACTGGCGGCGATCGTGGAGGCGGCGTTGCATATCAGCGAGAAATCCGGCGGCGCATTCGACATAACCGTCGCGCCGCTCGTCGCCGCCTGGGGCTTCGGTCCGGGCGGCCGGCCGCAGGAGTTGCCGGGCGCGGAGCAGATTGCGCGGACCGCCGCGTCGGTCGGTTTTCGCAAGCTCCACGCGCGTTCCGATCCGCCGGCGCTGCGCAAGGATGTCGCGGAGCTTGCGATCGATCTCAATGGCATCGCGCCCGGCTTCGCGGTCGACGTGTTGGCCGATCGATTGCTGGCGCTGCGCGTCGAGAACTTCATGATCGACATCGGCGGTGAAATTCGCGCACGCGGCCGCAATGCGCGCGGCGAGCCGTGGCACATCGCAATCGAGCATCCAGTGGATACGCAGCGCACGCCGTACGCTGGAGTGCGGCTCGATGATGCGTCGGTCTCGACGTCCGGCGAATATCGCGATTACTACGAGCGCGATGGTCGCCGTTACTCGCACACCATCGACCCGCGCACCGCGCGGCCTCTCGATCGCGCACCGGGTTCTGTCGTCGTCGTCGCGGGGTCGACTGCGTTGGCGGATGGCTGGGCGACTGCGCTCAACGTGCTGGGTGCCGCGCGACGGGTTGGCGCTCGCCACGAGCGAGCACATACCGGCGCTGTTCATCGAGCGCGATGGAGAAGGCTGGCGCTCGCAGTCGACGCCGGAGTTCGAGCGCTATCGGGAGGGGAAAAGAGACTAGACAGGATGAACAGGATGGACAGGATGAAAAGGTTTCTCTGAGTCTGACATCCTGTTAATCCTGGGCGGTCTCAACTGCTCAGTGCAACGGTTTCTGAAAGCTTCTCCGCTGGGGTGCGAAAGTTCAAGGTCTCGCGTGGTCGTTGGTTGAGACGCTTGGCGATCGCATTCAGATGCGTCTGGGAGTGCACCGATAGATCCGAGCCCTTGGGGAAGTATTGGCGCAGCAATCCATTGGTGTTTTCGTTCGAGCCGCGTTGCCACGGACTGTGCGGGTCGCAGAAGTAGACTTTCACATCGGTGGCGATGGTGAACTGCTTGTGATGAGCCATCTCTAGACCACGATCCCAGGTCAGTGAGCGACGTAACTCGGCGGGTAGCTTGAGCATCTTGCGGCTGAGCGCCTTGACCACGATGCGAGTTTCCTTGCTCGGCACCTTCGCTAGCATCACAAAGCGCGATTGCCGCTCCACCAAGGTTGCGAGGTAGGAGTTGTTGCGCCCCAGGATCAGATCGCCTTCCCAATGGCCGGGCACGGCCCGATCCTCGACGTGCGCGGGTCGCTGACTGATCGAGACCGCATCGATGATGCGCGCCCGTGACTGCTGCTTCGGGCTGGCATGCCGCGAGCGGCGAAACAGCCGACCCCTGCGCAAGTGCTGCAACAACTCTCGTTTCAGTGCTCCGCGGGTCTGCACGAACAGGCTTCGATAGATGGTCTCGTGCGACACCCGCATACTGTGGTCGTTGGGGTACTGCCATTCAAGTCGTCGCGCGATCTGCTCGGGTGACCACTGCTGCTGCAGACCACGGGCCACACAGTGACGCAGCCGGGCGTTGCGCTCCAACAGGCAGCGCTTGGGCCGCTGTCCGCGATCCCAGGCGGCTGACTCGGCACGCGCCGCGCGGTAGTATCGAGAACCTCCGTTGCGCCGAATCTCCCGACTCACCGATGTCGCTCGGCCCAGGCCGGCAGCGATGGCGCGCAGCGAGCGCTCGGCACGCACCCCGCGGGAAATCTCTTCCCGCTCGGCCAGCGTCAGTTGTTGCCGTGCTCGATGCCGGGCAGTGGGCGTGTAGCCACCGGCACGTTCTAGTACGTAGTAAACGTTAGAGCGATAGCGTCCCAGTCCGCGCGCGATCTTGTCGACCGAGTCCCCTGCTCGCCATTGCTTCCATAGCGCCGCGCGTTCGGCTGCGCTCAACAGCAATCGTTCTCGCTTGCTCATCTTGCAACACCTCCACTCCAACTATCTTAGGATGGGTGTTGCACTGACCCTTTGAGACCGCCCTGTTCATCCTGTCTAAAAAA
>CAWISC010000012.1:0-372036 GCA_963838635.1 uncultured Gammaproteobacteria bacterium | reverse complement strand
CCCTCTGAATATTCACAATCGTCGACCGATGCACCCGCTGAAAAATCTTCGGATCCAATATCGCCTCCAGCGACTTCATCGTCTCCCTCAGCACATACGTCTTCCCATCCGCATGCACGCACATGTAATCGCCGGCCGCGTCGACCCAATCGATCCGCGACACATCTAACCTCACCGTCCCGTTGTCATCCCGAATCGGCAACACCTCCGGATACTCCGGCCCGACCGCCGCAGCGAGCTGCTGCCTCAGCTCTTCCTCATCCAGCGCCCCCGTGCCTTTCGTCTGCGCAATCAACTCCATCAACTTATCCCGCTGCGCAATCGCCGACTTCTGCCTCCAAAAACTCCGCACCCTCTCCAGCGCCTGCGTGAACCTTGTGTCATTGATCGGCTTCAACAAGTAATCCAACGCCTGCGCCTCGAACGCATCCAGCGCAAACCGATCGAACGCAGTCACGAACACAATCATCGGCAACGCGTCATGCGGCAGCCGAGCGAGCACGTCGAACCCCGACATGCCCGGCATCTGAATATCCAAGAACATTAAATCCGGCTTCTCGCGCGCGACGGCTTCGATCGCTTCGCGCCCGTTCGCGCAGTGCCCGACTATCTCGACGTCGGTATGCGCCGTAAGTCGGATCTCGATGCCGCGTCTTGCGAGTTCTTCGTCATCGACGATGATCGCCCGGATCGGCCTGTCACTCATGCTATCCCCGTTCGACTTCGACTCGTTCACGCGGCCAGCTGCGCAGCGCTCTCCGCCGGAAACGACAGCGCCACGCGCAAACCCGGCTCGGTATTGTGAGCCTGCACTACACCGCGCTCGCCATATAGCACCTGCAGCCGCTCGCACGTATTGCGGATGCCCACACCGCGGCCGTTCGTCAGTCGCGGCGCATTGACCATACCCGGCCCGTCGTCCGACACCTCGAGCTGCAACATGCCACCTGTGACATGCCCGCCGATCCGAATCTTCCCTCCTTGCTCTCTCGGCGACACTGCGTACTTGATCGCATTCTCGATCAGCGGCTGCAGCAGCAGGCTCGGCATCAGCATCTGGCTCGCGTTCGCATCGATCGAGAACTCGATCGTCAGCCGACTACCGAAGCGCAGCTTCTCGATCTCGAGGTACAGGTTCAGCGCGTCGACCTCCTGCGCCACGGTCACCTTCTTCATCGGATCCTGGTCGAGCGTGTAGCGCAGGAACTCTGACAGCCCGGTCACCGCGGAGTTCGCAACGGTGTTGCGATTGTCGAGAATCAGCGTCGAGATCGCGTTGAGCGTATTGAAAAGAAAATGCGGGTTGAGCTGGTACCGCAGCATCTTGAGCTGCGCTTCCTGCGCCAGCGCCGAGGAACGCAGCGCCGCTTCGCGCTGCGCCTGCATCGACTCGTAATAATGAAAGCCGAAGTACAAGCCCATCCAGCACACCATTAGATATGTGGAGCTCATCGTGCCGCTGAAGTAGTCCATCCAGTGCGTGAAGTGCATCCGCTCGTCCGGAAACATCGTGCGGTAGGCCCAGTTCACCGGGATGCGCCAGCTCAGCGCGGTGACATACGCACACAGCAGCGCCATCGGCACCATCAGCTGGGGCGGCTTGTTCCACAGCCAGCGAGATGCGTATCGCAACCACGAACTGACGACGAAGCCGCTGAGCGTCGCGACGAGGATGACCTTCTGATATCCGATGCCCTTGCCGTACAGCAGTGCGCCCAGGTACTGCGACATCGCATAGGCGCTCCAGCCCATCGCGTGCAGCGTCCAGAACGTCAGGTTCCTGTTCTCTTTGAGTTGCATGAGCGTCATACCCCGCACTCTAAGCAAGGGTGGCTGCAACGTACAACAATTCGTCGCGCCCCCGGCACGCTTCGTCGCAGGGTTTGCGTTATGTGCTGGCCCGGCTTTCCCTGCGACATGTGTCCGCGGACACATCGATGCGCGAGGGTTGCGAGAACGTCGAGCCGTTTGTTTCGCGCGATGAAGCGACGGAGCACAGCGCGCGTGTCGTGTTCCAACACTGCTGTCCGCTGCAACTATTTTTTCTGCAGCGGTATCTCGGTCATGTACGCATGAGCTTTCGCAGTTCAAGTTGAGGAGACACGACATGTTGATGCATCAATCGCGATTGGCCCCTTCACGCGTAGTCGCTATGGCGCTTGCCATCGGCGCAGCTTCGCTGATCGCGGACATTGCTACTGCAAGGGACGACGGACAGGTCAGCATCGTGGTCAAGTACCGCGATCTCGATCTGTCGCATTCGACGGACGTAGAGCGCCTGTATTCGCGCCTCAAGAACGCGTCAGAGCAAAGTCTGCTACACGTATGACACACGCGACCTGCGTCTGCAGCGAATCAAGAACGCGTGCTCCGAAGCGGCGCTTTCGCGGGCAGTGGAGCGAGTGAATGAGCCGAAGTTGACGGCACTGCACGCGGCGGAGCCGCGAATCAGAGTGGCGAGGAAGAGCTGAGTCGGACGCGGGCTGCGAGCGGCTCGGCTTGCCGAGCCGCGCTTCGCGCAGCGCGATGTAGACGGTCGAGGCCATGACGATGGCGGCGCCGAGCATCGTCATGGTGTCGGCGCGCGTGTCGCGTCAAAGCCTCAGCGGCCCGAACAAGCCGAGCAGCCCGATGATGATCAGGTAGATCGCGACGATGTAGTTCAGCAGCCGCGGCACGATCAGGATCAGGATGCCGGCGACCAGTGCGATCAGGGGTCCGATGCTCATGTTGATGTTCATTGCGTGATTCCGGTGGAAGTGACAGCTGGGCTACGCAGCCTGTCGCTCAAAGGTTCCGCTACGGGTTCCGCGCCAGGCGGGCTTGCAGCCACTTCGAAATATCGAGCACTTCTTCCATGCAGACCGAGTGCTCCATCGGGTAGCTCTGCCACTCCACTTGATAGCCCAGGCTCACCAGCAGGTCGCGCGACGCCTTGCCGAGCGCTCGCGGGCACCATCCCGTCGCGCAGCCCGTGACACATCAGGATCGGCACATCGCGATTCGCCTGCGACACTTCAGTGGCCACCGAGTCGCGCAGCGGGAGATAAGTGGACAGCGCCATCACGCCGCCGAGGCGCTCCGGATAACGCAACGCCGCCTGCAAAGCGATCGCACCGCCTTGCGAGAACCCCGCGATCACGATGCGCTTGCTCTCGACACCGCGCGCGTTCTCTTGCTGGACATATCCATTGACGACGGTCGCCGACTCGCGAATACCGGCGTCGTCTTCCTTGCGGTCGGGCCCCATCCCCGTGATGTCGTACCACGCGCGCATCACGAAGCCGTTGTTGATCGTCACCGGCCGCGGCCGAGCATGCGGAAATATGAAGCGCACCGCCATCGACGGCGGCAGGCGCAGCTCGTTCGACGATCGGCACGAAGTCGTACCCGTCGGCGCCGAGACCGTGCAGCCAGATAACCGCGGCGTCAGCCGTCGTAGCCGGCTCGAGAACGATGTGCTCGGCCGATTCGTGAGTCGTGTAGGGCATGACTCATCTTACATCGCCACCGTCTCCGCCACTGCAGCGCCGAGCTCGGCGAGATCGAAAGGTTTGCGAAGCAGGCGCGCGGTGCCGAGCGCCGCTTCGACCGCTGCGCTGTCGGCATAGCCGGAAACCATCAGTACTTTGATGCCAGGCTGACGTTCCTGGGCCGCACGCGCGACCTCCGCGCCGTTCATGCCGGGCATGGCGAAATCGACCACCAACAGGTCGAAGCGCTCGCGCTCCAGGGTCGCCAGTCCCTGCGCGCCGTTCTCGGCTTCCGTCACGTGGTACTGGAGACTGCGGAGGCAATCCGATATGAACCGCCGCACGAGCTTGTCATCGTCGACGATGAGCACTCGAGTCTGCTCTCGTGAGCGTGCGCCCGATGGCGTCGTCGTCGGCGGCGCATTGCTCTCCGGCCGCACGACAGGCGGCGCCCCAGCAGGGAGGATCATGCGCACGGTCGTGCCTCGTCCCGGCTTCGCTGTCGATCGCCAGCGTGCCGCCGGATTCCCGCACGACCGCGTACACCTGCGACAGGCCCAGACCAGTCCCCTGACCGGTCGGCTTCGTCGTATAGAACGGCTCGATCGCGCGCGCGCGAACCTCCTCCGTCATACCCACGCCCGTATCGACGACAGCCAGCTCGACGGACGGCAGATGCCGCTCAGGATCGTCAACCTGCTGCGCCTTGATCGTGAGCGTCCCACCCTCCGGCATCGCGTCGCGCGCATTCACGGCGAGGTTCAGCAACGCGAGCTCGAGCTGATTCGCATCGCTGACGACGAACCGCGCATCCTCTTCGATGCTCACGTCGACACGCACCGACGGGCCGACCGACTGCGCCAACAAACCGCTCATGCCATTGAGCAGCTGCGCGAGATCGACCGGACCGACATCCATGCGCTGACTGCGCGAGAACGCCAGCAACTGCGACGCGAGTTTCGCGCCTCGGCGCGCCGCTTCGAGCGCGTTGTCCGCCATGCGTTGCAGCCGGTCGTTGCCCGCGCGCGTGCGGATCATGTCGAGGTTGCCGATCACGGCCGTCAGCAGATTGTTGAAGTCGTGCGCGATGCCGCCGGTGAGCTGACCGATCGCTTCCATCTTCTGCGACTGACGCAGCATCTCCTCGGCGCGTCGCCGCTCGGCCATGTCCCGCAGCACGAGCACGACGAGAAATCCGCCGAGCCCCAGTGCGCCGAGCGCGGCGATGCCCGCTGCGACGAATGACCAACGCGTCGGCGTATCGATGCTGGCCGTGGCGAGCGCAAGGTGAGTCGACCAACCGGAGAATGTCGATACGTCATACGCGGTGTAGTTCTTCAGGCCTTCGTAGGTCGTGCCGCTGTAGATGCCGCCTTTACTGCTGCGGATCGCATCGCGCACGAACTGCGTAGCCGGCGTGCCGACGCGCTCGGCGTAGTCGAGCGTTCTCGCGACGAAATCTCCATCAGCGTCGACGATGGCCGCGGTGCCATCGGCGTACGCCATCAGCAAATCCTGGAAGGTGCGCGTTTTGAGACTGGCGCCGATGACGTGGGTGACTTTGCCGCCATTCCTCACCGGCACGTAGAGCCACACGACCGGACGCTCGTGACTCTCGATGTCGCCGACGATCTGCTTCCCCGCGCTGATCACGCGCCGCAGATCGCGTTCGTGCACGGCTGCCACCGGCATGCGTTCGCCGAACGGCTGGCGCAGATCGAAAATCGTTTCGCGCTGCTGGGCATCGATCAGCACGATTGTTTCCCACAGCGGATTGGCCGCGAGCAGCCGCTGCACACGCCAGTAGAATTCGGCCCAGTTGCGGTTTTCGAAGTAGATGGAGCTGGAGAGCACGTCCAGCGCAGCGAGGTGACGTTGCAGCTGGGTGTCGGCCAGCGTCATCACCACCCGGCTTTGTTCGATGGTAGCGCTCGCCACCCGCTCGCCCTCCAGGCGCAGCAGGTAGTACACGCCGACGGCCGCGAATACGACGGTCGGCAGCATGGCCGCTACGCCGAGAGCGACCAGCCATCGCTGAAGGAATCTCATGAAGTCGGTGATCCTCTCACTTTGCTGCGACGCCCGCCATCACCGGCGGTCGTGCTGCAGCCGACTCTTGTAGGTGAAATCGGTGGGCGACCGGCAGCTGTCGCCGACTGGCGTCGTCCAGTGACTGGATCTTGGAGTTGCGTCACAGAACTGGCAGAGTCGCTGCGCTTTGATGCCCCCTGGCGCCCACTTCAACCAGAATTTCCGACCATGCACACGCGTAAGCTGCACGCCCTGATCGCCTGCACTGTGTTCTTCCTCGCCGCCTGTGTTTACAGCGCGCTCTCGGGTCATGCCCTCGAACAGTGGCGCGTGGCTTTCTGGAGCATGGTCGGGGTCGCGAGCTACATCGCGCTGTCGGGAGTGTTCGGTTTCGATCCGCATCGCACGCGCATTGCGCGCTATGCGTCGCCGCTCACGCACTACGTCGATCGTTGGGAATTGCGACTCGGCCAGGCCACCTTGTCGATGCTCGGATGCGTCACGCTCGCGGCCGGCTTGCTCGATCACACCCACTTCGTAACCGCTGTCGTCAGCGGCACGCTCTCTGCTTGGACTTACTTCGCGCTGCGGCTGTATGCCGGCGGCTACGGCACTGCGAATCTGGCGCAACGCTCAGGTTGAGGGCCAGTGCATCATCACGAGCTCCAGCATGCGCAGCTCGTACGCAACCAGGCACATGTAGATGCCGAGCACGGCATAGACGATCAACTCGCCGGGGATCTTGCGGAATAACTGCATCCGGCTGCACGCGACCAGTATGCACAGCCCGGCGCCCGTCAGCGCCAGCTTCACCAAGGCAAACCCCAGCAGGTTGTGCGGCAGAAACAGCGCCATGACCGGATTCAATTCGTAGGCGCCCTGTCGCATGAGCATCACGGTCAGCATGCCGTCGAGCACGCACAGGCCGAGAATCGTGAACACGGGAATGAGCAGCCGCGCCGAATGCCAGTCGACAACCGCATAGCGCAGATCGGCTTCGCGACGACCGCCACGCCGGCGTGGATTGCGTGCTCCGTGCCAATAGGCGGCGAGTGTCGTGTTCCGGCGCTCGCTGCCGCTGCGACGATCGAATTCCCGTGCGCTCAAAGTCTTTCCTCCTGCATCAGTGTGACGGCAATGCAGCAATGAAAGTGGCAGACTTACCTTAATAAACAGTCGAAAAAATCGAGCTGAGCCACCTACGAAGATCCTGTAGGTCGGGCTTTAGCCCGACACCTTTCCTTCCGCCGCCGGGTATGTAAGAGGAACCGACGCTTGCGGCGTCAGCACGCGGAACGTGAACGTCTCTTGCAGATACAGCAGCACCGACGTGCTCGTGTGATCGAGATAGCCGACGGAAAAATCCTGCCCGACCGTCAACTCGAAGTCGCCGCCGCGCAAGCTCATCACGACTGCGCCGTCCGCCGCCGGCGCCCAGACGATCGGACCATCGAGCAACTGGCGCACGTGATTGATGATGGGATAACCGCGCGTCGTGCTGCGAGTAAGTCCGGTGTAACAGCGCGGCCCGAGCGCGATGCCATACGGCCCATTGACGCCTTCGCTGCGCAGACGATGCGTCGCTTCCGCGACAACGTCGGGATAGTCTTCGTAGTCCGCCGGAATCGACAGGCTCTGCGCCGCCGACGCTCCGAAGATGCCGACGATGCCGGCAGGCTCATAGCCGCGGAAAATCGCGCGATCCTCTGCGATGCCTGCCGCGCGCGCGGCGTTACGCACCGGATCGAGATCAGCGTCGCGTGCACCGCGACCGATCGCTTCCAGCTCATCGCGCGAGATCTCGAACGGCACGCGCAGCTCAGTCAGCGGCAGCACGCCGCGCAGTCGGGTGACGGCGCCTTCCTGTAGCGGAGGCGATAACTTCTCAGCTCGTCCGGTCGGCACCGCCGACGCGGTCCAGCCGAGCGGACCTTCGAAGTCGACCAATCTGCGCGCGGCGAGCAGCGTCTTGAGCGTGCGCTTCGCTTCGGCGTCGATCTCGGCCCAGGCCTGCGCCGAAATCGGTGCCTGTTCGCGCAGCAGGTCGTTCATTTCCGCAGGCTCCCGATGCCGAGGCTCCCGTCGCCGGACGACGACTCGTGGCCAGCGTCTTGCTCGTCCTCGCCCTCTGCTTCCTCTTCGATCTGCAACAGCGGCTTTTTCGTGAACAGATAAGTCCGAAGGTGCTCATCCAGCTTCGGGTCGTGGCGGCGCAGCCACTCCAGCATCATGGCCGCGTGCTCCTTCTCCTCGTCGCGGTTGTGCGCGAGGACTTCCTTGAGCTGCTGATCGGTCGCGGCGTCAATACGCTGGTCGTACCAGTCGACCGCCTCGAGCTCTTCCATGATCGAGACGACGGCGCGGTGGCGATCGATGGTCTCGGGCTTGAGGACTGACTCGTTCTCGTGCAGGGAACCGCTGCTGCCGGCCATTGAGATTCAACCTCTTACGCTGTCTATCCGACACTTCAGTACGCGTGGGCGCCGCCAGGGTTCCGTCCCGCGAGCGGAGCCTTTCTTTGCACTTTCTGCGCTTGCGCTCGGGCCATCCCTTCTCTATTACTGGATAGCAGTCCACCGCCATGTTCGAGCTCCTCTTCACCCATCCGCTCTGGGCCTATCGAACCGGCGTGTTCGCGTTTGCGAGCGCCTGGCCGTTGTGGCTGCTCGCCGTATCCATCGCAGTCGCCGTCGTCGTGATTGGAGCGACCTTATGGCTGCGGCGGCAGCTCGGCTGGAAGTTATTGGTGCCGGTCGGGATTCTGCAGAGCCTGCTCGCGGCAGCGGTTCTGACTCTGCTCTGGCGGCCGGTCCTGAACGTCGAGCGCGTGCGGGATCGCGAGAACGTGCTCGCGGTCGCCATCGACGGCTCGGCCAGCATGGCTTACGGCGAGGCGGAGCGTTCGCGGCTGCAGGAAGTCGCGGCGGCTTTACAGAATGGGACGCTCGCCAAGCTCGAAGATACCTTCGAAGTGCGGCTGTTCAGCTTCGCGCAGACCACGACCCCATTGGATTCGCTGGACGCTATTCCGGCGCCGGGACCGCAGACACGCATCGGCGATTCGCTCGTCCAGGTCCTGCAGAGCGCCGGCAGCATTCCGCTCGCCGGCGTCGTGCTGTTCAGCGATGGTGCCGAGAACGGCGGCTCGCTCAGCGAGGAACGCCTGACGGAGATCGCCTCTTACGGCGTGCCGATTCACACGGTCGGCGTCGGGCCCGAGCAGGTCACCGGTGATCTGGAGCTCGAGCGGCTCGATGTGGCGACGAGCGCGCCGGTCGGGTCGACGGTGACTGCGCAAGTCGGGATTCGTCACGAAGGCGCCACTGCCACGCGGCTGCGCGTCTACGATCGCGAGGCGCTGGTTGCCGCGCGCGACATCCAACTATCGCGCGATAGCACTGCGACGAGCCTGACGATCGATCTTCCCGCGGGCGAGCCGGGCACGCACGAGCTGCGTTTCGTGCTCGATCAGCTCGACGGCGAGCGCAATGTCATCAACAACTCGCGCACGCGCGTCGTCGACGTACCAGCGACTCGGCGCAGCATTCTGTACGTGGAAGGCGAGCCGCGATGGGAATACAAGTTCGTGCGACGGGCGGCGGAACGCGATCGCGCGTTGCGTGTAGCGAGTGTGGTGCGCACCACGCCGAACAAGTATTACCGCCAGGGTGTCGACTCGGCTGCGGAGCTCGTCGAGGGATTTCCGGTCAGCGCCGCGGAGCTGTTCGCTTACGACGCCGTGGTGATCGGTAGCTACGAAGCCGCGGCCCTGCGGCCCGAGCAGCATCGATTGCTGAAGGAGTTCGTCGATCAGCGCGGCGGTTCCGTGCTGATGCTCGCAGGTCGCCACGGACTCGCTGCCGGTGGCTGGCAGAACGCGGCGCTCGCGCAAACACTGCCGGCGCAGCTCGCCGCGCGACAGGTTACGGCCCTCGTTCAGCGTCCAATTCGCGCGCAGCCGACTCTCTATGGCATGCAGTCGCCGATCTTGCGCTTCGATCCCGACCAGAAGCGCAATGCGGACCGCTGGAAGAACATGCCGCAGCTCGCGGACTACCAGACCCTGGGTCGGCTCAAGCCGGGCGCGATCGTGCTCATGGAAGGCGCCGCCGACCGCTCGCGCACGCCGCTGCTGGTCTGGCAGCACTACGGCCGCGGGGCAACTTTCGTGCTTGCGACGGCGAGCACGCTGCGGTGGCAGATGCACCTGCCGCCGGAGGACGAAAGCCATGAAGTCTTCTGGCGACAGCTGCTGCACGCTATTTCTGCGAAGGCGCCGCCGCGCGCCTCGATCCAGCCCGAAAGGCTCGCGTACGACGACGAGCGTAACGTGCGCCTGGTCGCGGAGCTGCGCAACGAACGCTTTGAACCCATCAACGACGCGAGCGTCGAACTTCGGATAGCCCCGCAGGCCGAGCCGGCGTTCGTGCAGTCCATGCAGCCATCAGGTCAGGGTGACGGTCGATACGTGGCGGGCATCGATGCCGCTACCGCCGGGCTGTACCGCATAGAAATGACGGCGCAGGCGGGCGGCCGCGAAGTCGGCAATGCGATCACGCACGTGTTGCGCAACGACGGTGTGGCCGAGCACTTCGCGACGCATCAGCATCGGCCGGTCCTGGAGCGTCTCGCGGCGATGACCGGCGGCCGTTACTGGCCGCTCGACGAGCTGGACGGCCTCGCCGCCGCGATCCCGTATTCCAAGGCCGGTGTAGTCGAACGCCAGACGCTGGATCTGTGGAACCTGCCGATCGTGTTTCTTCTGCTGCTGCTTTTGAAAGTGTCGGAGTGGCTGTTACGGCTGCGTTGGGGAAGGTTGTGAAGACCTTTTTCCTGGCCGCCACGTTGCTCGCGCTACCCGCTCTCGCCAGCGCTGCCTCTTTCACTTTCATCGTTGCCGGGCTGGGCGGCGAACCCGAGTATGAACAGCGATTTCGCGAGCAGGCGGCTGCCATTGCCGAAGCGGCAAAGAAGGCGGTGACCGAGCAGGGTCAGGTCGTCGTGCTTGACCGGCGAGCAGGCGCGTCGCGATTCCGTGCGGCGTGAGTTTCAGGAGTTCGCGGCGAAGATGAAAGCGACCGACAGCGCAACCGTGGTGCTGATCGGGCACGGCTCGTACGACGGCGAGGAATATCGCTTCAACGTTCCGGGCGCCGACATCACCGGCTCCGACCTCGGGCAGCTGTTCGAGAAGTTGCCGGCGAAGCAGCAGCTGATCGTGAACGCGACCAGCTCGAGCGGTGCGACGGTCGAGCAGTGGCAGCGCCCGGAACGCGTCATCATCACCGCGACCAAGAGTGGCGGCGAGCGCACGGCGACGCGATTCGCACAGTTCTGGTCGCAAGCGGTCAGCAGCGATGCGGCCGACGTGAACAAAGACGAAGTCGTGACTGCGGCCGAAGCCTTCGACTACGCGAACCGTCAGGTCGCGGCGTCGTACAAGACGGAAGTCGCGCTGGCGACGGAGCACGCGCGTATCGCGGGCGACAACACTGCCACCTTTGCAGTTGCGCGGATCGGATCGAGCGCGCTGTCCAGCTCGGATCCTGAAGTTGCTGCACTGCTCGCCCAGCGCGGGCAGATCGAGCTCGATCTCGACGGCGTCAAAGGACGCAAGGCCGCTTTGAACCAGGACCAGTACTACGACGAGCTCGAAGGCGTGCTCGTCAGGCTCGCGATGCTGCAGAAGCAGATCGATGCGAAGCGGACGGTGCAATGACGCGACGCTTCTCGAAAATCTTCATCTTGTTCGCCGCGTTCGTGGCGGGTTCCGCGCTTGCGCAGCCGATCGACTACGACCCGCGGCGCGCTCCCGAGCTGCGCGCGTGCGATGAGCATCAGCATCATGGCCGCGTGGAGCAGGCGCGCACCTGTTATTCGCAGCTCGTCAACGCGCCGAATGCGATCACGCAGGCCGAAGCCCTATGGGCGATGGGCGACCTGCAACGCGCGAACGAAACCTTCCGCGATTTTACGCAGGGCAACGCGCGGGCCGTGCAGCCGCGAATTCGGTGGGCGCGCTTGTTCCTGCAGACGCATCAGTACAACGATGCAGCAGAGCTGTTCCGTGAAGCGCTGAAGATCTTCCCGAGCGATCCGCACGCCAAGCTCGGCCTGGCGCGCGTGCTCGCCGAGCGCTTCGACGGTGAGGCCGGACCGCTGCTCGAAGAAGTGCTGCGCGATCACGAGGATCTGGTCGAAGCCCATCTGCTGAGCGCGCAGCTCGCACTCGAGTCGGGACAGGTCGACGCCGCGCAAAAGGCGCTGGAGCGGGCTGGCGATCTCGCTGGCAAGCAGAAGCTGCCGCCGCTGGAGATCTTCGCGATGCGAGCGGCGGCGGAGATCACGCGCGATCGCGATCCCGCGCCGTGGATCAAGCGCGCGCTCGACTACAACCCGCGCTATGGCGCGGTGTACGAGCAGCTCGCGCACTTCGAGATCATGCGTCGCCGCTATCGTGAGGCGACCACGCTTCTGCGGCGCGCCGTCGAGGTGCAGCCGGATTTGTGGTCTGCGCGTGCCGAGCTCGGCTCGAATCTGCTGCGGCTCGGACAGATCGACGAAGCGCGCGAACAGCTCAAAGCAGCGTACTCAGGCGACCCGTACAGCCCGACGACGGTGAACTCGCTGCGCCTGCTCGATCGCATCGATCAGTTCGATGTGTCATCGACGCCTGTCGCGGTCGCTGGCGAGTCATATGTCGTACGGCTGCGGCTGCATCGCAGTGAATCCTCTGTGCTGGAGCCGTACGCGATCGATCTCATGCAGCAGGGTATCGCGACGTTCACACGCCGCTATGGCTTCAAGCTGCAGGAGCCGGTGACCATCGAGCTCTATCCCGACCATGACGACTTCGCCGTACGCGTCGCGGCGTTGCCGGGCATCGGTCTGCTCGGCGTGACCTTCGGTTACGTGGTCGCGATGGACAGCCCGTCGGGCCGCGCGAGCGGCGACTTTCACTGGGGCAGCACGCTGTGGCACGAGCTGGCGCACGTCTTCACGCTGGAAGCGACCGACCATCGCGTGCCGCGCTGGCTGAGCGAAGGCATTTCGGTGTTCGAAGAATGGCGCACGGGCCCGACGCCCGGCGTCGTCGTGCCGCCGGACGTGATCACTGCATTGAGCGAAGACAAGTTCCTGCCGGTCAGCGATCTCGACCAGGGCTTCATCCGTCCGAGCTATCCGAACCAGATCCAGGTTTCGTACGTGCAGGCCGGACTGATCTGCCTGTTCGTCGAGCAGCGCTGGGGCTTCGAGCGGCTTTCCACGCTGTTGCATCAGTTCGATCGCGCCAATGTAACTACCGCCGCGGCGGTCCAGACTACGTTCAAGATGGCGCCGGCAGACTTCGACAAAGAGTTCGACGCGTTTCTGCAATCGCGCTATGGCGCGGTACTCGCCGGCATGGAGGAATGGCAGACTCAGTATGCGGCTGCGCGCAAGGCGATCCAGGCCGAGCAGTGGAACGACGCGATCGCACCGGCGAAGCGGGCCGCCGAGCTTTATCCGGAGCATGTCGGACCGGGCAGCCCGAACCTGTTGCTGGCGCGTGCGCTCGACAAATTGGGCCGCCGTCCCGAGGCGATCGCGGCGGTCGAGGCATATCGCAACGCTGGCGGCTGGGATCCGGCTGCATTGCGCGAGCTGGCGCGCTGGCTCGACGAGGCAGGACGCGGCCGCGATGCCACCGCCGTGCTGCAATCTCTGAACTACGCAGATCCGCTGAATCCAGAGCAGCATGTGCAACTCGGCGAACGCCTGTTGACGGACAACCGCGCCGAGGACTCGCTGCGAGAATTCCGCGTGCTGCTGGCGTTGAAAGATCACGATCAGGCGCCGGCGCTGTTCGGCGCCGCGCGTGCTTTGCACGCATTGGGCGATCGCGCGGCGAGTCGCCGTCACGTGCTCGATGCGCTCGCCGCCGCCCCGCATTACAAACCCGCGCAGGAATTCCTGCTGAAGATGGTCGAGGAGCGAACGAAAAATGAATGATGTCGCCAACAAGCTCACCGACGCCGAGGTCGAGCGCCACGTGGAGACTTTCCACGCGCGCCTCGGAGCGATCCGCACGGAAGTGCGCAAGATCATCGTCGGCCAGGACGACGTCGTCGACCACCTGCTGCTCACGCTGCTGGTGGGCGGACATTGCCTGATCACCGGCATGCCGGGCACAGCGAAGACGCTGCTGGTGCGCACGCTCGCCATGGCGCTGGGTCTGAAGTTCAAGCGCATTCAGTTCACGCCGGACCTGATGCCCACCGACGTCACGGGCACCGACATCATCGAAGAGGACATCACGACCGGTCATCGCCGCTGGACCTTCGTGCCAGGCCCGATCTTCACGAACGTACTGCTCGCCGACGAAGTGAACCGCACGCCGCCGAAGACGCAGTCCGCGCTGCTCGAAGCGATGCAGGAGCATTCGGTAACGGTGCGCGGCACGACGCATTTGCTGACGCCGCCGTTCTTCGTGCTCGCGACGCAGAACCCGATCGAGCTGGAAGGTACTTACCCGTTGCCGGAGGCCCAGCTCGACCGCTTCCTGTTCAACGTGCTGCTCGACTACCTGAACCCGCAGGACGAGATGGAAGTCGTGGACCGCAACACCTCGCGCATGGAGTTGCCGGAGATTACTGCGTGCACCACCGCGGAAGAGATCGTGCAGTTCCAATGGCTGGTGCGGCAGGTGCCGCTGTCTGCGCAAGTGCGCGAGGATGCAGTGATGCTGATTCGTGCGACCCGGCCCGGTGAATCGATCGCGCCGGAGGGCGTGCGTCGCTACGTGCGTTACGGCGCCAGCGTGCGCGCGACGCAGTTCCTCTGCCTCGCAGCCAAAGCGCGTGCATTGATGGCCGGGCGCTATCACGTCACCGGCGAAGACCTGCGCGCCCTCGCGCTGCCGGTGTTGCGCCATCGTGTGTTGACGAACTATCAGGCCGAGTCGGACGGCAAGGCCGTCGATGACGTGCTGAGAGAAGTCATCAACAGATGAGTGCCAATCCTCTCAATCGCCTGTTGGCACCTACGACGCTCGCGGGGCTCGCGAACCTCGAGCTGGTGGCGCGCACGGCGGTCGAGGGCTTTCTCACCGGACTGCATCGCTCGCCGCATTACGGCTTCAGCCAGGAGTTCAAGGAGTATCGCGCGTACGTCGAAGGAGACGATCCGCGCTTCGTCGACTGGAACGTCTACGCGCGCACCGAGCGCACGTATATCCGCCGCTACGAAGGCGAGACCAACACGCGGCTGATGATCCTGCTCGACGCGAGCGCATCGATGAACTACAGCTCCGGCGGCGTGAGCAAGCTGCAATACGGCAAGTTCCTCGCCGCGGCGCTCGCCTATCTCGCCGCGCGCCAGCACGACCCCGTCGGGCTGATCGTCTTCGACGAAAAGGTCCGGCAATTCCGTCCGGCCACCAGCCGCGCGGGCAGTCTGCAGAGCATCATCCACACGATCGACGCGGTAACTGCCGGCGGCGGCACGAACCTGGAAGAGTGCTTCCGCAGCTTCGGCGAGCATCTGAAGCGTCGCGGCCTCGTCGCAGTAATCTCCGACCTGTACTGCGATCCCGCGGCGATGAGCAAAGCCGTGCAGCCGCTCGCTTATCACGGCCACGACATCATGATCTTTCAGCTGCTCGATCCGCGCGAGCTGGCGCCCGACTGGCGTGAGTCCGTGCTGCTGGAGGACGTCGAGACTCACAAGACGATCAACGTCGCGCCGGAGTATCTGGCGGGCGAGTATCGAGAGAAGCTGGGCGCGCATTTGGCTTCGCTGCGTAAGGCGGCCGCCGACGTCGGCGCGCATCAGCTGCTGATTTCCACCGACGAGCCGCTCGATCGCGCGCTGCGTCGCTACCTCTTGTTTCGCGAGGGCAGGAGCTAGCGACCATGTTCCTCGCGCCGCTATTCCTGTTCGGCCTGCTGGCGATCGGTGTCCCGATCTGGCTGCATCGGGTGGCGCGCGCGAATCCGACGCAGCATCCGTTCGCGTCGCTGATGTTCGTCGAGGCGAGCGAGACGCAGCGCACCGCCAAACGGACGTTGCGCTACTGGCTGCTGTTGTCGCTGCGCATTCTGTTCCTCATCGCGCTGGTGCTGGCATTTGCGGGGCCGCTGCTCACCGAGCGCGCCGTATCGGGCGTGAACGCGAATGCGCGATTGCACGCGATCGTGCTCGACAAGTCTCTGTCAATGCAGCATGGCGAGCGCTGGCAGCGCGCGCTCGACGAGGCGGAAGCTGTTCTGAAAGACCTGCGCTCGTCGGATCGCGTGCTGCTCGCGACCGCGGAAGGT
This sequence comes from uncultured Gammaproteobacteria bacterium, assembly GCA_963838635.1. Classification (GTDB taxonomy): domain Bacteria; phylum Pseudomonadota; class Gammaproteobacteria; order Steroidobacterales; family Steroidobacteraceae; genus Steroidobacter. Next base: position 356,234 of record CAWISC010000012.1, on the reverse strand, counting down.
CGCCGCGTTTCGGTCGTGCAAAGCTCCACGCTCGCTTCGGCGGCGGGCACGGTACGAGGAGCACTGCGCGCCCTGAAGCCGGGCATCGAGCGCCTCGACTACGGGCTTGCGATGAGCACGGCCGACAACTGGCTCGGCTCGCCACGTCCACCGGTCGTGCTCCATCTCATTTCGGATCTGCAGCAGAGCGCCGCGCCGCTGCGTTTCGCGGATCTCGAACCGCCTGCGCAGACGCAGCTCGTCCTTCACGACATCGGCAACACCGCAGCCGAGAACGTGTTCATCCAGGGCGCACAGCTCACGACTGTCGATACCCGCTCGCTCGAAGTCACCGTGCGCGGCGCAGCCGCGAAGCCGCAACAGCGTCAAGTCGTGCTCTCCATAGACGACAAAGAGTACGCGCGCCGAACCGTCGAGCTGCCCGCAGGTGCGGTGACGGCGCCGGCGTCCAGTGTCGAAGGCGAAGGCACTCACGCAGCTCCCGAGTTCGCGCCGCAAACGGTCGGCGCTCCGTCGGCGAAGGTGCTGTTCCCCGATCTGAAACTGCCGGCGGGTTCGCACCGGATCGAAGTCGTGCTGGAGCCGGCCGACGCCTTGCCGCAAGACGACCGGTTCTATGCAGTGCTGGAACACGCCGATCCGAAAGCGTTGCTCGTCGCAGCCGATGCGCGCAGCGACGACGTTTCGTATTTCGCGGCGGCGATCGGCTCGCTCGCAGCACCGTCGCTCGCCATCGAAGAGCGTGCGCCGGACGCTATCGGCTCGGGTGCGCTGACCGGCTTTTCTTTGCTGGTCGTCTCCGACACCAGCGCGCTTTCGGACATCCAGGCGAAGCGCATCAAGGACTACGTTGCGACCGGCGGCTCTGTACTCGCGACGCTTGGCACGCGCACCGCGATCGAGCCCGGACCGTTGCTCGAAGGCTGGCGCATCAGCGAGCCTCAGCAGCGTACAGCCGCGGTCGGCGAGATCGCGACGACGCATCCAGTGCTGCGTGAAGCCGGCGATTGGCATTCTGTGCGCTTCTTCCGACACCGCGCAGTGCAGGTCGGCGATGACGACAAAGTGCTGATCGCCTATGAAGACGGTTCGCCGCTGCTCATCGAGCGCACGATCGGCGCTGGACGTGTGCTGGTGCTGACCGCGCCGGTCGAGCGCGAGTGGAACGACCTCGCGATCCATCCGCTGTTCGTGCGCTTCATCGCCGAGGCCGCGCGCTACCTGGTGCGTGGCGACGCTTCCGCCGCCAGCACGACCGTCGGCTCGGTCGTATTGACAGGATTGACCGCGGCCGGCGGCGGGCAGATATTCGATCCGCAGGGCGAGCGCGTGCTCGGCCTGGCGCAGAGCACCGCGGCCGATCGCCTGATTCCCGACCAGACCGGGTTCTACGAAATCCGCGGCAACGACGGCGTGCGCTGGGTCGCCGTCAACGTCGATGCTCGCGAATCGGACCTGACGCCGTTGCCCGCATCGTTCGTACAACGCTGGCGCGCGATGCAGGTACGGAAGGCCGCACCGAACGTCGCCGCTGCAGCCGCGCCGTCGGCGGATGCGAAGCGTTCGCTTGGATCTGTTGTGCTTTGGCTCGCCGCAGCGTTGCTGCTGGCCGAGCTGTTGCTGGCGAATCGCTACCTCGCGATCCGCCGGGAGACGCCGAAATGAGCGCTCGAGAGCGACTCGAAACTTACCTGGATGGGCTGCGCGCCCGGTTGCGCACTACATATCTATGCGCGTGCGGCGGCGGTCGCAGTGGGCGGCATCCTCGCGATCACGGCATTGACCGTCTGGACTCTGCAACGCGAGGAGTTCGCGCCCGCGATTACGTTGGTTGGGCGCATCGCGATCATAGTGCTGCTCGTAAGTGTCGTTGCAGCCTTGTTGTGGCGTCCGTTGAGTCGCCTGCGTCGCGATCATGGCGCGCACATCTTCGAGCAGCGGCTCCCGGATGAGAACGGTCGCATCCAGACTTATCTCGATGGCAAACGGCGTGAGGCGCAAGGCCTCTCGACGCCGCTGCTGAGTTTGCTCGCCGCCGATGCGGTCACGATCGCAGAACGCACGCCGGCCGACGAGATCGTGTCTTCGCGGCGCATCGCGGCCGGCATGCTGGTCGCCGTCGCGGCGCTCGCAGTGATCGTGACCTTGCTGGTCGCGGGCCCGGCGTACTGGGGGTTCGGCAGTCGTCACGTGTTGCTCGGCATGGAGTTGCCGCGCAATGCGGTGCCGGTGCGGCGTGTGACGGTCACGCCGGGCAATGCAACCGTCCGCCGTAACAGCGACCTCGCGATTCGCGCGGCCGTCGAAGGCTTTCATCCGCGTGAAGTGCAGGTGTTCGTGCGCTTCGAAGATCGCCAGGATTGGGAACGGGCGCCGATGCAGCCCGCCGCCGATAGCGATTCGCGCTTCGAGTTCCGGCTCTATGCGGTGCGAGGCCCGCTGCAGTATTACGTCGACGCGGAAGGCACGCGCACCGGCGAGCACAAGGTGACCGTCGTCGACCTGCCGCGCATCGAGCGCGTGCAGCTCACTTATGAATATCCGCAGTGGACCGGGCTCGAGCAGAAGGTGGACGACGAATCGCGCGACATCCGCGCCGTCGAAGGAACGAACGTCAAAGTCGAAGTCATCGCCGATGCGCCGCTGGATGCGCCGGCGCTGATCGTCGACGGCACGACCGGTGAGCTGGTGCAGCAGGGCCGCAGCAGCACCGGCGCGATCGTGGTCACCAAGCCCGGCCGCTATCAGATCGGCGCGCGTGTCGCCAACGAGTTCGTGGCGCTCAGCGACGAATACGCGATCGAGGTCGTGCCCGACGAGAAACCGACCATCGAGATCCGTAAGCCCGGCCGCGACTGGCGCGCCACGAGCATCGAAGAAGTCCCCGTCCGCATCCGCGCCGAAGACGATTTCCGGTTGCGCGACGTTTCGCTGCGCTACTCGGTGAACGGCGGCGAATGGCAGGCAGTGCCCGTGGGTGGCGGCGCGAAGAGCAGCGAGGGCGAATCGCTGCTGGACCTGGAAGAGCTGGGTGCGAAGCAGGTGAAGGAGCAGCCGAAGCGGCTCGTGCCGGGCGACCTGGTCTCGTACTACGCGGTGGCGAAAGATCGCAAGGCGACGGTGCAGACCGACCTCTTCATGGTCCAGGTGCAGCCGTTCGAGCGGCGCTTCCTGCAGGCGCAGGGCGGGAACAGCGACGGCGGCGGCATGAGCGACGAGCAGGGCGCAATCTCCGAGCGGCAACGCGAGATCCTGCTGGCGACGTGGAATCTGCAACGCAATGACGAGCGCAATGCCCGCTCGAAGCAGCAGCTGGAAGACAGCGCGAAGATGCTCGCTGAGCTGCAGGCAACGCTCGCGCAACAGGCACGCACGCTGGCTCAGCGCACGCGGGCTCGCGCGTCGCTCGACGAAGACGAGCGCATTCGCACGTTCGTGGAGAGCCTGGAGAAAGCTGCCACGGTGATGGATCCGGCCATCGTGAACCTCAATACGTTCAAGTTGCAGGAGGCCGTGCCGTTCGAGCAGCAGGCTTTGCAGCAGCTGCTGCGCGCCGAATCCGCATTCCGCGAAGTGCAGGTCTCCATGCAGCAGAGCAACGCCGGTGGCGACGGCTCGCAGACTGCCCGCAACTTCACGGAGATGTTCGAGCTCGAGATGGACCTGGAGAAGAGCCAGTACGAAAGCGAGTCGCAGCTCTCGTCGCGCAATAACCAGAAGGACGTGGACGAGATGGTCCGCAAGCTCAAGGAGCTGGCGGAACGGCAGGAGCGGCTTGCCCAGGAGCGCATGCAGGATCTGCAGACTCCCGAACAACGCTGGAAGCAGGAGCAGTTGCGTCGCGAGGCGGAGGATCTGCGCCGGCGGCTGGCGGAGCTGAACCGTCAGCAGCAGGCCTCGGGCGATTCGCCGTCGTCACGCGGTGGCAGCGCGAGCGGGCAGGCGCGCGAGCGTGAAGAGCGCCAGCGTCAGCAACTCTCGCAGGCGCTGGAGTCTGTGAACAAAGCACTGAAGGACATGCAGGCAGCCAACGGCAAGGAGAACGACCAGCAGCAGAAGGGGCAGCCAGGACAGTCGGGTCAGTCAGAGCAGTCCGCGCAATCGGCGCAGGAAGCGAGCCGCAATCTGCGACGCGCCCTGCAGCAGATCGACCGGCCCGAGCCGTCGCGCTTCGACGAGACGCTGGAGCAGTTTGCCGATCGCAGCGAGGAGATGCTCGACGAACAGCGCCGCATCGAAAGCGATCTGTACGAAGCTCTTTCGCAACCGCCGGCGCCGGGTGCGAATGGCCGTGGCGGCATCGATCAGCGACGCGCGCAGGAGTTGGTGCGGTCCAAGCAGCAGATGGCTGGAGACCTCACGGCGCTCGAACGCGATATGCGCAACGCCGTTCACGAGAACCGCAAGAGCAATCCCGAGACCACGCGCAAGGTGAGCGAGATCATTCGCGACATCGAAGGCTCGGACATCATGTACCGGCTGAATCGCAGCGCTGCCGAGATCTACTACGGACGCGCGCGCGAGGCGGCGCCGCGCGAAGGATTGATCACCGACGCGCTGGATACTTTGCAGCAGGATCTGCGCAACGCGGCCGTACAAGCAGCGGCGGAAGGAAAGGGCAAGCCCGAAGCTGCGACTGCGGAGGCGCTGCTTGCAGAAGTTGCGGAGTTGCGCCGGGCGCTGGCGAACGCTCAAGAGCAAGCGAATGGCCGCAACGGCCAGGCAGGCGAGAGAGGCCAGCCACGCGAGCGAGACCAGGAGGGCCGCAGCGGCCAGGAAGACCGGACTGCGCAGAATCGGCAGGAGGGCCAACAGGGTCAGGAAGGCGAACAAGGTCAGGAAGGGCAGCCGGGTCAGGAAGGCCAGCAGGGTCGACAAGGACAACAGGGTCAGGAAGGTCAGGGCGGCGGCGAGCGTCCTTCGGAGAATGGCCTGCGTCCGGGCCAGCAGCCGCGCGGCGGACTCTCTGCGTGGAATCCCAATATGCCGAGCCTCGCGCTCGGCGGCTTCGAAGACGGGCGCGGCTCACTCGCGCGACAGACTGCTCAGCTCAGCGATCGCATCCGCGATCTCGCGAACCGCATGAATCGCGGCGACCTGAGTCAGGCCGAGCTGGACGCGTTGCGACGTGCGGCCGGTCAGCTGCGGCGTATAAGCGGCGATCCGCTCGCTGCGCAGCCGGACGTGATGCTCAAGCTGATCGACCAGATCGAGCTGCAAGCGCTCGCCTCGACGGCCAAGTCGCGCGAGGCCGCCGCGGCGCGCGCGACGATTCCGGATCCGGACTCGCCACGCTATCGCGAGGCCGTCGCCGAATACTATCGGCGCCTGGGCAATCGTCCATGAAGCTCCTGCTCGCCGCGGCCATCGTCTCGATTTCGCTCGGCGCGGTGGCCTCGTCCAACCTGATCACCGGCGACGGCGGCCGCGCGGGAACGCCGGCGGACCTGTCGAAGTTCAACATGGTCCGCGTCATCTACGACAGCGAAGGCGGCATGGGTGAGGCGTACTACGCGTACGACAGCCGCGTGTGGGCGCGCTGGGAGACGGATTTTCCCGAAGGCGACGACAACTTCGGTCACCGCTTGTCGCAGCTCACGCGCATTCCGGTCACCAAGTTCGCGTCCAGCCGGATGCTGACCGCGCCGGATCTGGGTGACTTCCCGATGCTGTACATGTCCGACCCCGGTTACATGGTCGTGTCGGCGCAGGAGAAGGCGGCGTTCGCACGCTACCTGGGGAACGGCGGCTTCGTCTGGGTCGATGATTTCTGGGGCGACGCCGAGTGGCAGCAGTTCGCAGAGGTGATGCGCGAAGTTCTGCCGGGGCGCGAGTGGCGCGCGCTTCCCGCCGAGCATCCGATCTTCCACACGGTGTTCGATCTGGACGACGGGATGCCGCAGATCCCGGCGCTGCCGTTCGCGAGTCCTGGCGGCAGCACCGCCGAGTCACCTGGCGCGCATAAGTTTCCCGCGGGCTCGCTCGATGAGCCGCAGATGCGCGCCTGGCTGGACGATGACGGTCGCATCATGGTGCTCGCAACTCACAACACGGACGTCGGGGACGGCTGGGAGCGCGAAGCCTACGGCGAGTGGTACTTCGAGACGTTCTCGACCAAGTCCTACATGGTCGGCGTCAACGTCGTCGTCTACGCGATGACGCACTGAATATTTCGAGCAGCGACCAGGTACGGCTGTAGGTCGGGCTTCAGCCCGACTCTTTATCCGCCCGAATGATCTGCAGTCGCTGCTGCGCTCCGCCGACGATCGAATCGACCAGGCGCGCCGGGAAGTCCTTCGGCAGCTGGCCGCTCGCTACAGCGAGTGCGGCCGGCCATGCGCTCAGCAATTCCTCCGCGATTGCGTGCACCGTACTTGCAGGCATGCCAGCCTCCTCGGCGGATTGGAGGAAGTGCCGCGGCTTGATTGTCTGGACGACGTAGTGCCTGCTGCTCCCTACTGACATGGCGAGCTTCATTCGATTTCGCTTCACCTGATTCGCCGCGTAGGCGGGCTGCAAAGACATGACGTCGTACAAAGGCGCGAGCCGGAATCCACCGCGCGGATGCAGAAAGATGCTGAAGTTCTTCGCGTGCCCGTCAGTAGCACCGAGTAGCCAGAAGACCATCTGCGCCTTCATGAACATGCGGCGATCCGATTGTGGATCGTCGCTCGCCTTCAGCAACTGCAGTACTTCACGGATGCCAGGACCGCCTTCGGCCTGGTACTTCCGCACGGGCGGCACCGAAAGCGCTTGGCAGAGATCTTCCTGCGGCACGCGCAGCAGGCGTTTGTCCTTCGTCCAGCGACGATCGAAACGTTCCACGACCAGAACGCGCGTGCCGTCGAAAGCTGCGATGGAGGTTCTCGCGGTGGGTAGCCCGAGTGCAGTGGTGAGCAGCATGCAGAAGTGTTCGTTCTCAACGCTGCGACTCAGGTCGATGCCGTTGCGGAGGACGCCGATCTGCGGTTTCAGTATGTGGGTTGTAGCACTGCTTCCGCGCGGCACGTGCCACTTGTTCTTCCAGAAGAGCAGCGCCGTCTTTTCCTGTGCGCCTGCGATCGAGATGCGGAAGTCCTTGTCGTCCGCAGAGACGCCGAGCGGCGTACGGCCGAGGTCCGCAAGCAGGGCGGCGATTCGACCGGCAGGCGCGACTTCGCCGGCGATTCTTCCGGCAGGACCAGGCTCAGCACCGTCCGGAAGGAACTGAAGCGCACCCACGCAGTCGCGGCCGATCGCGCTCAGCAGGCTGTAAGCATCGTCCCCTTCCGATCCGACGCGCTCGGCGAGCCGCCGGCGAATATCGACGCTGTCCGGCAACAGGTTGTCGAACACAGCGGCGACTGCATCGCCGACGTATCGGTCCTCGCGCAGCGGCAACGAGAGGGAGACCGGGAACACGTGCTCCCAGTGCAGCCACGAGTCGTCGTATTGGAAGTCGATGGCGCCGGAGGTTTCCTTGCGCAGCTGTCCGACGAGGCGGCTGTTGATGAAAACGTTGAGCGGTACGCGCGAGCGTGCTCGCGGCATCAGAAGATGCTCTCGACGTCAGGCTTGCCTGCCTTGCCGCGCCCGACCACGCTCAACTCGAGGTTCAGAGCGGACAAGACATCGAACAGCGTGCTGAGCTGAGTTGCAGGCTCGCCCTGCTCGAGCTTCGAGATCGTTGCCTGGCGCCGGCCGATCTTCTCGCCGAGTTGCGCCTGGGTAAGCTGGCGCGCGCGTCGCTCGCGATGAACGATCGCGCCGATCTGCGCCGCTGTGCGCGCGTTGTGCTGCATAAGAATGGCCCTCGCAGGACGTTATACGCGAATGAGTATAACGCGTCAATATACGCGATTGCGTATCAAAGGCGAAAATACGGTCTCGCGTATCGCGATGAACGACAACCGGAAGAGCCTCGTCTACAGTTCGCCCACCCTTTGGGCTAGCCCGTGACATACGGATCCGCGTACCGGACTTCGACGCTCCGGTAGTGCCGATACCAATCGCTGCGGAACATCTCGTCAGGATCGAAGCGCCGCTTCGCTCGCAGGAATTCCACGAACTGCGGATAGCACGCGAGTACCTGTGAAGCACTGGCGTAGCGGTGATACGTGAGGAAGAAGCTGCCGCGATGATGAATCGCGATATCGATGAGCCGGCGGAAGGCTTGTGCCGAACGACCGATGCTGTACGGCTCATGGTCGACGTGCAGATTGAAGATCACGCAGGCGTAGTCCGCACGCGCCCACGCGAGCGCCGTTTCGCTGTCGCGCTGGATCAGGCGCACGGTGCCGTAAACCAGATCGACCTCATGCCGCCGGAAGTCTCTGCGGACGTCGCTCATGAAGGCGGCGAGGCGTGCGCGCGGCACGTAGAGCTCGGTGATCATCTCCGAGCCCGGCACGCCGGCTTCGAAGGCGCGGTCGAGACGACCGTGATAGTCGTCGAGGTAGACGCTGAGCTGATGCGTGTCGCTCCAGTAGATCTGCCCGCTCGAGCGCAGGTAGAAATCGGTGAACTCGTGGAACGCGCGGCTCTTGTTGCGATGGGCGAGATAGAGGAGGCGCCGCCAGTCCGCCGGCGACAGGCGGATCTGCCCGTCTGGAATGGCGGTTCGCGGATCCACGGCGCGATAGCAGGAAAACACGCCGCGTGACAGGAAGCCGGAGTCTTCCGGCGCGGTCGCAAACTGAAAGTCGCCGTACAGATAGCCCGCCTGGATACGCTGTTCGAATGCCTCAGCGACCTCCTCGATCTCGCAGAGCTCGACGACGCGCTCAACCTTCTGCCGCGGCACCAGGCGGATCTTCACGGACGTGACGATACCGAACAGCCCGTACCCGCCAACTACGTGTCGAAAGAGATCGGAATTCACCTGCCGATCACATTGCACGACCGAGCCGTCGGCGAGGATCACTTCGAGCGCTTCGATGTCCGAGACGAACGGCGCGTAAGCCAGCCCGCGACCGTGAATGTTCGCGCTGACCGCACCGCCGATCGTGAGTCGATCAGCGCCGGTTTGCTTCTGCCTGATGCCCCACGCGTAGCCACCGTCGCGTTGCGCGACGACGTAGTGGCGAATGAGATCCGGCCACGTGATGCCTGCCTGCGCATGGATCACGCCGCGTTGCCGATCGAAGTCGATGACGCGGTTCATGCTGCGCATGTCCAGCAGCCAGCCATCTGTGGCGAATTGTTGACCGCCCATCGCATGACGCGAGCCGCACACACTCATGAACTCGCCGCGTGAGCGCACCTGCCGAACGAAGCTCGCCGCTTCGTCCAGAGTCGAGGGCGCGAGACATCCACGCACCGTGGTGGCATTGAGCTGCGAGTGGATGTCGTTGCAAACCGTCGGCGGCAATCGAGTCATGAGCAGAGCCTGCGAGGCTCACCCGTAATGCGCAACGGGGCGCGATGGAGTCTCGGAATGCGATACCGCTAGTTCAGGCTGCGATACTTGCATGCCGCAGCCGAAGATCTCAGCGTTCTAACGTCAAGATCGTAGTGACGCCGTCCCGCCGGGAGCTCCGGCGGGTATCAAGGTGACTGCTCTAATCCCGGATGATCCGGTTCTCGCGCACCGGCGACTTGATCATCTGCCCGTCGGCTACCGACAGCGGCTGACCTGCTTTCAACTGCGCACCTGGCGCAAAGCCCGTTGCCGCCCCGCACGACGCGTTGCTGTTGCCGCTTGCGCGAAACGTCGAGCGCAGCTTTCAGCCGGCCTTCGTTGACGTCACCGAGTGGGCGCGTGAAGTCGTCGGCTACCGAGCAGCCGGGCAGCGGCACGCTGCTGCGGCCGATCTGGTTCTGCGGCGCGAAGCCGTCCGGGTAGTCGCCGAAGTTCATCGCGTTCAGGCCCTGGAACTGGATCGAGAAGTACGTGGTGCCGCAGTTGTCCTGCGCATAGAAGCCGAACGGCTTGCCGCAGGTCGTCGAGCCGATCTGGAACACTTGCACGCCCACGCCGCGCAGGCCGTTCATGATCGACTCGCTCGCCGAGCACGTGCTCGCGCTGGTGATGACGTACACGCGGCTGAGGTTCAGCGTCGGCAGCGGCTGGCCCGGCGGCAGGCTGAAGTCCTGCGTCGTCGTGTGGATCGGTGTCGGCGTGAGCGGCTGGTTCGTGACCGGGTTGCGATTCGGATTCTTGCTGTTGAACACCAGCGTTTCGAACGTGCCGGTGCGACCCGAGATCATGTAGGTGAGCTCGCTGGCGATGTCGAGGAAGCCGCCGCCGTTGTAGCGCAGGTCGAGGACCAGGTCGTTGACACCCTGCATCTGGTTGATGGCCTCGACCAGTTCCCGCTCCGCTGTCGCGATGTGATCGTTGAACGCGATATAGCCGACCATGTTTCCGACTTGCCCGATCGCCTGGGAGACCAGCACGGGCTTGTGCGTGATGTTCGCCGACGTCAGCGGGATGTCGACTGCGGCGCCACCGCCCACCGGCTGAAAGCGGAACGTGAACGTCTGACCGACCGCCGACGGAAAGAACGCGGCATTCAGCGTGTCGACGCCGCCCTGCGTGTTGTCGTTGACGAAGTCGACGTTGTTGATGCGCAGGAGCTCCATGCCGCGCGTGACGTTGGCATTGCCCGCCGGGGTGCCGGGCTCGACGAAGGCGACGACCGCGCGACGCGGCGGTGTCGTCATCATGAGCATCAGCTCCGCGCCGTAGCCGATCGACTGGCCGCCCTGGGACAGCGCGATCCAGTCGTCGGTATCGAAGGTAAAATGGAAGCGGTCCTTCGGATTGCCCGACGTCGTCGTCTGCGGCGTCTTGAGCGTGTCGAAGTACAGCTGCACGTCCGCGATGCTGCTCGGATTCGTGTCGGGCACCTCGGCGAACCACAGGTACAGCTCGTTGGTCCACGAGCGCAGGAACATTTTCTCCGTGAACGCCGATCCGGCGCGATCGGTGGTGCCGGCGCGCGGTGAGATGCACTGGGCCGCGAAATCTGCGCGAGGCGCGAAGACACCGGGTGTGAAGGTATTGCCGCCGCCGGGATTGACCGGGCCGCCACCGCCGCCGTCACTACCACCGCCGCACGCCGCCAGCAGACAAAGCGCCGCGCCCGCGACGCTGCCTCGTACCGCGATACCCATCGAGCTACTCCTGTCGGGATTTCCGTGCGGCAGTTGTACTACGCACGCGCACGTCCGACGCTACGTCGGGCGTCTCCATGACGATTCAGGCTGTATTCAGTCGAGACCGGGAGGCGGCTGGAAGCCCCCGATTTCCTGCGTTATGAGCCGCGCGAACTCGATCGTCTGCAGGTCGGCATAGGCGTCGCCGATTGCCTGCAGTCCAATCGGCAACCTCTGCGTGCCCACGCCCGTCGGAAACACGGTGGCCGGCAAGTAGCTGCAGGTCGCAAGCCCGGCCCAGAACAGCTGCTGAAAATACGGCGTCTCGACGCCGTCGATGACGAGCCTCCGGCCACGATAGGGACCGTGCTGATGTTCGAAGGCGACGCTCGCCGCGATCGGACATAACACGATGTCCCACTCGCGAAAAAATTCGCGCCATGCGAGCCGCAGGCGCGTGCGCTCCTCGTCGAGCTGCAGCCACTCGCGATGCGTGAGCGTGCTTGCCGAATTGGTCGCGGCACTGAGCAGTCTGCGGTAGACGGACGCGGCATGCTCGACGGAGAACGCCGGTCGCGCGGTGTCCGAGACCTTCACACCCAGCGCAGCGAGTCGATCGCCGAGCGACTGGCAGCGATCGGCAATCTCCCGCTGCACGGGCGCGATCGCATCGTTCGGCCACAACGCAACGCGATACTCGCGCAGCGGCCGTCGCGCTTCAGGCAGCTCGACGCGCACTGCGTGATTCAATCTGCCCGGCCCGACGAGCAAGCGCAGAGTGACGTCGAGATCCTCGGCGCTGCGCGCGAGCGGCCCTGCGACAGCGAGGTCAACGCCCGCAACGAACGGCGGCACAGCGAGTCGGTCGCTGGCGACGATGTCGAACGTCGGCTTGTGTCCGAACACGCCGCTGTAGTGCGCGGGATTGCGGATCGAGCCGCCGATGTCGCTGCCGACTTCCAGTGCAGTCAGTCCCGCCGCCAGCGCGGCCGCGGCCCCGCCGGACGATCCGCCCGGCGTGCGCGCAGGGTCCCAAGGATTGTTCGTGACGCCGTAGATGTCGTTATACGACTGAAAATCGAGCAGGAGATGCGGCACGTTGGTCTTGCCGAAGATCACTGCTCCGGCTGCCTTCAGGCGTTCGACGACGAGATCGTCGCGCTCGGCGACATGACTTATGTTGGGGTCGCCCCATGTCGTCGGTAGGTTGGCGACGTCGAACGATTCCTTGATCGTCATGGGCACGCCGTGCAGCGGTCCGCATGGCAGCCCCTGTGCGAGTGTCTGGTCCGCGCGACGCGCATCCGCACGGGCCCGTTCCCAGTCGAAGACGACGATGGCGTTGAGAGCGGGATTCAGCCGTTCGACGCGCGCGCGAAAATATTCGAGGCATTCCACTGCGCTGAGCTGACGTTGGCGCAGTTGCGCTGCGATCTGCAGCGCGCTCTGGAAGCACAGTGGCACTATCGGACCTCCCCGACCCCCGTTGTCTCTGCAATATACTTCGGATCATGGAAACGGTGGTGGGAGCAGTAGGCGTGAGCGAGGCGCGGGGGCGATGGGTGCCCTCGTACACCTGGCTCGCGGGCCTCGTTGCCTATCTCGTCGCGATCGTGCTGGCGAGCGACCGAGCTGCGATCTGGATCAACGACATCGCCTGGACGCTGACGTCCGCCGGCGCGGCCTGGGCGTGCCTGCGCACTTCGCGCAGGGTGGAACGGCCGCGGCGCCGCGCATGGTTGCTGCTCGGGCTGGGCTGCGTCAGCTGGTTGATCGGCCAACTGCATTGGGACTACAGCCAGCTCGTGCTCGGCGTCGGTATTCCGTTCCCGAGCATCGGCCAGATCTTCTTCAGCGCCTTTGCGCCGTTCGTGATCGCGGCGGTGCTGCTGATGCCGGAGGCGCGCGAGCGCGCCGAGTTCACGTTCAAACATCTCGGCAACATCGGGCTCGTCACCTGTTGCCTCATGATGACCATCGTGCTTGGCACGCTGGAGCCGGCGCTGCAGAGTCGCGTGCCGGGTTTCTATCTCGTCATCGCGGTCGTGCACACGTTGCTCGTGGCCGCGACTTTTCTCACCGCGCTGTACGCGCTGTGGACTTATCGCTGGAGCACGAGCTGGATGCCGATGCTGCTGCTCGTGCTCGCGACCGGCATCTACGCCGTTGCGAACCTCGTCTATGCGCATTCGCTGCTCACCAACAGTTATCTCGCGGATGACGTGATCAACGTCAGCTGGCTGATCATGTTTGGCTTGCTCGCAGTCGCGGCGTACGAACAGGCGTGGTTGAGCCAGCACGAGCAGCTCGCCGCTGCCGCAAGGCTTTCTCGCACACGAGCGCTGGCTCGAAGCCGTGATTCCGGCGCTGCTCCTCATCATCATGATCGTCGTCGCCGTCGCCAGCTCCAGCACGCTCACCACTCGCGTCATCTTGTCCGCTGCCGTCCTGTTCATCCTGTTCGCGATCATTCTCGGCGTGCGCGAAGCCTGGATCCAGAACGAATCGCAGCACCTCACGCGCAAGCTGGTGGCTACCAACGAACAGCTGCAGTCTGCAAATGTCGAGCTGCGGCTGAGCGAGGCGCGCTATCGCGAGCTGGCGACCGCGCTCGAGCAGCGCGTGAGCGAGCGGACGATCGAGCTGAAGCGGGCGTACGACGAGCTGGAAGGCTTCTCCTATGCCGTCGCGCACGACCTGAAGGCGCCGTTGCGTGCGATCAATGGCTTCGCGCATCTGTTCGAGGCCGAGATGGACGATCGGCTCAGTGCGCAGGCTCGCGAGCATCTCTCGCGCATCCGCAACGGCTCGCTGCGGATGGCGACGTTGATCGACGACCTGCTCGCGTACTCGCACATCGACAGGCGGGGATTGCAGTCGAGCGTCGTCGCGCTGCCGGAGCTGGTCGATTCGGTGCTGCTGCAGTACACGGATGAAGTGCAGCGCCGCCACGTGCAGCTATCCGTGGAAGTGGAGCAGATCAGGCTGCGTGTCGACGCGGAAGGATTGCTGCTCGCTCTGCGCAACCTGTTCGAGAACGCGCTGAAGTACACGCGCGAGCGCCAGCATCCGCAGATCCAGGTGCACGCGCGACGCAACGATCTCGGCGTGGTGCTCAGCGTCGCCGACAACGGAATCGGCTTCGAGATGGAATATCACGATCACATCTTCAAGATCTTCCAGCGCCTGCATCGCGACGACCAGTATCCGGGCACAGGCATCGGGCTGGCGCTGGTGCGCAAGGCGGTCGAGCGCCTCGGCGGGAAAGTCTGGGCGCAGAGCCGGCTCGGCGAGGGCGCGACCTTCAATATCCAGTTGCCGAAGTCTGCGATGGTGTAGCTGCCGGCTGCGCGCCGGTGCGCCAGGCCGCTGCAACGCGAGCGGAGATCGGATACCGATCGAGCACCCAGATGAGCGAGAGGCAGCCGAGCAGCGCCAGCACCGCGCCTGTTGCGAACGCGGTCGCGTAGCCGAACGCTTCGGCGATCGACGCGCCGACAATGCTCGCGATCATGCCGACCACGAGTACGACGCAGGCGAGCAGTGTGTAGTCGGTGCCGGCGTGCTCGGGATCCGATGCGTCCATCATCAGCGCGAACAGCGCGACTGTTGCCATCGTGCCGAGGATTCCCTCCGCGATCGTCGCGAGCCAGAGCAGGCCGACACCGCCGACACCGAGAGCGATCACCACGTACAAAGTGAACGACGCCAGCTTGCCCCACGCCGCTGATGAGCAACGCGTTGCGTCGAGTGGTGCTGAAAGCCAGCCAGCCGCCCAGCAGTGCGCCGACGATGCTCATCGCGTTGCCGACCCAACCTTTGAGGAGCGCAATGCCGGATAAGCCCAGACCGCGATCGGTCAGGAACGGCACGAGCAGCGTCGTCAGCAGCTGATCGCCGAAGCGGTAGCAGAAGATCATGGCCGCCAGCAGCAATACGCCCGGCGTCAGCAGCCGACGCAGCCAGCCGAACACGAGCTGCGTCGTCGCGCGGGTGCACTACGTTCGCGGCAGCAGACGGCTCGCGCATCGCAAGCACCGGAATCATGGTGAGCGCGATCAGCACCGCCATGCCCGGCGAACGTCACGGTCCAATCGGTGAGATCGAAGACCTTCAGCAGCAGCCCGCCGCCGAACATCATCCCGATGCGGTAGGCGCCTACCTGAATGCCGTTGGCGATCCCGAGCTCGCGCGCATCGAGCATGCGCACTGCGAGGCCATCCGTCGCGATGTCCTGCGTGGCCGCGATCAGGTTGAACGTGAACGCCATGGCGAACAGCAGCACGTAACTGCTTTCCAGCGGCAGCTGCGTGATCGCGGCAGCGACGATGAGCGCCGAGGTCTGCAGTGAGAGCAGCCAGGCGCGCCGCGTGCCGCGGTGATCGACGAACGGCGCCCACAGAAACTTCAGCAGCCACGGCAGCGAGAGCAGCACGCTCACCAGGCTGATCGTCGTCAACGGCAGTCCTGCCTGCCGCAGCGTCGCAGGCAGGACGATCGTGAAGAAGCCGAACGGCAATCCCTGCGCGAAGTAGAGCGCGACCAGCAGCGTGATCTTCTGCGCGCGGGACATCGCCGAGCGCTGCTAGTCGGCGACCTGCACCAGCAGCTTGCCGAAGTTGCTGCCCTTGAACAGTCCCATGAACGCCTGCGGCGCATTCTCCAGCCCGCGCGTGATGTCCTCGCGATACTTGATGCGTCCCGCCTGCATCCATTGAGTCATGTCGTCGAGGAATGCGGCCTGGCGGTTGAAGTAGTTGGAGATGATGAAGCCCTGCACCTTGATCTGCTTCACCAGGAACATGCCCATCAGCTGCGAGCTGCGATCCGGGCCCGCCGGCAGGCTCGTGGCGTTGTACTGCGCGATCAAGCCGCACAGCGGGATGCGAGAGTGCGTGTTGAGGAGCGGCACGACCGCATCCCACACCGCTCCGCCCACGTTCTCGAAGTACACGTCGATGCCTTTCGGGCACGCGTCCTTGAGCAGCTTCGGCATGCTCGCGTCGCGATGGTCGATGCAGGCGTCGAAGCCGAGCTCCTTGACGGCGTAGTCGCACTTCTCCTTGCCGCCGGCGATGCCGACCGCGCGCAGCCCTTTGATCTTCGCGATCTGGCCGACGACCGAGCCGACGGCCCCGGTCGCCGCGGCGACGACCAGCGTTTCACCGGTCTTCGGTTGACCGATGTCGAGCGTGCCGACATACGCGGTCAGCCCGGGCATGCCGAGCACGCCGAGCGCATACGAAGGCCGCGGGATGCGCGGATCGAGCTTGAAAAGGCCCGAGCCGTTCGACACCTGGTACTCCTGCCAGCCGCTGTACGACGACACCAGGTCGCCTTCCTTGAATTTCGGATTGCGGGTGCCGATCACGCGCGAGACGGTGCCGCCGATCATGACGTCGCCGAGACCGGTGGATGCTGCGTACGACGGGCCTTCGCTCATGCGCCCACGCATGTACGGATCGAGCGAAAGGAAGACGGTCTGCATCAGGATCTCGCCGTCCTTGAGCGCCGGAATCGGCACTTCTTCGAGGCGGAAATCCGTGGGCGTCGGCTCGCCCTGCGGACGCTTGGCCAGGACGATGCGACGGTTCTTGGTCGGCGAGGCGTTGGCCGTGTGTCCGGCGAGCAGCGTTGCGCCGACGGCCAGCGAGCCGGCCGCGATGAAATTTCTTCGAGTTTGCATGCGTCCCCCTGAAGCGCGCGATTGTGGGACGGACTGTGTCGGGCTAAAGCCTGACCCACATGTGCCCGGCTAGCGGTGGCGTCAGGCTTCAGCCTGACTCTGGGCTATTGCGCCGTCCAGCCGCCATCCAAGGTGATGCACTGCCCGGTGATGTTGCGGGCCGGGGCGCTCAGCAGAAACTCGACCGTGCCGGCCAGCTCGTCCATGCCGATGAACTGCCGCTTCGGCATCGGCTTGAGCATGATCTCCTCGATCACCTGTTCGCGCGTCAGGCCGTGGCGGGCGGCGAGCGCGTCGATCTGCGTGTCGACCAGCGGCGTCTTCACGTAGCTCGGACAAACCGTGTTGATCGTGATGTCGCAGTCGCTGGTTTCCAGCGCGACGCTCTTGCTGAAGCCGACGAGACCATGCTTCGCAGCGACGTATGCGCTCTTGTACGGCGACGCGACCAGCGAGTGGATCGAGCCGATGTTGACGATGCGTCCGAAGCCTTTGCGACGCATCGCCGGCAGCGCCGCGCGTGTCATTAACGCCGCGCCCGTCAGCATCACCGCGATCAGTTGTTGCCATCGTTCTGGCGGATATTCCTCGAGCGGCGCGACGTGCTGCAGTCCGGCGTTGTTGATCAGCACGTCCGGCGGATCGTCGGCCACTTTCGCCATCGCGCGCTCGATCTGTTCGGCGTCCGCGACGTCGAACGCGAGCTTGCGAACCGGCGCGTCGAGGTCCGGCGTCTGCAGATCGCACGCAATCACTCGATGGCCCTGCGCAGCGAAGTGTCGCGTCAGTCCGAGGCCGATCCCGCTCGCGGCGCCGGTGATGAGAATGCTGTGGAGCATGCAGTCAAAAAGTGCCCTCCCCCGCGCGCGGCGGAGGAGGGCAGAGGGGGATCAATAGCGATAGGTCGCGCTGAGCGAGACGGTGCGTGGCGGGCCGTAGAAGCCGATCTGACTGATGTGCGGCGTCGTCGCATTGCCGAAGTCGTAGCCGGCGACGCGATACTCCTCGTCGAGGATGTTCTTGCCTTCCAGTGCGAAGCGCCACGCCTGGCTCGCTGTCGTGTAGGAGACGCCGAGGTCGAGCACGTCGTAGGCATCCTGGTCGGTGATGCTCCGGACCGTGTTCGCCACCTTGGTCTTGGCGCGGTACTGGTAGCCCGCGTGCGCGGCCAGGTCGCCGACGCCGAGCTCCCAGCGGTAGGTCGCGCCGAGGAACGTGGTCCAGTCCGGCGAGTTGATCGGCTCGTTCAGCGCGCTCACGTCCGTGGTGCAGCCGGCCGAGGGCGGCGTGCAGCCGACCAGGAACTCTTCGAACTCCGCGTCGAGCCAGCCGACGTTCAGCACCAGCGTCAACGGCGCGATCGGCCGCCATACCGATTCCAGCTCGACGCCCTTGTTGAGCTGCTTGCCGGCGTTGAGCACGGCGGTGACGTTGGTCGGGTTGCCGCCGACGATCTGGAACTGCTGCGTCGTGATCTGCACGTCCTTGTACGGCGTGTAGAACGCGGTGAGATTCAGCTGCAGCGTGTCGTCGAGCCACGTCGACTTCATGCCGATCTCGTAGTTGTCCGCGACTTCGGAATCGTAGCCCTCGCGGGTCGCGGGATTCGCCGTCGCGTTGCCGCGCATGTCGAAGCCGCCGCTCTTGAAGCCCTTGTTGTAGATCACGTACGCGAGCACGTCATCGGTCACGCGATAGTCGAAGCCGAACCGCGGCAACACATCGGAGAAGCTGCGATCGTTCGTGTAGTTGCTCTGCACGGCCAGCAAGGTGAAGCCCGCCGGGACATTGTTCTGATCGAACAGCGTCTGATTCGGGGCCAGCCGGCCGAGGTACTGCGCGACGAACACGGTCGCTTCCTTGTCGTCCTGATTCCAGCGCACGCCGGCGTTCAGATTCAGCCGATCGGTCAGGCTCCAGGTCGCGTCTGCATAGACCGCGATGCTCTCGGTGGTGACGCTTCCCTTGGTCAGTGCCGTGAGATTGTTCGCGCCGAGCGAGGCGTCGAAAGCGCCGCGCGCCGTGCCGTCGAAGTAATAAACGCCGGTCACGCCTTTGAGCTTGTCGCTGGTGTAAGTGAGCTGCACTTCGCCGCTGGTCTGGTCGTCGCTGTATTCGGCGGGCACCTGGAACAGGTTCGCGTTCAGCTCTTCGAAGTCGATGAACTGGCGGCCGTCGCCTTCGCGATACGCGCCGACGACCTTGAAATCCAGCGTTTCGCTGAGGCTCTGCGTATAGGTCGCAGCTGCGCCCTTGGCGATGAAGCGATCGCGATCGACCGGCATGTCGGTGCGTTGATCCCATCGATCGTTCAGCGCCGGCTGCAGCAGGTTGTTCATGCGCTGCCCGCCGGCGGCGTTCGAGTTGTCCTGGACGGTGTCGGCCAGCACTCGCAGCTTCGAGCTCTCGCCCCAGACGAACGTAGCGTTGGCGCGCGCAGCCAGCACGTCCTTGTCCGAAACATCCTGCCCGACGCTGTTGAAGCCGCGCGGTGCGCCGTCGTTGACGACCTCGCCGTAACCGTCGCGACGCAGGTACGCGACCGCGGCACCGAGATAAACGTGATCAGCCACGATCGGAGCCGAGCCGCCGATCTTGATGTCGCGCTGGTCGTAGCTGCCACCGGTCGCCGTGACGTTGAACGCCGGGTCGTCCGTGACGATGTCGCGGGTCACGTACTTGATGGCGCCCGCGAGCGTGTTCTTGCCGTAAAGGGTGCCTTGCGGGCCGCGCAGCACTTCGATGCGCTCGACGTCGTACACGTCGAGCAGCGCGCCCTGCGGACGCGCGATGTAAACGTCGTCCAGATAGATGCCGACGCCGGGCTCGAAGCCCCACAGCGGGTCGTTTTGGCCGACGCCGCGGATATAGGCGTTGATCGTGCTGGTGGTCGCGCGCCCGGCATTCACTTTGATGTTCGGGGCATACGCGGTGATGTCTTCGAGCGTGCGGACGTTCTGCTCCAGCAGCTGATCGGCAGTGAGCGCGGTGATCGCGACCGGGACGTCCTGCAGGCTCTCTTCGCGCCGTCGAGCCGTGACGGTGACTTGCTCGATGGTGCCGGCCTGGGCGTCAGTTTCCGCAGCCACTGCCGGCCCGGACACTGGTAGGCTGCTGCACGCCGCGGCGGCGGCAAAAGCGAGGCGGATTGCGGCCTTGGAAGCATGAGTAGACATGGCGAGACCCCCCTGGACCGTGCGCGGCCGGCGGGCCGGCGCACTTATTCATCAGTTGATGATTAATCCGAGCTTGCCTCGGGAGCCAGCCGCTGTCAAATATTCATCGTCCAATGAATTGAGTGCAGCGCGACAAGGACACCGACATGACCGTTAAGCGTCCCAAGACCGGCAAGAGCCGGGCACGGCGCGGCCGCCCGCTGAAGAACGACGGCACGCCCGACATGCGCGAGCGCATCCTCGATGCCGCCGAAGATCATTTTTCGCGTCACGGCTTCTGGGGCGTGACGATTCGCGAAGTGGCGCAGGACGCGAAAGTCGACACTGCCTTGTTGCATTACTACTTCGACACCAAGCGCGGCATGTTCGATGCCGTGTTCGCGCGCCGCGCCGAGATCATCAACCGCGAGCGCATCGATTCGATCGACGCGTACGAGAACGCCGCCGGCGACTCGATCACGGCGGAAGGCGTGATCAACGCATTCCTGCAGCCGATCCTGCAGCGCGCAGCGAAAAGCGATTCGCATTGGCACAACTACTTCGCGCTCATCGCGCAGGTGAACAACACACCGGCGTGGGGCGGCGAAACCATGGCGCGCACGTTCGACCCGGTGATCCATCGCCTGATCCGCGCGCTGCGCAAGGCGTTGCCGGATGCGAGCGAAGAAGACCTGTACTGGAGCTATCACTTTCTGTCGGGTGCGCTGACGCTGTCGTTGTCGCAGACCGGCCGTATCGACCGACTGTCGAACGGCCTGTGCAAGTCGAGCGACTTCGAGTCCATCCATCGCCGCATGGCGCCGTTCATCGCCAGCGGCTTCGAGCGTTTGTGCAAGCCAGTCGCCAAACGTCGCGGTGCCTGTGGGTCAGGCTTTAGCCTGACGCACTCGCCATGACCTGGTTCCTCGAAGGCCTCACCTACGTCCTCAGCACTGTCGGCGCGCTGCTGCCGATCGTGAATCCCTTGTCGGCTGTCGGTCTGGTGATGAGCATCACCGCCGATCTGACCGACCAGGAGCGCACGGAGCAGATCCGCCGCGCCTGCATCTACATGTTCTGCATCCTCACCGCCTTCCTGGTCGCGGGCGGCCTGATCATGAACTTCTTCGGCATCTCGATTCCCGGGCTGCGGATCGCGGGCGGCATGATCGTCAGCTACCTGGGCTTTCGCATGCTGTTCCCCGACTCGGCGGCGATGTCGGGCCAGGAGCGCGCCGAGGCGCGTGCGAAGGCCGACGTTTCCTTCACGCCGCTCGCGATGCCGAGCTTGTCCGGGCCGGGCTCGATCGCAGTCGTCATCGGCATGTCGACGACCGTGCAAATGAGCGAGCACGTCGTGGCGGGCTATGTGCTGGTCGCGATAGGCATCGCGATCACAGCCTTGATCTCTTACATCGTGCTGCGCGCAGCGACGAAGCTGGACAAGATCCTCGGCACGACCGGCATGAACGCGATGGCGCGCATCATGGGCTTCCTGCTGATCTGCATCGGCATCCAGTTCGTGATCAACGGCGTGCTGGGAGTGGTGAAGTCGGTCTAGTCAGGCTAAAGCCTGACCCACAGGCAATCAGTGCCCTGGGCTTTCCGGTGTGGGTCAGGCTTCAGCCTGACTCTTCTCTACCTCAGACACGGGCTTGAGCACTTCGCTCACTTTCCGGTCGCGCAGCGCCACGCTGCCGCCGAGGAATCCCGACGAGCCGATCTCCATCGCGTAGAGCAGCACGCGTGTCTCGCCCTCCTGCCGCATCGACGTCGGCGGGCCGAGGATGTTGATCACTTCGAGCTCGCCCATGCCCGGACGTACGCGATCCCAACGCCCAGCTTCGAGCCAGTTCGTGGAGCTGGCCGCGGCCGGTGTCGTGGACGAGCGAGGAGCGGCGGAGCTGCGATCACCGTCGCGCGCCGATTGCTGTTTCAGCTCGTCGAGCTGTCGCGTCAGCGTCTGCACCTGTCGTTCCAGGTTGCGAACGTCCTGTTCGAGCTTCATCAGGCGGTAGGTAGCGTCGTCCGCGGCCAGAGCGTTCTGGCTGAGCAGCGCAAGCAGTGCGATGAGCAGGTAACGCATGGCACTCTCCTGGTCGTTGTACCCAGCATACCTCGCTACAATCCGCCGATGTCCAACCCGAGCAATCAGTACGACATCGTTCGCGGCATCGGTCGCTGGGACCTCGTCGCGCTGATGGTCAACATCAGCATCGGCTCCGGCATTCTCGGGCTGCCAGCCAAGCTGTTCGCGCTCACCGGCGTCTATAGCGTCTTCGCGTTGCTGCTCGCCGCGGCGCTGATCGCGATCATTGCCATCTGTTTCGCCGAAGTCGGCAGCCGCTTCACGCACACCGGCGGTCCTTACCTTTTTACGCGTACTGCGTTCGGCGCCGCCCCCGGTTTCATCGTCGGCTGGCTCTATTGGGTTTCGCGCGTGCTCACCTTCGCGACGATCTGCAATCTGCTCGTCGTGTACCTCACCCGACTTTCGCCGGCACTGCAGGGATCCGGGGCGCGCATCGCGATCATCTCGACCGTCGCTCTCGGCATCGCGCTCATCAACCTGGTGGGCATTCGCCAGGCCACGGTAGTCAGCAATGGACTGACGGTGTTGAAAGTCTCGCTGCTGCTCGTGTTCGGCGTCGTCGGCGTTGCGTCGATCCAAGCCTGGCCCGCGGCGCCTGCCACGTTGCCGCCGCCCGGCGATTTCAGCAACGCGATGCTGCTGGCCATTTTCGCTTTCACTGGCTTCGAGGCTGCGCTCGTTGCGGCGGGCGAGACGCGCAATCCCCGCCGCGACGTGCCGTTCGCAATAGCGATGTCGTTGCTGATCGTGCTGATCCTCTACGCCGGCGTGCAGATCGTCTGCATCGCGACCGTACCGTCGTTGGCGACGAGCACGGCTCCATTCGCCGACGCAGCCGTCGTGCTGTGGGGACCGGTTGGCGAGCAGGTGATTACGCTGGGCGCGGTCGTGATCATGCTCGGCTCGCTCAACAGCGGCTTCCTCGCGACGTCGCGGCTGCCGTTCGCGTTTGCGGAACAGGGCGACATGCCACGTCTCCTCGCGCGGGTCCATGCACGGTTCAGAACGCCGCACATCGCGATTCTGGCAAGCGCGGTGCTCGTCTGGCTCGCAACCGTCGCCAGCTCGTTTCTGTCGGCGATCACGCTCGCGACCAGCACGCGCGTGGTCGTGTATATCGCGGGATGCATTGCGCTGATCGCGCTGCGCCGGCGTGCGGACGCCGCGCCAGCCGGCTTCATCGCACCGCTCGGTCCGGCAATCGCGGTGCTCGCGAGTGTCCTCTCCTTCGCGTTGATTGCGAACGCGTCGAGTCGCGAGATCGTGCAACTCGTGATCGCTGCGGTGGTGGGCGTCGCGGTTCTTGCCGGCTTCCGCGCGCTGTCAAAGCGGAAATAGCAACTCGGTCTGCAGCGCTGTCGGCGGCACGTTCGCGGGATCGTTCACGTAGATCTCGCGAATCAGCCCGCGCGGCTCGTGGCCGTGCTCCTGCGCCCACGCGTAGAGTGCGTGATACGCGAGCCCGAGCTGCTCGTACGGTCCGACGTGCGTGACGACTGCGAACTCGCCACCGGGTACTTCGACGATCCGCGCTTGCGGCAAGTTCGGGACGGGTGCGTCGACTCGCACGCAAGCGTGAACGAGGATGTGCTCATCCGAACCGGTGTCGTCATTCATGCAGAACACCGGTGACAGTACGTCGCGACCGGCGGCACGCAACTCGCCGAACAGCGCGTAGATCAAAGCAGTCGTGTCGACGATGAGCGCTTCCGCGTTAGTGACAACGCAGCGCTCCGCGACCTGCACCATCTCCATGCGGCGGATGGCAACTTCGTACGGCGCGAGCGTGCCGGTCGAGCCGAAGCGCGCGATTGCCTCGAGCGCAAAATGGCGCTGCGCCAGTTCGCGTTCGATCCGCTGCGCTTCAGCGTTGAGAATTGCAGTGCGCTCGGCCGCGCCGGCGGCGAGGAAGCGACGGATTGTGGGGATGCCGATGCCCAGTCCGCGCAGTATGCCGATGGTCACCGCATCGCGGACCTGCTCTCGCGTGTAGTAGCGATAGCCCGTGCGCTCGTCGATGTGAGCCGGACGCAGCAGCTGCTCCTCGTCGTAGTGACGCAGCGCTTTGACCGAAAGGCGGCAGGCGCGGGCGAACCGCCCGATCGGCATCACGGCGGTGGCGGAAACTCTGGGTAGCGCTGCAGATCGTCGGCGAAGCGCATCCACGGCAGGCGCTTCGAATCCCAATAGTGGATCGTCGGCGGCAACGACTCGGGCGCATCGAAGCTGCCGATCGTCATGTCGATGAGGCCGGGCAGGAAGCTCGCGGTGAAGCAGACCTGCGTGCCGCAGCGGCTGCAGAATCCTCGCCGCCCTTCGGCGGATGACGCATAGGTCGTCGGTTCGCCCTTCGTAAAACTTACTTGCGTCTGCGGGTACATTGCCCAGGCGGTCGTCGGAGCCGCGCTGGCGCGACGACACGAGGAGCAGTGACACAAGGCCGCGAGCACCGGCTCACCTGCTGCCCGATAACGGATGGCGCCGCACTGGCAGCCCCCTTCGCGAATGCGTTCGTTCGTCATGCATCGACCCTCATGATTGGCGGGCTCAGGGTCGCATCTCCCGCAGGGGGAGAGTCAACCGAAGACCGCGAACACCTGGCGCGACAGCGCGACCGGCCGTCCCTGCGGATCCTGCAGCAGGCCCGTCTGGTTGACGTAGCCTTCCATCGCGGCGTCGATGTCCGTATCGATGCGCCACCATTCATCCGGGCCGAACCCGAATTCGTGCTCGAAAAATTCGAGATTCCACACCAGCGAGCTCGAGGGTGCCGGCGCGGTCAATATGGAAATCGCCGGCGTCGGGATGCAATCCACGAGCGCGACGACGTGCGATTCGGTGAGCGGCGAAGGATCGCGATGTCGGATGTAACAGATCGAATTCGAGCGCGTGCCGCTGTACGGCTTCGCACCGCGTGCCCAGCGGTGCGCGAAATGCTGCAGGAACGGCGGCGAGCGCTCGGGCTGGAAGCGCATCTCGTTGATCTCCTCGATCTTGCGCGGCGCCTGCGTGACCGACGGCTTGATCGTGATGATCGAAGGACGCGCCATGCCGTACACGCCGACCTGGATCGCCGCGACCTGGTCGCCGTCCATGATGTCGCAATGCGCGAGGGTCACCGCCCGACCTACACGCAGCACGCGCGTGTGCATCGTCCATGTGCCTGCGCCGGCAGGTCCGACGAACGTCGTTTGGAGCGAACGTAGTGGGCGGTCGCGCGGCACGACGCGGCGCATCGCTTCGTTGCCGGCTGCCGCGACCAGCCCGCCGTAGGTCGCGCGGCCCTGGCCCCAGTCGTCCGACACCGTGATGCGTAATTGCGAATCGCCGTCGGCGACGAGGGAGCTCAGGATCTCGGAAAACTGCATGCGGCCAGTATAGATGCGCCCACCCTGGGCGATCGACTCACAGCAGCTTCGCGCCGTTCGGCACCGGCCGTTCCGGCATCGCCAGCACGACACGGCCCTGCTCGTCGTGAAAACCGGTGACGAGCACTTCGGACTGGAACGGCCCGATGCGCTTCGGCGGAAAATTGACGACGCCGATCACCTGGCGGCCGACGAGCTCCTCCTTGCCGTACAGCGCCACGATCTGCGCACTCGACTGGCGAACGCCGATCTCCGGGCCGAAATCGACGCGCAGCTTCCAGGCCGGCTTGCGTGCCTCGGGAAAATCGAGCACTTCGAGGATCGTTCCGATGCGCAGCTCGACGCGCTCGAAATCGGACCATTGGATTTGTTGCATCCCCTATGCTGGCTGCGGCGGGGGTCCAACGTAAAGAGCTGTGGGACGGATGAGCCGGTTGTCCTGCCGCTGCTCCACCACGTGCGCGACCCAGCCGAAGATGCGCGCGGCCGCGAAACACGCCGTGAACAATTCTTTCGGGATGTCGAGCGCCAGGTAGACGACGCCTTTGTAGAACTCGAGATTCGCCTTCAACGCGCGCTTGCGGTCGCGGGTTTGCGTGGCAAATGCGTCGTCGATGGCCACCAGGACGTCGAGCAGCTGCTTCGGCTGCCCGGATTTCGCAATCCGCTGCGCGGTGGCGCGAATGACGCGGGCGCGCGGATCGACCACGCGATACTCGCGGTGACCCATACCCATCACGAGGCGGCCGGTCGCGAGGCAGTTCGTGACGAACGCGTCCGCGGCCTGTGGGCTGCCCACTTCGAGCGCCATCTCCAGCGCCATCTGGTCAGCACCGCCGTGCAATGGGCCGAATAACGCGCCGATAGCCGCCGACAATGCCGCGGACGGCGGGGCCAGCGTCGAGGCCACGACGCGCGCGGCAAACGTGCCGGCGTTGAAGCTGTGATCGAGCTGCAGGGTTTGCGTCGTCTCGAACGCCGTCACTTGCTCGGGCGTGGGCGCGACGTCGTGCAGGAGTTGCAGGAAGCGCTCGCCGTAGCGACGCGAGCTGGGATACGGGCGCTCAGGATGATCTTCCAGCGCGGCATGGATCAGGCTGATCGCAGCGGGCATGCGTGCCGCCACTATCAGGCCTTCCTCTTCGAGCGGGTTGCGCCCGAGACTGACGGCCGGCGGCTCCAATGCCAAAAGCGGAGCGATGGACTGCAGCGTCGCCATCGGATGCTCGCCGTGCCGCGCCAGTTCGCGCAGCGATGTCGCGAGCTCCGGCGGCAATCGGCCGGCGTTCCACAGATATTCCTCGACCTCCTGCAGGCGCTCGGGGTTGGGCAACGCGCCGAACACGACCAGGTGCAGGACCTCGGCGAAAG
This sequence comes from uncultured Gammaproteobacteria bacterium, assembly GCA_963838635.1. GTDB lineage: Bacteria > Pseudomonadota > Gammaproteobacteria > Steroidobacterales > Steroidobacteraceae > Steroidobacter. The sequence continues at coordinate 329,483 of CAWISC010000012.1, read as the reverse complement.
TGTGCTGGATCAGCGCTTCGATCGGCTGGCCGCGGTAGTAGAGGTGGCCGCCATCGCCGTCGACGAACGACACTGCGGTCGTGTCGGCTACGACCCCTTCGAGCCCCTTCTGAACCTGAATCGAATCGCCTATGACGCCCATGACCCGTTACTCCGGCTATCGAGTTTTCTCGCACACGGTACGACGCAGCGCGCCGCGATCCTATTAGCCGCCGCGATCCCGCTATCAGCCGGGTCCGAATCGCCTACAATTCCGCCCATGCAGATCGAGCGCAACGAGATCCGTTGCTTCCACGCGGTGGTCGAGGCTGGCGGCTTCAGCCGGGCGGCGGAGCGGCTGGATCTGTCGCAGTCCGCGGTCAGCCAGGCGATCGCCAATCTCGAGCATCGTCTCGGCGCGGTGCTGCTGCGCCGAGGCAACCCGCCGCAGTTGACAGAAGCGGGCATCCGGCTGCTGCGCTTCGCCGAAACCGTCATGAACGAGGAGCGGGAGACGCTCGCCGACATCGGGCAGATCAGGTCGGGCGCGCTGTCGACCTTGTCGCTGGCGCTGTCGCCCGCGGCGAACGCACGCTTCGGTATAGCGCTGCTGCGGGAATTCTCCGAACGCAATCCGCTGACGCGCTTCAAGGTGGTGGTCGCGCCCAGCCGCGAAATCGTCTACGGCGTGGGCGACGGACGCTGGGAGCTGGGCTTCGGCCCGCTGTTACACACGATGCCGGAATACTTCGCGTTCCACTCGTGCTTCGCGGAGACGCGCCGGCTGATGATCGCGCGCAACCATCCGGCACGCGCTGCGCTGTTGCGCGATCCACAAGCGACGCTGCGTACGCTGCCGCTGATCACCTCGTACCTCGACGAGCCGGCGCGTCGGCCAAGCGGGGATCGGCTGCGCAATGCGTTCGCGACGGTCTGGGAAGTGAGCCACATGGACTTGCGGCTGGCGCTCGTCGTCGAAGGCAAGGGCGTGACGTACATATCCGACCTGGTCACGCAGTTGCCGGAAGAGCTGGTGCCAATCGAGGGATTACCGTTCTCGAATATCGAGCGGCAAGTGGGCGTGTACTACCGCAAGCATCAGCCGCTATCGCAAGCCGGGGCGCGGTTCCTGGCTCTATGCCGGGAACGCTGGAACGCCTAGTCAGGCTAAAGCCTGACCCACATCGGATTCGGAGATGACGTAGCGGTTCCTGCCCGCGCCCTTCGCCTTGTACAGCGCCTGGTCGGCGCGCCGGTACATCGTTTCGAACTTGGCTTCGTTCAACGGCGCGATGTCGATGCCGATCGACACGCCCGAGCGCACCTTGCTGAGGATTCTGCGTGCGATCTCCGTTGCGGCGTCCAGATCGCAGGCCGCCGCAAAGATCAAGAACTCGTCGCCGCCGAAGCGCGCGCAGATGTCGCTCGCGCGTACGCTTTCGCGAATCGCTTCTGCGACGCCCACCAGCAGCTCGTCGCCCGTGACGTGACCGTAGTTGTCGTTGATGCTCTTGAGGTCGTCGACGTCGACCAGGATCGTCGCGTACGTCGAGGCCCTGACCGCGAGCGCTTCGCTGACTGCGGTCAGCGCGCCGCGACGGTTCAGCAGCTTCGTCAGCTCGTCGCGGATCGAAGCGCGATATTGCTGCTCCATGCGATCGTGCAGGTCGAAGTGGTAGCGAGCGGCGACGTAGCCGATCAGCAGCGCTAGCAGCACCGCGCCGGTGAGTGTGCCGATCGAGATCGCGCGGAAGCTCGCTTCCTGCGCCAGGTAATACTGAAGATCGAAGTCGACGCCGGCGAAGCCGCTGTAGCGGCCCTGGCTGTCGTAGATCGGCGCGTGCCCCGACAGGAACGTGCCGTACTTGTCGAGCTGGAAGTCGGGATAGACGTAGGTCTGCCCGGCCGCGATCTGTTGCAGCCAGTCGGGATCCGGCTCCACGTCGAGCTGCTTGAACGGCTCCATGTACTCGGACGGCACCAGCTTGTTGTGCGACTTCAGTCGCTGCGACTGCGCTGCGGTGTCGACGACGAAGTAGCTCTGCCCGTCCCGCTCGACCATCGTGTAAACGTAGAAGATGTCGGGATACGCGGCATGGAAGCGCACCAGCGGTTCCAGCGTGCGCGCGTACAGCTCCGGCGTCTTGTTCGCGGGATCGAGCAACTGGCGGTGCAGATCGCCGTCGACCACGCTGGCCGCGAGCCGCGCCACGGCGCCGACGTGCGAGCGCAGCACCTCCAGCCGTGCCTGTTTCGACAGCACTTGCGGGATGGCGACGATTGCCCCCAGCACGATGGCGGCGGCCAGGCTGACAGTCCAGAACGTACGCGGGGTGAAGCGGCGGGTAGCAAGCACGCAGGTATTTTTGCACAGTGGCACGGGCGCGTTCTATTGCTCCGGGCCAATCAATCCATCGACAATCGCCGCTCATGAATGCTGCTCAACCGGAGCTGCCCCGTCCCACCGTCGCGGAGCCGGCATTCGCCGCCGCGATGGAGAAGGGGACGAACGTGGCCCTGTGGGCTCAACGGCTGCCGCATGCGCCGGCGGTCATCTCCGCGACCGGCGATCGGACGTACGGCGAGCTGAACCAGCGCTGCAATCAGCTCGTGCGCGCGCTACGGGAGCACGGCGTCGGTGCAGGCGACGGTGTCGCCTTGTTGTGCGCCAATCGCACCGAATTCGTCGAAGTGTTCTGGGCGACGCGTCGCTCCGCAATCCGCTTGACGCCCATCAACTGGCGGCTGACCGGCGAGGAGGCCGCCTACATCGCCAACGACTGCGACGCGAAGGTGTTCTTCGCAGAAGCGCGTTTTCGCGAGGCGGCCGAGCAGGTCGCCGCGAATGCGCCGCGCGCCACGTTGCGAGTGGCGATCGGTGGCGCGATCCCGGGTTTCGTCAGTTACGAGTCGTTGCTGCGGGATCGCGACGGCAGCGACATTCCCGATCCGCAGCTCGGGAACGCGATGCTCTACACGTCGGGCACGACCGGCAAGCCGAAAGGCGTGTACCGCTCGTCCGCTCCGCCGACCTCGCCCAGCCTGGTCGCCAGTGCCGACTATCGCCCCGGTTCGAGCATCCATCTCGTCACCGGCCCGCTGTATCACGCTGCACCGTTGTCGCTGGCGATGGCCGTCCCGCAGCTGTTCGGCGCAGCGGTCGTGCTGATGGACGGCTGGGACAACCAGCGCGCGCTGGAGCTGATCGAACGTCATCGCGTCACGCACATGCATCTGGTGCCGACGATGATGCATCGGCTGCTGTCGCTGCCCGAGGAAGTGCGCAGGCGGCACGACCTTTCATCGCTCAAGTATGTCCTGCATGGTGCGGCTCCGTGTCCGGCGACCGTGAAGCGCGGCATGATCGAATGGCTTGGACCGATCGTCTGGGAGTACTACGGCGCGACCGAAGGCACCGGAACGCTCGTCGACTCTGCAACGTGGCTCGCGCGGCCCGGCACCGTCGGCCGGCCCGACACGCCCGATCACATCCGCGTCCTCGACGAAGCCGGACAGACGCTGCCGCCGCGCGAGGCAGGTCTCATCTACATGAAGGCGCCGGCGAGCGGCCGCTTCAACTATTACAAAGACACTTCGAAGACCGACCGCGCATATCGCGGCGATTACTACACGCTCGGCGACGTCGGCTATCTCGATGAGGACGGCTATCTGTATCTGACAGACCGCAGCGCGCACCTCATCATCTCGGGCGGCGTGAACATTTATCCCGCGGAGGCCGAGGGCGTGCTGTTCGCGCATCCCGCGGTCGCGGACGTCGGCGTGATCGGCGTGCCGGACTCCGAATGGGGCGAGGCAGTCAAAGCGGTCGTGATCCCGCAATCGGGCTACACGCCGTCGCCGCAGCTCGCCGCGGAGCTGGTCGACTACTGCCGCCAGCACCTGGCTCATTTCAAATGTCCGCGCAGCGTGGACTTCGTCGACGAGCTGCCGCGCCTCGACAACGGCAAGCTGTACAAGCACAAGCTGCGCGAGATGTATCGGTCGAAAGCATCGTCCCCCAAAGCATCCCAATGAGGAGAGGTTCATGAAGATTCTGCGCAGATTGTTCATCACGATGCTCGCATCCACGGCGCTTGCCGCCGCAGCGCTCGCTGCCGATGCGAACGTCGCGGGCGAGTGGGATTTCACGGTCGAGACGCAGGCGGGCACCGGTTCGCCGCATTTCAGTCTCAAGCAGGACGGCACAGCGGTGACGGGCACCTACAAGGGCCAGCTCGGCGAAGCACCGGTGACCGGAACGGTGAAGGGCAACGAGCTGACGCTGAATTTCAAGGTGAGCGCGCAGGGTGCGGACCTGGCGATCACGTATTCGGGCACGGTCGAAGGCGACACGATCAAGGGCAAGGTGTCGCTGGGCGAGATGGGTGAGGGGACGTTTACGGGGAAGAAGTCAGGCTAAAGCCTGACCCACAAGAAGCCCGACCCGCAGGAGTTCCCTTGTGGGTCAGGCTTCAGCCTGACTCCTCACTCCAACCCTTTCCAGCAATGCGTCTGCACCAGCTCGATCGTCGAGCGTCTTCGCAGCCGCCAATACTTCTCACGCTGCTCGCGCTCCCTGCGCAGCTCCGGCCAGCGCTCCAGATACGCTGACAGCACCTTGCGATCGACCGCGTAGCGCCCGAACGCTTCCGCGTGCGCGGCGCGCAGTGCGATCGCGCCGTTGTAGCCACCAAAGCCTTGCGTCGCACACACCGCTCCGCCATCGACGTTTCCCGCGACGGGCGGCGCTTCGAGCACGTATGACTCGGCCGCCGGTCCAAGCTCGGGATCGAGATTGCGCAGTGTCGGAATACCAACCGCAGTCTTGCCGAGCAGGTACTGCAACGCTTGCGACAGCGCCTTCAATCCAGTCTCGCCCATCGTGTGTCCATCGCCGACGGCCTTCGGCGTGCCGACGGTCATCGTGGGCAGCGCACCCTTGTGTCCCTGACGCTCCGCTGCGCTCGTGCGCGCGTTCGATGCCGTCGTGAGATCGGTCTTGGAGTTGGTGCGCGTTCCAGTCGCATGCGCGACCAGGTACTGGAAATCCGCGATGCCGTAGCCATGGCCGCGATGCGCGAGATCGAACGCATGGATCAGCGCGTTCTCGCCGCCGAAGCCGACGCCGGCGAAGTGCGCTTTGCCGCCCGCTTCGCCGCTCTGGCCCCAGCCGACGATGATCGACGTGACGTCGAGGAAGTTGCGCAGCGCGAAGTCGAGCGTCGTGATCAAGACTCCGGAGCCGCCTTCGCCCACGACCGTACCGTTCGCGTCGATGTCGAACGGCGCGAGGCTATCCGCCACGGCGCGCTGTTGCGACGGTGCGCGACCCTCGTTCATTGCAGTCAGCTTGGTGCGCGTCATCAGCGCGCCCGGTCCGAACGCGTCGAGAATCTGCCAGCTCGGCCGTGTCGCTGCGTCTGCCGCCGTCCACAGGGTCATCGTCGGCCGCTGGTAGCCCGGATAGTCGAGCACCATCTGCGGCGCGAATTCGCAGAACACGATCGAGCTCGATGCGCAGGCGCCGACCGCATTCAGCGGAGTCTGGGGCACGCGCATGTAGCCGCTGGCGGAACGCAGGCTGTCGAGCAGCGCAGGATTCTTCAGCGACTTGCTCAGCGAATACGAGGGCGCGAGCATCGTCGACAGCAGCGCTGGTCCGTGCGACGACAGCGAGTTCGCGAGGCGCATCGCGAACTTGTCGCGCAGCTTGTCGTTCTCGATGCCTTCCGTACCTGCGCCGCGCAACTCGGCGAGCGAATCCATGCCCATGAACGCGGTCGCACCGGCAACGCGGAACTCATACGGATTCGGCAGCAGCTCTGATAGCGATACTGGCAGCGCTGCAAGTGCGCCGAGGCCGCTGTAGGCGAAGAGCTGCGCCTGCAGCGACGGACCGAGACGAGGATCGTCGTCGAACAGCCCGTACATGTCCTTGAGGACGGACTCGCGCACGTCGCGATACATGAGGCCGGCGAGCTTGCGCAGGCCGCCGCTCTCGAAATCGTGCGGGAGCGGCGCGGCGATATCGGTGACGACGGATGCACCGGCAGCAGTCAGTTCGGGGACGAAACGGATGCCGAGACTCGTGCGCAGTTGCGCGCCATGGCGTCGCTCGATCTCGTCGATCGTGGTCGCTGTGCCATCGAGCCAGCGCAGTGCCGGTGCGCCGCCGCCGCTCAGCTCGATGTCGATCAGGCCCGCATCGAACGCCGCGTAGGCGATGAACTCCGGCGCCCCCGTGACGCGCGCGTGGTAGGTCTCCGTGCTGCCGACCGCAGAGATCGAGCAGGGCGTTCCGACCGTGACGAGGACTTTGTCAGCAGTGAGCACGTGCTTCCCGGGCCTGTGAACGACGGCCGGAAGGATAGCACTGCAGAGAATGTGGGTCAGGCTTTAGCCCGACTCAGCTCATGCCGCCTCACCGCGTGAGCGTGGGACCCGGAATGCACCGGTAGTGAGCGTCTCGTATTCCCGATCCATGATCACCGTGCGGTTGCGGCCGCGTTCTTTCGCGGCGTACAGCGCCTCGTCGGCGAGCTGGATGAAGCCTTCGGGATGGCGTCCGAGGCTCGGCTCGACGCAGGCCGCGCCGATGCTGAAAGTCACGGAGTGGCTGACGGGCGATGCGGGATGTTCCAGCGCAGCCTTCTGCAGGCTCGCATGCAACTGCCGGCACATTTCTTCGACGTGGGCGCGGCTGGCGTCATAGAGCAGCACGGCAAATTCTTCACCGCCGTAGCGTGCCGCGAGATCGAAGGGCCGACGCGCCGCCACCGGCAGCACGTTCGCGACCTTCGCGAGACATGCATCGCCGGCCTGGTGGCCGCGGCGGTCGTTGAAAGCCTTGAAGTGATCGAGGTCGACGAGCAGCAGCGCAAGCGGCACGCGCTCGCGCAGGGCCTGCTGCCACAGCCGCTGCATGTGGTCGTCGAACATGCGCCGGTTGTAGATGCCGGTCAGGCTGTCGCGGTTCGCGGATTCGCTCAGCACCTGCTTCGCGAGATAGTTGCGGCGCACGCCGCGCTGGAACGAGAAGTGGATCGCGCCGCCGATCGCGCAGGCGAAGCCGATGACGAAAACGTCGAACACGCGCTGCGGACCGCTCACGCCGGCAAGTGCGCCGCCTATTGCGTACGCCAGGACGACGAGCAGCGAGGTGCGCACCGCTTGTGCGTGCAGCATGCCGAACAGGAAATACGGGGCCAGGACGACGAGCGGCATCCACGAGCTCAGCGAGTAGCCGCGCGGATGCATGAGGATGTCCATCACGACGAACGTCAGCGCGTGCACCGGCGCGACGATCTGCGCGGTGAGGCCGAACCACTTGCGGTACAGCGCCGTGTAGGAAACGAGCAGCATCGCGAGGCAGCTCGGCACGATGAAGCCGAAGCGCAGCACGTCGACGAACAGCTGGTTCTCCGCCCCGAAGATCGCATCGCGCATGTCGCGGAACGGACCGCCGGCGAGCATCACGACCAGCATGTTGCCCATCGCGAGCCACATGGCGTTGCGCACGCGCGAGCGCGTGTGCTCGGAGTGCCAGTGTCGGAATTCCGACTCCAGCGGCTCGTCGAACGTCAGGCGCGGCACGATACGCGCGACGAGATCGCTGAGGCGGGCGGCGAACGGCCGGGTCATGTGGGTGGTCAAGGCTCTCTGGCTGGAAGCGTCGGCTTCCGTCGTACATAAAATTACGCGCCGGACCCCCGACTGGACGCGGATCACCATCACAGGAACGCGCGATCTGCATCACATCTGGCTACAAACAATCTGCGGCGCGGATTGGGGCGGGCTGCGGACTGTGATCGCCGTCACAACTCTGGCCGGGCAGCCGCGAGGGCCTCGACCGGCAACCAGCGGCGACTCGCCGGCAATTGCTTCAGGAAGCCCCAGGAACCGCGCACTATAGGGACCGGCCCGTACTGCAGGCACGTCTGTCAGGCGGCAGGTCGTGCGTTCAAAGGTGTCGTATGAGAGTGGAAAGTGCTGCCGGACTGCTGCTGATCGTGGCCAGCGCAACGCTGTTGAGCGCCTGCGATGACCGCGATGACCGCCGCAGCCGGGGCCCGAGCCGCGCGGAGACGCGCGAGGTCGAGTCATTCGACTCCATCGACATGCGCGGCGCCGCCCGCCTGGAAATCACCGTCGGCAAGCCCGAGTCGCTGGTCATCGAGGGCCGCGCCTCATCTATAGAGCGCGTCGAGACCGAGGTGCGCCACGACACGCTCTACATCGAAAGCAAGCCGCGCGACTGGTTCATGTCCAACAACCGCCGGCGCATCACGGTGAAGATCACGGTCCCGGAGCTGGAGTCGCTCGAAGTGGAGGGCGGCAACGACGTCCGCCTGACCGGCTTCGCCGGCGGCGAAACCAAGATTCGTGCGGCCGGCGCGGCGCACATCATCGCGGAGGGCCACGTCGAAGAGCTCACGGTGCGTATGGCCGGCGCGGGCCACGGCGATTTCAGCCGTCTGGTGGCCGACGAGGCCAAAGTGATCGTGGAAGGCGTCGGCAGCGTGATCGTGCATCCGAAGGACACGCTGGACGCGACCATGAACGGCGTCGGCGCGATCCTCTACACCGGCAACCCGCGCGAAGTGAACACCCGCATGAATGGCCTGGGCACGATCGCACGCCGCGATTCGAAAGACGACCTGGACACCGAGGACCGCGAAGACGTGCCGGTCGACCCGGAAGACCTGAAGCCGGAATACGAAGCGCCGAAACAGAAACCGGCCGCCGACTCTACCGAAGTGATCTGATGTCAGGCTGAAGCCTGACCTCATGCCACCTGACCCCTGTGGGTCAGGCTTTAGCCTGACTCGTTCTACGCCAGGTCGGCCAGCACGCCCGGCACCTGTCTGCGCAGCAGCGCATTGCGCGCCTGCCACTGTTCCTTCTCGTCCAGCTGCTCCAGGAACGACACTTCGCCGCCCGCGTACACCGCTACCGGTACGCCATCCTTGTAAAGCACACGATTGCCCGTCAGCGATGGCAGGCGCGCGCCCGGCGTCAGGATTCCGACCAGGTTCAGCGGATCAGCCGCTGACAACGACAGGAATTCACCGTCGTTCGGCTTACGGCGCGCGTCGCGGAGCAATCCAACTGCATCCGGCAGTGCGAACTGCTCGCCTGCGAAGCCGGCCACGAAACGGCCGCCGCGAATCTCGCCGCGCGCCTCGAGCCGCCGGAAGCACATCAGCAACTGCCGCCACGGCGGCAGCCAATCCGCCTCGCGCTCCAGCACTTTCCAGAACACCACGCCCCAACGCCGCAGCAGCGCGCGGCACACATGCTCGATGTCTTCGCCGGCTTCCGGCTCCAGCCCTTTGCGGACCAGCGCCCAACGCCCGGCGTCCTGCATTCCGAAGATCGCGATCCGCCGCCTGCGACGCGCATCGCGCGCATTCGGCCGCCGGCGATCGGCCGGCACCAGCAGAGCGCGCAGGCCGCCGAAGCTGTCGGAGTTCACGATGCCGAGCGCGACCAGTTCAGCGAGCGCGTCTTCGACCTGCGTCGGCAGGAGCTTGGCGCTTTCCACGATCTCGTCGAAGAACGAAGCGCCATGCGTCTGGATGAAAGCAGCGACTTCCTGTGCCTTCGGCGTGAGCTGCGGCGTCTCGGGACGCTCTGCGAACGACGACCACAGTCGGACGTTGCGGCGTGCCAGCAGCGCAATCGGCGTCGAACGAACAGGTGCTGCGCCACGCTCTGCATCGCCAGCACGCGTTGCCAGTCGCGTCCACACGATGCGGCCGGCCAGACATTGCTCGTCGAGCCATGCCGGGTCGTACTCTGCGATGCGTGCGGGCAGAACTTCGGTTTCCCACGCGCTGGCAGGCGCATCGACGCCTTCGAGCTGACCGAGCACCGCCGGCACTGCGTCCGGCCCCTGCATCCGCGTGCTTGGCGTTACGCGCTGCCAATCGAACAGGAAGCGCAGGAAGTCACGCGCCAGCACCGGCTCGATCTCGGCGCGCAGACGTTTGACTGTGTAGCGATGCACGCGGGCGAGGAGCCGGCGATCGCACCATTGAACGGGGACGCCGCTGTCGGGCTCGAAGTTGCCGCGCATCGCGGAGCCTTCGGCTTCCAGAGCAAGCAACGCCGCATCGACGTCGGACAGATCCACACGCAGCGAGGCGGCGAGCGCGCCAGCGTGGGTCGGACCGAGACCTTCGAGGCGACCCCGCACGATTTCGCGCAGCGCTTCGCTGCGATCCCATTCCTTCATGCTCGTCGCCGGCACGGCAACATCGGGTTCGAAGGTGGCGTCCGGGAAAACGGCTTTCAGCAACGGCAAGCGTTCGGTCGCTAACAGCAGATGACCAGTGCGCGTCACGCGCCGCTGCGTAATCAGGTCTTGCACCAGCGCCGGCCACGCTGCTTCACGCTGGACTTCTTCCTCTGTCAGGAACGTCAGCCAGCACAGGGCATCGTGCAGCTCGTCGGCGCTCCCTGCTTCCGGCCACGCTTCGCCGCGCACTCGCGCGATCGCTTCGGGATCGAGCTTGCCGATGTCGGCCGCCGATTCCGGATCCATCCAGCGGCGGCTCATCACCGCCTGTGTGCGTCGTTCCTCGAGCGGTGCGTCGTCGAGGTATGCGTACGGCCGTGCAGATAGCACTTCGAGCGCAAGGGGCGAAGGCTCGGTCAGATCGCGCGCGGCGATGCGGATGCGGTTTTCGACCAGTGCTTGCAGCAGCCGCTCGAAGCCCTCGAAGTCCATCGCCTCTTCCAGGCAGTCGCGAACCGTTTGGCGCACCAGCGGATGATCGGGCACGACGATGTCGCCCGTGAGGTTCTCGCCGCACGCGACTTGATCGGGAAATACCGAAGCGAGCAGATCCTCGGCGTTCATGCGCGCGAGCGCCGGCGGGACCTTCTTGCCGCCGCGGAAGCGAGGCAGCGCCAGCGCGATCGACGCATCCCAACGCCAGCGCGTGTTGAACATCGGAGCATCGAGCAGCGCCTGCACCAGAATCTCGCGCGCCGTGTTGGGATGCAGATACTTCGCGACATCCGCCAGCTCGAAGCTGTGTGCAGTGGTCAGCGACAGAATGATCGTGTCCTCGGTCGCGGCTGCCTGCAGCTCGAAGTTGAAAGTGCGGCAGAAGCGCTTGCGCAGCGCCAGTCCCCAGGCGCGATTGATGCGGCTGCCGAACGGCGAGTGAATGACCAGCTGCATGCCGCCGGCTTCGTCGAAGAAGCGCTCGAACACGATGGTCTGATGCGTCGGCAGGCTGCCGAGGGCCGCGTGCGCCGCGGCCAGATACGCGACGACTTGAGCAGCCGCTGCCTCGGAAATGCCGACATCCTCGACCAGCCAGGTGAGCACGGACCCGGCGCCGTTCTCCAATCGCTCTTCGATCTCGGTGCGCAGCCGCGAGACCGCCACCGACAGTTGATCGGTGCGTCCCGGCGCTTCGCCGAGCCAGAAAGGAATCGTGGGCGCTTCGCCGCGCGCGTCCTCGACGCGAACTGTGCTGCGCTCGACGCGCAGGATTCGATACGAGCTGTTGCCGAGCTGGAACACGTCGCCGGACATACTCTCGACGGCGAAGTCTTCGTTCACGGTGCCGATCAGGTAGCCCTCGGGCTCGAGCATGACCTGGTAGTCGGCAGTGTCCGGAATCGCGCCGCCGGAAGTGATCGCCGTCAACCGCGCACCTTTGCGCGCGCGAATCATGTGATTCACGCCATCGTGATACAGCAGCGCACCGTGCCGGCCACGCCGCGTCGTGAACCCTTCAGCCAGCATGTGCACCAGCTCGTCGAACGACTCGCGCTTGAGCGCTCGAAATGGGTAGGCGTTGCGACACAGCTCGAACAACTCGCTCTCGCTGCAGTCGCGCGTCGCCACTTCGGCGACGATCTGCTGGGACAGCACGTCCATCGACAGCTGCGGAACTTTCAAGCGATCGAGCTCGCCCCGTCGCACGCTGTCCAGCAGGGCTGTGCATTCCACGAGATCGTCGCGCGACAGCGGGAACAGGCGGCCCTTCGGCGTTCCGCCCACCGCGTGACCCGAGCGGCCAACCCGCTGCAGGAAGGCGTTGATCGAGCGCGGCGAGGCGAGCTGACACACGAGGTCGACGTCACCGATATCGATGCCGAGCTCCAGCGACGCAGTCGCGACCAGCACCTTCAGCTCGCCGCGCTTCAAGCGTTGCTCGGCATTGAAGCGCAGCTCGCGCGCGAGACTGCCGTGATGGGCGGCGACCGATTCGGTATCGAGCCGCTCGGAGAGATGACGCGCCACTCGCTCCGCTTGACGCCGCGTGTTCACGAACACCAGCGTGGTGCGATGCTCGCCGACCAGCTGCGACAGCCGGTCGTAGATCTGCGTCCAGACTTCGTTCGACATCACTGCTTCGAGCGGACCGTCCGGCAGCTCGAGCGCAAGATCGCGATGACGCTTATGGCCGCTGTCGACGATGCGACAACGCGCGTTGCCTTCTGCATCGATGCCGCGCACGCCCACCAACAGGCGCGCGACTTCGGCGATAGGCTCCTGCGTCGCCGACAGGCCGATGCGCGTAACCCGGCGGCCTGCCAATGCATCGAGGCGCTCGAGCGAAATGGCCAGATGCGCGCCGCGCTTGCTGCCGGCGACCGCGTGGATTTCGTCGACGATCACCGTTCGCGTCGTCGCCAGCATCTCGCGGCCCGACGGTGAGCCGAGCAGGATGTACAAAGACTCGGGCGTGGTGACCACGATGTGCGGCGGCTTGCGCCGCATCTGCGCGCGCTCGTATTGAGGCGTGTCGCCGGTGCGCACCCAGGTGCGGATCTCGACGTCGCGGATCGTGCTCTTGCGCAGCTCCTCGCGAATACCGTTCAGCGGCGCTTCGAGGTTGCGATTGATGTCGTTCGACAGCGCCTTCAGCGGCGAGACGTACAGGACGCGCGTCTCGTCAGGCAAACCCCACTGCTCGCCCTCGCGCACCAGCTCGTCGATTGCGGCGAGAAACGCCGCCAGCGTTTTGCCGGAGCCCGTCGGCGCAGCGATCAGCACGTCCTGCCCGGACTGGATCGCCGGCCACGCCTCAGCCTGCGCCGGGGTCGGCGCCGGGAAAGTCCGGCCGAACCACGCCGAAACCGCGTCGTGAAAGTAGGGAAGGGTGGTCATAGGGGAGTACGGAGGATACTCCCGGGAAGCAGACAGTGGCTGTCATGTTTGGGAACGGAGTCAGGCTAAAGCCTGACCTACAGCAGTCCCAGACAGCCGCTGCTCTGGTGTAGGTCAGGCTTCAGCCTGACAATCCGTACCTCAGCGTTGCCGCCGTCGTGATCGGCCTGAACCCTCCGCCCAACGCCTTATACGTCGCCAACAACGCCGTCGCCGTCTGCGTTTCACTCCGCGCCAACTGATCCTCAGCCGCGAGCGACGTCCTCTCCGCATCCAACACCTGCAGAAAATCCGCCACACCACTCTCATACCGCGCGCGTGCCAACCTCGCGGCTTCCAGCGAAGCGTTCGCGCTCACCTGCAGGTGCTGCTGCTTCACGATCGCTTTCGAATACGCAGTCAGGCTCGCGTCGGTTTCTTCGAGCGCCTGCAGAACCGTTTGCTCGTACCGCGCCAGCGCGCCGTCCGTCGCTGCTTCGCGTTGCCGGATTCTCTGGCGAACGCGTCCGAGGTCGAACGCCGCCCAGCTGATGCTCGGTCCGAACGAGTACGTCTCAGTTCCCGTGTTGCCGAGGTCGCTGCTGTTGACTGCATCGAAGCCCCAGCGGCCGAGGAACGTGATGCGCGGGAACAGATCGCCGACCGCGACGCCGATCTGCGCTGTCGCTGCGGCGAGATTGCGTTCGGCGACGCGAATGTCCGGCCGCCGTCGCAGCAGCAACTCCGGCGTGCCGATGTCGTGCGCGACCGGCAACGTCGGCAGCGGCCGTGCCGCGGAGAGCTGCGGCAGCAGAGCTTCCGGCGCCTGGCCAGTGAGCACACCGAGCCGCAACATGCCGCGGTTCACTGCAGTTTCGAGATCAGGAATCGTCGCGAGCGTCGCCGACAGTTGCGCTTGCGCGCGCGAGCTGTCGAGCTGCGTGCCGCGACCTGCATCCAGTCGAGCGGTCGTGATGCGCACCGTTTCGCCTTGGTTCTCGGCGTTGCGGCGTGCAACGGCCAGCTGCTGCTGCGCGCCGCGCAATTCGAAGTAGTTGCGCGCCACTTCGGCGGTCACGCTCACTTGCGTCGCATACACGTTGGCTTCCGCCGACTGCAACTGCGCAGTACTCGCTTCGATGCCCCGGCGCACGCGACCGAAGAAATCCAGCTCCCAGAACGCGTCGAAGCCGGAGTCGTAGTAGTCCTGTTCACGATCCGCGCTCTGCAGCGGCCCGAGCTGCCGGTCGCTTGCCCGCCCCTTCGTGTAGCCCGCGGAACCTTGCACTGTCGGTGCAAGATCCAGCCGCGATTCGCCACGCAACGCACGAGCTTCGCGCAGTCGCGCGGAAGCGATGCGGATGTCGTGATTCGCGGAGAGCGCACGCTCGATCAGCTCGTTCAGCTGCTCGTCGTTGAACCCTTTCCAGAACTCGCGCTCGACGTCGGCCGTCGAGAACTGCGTCGCGTCGACGCCGACGAAGTTGTCCGGCGTCGCGATTTCCGGTCGACGGTAGTCGGGACCGACGGCGCACGCCGCCAGCAGCAACGCCGAAACCATCGCTAGCACTTGATTACGCATGACTTGCACCTTCTGCATTCTCGATGACCGGAGCGTGTGCGCGGCGCGACTTCACCGCGGCACGCAGCAACACGTAGAAAAGTGGTGTCAGGAACAGACCGAAGAACGTTACGCCGATCATTCCGGAGAACACGGCAATACCGATGGCGTGGCGCATCTCCGCGCCTGCCCCCGACGAAAACACCAGCGGCACCACGCCCATGATGAACGCGAACGACGTCATCAGGATCGGCCGCAGCCGCAGTCGCGCCGCTTCCAGCGCCGCGGCGACCGGCTCGACGCCGGCCTTCTCGCGGTCCTTGGCGAACTCGACGATCAGAATCGCGTTCTTGCTCGCCAGCCCCACCAGCACGAACAGCGCGATCTGCGTGAAGATGTTGTTGTCGCCGCCGGTGAGCCACAGGCCGACGATGGCCGAGAACAGCGCCATCGGCACGATGGCCACGATCGCGAGTGGCAGCGTCCAGCTCTCATACAGCGCGGCCAGCACCAGCACGACGAGCAGCACGCACAGCGGGAACACGAAGACTGCGCTGTTGCCGGCCAGGATTTCCTGGTAAGTGAGATCGGTCCACTCGTACTTCACGCCGTTCGGCAACGTCTCGGCGAGGATGCGTTCCATCGCCGCCTGCGCCTGGCCGGTCGAGTAGCCGGGCGCGGGCCCGCCGTTGACGTCCGCGGTCAGGTAGCCGTTGTAACGGAACACGCGATCCGGGCCGTAGCTCTGCGAGACCTGCACGACCGAGCCGAGCGGCACCATCTCGCCGGCTTCGTTGCGCGTCTGCAGCCGCAGGATGTCCTCGGGCTTGGCGCGGAACGGATAGTCCGCTTGCGCGATCACCTGGTACGTGCGCCCGAAGCGGTTGAAGTCGTTGATGTAGATCGAGCCGAGATAGACCTGCAGCGCTTCGAACACGTCGGTGAGCGCGATGCCGTGCTCCTTCGCCTTGACGCGATTCACGTCCGCGCTGATCTGCGGCACGCTGACCTCGTAGTTCGAGAACACGCCGGTGAGCTCGGGAGCCTGGCGCGCTTTGGTGAGCACGTCCTGCGTCACCTTGTAGAGCTCGTCGTAGCCGAGGTCGGCGCGGTCTTCGAGCTGCAGCTTGAAGCCGCCGATCGTGCCGAGGCCCTGCACCGCCGGCGGCGGGAACACCACGATCTGCGCGTCCTGGACTGCGCTCAGCTTCATGTTGAGCTGCTTCGCGATGTTCAGGCCGTAGAGATCGGAGGACTTGCGGTCTTCGAACGCGTCGAGGCCGAAGAACACGATCGCCGAGTTCGGGCTGTTGGTGAAACCGGCGATCGACAGGCCGGGGAACTGCACCGTCGCGCGCACGCCGGGAACGCTCAGCGCGATGTCGCCGACACGGCGCGTGACCTCGTCGGTGCGATTGAGCGACGCGGCGTTCGGCAGCTGCACGAGCCCGACGAGATACTGCTTGTCCTGCGTCGGAATGAAGCCCTTCGGCACCAGCTGGAACAGGCCCCACGTCAGGCCGAGGATGCCGATGAACACGCCCATCACGATGCTCTTGTGCGCGAGCACGCCGCGGACGCCTCGCACGTAGCCGTCGCTCGAACGCGTGAACAGGCTGTTGAAACCGCGGAAGAACCGGCCGAAAACGCGGTCCATGCCGCGCGTCAGCGCATCGGGCCGCGCGCCGTGCGGCTTGAGCAGCAGCGCCGACAGCGCCGGGCTCAACGTCAGCGAGTTGATGGCGGAAATGACCGTCGAGATCGCGATGGTCAGCGCGAACTGCTTGTAGAACTCGCCGGTCAGGCCGCTGATGAATGCGATCGGCACGAACACGGCGACCAGCACCAACGCGATTGCGATGATCGGGCCGCTGACTTCCTCCATCGCCTTGTAAGTCGCCTCGCGCGGCGACAGGCCGTTGCCGATGTTGCGCTCGACGTTCTCGACCACCACGATTGCGTCGTCGACGACGATGCCGATCGCGAGCACCAGGCCGAACAGCGACAGCGCGTTGATGGAGAAGCCGAACGCCAGCATCAGCGCGAACGTGCCGACGATGGACACGGGCACGGCGATGAGCGGGATGATGGAAGCGCGCCAGGTCTGCAGGAACACGATCACGACGATCACGACCAGTGCCAGCGCTTCGAGCAGCGTTTCGACCACGGCCTTGATCGAGTCGCGCACGAAGACCGTCGGGTCGTAGACGATTTCGTACTGGATGCCTTGCGGGAAATTCTTGCTCAGATCCTGCATGGTGCTGCGGACTGCATCCGACAGCTCCAGTGCGTTCGCGCCAGGCGCCTGCGCGATCGGAATCGCGACCGCAGACTCGTTGTTGAGCAGGCTGCGCAGCGAATACTGGCCCGCGCCGAGCTCGACGCGCGCCACGTCTTTCAGCGTCGTCACACCGCCGTCCGGCGCTGTCTTGAGGATGATGTCACCGAATTCTTCTTCGGTGATCAGGCGGCCGGACGCCGTGACGTTGAGCTGGTATTCCGTCCCCACCGGCGCCGGGTCGGCACCGATCACGCCCGCGGCGACTTGCACGTTCTGCTCGCGAATCGAGCGCACGACATCGCCGGCAGTCAGTCCGCGGCTCGCGATGCGCTGCGGATCGAGCCACACGCGCATGGAGTAATCGCCCGCGCCGAACAGACGCACTTCGCCCATTCCCGGCAGACGCGCGAGCACGTCTCGCACCTGGAGCGTGGCGTAGTTGCGCAGGTACACGGTGTCGTAGCGCCCTTCGGGCGAAGTCAGATGCACGACCATGAGCAGGTCGGGCGAAGCCTTCCTCGTCGTCACACCGACGCGGCGCACGTCTTCAGGCAGACGCGGCAATGCCTGCGCGACGCGGTTCTGAACCTGCACCTGCGCGTTGTCGATGTCGGTGCCGAGACGGAACGTAATCGTCAGCAGCATCGTGCCGTCGCTGGTCGCCTGCGACGACATGTAGAGCATGTCCTCGACGCCGTTGATTTCCTGTTCGAGCGGCGCGGCGACCGTCTCGGCGATCACCTTGGGATTCGCGCCCGGATACTGCGCGCGCACCGTCACCGAAGGCGGCACGACCTCGGGGTACTGGCTGATCGGCAGCCGCCAGACGGCGATCGCGCCGACCAGGAAGATGACGATCGACAGTACCGCGGCGAAGATCGGGCGATCGATGAAGAAGCGCGCGAATTTCATGAGTGGTCTCCGCTCATCGCTAGCTTCGCTTCCGCGAGCTCACGCGCGTCCATCGCGATGCGCTCGGGTGCGACGACCACTCCCGGCCGCACGCGCTGCAGGCCGTTGACGATTACTGTCTCGCCCGGCTGCAAGCCCTGCAGCACGATGCGCAGGCCGTCCGTGAGGCGGCCGACCTTCACCGGCCGATAGACGACCTTGTTCGCCGCGTCGACGACGTACACGAACTTCTGGCTCTGATCCGTACCGATGGCGCGGTCATCGACCAGCACGGCCTGAAACGAGTTGTGGCCGAGCAGCTTGACGCGCGCGAACAGTCCAGGTGTCAGGAAGCCGTCCTTGTTCTCGAAGGAGGCGCGCGCCCGGATCGTGCCGGTGCGCGGATCGACCTGATTGTCGACGAACACCATCGAGCCGCGACGCGGATAGTCGGTCTCGTTCGCCAGCCCCATCAGCACCGGATTCGCGACATCGCGCGAGCTCTGGCGCTCGCCTCGTTGCGCCAGCGCCGTGTACTTGAGATAAATCTGTTCGTCGCCTTCGAACGTCACGTAGATCGGATCGAGCGAAACGACTGTCGTGAGCAATGTCGCGGCGTTCGAGCCGCCGGTCACGAGATTGCCTGCCGTGACGGCGGCCTTGCTGACGCGGCCAGCGATCGGCGACGTGACGCGCGTGAATTCGAGATTGAGCTTCGCGGCAGTCGACGGCGGCACGCGCAGCTGCGACGTTCGCGGTCGCTTCGCGCGAGGCATTCACACGCGTGTCGTACTCTTCACGCGAGACTGCTTTGATGTCGACCAGCGACTTGCTACGTGCTGCGTCGGAAGCCGCGAGCTCCGAGCGTGCGACTGCACGCGCCAGCTCCGCTTCAGCCTTCGACAGCTCGGCGCGATACGGACGCGGGTCGATGACGAACAGCAGGTCGCCCTTGCGCACCGTGCTGCCTTCGGAGAAGTTCACGCTCTCGATGTAGCCGGTCACGCGCGGCCGTATTTCGACGGACTCGACGGCTTCGACCCGACCGGTAAATTCGTCCCACTCCGTGACCTCGCGCTCGAGCGCGGACGCGACGGACACCTGCGGCGCAGGGGCTTGCGCTGTCGCCGTCGCATCGTTGCCGCAGCCGCTCAATCCAATGAGCGCAGCGAGCAACACGCCCGACACGGCGAGCGCGGACTTCACGGCACTGATTCTTGAACGCGGCATAACGATGACTCCCAAAGCGTGGGCGGCACTTTAGTGACCGCGGGTCGTGTGACCAATTGGGTTGGCCGCACGACATTGATGAAGTGCGATCAGGAATCGCCAGAGTTATGACGATATGCCGCGGTCGGAATGACCGCGCAATGACCGATTGGTATCGGTGACTTACGCGACGCGCGTATTCGAGGCTTGCGTCGCAGCGGGCACAGGCGCCGCCTGCGGGAACAGGCCCGCAACGAAGTCAATGAAGGCCTTTACCTTCGCGGTCGCTTGCCGATGCTGCGGATAGACGACGGACACTGCGCGATACGACTCGGCGTTCCAGTCCTGCAGCACCGGTTGCAGCAGATCGGAGGCAATCTGCGCCTCGACAGTAAAATCGAGCGAATGCACGAAACCCGCGCCGCTCACCGCCGCAGTTACTGCGGACTGCGGATCGCTGAACGACAGCGCAGCGCGCGGCAGCAACGAGTACTCGACGCCGTTCTTGCGATATTCCCACTCGCGGATCTGATTCGTGCCGAGCCGGAACATCGCGATGCAGTGCTCGGGCTTCAGATCTTCCGGCGTGCGCGGCATGCCGACGCGCTGAATGAATTCCGGCGAAGCGCAGGTCACGAGACGGAAGCTGCCGACGCGGCGCGCGATCAGGCTCGAATCGCTCAGGTCGCCGACGCGCAGCGCCATGTCGACGCCTTCCTGCACCAGGTCGACGACCCGGTCATTCATGCTCATCTGCACTGTCACTTCGGGATGTTGCTGAATGAAGCGCGGCAGCGCCGGCACGATCAGCAGGCGGCCGAGCGACACCGGCACTTCCACGCGCAGCCTGCCGCGCGGAACGCCGCGCGCCTCGGTCACTTCGCTTTCGGCCTGGTCCAGCTGGCTCAGGGCCTCGCGGCAACGGTCGTAGAAGCTGGTGCCGAGGTCGGTCAGACTGAGCGAGCGCGTGGTGCGGTTCAGCAGGCGCGCGCCGAGCCGTTCTTCCAGCCGGCTCACGGCCTTGCTGATCGCCGAGGGGGACATCCCCAGCGTCTGGGCGGCCGCAACGAAACTGTGGGCCTCCACCACGCGTACAAAAGCGACGATGTCACTGAAACTGTTCAAGCGATCCCCATATCCCAGGAAGCATCAAGGCGCCCGGGCCGCCCTGTCGGCAATCCCCCTTGCTGGCGGGCATTGTAGGCGTCCAATTGCTGACTGTGGCGCACGAGGAAGTTTCCGGTAAGGCGTTTACCGCGACCGGCAGGCCGCCTAATCTATCGCTCCAGAAGTTGTCAGGTTTAACGAGTGACGGTGTAACCATGCTGCTTGTGACGGATGTGACGGGTGCGGTGAGTAAGGCGGTTCTCGCCGAGCTCGCCAACGGTTCCGCTCCCGTCCGCGCGCTGTTGCAGCCGGGCGGCGAGTTACCCATCCAGGCGCCGAACATCCAGGCGGTCCACGTCGATCCGACGGACGACCTCAGTTTGCAACGCGCAGTACAGGACGTCGAGGCTGTTTTCCTCGCCTGGCCGTTCTCGCCGCAGCTTGCCGAAGCCCATATGCGCATCGTCTCTGCAGCCAAGGCTGCCGGCGTTCGTCGCCTCGTGCAACTGTCGGGCGTCGGCGCCGATCCGAACATGTGTTGTGCGCGCATGCTGCGCTGGTACGGCCAGGCGGAAGTAACCGTCGCTGCGACGGGCCTGGATATCACGCGCTTGCGGCCGACGAATCTCCTGCAGAATCTTTTCGAGTTCTCGCAATCGATCGCTCAGCAAGGCGTGATCGCGGGACCGTTTCGCTCGACGAAGTGGACGTGGGTCGACGCGCGCGATGTCGGCGCCGTCGCGGCGGTGGTGCTGCGCGATGCGACGCACAGCGGTCGCACCTACACGGTGACGGGCGCGGAATCGTTGAGCTATCCGCAGATCGCCGAGCGCATGAGCCGCATTCTCGACAAGCCGGTGCGCTACACGGACATCACTGCGAACGAAGCCCGCGGCTGGCTGCAGGGCAAAGGCCTGTCGCCGGTGATGATCGAGGCGAAGCTGGAGTTGTGGGACGCGTGCGCATCGAACCTGATCAACGCGCCGCCGACGCAAGTGGTCAAGGAATTGACGGGGCGTGAGCCGCGATCGGTGGATGAGTTCGTGCGCGACTACAAGAAGCAGTTCCTGACCGCTCACGCGGCCTAGAGTCGGCTAAAGCCTGACACGTCCCGAGGTCAGGCTGACAGCCTGACATCTTCACTTCTCTGCTTGCGGTGTAACCGCAATCTCGACCGCTCTGTTGTCGTTATCCACTGTCGCGATCGTCACCGGTCGTCGCCACACGCGCGCGACGTATTCCAGCACCTTGCGTGCGCGCTCCGGATCCAGGCCGCGGCCGTCGACCGTGTGATCGTGCACCAGCTCCAGCTTTCCATCGACGTGCACGCGCGTGGCGTTCACGGTCGGCGCACCGAACGCGTATTTCGGCGCGAGCAGCGCTTCGTGCAGCATCGGCAGATCCATCTCCTGCACCGTCAGCGTGCCGGTCGCCGGGCCTTTGAAGCGGAACAGCTTCAGCTCCTGCGCGAGCTCCATCGTCAAATGGTTGCGCACGAACCCGAAGTCGTCGTCCTCGCACATGATCTTGCGCGCGGCGTCGAGCCCCTGGGCCTCGACGATCTTTTCCCAGATCGAGAAGCCGAGGTGATACGGATTGGTGGAAAGCGCCACGCTCTCGCCGCTGGCGCTCGGACGCACGACGTCCGAGTGGCATTTGATCGCGTCGACGTACGCGGACTGCGGCAGGAAGTCCGCTTCACGCAGCAGCCGCGCATGCCAGTAGGAAGCCCAGCCTTCGTTCATGATCTGGCAGGCGAAGACGGGATAGAAGTAGAACGACTCCTCGCGCACCGCCAGGAAGATGTCGCGCTCCCACGGCTCCAGCTCAGGCGCGTACTGAGCGATGAACCACAGCAGGTCGCGCTCGGGATGCGGCGGAATGGGTGAGCGCTTCGCGGGCCCGGTCGCTTGCGGACGCGCCGTGTCGGGGCCGAGTGCGGCGAAACGTCGCGAGAACTCGTCGTTCGGCGGCGCGGCCGGCTGCGCCACCAGCTCCGGATAACGCGGGCGGCGCAGGCCCTGATCGATGTCGATGTGCTGCTCGAGCGCCAGTGCCGTGTCGAGCACGGCCTCCACGCGCTGCAGCCCGTGCTCTTCGATCGCCATGCCGATCTGGCGCGCATGCGCCGCGGCCTGCTCGACGATGTGCTCGCCGACCTGGTCCTGGCTGCGCCGGAACAGCATGTTGTTGGTCGAGAAGTCGGCGTGACCGAGTACGTGCGCGGTAACCAGCACGTTCTCCGCCGCACTGTTGCTCTTCGCGAGATAGGCGCGCCCGGGATTGCCCGGGAACACCACCTCGAACAATCGCGACAGGCCCATGCGGTGCTGGATCAGCTGATAGATGTAGCGCACGCCGAACGACCAGTGCGGCATGCGCACCGGCAGACCGTAGATCGCGATCTCGGTCATGAAGCTTTCCGGCACGACCTCGAACTCGACGCGGTTGTACTTCAGGCCCTTCTCGCGCGCGAGCTCCTCGATGCGGGAAATATGTCGTTGCCAGTCTTCGGTCATGGGCTCACTTCCGAAGCTCGGCCGAAGAAATGCCGCACGGCGTTCCAGATGTCGTCGGTGCCGCTGACGCGATACGCGCCGACGTTGTCCTCGTCGCGCGCGATTTCGACGAACAGCCGGCCGATCTCGCTGTCCGGCGCGGCGCCGGCGAGCGGCGCGACTTCCAGGAAGCCGGCGAAGTTGCAGTCGCCGACCAGCTCTTCCAGCGCGGCCTGCGCCTGCGGCTGGTCCGACGGGAAGTTCTCGCCGTCGGAGGAGTAGAACAGGTAGACGTTGTACTGGCTCGGGCTGAAGCGCGCATCGACGATCTCGCGCACTTTCTTCAGGCCCGCGGAGGCGACCGTGCCGCCCGTGCCGGTGACGCGGAAGAACTCTTCTTCCTGGAACTCCCACGCTTCCGAGGTGTGTGCGACGAACACCAGCTCCAGGTGACGGTACTGGCGGCGCAGGCCCTGGATCGCCCAGAAGAAGAACGTCTTGGAAATCTGCCGCTCGCGCTCACCCATGCTGCCCGATACGTCGAGCAGCAGGATGACGACGGCTTGCATCGCCGGCTGCTCGCGCTTCGTCAGCTGCCGGTAGCGCAGATCCTCGTCGGTGAAGGAGGGCGAGTCCTGACCGGCGGCGCTCTGCATGCCGCGCCGCTTGATCGATTCCTTCATCGAGCGGCGCCGGTCGAGGCGCGAGCGCGCGCCGCGGCGATCCCAGCCTTCGCGCGTCCATTCGTCTTCCTTGGCGCGCCCGGCCTTCGCTTCGAGATTCGGCAGCTGCATCTCTTCCCACAGCCAATCGACGATGTCGTCGATGCGGAATTCGAGCGTGTACTGGATGCTGCCGTCTTCGTTGCCGCCCTGGCCGCGCTGGTTGTCGCTGTCCTGCTGCGGGCGGCCGATGCGGTCGCCAGGCTTGGCCTGACCCTGGCCGACGCCTTGCTGCTCGTTGGAGTTGCGCAGTTTGAAGCGATAGTGCTCGAGCATCCGCACCGGCACGCGCACCGTCGTGGCGCCGCCGCTCAGCACATCTGCGCCGGCGACGATCTGCGGCAGATGCTGCCGCACCGCTTCGCGGACCTTGTCGTTATGACGCAGCCAGTCGCGTGCACCGCGCGAGAACAAGTCGTACCAGCCCTGCTCGCCCGGGCTGCCACCACCGCCGGAGCCGCCTCCGCCCGACGTGTTGTCGCTCATTTTCGCTCTCGCAACCTCGCTGTAGGTCGGGCTTCAAGCCGACTCTGGTCTCCGCTACTCCTGCGCCAACAATGTCGTGACGTAACTGAGCGCTTCCTTCGCGCTGTGCTCGTCGTAACCATACTCCGCCGTGAGGCGGTCTTGCACCGCCGAGATTTTCTTACGCGCCTCGTCGTCCGGCCGCGCCGCGGAGGTCACCAGCCGCAGTACGTCGCGGCGCTCCTCGAACAGGTACTGCTCGATCGCCTCGCGCATGCGCGAGTGGCTGTTGAGCGTGAACTTCTCGCCGGTCTTGTACGCGACCATGGCCTTGCGCACGACTTCCTGGCGGAAAGTCATCTTGCCCGACTCCGACACCTTGATCTTGTCCTCGACCGAGCGCAGGAACCGCTCGTCCGCGGGACGCGCCTCGCCGGTGATCGGATCGGTGACCTCGCGATGGTCGAGCGAGGCCTCCACTTCATCCAGGTACTTGTCCAGCAACTGCTGCGCTTCGTCCTCGAACGACGCGAACAGCGCGCGATGCACGTCTTCCTTGACCCAGCGGTTGTAGAAGTCCTTGCGCGCCAGCACCAGGTAATCGATCCAGAGCTTCTTGGCCTTGGCGTCCATCCGGGCGTCGTTCTCGATCGAGTCCTTGAGCGCGAGCAGCACTTCCATGCTGGTCAGGCTCTTCTTGTCGCTGCGCGTGATCGCATTGGAAATCGAATTGACGACGAAGCGCGGGCTGACGCCGGTCAGGCCCTCTTCGGGCGACTCGGACCGCAGCCGCGTGATCTCGTTCTCCGGGAAGCCTTCCACGCTCTCGCCCGCGTACAGCCGCAGCTTCTTCGTCAGGTCGAGGCCTTCGCGCTCCGGCTTCAACAGTCGCGTCAGCACTGCGAACACCGACGCCAGCCGCAGCGCATGCGGATCGAGGTGCACATCGCGGAACGCGGGAGCCGCCGACACCAGCTTGTTGTAGATGCGCGACTCTTCGATGTACGACAGCGTATAGGGCACCTTGACGATGACCATGCGGTCGAGCAGCGCCTCGTTCTCCTTCTCCTGCAGGAACTTGTGGAACTCCGCCAGGTTCGTGTGCGCGAGGATCGTCTCGTCCAGGTAGATCAGCGGGAAGCGCGACACCTTGACGTTCTTTTCCTGCGTCAGTGTCAGCAGCAGGTAAAGGAACTCGCGCTTGACCTTCAGGATCTCGATCATCTCCAGCACGCCGCGGCTCGCGGCATAGACGGCGCCGGACCACGACCAGGCGCGCGGGTCGCCTTCGTCGCCGTACTGCGCGACCTTCGACAGGTCGACCGAGCCGACGAGGTCCGCGAGATCCGCGGTGGTCGGATCGTGCGGAGCGTAAGTACCTACGCCCATGCGTGAAGCTTCGGAGAGGAAGATGCGCTCCACCGGCATGCGCAGGAAGTCGCCTTCGAACTCGCGCTCCAGGCGGTCGCGCGCCCAGGGGCTCAGCTCGCCGCGGATTTCGACGCCGTAGGTATCGCGGAATTCCGCGCGCAGGCTGGCCGGGACGAGATTGAGCGGCGACTCGTGCATCGGCGAGCCCTGCAGGCCGTACATCGCACCCTCGTCGGTGTGGCTGTACTCCTCGAGCCCGCGCTTGAGCAGGATCGCCATCGTCGACTTGCCGCCGGACGGCGGACCGAGCAGCAGCAACAGGCGGCGACCGACGTCGGAGCCCGCGGCGGCGGCTTTGAAGTAGTCGACCACGCGGCCGAGCGGCTCATCGATGCCGAACAGCTCGCGCTTGAACAGTTCCTTCGGGCCCGCGGCACTCGGCGGTGCCGTTGGTCGCGGCGGCGCTGGCAGTGGCCGCGGCGGTGGGGTTGTTCTTGCCGAACCAGCAGAGCATGTCCCACAGGTATTCGTGACTGGCGCGGGCCAGCTGGCGACCGTTTCCGGGCAGGACCGTGCGGAGAAATTCGCCGAACGTGCCGGACCAGTGCTGCGCGCGATGGAATCTGCTGTACGCGCTCAAGGCCTCGACGAAGCTCTCACCGCCGCGTTGCGAGCTTCCTCTGGGGCTGTCTGACTGCATCGAGCCGCCCTCCATAAGTTTTCTCTTCGCTATACGCTCGTTAGAGTGGTGACACTTGCACGCAGTTCACAGTGTTCGTAAGACAAAGACTGATCCGCGGCAACACATGTTCCATGCCTCATTTTGGAATCCGTGGAGTGATGCGGGACCGCGGCTCGCTGAGATTGAGCCGGACTGCGCGTGGGATCGCGCAGCTCGCATGACGGAGCGCGGACCATGACTCTCTGATTACTCCCTTCGAGCAGATCTTGCAATGCGACTCATCCTGAGTCTGTAAAGGACTGCGACAACACGAAGAGTCCACAGCCCTTTCGGGCTGTGGACAAGCCGCAATCGTGGATTCAGGGGGGGTTCAGGCCGCCGCTGTGACCGGCTTCACCACCTCGATGCCGAGCGCTTCACGCACGACCTCTTCGACTCTCTCGCAAAACACGAATTGCACTTCGTCGCGCACGCTCTTCGGTACGTCTTCGAGGTCTTTACGGTTGCGCGCCGGCAGCAGCACCTTGCGAATGCCAGCACGATGCGCCGCCACGGTCTTCTCCTTGATACCACCGACAGGCAGCACCAGCCCACGCAGGCTCACCTCGCCCGTCATCGCTACGTTGTCGATGACCGTGCGGTTGGTGAACAGCGACACCAGCGCGGTGAACATCGCCACGCCCGCGCTCGGGCCGTCCTTCGGGATCGCGCCGGCCGGTACGTGAATGTGCACGTCGCTCTTGTCGAGCGTGCCGGCGTCGAATCCAAGCCGCGAAGCTTGCGATTTGACCAGCGACAGCGCTGCCTGCGCGCTTTCCTTCATGACATCGCCGAGCTGACCGGTGAGGATCAGCCGGCCGCTGCCGGGTATGCGCGTTGCCTCGATGAAGAGGATGTCGCCGCCCACCGGCGTCCAGGCAAGCCCCGTAGCAACGCCGGGCACACTGGTGCGCATCGCGACCTCGTTCTCGAAGCGCGCGGCCCCGAGGATCGGCGGCAGATCGTCGACGTCGATGGTCTGCTGCTCGATCGAGCCTTCGGCGATGCGCACCGCGACGTTGCGCAGGACCGCGCCGATCATCCGCTCGAGGTTGCGCACGCCGGCCTCGCGCGTGTGATCGCGCGCGATCTGTCGCAATGCTGCGTCGGACATCGTCGCCTGCCCCGGCTTCAGGCCGTTCGCTTCGAGCTGACGGCGCACCAGGTAGCGCTTGGCGATCTCGGTCTTCTCTTCCTCCGTGTAGCCGGTGAGCTCGATCACCTCCATGCGGTCGCGCAGCGGCCCAGGGATCGTGTCGAGCACGTTCGCCGTGGCGATGAACACCACCTTCGACAGGTCGAAGGGCAGGCCGAGATAGTTGTCGCGGAACGTGTTGTTCTGTTCCGGGTCCAGCACTTCGAGCAGCGCCGACGACGGGTCGCCCTGGATGCCGGCGCCGAGCTTGTCGATCTCGTCGAGCATCAGCACCGGGTTGCGCGTGCCGGCTTTGCGGATGGCTTGCACGATGTTGCCCGGCAACGCACCGATATAGGTGCGGCGATGGCCGCGGATCTCCGCCTCGTCGTGCACGCCGCCGAGACTGACACGCGCGAACTTCACGCCGAGTGCGCGCGCGATGCTCTGTCCGAGCGAGGTCTTGCCGACGCCGGGAGGACCGACGAAGCACAGGATCGGGCTGCGGCCCTGCGGGTTGAGCTTGCGCACCGCCAGGTACTCGACGATGCGGCGCTTGATCTTGTCGAGACCGTAGTGATCCTCGTCGAGGACGCGGCGCGCCTTCTCGATGTCGATCGCTTCGGCGTCGAGCTTTGCCCACGGCAGCTGCAACATCCAGTCGAGCCAGGTGCGCAGCAACGAGTACTCGGCGCTGGCGTCGGACATGCGCTCCAGGCGCCTGAGCTCCTTGCGCGACTGCTCGAGTGCTTCCTCGGGCATGCCGGCCGCTTCGATCGATTTGCGCAGCTCGGCGATTTCCTCGCCGGACTCGCCTTCCTCGCCCAGCTCCTTGCGGATCTGGTGCAGCTGCTCGCGCAGCAGCGCCTCTTTGTGACGCTCGTCGATCGCTTCGCGCGTCTGCTCTTCCAGCTGGCGCTGGAGCCGCAGCACTTCGATGCGCTTGGTCAGCAGCTCGGCGACGCGGTCGAGGCGCGACTTGAGATCGGTGTTCTCCAGCAGCTCCTGCTTCTCGTTCGACTTGATGTCCATGAAGCTCGAGATCAGGTCGGCCAGCGTGGACGGCGACTCCACCGCCTGGATTGCGTTCGCGAGCTCGGCAGGCGCCTGCGGCAGCAGCGAAACGGCCTCGGCCGACAGACGCTTCAGATTCAGCGCGCGCGCCTCGATCTCCGGCGTCGTGGATGTCTCGGTCAGGTATTCGACGCGCGCGACCATGAAGGGCAGACCGCTCTGCCAGTCCAGCACACGGAAGCGGCGCTCGCCCTGCACGACGAGGTGATGCGTGCCGTCCTGGCTCGTCACATAGCGCACGATGCTCGCGACCGTGCCGACCTTGTAGAGATCGCGCCCGGTCGGCGACTGCAGGTCCGGATCGTGCTGTAACACGAAACCGACTTTGCGCTCGGCGCGCACGGCTTCCTGCGCAGCGGCCAGCGAGCGCTCGCGATTGATCGCCACGGGCACGACGGTGCCGGGGAACAGCACCAGGTTGCGCACCGGCACGATGATCAGCATGTCATCCGAGATCGTCGAGGCTACCGCCTTGGCGACTTCGTCGTTCTTCAGTTCCGAATCGTTCGTCGAGTTGTTCATCAGGGCTCCGCTCAGCGCACCGTGAAGCGCAGGACCAGGCATCCATTCGTGTAACTTCGTTCCGTCAGCTCGTATCGCCCCGTGGGCAGCGCGATGCGCCGCTCGAAGCGCCCGTATGGGATCTCCAGCCGATGCAGCGCCGTCGCGTGCCGCTGCACGGCCAGGGGCCGTGCGGCTGCGACCACGATCAAGCCGCTCTCCGCATGCACCTCGACCAGCTCCGGGGAGACGCCCGGCAACGCCACCGTGACCTGAACCTCCTCCCCATAAGCGACGATGTCTACGGGGGGTTCCCAGCGCGGTTGCGCCTCGACAGCGCGGCCGAAGCGGAAGAACTGGCGTTGCAGCCGTTGCGCCTGCTCCAGCATTTCGCACGCCTCGGCCCACATCCACGACGGCGGGTTACGGATGGCCATACAAGAGATTCCTGTGGGACATGGCGGGAAAGTGGGGTCAGAGGCGGAAGAGTCAAGAAGCGGGCAGGCGTAGCAGAGGTCTTCGAGACCTTTGTGGGTCAGGCTTCAGCCTGACACTATCCTTACCTATGCCACGTAATGACTTCGGCGCCGCGTTTTACAAGCGCTTCTACTTCGACCCGCGCACGCAGGTGACGACTCGCGCCGAGACCGTCGCGCGTGCGCGCACCGTTGCAGCGCTCGTCGATCATCTCGAGATGCCCGTGCGCACCATTCTGGACGCGGGCTGCGGCGTCGGCTGGATGCGTCGGCCGCTGCTGCGTGCGTTTCCGCGCGCGACGTACACAGGCATTGAAGTCAGCAGTCACATCTGCAAACGCTACGGCTGGACGCACGCGTCGGTTGCGTCGTATCGCACGCGCTCGCGGTTCGATCTGGTGATCTGCTACGACGTACTGCAGTACCTCACGGATGCGGAGGCTGCACGCGCGCTCTCCAACCTCGGTCGATTGTGTCGAGGTGCGCTGTTCCTGCATGCACCGACGCGCGAAGACTGGCTGCGTAATGCCGATCGATCGTGCAGCGACGAAGATATCCATCTGCGCTCCACCGACTGGTATCGCTCACGGCTGGTGCGGCGGTTCCGTCACGTCGGCTTCGGGCTCTACGTCCGGCGCAGCGTGCCGCTGGTGCAATGGGAGCTGGCCAAAGCGGCTCAATAGAACGAAAGGGCAGGCTCTCATTCCCTTTCGCTAAAACCCTGTCACTTTCTGGCCCGTCGCGGCGTCATTGCGATGCAGGCAACGCTTTTTTTCACGCCCGCTTCACGCTCGCCGCGACTGTTCTCTCACGCGGCGGTCCTAATCTGCGTCACGTGCTTCGATGAAAGCGTATTCACCGGTTGAATGCTTGCATTCGCCGGTAGGCGCATCCGGCGGAACGGGTCCTGCGTAAGCAGCACATCGATTCCACACGCGGCGGTCATGAATGTCATTCCCGCCGCCGCGTTTATCCCGGGCCGCGCATCGCCGAAAGTAGCACCCGTCGAAACGAATACTGATTTGGGAACGCAGAAAGGTTGTCGAGTAGATAGTCATGGAGTCCGCGAAAAACATCACGCTTCTAGGTCTCGCCGTGCTGGCTGCGGCGCTGGTCATGCCTGTTTCGCGCGCGAGCGCGCAGGACGATGCCTGGCGCACGTCGATGCCGGAGCGCGAGATCAGTGGCGTGCGCCTCCACATCGACAACGACCTGTTCGCAGGACGCGATCTCGATCGTGATTACACCGGCGGCATGGCGATCACGCTGTCAGGCACTGCTGCACGCGACAGCCTGCTGTCGCTCGACCCGTTGCTGACGCGGATCGATGCACTGTTCGAGCGCTCGCAGCCGGCGCAGGTGCGCCATGCGCGACAGATCGGCCTGATTGCATTCACGCCGAGCGACATAGTTACCGACGAGGCGCAGCAGGCCGATCGGCCTTACGCGAGCCTGCTGTTTGCCTCGAACGGCCGCGTGCGAGTCGACGCCGACGACCGCGGCGCGTGGTCGACGAGCCTGACCGTGGGCGTGCTGGGTCTGCAGGTCTCCGAGAGTCTGCACAACGCCGTGCACGAAGCGGTGGGCTCCGAAGCGCCGCGAGGCTATGACCATCAGATTTCTGCTGGCGGCGAGCCGACCGCTCGCTACACGATCGCGCGACACAACCTCGTGTACGCGGATCCGACCGGCCGTGTGGACGTGAAGACGACCGTGCAGGGCAGCGTGGGCTTCCTGACGGAAACGAGCGCTGCAGTGTCGCTGCGCGTCGGCAGCTTCGACACGCCGTGGTGGAGCTTCGCGCCGGAGCTGTCGGACTACATCGCCGCACCGACGCCGGTGGAGTCGCTGGGCGCGCAGCGCGAGGCGTACTTCTTCGCCGGTGCGCGGGTGAAGGCCCGCGCGTACAACGCGCTGCTACAGGGTCAGTTCAGGCACAGCGACGTACGCTACTCGTACGACGAGATCGAGCCGCTCGTTGCCGAAGCCTGGATTGGCGTGATGACGCAACTGTTTCCGAATACCGAGCTGAGCTATGCGTTGCATTACCAGACCGCCGAGCTGCGCGAGGGCAAGGCCGCGCGCGACACGTTCTGGGGCGGCGTGCAGCTGGCCCACTCTTTCTGATTTTCTCCGCTGTTTCCCCTGACCCCCTGACTGGCCCGCTTCGGCGGGCCTTTTTTTATGGGCGCTTTTTCTTGGGGACTTTCACGCCTTTAAGGCCGGTGTGCTGCGTGCGGAACGGCTGCGACTTAACCGACGTCGTCTTCGTCTGCGACTTGCGCTTCCCTTCGGGCGCATTCCCGGTGCCGACCGGTTGCCACGCCGGGATCAAATGATGCTTGCCCGGGCCGATCAGATCCGCGCGGCCCATGCGACGCAACGCTTCGCGAATCATTGGCCAGTTGTTCGCGTCGTGCCAGCGCAGGAATGCCTTGTGCAGGCGACGCACCTTCAGGCCTTTCGGGATGTGCACCTCGTCGCTGCTGTGCGTGACTTTGCGCAGCGGGTTTTTGCCCGAGTGCCACATCGCCGTCGCGGTCGCCATCGGCGAAGGCAGGAATGCCTGCACCTGGTCGGCGCGATAACCGTTCTTCTTCAGCCATAGCGCCAGCTCGAGCATGTCGTCGTCCGTCGTGCCCGGATGCGCGGCGATGAAGTACGGGATCAGGTACTGCTCCTTGCCCGCTTCCTTCGAGAACTTCTCGAACAGCTCCTTGAAGCGGTAGTACGTGCCGACGCCGGGCTTCATCATCTTCGACAGCGGGCCTTCGCCGATCGCCTCGGGCGCGATCTTCAGATACCCGCCGACGTGATGCTGAACCAGCTCCTTCACGTACTCCGGCGATTCCACCGCGAGGTCGTAGCGCACGCCCGAGCCGATCAGCACCTTGCGAATGCCCGGCAACGTGCGCGCGCGCCGATACAGCTTGATCAGCGGCATGTGATCGGTGTTGAGATTCGGACAGACGCCGGGATAGACGCACGACGGACGACGGCATGCCGCTTCGATCTCGCGTGTCTTGCACGCAAGGCGATACATGTTCGCGGTCGGTCCACCGAGATCGGAGATCACGCCGGTGAAGCCCGGCACCGTGTCGCGCACGGATTCGATCTCCTTGATCACGGAATCTTCCGAGCGGCTCTGGATGATGCGGCCCTCGTGCTCGGTGATCGAGCAGAACGTGCAGCCGCCGAAGCAGCCGCGCTGGATCGAGATCGAGAAGCGGATCATCTGGTACGCGGGAATCTTCGCGCTGCCGTAGAACGGATGCGGCACACGCCGATACGGCAGCTCGTAGATAGCGTCCATCTCTTTCGTCGTCAGCGGCACCGGTGGTGGATTGAGCCACACGTCGATGTCGCCGTGCCGCTGCACCAGTGCACGCGCGTTGCCCGGGTTCGATTCGAGATGAAGGATGCGCGAGGCGTGCGCGTACAGAACCGGATCGTCGCGGACCGCGTCGTAGTCGGGCATGCGAATGACGGAGTGCTCGCGCTGCGACGTCGGGACGTGGCGATAGAACCTTACGACCTTCGGCGCCTGCGGCTCCGACGTCGAGCAAGGTTGCGCGCTGGCTGCGAGCCGCGGCCGCGGGCTTCGCGCCCTCCATCGCGTACGGATCGATCGGCGGGTTCAACTTGCCTGGCTCGTCGATCGTGGTCGAATCGATCTCCGTCCAATCCTGCGGTGTCGCCTGACGCGTGAAAGCGGTGCCGCGCAGATCATCGATCGCATCGATGCGCTCGCCCTTCGCGAGTCGATGCGCGATCTCGACGATCTGCCGCTCGCCGTTGCCGTACACCAGCAGGTCGGCCTTGGCGTCCAGCAGGATCGAGCGCCGCACTTTCTCCGACCAGTAATCGAAGTGCGCGATGCGACGCAGGCTCGCCTCGATGCCGCCGATCACGACCGGCGCGTCGGGAAATGCTTCGCGCGCGCGTTGCGCGTAGACGATCACCGAGCGATCGGGCCGCCGCCCGCCCGCGCCATCCGGCGTGTACGCGTCATCGCTGCGGATACGGCGATCCGAGGTATAGCGATTCACCATCGAATCCATGTTCCCGGCAGTGATGCCGAAGAACAGATTCGGCCGGCCGAGCCGCGCGAAGTCCGCCGCGGAGCGCCAGTCCGGCTGCGCGATGATCCCGACGCGGAATCCGTGTGCTTCCAGCACGCGCCCGACGATCGCCATGCCGAAGCTCGGATGGTCGACATAGGCGTCGCCCGTCACGATGATGACGTCGCAACTGTCCCAGCCGAGCGCCTCCATTTCCTCCCGCGACATGGGCAGGAACGGGGCGGTCCCGAACCGGGAAGCCCAGTATTTGCGATGGGAAAAGAGGCCGGGGGCGGGAAGCATGGGGCGCGGATGATACCGCTAAGTCCCCGCCAGGGCCTGCTTCCGCTTGGCGGCGGACACCGTGCTCACGTACGGCGAATCCCTATCGAAGAATCGCCACGGCTTCAGCGCCCAATCCCCGGCGTAATCGACGCCGATGCGTGCGCTTCGGGACACGCGGGGCGGGCTGAAGGCCGCCGGCCGCTCGATCCACAGCGGGGCTTTTCGAAGGCTGACGCCGTTCAGGTCTCTATCTATATGCATGGCTCGGCACAGCAGCCCCGGTCCGTGGGTGGTGGTGTCGATGCCCGCAATCGGCTCCAGCGCGCGAATCAGTACCGCGTGCGGAACGCCTTCGGCGGCAGTCACGACGTTGAGGCAGTTCCAGAAGCCATAGATGAAGTAGACATATGCGTGGCCCGGCGGTCCGAACATGACCTCGGTGCGCTTGGTCCGGCCGCGCGCGGAATGCGCAGCCAGGTCCCGCGGGCCCTTGTAGGCCTCGGTCTCGACGATCCGCCCGACCTGCCTGCCAGCGGGACCGGTGTGGACCAGGTGCATGCCGAGGAGCTCGCGCGCGACGAGGAGCGTTTCGCGGGAGTAGAAGGAGAGGGGGAGGAAAGTGGCTGACGCGCGCATCGCGGCAGCTCTTATATAAGAGAAGGGAGTCAGGCTGAAGCCTGACCCACAAAGAGTCAGGAGTCGGGCCAGGGCAAACTGTGGGTCAGGCTTTAGCCTGACTCCTACTCCGCCTTCGGCCAGTGCGCCGACACCTGCATCACATCCAGCTCCGCAGTCCCCGCCGCCGCATCCAGCGATTTCACCTTGATGCGCATGAAATCCAGCGAGCTGCCCATCTCATAGAAATGAAAGATCGAGCTGCGCGGCTCGTCGCCCAGCGCGCGCGGCACGATGAATTCGTTGGTCGATTTTTCCTGCACCAGCGGACCGCAGCTGACGCGCGTGCCGCCGAACTGGATCGCGAGGTGCGCGGCGTCTGCCATGCGCACCACCGACTTCAGCGTGATGCGGAAGCGCGGATCTATTCCTTCGGGTGTCTCGAGAATGTCGACGTGCTCGCCCGCGGCGAGCCGCACGATCTTGCGACGACGATCGACACGCTGCGAATCGGCGACGCGAACGGTGGGTGCGTCGCTATAGATGATCTTGCCGGGAGCGGCGGCGCGCTGCACGGCGAGCTCGTCGAGGGCTCGTTGCCGTTGCAGGTACGAAATAGCCGCAATCAGGCCGGACGCCACTACGACGGCGAGGCACACGATGAGCGGCAATTGCGCAATGCTGGAATCCATACCGACGAATCCGTGACGGCGACTGTGCTGACGGTATCGGCAGCACGGTGTCTTTCTCGATGTGATCCACGGCCAGTTTCGCGCAACGCGCGCGGATCGGCGCGGACCTGGGTCACACGCAGAAGCCCGACGGCGCTGTTGTCGACATAAGCGATCACCTCGCCTTCAGGGTCCGGCTGAGGGTGACCTGCGGTCGTTGCGACCCGCTAGTGCAGGAACGGTCGTATGCGGCAAGCGTGCCGCGGCGCCGATACAGGTCGAGACCTTCACCTGGACAGCCAACTACACATGAACTCGCGCATTTCGCTTCTCGCGCTGGCACTGGCCGCGGCGTTGCCGTCGGTCGCCTGCGCCGTCGACTTCAGCTACAACGGATTTTCGACGGCCTCTTACTCGCAGACCGACACGGACGAAGCGCAGGTCGGCTTCTCCGGTCAGCCCGACGGGATCGACTCCGGGGGCACCGTCGGCTTCGATTCGAAGCTGGGCGTGCAGGTGACCGCAAAGTTCAGCGAAATTTTCTCCGCCACCGTGCAGGGCGTCGCCTATGCCGATCTGACGAGCGAGTGGCAGCCGCATCTCGACTGGGCGTACGTGCGTGCCCAGGTCACGCCGAGCCTGAGCGCCCGCGCCGGTTACCTGCGCACCCCGATGTTCATGTTCTCCGACTCGGTGTTCATCGGCTACGCCAACGTGTGGCTGCGCGCGCCGCTGGAGATCTACAACCAATCGCCGGCCTATCAGCTGCGCGGAGCCGACCTGAGTTGGCGCGGTAACCTCGGTCCGATCACGATGGGCGTGCAGCCCTACTTCGGCGAGAGCCACGTCGACACCAAGCACCGCGACGAGCTGACCGGTCAGACTACACGTACGACGCTGCATGCTACCGGCTGGACCGGGCTGGTCGTCACCGCTGAACACGGTTCGCTGTCGTTGCGAGCTGCCTGGTCGCGCATGCAGATTGAGACGGACATTCCGGCGGTGCAGCCGCTTATCGACGCGCTGGAATCGATCCCGGCCGCGTTCTGTCCGGGCTGCGCAACGGTCGCGGACGGCATGCGCTTCAAAGGCACCAGGTTCCGCAGCGTGTCGCTCGGCGCCCAGTACGATGACGGCGCGAACGTTGCGATCACGGAGTTCGCCAAGCGCACCGACGACGGCACGATCGTCTCCGCGGACATGCATGGCGCGTATCTAACGTACGGGCGCCGCTTCGGTAACTTCATGCCGTACCTCACCGCCGCGATCCATCGTGTCGACAGTCCAATGACGACGGACGCCATTCCCGCGGTGGGACCGCTCGCAGAGCTGGCGGCCGGCGTCAACGAGACGATCGGTAACAGCAGCGATCAGAACAGCTACAGTGCCGGTGTGCGCTTTGAGCTGCCGAGCTTCTCCGCGGTGAAGGGTGCACTGCTGAAGCTGCAATACGATCACATCGTCACCGACGACGGGCCGGGCAACCTCAACTTCGTCACGCCGCGCTTCGACGGCGCCGTCGACATGATCGGCATGTCCGTCGAATTCATTTTCTGATGGGACCGATCATGCGCAGATTCATTCGCAGCTCCCTGTGGACCACGTTCGCACTCGGCTTGTTCGCGGCGCACGCCAGTGCCGAAGTAGTGGTCATCGTCAATCCGAAAAATCCTGCCGCGTCGCTCACGGCCCAGCAGGTCGCGGCGCTGTACCTCGGCACCGCGACCACGTTCCCCAGCGGCGGCCCGGTGGCGATGGCTGATCAGCCGGAACGCACCGGTATTCGCGGCGACTTCTACGAGAAGGCGACCGGCCGCACAGTCGCGCAAGTGCGGGCGACGTGGGCCCGCATAACGTTCACTGGCAAGGGCATGCCGCCGAAGGAGCTGAAGAGCGACGCAGACGTGAAGGCGTTCGTCGCGGCCGATCCGAAAGCGATCGGTTATGTCGACGCGAGTGCAGTCGACAGCCTCCGTCAAAGCGGTGTTGAAGCTGTAGGACCTGTCAGGCTGAAGCCTGACCCACAGGTTTCATGTACAGTCTGCGGCCGATCTCATCCGCTCGACCGGGAGTGCCCATGTATACAGATTCCCGTCGCGCCTTCTCGGGCGCACTCATTGTTCCTATTTTCATAGGCTTTCTCGCGCTCGGCGCGTGCAAGAAGCGCGAGCCCGCGCCGGCGCCCGAGCCGCAATCGCCGGTTTCTGCCGAGGCGCAAGCTGCCGCCGGTCAGATCACCGCAGAGTATTTGCGTGCACAGATTGCGAAACTTTCCGCGGACGAATTCGAAGGCCGTGCGCCGGCCACGCCCGGCGACCTGAAAGCGCGGCAATACATCGTCGAGCAACTGCAGGAAATCGGCTTCAAGCCGGGCGGCCCGGACGGCCAGTGGCAGCAGTCGTTCGACGTCGTCGGTATCACTGCGGAGATGCCGAAGCAGTGGACGTTCAGCAAGGATGGCAAGAGAGCGTCGTTCAAGTGGTGGGATCAGTACATCGCCGGCAGCGGCGTGCAGGCCGAGAAGGGCTCGATCAAGAATGCGGAAGTCGTGTTCGTCGGCTACGGCATCCAGGCCCCCGAGTACGGCTGGGACGACTTCAAGGGCCAGGACCTGAAAGGCAAAGTGCTGCTGATGCTGAACAGCGATCCCGACTGGGATCCGAAACTGTTCGCGGGCAACACGCGGCTTTACTACGGGCGCTGGACTTATAAGTACGAGAGCGCTGCGCGTCAGGGCGCGGCGGGCGCGATCATCGTGCACACGACGCCGTCGGCCGGCTACGGCTTCCAGGTCGTGCAGAATTCCTGGAGCGGCGAGCAGGTCGAGACGCCGGCGGAAAACGAGCCGCGCATCCAGGTGAAGGGCTGGATGACCGAAGATGCTTCACGCGACCTCGTGAAGCTCGCCGGGCAGGATCTCGACAAGCTGGTCGAAGCCGCGAAGTCCAAAGACTTCCAGCCGGTGCCGCTCGGCATCACCACGTCGCTCGACTTCAAGAACAAGATCAACAAGTCGCAGACCGCGAACGTCTACGGTGTGCTCGAGGGCAGCGACGAGAAGCTGAAGAGCGAGTACGTGATCTACAGCGCGCATCACGATCATCTCGGCGTCGGCGAGCCGGATGCTTCGGGCGACAAGATCTACAACGGCGCGATGGACAACGCTTCCGGCGTCGCGCAGCTGCTCGCGATGGGCAAGGCATTCAGGGCGCTGCCGACACCGCCGAAGCGCTCGATCATGCTGCTGTTCGTCGCAGCGGAAGAGCAGGGACTGCTCGGCTCGAGGTATTACGCGGAGCATCCGACGATCGAGCCGAAGAAGATCGTCGCGAACATCAACTACGACGGCGGCAACATCTGGGGTCGCGCCAAGGACATCATCTTCATCGGCAAGGGCAAGTCGACGATCGACGAGTACGTCGAACAGATCGCGAAGCTGCAGGATCGCCACGTCGTGCCGGACCAGTTCCCGGACCGCGGCTTCTTCTACCGCTCGGATCAGTTCAGCTTCGCGAAGATCGGCGTGCCCGCGCTGTATCTCGACGCCGGCACCGAGTTCGTCGGCCAGCCGCCGGAGTGGGGCAAGAAGGTCCACGAGGACTACGAGAAGGAGCACTACCACGCGCCGTCCGACGAGATTCAGGACAGCTGGAACTACGACGGCATGATCGACGACGCGCAGCTCGGGTTTTACGTCGGCCTGAACGTCGCGAATGCGGCGCAGGGCCCGACGTGGATGCCGGGCGATGAGTTCGAGGCCGCGAGGAAGAAAGAGTAAGAGGAGAGTCAGGCTGAAGCCTGACCTACAGCATGCTACAGACGCTTGTGTGGTGGGGCTGTGGGTCGGGCTTTAGCCTGACTCCTACTGCACCGGCTGAATCACAAACCCCGCTCGCGGAAAGTGCACCGCCACTTCCCCCACCACCGGATCCGTCCTCTTGATCACCACTTCATACGTCGACAGCGCCACCAGCTCACCCACCACCGGATCACGCCCGATGTCGTCCGGGGCGACCTGCACGCGCATGCCGGTCTTGCGCCCGAACGGATCGTTCGCATCCGATCGCTCTTCGACTTGCGGCGTCGCCGCCTTCGCAATCGCGAGCGCTTCCTTCGAGTCCATTTCCGTGGGTGTGCCGTGACCGATGCGCGCCATGCGCTGCATCCACCCGCCTATCTTCGGCAGCTCGCCGAGCGGCGGCGTCGCGGCGCTGACGTTTGTCGTGATGAACCAGCACAGTTGATATGCCGAGCAGTCGACCGTCGTCGGATGCTCGCCGCACAGGTACGCGCGCCCGTCGACGAGCATCGCTTCGATCCACGCGAACTGCGGGCGTAGCTGGTCGAGCAACATCGGCACTGCCTGCTTGAGTCGCTCGAGATTCAGCTCGCGTCCCATCAGCTTCGCACGGTCCTCGGCGAATCCTTCCGGCAGCGCCTTCGGGCTGAGGCCGAACGTCATGCCGACGACCGGCGAGAACAGCGTGCGATCGAGATAGAACGACAGCGCGTTCGCCGTGCCCGCGTCGCTGCCGCGATAGAGGCTCGGCTCGGGAAAGCGGCGCTCCAGCTCGCGCAGGATCAGCTGCGAATCGCAGTAGATGTCGGCGCCGATCTGCATCACCGGCGTCTTGCGGTAGCCGCCGGTCAGCGGCGTGAGATCGGGCTTCGGCATCATCACGGGAATCGTCACGGATCGCCACGCCAGACGCTTGATGCCCAATGCCTTGCGCACCTTCTCGGCGTAAGGCGACATCGGATAGTGGTGCAGGATCACGTCGGCCATGGCATCCCCAGCAATTCTCGTTTCTTGACGCGTGTAGGTCGGGCTTTAGCCCGACTCCTGCTCTCATCCTAGCTGAGATGACCGGCCGGATCGGGGTAAAGTTGCGGCATGAAAACCCTTACCCGCGCATCATGCTTCGCGGCGACTCTCGCGCTGGCCTGCGCCGGCGCCGCCGCCAAAACCGTCAAGCCGGCGCTGCATGGACAGAACTGGGTTGCGGTCACGGGCAAGCCGCTCGCGGCGACTGCCGGCGCGGCCATCTTTATGAAAGGCGGCAACGCGGTCGACGCGGCCTGCGCGATGATCGCGGCAACTTCCACGATGTGGGATACGCTCAGCTGGGGCGGCGAGACGCAGGCGCTCATCTATAACCCGCACACCGGCAAGGTCATCGGCGTCAACGCGCTCGGCGTCGCGCCCACCGGCGCCACGCCGGAGTTCTATAAGAGCAAAGGCTACGAATATCCGCCGGAGTTCGGGCCGCTGGCGGCCGTCACACCGGGCACGCCGGGCGGCATCATCGTGATGCTTGCCGAATACGGGAAACTCAGCCTCGCCGAAGTGCTCGCGCCGTCCATCGAAATGGCGGACGGCTATCCGATCGAAGCGCAGGCCGCCGATCTGATGGAGCGCTGGAAGGACGAGCTGCGCAAGTGGCCGGAGTCGCGGCGCACGTTCCTGGTCCACGAAGCCGACGTTCAGGCAGGCAAGAGCAAGCGCGCCGCGCCCGAGGCCGGCGAGATTTTCCGGCAACCGGATCTCGCAGCAACGCTGCGCAAACTGGTGGAGGCCGAAGCGCAGGCGCTGAAGGCCGGCAAGAATCGCAAGCAGGCGATCATGGCCGCGTACGACCGCTTCTACAAAGGCGACATCGCACGCGAGTTCGCGCGCGGCTCGCAGGAAGTCGGCGGCTTGCACACTGCCGAGGATCTTGCGAACTGGCGCGTCTATCTCGAAGAGCCGGTGAGCACCAACTACAAGGGTATCGAGGTCTACAAGCTCACGCACTGGGTGCAGGGCCCGGCGATGCTGCAGACGCTGAACATCCTCGAGAACTTCGACCTGAAGTCGATGGGCTACAACAGCTCGCGCTACATCCACACGCTGTATCAGGCAATGAATCTCGCGTTCGCGGATCGCGACTTCTACTACGGCGATTCGCGCTTTCCGCCCGAGGAGCCGATCCGCGGCCTGCTGTCGAAGGACTACGCGCGCGCCCGCGCGAAGCTGATCAACGAGGACAGCAACAATCCCGACGCGCGGCCCGGCGATCCTTATCCCTTCCAGGGCGGCAGCAATCCGTTCAAGGACACGCTCGACAAGTGGCGCACGGTGAAGGAGCGGCCGGACAAGCCGAAACAGAATCAGTGGAGCCCGACCGCGCTCGCGGAGTTCGATCGCACGTTCCGCCTCGGCACGACGAGCGTCGAAGCCGCGGACAAGGAAGGGTGGGTCGTGTCGGTCACGCCGAGCGGCGGCTGGTTGCCCGCGGTGATCGCAGGCAAGACTGGTATCGGCATGAGCCAGCGCATGCAGAGCTTCGTGCTCGACGCTGCGGACAATCCGTTCAACGTCGTCGCGCCCGGCAAGCGACCGCGTGCGACGCTCACGCCGTCGCTGGCGTTGAAGGACGGCAAGCCGATGCTCGCGTTCGCCGTGCAGGGCGGCGATACCCAGGATCAGAACCTGCTGCAGTTCTTCCTCAACGTCGTTGAGTTCGGCATGAACGTGCAGGAGGCGGCCGAAGCCGCGAACATCACGAGCTATCAGATGCGCGACTCGTTCGGCGCGCACGAATCGTTTCCCGGCCGCCTGACGCTGACGAACTCCGTCCCGGATTGGGTGCGCACCGAACTGACGCGCAAGGGC
The DNA here is from genome assembly GCA_963838635.1 of uncultured Gammaproteobacteria bacterium. GTDB lineage: Bacteria > Pseudomonadota > Gammaproteobacteria > Steroidobacterales > Steroidobacteraceae > Steroidobacter. The sequence continues at coordinate 288,091 of CAWISC010000012.1, read as the reverse complement.
TACAAGCTCGAGTTCACTCAGACCAACTCCGGCCCGATCACCGCGATCTACGTCGATCGCAAGCACGGCTCGCTGTGGGGCGCCGCTGCATATCACGGCGAAGACTATGGCATCGCCTGGTGAACCGCAGCTCCGCCACGCGACGGTCGACGATAAGCCGGAGCTCATGGAACTCATCGCGCGCTCCGCGCGCGAGCTCAGCGCCGATGACTACACGCCCGCACAAATCGAAGGCGCGCTGCGCGGTGCGTTCGGCGTCGACACGCAACTGATCCTGGATCGCACCTACTTCGTCGCCGAAGCGGACGGCAAGCTTGTCGCCTGCGGCGGCTGGAGCAAGCGGCGCACGCTGTTCGGCAGTGACGCGCGTTCGGGACGCGACGAGGCCGAGCTCGATCCGGCGGTCGATGCGGCGAAGATTCGCGCATTCTTCGTCGATCCCGCGTACGCACGTCGCGGCCTCGGCTCCGCGATCCTCGAGCGTTGCGAATCCGAGGCCCGAGCCTGCGGCTTCCGCCGCTACGAGATGATGGCCACGCTGCCCGGCGCACGGCTGTACGCGCGATACGGCTACACTGGCACCGAACGCGTGCACTACGAAGTGCAACCCGGCGTCACGATCGAATTCATTCCAATGAGCAAGGAGTCAGGCTGAAGCCTGACCCACAAAAGAACCTGTGGGTCAGGCTTCAGCCTGACTCTGATTGATCGGGGGTCCCATGATTCGCTCAACCATGCAGCGCGTTCCTCTCTCCATCAACACCCTGCTGGAGCGCGCCGGCAAGATCTATCCGCAGTCCGAAGTCGTCAGCCGCATGCCGGACAAGTCCCTGCATCGCTATCGCTTCGCCGATTTCTATCGCCGCTCGCGCCAGCTCGCCTCCGCACTGCTCGCCGCCGGTCTGAAGAAGGGCGACCGCGTCGCGACGCTCAGCTGGAATCACTACGCGCATTTCGAATGCTATTTCGGCATTCCTGCCGCGGGTGGCGTGTTGCACACGCTGAACCTGCGGCTCGCACCGGAGGAGATCGCGTGGATCGCGAATCACGCCGAGGATCGCTTCGTCATCGTCGACGACTGCCTGCTGCCGCTGTTCGCGAAGTTCAAGGACCAGGTGAAGTTCGAGAAAGTCATCGTCGTGCCGCTCACCGGCGCGCCGGTGCCGGCGGGCTTCGTCGACTACGAGAAATTTCTCGCCGACGCGCCCGGCGGATTCGAGTATCCCGCGCACGACGAGGATGATCCGATCGCGATGTGCTACACGTCCGGCACGACCGGTCGGCCGAAAGGCGTCGTGTACTCGCATCGCTCGATGGTGCTGCACACGCTGGTCGGCAGCCTGCCCGATCACTGGAATCTCGCGTCGAAGGACAGCGTGATGCCGGTGACGCCGATGTTCCACGCGAACTGCTGGGGCATTCCGTACGGCGCGGCGATGATGGGCATCAAGCAGGTATTTCCGGGCCCGCATCTCGGCGCGGCCGATCTCATCGACCTGTTCATGCGAGAGAAGCCGACTTACTCGCTCGGCGTGCCGACGATCTGGATCTCGATCCTGCAACTGCTCGACTCCGAGCCCGAGCGTTATCGCATGCCGCCTGGCGTGCGCATGATCGTCGGCGGCTCGGCCGTACCGGAATCGCTGATTCGCGGGTTCGCGCGACACGGCGTGAGCGTGCTGCAGGGTTGGGGCATGACCGAGACCAGCCCTCTCGCCAGCGGCGCGTTCGTCAAACCGGAACTACAACACTACGACGCGGAACAGCGCATCGCGCTCGCGACGACCGCAGGCGTACCTGCACCGCTCGTCGATCTGCGCATCGTCGGCGACGGCGAAAAAGTGCAGCCGTGGGACGGCAAGAGCGTCGGCGAGATCCAGGTGCGCGGCAACTTCATCACCGGCAGCTATCACAACGTGCCGAAGGAGCCGGACAAGTTCACCGCGGATGGCTGGCTGCGCACCGGCGACGTCGCGAGCGTCGACGAGCACGGCTACATCCGCATCGTCGATCGCACCAAGGACCTGATCAAGTCCGGCGGCGAGTGGATCAGCTCGGTGGATATGGAGAACGAGCTGATGGGCCATCCGTCGGTTGCGGAAGCTGCAGTGATCGCCGTGCCGGACGAGAAGTGGAGCGAGCGGCCGCTCGCCTGCGTCGTGTTCCGTCCCGGCAAGACCGCGACAGCGGACGACTTGCGCGCGCATCTCGCGCACAAGTTCGCGAAGTGGCAGCTGCCGGAGCGCTTCGAATTCCTCGACGCCATCCCGCGCACGTCGACCGGAAAGTTCTGGAAGACGAAGTTGCGCGACCAGTTCCCTCACTGAACTGACCTCGCTATCGGGCTGTAGGTCGGGCTTCAGCCCGACTCCGCTCTTCGGGTGGGTTTAGACGCTCGGCAGTGTTCGCATCACCGTCGGGCGTCGCTTCTCTGCGTTCGAATGAGCGCACTTGATCCCGAACGTGAGGCACGACTAACGCAATGAACCTTTTGCGCCTCCACCATCACCTACGCGCACCGATCACCTGATCTCGAAGCGGGCGAAGCCCGAGGTTCTCGATGAAGACTTTCCTCAAGCAGCTGCTTGCGGCTGCCGTTGCTCTTTCAATGCTTGGCTGCACTACGATCCAGCCCCTTGCCGTCAGTGGCTCGCAGCTTGCGACAACACTCAAGCCCGGCGACCAGGTGGAGATCGTCACGACGCAGGGCCAGCAGCTGCAGTTCAAGATCGATAACGTCGACGCCACCGGCGTGCAGGGCGGCGGCCAGCGCGTCGCGTACAACGACATTCAGAGCATCAGCCGCAAGCAGATGGACACTAAGCGCACGACGATGGTCGTGCTGGGTGTGCTCGCGGCGGGTGCGCTTGCGGCAGCCGCGGGCGGCGGAGGCGGGGGCAGCAGCTACTGAGCGTCGCGTTCGATGCGGCAGTGAATGCTCTTCATGGCGCTGTCTTCCGGGTTGTAGTTCGGGTCGTCGGCCGGAAATGTCTCGGTCGTGATACGCAGCGCCGTGATCTGCTCGACCGTCCAGAGCTTGCCGTACCCGAACCCTCCGGAGTTGCTCGAACCGCCGACCTGAATCGCGCGGAGTACCTCGACGCCGCGTGTAGAGACTCCGAGGGCATACGGCTCGACGACGCGCGGTAGCCCGCCGTACCGGAATTCCAGCAGCAGGCGCTTGCGGATGGCCTCGCAGATGATGGTTCTTTGTTCGTTCATAGTCCGCGGCCAGGCGGAGGACGGCCGAGAGTAACCGCGGGCGTGGGGGCAGTCAGTCCGTGGATGCCGCGAGGCTGAGCCTTTATGCTCTCGCCATGGGCAAGTACGTCGGCGCGATCGACCAGGGCACGACCAGCACTCGCTTCATCGTGTTCGATGCTCAAGGTGCGATCGTCGCTGTCGCACAGAAAGAGCATCAGCAGATCTACCCTCAGCCCGGCTGGGTCGAGCATTCACCGCTCGAGATCGCCCGCAATACGGAAGAGGTGATCTCCGAGGCGCTGCAGACAGCGAAGCTCACCGCGAGCGACCTGGTCGCGGTCGGTATCACCAACCAGCGTGAGACGACCGTCGTCTGGGACCGAAGCGGCCGGCCGATTCACAACGCACTGGTCTGGCAGGACACGCGGGTCGATCCGCTGGTCGCTTTCTATTCGGCGCAGGGCGGCAAGGACCGCTTTCGCGCGACCACCGGGCTGCCGCTCGCCAGCTACTTCAGCGGCCTGAAACTGAAATGGCTGCTCGACAACGTCGCCGGTGTGCGGGCACGCGCGGAAGCCGGCGAGCTGATGTTTGGAACGATCGACAGCTGGGTGGTATGGAATCTGACCGGCGGCTCGAACGGCGGCATGCATATCACCGACGTGACCAACGCGAGCCGCACGCAGCTCATGCGCCTGGATTCGCTCGCGTGGGATGACGAGATGCTGCAGACGTTCTCGATCCCGCGTTCGCTCTTGCCGCGGATCGTGTCGTCGAGCGAAGTCTACGGCGAGATTGCGACCGGCCCGTTACGCGGCGTACCCATCGCCGGCATTCTCGGCGACCAGCAGGCGGCTCTTGTCGGGCAGACCTGCTTCCGCCCCGGCGAGGCGAAGAACACATACGGCACCGGCTGCTTCATGTTGATGAACACTGGCACGAAGCCGGTGTCATCGGTAGCCGGGCTCATCACTACGGTTGCTTATCGGCTCGGCACCCAGCCTGCGCACTACGCGCTCGAAGGCTCGATCGCGATTGCCGGCGCGCTCGTGCAATGGCTGCGCGACAACCTCGGGATCATCGCGAAGAGCAGCGACATCGAAGAGCTCGCTGCGAGCGTCGCGGACAATGGCGACGTCTACATCGTCCCCGCGTTCTCCGGCCTCTACGCGCCGCACTGGAAAGATTCGGCTCGCGGCGTCATCGCAGGACTCACGCGCTATGCCACCCGCGCACACATTGCCCGGGCAGCACTCGAAGCGACGGCGTACCAGACGCGCGATGTGCTCGCCGCGATGGAGCAGGACTGCCGCATCAAGCTGAGCGAGCTGCGCGTCGACGGCGGCATGGTCATGAACGAGCTGCTCATGCAGTTCCAGGCAGACATTCTCGATGTCACTGTCGTGCGTCCGAAAGTGACGGAGACGACTGCGCTGGGTGCGGCGTATGCAGCGGGATTGGCGACAGGCTACTGGCGCAACACCGACGAGCTCACGAAAAACTGGGGCATCGCGAAGCGCTGGACGCCGGCGATGAAGAAGGAACAGCGCGGTCAGTTGTACGCGGCCTGGCAGAAGGCAGTCACGCGGTCGTTCGGCTGGATCGAGTAGCGCATGGCGACGGCCAAGGCGCAGCTCGACGGCTTCATCGCGAAGTATTCGCCGGAGGTCGCGAAGCTCGGGCGCGCTGCCATTGCGCGGATGCGCAAGTTTCTCCCTGCGGCTCAGGTCCTCGTCTACGACAACTACAACGCACTGGCCGTCGGCTTCGGGCCGAGCGAGCGTGCCACTGACATCGTGTTCTCGATCGCGTTCTATCCACGCTGGGTCAGCCTGTTCTTCGCGAAGGGCGTGGGCCTGCCGGATCCGCACAAGCGCCTGAAGGGCAGCGGCAGCGTCTTCCGGCACGTCGTGTTGACGGAGGTCGCGGTGCTCGACGATCCGCAGATCCGTGCGCTCATGCAGCAAGCGCTGGCGCGTTCCGGCGCTTCGTTGCAGGCAGGCAAGCGCGGCGCTATCGTCATCAAGTCCATCTCGGCCCGGCAGCGGCCGCGCCGACCCGACAAAGTCGTCAAGAAGAAGTAACTGTAGGTCGGGCTTCAGCCCGACAACGAGGTTCCACCCATGAGCGACATCAACATCCTCGCCGTCCTGGTCGCGGCCGTCTCCAGCTTCCTGCTCGGCGGACTCTGGTACTCACCCGTCATGTTCCACAACCTGTGGAATCGCGAAGCGGGACGTGGCGAGACGCCCGAGAAGGCGAAACACCCCGGGCGCGTGTTCGGCGTCGCGTTCGTGTTCGCGTTGATCGCTGCGTGGGTGTTCGCGTGGTGGCTCGGCCCCGATCCGCAGTTGAACGATTCGCTGCTCAAAGGCCTTGCCGCGGGCGCCGGTTTCGTCGGCGCAAGCTTCGGCATCAACTACCAGTTCGCGAACCGCAGCTTCGTGCTGTGGGCGATCGACGCCGGCTACCACACTGCGCAGTTCGTGCTGTTCGCGCTGGTGCTGTCACTTTGGCCGTGAGATTTCCTGCGTGCGCAGCCACTGCGTGACGAGCTTCGCAGCGTTCCTCGGCGACGCCGAGGCTGCGCAGCGCGTAGTCGGTCATTTCCAGCGCCAGCTCCAGCTCGCCCATTACCGCACGGTCCACGCCCTGACGAATGAGATAAGCCAGCTCGCTGGAGCTGTGCGTGCGCACGACGACGGCGATGCGCGGATTGCGCTCGCGTGCCAGCTCGAGAATGCGCCGTGCCTGAAAACCATCGGGCGACGCGATCACCAGCAGGCGTGCCTGCTCGACCCCCGCGAGGTCCAGCACGCCGGCGGCGGAAGCATCGCCCTGGATTGCGACGATATCGCGCGTGCGCAGGTCTTCGACGATGCGCTGATGAGTCTCGACCACCGCGAACCGCAGGCCCTGTGCTTCGAGCGCGTGACCGACGACGCTGCCTACGCGGCCGATAGCCGACGATCACCGCATGGTTGCGCAGCCCGGCAGCCTGCGCGCCTGGAGCCGCCGGCGCGTGACGTCGATTGCGGCGTTCGAGCAATGCGAGCACGCGCGGATGCCGATCCAGCCAGCTGGTCATCGGCTTGATCATGCCGAACGCGAACGGATTGAACGTGATCGACAGCAGCGCACCCGCGAGGATCAGGTCGCGTCCTTCGGGCGGCAGCAGCCCGAGCCCGACGCCGAGCCCGGCAAGGATGAACGAGAACTCACCGATCTGCGCCAGGCTCGCGGAAATCGTCAGCGCAGTGCGTACCGGGTAGCCGAACGCGAGCACGATCGCGAAGGCCGCGAGCGACTTGCCGACGACGATGATGAACAGCACGCCGAGCAGTTCGAGCGGACGCTCCAGCACGACGGACGGATCGAACAGCATGCCGACCGAGACGAAGAACATGACGGCGAAGGCGTCCTGCAACGGCAGCGAGTTCTCCGCCGCCTGATGACTCAGATCCGTTTCCGCGAGCACGACGCCTGCGAAGAACGCACCGAGCGCGAAGGAGACGTCGAACAGATGAGCCGAGCCGTACGCGATGCCGAGCGCGATCGCGAGGACGGCGAGAGTGAACAGCTCGCGCGAGCCGGCGCGTGCGACCTGGTGCAGGATCCACGGCACGATGCGTCGGCCGCCGACGAGCATCAGCGCGACGAACACCGCGACTTTGAATGCGGTCGTGCCCAGGCTGAGCAGCAGCGAGCTCGCATCGGTATCGCCATCGGTCGCGAGCGCAGGCAGGAACACCAGCGCAAGAACCGTTGCGAGATCCTCGACGATCAGCCAGCCCACTGCGATGTGACCGTTCTGCGTGTCCAGCTCGTTGCGTTGCTCGAGTGCACGCAACAGCACGACGGTACTTGCGACCGACAAAGCGAGGCCGAACACGAGCCCGGCGGAAAGACTCCAGCCCCACCAGCGCGCGAGGCCCGCGCCGATCGCGGTCGCGACGGCAATCTGGGCCACCGCGCCGGGCAGTGCGATCGCCCGCACGCGCAACAGCGTGGAAATCGAGAAATGCAGGCCGACGCCGAACATCAGCAGGATCACGCCGATTTCCGCGACCTCGGAAGCGAGGTTGGTATCGGCGACGAAGCCCGGCGTGAACGGGCCGATGGCGATGCCGGCGACGAGGTAGCCCACGAGCGGCGGCAGGCGCACGCGTGCGGCGAGGAATCCAAAAGCGAGCGCGAGGACGAAGCCGACGGCGATGAGTGCGATGAGTTTGGATTCGTGGGGCATCGAGGCCCAACTGTATGGGCAAGAAGCTGCACGGCGTTGTAGGTCGGGCTTCAGCTCGACTCTTTATCTGCACCAGCGCCACATCCAAGCGCCGGCTGTCCGCTCGTCCTCTATCGTCCACCGTGCGCACGACGTAATGCCCCGAGCCCCGCGGATTCCACGCCAGCGCGATGCCTGGCGCACTCGTGCCGACATAGCTTTCGTCGACGAACCAGTGCAGGCGACGCACCTCGCTGTCCGCGTTCGCCGCGAGCGGCACGGTCTCGTTGCCGATGCGGCCGGCGCGGATCGTGTAAGTTGCGGCAGTGACCGGCGACGTGATCTTCGGCGGCGTGCCGCCGGCCATGTCTCGCTGACAATCGCCCGCCGGCGGCGGCCGACGCCGCGGCATGCCGGCCTGCGCGAACAATTGCAGCAACTCGGTTGGCCAGAACTCGAACACTTCCGAACGCGTGTGCGTCGGATCGTACGGCGGGCACGCCTGCTCGCCGGTGCGCGTGTCGATCCATACGCGTCGATGCACCTGGCTCACGCGAATCGGCGAAACACCCGGGACGTACCAGGTGCTGACGGTCTGCGGACATTCGGCGTTCGGCAGATCGCCCGACGCGCTGCAGACGTCGACACGTTCCAGTCGCGGCGGCTGACGATACGCCGGCTCGACGAGTTTCCGATGCGCGCTGATCGCATCGACGATGCGGAAAAACAGCGGCGCGGCCGCTTCCACGCCGACGAAAGCGGGATTGCCGGAGCCGTCGAAGTTGCCGACCCACACGACCAGCACGTACGGGCCGAAGACGCCCGCCGTCCACGCGTCGCGGAAACCCCACGACGTGCCGGTCTTCCACGCCGCCGGAGTGTTGCTGCGATGCTGTGCGAAAGCATCGTCGGGGCGCGGCGCGCTCCGCAGCATCTCGAGCGTCATGAAGCTCGCCTCTTCGGAAAGCAGGCGCGGGCCGGGCTCATGCGTTTCGTCGGCGAGGTAGCGCAACGGCGTCAGTCGACCGCGATTCGCGAGCATCGCGTACAGCGTTGCAGTTTCTTCCGGCGTCACCTCGCCGCCGCCGAGCGTGAGCGCGAGACCGTAGTGGCGTTCGCTCGCGAGCTGCGAGACGCCGGCGACCTTCAGAAATTCGTACAGACTCGGCTGCGTGAGTTGTGCCGACAGCGACACCGCGGGAACGTTGCGTGAGCGCGCCAGCGCTTCGGTCGCGGTGATCGGGCCGACGAAGCGGCCGTCGAAATTCTCGGGACTGTAAGGTCCGAAGGAAGTCGGCGCGTCTTTGAGCACCGTGAGCGGATGAATGAGACCCTGATCGATCGCGAGCGCGTAAATGAAAGGCTTGAGCGCCGAGCCGGGCGAGCGCTTCGCCAGCGTGCCGTTCACCTGGCCGTCGATCTCCGCCGAACCGAAGTCCGCGGAGCCGACCATGGCGCGCACCGACATATCCCGATAATCCACGAGGAGAGCGCTGGCGTTGTGAATGCCAGTGCTGCTGCGTTGGCGGACGTAGTGGGCAAGCACGCGTTCGGTGAGTGATTGCAGGCGCGAGTCGAGGGTCGTGCGAATCGCGTTGCCCCTGGCGCTTTTCATCACATAGTCCGCGAAGTGCGGTGCGCCGAACGGCAGACCGCGCAGCGTGCCGAACTGCAGCGGCATCGCGACGTGCTGCGCCGAATCCACCGCTTGCGGATGCTCTTCGATCCACCGTGCGAACAATCGCTGGCGCGCGCTACGCAGCTCCTCGCCTTCCAGTCCGAAGGGCGCGCGACGCGCAGGCGATTGCGGGATCAGTACCAGCGCGAGGGATTCGGCGAGATCGAGCCGCGCGGCCGCCTTGTCGAAGTAAATGAGACTCGCGGCGCCGATGCCCTGAATGTTGCCGCCGTACGGCATCAGGTTGAGGTGCGCCTCCAGCAGGTCGCGCTTCGAGTAGCACATCTCCAGCTGCATCGCGCGTGCGATCTGTTGCAGCTTGCCGCTGACGCTGCGTGTGTTCAGCCCGTACATCAGCCGCGCGAGCTGCATCGTTATCGTCGAACCGCCGATGCGCGGACCGCCGGAGTAACTCGACACAGCAGCGCGCGCCAGCGCGGCGGGATTGAAGCCGGCATGCCGATAGAAGTACTGATCCTCGTGCATCAGCAAGGCGTCGACGAATTCCTTCGGTACTTCTTCCAGCGGCGTCCAGAGTCGATATTGCTGATCGCTCGCCAGCGTCAGTCGCAGCAACCGTCCCTGCTCGTCGAAGATTGCGGTCGACGAAGGGATGCGCGCGGACAACGGCGAGCGCGGCGCGAAGCGAACGCCGATCACCGTCGCCGTCGCGACGACAGCAACGGCAAGCAACGTCGCTGCGACTCGCCACCTCACGGTCGCGACACCTCCAGCTTGCCGGCCGCGGAGCGTCCGACCACACCGCGGTCGTACATCGCTTCACCGTAGGCCGGCGGCACGACGTAGTTGCCCACGTTGGTCGCCTTGATGCGATACACGATCTCGGACATGTCCTTGTTCGCGTCGACGTAGAACACGACGCGATCCTCGCGCATGTCGGCGTACTGCAGTCTTGCCTTCGTTCCGTTCACGCACAGCTGGCACTGCCAGCCTGTGAAGGTCGATTCATCGCCGTAGCCCTCGCTCTGCTGCGCGTCCGTGCTCGCTTCGAGGAACGGCGTCTGCGCCTCCTGCATCGGCACCACCAGCTCGAAGCCGCCCGGCAGCAGATCGACCAGCGCCATGCTCGACACGTAGTCGCGTCCGATGCTGCGGAACTTCAGGCGCACGTCGACTTGCTGACCCATGCCGATGCTCGTCAGCGGCTTGCCTGTCGTATCCGTGTACTCGCGCAGCACTTCGAAGCCCTGGCGGATGGCCTCGGTCGGCGGCTTGCGATCGAAGCCCGACTCCTCGATCGTGTAGTACGCGTTCAGGTCGGAGTTGTTGATGAAGCGCAACGCTGCCGCCTGCTCGCTGAAAGCGGTCTTCGGGAACGTGACCTCGGCGAGGTCGAGCGTGCGCACGCGCTTGTCCTTCAGCACTTCGGCCAGCGACAGATTGCGTGCGGCACCTTGCGTCGCGCTGGCGTATGCATCGAGTGCGAGCAACGTCGTACCGGCTGACAGCGAGTGGTAATAGCTGTCGTTCACGCGCTGCGCGAGTGTGCCCAGCGTTTCCTTCGGCACGTCGCTCAACTTCTCGGGGAAGTGCCGCGACATCACGAACAGCAGCAGCGCGTCGCGCGTCATCGGATCGTTGTAGGTGTCGCTGGTCGTGCCGACACCGAAGCGCGTGCGGCCGATCAACTGGCCGGCGTCGCGATCCTGGCGCATGAGATCGAGCGAGGCGGCCAGCCACGCAGCAGTGAGGTCCTGTTCCCACTGGCCGCGATAGCGTCCCTCCAGCCGTTTGCGAGCGGCGGCGATCTCGGTCGACATGCGCTGTCCCTGCCGCGTGAGCAGGTAGATCGCGTATGCGGTTTGCCGCTCATCCGTGAGGTTGTTGCCGTCGCGCGCGGCGACTGAGCGCAGGAAACCGTTGCCGCTCGCGATGATGTCGCCGGGGACCGGCTCGTCGCGTTCGGCGGCTTCGAGCAGAAAGTGCTGCGCGTACAGCGCGACGAACTCGATGACCTGATCGCTGCCCGGCCAGAGCTTGTAAGCGCCCACGTCGTTCTGCCGCGCGCGCAGCTCGCTCACGAGTCCAGTGATATCCGCGCCGGGCTCGTTGCGCACGTAGCCGAATTCCGGACGCGCCTTCAGCAGAATCGCCGGCATCGCCTGGCTCACGATCTGCTCGGTGCACGCGTACGGATAGCGCCCGAGATAGCTGACGAAGCCGTGCGCGAACTGCAGCGGCAGCATCGAAGCGCCGGCTTCGAGCTTGCGATAGTGCGGGTACAGCGTTCGATCGATAGCCATCTCACGCTGGCCGCGCGGCAGCATGCCTGCCCGGATCTTCGTCATGTACGGCGTCGCGGGCCGGACGCTCAGGTCGATGCGTCGCGACGCACCCGCGGCGCCGGTGCGCGCACTGAATGTGAGGTTCGCAGGACCGAGGTCGTCGCGAGTGCGCAGCCGGAAGCGGACCGATCCTTCGTGGCCTTCGGCAATCGTCGCCTGCTGCGTGCGTTCGCCGACGATTTCGAGCGCCGGATCGGTTTGCAGCGTCACGGCGACGGCGGCGTTCTGACCGGAGCCCGCGACGTTGTTCGACACGCCGACGCTCACATCGAACTCGTCGCCCGGCGTCACGGTCGTCGGCGCGTTCGGCGACAGCACGAAATCGCCGCGCACGATCGTGCGGCCGTCGTGAACACCGACGCGCTCGTTCGCGACGGATACGGCCATCACGCGCAGCGTGCCGTTGAAGTAATCCGGCACCACGTATTTCAACTCGCGCGGGGTCGCATCCGCTTCCACGATCCCCGACCAGTAAGCGACCGGCTTCTCGCCCTTGCGTCGGAACGGATTGAGATGCTTGCCGAGCGCTCCTTCCGCGTCACCGCCTGGTGCGGCTGCGAGCCCCAGCTGGCGGAACTCGGGCAGGATCAGATCGAGAATCTGCAGCGTCGTCACTTCGAGCGCGCGCTTCGCGAAGAAGTGAGCGAGCGGATCGGGCGTGCGGTAGCCCGCGACCTGCAGGATGCCTTCGTCGACAGCGAACAGCACCAGGCGCGAGGGCCGCGCGGAGCTGTAACGGAACGTGATCTCCTCGCCCGGCTTCGCGAGAGTGGGTGACAGCACCGTGACCTCGTTGCGCCTTGCGTCGACGTCGATCGAGAACGGCTGGACACCGTACGACAGCGGGCTGGTGTAGATCTCCGACGAGCCCGCGTCGCGTATGAACGTGACGGTCACGTACGCGTTGCCTTCGAGTCCTTCCGGCAGCTTGACGCGCTGGACCGAACTGGTCGTCGAGGTCTTGAACCAGTGCCAGGCGTAGACGCGCTCGCGCTCGATCGTGATCAGGCCTGCGCCGGAATACGGCGCGCGGATCGAGAGCTCGATCTCCTCGCCCGGCGCGTAGTCGCGCTTCGACAGCACCAGCTCCAGCTCGGCGTTCTTCTCCAGCGCACGCGTGACGTTGCCTTCACCCGCAACTTGATACTCGAAGCGCGCCAACCGCTCGCCCTGCGCATTGCGAACCTCGTACCCGAAGTTGCCGGGTGCGTCCGTCGCCAGCTGCAGACTCAAACCGCCGGCGGCAATCTCGAGCGGCTTTTCGTCCAGCGTCGTCTCCTTGCGGCGCGACTCGTACTTGTATGTGCCGTTGCGCTGGCGCATGAGCACCGACACGTAGCGCGCCTCGATTCGTGCGAGCACCAGCTTGTCTACGGCTGTTGCGCGCGTCTGCGGATCTATCGCGATCAAGTGCACGTTGCGTTCGCCGCCGCGCGGCAGGAACTGAAGATCGCCATCGGCCTTGTAGCCGATCAAGAACGGCATGCTCGACACGAGCTGCGCCGCTTCCGCCGTTACACCACGGCCGCCGTCCGCTTCGAATCCTTGCGCGACGAGATGCATGCGATACGTCGCGCGTGCAAAGCGCTGCAGATTGAGCGCGAGCTTGGCATCGCCTTTCGCGTCGGTGGTCGTTTCGGCGAGCTGCTCCGTGTAGCCCGTGCGCGCGAACTGCGGGTCGTAGAACGTGTAATCGGGGAACGCCCGGAACGAGGGGATGCTGGGATTGAGCGTCAGCTGCGCAGTGATGCGCCGATTCTCCGCAGGCGTACCGAACAGGTTTTCGAGGTGCACGTAGCCGTCGAGCGACTCCGGTGCCACCCAGCCGTCGAGCGCTTCGGTCGAGAAGCCGGCTTTCATGCGCAGGCGATCCGGCAGGAAGTCGCGCACCTGCACGGTGGTCGAGCCGATCAGGTCCGAGTCGTACTGGCCGCGCACGATCGACAGCGAGAGCGTGTACGTGCCGGTCGGCGAGCTTTCCTTCGTCGCGTGCAGGATCTCGCCGAAGCCGGCGGCACCCGCGAGATAGGTCTCGCGTCGCACGACGATGCCACGCGGATCCGTGACTTCGAGCCGCAGCGGCAAGCGGTCGAGGTCGCCGCTCCAGTCCTGGTTGCGGACGATCGCAGCTGCGCGGATCTGTTCGCCGGGCCGGTAGATGCCGCGATCGGAAAACAGATACGCCGCGAGCGCCGCGCGGTCGGCGCTGCTCTCCACGCCGCCGACGTCGAAGCGCGAGAAATCCAGCCAGCGGTCGCGGCCGTCGAACGGCAGGAACGAGCTGTCGCCGCCGCGCCGTGCGAGATACAGCACCGGTGCGCGCTCGTTCTTGAAGCTCCTGAAATCCGGAAAGCGCACGTGGCCCTCGGCGTCCGTCGTCGCGTTGAGCACGGGCAATCCGTTGCGCCCGATGATCTCGACGGTCGCGCCCGCTACGGGTGCGCCGGTCGCTATCGATTGCACGAACACGTCGTGCGCGCCGTCGACGGCGCGTTTGGTCACGAGGCCGAGATCCGTCACGACGAGCAGGCGCGACTCCGACAGCTGCCCGGCATTGTTCCAGTTGCTGTTGAATTCGCGCGCAGCGGTTTCATCGCGGTCCCACGCCTGCACGCGGACCAGGAAGATGCCGCGACGGTCGCCGCCCTCGGCATCCAGAAACTCACCGAGATCGACTGCTTCGTATTGCGCTTGCCCCGGCGGCGCCGGCGGCAGCTCCAGCACCCGCACGAAGCGCTCCGCAAGGTTCGCCGTGTCGAAGTTCCAGTTCGAAAACATCGGCAGCGCGAAGTTGCCGTGCGATTGCGATACCACGTGCTGCAGCTGGCGCGGCAACACGCGATTCACTTCGAGGCGGATCGAGCGGACGTTGCGCGCGAACAGGCTCAGCGTCTTCTCGCCCGACATCGACAACAGCGAGCCCTGGTGCATGATGCTCAGCTCGCGCGGAAATTCCGGCACGCGGATGATCCGCTCGACCGTATCGCCGAGCTGATATCCGCCGAACGAGCGCAGGCCCGCGTCGATCTTCACGTAGACGTAGCGGCCGGGATCGGCGTTGTAGCGCAGGCTGTGCAGCTCGTAGTGCTCGATCTCGCCGGGAATCTGCGTCAGCTCGAGCTTCGTATCGGTGCGCAGCACCTCCGGACGGAGATTGGCGCTGTTCCACTGAAACGGACGGTCCCTGTAGGGCTGCTGCAGTTTCGGGTCCGGATGGCGCAGCGGCAACAGCCAGGCATGCACCTTCGACGGCAACTCGCGCTCCAGCACGGAAAACGATGTCGTGACCAGCAGCACCTGGTCAGGTTCGTTGCGCTCGTCGCGCACGATGTCGAGCGCGACCTCGCTGATCCGCAGGCTGTTCAGTCCCGGCACGTCGACGTTGGTCGAGAGCTTCTGCGGTGTTTCGTTGCCGCCGCGGCCCGCATGCACGCCCGCTTCGATCGTGATGTTGAGACGGCCCGCCTTCGCCGGAACTTCGACCTGGCCGGAGTGCACGAACGCATTCAGCTTCAGCTTGTCGTAGGTCACCGTGAACGTCGGCGTGGCCAGCTCTTTCTCGATCTTGTCGGTGACGCGCTCGAACATCGCGAGCCGCACGCGCTTCTCGAAGCTTGCCGGATCGACCGGATGCGTGAAGGCGACGCTCACCACCGCTTTCTTGTTCGCGGCGACGACCGGGTCCTGGTAGAACTCCGTCTTGGCAACGCTCGCGCCGAACCCCGGCGCATCGAACTTGAAGCTGTAGTCGCGCAGACGCACGTGCGCAGCGGCGAACTCCTTGCGCGACAGCGAGACTTCGAAGCGCTGGCCGATCGGCCAATCGCTCGCGGGCTGGAAGCGCAGGACCTTGTCGTCGTCCCACGTCCACTGACCGGCGAGCTGCGGGCTGATCGAGATGCCGGCTTGTTGCGGCTCGACGCCATGGCCCGCGCGTTCCAGCGGCGCGGTCGCCGCGTCGAAACGGACGATCAGCGGATTCGGCGCGCCCGGCGGATCGCAGGCGTAGCACGTCACCGCCGGCGCAGTGACGGCGAAGGTGACTTCGACAGGCCGAGGGCGATTCTCGTACCAGCGCCACAGCACCACGGCCGCGACGACGAGAGTCAGCGCGGCTGCACCGACGAGCGCCGCGCGCCGCGGATTCGCCCGAGCCGCAGTTGCGGCCGCTGCCCCATGATCGTGCACGAAGGACGCGGAGCTGGAGACCCATTGGGGCGGTTGCCAGGAGACCTGTCCGAAAGCCGCTCGCAATCCGCGCCGCACCCGCTCGCCCGTGTCACCCATGGAAGCCCTCATTCGCCGCCCGCTCGGTGTAGTTTGGGCGCGGATTGTGCCGTAGGACGGGTGGAACTGTGGCGAAGCGATGGCGTCGAGGTCCTCGTTAGCGGATGCTGGTGAAATGGGTTACGGTTAGCCTCATGAACTTTCCTGTGAAAATTCCTTGCGCGCCGCGCAAGTTGAGCTGGCTTTTCGCCTTGTCCCTGCCCTTGCTGGTCGCCTGCGGCGGCTCCACGCCGGACTGCGTCGATCCCGAGGAGCCTTACCTGGGTGCACGCAGCAATCCGCCGCTGCATGTTCCCGACGGCATGACGCAGCCGAATCGCTCCGAGGCGCTGGCGATTCCCGAGGCGAAGCCTGCGGGCGCGGCGGGTCGCACGGCCTGCCTCGACGCGCCGCCTTCGTATTTCCGTTCGACCGGTACGGTGGCGCGCTCGCCCGACGAAGTCGTCGCGAGCTGGGCGCAGGCCTGGGCGAATCGCGAGGCGGATGCAGTGCTCGCGCTGTACTCGACGCAGTTCGTCGCGCCGACCGATACGGCGGGCGCGAGCGCATGGCTCGAGCAACGGCGCGAGCAGGTCGCAACGGGCCCGGTGCCCGACTCGATGGTGTCCGGCCTGAAGGTCGAGCCCGACGGCGCAGACCGGCGCGTCGTGTCGTTCACCCAGAAGTTCGGCGTCAACGCGCTCAAGAAGCAGCTCGTGCTGGTGCGCGAGAGCGGGTCGTGGCGCATCGTCGAGGAGAAGGTGACGATGTAGGTAGCGACCTGCTCAGTCGTAAGCCGATCAGCATGAAGTCGCAAACCTCCGCCGTGCATGCCGGCACTGCACTGCGCCCCGGCGCGGTGCGCGACGCAATCGTCGATCGACTGGGGCGCTCGCTCGGCAAGTCGCTCACCGGCGCGACCCGGCGCGACATCTACGACGCGCTGACCATCGCCATTCGCGAGGAGCTCGCCGAGCGCTGGATCGCGACCGGCACTCGCGTCAAACGCGCCCGCGTGAAGCGCGTCTGCTATCTCTCGATGGAATTCCTGCTCGGCCGCAGCCTCATCAATGCGCTGTCCTCGTTCGAGGACGAGTTGATCGAAGAAGTGCGCGAGACGGTCGAGTCGCTCGGCCATGACCTCGATCGCCTCGCCGCCGAGGAAGAAGATCCGGGGCTCGGCAACGGCGGCCTCGGGCGCCTCGCCGCCTGCTTCCTCGATTCGCTTGCGACGCTCGGCTACGCCGCGACCGGTTACGGCATCCGCTACGACTACGGCATCTTCACGCAAGTGATCGGCGAGGACGGTGCGCAGCGCGAAGTTGCGAGCTCCTGGCTCGGCGTGCACAACCATTGGGAGCGAGACCACGGCGTGCGTTATCGCGTGCGCTTCGGCGGCCGCTGTCACGCAACGCGTGACGAGCAAGGTCGCATCCGCTACGAGTGGGTCGACACGCAGGACGTGTGGGCCGTCGGTTACGACATGCTGATCCCGGGCAATCGCAGCCCGAACGTGAACCATCTGCGCCTGTGGTCGGGCCGCGGCATCACGCCGTTCAAGATCGAAGCATTCAACGCCGGCAACTACGCCGCTGCCGTCGCCGACCAGGTCGAGGCGAAGAATCTGTCGCGCGTGCTGTATCCGGACGACTCGACGCCGCAGGGCAAAGAGCTGCGCTTCAAGCAGCAGTACTTCTGCGTCAGCGCATCGCTCCAGGACATGCTCGCGCAGCACCTCTCGGAGCGCCGGCAACTCAAGGATCTGTCGCAGGCGATCGCGATCCAGCTCAACGATACGCATCCGGCGATGACGGTGGTCGAGCTGATGCGCCTGCTCGTCGACGTGTACGACATGTCGTGGCCGGCGGCGTGGAAGATCACCTGCGAGACCTGCAGCTACACCAATCACACGCTGCTGCCGGAAGCGCTCGAAACCTGGCCGATCTCGTTCTTCGAGCGGCTCCTGCCGCGGCATCTGCAGATCGTCTACCAGATCAACCGCGATTTCCTCGAGATCGTGAGCGCGCGCTATCCGGGCGATCACGACCGCCGCCGCCGCATGTCGCTGATCCACGAGGAAGGCGACCGGCGTGTGCGCATGGCGTACCTGTCGGTGGTCGGCTCGCATCGGGTCAATGGCGTGGCGAAGCTGCACTCGCGGCTGATGCGCGAAACGATCTTCCAGGACTTCGCGCAGTTGTGGCCGGAACGCTTCATCAACGTCACCAACGGCATTGCCGTGCGGCGCTGGCTGAAGCAGGCGAACACCGGCCTGTCGTCGTTGCTCACCGAGAAGCTCGGCTCGGCGTGGGAGAACGACCTGGAGGACCTGGAGCGGTTGAAGTGGGCCGTCGACGACGCGGAGTTCCGCCAGCGCTTCGGCGCGGTGAAGCGCGCCAACAAGGAGCGGCTCGCGAACACGATTCACCAGCTGCTCGGCATCGACATCACCATCGACGCGATGTTCGACGTGCAGGTCAAGCGCATCCACGAGTACAAGCGCCAGCTGCTGAACCTGTTGCACGTCGTCGTGCGCTATCAGCGCATTCTCGACGACCCGGCAGCGCCGATCGTGCCGCGCGTCGTGATGTTCGCCGGCAAAGCCGCGCCGGGCTATCACATGGCGAAAGCGGTCATCAAGCTCATCAACAACGTCGCGCACGTCATCAACAGCGATGCGCGCGTCGGCGACAAGCTCAAAGTGTGTTTCCTGCCCGACTACGACGTGTCGCTGGCGCAGGAGATCATGCCGGCCGCCGACCTGTCGGAGCAGATCTCCACGGCCGGCATGGAAGCGTCCGGCACCGGCAACATGAAGCTCGCGCTCAACGGCGCACTGACGATCGGCACGCTCGACGGCGCGAACATCGAGATCCGCGACGCCGTCGGCGAAGAGAACATCTTCATCTTCGGCATGACCGCCGAGGAAGTCGTCGCGAAGCGCGCCCAGGGTTACTCGCCGGCCGCCGTGCTTGCGGGCAACCCCGAGCTGAAGCGCGCGATCGACCTGATCGAGTCGGGCCACTTCACGCCGCAGAACCTCTTCGACTCGAAGGCGGTGACCGACCGGCTGACCGCGGACGGGGAACATTTCCTGGTGCTGGCGGATTTCGACGCCTACGCAGCCGCGCAGCAGCGAGTGGACGCACTGTTCGCGAACCCCGACGAGTGGACGCGCAAGTCGGTGATCAACGCGCTGAGCATGGGCCCTTTTTCCAGCGACCGCAGCGTGCGGGAGTATGCTGACAACATCTGGGGCATCAAGCCGGTGTTGTAGAACCGCTTCTCATGTCCGCCACCGACCTCACCGACTTCGATCTCCACCTGTTCGGCGAGGGCAACCACCACCACATCCATCGCAAGCTCGGCGCGCACTTGCGCGAACGTGACGGCGTGCGCGGGACGCGCTTCGCGGTGTGGGCGCCCAACGCACGGCGCGTCAGCGTCGTCGGCGACTTCAATCACTGGAACGGGCGCAGCCATGTCATGCAGCGGCGCGCCAACTCGGGTGTGTGGGAGTTGTTCGTGCCGCAGGCCGGCCCGGGCACGCTTTACAAGTTCGAGATCGACAACGCGCACGGCCACGTGCAGCTCAAGGCGGATCCGTTCGCGTTTCAGATGCAGCTGCGGCCGGACAACGCCTCCATCGTCGCGGACCTCGGCGGTTATCACTGGAACGACGGCGAGTGGCTGGCCCGGCGCAGCTCGTGGGATCCGCTGCGCGCGCCGATCAACATCTACGAGCTGCATCCCGGCTCGTGGCGGCGCTCGTGGCATCGCAAGCCTGCGTTTCTCACCTGGGATGAAATTGCCGATCAGCTGATCCCGTACCTGCACGACCTCTGCTACACGCACGTCGAGCTGGTCGGCGTCGCCGAGCATCCGTTCGACGGCTCGTGGGGCTACCAGGTGCTCGGGCACTTCGCGCCGACCGCGCGCCATGGCACGCCGCACGACTTCAAGCGCTTCGTCGACCGGCTGCACCAGGCCGGCATCGGCGTGTTCATGGACTGGGTGCCGGCGCACTTTCCGAAAGACGCGCACGGCCTCGCGGAGTTCGACGGCACGCACCTGTTCGAGCATGCCGACCCGCGCATGGGCGAGCACGCCGAGTGGGGCACGAAGATCTTCAACTACGGCCGCCACGAAGTGCGCAACTTCCTGGTCGCGAATGCACTGTTCTGGATCGAGGACTATCACATCGACGGTTTGCGCGTGGATGCGGTCGCCTCGATGCTGTATCTCGACTACGGCCGCAAGCACGGCGAGTGGACGCCGAACCGCTACGGCGGCCGCGAAAACCTGGAAGCGATCGAGTTCCTGAAGCAGCTCAACTGGACGATCGGCCACTACTTTCCCGGCGTGCTGACGATGGCGGAGGAATCCACGTCGTTCCCCGGCGTGTCGCGGCCGGTGCACCTCGGCGGCCTCGGCTTCCACTTCAAGTGGAACATGGGCTGGATGAACGACACGCTGCGCTACATGGCGCTCGACCCGCTGTACCGCCGCCACAACCACAACCTGATCACGTTCTCGTTCGTGTACGCGTTCTCGGAGCACTTCATCCTGCCGCTCTCGCACGACGAGGTCGTGCACGGCAAGCGCTCGCTGCTCGACAAAATGCCCGGCGACGAGTGGCGCAAGCTGGGAAATTACCGGCTGCTGATCGGCTACCAGCTCATGCATCCCGGCAAGAAGCTCATGTTCATGGGCGGCGAGTTCGGCCAGTGGCACGAGTGGCGCGACTACGAAGACCTCGCGTGGGCTGCGCTCGCGCATCCGCATCACCAGCAGCTGCTGGCGTGGAATCGCGCGCTCAACCGTCTGTACCGCGATTATCCGGAGTTGCACGCCAGCGAGCACACGTGGGAAGGATTCCGCTGGATCGAGCCGGACAACGCGGTCGAGAGCGTGTTCGCGTTTCTGCGCCAGCGGCTACCGGGGGAAGGCGGGACGCAACTCATCGTCGCGTTCAACTTCACGCCGGTGCCGCGCGACCACTATGTGCTCGGCGTGCCGCAGGCAGGACGCTATCGCAAGATCCTCGACAGCGATTCGCCGGCGTTCGGCGGCTCCGGCTACTCGCAGCAGGGCGAGATCGAAGCGTGGAACGAGGGCTGGCGCGACCTGCCGGCGCGCATCGATGTCACGCTGCCGCCTCTGGCGATGGTGGTGTTCGAGAGGGTGTAGGGACAGGAAGAATGGACAGGATGAACAGGATGAACAGGATGGGTGAAGGCAGGAGACAGACATAGGTTGTTTATCTCCTCTCACATCCTGTCCATCCTGTTCATCCTGTCTATTGTCTTTCTCTGAGTCCGGTTGAAATCCGCCCTACACGGATGGCTCGCGATTTGTCACCATCGCACCCCCGATGAACGCACTTCCCTCTGACTTCAGTGCCGCAGCAATGCTGCCTGGCTCACCCGAACCGCTTGGCGCTACCTGGACCGGCGAGGGCGTGAACTTCGCCGTGCACTCCAGTGGTGCCACCAGCGTCGAGGTGTGCATTTTCGATGCAAGCGGCGAGCACGAGGTCCGGCGGCTCGCACTGACGGAGCGCAGCGACAACATCTGGCACGGCTTCTTGCCGGCGCCGCACGGCGTGCCGGGTCTCGTCTACGGGTTGCGGGCCCACGGGCCATACGATCCGCCGCATGGTCTGCGCTACAACGGCAACAAGCTGCTGCTCGATCCGTATGCGCGCGCGCTGGCCGGCAACTTCGCGTGGCATCCAGCGCTGCTCGGTCACGGCGAGAGCGATCGAGCCGATACTGCCGACAGTGCTCCTTATAACTACAAGGCGCGCGTTATCGACAGTGCATTCGATTGGGGCGACGACATCCCGCCTTCCGTGCCGTGGCGCGATACCGTGATCTACGAGTTGCACGTCAAAGGCTTCACGAAACTCCACCCGACAAGTCCCCGAGCGCGAGCGCGGCACTTACCTCGGGCTCGCGCGGCCCGAAGTCATCGCACACCTGAAGCAACTCGGCGTGACGACGGTGGAGCTGCTGCCGGTACAGGCGTTCATTTCCGAGAAATTCGTCGCCGACAAGGGTCTCGTGAACTACTGGGGCTACAACTCGCTCGCGTGGTTCGCACCGGCGCCGCAGTACGCGCTCGACGATGCGGTGGCGGAGTTCAAGACGATGGTCAAGGCGCTGCACGCCGCGGGCATCGAAGTGATTCTCGACGTCGTCTTCAATCACACCGCCGAGGGCAACGAGACCGGACCGACGCTCAGCCTGCGCGGCCTCGACAACGCGGCGTACTACTGGCTGGAGCCGAAATCGCCGGCGCAATACGTCAATCGCAGCGGCACCGGCAACACGATCGCGATCGGCCACAATGCGATGCGCGACCTGATCCTCGATTGCCTGCGCTACTGGGTCGAGGAAATGCACGTCGACGGCTTCCGCTTCGATCTCGCGCCGGTACTCGGACGGGACAACGGCCGCTTCCGCACCGACGCGCCGTTCTTCAAAGCGGTCGCGGCGGAGCCGGCGCTGCGCTACGTGAAGCTGATCGCCGAGCCGTGGGACATCGGCGTCGAGGGTTATCAGCTCGCCCACTTTCCGGCCGGCTGGTCCGAATGGAACGATCTGTATCGCGACACGATGCGGGGCTTCTGGCGCGGCAACCCCGGCATCCTCGGCAACTTCGCCGAGCGCTTCGCCGGCTCCAGCGACCTGTTCCGCGCGAGCGGCCGTCGGCCGACCGCGAGCATCAACTATGTCGCCTGCCACGACGGCTTCACGCTTTACGATGCGACCGCGTACAACGAGAAGCACAACGAGGCGAATCTCGAAGACAACCGCGACGGCCACAACCACAGCCTCAGCTGGAACTGCGGCGTCGAAGGTCCGACCGAAGATCCGGCGGTGACCGAGCTGCGCGAACGCCAGGTCCGCAACATGCTTGCGACGCTGGTGGTCTCGCAGGGCGTGCCGATGCTGCAAGCGGGCGACGAGTTCGGCCGCACGCAAGCCGGCAACAACAACGCCTACTGCCAGGACAACGAGATCAGCTGGATCAACTGGGATCTGGCCGCGCGCCGCGTCTGGCTCGCCGCGTTCGTCCGGCAATTGCTCACGTTGCGCAAGCATGCGCCCGGGCTGCGCCGCGACACCTTCCTCAAGGGCGCGCGGCGGGTCGATCGCGAGCACAAGGATGTGAGCTGGCGGCATCCGCTCGGCCACGAGATGAACGCGGGCGACTGGCATGACGAGAATGCACGCGCGCTCGGCGTCCTGATCGGCCACGCGTTCGCGGATCCGCATGGAACCCCGAACGGACATCTCCTGTTTCTATGCAACACCGGCGACACGCCCGTGGACTTTCGCTTGCCGGCGCCGAAGACGAATGCCGTCTGGCAGGTGGTGTTCGACACCGCCCGCTGGCGGTCGAGCGACTTCGGCAAGCGCCTGGCGGCCGGTGAGACGTGCGCCGTTTCGTTTCATTCCTGTGTACTCCTCGCTGACGGCGACGCGCCGTTGAGCGTGCGCAGCTTCTCGATGCAAACTTGACCGCGGATGAACGCCGTCCAGGAACTCGCCAGGCTCTACGGCGTCGCTGACGCGTACGTCGACTACCGCGCGCAGCCGCGCGAGGTCTCGCTGCAATCGCAGGCCGCGATCCTTGCCGCGATCGGCATCGATGCCGCCGATGAGCAGGCCGCTGCAGCAGCCATCCACCAGCATGAAACCGTTCGCTGGATGCGGCTGTTGCCGCCGGTCGTCGTGGTCGAGGTCGGCGAGCCGCTCGTCGTGCCGGTCTCGGTGCCGCTGGAGCTCGACGCGACGTGGCTCGAGTGGCGCATCAAGTTCGAAGACGGCACACAGCGCAAAGGCGTCGCGCGCCTCGACAAGCTGAAGGTGATCGAAGAAGGCAGCGCCGAGGATCGCGCGTATCGTCGCCTGTCGTTGCAACTGCCGGATCTGCCGCTCGGCTATCACGCCGCAACGATCGCACTGGACACCGGGCTCAGTGGCGAGCTGCGCCTGATCGTTGCGCATGCTCAGTGTTATGAGCCTCCCGCGATCAAAGCGGGCGCGCGGGAGTGGGGCATCGCTGCGCAGCTCTACGCTCTGCGCTCGCCGCGCAACTGGGGCATGGGCGATTTTCGCGATCTGCGCGAGCTGGTGCGTCACGCCGCGCCGCTCGGTTGCGGCATCGTCGGCCTCAATCCGCTGCACGCGCTGATGCCGGCGAATCCGGCGCACATCAGTCCCTACAGCCCATCGAATCGTCAGTTTCTGAACGTTCTCTACATCAGCGTCGAGGACGTGCCGGACTACGCCGAGTGCGACGAGGCGCGCGAGCGCGTAACCAACGCAGACTTCCAGGCCGAGCTGCAGCGACTGCGTGCAACGACCAACGTCGATTACGTCGGCGTCGCGGCGGCGAAGTTCGAGGTTCTGAAACTTCTATACGCGAGTTTCCGCCGCAATCACCTGGACCTCGGCAGCGCGCGTGCGCAGGCGTTCCGCAGTTTCGTGGAGACACAGGGCGAAGCGCTGCGGCTGCACGCGATCTACGACGCGCTCGATGCGCACCTGCGCCTGCAAGGACCGCAATACTGGGGCTGGCCCAGCTGGCCGGAGGACTATCGCGATCCTGCGTCGCTGATCGTGAACCGATTCGCGCGCGAGCGTGTGCAGGACGTCGAGTACTTTCTGTATCTGCAATGGCTCGCAGCCGAGCAGCTGCTCGAAGCGCAAGCAAGCGCGCGCGAGCTTGGAATGGCCATCGGCCTGTACGGCGACGTCGCGGTCGGCGCCAACTCGGCCGGCTCCGAGACCTGGTCGAACCGTCACCTGTATCGCCAGGGCGCATCCGTCGGCGCGCCGCCCGATGCGCTCGCGCTGAAGGGACAGGACTGGGGCATTCCGCCGCAGGATCCGAACGAGCTGCGCTTGCAGCAGTACCAGCCGTTCGTCGGCCTGATCCGCAACAACATGCGGTACTTCGCAGCGCTGCGGCTCGATCATGTGATGTCGCTGTATCGCTTGTGGTGGGTGCCGCGCGGCCTGCTCTCGAAAGACGGCACGTACGTGCACTATCCGCTCGAAGACCTGATCGCGATCATGGCGCTGGAAAGCGAGCGCAACGAATGCCTGGTGATCGGCGAGGACCTCGGCACCGTGCCCGAAGCGATGACCGTTGCGATGGAGCATTACCGCGCCTATCACTACAAGGTGCTGCTGTTCGAGCAGGAGCCGAGCGGCAGGTTCAAGCCGCCGGGCGCCTATGTGCCGACTTCGTTGGCAGTGGTCACGACGCACGACTTGCCGACGCTGCGCGGCTGGTGGGAGGAGGGCGACCTCAACCTGCGCGATCGGCTCGATCTGTATCCGAGCGTGGAATTCAAGATGCAGGCGCACGCGACGCGAGCCTCGGAACGGCGCGAGCTGCTGCTGGCGCTGGTCGCGGAAAATCTGTGGCACTGGTCTCCCGAGCAGCCGTTGCCTGCATACTCCGCGGCGCTGTCGCGCGCCGTGCATGCGTTCCTGGGCCTGTCGCGCGCGAACGTTGCGATGATCCAGATCGAAGACCTGATCGGCATGGGCGATCCCGTCAACGTGCCGGGCACCGATACCGAGCATCCGAACTGGCAGCGCAAGGTTACGCAGGACACGGCCGACATCTTTGCGCGCGCCGAGGTGCGGGATATTCTCGTGGCGGTGAACAGCGCCCGTCGCGGCGTGAATCCCAACAGCTGAGCCCCCGAGGTTTTCGCATGCATCGCAGCCGTCTCGCCGGATTCATCATGGATTGCCGGACCGACGATCTCGAACAGGCGGCGCAGTTCTGGAGCGCCGCGCTCGGCGTGCCGCTGAAGCCGGCGGCCGAAGAGCCGAGCCCGCTGTATCGGGAGCTGCTGACCAAGGATGGGCTGCACATCGAGGTGCAAAAGGTCGAGCACGAAAGCCGCGTGCACATCGATATCGAGACGGACGACATCGAAGCGGAAGTGCGCCGGCTGGAGGCGCTCGGCGCCAAGCGCGTCGGGACGGTGCACACTTGGTGCGTCATGCAGGCGCCGACCGGCCAGCGCTTCTGCGTCGTCCGTCCGCAGCGGCCGGATTTCAAAGAGAGCGCCAACGTCTGGAAAAGCCCGACGGTTCCCTGAGTCCACCGACGTAACGGTTACGGATCGCCTACAATGCGGGTCGGCGGATCTATGGCGTGCACCCGGGCGTATAGACGACACGCAAACCGTTCACGGGAGGAACTGCAGATGCTCTTCAAACTCAGGGATACGTCGACGCCTGTCGTTCGCCCGCGCGTCACGCCCGATCCGCAGCACGCCGCGGAGCTCGAAAAGCGCTTCAGCGAGCTCGCGTATAACCCGGAAAACGGCTTCCACCGCGATCAGCGGCAGGATCGACGCCTCGCGCCCCGCCTGACGCTGGTGCCCAGGTAGACGACCTCACGGTCGTTCAGAACTCCTGCCACTCGACGTCGGAGCCCGCCACCCTGGCGGCCCTGGCAACGCTGCCGACCTTTGCGGGTGCGCGGCGCTCGGCCTTCTCCGGCGTCGCCTCCTGGATCCTGAACAACGCGATCAGATCCGTCAGCGCCTTCGCCTGCGAAGTCATCGCGCCGGCGACAGAGGAAGTCTGGTGCGCCATCTCGGCGTTGCGCTGGGTGGACTCGTCCATCTGCGTCATGGCGTGATTAACCTGGTCGAGCCCGTTTGCCTGCTCCTGGCTGGCGGCGGAGATCTCCCCGATGACATCCGCAACTTTCTTCGCGGCCGCGACGATGTCGTTCAGGTGGCGGCCTGATTCGTCGACGAGCCGCGAGCCGTCATGCACCTTCGCTACGCTGTCCTGGATCAGGCCCTTGATCTCGCGCGCCGCCGTGGCGCTGCGCTGAGCGAGATTGCGCACTTCGGCGGCGACGACGGCGAAGCCGCGGCCCTGATCGCCGGCGCGAGCTGCTTCGACCGCGGCGTTCAACGCCAGCAGGTTCGTCTGGAATGCGATTGCGTCGATCACGCCGATGATGTCGGCGATGCGCTGACTGGAGATGTTGATCTCGGCCATCGCGGACACGGCGCGCCCGGCGACGTTGCCGCCGCGCTCGGCCTGGTCGCGCGCCTCGGCTGCCAGCTGTTCGGCAATGTGCGCGTTGTCGGCGTTGCGCTTCACGGTCACCGTCATCTCTTCCATGCTCTGCGCCGTTTCTTCCAGGCTCGCAGCTTGCTCCGACGAGCGCTGCGTCAGGCGCTCGATGCCCGAGCTGATGTCTGCCGCCGCCGCATCGACTGCGAGCGAGGTGCTGCGAACGTCGCGAATGAGCATGCCGAGGCGCCGGCGCAGCGATTCGATCCCGTGCAGCAGGCTGGTCTCATCGCCTGGCCGCAGCTTGACCACGGTCGTGAAGTCGCCGGCGGCGATCGAGCGCACTGTTTCGACTGCCAGCTCCGGCTCGCCGCCGAGGCTGCGGTAGACGCTGCCGATCAGCACCCATGAGCTCGCGCCGAGCGCGAGAATCATCACGAGGCCCAGGCCCAGACTGACCATGAGGCTTTGCTGGCCGCTCTGCGTGCCGTCGGCGAGCAACGCGCGGAAGTCGGTGACTGATTTTTCCTGGTACTGCAGCAGCTGACCGAGCAGGGCCTGCGAATGCATCTGCATTTCTGCAATCGCGCTGGCGCTGTCGCCGGTTTCGCTGCCGAGCAGGATGCGCGTCGCCGTACTTGCGGCCGAATAGTAGCGGTCGAACGCTTGCTGCAGGCTGGGCGCGAAGCCGTTGCGATCGAAACCGGCGAGTCGCTGCAACGTCGTACGGACCGCGACGGCGTGCTGATCCGCCGCAGCGATCACGGTCAGGTCGCCTTCGGCAACGGCGCGTCGAAGCAGCTCCTGGATGTCGAGAACGTCGCTGCGTATCGAGCGCAGCGCTTCGACGGTCGGGTACTGCACGTGCTCGACGCTCTGCAGCGCCGCCGAGGTCCGTGCAGTGAAATGCGAACTGATCGCGATGCCGACTGCGACGATCGCCGCGGTCATCACCGGCAGCAGCCATATGCGGTGCTTGAACTTCATACGCTTGGGTTAACGGCCGAGTGCACCGCACCGCTCATGAGTCGATTGCTGAATCGCGGATGCGCCAAAGAACAAGGCCCGCGCGCTGTGCAGCGGCGGGCCTTGCGATTCAGGACTTGTCTTAAGTGGCTTACTGCGCGCTTTGCGCGAACCGCAGCCGGACCATCGCCCGCTGCGAAACCCGCTCGCCATTACGTTCAACCGGCTTGAAGCGCCAGCCGCGGATGGCGCGGACCGCCGCGTCGTCGAACACGTCCGCGGGGCTCGCGTTGCGCACCTCGACGTCCTCGACCGTGCCGTTCGGCATCACGGTGAACGCCAGCTCGACCCAGCCTTCGACGCCGCGCTTGCGCGCCGACTCCGGATATACCGGCTGCACCGTGCGCGTGCGCTCGAGCGAGTTCGCCGAGACGATGTTGGTCGCGAGCGCGTTCGCTTCGCGAGCGGTGGAGAGGTCGCGCTCGGCCTGCGCAATGGCTGGCTCGTTGTAGCGCGCACCCACGTCGCGGGCGGCAGCAATGAGCTGTTCGGCGCGCGGGAACGCTTTGGCAGCGGTCGCACCCTTGCCGGATTCGAGCAGGCGCGCCGTCAGCTGGCGCGAGAGCTCTTCGACTTCAGGCCGCGTCGGCGCTGTGTTGCGCAGGTTGACCAGCAGGTCGCGTGCGCTGTCGCCGGGCGGATCGATCAGCTTGCCTTCGCTCAGGCGCTGGCGAATGTCCGCGACCAGCGGATCGCTCGCGGCAGTCGACGGCGTCGTGCGCCGCGGCTGGGCGGCCGCAGTTGCCGCGCGAGTGGCCTCGGCGAGCTGACGCTCGACAGCGGCGAGAGCCGCGCCGGCGGAGCCCATCTGCCGCGCGACGTTCACGAAATTCTGAGCTTCCGCAGTGTTGCCGGCGGCCAGCGACTTGCGAGCTTCCTCGGTCACGAGTCCGGCGAACTCGCGGACTGACTGCACGACGTTCGGATCGGTCGCGTCGAGGCGGCGCGCTTCCAGCAGCGCATCGCGCGCGTTGGCGTTCGCCGGTGTGACGAGCCGGCCGTTCTGCATGCGGTCGTTCGCCTGGTTGACCAGCGTCTTCACGCGGCTGCCCACTTCGGCGGCCTGGCTCAGCTTGATGCGCTCACGCTCGCGCGCCATCTGCGTGTCCAGGAAGGCGAGGCGCGGATGCGCCGGGTCGATGTCGCGGGCCGTCTCGATGTTGCGGCTCGCGTCTTCCAGCTTCTCGGAAGTCAGCGATGCCTCGGCGCGCTCCAGGATCTTGTCGACGACGTCGCGAATACCTTCCTTGGCCGCGGCGCTGTTCGGATCGAGCGCCAGGGCGCTGCGGTAGTAGTCGAGTGCGCTGTCGCCGGCGGGCTCCAGGAACTTGCCCTGCGCGAAGGCTTCCTTCGCGAGCTGCAGCTCGGCCTGGATCGGATCGATCTTCTCGGGTACGCCGCCGGGCTGTCCCGCGGCGGGCGTGGGCTGCTGGACCACCGGCGGCGGCGCCGGCTCCTTGGTGAAGCGGCTGACGCCGAACCAGATGCCGCCGACGACGACCAGCAGGCCGGCCGCGAGCGCACCGTAGGTGACCAGGTAATTCTTGTTGTCGCCGCCCGTCGTGCCGCTGCTGGAGCTGAGGCGGTGGCCCTGCGCGAGCAGGTCCTGGTGCTGCGTGACTGCAGCCTCGAGCGCCAGGCGCGTCTGGCCGTGGGAAAGCGGCGTGAGCAGGAAGCGGAAGATGCGGCCGGTGGCCGTCAGCTGCATCAGCGCAGCGCTGTCCTCGCGCTTGCCGGCAACGATGACGACCAGCTCGGGGAAATGCTGGGTCAGCTGCGCCACCATCGCGGCGACGTCGGCGGTGCTCGCCGTGTCTGCGACCAACACGCCCGGCTTCAGCTCCGACAGCTTGCCGGCGACATGATCGAGGTCCGGAGCGGGGGCGACCGGCGTGCCGCGCGGCGCGGCCTTCTTGACGGTTTCCACCAGATTCGCATCGCGGCTCAGGACCAGGATCGGGGGGTGGTGCCCCTCGTCCGTCCCGGTGCGGTGCGCGTCGAATTCCAGATTCACCTCGTCGGCCGTGCCGTGTGCCGAACGAGTGTGCTGAGCGTTGGCCATAGAACCCCTCCTTAAGGGGCTTTCATGTTTGCCGGCTAATACTACTTATGCAACATGGAATGACTGAGAACTACATCTGCCTTTTCCAGTTGCCGCCCGTGAACTGGGACGCAAAAACGCCACAGCCGGGCCTCCGTCTACGCCGATCGCCCCCAGCTGCCTAGGAGTCAAACGCTGAAACCCGTCCGCCCCGCCTGGCGGGGGGCGCGGATTTACCGTTCGGGCCAGCGCGGGCTATATACGGTTCGTGTCCCAGCCTCCCGTACCGAACCCCCCGCGACCGGCCCCCCTCGTGCACCGTGTGACGGCGCCTCACGGTGTCCGGGAGGACCCCTTCTACTGGCTGCGCGACGACACCCGCACCGACCCGCAGGTCCTCGCGCATCTGCGGGCCGAGACGGCTTATGCAGAGGCAGTGCTGGCGCCCGCGCAGGCGCTGATCGATGAGCTGTACCGGGAGATCGTCGGCCGCATCAAGCAGGACGATTCCAGCGTACCGGTGCGCTATCGGGGTTACTGGTATGCGACCCGCTTCGTGAGCGGCGGGCAGTACCCGCTGATCGTGCGTTGGGCGGACTCACCGCAAGCGCGCGAAGTCGTGCTGCTGGATTGCAATGCGCTCGCCGTCGGGCAGGCGTTTTTTCAGCTCGGCGGCTACGAGTCCAGCCCGGATAACACGCTGCTCGCCTATGCGGAGGATACGGTCGGACGTCGCCAGTTCCGCATCCGCTGCAAGGACATCGCCACCGGCGAGTTGCTGGGCGATGTGATCGAGAATGTCGAGGCCGACGTGGCATGGGCCGACGACAACCGCACGCTGCTGTACGTGGAGAAAGATCCCGTCACGCTGCTCGGGCGTCGCGTGCGTGCGCACGTGCTCGGCACGCCGGTCGCGACCGACCGACTCGTGTACGAGGAGCCGGACGAGAGCTTCGATCTGATGGTGATGCGCAGTAAATCGGAGCGTCACCTGTACATCGGCTCGGAGAGCACGACCAGCTCCGAGTGGCGCTACGCGCGCGCCGACGATCCGTCGCTGAGTTTCGCAGTGGTGGTGCCACGCGAGGCCAACCACGAATACCAGATCGAAGATCTCGACGAGCGCATGCTGATCCGCACGAACTGGCAGGCGGAGAACTTTCGCATCGTCGCGGCGCCGCTCGCCGGATGCAGCGAGCGTGCGCACTGGCGCGATGTGGTGCCGCACGATCGCGAAGTGTTCCTGCAATCGATGGAAGTGTTCCGCGATTTTCTCGCCGTGAACGAGCGCTCCGGCGGATTGCTGCGCATCCGCGTCCAGCGCTGGAGCGGCGGCGAGCCGTTCTATCTCGCGGCGGACGATCCTACTTACACGATGCAACTCGGCTCGAATCCCGAGCTGGACACCAGCTCGCTGCGCTACGTCTACACGTCGCTCACGACTCCGGCGACGACGTACGACTACGACATGCGCAGCGGCGATCGACAGTTGCGCAAGCGCGAGCCGGTGCTCGGCGATTTCGATCCGGCGAGCTACACGAGCGAGCTGCTGTGGGCGCCGGCGCGTGACGGCGAGCGCGTGCCGGTCTCCGTCGTGTATCGCAAGGACACGCCTGTCGATGGCACGGCTCCTCTGTACCAGTACGCGTACGGCTCCTACGGACTGAGCGCCGATCCGGTGTTCAGCAGCGCGCGGCTGTCGCTGCTGAATCGCGGCTTCGTCTATGCGATTGCGCACGTACGCGGCGGTCAGGAGCGCGGCCGGCGTTGGTACGAAGCTGGTCGCCTCGGGCGCAAATGGAACACGTTCAACGATTTCGTCGATGTCACGGATTTTCTGGTCGCGCGGGGCTACGGTGCGCGCGACCGCGTGTTCGCGGCCGGCGGCAGCGCGGGCGGTCTGCTCGTCGGCGTCGTCGCCAACGTTGCACCGGAACGCTATCGGGGACTGATCGCGCACGTGCCATTCGTAGACATCGTGACGACCATGCTCGACGAGTCGATTCCGCTGACCACGCTGGAATACGAGGAGTGGGGCGATCCGCACGAACGCCAGTACTACGAATACATGCTCTCGTATTCGCCGTACGACAATGTTCGCCCACAGCCGTACCCGGCGATGCTGGTGACGACCGGTCTGTGGGACAGTCAGGTGCAATACTATGAGCCGGCAAAATGGGTGGCGAAACTCCGCGAGGCGAACCGCGGCGGCCAGCGCGTGCTGCTGCACGTCAACCTGGAGGCCGGCCACGGCGGCAAATCCGGCCGCTACGAGCGTCTGCGCGAAGTCGCGCGGGAATACGGCTTCATCATCAGCCTCGGCGGTGACCTATGAGCCCAGCCTATGAGTGACGCCTACATCCTCCTTGCCGACGACAACGCGACCGACGCGGAGCTGACGATCCGCGCGCTCGAGGTCGGCGGCGTGGGCGAGCAGGTCGTGTGGGTGCAGGACGGGGAGGCGGCGCTGCACTTCGTGTTCCGCAAGGGCGTGTACGCGCAACGCGCGCCGGGCAATCCATGCGTCATGCTGCTCGACCTGAACATGCCGAAGGTCGACGGCCTGGAGGTGCTCGCGCAGATCAAGGGCGACCCGCGCAC
This sequence comes from uncultured Gammaproteobacteria bacterium, assembly GCA_963838635.1. Taxonomy (GTDB): domain Bacteria; phylum Pseudomonadota; class Gammaproteobacteria; order Steroidobacterales; family Steroidobacteraceae; genus Steroidobacter. The sequence goes on along the minus strand of CAWISC010000012.1, from coordinate 255,672 downwards.
GCGCTCGACGCCGGTGATCATCATGTCGTCCTCGGACCAGGAATCGGACATGATGCGCAGCTATGCAGCCTACGCGAACAGCTATATCGTCAAGCCGATCGACTTCAAGCAGTTCACCGAGCAGGTCGCCCTGCTCGGGCAGTACTGGACCCGCATCAACCGTTCGGGACCGTGACGAGCCATGAACCGCCGTGATTTTCTGGGAACCGTCGCCATGACCTTGAGCAGCGCCGCCGCGGGCGCGGCCGCAGCGCCTGCGGGCTCGCAGCCGCGCGAGATGGTGCGCCGGAAAATTCCGTCGGCAGCCGACGGCGAGAGCGTGCCGGTGATCGGCATGGGAACCTGGAACACGTTCGACGTCGGCGGCGGGGCGAACGAGCGCGCGCCGTTGAAGAAGGTGCTCGAAGTGTTCTACGGCGCCGGCGCGCGGCTGATCGACAGCTCGCCGATGTACGGCAACGCCGAAGGCGTCACCGGCGACCTGGTGCAGCAGCTCGGCAAGCAAGCGGGCACGTTCTACGCAACCAAGGTGTGGACCAGCGGGCGCGACAAGGGACTCGCGCAGATCGAGCGCTCGCTGCGCTTGATGAAGACGCCGCGTCTGGATCTCCTGCAGATCCACAACCTGCTCGACTGGCGCTCGCACGTCGCGACGCTGCGGCAGCTGCGGAGCGACGGCAAGATCCGTTACGCCGGCGTCACGCACTACACCGTCGGCGCGCATTCCGAGATCGAGTCGGTGCTGCGCGCGGAGCGCTTCGAGTTCGCGCAGTTCAACTATTCGATCGGTACGCGCGCGGCCGAACAGCGGTTGCTGCCGTACTGCCAGGAGCACGGCATCGGCGTGCTCATCAATCGTCCGTTCGAGGAAGGCGCGCTGTTCACGCGCGTGCGCGACCGCAAGCTTCCCGGCTATGCGAAAGAGATCGGCTGCACGAGCTGGGCGCAGGTGTTTCTCAAATACATCGTCTCGCACCCGGCCGTGACCTGCGTGATCCCGGCGACCTCGCGCCCGGAGCACATGCAGGACAACGTGCAGGCGGGAATCGCGCCCATGCCCGATGCCGCAATGCGCGCCAGGATGGCCAAGGACTTCGACGAGAGCAGGTGAGTCACTTTCCGTGACCCGCGTCTCCTTTGCCACCTCAGAACTCGCCTCAAGCGTGCGTATCAAGCCCCTCATCGGCATACTCCTTGGCCGGTCCTGAAGCATCCGAAAACACGCGTAAATGCCGCTCTTCGAGGCGCGACCGCGGAGGAGACCAGAGGCATGGGTGTGATCCTGATTGCGTTCGAGCGCGAGGCCGAGTTGAGCGCGCTCGACCAGCTGCTTTCGGGTCGGGGTCATAAGGTCGTCCGGTCGGGCAACGGCCTGGCCGCGCTGGACGCCGCGCGGCGCGCGCCGCCGCATGCGATCGTTTCCGACATCGTGCTGCCGCGCATGGACGGCTTTGCGCTCTGCCGCAAGTGGAAGCAGGACGAGCGGCTGCAAGCCATTCCGTTTCTTTTCTACACGCGTCGCCACGACGATCCGAAGTACGAGCGCTTCGCGCTCGAGCTGGGCGCCGAGCGCTTCCTCGCGCGCTCAGTGCCGCCGGAGACGCTGTGCACGGCGCTCGACGAGCTGCTGGCGAACGTGGCGAAAGCGAACGGCGCGAACACCGGCAACACCACGCCGCTTCCGACGCTCGACGAAACGGTGATTCAGCGCACTGTCGGGCTGGAAAAAGCGCAGCGCGCCGCGGAAGCCGAGAAGGTCCAGCGCATCGCCGAGCTGGAAAGCGCGCAGCGCAAGCACAACGCGGACCTGGAGAAGGCTGAGCGCAAGCAAACCGAAGCGGTCGAGCGCGCCCAACAGGCGCACGCGCGGCTGCTCGCACAGATCGAAGAGCTCGAAGCCACCAATCGGCGGCTCGCTGCCGGCGAAGCGCGCTTCCGCCGCGTATTCGAACTGAATCCTTTGCCCATGTGGATCGCGGATCACGCGACAGGCGGTTTCATCGCAGTCAACGACGCGGCACTCGCGTTGTACGGTTATAGCCGCGCGGAGTTCCTCGGACTCAAGAGCGCCGCGCTCGAAGCGGCCAACGCCGAAGACGGCGCCGGGCCGATCGCGCATCAGCGCAAGGACGGCGGTCAATTGCAGGTCTCGCTGCGCTCGCACGAGATCGAATTCGACGGCCGCGCTGCCGATCTCGTTTCGTGCTACGACCTGACCGAACGTACGGCAGCCGAGCACAAGCTGCACGAGGAAGCGGTCAATTTGCGCAAGGAAGCGGTCACCGCTCGCACGATCGTCGAAGCTGCGCCCGACGGCTGCTGGATTCTCGACAGCGACGGCCGCTTGCTCGACGTCAACGCTGCCTATTGCCGCATGTCCGGCTACAGCCGCGAAGAGCTGCTCGGCATGAATGCCTCGCAGATCGAAGATCAGAGCACCGGCGAAACGACGATGCGGCTGCAACTCGGCCGCGTGCAGGGCGGCGGCCGTTACGAAGCCAAGCATCGCTGCCGCGATGGATCGCTGCTCGACGTCGAAGTGAGCGTCGGGGTGATGGAAGCCGGCGCGGGCGACAACATGGTGCTGATCCGCGATGTGTCGGAGCGGCGCCGCGAGACCGTCTCGCAGCGCGCCGGCCAGCGTCAGCTCGAATTCCTCGTCGACCTGTTCAAGCAGTCCGAGAGTTTCGACGAGTCCGCAATCGTGCGCCGCGTGATCGACCAGGCCGCGGACACGACCGGCAGCCCGCTCGCATATCTGTATTTCGTCGATCCGGCGCGCAAGACGATCGCGCTGGCAGCCTGGCGCGATCGCAGCCAGCCGCTGGCGACGATGGTCAATGCCGAGGCGCGCCCGCTCGCACGCGCAGGTCTGTTCACGGAGTGCGTCCGCGCGCGGCACGCGACATCGAGCAACGATCTGACGCGCAAGCCGCAGCAGGACGGTCTGCCGGACCTGCAGCGCTATCTCGCTGTCCCGATGATCGCGGGCGATGAAACGGTCGCAGTGCTGGGCGTCGGCAACCGTGAAGCGGGCTACGGCGAAGAAGACCAGCGCAACCTGTCAGCGCTTTCGGATGGCGTCTGGCGTGTGCTGCAGTCGAAGCGCGCACATGCCGCGACGCTCGGTTCGCTGCAGCGAACCGACGTGGCAATGCAAGGCATGATCGATGCGATGGTGCGCATGGTCGAGCGGCACGATCCGTATACGGCCGGCTCCGCACGCCGCCTCGCTGCGCTGGCTGTCGCGCTCGGTCGCGAAGCCGGGCTCGACGGCGAACGGCAGCACGCGCTGCGCGTCGCGGCGCTGCTGCACGATGTCGGCAACATCGCCGTGCCGCCGTCGATTCTCTCGAAGCCCTCGCCGCTCACCGAGACAGAGCTCGCGATCATGCGCACGCACGTCGACGAAGGCTGTCAGCTGCTCGCCGAGATCGACTTCGGCGCGCCGATCGCCGACATCATCTACCAGAGCCACGAGCGCTATGACGGCAGCGGTTATCCGCGCGGCCTGAAGGGCGAGGAGATTCTCGTGGAGGCGCGCATCCTCGCGATCGCGGATACGGTCGAAGCCCTGTGCTCGCCGCGTCCGTATCGGCCGGCGGCCGGCATGGAAGCGGCCATCGACACGATCAATCGCGGCGCCGGACGGCTCTACGATCTGCACCTGGTCGCGGCCTGCACGCGGCTGGTCCGCCAGCACGGCTTCACGCTGCCGGAATGATCGCGAATGCGTGACGCGCGTCACGCATTTGGCCCTCAAGTTTTTGCCGTCATCTTCCACCCTAATTCCCATGCCGGAATCGGCCCGCTGTCGATGCGGGCCCGCCCGATATGTCACGTTGCGCGCCGGGGCGCACACTGCGCAGCGTCGAACCAAGGGCAAAACCGTCGAAAGACGGTGACGCAAAGCCTCCGGTCCTCTTAACGCGCTGATCGCAGCGCTTACGGATAGCGGGGTTGCCGCGGCGGACTGCTTCGAGCAGACCGTTCGCGTGAAGCCGGCCTGACGGACTCCCGTCGCTCCACTTCCCTTGCGAGACACGAGTGCTCGCAGCGCGCAGGCGCGTGCCACGAGCTGGCCATGGAAGTTTCGAGCGTCCAGAGAGTCCACATGATTCAGTCGAATGTTTCCGGCGCGCTGCGCCTGCCGATACTGATCGGCCTGCTGTTCTTCTTCGGCGTCGGCATGACGACGCAGGCCCAGGCCCAGACTGCCAACCAGCGGCCCACCCTTTCCGGCACGCCCGCCACCTGGGTGTACGTGGGCTCGCAGTACTACTTCCACGCGCAAGGCTACGATCCCGAAGGCGCGACGCTGCGCTACTCGATCCAGAACCGGCCGTCGTGGGCGTCGTTCTCGACGTCCACGGGCGTGCTGAGCGGCACGCCGACTGTGCTCGGGTACGTGGACCAACATCCGCATCACGGTCAGCGACGGCACGAGCTCGAGCCAGTCGCTGCTGTTCTCGATCCGTGCGCCCGGCGCGACAACGTTGCGCCCGTCATCTCGGGGACGCCTGCGACTTCGGTCGCTGTGGGCGCGGCGTATCGCTTCGTGCCGACGGCCAGCGACGAGAACCGCGATCCGCTGCGCTTCAGCATCAGTCAACCGCCCGGCGTGGGCTGACCTTCAGCAGCGCGACCGGTGCGACTGTCCGGCACGCCGACGGCCGCAACGTCGGCACGTATTCGAACATCCAGATCCGCGTGAGCGATGGCAGGCTCAGCGCGGGGCTGGCGCCGTTCGCGATCACAGTTACAGGCTCAGCCAACAGGGCGCCCACGATCAGCGGCGCGCCGTCGACTTCCGTGACCGCGGGCCAGGCGTACAGCTTCCGGCCGACCGCTGCCGACGCGGACAACGACACGCTCGGCTTCAGCATTCAGAACCGTCCGACGTGGGCAACGTTCAGCAGCGTGACCGGTCAGCTGAGCGGCACACCGTCGGCGACGAGTGTCGGCACGTACCCGAGCATCGTCATCAGCGTGAGCGACGGCAAGACCAGCACGGCGCTTGCGCCGTTCTCGGTGACGGTTGCCAATGCACCGAACCGCGCGCCCACGATCAGCGGCACGCCGTCGACCAGCGTCAACGCGGGAAGCGCATTTGCCTTCCGCCCGACCGCAGCGGACGCTGACGGCGACACGCTCACGTTCGCGATCTCGAATCGTCCGGCATGGGCGACGTTCAACGCCGCGACCGGTCAGCTGACCGGCACGCCGACGGCGACGAGCGCGGGCACGTACTCGAACATCGTCATCAGCGTCAGCGACGGCACGGCGAGCGCAGCGCTCGCGGCGTTCTCGATCGCAGTCGTCGACGTGTCGAACGGCGCGGCCACTCTGACGTGGACGCCGCCGACCACCAACACCGACGGCTCGACGCTCACGAGTCTCGCCGGCTATCGCATCGCCTACGGCACGTCTGCTGCGAGCCTGACGCAGACGATCCAGCTCGGGAACGCGGGCATGAGCTCGTACGTTGTCGAAAACCTCGCGCCGGGTACTTATTACTTTGCCGTGCGCGCGTACACGAGTGGCGGCGCGGAGAGCGCGAACTCGAATGTCGTGACGAAGATCGTGCAGTGATCGTCGCAACGTCGCCACCTTTATGTGAACTGCGGGGACCGACACGTATGTCGGTCTCTGCAGACAATTGCGGCGGCTCGTACTCTGTTGTTTACTCAATGTCAGGTACCCAAGGGCAAAACCGTCGGAAGACGGTGACGCAAAGCCTCCGGTCCGAAAGCGCACATGCGCTGGATAGCGGGGCTGCCGGTCGGGACGACGCGAACGAGCGTTGGTCTCGCGCCGTCACTCCGTCATCGGCCATTTCGGGCTGTGGCTTTGCTCCCTTGTGTAAGCGTTACGTGCGTGGACGACCCGCGCACTGAACTGGCGTAACGGTGGAGCAATAATGATCAGCGCAATGGGTTGGGTAGCACGGCACGCGTTGGTGCTGCTGATGGCGGTCTCCCTGGCGGGCTGCCTTTCCGAAGACGACAAGGACGAAGAGCAGCAGCCGACCGAGCAGCCTACTGACGAACCCCCGCCCGCGCCGCCGCCGACGAACTCCGCGCCTGAAATTACAGGCACACCTGCGCCCGCCGTCACGGCCGGTCAGCCCTATTCGTTCACTCCGCAAGCGACCGACGCCGACGACGACTTCCTGGAATTCACGATCGAGAACATGCCGACGTGGGCGGCGTTCAGCGCCGAGACCGGCGCGCTCACCGGCACGCCTGCCGACGCCAACGTCGGCGAGAGCGGCGACATCACCATCAGCGTGACCGACGGCCGCGACACGCGCTCGGTCGGCCCGTTCAATATCACGGTCCACCCGCGCACACAGACGCCGCCGCCGAGCAATTCGCCGCCGACGATTTCCGGTGTGCCGGCCAACGCGGTGACGATCAATCAGGCCTACAGCTTCCAGCCGAGCGCGAGCGACCCGAACAGCGGCGACACGCTGCGCTTTGTAATTTCCGGCCGCCCCTCGTGGGCGAGCTTCAGCACCTCGACCGGCCGCCTGAGCGGCACGCCGACCTCGACCCACATCGGCACATTCTCGAACATCGTCATCTCGGTGAACGATGGCCGGGCGAGCGCGGCGCTGCCGGCGTTCTCGATCCAGGTGCGCGACGTTCCGAATCAGCCGCCGACGATCAGCGGCTCGCCGCCGGGCAGCGCGATGAGCGGCAGCGCCTACTCGTTCACGCCGAGCGCGTCGGATCCGGACCGCAACCCGCTGACGTACTCGATTGCGAACAAGCCGGTCTGGGCGAGCTTCACCACCTCGAGTGGTCGCCTCAGCGGCACACCCGCGACGAGCAACGTGGGTAACTACGCCAACATCTTGATCTCGGTCAGCGATGGCCGTGCGTCGACCGCGCTGCCGGCGTTTGCGATCAACGTACAGGCGCCGCCGAATCGCGCGCCGACTATCAGCGGCACGCCGCCCACCAGCGTCACTGCGGGCGCCGCGTACTCGTTCACGCCGAGCGCAGCCGACGCCGACAACGACACGCTCGGTTTCACGATCGCGAACCGGCCGAGCTGGGCGACGTTCAATACCGGCACCGGCCGACTGTCCGGCACGCCGACGAGCCAGAACGTCGGCACGTTCAGCGGCATCGTCATCACCGTCAACGACGGCGAAGCGGCCGGTGTGTCGCTCGCGCCGTTCGCGATCACCGTCAGCGCGGCCGCGAATCGCGCGCCGACGATCTCCGGCACGCCTGCGACCAGCGTCAACGCGGGCTCTGCGTACACCTTCCAGCCGAGCGGCGCGGACGCCGACGGCGACACGCTCACATACAGCATCCAGAACCTGCCGAACTGGGCGACGTTCAACTCCAGCACGGGCCGGCTGTCCGGCACGCCGCAGGCTGCTGCCGCGGGTGTGTACTCGGGCATCGTGATTTCGGTGACAGACACCAAGGACACCGTTTCGCTGCCCGCGTTCGCCATCACGGTCAACGCGCCTACGAATGGCAGCGCCACGTTGTCGTGGACGCCGCCGAGCGCGAACACCGACGGCTCGAGCCTGAGCAATCTCGCCGGCTACCGCGTCCAGTACGGCACGTCGGCGGCGGCGCTGACGCAGACGGTCCAGATCTCCAATCCCGGCGTGGTGACGTACGTCGTCACCGGGCTGAACGCTGGCAACTGGTATTTCTCCGTCAAGGCGTACACCAGCGGCGGTGCAGAAAGCGCTAATTCGAACGTCGTCAGCAAGACGATTCAGTAGCAACAGCGGAAGTCAGGCTGAAGCCTGACCCACAAGCTGGCCCACACCTGTGGGTCAGGCTTTAGCCTGACTCCTTGCAGGGGCTGGTGATATCCTCGGCCGCTCTTTCAGCGGCCCTGGATTACTCCATGAATCGCGCAGTCTGCGTGAGTGTTTGCGTCTTGCTCGCGGCTGGCATCGCCAGTGCCGCGGAACAGAAATCCCAGCCTGCCACCGTCCGCGTCGAATTCACCGACGTCACGCTCGCCAACGGCTTGCGCGTGCAGCTCGTCGAGGACCACGGCGCACCGGTCATCGCGTTGAACGTCGCCTACGACGTCGGCTCGCGCAACGAACGAGCCGGGCGCACGGGCTTCGCCCATCTGTTCGAGCACATGATGTTCAAGGGCTCGAACAACGTCGGCGACGGCGAGCACTTCTACCAGGTGTTCTCCAACGGCGGCTCGATGAACGGCACCACCAGCAGCGACCTGACGCTGTACTTCGAGACGCTGCCGGCGAACCAGCTCGAACTGGCGCTGTTCCTGGAAGCGGACCGCATGCGCTCGCTGGTGATCACGCAGGAGAAGCTCGACAACCAGCGCCAGGCGGTACAGGAAGAGCGCCGGCTGCGCGTCGACAACCAGCCTTACGGGCCCGCCGACGAGCGTTTCGGCGAGCTGTTCTACAGCAACTTCGCCTACCAGCATTCCACCATCGGCTCGATGGAAGATCTCAATGCGGCGAGCGTCGCGGACGTCGCGGAGTTCTTCAAGACGTACTACGCGCCCAACAATGCAGTGCTCACGCTGGTCGGCGACTTCAAACTCGACGTGGCGCTGGCGCTGGTCCGCCGTTACTTCGAGGACATTCCACGCCAGGCCGAGCCGCCCGCGGTCGACCTGAGCGAGCCGGAGCAGAAGGCCGAGCGCCGCGAAACGATGACGGATCCGCTGGCGCGCGCGACCCAGGTGCAGCTCGCGTACAAGACGCCGGTCGGCAACCATCCCGACGTGTACGCGCTGCGTGTGTTGTCATCGGTGCTGCAGCAGGGCGACAGCTCGCGTCTCTACCAGACGCTCAATAAAGAGAAGGAGCTGGTGATCAACGTCGGCGGGTTCGTCGACGAGCGCATCGGGCCGGGCGGCCTGTACATCGGCGCCACGGTACGGCCGGGCAAGAGCGCCGAGGACGTCGAAGCGGCGATCTACGCCGAGATCGATCGTCTGCAGCAGCAGCCGATTGCGGAATGGGAGCTGGAGAAAGCCAAGAACACGACGCGTTTCGGTTACCTGCAGGGCCTGCGCAGCGCGGGTTCGCGCGCAACGCTGCTGGGCTCGCTGACGGTGAAGTTCAACGATCCGGGGCTCATCAATACGCGCATCGCCGGGTTCGACGCCGTGACACGCGCAGACGTACAGCGCGTGGCGAAGAAATATCTGCTGGCGACGAATCGCACCGTCATCGTCACCAATCCCGCGCCGCCTGCGGCGGCAGCGCCCGGCGCGTGAGGCAAGCTCGCATGAAACTTCTCATCCGCGTCTTCGGCGGCGTGTTGTTCGCATGGGCGACGCTGTGCGTCGCGCAGCAGCCGGCCGCACCGGCACCGCAAGCGCCCGACTCACTGCAGGGTGTGCAACTCAAGGGCAAAGCGCCCGTCAATCCGCAGACCCTGCGTGTCGTGCTGCCGCGAGCGCAGGAAGCGACATTGTCGAACGGCCTGCGCGTCGCGCTGCTCGAAGATCACAAAGTTGCGACGTTCTCGCTGCAATTGCTGCTGACGGGCGGCGGTCTCGACGATCCGCCGGATCAGCGCGGCCTGGCGATGGTGACTGCCGCGTTGTTGCGCGAGGGCACGGCAAAGCGCACGAGCCGGCAGATCGCAGAGGAACTTGCCGCGCTCGGCGGCGCCTTCTCGGCAAGCGCATCGCCGGCGTCCGGCGAAACTTCGATCGGGTTCGGCGGCCTGAGCGAGAAGGCCGATGCGATTTTCTCGATCGCCGCCGACATCGTGCGCAATCCTGCGTTCCCCGAAGCGGAGCTGTCGAAGTACAAGTCGCGCTTCCTGTCTCAGCTGCAACAGCAGCGCACGCAGCCAGGTTTTCTCGCGCAGGAAGAATTCATGCGCGCCATATACGGCACGCACCCGGCAAGCAACATCGTGCCGCCCGAGAACGTGCTGCGCGGTTTGAGTCGCGTCGATCTCGCCGCCTATCACAAGGCGCACTTCACGCCGAACAACGGCATCGTGCTCGCGTACGGCGACTTCACGCTCAAGCAGCTGGTGCAGAAGCTCGAGCGCGCGTTCGGCGACTGGCCGAAGGGCGACTGCACGAACCATCTCGCTGCCCGCGCTCACGCCCCCCGCGAAGTCGCGCGTGCTGCTGGTCGACCGTCCGGGCTCGGTGCAGACCTCGCTATGGGTAGGCGGTCTCGGCATCGATCGGCGCAGCGACGATTACTTCGCCGTGCTCGTGATGAATCACATCCTCGGCGGCGGGCCGGCGTCGCGGCTGTTCATCAATCTGCGCGAGAACAAGGGCTACACGTATGGCGTGTACAGCTTCTTCAACGGCTCGCGATTCCCGGGCGTAATGCTTGCGAGCACCGACGTTCGGACGCCGGTCACGGAGGGTGCCTTGCAGGAGCTCACCGGCGAGCTGCGGCGGATCGGCAGCGAGCCGGTGCCGGAGCAGGAGCTGAAGAACGCCAAGCGTGCGCTAGTCGGCGGCTTCGCGCTGTCGCTCGAGTCGCCGCAGACGCTGGTGAGCAATCTTGCAACACAGAAGATCTACAATCTGCCTGCCGACTACTGGGACACGTATCCGCAGCGGGTCGAGGCGATCACCGCGGCAGACGTGGCGCGCGTCGCGAAGAAGTACTATGACGCCGGCCGGCTGCAGATCGTCGCCGTCGGCGACAGCGCGTCGGTGAAGCCGGTGCTGGAGAAGTACGGGACGGTCGAGACTGCGGTGCCTGCGGCGGCTGTCGCGCCCACCAAGTAAAGACAAGAAGAAAGACGACACATGAGCTCCGATACACAGCCTACGGCCACGCAACGCTGGCTATGGCGCATCGCGCGTATCGAACGGCATGAAGCTGGAGCGGCGCTCGCCGGGTTCGCCTACATCTTCACTGCATTTACCGCGTACATGATCCTGCGGCCGGTCCGCGAGACGATGGGCATCACGTCCGGCGTCTCGAACCTGCCGTCGCTGTTCTGGGGCACGCTCGCGGTGACGCTGTTGACGCAGCCGCTCTTCGGCTGGCTCACGTCGCGTTTTCGGCGCACGGTGTTCCTGCCGTGGGTGTACGGCTTCTTCGCGCTCAACCTGGTCGGCTTCTACCTGTGGTTTCACTTCGAGAGCGACCACACCTGGATCGCGCGGGCGTTCTTCATCTGGATCACGGTGTTCGCATTGTTCGTGCCCTCGGTGTTCTGGAGCCTGATGGCCGACATCTTCCGTCCCGAGCAGGCGAAGCGCCTGTATGGATTCCTCGCGGCCGGCACCAGCGCGGGCGGCGTGCTCGGCCCGCTCATCGCGGCGACGCTTGCGCCCGTGGTCGGCACGATCAACCTGCTGCTGTTCTCGATGGCGTTTCTCGGCGCATCGATCTTCTGTATCCGCTATCTGACGATGTGGCATGCACGCGCGGTCGCTGCGCACCAGAGCGCTGCCACGGTGCGTGGCGACGTCAATCAGCCACTCGGCGGCAGCTTGTGGGCCGGCTTTTCGCTGGTCGCGAAGAGCCCGTACCTGTTGAGCATCGCCGCGTTCATCCTGCTGCTGACCTGGGCATCGACGTTCCTGTACCTGCAGCAGGCTGAGCTCGTCGAGAAGGCACTGCCCGATCGCGACCAGCAGACGCGGCTGTTCGGCTGGGTAGACTTCACCGTGCAGTCGCTGTCACTGCTCATTCAGTTGTTCGCATTGAGCCGCTTCACGAAGTGGATGCGGTTGTCGACGGTGATCACGATCGCGCCGGTCCTGATGGTGTTCGGTTACAGCGCGCTCGCGCTATTCCCGGTGCTATCGGTGCTGCTCGTCGTGATGGTCATCCGGCGTGTCGGCGAGTACGCGCTCGTGCGGCCCTGTCGCGAAATGCTGTTCACGAGCGTGGATCGCGAAACGAAGTACAAGGCGAAGAACTTCATCGACACCGCGGTCTACCGGACCGGCGATGCGACGAGCGGTTCGGCGCACGCGCTGCTGTCGTTGCTCGGAGTCGCAACCTCGGGTATCGCGTGGGTCGGTGCGGCGGTTGCAGCCGTCTGGGCGCTGCTGGCGTACAGGCTCGGCAATACGCACGAGCGCAATACGGAGCCGGTGGACGAGAAAACGGCGCCGGCAGTCCGGTAGGTCGGGAGTCGGACCTACTTCAGTTGGAAGCGAATGCGCACGGCGGCACGCTGCGGGACGGGCGCGCCGTCGCGCATCACCGGCTCGAAACGCCAGCGCTTCACCGCATCGACCGCTGCCTGATCGAAGGTTCGTAGCGGCTGCGCGCCGCGAACCACCAGGTCGTGCGTCGTGCCGTTTGGCGCAACCGTGAACTCCACGTCGACCCAACCGGAGAGACCTTGCCGTTCCGCCTCGCGCGGATACGCGGGCGGGACTTCGCGCACCAGTTTCAGCGTTTTCGCCTGCACGATGTTGGTGGCGAAATTGCGCTCCTGCTGCGCGGCTGCCAGCTGCGTTTGCAGCGACTTGGTCGCCGTCATGTTCGGCACCAGCGTGTCGACGCGACTCAGCAACGCGTGCGCCGTGTCGACGTCGCCGGCCGCGAGCGCAGTGCGCGTGCGTTCCAGGAACGCAGATGCGAGTTGCTGCTGCTCGACGCGAACTTCGTTCGAGTCCGGATATTTCGCGCGCAGTGCCAGCAGCTGCTCATAGGCGTTTGCGCGCGGAGGTTCGAGCAGAATTCCCCGACCGCGCAGGCGCGCGACGGCATCGAGCTCGCTTGCGCTCGGCCTCGATGACGCAGGCGGTATCTCGGCTCTCGACGCAGGCGCCCGGACTTCCGGTGCTGGCGTCTGTGCTGCCTCGGTCGGCGCTTGCGCGGCTGGCCTCGGTGCAGGCGTGCGGGCCGGCTGTCGTCTCACCGGCGCTGGCGGCGGCGCTGCGCTGATCGGCGTGCGGGAGCTTCGCGAGAGTGCCAGCAACTCGGCTCGTAAAGCGTCGAGTCTCGGATAGTCCGGCACTGCCCGCTGCAGCGTTGCTAGAGCAGTAGCACCGCGCGCGGGGTCTTGTGCCTTCAGCGCTTCGACGAAATCAACCTCGAGTGCTGCGCCCACACGCTGCAATCCCGCGAGTGCGTCGGCGTTGCCCGGCTCCAGTGCGAGCACCGAGCGGAAGTATTCGACGGCGTTGTTGCCGCGCGGATCGATCAGTCGATCCGTCACGATCGCCATCTGGCCGCGCGCGAGAAAGTCCGCGATCTGCTCCTTCTGCGTGAACGTGCCGGCCTGCCGCAACGGCAGGCACCGCGATCGGAGCAGGCTCCTCGCGCGTCATGAACCAGACGGCAACGGCAGCCGCCACGATCAGCAGGAACGCGATACTCACCACGATCGCCGAGCTGCGCGGCTGCGTCGCAATCTGCTTCGCGGTCGTCATGTGGACCGGCTCGGCCTGCCGCACCTCGTTGTAGCGGCGTGACGCGGCCGAGAGGAACAAGTTGGCGCGCGCCGGCGAAACGGGCTTGTGCAGGAAGCGATAGATGCGCTGATCGCTCACGAGCATCGCGACCGAATGCTCTTCGTCGCGCCGTCCCATCGCCATCAGGATCAATTCGGGAAACTGCGCGTGCAGCCGGTCGAGGAGCGCAGCAGCGTCGCCGCGCAACGCGCCGAGGTCCGCGATGAGAATGCTGCAGCGACCGCCGACCAGCAGGTCGACGGCGTTATCGGCAGAAGGAGCGTGCCAGATCGCGTGCTCCGGACCGGCCGCCTCGCGCAAGGTCGCGAGCACGCCCGGATCCGACGTGAGCACTACGACATCGAGAACGTGTCCGGGAAGGCCGGCGCCGGCCTGTAACGCAGCGAGGGAAGGATCGTGCCGCGTGCTCTGCACAGCATTCTCTGCCTCACTCGAGGCAAACGACGAGCTGCGCCGAGTGGCTGCGCCAATTGATCGGGATCACGAACGAGCGGATGTTGTCCGGCGTGACGACCTTCTCGGGCTCGCCCGCGACGACCGTCGGCACCGAGATCATGAAGTCCTTGCCGAAGTCGCGGCGCGCGTTGCCGGAGATCGTGTTGGCCACCTCGCCGACGAGGTCGCACATGTTCTCCTGCGTCAGCTCGGTCTCGCCCATGCGCATCAGCATGACGGTGAGCATCGGCCGCGAGGCCGTGAAGTACACGATGCCGCGGCGCTTGCCCGCGATGTTGATGACTCCGGTGAATTCCTGAATCGTCGGGCGACCGTCGTGGACGATGTACGGCGAGCCGACCGACGCGGGCTGGTTGGCGGCGGTCGCGAAATAGTGGGTCGTTCCTTCGACGAAGGTCTCCAGTTCGACTTTAGTCATCATTTCCGGCGCCTCTTAGCAGCTCTTCCAGCGCCTCGGTCAGTTGACGATCCGTGAACGGTTTGCAGAGGAAGCCATTCGCTCCCTTCTTCAACGCTTCGATCGCGGTGGCTTTGTCGGACAGCGCGGAGATCACGAGGATCAACACGTCCGGCTTGATCTTCACCAGGTTCTCGACGCACTCGATACCGTCCATTTCCGGCATCGTCAGATCCATCGTTACGACGTCCGCGGGCTCCTTGCGGAATGCTTCGACCGCCTGCTTGCCGTTCGCCGCGGTCGCTGTGACCTGCAGGCGATCGATTTGCAGCTCGCGCTCGATCTTGCGCCGGATTATGTTCGAATCGTCGCAAATCATGAGCTTGAGCTTGCCGTTCGTCAACGGTTGAGCTTTTGCGTTTGCCAGCGCCATTTCCGTCCCTCGTGAGCTTTCTTGCTGTGTGCTGTGTCAGTGGCTGCGAGTGTTCAGGCAGCCACGGCGCGTTCCGCCGGCAGCCAGATCTTGAACTTGGAGAACTTGCCGCCCGCTGAGGCGAGCCCGACCCGGCCGCCGAGCTCGGCGACGAGGATGCGCACGAGGTCCATGCCCGCGCCGCGGCCTGCGTCGGTGGTGACGCGGTCGGCCGTGGAGAACCCAGGGCGGAAGATCAGAGCCATGGTCTGGCGCGGATCGAGCATCGAAGCCTGCGCCGGCGTGATCAGCCCGCGCTCGACTGCGACTTCCTTGATGCGCTCCAGCTGCAGGCCGCGGCCATCGTCCTGCACGATCAGCTCATAGCCTTCGCTGTCGCGCGCGCCGAACTCCACAGCCAGCGTGCCGACTTCGGCCTTGTGCGCCTTGGCGCGCTCGCTCGGCTCTTCGATGCCGTGCACGACCGCGTTACGCACCAATTGAATCGTGATGTCCTTGACCGCGCGCCGATACGCTTCCGGAACGTTGTCCAGACCGTTGCAGCGCAGGGCGACCTGCTTCGACTGGCTGCTCGCGACACGCGCCGCGAGATCGGCGAGCGTGCGTTCGAGGCCCGCGCCAACCTGTTCGGCCGGGGCTTCGGCTGCCGGGAACACCGGCTGCTTCATCGACATGGTCTTGTCGTGCGTCGGCGTTTGCGGCTCGGCGGTCTCGCCCGCGAGCCAGCGATCGACCTTTTCCGCTTCTACCTGCGACGTCGCGCTGCCCCTGGGGCCCATGGAGCCGCCACGCGAGGCGATCGCCTGGTGCAGATCGACCAGTCGGCTG
Source organism: uncultured Gammaproteobacteria bacterium (assembly GCA_963838635.1). GTDB lineage: Bacteria > Pseudomonadota > Gammaproteobacteria > Steroidobacterales > Steroidobacteraceae > Steroidobacter. The sequence goes on along the minus strand of CAWISC010000012.1, from coordinate 240,166 downwards.
AGCATCTCGCGCACCTGCGCGAGGTGGTTGAACAGATCGTCGAGCTTGACGACCAGCGGCAGGAAGTCGCTGCCCGACAGCGACGGGCGGCCCTTGAGGTCGCTGAGCGCTTCTTCGAACGCGTGCGCGCGCTGCTCGACGGTCTTGAGACCGAGCGCTGCGGCTTCGCCCTTGACCGCGTGCACCTGGCGGTAGATGCCGTCGATCTTCGCGCGGAACGCCGACTCTTCGCGCGCCGGCTCCTTGAGAATCGAGTTGACCATCTTCAGCGACACGTCGGCGTCGGTGAGGAAGCCGGTGAGGCTGTCCGGCTCGACGTGCAGGATGCGCAGCAGCAGGTCGAGCTGCGCCTGCGCCTTTTCCTGCGATTCCTGCAGCTCGCGCGACAGCATGACGCGCTTGGTGACGTCGTTGACCGTCACCAGCAGGTGCGACAGCGAGCCTTCCGACTTCACGCGGTTGAAGTCGAACTCGAGGAAGTGCGTGTCGAAGCCGCCGGATGCATTGTCGAAGTGCACCTCGACTTCGTTGAGCGGGTTGATCGTCTTGACCAGCTTCTCGTTGACGCGGTCGCCCCACAGCAGCGCCACATAGTCCATGGCGGTGCGCAGCGTCTTCTCCGGCACGATCTCTTTCAGCAGCGTGTCGAACGTCTGGCCGGCGAAGTCCTCGCGGCGGAAGATGTTGTTGAGCGCCATCGAGCGCTCGCTGCCGAGCTTCAGGTCCTTGTCGAGCAGGAACAGGCCTTCGTTCACCGTGCGCAGAATGTCGCTGGTTTCCTTGCGCTGGCGGTTCGAGACGGCTTCGTCCTTGCGCATGTTGCGCGCGAAGTAGAAGAAGATCGCGCCGAGCAGCAGCACGGCGGCGACGATGCCGAACACCTGCACGGTGCGCAGCGTGCCGGAACGGGCGCGGCTCGCGGCCTCGACCTGCGCCGTCAGATCGACCATCACGTTACGCAGCTGCGTGTGCGAGGTCGCGCCGTATGTATTGAGGTCCTGCAGAGCCGCCTGCAGACGGCGGCCGCGCGGGCTGAGCGGAACCGGTGCAGTTTCCAGCGAGGCGGTCTTCGCGGCCTGCGTGGGAACATCCGGCGCCGCGTAGGGCGACCCCGAGAAACGCAAGACGGGGTCAAGCTTGGCTTTGTACGCGTTCCAGAGCTTGGTGCCGTTGGCGAGCGCGGTCTGCGCTTCGCCAGCGGTGAGCGCCGGCACGACGAAGACGTTACCGGTGCTGTCCGTGATCATGCCGCCGTTCGCGAGGCTGCTGAGCGCGTTGTCGTACGACTTCGCGGCCTTGCGCAGCGCTTCGAGCGGCTCGTCGATCTTCTGTCCGCTCTTCAGGCGCGCGGCCAGCTCGCCGCCGGCGGAATAGACCGCGACCGGCTGTTCGCGCTGCTCCGCGAGAAATTTGATGGCGGAAACGTCGTCGGAGAACTGCCCGGCCTTGCCGTGGTTCACCGCCAGAATGATCGCGATGAACACCAGGAAGCCGGTGATCGCGAAGACGATTCCCTTGTACCGACCCAGATCCAGAATGCCCATGAACAATTCCCCTGTGCGATGCAGCGCGTCTTGAGTGGCGACGCGAGCAGGTGTCGCCCCGGCTTACAACTATGGTGCTATCTGACAATAAGCGTTTTGGCAGCGCTCGAACCAGTTCCCGTTTCTTAAGCACGAAAACTTGCGCCAGTTCAAAGTTTCGCGCACTCGGCGCGGTATTTCAGCGGATGAGAAAGTGCGCGAAAGCCTGATAGCAGGGCAAGGGGCGCTCTTCCGGCTTCGGTCCTGCGGCATCGCCTGTCATCGAACGCCCGCAAGGTGTGACCCCCCTGCAACAGGGAAGCCGGGGACCTGTTCGGACGACCATGGCTGCGGCACGCAAGGCATTGAATTGCGGGACTGGCGGGGGTGGCTACGCATGACGTGTTTTCGCGACAGAGGCGGTTTTTCGACGATTTTGCCGGCAGTTACGCGCCCGCAACATGCGTTTTCGACGCTCGACAACCCTTTTGGTCCCGCTCATTATCGGCCGGGCACCCCCGGAGCCCCCGGCGGTAAGGGACCCCATGAGCGCAACGACAGAATTCAAATCATACGTATCCGTTGCCCAGCGCCCCGCGCTCGAACGCCTCATCTTCTTCAATTCCTGCCAGGACCGGGTCAGCGATTGCATCGCCGACGCGATCGAAAAATTCGGCGCGCCGGAAATCGTCGCGGACCGCGATCGCCTGCGCATCTACATGAAGGGCACGCCCGACGTGCAGTCGCTGTTCGCGCTCGATCGGGAAGGGCGCCCTGTCGGTGTAGCCGTCTATGCACGGCAGGATGTAGAGCACATCACCGTGATGCACCTGAGCATCGACGCGGAGTATGCGAGCGGCGGCACGCGTTCCGGCGAACAGTTGTTGTTGCGGCTGCTGCGCGAGGTGCGCAGGTCGACGCGTCGCGTGAAGGGCGTGCGGCGCGTCGAGCTCTTCTACGCGGCGAGCCAGCGCTGGCGCATGCCGGCCAAGGCGATGTTCTAACCGCTCGTGCTGCGCCGGCGTCTCGCGGTCGCCAGCCTGATCGCTCTGTGGTGCGCGCTGCTGGCCGCGATGCTCGGCCGCTATGCATGGCCGTTCGATCTGTTCGCGCACTTCCGCGTCCAATACACGCTGCTGTTCCTCATCGTCGCGATCTTGCTGTTCGCGCTACGGGCGCCGCTGCTTGCCGTCGTGGCGATCGCAGGCGCCGTCGTTGGCGCGATTCCCATCGTCAGCTACATGGGCGTGACGACCGCGCGAGCCGAGGCCGGCTCGGCGAAGTTCAGGGTCGTCGCGTTCAACACCTGGTTTCGTAACCACGACTACGCGGCAATCGGGCGCTTTCTCGAGCAGACGCAGGCCGACGTCATCGTGATCGAAGAGCGGGATCGCGACGACGGCGCGAAACGGATCGCTGATTTCCTGCAGTCCCATCCGCATTCGTTCAACGCAGAACTGCGCCACGGCGCGATCGTGTTCTCGCGTTGGCCGATCGTTTCGGCGGAATCCCTGGCGCTGGCGGAAAGCCCCGGCGTGCGTGCCGCACGCGTCACGGTCGATTGGCAAGGGACGCCCGTGACAGTGCTCGGCGTCCACCTGCACTGGCCCCTCGGTCCGCGGAGCTCGCGATTGCGTAACGCCGAGCTGGCGAGCATCGCGTCCTTCGCTGCCGCTCATCAGGGGCCGCTGATCGTCACCGGGGATTTCAACGCCACGCCGTGGTCGCAGCACTTTCGTGCGGCACTCGAACGGTCGCGCCTCAGCGATTGCGCCGCCGGCCACGGCCTCGCGCCGTCATGGCCGTCGCAATTCCCGCCGCTCGGAATCCGCATCGATCACTGCTGGGCGTCGCGCCACTGGCGCAGCGTCGACGTGCGGCTCGGACCGTCGCACGGCTCGGATCATCTGCCGCTGATCGCGGACCTGGTGTGGGCGCCGCCGTGACCTGGCGGCAACAGACTTAGTCGCGCTTGGCGCGCCGGATCACGTAGCCGCCGGATTTCTGATCCGGCTCGAGGGTCAGGAGCTTGCGCGTCTGCGCCTCCTCCAGCAGCTCGCTGAAAGTACGGAAGCCGTAATAGCTCTCGTTGAAGCCCGGGTTACGGCGCTTGAGCGCCTGCTTGACCATCGAGCCCCAGATCTTCTCGTCCTGGTCGCGCTCCTCGGCCAGCGCGTCGATGGTGTCGAGCAGCAGGTCGAACGCTTCCTGCCTGCGATCTTCGTCGGTCTTCTCTGCCTTCGGTTGTGCCTCCTTCGAAGCTTCCGCCGCCTGCTTCGCCGCCGGCTTGCGCCGCGTGCGCTGCTGCTTCTTGCGCTCGTCCTGCCGCACCAGATCGTCGTAGTAGATGAACTCGTCGCAGTTCGCGATCAGCAGGTCCGAGGTCGAGCTCTTCACGCCGACGCCGATGACGAACTTGTTGTTCTCGCGCAGCTTGCTGACCAGCGGCGAGAAGTCGGAGTCGCCGCTGATGATCACGAACGTGTCGACGTGCTCCTTGGTGTAGCACAGGTCGAGCGCGTCGACGACCATGCGGATGTCGGCGGAGTTCTTGCCGGACATGCGCACGTGCGGGATCTCGATCATCTCGAACGAGGCCTCGTGCATCGGCGCCTTGAATTCGCGGTAACGCTCCCAGTCGCAGTACGCCTTCTTCACCACGATGCTGCCCTTCAGCAGCAGGCGCTCGAGCACGCGGTCGATGTCGAACTTCGCGTACTTGGCGTCGCGCACGCCGAGCGCGATGTTCTCGAAATCGCAGAACAAAGCCATGCTGTCGATCGTGTGAGCCACTACAGCCACCCCCGGCGCTTGAAGAATACGTATGGAATGAGCCCGGCGATCGCCATCAGCAGCAATGCAAGCGGATAGCCGAAGTGCCAGTCGAGCTCGGGCATGAAATGGAAGTTCATGCCGTAGATGCTGGCGACCAGCGTCGGCGGCATCAGCATCACCGCGACGATGGAGAAGATCTTGATGATGTTGTTCTGCTCGATGTTGATCAGGCCGAGCGTCGCTTCCAGCAGGAACGAGGACTTCGTGCCGAGGAAGCTCGCGTGGTCCGACAGCGAGGTGACGTCGCGGCTGATCGAGTGAAAGCGGTCGCGCTGCTCGCCGGTCATCGGCGCGGATTGCTGCACGAACATCAGCAGCCGGCCCAGGCTCACCAGGCTCTCGCGCGACTTGGAGTTGAGCTCGCCGTTGAAGCCGATGCGCTCGATCATGCGGCGCAGGTCGCGGCTGTCGGGCGTGCCGTTGCCGCGCTGGGCGAAGATGCTGCCCGAGAGATTGTCGAGATCGCCGCCGACGCGCTCCAGCACGTCGGCGAGGCGCTCGGTGAACGCCTCCATCAACCCGCCGAGCAGCGCCAGCGGGGTAGTGCACGCGGCCGGATGCTTCTCGGCATACGCGATGAACTGCTGGAACGGTTTGGTATCGAGATAGCGGTTCGTCACCAGGCGCGAGCCGGTCAGGATGAACGTCACCGCCATGGCCACCGGCCGGTCGGTGTCGAGTTGCGCCGCCACCGTGGTGGTCATGTACAGCGCGCCGTTGTCCTCGTACAGCCGGTTCGAGGTCTCGATTTCCTTCATTTCCTCGCGTGTCGGCACGTCGATGCCGAGCGTGCGCTCGACCAGCTTTTCTTCGTCGGGCGTCGGCTCGAGCAGGTCGATCCAGATCGCCTCGTCCGGGATCTTCGGTGGCGAGCCGGGCGTGGTGCGCGCCAGTCCCTGCGGCTGCTGGAAGAAAATGTTCAGCATGCCGTGGGACGCTGCGCGGCGGGCTGGTCAGCCGCCGTGCTCATGCGCGGCGAGCTCTTCGATGAGCTGGAACAGCTGCGACTCGCCGCCGGCCATCGTCTGGTCCGTGAGGTACTTGCCGTTCACGACCATCGTCGGCACGGAGTTGATCTGGTAGCGGCGGTTGAGGAAGTCCGCGCGCTGCAGCTTCGATTCGACCGCGAACGATGCGAAAGCCTTCTGGAAGTCCTCCGGGCTGACGCCCTGCTTCTTGAAGAACGCAGTGATCCTGTCGACGTTGTTCAGCGGATCGTTGGCGACGTGCATCTCGCGAAAGATCGTCGAGTGCAGGGCGTCGAGCTTGCCGAGCGCTTCGGCGGTGTAGTAGACGCGCGCGTGCATGCGCAGCGTGTCGTTCCACATCGCCGGAACGCGCACGAACTCCACGAACGGCTGCTTGCTCTTGTTGCGCCACGACTCGATCGCGGGATCGAGCTGGAAGCAGTGAGCGCAGCCGTACCAGAACACTTCGACGACTTCGACCTTGCCGGGTGCGACGTTCGTGGGCTGTGCGGGCACGACCTTCCTGTAGTTCGTCCCTTCCTTGAAGCGTTCGGATGTGGCTGGCTTGTTCGTCGCGGTGGACAGCTTCAGCGTCGACTGCACGTTCGACGCGGGCTGTTCCGCGGATTCCTGCGCATCGTCGGTCTCGGTGACCGTTTCCGTCGGCGCAGTCGGCGCCGATTCCTCGGTCGCGGCCGGCGTTTCAGCGGCTGCGGTCGTGGCGGGTTCGCCGCCAGGCGGCTGTGCCTGCGTGGGTTGCGTGGCAGCCGGTTGCGCAGGAGTAGCGGGCTGCTCCTGCTTGCCGCACGCGACGGTCGCGAGCGAAACGATGGCGAACAAAGCGGCGATGATCAGTTTGTTCATGCGTGAGCTCATGGCCTCGAGTCCCGGTTCAGCGCAGGCCTTGCACGTACGAAGCGACTGCATCGATCTGCTCGTCCGTCATCGTGCTCGCGACAGTGCGCATCATCTGGCCCGGATCGGTCTGGCGCGTGCCGGCGCGATAATTACGCAGCTGCGCGGCGACATAGGTTGCGTACTGGCCGCGCAGCGCGGGATACGCGGCCGGCGCATTGCCGTCGCCTGCCGGGCCGTGGCATGCAGCGCAAGCCGGCACACCGTTCTTCGGATCGCCGCTGCGATAGACACGCTGACCGACCGCGAGCTTGCCAGGGTCTGCCTCGAGGCCTGTCGGCTTCTGTCCAGCGAAGTAAGCGCCGAGATCCGCCATGTCCTCCTCCGACAGTCCCATTGCCATCGGCGTCATGAGGGGATTCTTGCGTGCGCCACCCTTGAAGGCCTGCAGCTGCTTGTGGATGTACGCCTGGCCCTGGCCGGCGAGGCTCGGCCATTCCGGATTCACGCTGTTGCCGCCCGGGCCGTGACAGGCGATGCACGCGGTGGACTTGGACTCCCCCTTCTCGGCCGAGCCGTCGGCGAGCGCGCCGGCGCTGACACCCAGGCTGCAGAGCACGAAGAGCGAGGCAAGCGCGGAAGACTTCATCTGGCAAAACTCCAAGGCAGCGGGGCGCTTAAAAGGCGCGGAATTGTACACTAGCGGCCCTTTGTCGCCTGCCGGAGCCGAACCCAAGGAATGCCGCAGTTCCCCCAAGCCAGTTTCATCAAGAGCGCCTGGCAGCCACAGCAGTTTCCTGGCGACGAAGGCACGGAGGTGGCGTTCGCCGGCCGCTCCAATGCCGGCAAATCCAGCGCGCTGAACGCCATCACCGGCCGCAAGGACCTGGCGCGCACCAGCAAGACGCCGGGCCGCACGCAGCTGATCAATTTTTTCGCCCTGGACGGCGCGCAGCGCCTCGTGGACCTGCCGGGGTATGGCTACGCGAAGGTGCCGGAGCGCATCCGGGAGCACTGGCAGGAGCTGCTCACGCGGTACGTCGAAGCGCGCGCCTCGCTCGTCGGGCTGGTGATCGTGATGGACTCACGCCGGCCGCTCACCGACTTCGACGTGCAGATGCTCGACTGGAGCGGATCGCACGGCCTCGCGGCGCATGTGCTGCTGACGAAGGCCGACAAGCTCAGTCGCGGCGAATCGACGCACGGTCCTCAAACAGGTGCGTACGCGAGTCGAGGGCGTGGCGACGGTTCAGCTGTTCTCGGCCGTCGCTAAAACCGGCGTCGACGAGGCGCGGCGCGAAGTGCTGACGATGCTCAAAAAAAACCCGGTGGCTCGTGAAGAGCCACCGGGATAGTGTTACCCGGCATGGGGATGGACCGGGCTTCCGTTCACTCAGGGAGGTCAGCGAACGGGAGCGTCCTGGCCGACGCTCGAAGGTTGAGACGCCTGCGTTCCACTAAAGTTCCCAGTGATTTGCGCCCGCCGAACGTGAAGAAAGATTCACGATTTCAGTCGCTTGATCGCGACGTCGGCGACGCCTGAAGCGTTGCGCGAAGGTCGCGCAGAAAGCGAGCAACTGCGCCGCGCCGAGCGCCGCCGTTGTACATCGACAACAGCGGCGCGGGCATCAGTGCATCACAGGAACGTATAAGTGAGGCCGATCGAAATCATGTCGAGGTCGACGTCGCTGATCTCGAACTTCTCGTACTCGGCCGCGGATCGACAGCCCCAGCACGCGGAACTGTGCGCCGACGCCGTAGGCGAGATCGCTGCCGTCGTCGTCAAAGACCCCGCCTTCGATCTTGCTGTCCCAGGCGATGAGGCCGGCCTTCGCGAAAAGGTCGACCGGGCCGACCGCAAGGAAGCCGACTGCGAAGGCCGAGATGCCGTCGCCATCGGCCTCCAACGGGATAGCCGGATACGTCGTCTTTGGGCTCGCCGAAGTTCACGTATGCCGCTTCCACGGCCAGCCAGTCGAGCGGGCGGATGCCGGCGATCAGCTTGAACGCCGTGTCGTCCGCGTCGAAGTCGTCGTCGGCCAGAGCGCCGCCGGTGAGGTCGTCGATCTTCAGGTTCGCCTGGCCGACAGAGCCGCCGAGGTAGAAGCCGTTGTCGGCGGCGACGGCGGGCAGCACCGGCAGGGTCAGAAGCGCAGCAGCGAACAAGATTGCTTTACGCATGCAGAGAATCTCCGTGTCTGAAGAAGGGTCTCGCGGGCCAGAGAATGCCGGACTCAGCTGAACGGGAATTGAATCCGGACTCATCGAAAGCTTTTACGTTCCGTAATCAGTGAGCTTCGTCCCAGTTCGTGCCGGAGCCGACGTCGACTTTGAGCGACGTACGCAACTGCGCGGCAGCGCTCATCAGCTCGCGGGCGCGTCCCATCAGCTCCTGCGCAGCTTCGACCTTCACTTCGAACACCAGTTCGTCGTGAACCTGCATGATCAGCCGGGCCGGGATGCGGGAGGTGCTCAACCAGCGGTCGACCTCGATCATGGCGCGCTTGATGATATCTGCAGCCGTGCCTTGCATCGGCGCATTGATTGCGGCGCGCTCGGCGCCTTGCCGCAGAGCTGCGTTACGCGAGGCGATGTCGTTCAGATAGAGCCGACGGCCGAACACGGTCTCGACGTAACCGCGCTCGCGCGCCTGCTGCCGCGTCTCGTCCATGTAGCGTCGCACGCCCGGGTAGCGCTCGAAATACAGTTCCACGTAGCGCTTCGCTTCGCTGCGCTCGATGCCGAGCCGTGACGCGAGCCCGAACGCGGACATGCCGTAAATGAGCCCGAAGTTGATCATCTTCGCAGTGCGCCGCTGGTCGGCGCTGACCTGCTCGAGCTGCAGGCCGAAGACATCTGCCGCGGTCGCCTGGTGAATGTCGCGTTCCTCCGTGAACGCATTCAGCAGGCCCTCATCGCCCGACAGGTGCGCCATGATCCGCAGCTCGATCTGCGAGTAGTCGGCCGCGACGATGCACCAGCCCGGCGGCGCGACGAACGCCTGCCGGATGCGCCGCCCTTCGGGCGTGCGGATCGGAATGTTCTGCAGGTTCGGCTCCATCGACGAAAGCCGGCCCGTCGCCGCGACGGCCTGGTGATAGCACGTGTGCACGCGTTGCGAGGTGCGGTTGATCTGCAGCGGCAGCTTGTCCGTATAGGTCGACTTCAGTTTCGCGAAGCCGCGATAGTCGAGGATCAGACGCGGCAGGTCGTACTTTCCCGCGAGCTCTTCCAGCACGGCTTCGGCGGTCGATGGCTGCCCGGTTGCAGTCTTGCCCAGCACCGGCAGCCCGAGCTTGCCGTACAGCACTTCCTGCAACTGCTTCGGAGAATCGAGCGAAAACGGCCCGCCCGCGGCTTCGTGCGCGCGTGCTTCGATCTCGCGCATGTGACGCGCCAGCTCGAGGCCCTGCTGACGCAGCAGCTCGCCGTCGATCAGCACACCTGCCTGCTCCATCCGATACAGAACCGGCACGAGCGGCTGCTCGATCTCCTCGTACAGCGATCGCAGCTCCGGCACGCCGGAGATGTTCGTCCACAGCACGCCATGCAGCTGCAGGACGATGTCGGCGTTTTCCGCGGCGTACCTGGTCGCGTTGTCGAGCGCGACCTGGCTGAAGGGAATCTGCTTCGCGCCGCGGCCGGTCAGGTCCTCGTAATGAATCGGATCGAAGCCGAGGTAGCGGCGGACCACCGCGTCGACATCGTGGCGCGTCGCGGTGCTGTTCCACACGTACGATTCCAGCATCGAATCGAAGCGCATGCCCCGCAGCTCGATGCCTTTGCGCTTCAGCGCGTGCTCGCCGTACTTGATGTGATGCCCGATCTTCGGCAGCTGCTCGTTCTCGAGCAGCGGTTGCAGCGCCTGCAGGACTGCCGACGAGGCAAGCTGCTCGGGCGCGCCGGCATAGTCGTGCAACAGCGGCACGTACGCGGCGCTGCCGGGCTCGATGCTGAAGGCGATGCCGACGATGTCCGCCTCCATGTAGTCGAGCGAAACCGTTTCGATGTGGAGTGCGATCAGCTCGGCCGCTTGCAGCTTCTCGATCCAGCGCTGCAGATCCGCTGTCGTGACGATCGCTTCGTAATTCGTCGGCGGTCGAGCTCCGGCGACTGCCGATTCCACCGCAGGTGGCGGCACTGGTGCGGTTCCCGGAGCAACACCACCGTCGATTGCACGCAGCAACTGGCGGAATTCCAAGCGCGTGTACAACTCGCGCAGGCGGTCTTTGTTCGGCTCGCGACGCACCAGCGATTCGAGGTCGCATTCGAGCTTGAGGTTCGAGTCGATCGTCGCCAGCTTGCGCGACAGCTCCAGGGTCTGCAGGCCAGCGCGCAGGTTCTCGCCCACCTTGCCGCTGATTGCCGCTGCGTTCTCCACCAGCTTGTCGAGCGTGCCGTACTCGTTCAGCCACTTCGCCGCGGTTTTCGGCCCGACTTTGTCGATGCCGGGAATGTTGTCGATGCTGTCGCCGATGAGCGCGAGGTAATCCATCACCTGTTCGGGCCAGATGCCGAACTTGGTTCTTGACGCCGTCGCGGTCGAGCCGCGAGTCGGTCATCGTATTCACGAGCGTGATGCGGTCGCCGACGATCTGCGCGATGTCCTTGTCGCCGGTCGAGATCAGCACATCCATGTCCTGTGCAGCCGCTTGCTTCGCCAGCGTGCCGATGACGTCGTCGGCTTCCACGCCGGCGATTCGCAGCATGGGCAGCCCCATTGCCTCGACGCAGTCGAGCAGCGGCTGCAGCTGTGAGCGCAGGTCGTCCGGCATCGGCGTGCGCGTTGCCTTGTATTCCTCGAACAGCTCGTCGCGAAACGTGCGTCCCGGCGCATCGAACACTACGGCGATCAGCTCCGGCGATTCTTCCCGGCACAGCTTGTTGAGCATGTTGACGACGCCGAGCACGGCGCCGGTCGGCTCACCGCGCGAATTCTGCAGCGGTGGCAGCGCGTGGAACGCGCGATACAGGTAGCCGGAGCCGTCGACGAGGACGAGCTTGCGTCGCGCGTTCATCAACGGCCCGGAGGGACTGCCGGTCGATCCGGATCGATGGCGGGCGGCTGCACGCTGGATTCGCCCGGCCTTTTTCTTGGCAGCCTCGGTGGCATCCTCGCCGGGCGCGACGGTTTCGTTCTTGGTCTCGTCCGGGCGGTACAGCGGACCCTTGAGCCCGCAGGACGAAGCAATCAGTACGACGCAGGAAAACAGCAGGAATTTCGGCCGCAGCAGCATGGCCGAAAGTATAGCGCACCGCGGCTGTCAGCTTTTTTCCATCACGAACATCGTGATGCGCGAGATGCACACCAGGCGATCCTGCTCGTCGGCGATGCGGATCTCCCACACGTGGCTGCGCCGGCCGAGGTGCAGCGGCCGCGCGGTGCCGATCACGAAACCGTCGCGGATGGCGCGCACGTGGTTGGCGTTGATCTCCTGGCCGACGACGAGGTACTTGTCCGGATCGACCACGAGCCCCGCGGCGATGCTGCCGAGCGTTTCCGCGAGCGCGACCGAAGCTCCGCCGTGCAGGATGCCGAACGGCTGGCGCGTGTGCGCGTCCACCGGCATTCGGCCGCGCAGGAAGTCGGCGCCAAACTCGGTGAACTCGATGCCGAGGTGCTGCGCCAGGTTCACGCGGTAGCGGCGCACGTCTTCGAGCGTGTAAGGACGGAACCAGATCGTGGCGCTCATTTCTTCAGCTTTTCGGCAATTCTTCGGTAAGCGTCGCGGAAGGAAATACCTTCCTTGACGACCAGCTCGCTGGCGGCTTCGGCTGCATGGATCGCCGGATCGAGCTCGATGCGGTCCGGACGGAATTTCACGCCGGGCAATGCCGCCGCGAGGATCGCGAGCGTGTCGAGGCACACGTCGATCGCGCGGAACAACGGCGCCTTGATCAATTGCAGATCGCGCTGATAGCCGGACGGCAGTTTCGCGACGATGCCGAGCACTTCGTGCAGCGCTGCGCCGGCGGTCGTCGTGCGACCGCGAATCAGCTCGAAAACATCCGGGTTGCGCTTCTGCGGCATGATCGAAGAGCCGGTCGTGAACGCGTCCGGCAGCTCCACGAACGAAAACTCCTGCGTATAGAACAGCAGCAGGTCGGCGGCCAGACGGCCGGTGTCCTGCATCACGAGCGCGATCTCGAACACCAGCTGCGCTTCGGCCTTGCCGCGCGAGAGTTGCACTGCCGTCACCGGCTGCTGCACCTCCGCGAAGCCGAGGGCCGCACGCGTCCGCTCACGATCGAGCGGCACGTTCGCGACGCCGTACCCCGCCGCGGAGCCGAGCGGACTCTTGTCGAGTCGACGCCGGCATTGACGCAAGCCTTCCGCATCGTCGCGCAACTCGGCCGCGAAACCGCCGGACCACAATGCCACCGAGCTGGGCATCGCCTGCTGCATGTGGGTGTAACCGGGGAGCTCGATGGAGCCCTGGCGCGCGCTCATGTCGTCCAGCGCGGCAACGACCGCGGTGACGCCGGCCTCGAGCTCGGTCACTGCATCTTTCAGGTACAGGCGCAGCGCCGTGAGCACCTGGTCGTTGCGCGATCGGCCGAGGTGCACGCGCTTGCCGGCTTCGCCGATGCGCTCGACCAGCAGATTCTCCAGAGCCGTCTGTCCGTCCTCGTGCTCGAGTTGCACGCTCCACTGGCCGCTCGCGTGCGCCCTGCCGATCTCGCCCAGGCCTTGCGCGATGGCGGCAAAATCATCGGCTGAGATCAGGCCCTGCAGATGGAGCATTTCCGCGTGCGCGATCGATGCGCGCACGTCATAGGCCACCAGACGATTGTCGAGCGCATGATCTTCGCCGGCCGTGTAACGCAACACGCGCTGGTCGAGATCCGCTCCTTTGTCCCACAGCCGACTCATATCAGCTGTGCTGTTCCGCCGGCGACAGCACGCTGATGTTCTCGACGATCAGCGTGCCGGTGCCTTCGTTCGTGAACACTTCGGCGAGGAGGCTGTCCGGCGACTTGTACGAGGTGACGTGCACGCGACGCACGCCGCCGCGGATCGCATCCTCGATCGCCTTGGCCTTGGGCAGCATGCCGTCCTTCAGGCTCCCTTGCGCCTTCAGGCGCGCGAGCCCCGCGAGGTCGGTGTACGAGACGATCGAGCGCGGATCGTCGACCGATTCGAGGATGCCGGGCGCGCCCGTGCACAGCATCAGCTTCTCGGCTTTCAGGCCTGCGCCGATGCCGGCCGCGACCGTGTCGGCATTGATGTTGAGCAGTGTTCCGTTGTCGTCCGCGGAGACCGGGCTCACCACGGGCATCAGGCCGTCATCGAGCAGCTGCTGCAGCACTTTGACGTCGATCACGTCGATGTCGCCGACGAAGCCGTAGTCGACCATCTGACCGTCGACGCTGACCGGGGGCCGTTTGTGAGCGCGTACCAGTCCAGCATCGACGCCGCTCACGCCAACCGCGGAGATGTCCAACTCGCGGCAGATACCGAGGATCTGCGTGTTGACCAGCCCGTTCAGCACCATGCTGGTCACTTCCATCGACTTGGCGTCGGTGACGCGCCGGCCCGCGACCATGCGCGGCGTGAGCCCGAGCGACTCCTGAACCTGCGTGAGCTGCGGACCGCCGCCGTGCACGAGCACGACGCGGATGCCGACCTGGTGCAGGATCGCGACCTGTTCGATCAGCCCGCGCGTGCTGGCAAGATCGCCGAACACACCGCCGCTCGCCTTGATGACGAACACCTTGCCCTTGTACATGCGGATGTAGGGCGCGGCGCCGCGCAGCGCGCGAATGGCAACAGAAGGATCGGAACGGAGCACGGTGTAATTACCTCTCAGCCTTTGAGCAGTCTATATAACACTGCCATCTGCACGACCATGCGATTGAATGCTTCCTGGACGACGACGCTGCGTTGCCCGTCGAGCACTTCGTCCGCGACGGCGACGTTACGACGCACCGGCAGGCAATGCATGAAATGGCAGCGCGGGTCCGCGCTCCTGAACCAGCTGTCCTTCACGCACCAGTCGCCGAGGTACTCGCGCAGGCGCGCGTCGGCTTCCTTATCGCCGTAGTGTTGCGGCGAGCCCCATTCCTTCGCGTAGATCACGTGCGCGCCAGCCAGCGCCTCGCCGCGATCGGTCGTTTCATAGACATCGCCGCCGGATGCCCTGGCTGCCTGCCGCGCCTTTTCCATGATCGGATCCGGCAGCGCGAAACCGTCCGGGCGCAGCACCACGACTTCCATGCCGCGCATCGCGGCCATGTGCACGGTGGAGGAGGGGACGGCGAGCGGCAATGCGCGCGGATGATTGGTCCAGGAGAGCACGAACTTGCCGCGTTCCGGCACGCGCAGCTCGTCCAGCGTGTGCCAGTCGGCGAGCGCCTGGCACGGATGGCTCATCGCCGATTCCATGTTGACCAGCGGCTTGTCGCACAGGTCGGCCATCATGCGGAAGCCGGTCTCGGCGAGATCGGCGGCGAGGTTGCGCCCTTCCGCGAACATGCGGATGCCCATGGCGTCGCAATACGAAGCGAGCACCGGCACGGCTTCGCGCACGTGCTCCGCGGCCGCGCCGTTCATGATCGCGCCCGAACGTGTCTCCATCTGCCACGTTCCCTGGCCCGGCGTGATGACGACCGCTGTCCCGCCGAGCCGCATCATCGCGCTCTGGAAGGAGGCGAGCGTGCGCAGCGACGGATTCAGGAACAGCAGGCCGAGCACCTTGCCCGTGAGCGCCTGCGGTTGCGGATGCTGCTGCAGTCTCGACGCGAGACCGAGCAGATCCTTGACCTGCTCGCGCGGTAGGTCGGCCAGATCGAGGAAACGCTTCATGGTGCGATCTTCTTCAGTGCGTCGCGCAGTTGGTCGACGTGCTCGCTGCCGAGCACGAAGGGCGCGAGGATGCGCAGGACGTTCGGATCCGCGCTCGTGCCGGTGAGAATGTCGAGCTTCAGCAGCTCCGCCTGCACGTCCTTCGCGGGCCGCGAGGTGCGCAGGCCGAGCAACAAGCCGGCGCCCTGCGTCCCCACGACCGGGCCGACGACGCACTCGCGGCGCATCTGCGCCGAGCGTTGCCGCACGTTCTCGAGCAGGTTCTCCGACTCGATGATGTCGATGACGGCCTCGATGACGGCGCAGGCCATCGGGCCGCCGCCGAACGTCGTGCCGAGCGTGTCCATCTTGAGATAGGACGCGACGTGATCGGCCATCAGCAGCGCCGAAACCGGGAAGCCGGCGCCGAGCGACTTGGCGGTGGTGATGATGTCGGGCGTAACGCCGTACATGTTCGCGGCGAACGGATAGCCGGTGCGGCCGACACCGCATTGCACTTCGTCGAAGATGAGGATCGAGCCGTTTTCGCTGCAGCGGAAGCGCAGCGCTGCAAGGAAGTCCTTCGGCATGTCGACCGCGCCGGCGACACCTTGCACCGGCTCCACGATCACCGCGGCCGTCTGGTCATTGATGACGGTGCCGAGCTTGTCGATATCCGTCGGCTTGATGAACGTGACGTCGAACGGCGCGCGCGGGAAGCCGAACCACTTCTGCTGCGCGCCCCACGTGATCGCCCCAGCTGCGGCCGTGCGGCCGTGGAAGCTGCCTTCGACTGCGACGACCTGCGTGCCGCCGGTCATCTTGAACGCCAGCTTCAGCGCGTTCTCGTTCGCTTCCGCGCCCGAGTTCACGAAGAAGATCGTGTCGAGGCCGAGGCCGCAGAACGCAGCGAGGCGCGTAGCCGCGCGACGTCGCACGTCCAGCGGCACGGCATTGCTCTGGAAGCACAGCGAGCGCGCTTGTTCCGAGATTGCTTCGACCCAGCGCGGATGCCCGTAGCCAAGCGCGGCCACGGCATGACCGCCGTAGAGATCGAGCACTTTGCGACCGCTCGGCGTGTGCAGGTAGACGCCGCTGGCGTCGCTGACCTCCAGCGGGAACTGCGCGAACACGGGCGCCAGGTGATCCGGCATCCCCTTGGTAATCGATACGACCTTTTCAGCAGCCATAACTCATGTCCACCCCGTTGCCGGCGCCAGCAGTCCGGTCGTCTCCTCGAACCCGAACAGCCTGTTGAGCCACTGCATCGCTCCGCCAGCAGCACCTTTCACCAGATTGTCGATGACGCACATCACCGCGATCGTCGAGCCGTTGGCCGCGCCGCTGATGAACGCATAGTTGCTGCCGGCCACGTCCTTGACGTGCGGCATTTCGGCCGCGACCCGCACGAACGGCCGGCCGCGATAGAACTCGCGCAGCGCGTCGAGCAGCTCCGGCGTCTTGATCGGACGCTGCGCGCGGCCTTGCACGGTGACGTGAATGCCACGCGCGAACGGACCCGAATGCGGGACGAAGTTGAACTCCGCCTGCGCGCCGCTCGCGGCCTGCGCAAGAGCGGTGATCTCCGGCGTATGCCGATGCGAAAGCGGGTTATAGGCATACAGATCGCTGTGTCGCTGCGGATGGTGCGTGCCCGGACCCGGCGTCCGGCCGGAACCGGTGCTGCCCGTGATGCCCGCGGCGAACAGGCGCGGCTCCGTCAGCTGCAGCTTCAAGCAGCGGCACGCTCGCCAGCAATACAGCAGTTGCAAAGCATCCTGGATGTGCGACATGCCGCGTCGTCAGGCCGGTCGAGATGCTCCGGCACCGCGCAGGTGAACTGGGCGATTCGCGCGGGCGCCCCGTGCGCGTGCTTGTAAACAGCCTCGTACGCGCCCGCAGTCGAGTAGCGATAGTCAGCCGAGATATCGATCACGCGCGGCGCAGCGCCCTTCGCTTCCGCTGCCGTAAGCAGATCGTCGATCAGCTTCGCAGCGACGCCGTGCGGCGCAGCCGAAAGGATCGCCGACTGCGGCAGCGACGTCGCGAGCTTCGTGATCGTCTCCAGGTCCGCGAACTTCAGCTCCGGATAAACCGGCGCCAGGTGCACGAACGACTTCGCCACCGGCTCGCCCGGCTGGCTGTCCGACAGCACGCCTTTGAGCTCGAGCTGCGGATGCGCGGCGATCAGGCGCAGCAGATCGCCGGCCACATAGCCGGTGCCGCCGAGAACAATGACTGGTGTCTTCTGCATCTTCCTGTGGGTCAGACTTCAGTCTGACTCCTCTGTCTCCAGCTGCTTCGTCTTCAGCTTCAGCGTCTCAATGATGTAGTCACCGAGCTTCGCACCGTCGGTGATCGCATTGAACGCCGCTACATTGAACTGATCGCGAATGATGTTCACGCCGACCGCGTTGTCGGTCGCAGGTCCCGTGACGACCGCGGGCTCGATGCCGAACTTTTCGCGCAGCAGCTTCACGCCGCCCCACGCCGCGACCGGATCGTTCGCCGACAGCACCACGCACGACAGCGCTTCCTTGATGTCCGGCGACGACAGGATCGCCTCGACGCCGTACGCGCCGAGAATGCCGTCGCCCAGCTCGAACACGATCACGTCCGGCTCGCCCTGCGACATTTCGGTCAGCAGCGCGCGCGTGATCGCAGGGCCGGTCTTCGCGGTGGTCGTGACGACGCCGAGATCGGTGAAGATCATGCTGCGGCGGGCGCCCGCGTCTTCCATCGCGAGAATGTCACGACGCAACGACACGCCGGTCGCCTTGAACGCATGCACGTTCAATCCACGATGGCGCATCCGCGCGACGATCGCGCAGGCGGCTGCGGTTTTGCCGGCTTCCATGCACGTACCCGCAAGTGCGACGACAGGAACGCCGCGGGTGTTGACCGTCGCGTTGTAGTCGAGGCGCTGGTAGCCGACGCGCGCCGGCACGCCGATGCGCTCGCCCAGATAAGGGAACTGCAGCACCACGCCGATTACCTTCGCATCGAACGGCCGGCCCTTCTCCGGGTTCACCGAGTCGACGATGCCGAGCACGCCGCCGATGTTCAGCACCTGGATCACGTCGCCTACCTTCACGGACTCCGGCAGGTGACCCGAGTAGCCGAACAGCGCCTGGCGATGGCCGAGCGCGCCGACGATGACGTCGCCCTTGGCGAGCTTCGCCATGCGGCCGCTGGTCAGCTCCAGCGTGTTGTACGTCGACTTGTTGTTCAGGATCTCGACCACCAGCACGACGCCTTCGTCGCACGGCAGGTCCTTGGTGGCGACGCGCAGCTCGTGGCCCAGGTTCAACGCCTGGGTGATGGAAGCGATCTTGTCGACGAGTACCGTCTTCATATTGGCAACCATAGTGTCAACTTGGGGAAACGCGACCACTGCGTTCATTGCTGCTTTCCTGCCCTCGCCCAGAACATCCCGGGCAAACCGACCATCTTGGAAAAACCGAGAGCATCGGCCGCGGTCCATTCGCCCGCGGCTTCGCCATACACGCCCTTCGATACCGTCATCAGAGAGAAGGGCGAGGCGACGCCGGCGACGAACGCACTGCCGGGCCGATACAGCACGGTGACTTCGCCCGTCACGCGCGCCTGCGAAGCGTTGAACAGCGCCTCGATGTCGCGACAGACGGGATCCAGGTGCTGGCCCTCGTGGACGAGATCGCCATAAGGGCCGGCAAGCATTTCCTTGATGCGCTGCTGACGTCCGGTCATCACCAGCTTTTCGAGCTCGCGATGCGCGGCGATCAGCACTTCCGCGGCCGGCGCTTCGAACGCCACGCGGCCTTTGGTGCCGATGATCGTGTCGCCGAGGTGAATGCCGCGGCCGACGCCATAGCGTGCGCCGATCTCCTCGACCTGCTCGATCAGCTGCACCGGGTCGAGCCGTGCGCCGTCGAGGCTCACGGGCAGGCCGCGCTCGAAGCCGATAGTGTGCGTCGTTGGTTCCTGCGGCTCGCTGAACGCGTTCTTCGAGAGCACCCAGGCATGATCCGGGATGCTGCCCGCCGACGTCAGCGTCTCCTTGCCGCCGATGGTCACGCCCCACAGTCCGCGATTCACGGAATACGCGGCGCCGTACGGCGGAATCGGGAGCTTGCGCTCCTCCAGGTATTTCAGCTGCTCGGGCCGCTTGAACGCGTGGTCGCGGACCGGCGCGAGAATCGTCAGCTCCGGCGCGAGCGTGCGCAGCGCGACTTCGAAGCGCACTTGATCGTTGCCCGCGGCCGTGCAGCCATGCGCGACGACTTTGGTGCCGAGCTTGCGCGCGTACTCCGCGATGGTCTGCGCCTGCATCACGCGCTCCGCGCCGACGCACAGCGGATACATCTGGCCGCGCTTCACGTTGCCCATGATCAGGTACTTGATGACCTGGTCGAAGTACGCCTGCTTGGCCGCGACCAGGATGTGATCCTGCGCGCCGAGCTCGCGGGCACGCTGCTCGAGCACCTTGGCGGCTTGCGCATCGATGCCGCCGGTGTCGACGCAGACCGTGACGATCGGCCGCGAATAGGTCGCACTCAGCCACGGCACCAGGAACGACGTGTCCAGGCCGCCGGAGAATGCGAGAAGGATCGGCTCGTTGCCGGCCGGAAGTGCAGCTTCGCTCATGGTCAGATTCCGAAGATGTCGCGCAGGCGCTCGCGCAGCTTGCGCTGCTCGCGGCCGCCTTCTGTGGCAATGAATATGGTGTCGTCGCCGGAGATCGTGCCGACGACCTCCGACCAGCTGCGACTCGTCGATCGCGACCGCGACGCTCTGCGCGGTACCGGTGGTCGTCTTGACGACCGTCAGCGACGGGCCGGCCGTACGCACTTCCGTTACGAAATTGGAGACCGCAGCGAACGGCGTGCCGGCAGCGCCGTTGTCGCCGCCGGGCAGGATGTAGTGGTCGCCCGCCTTGGCGACGCCGAGCTCGCGCAGGTCGCGGCTGACGCTCGACTGCGTGGCATCGAACCCCTGCTTGCGCAGGAGCTTCGCCAGCTCGTCCTGGTTGTGCACGGTCGACTCGCGGATGATCCGGACGATCGCCGCGCGCCGCGCCACTGATTGATGAATCTCTGCTGCCATTCGCGTGTCTGCATAAAAACGCGCGGATGGTGCATAAATATGCAGAGGTAAGTCAAGACCGGAATTGTCTGGTTGAAGCCCGTCTACAGCAGCATTTTCTGTTCGCGCCACAAGCCGTCGGCGGCGTACAGCGCCAGCGCGGTCCAGATCAGCACGAAACCTGCGACGCGCGGGCCGTGGAACGGCTCGCCGAACGCGAACACCGCGAGCATCAGCTGGATCGTAGGACCTATGTATTGCAGCAATCCGACAGTGGAATAAGGAATGCGCCGCGCGCCGAAGGCGAACAGCACCAGCGGAATCGCCGTGAGCGGCCCGCCGACCATCAGCAGTCCGTAAAGGCCGACGCTGCCGTTCGTCATGACGCCGTTGCCTGCCACGAGCTCGCACCAGATCAGGTACGCGATGCCGAGCGGCGCGAGCAGCAGCGTTTCGCTGGCGAAGCCGGGGAGCGCGTCGACGCGGATGACTTTGCGGACCAGGCCGTAGAGGCCGAACGAGAACGCCAGGGTGAGCGAGATCCACGGCGGATGCCCGGCCGTCCAGGTCAGCCAGCCGACACCCGCCGATGCGATCGCGACGGCAGTCCACTGTGCGGCATTGAGGCGCTCGGACAGGAGCACCACGCCCAGCAGCACGTTCACGAGCGGATTGATGAAGTAGCCGAGACTGGTCTCCACCACGCGGTTCGCGGCGATGCCGTACACGTAGGTGATCCAGTTGATGCTGATCAGCGTTGCGCTCGCGCACAGCCGCCAGCGCGTCGTCGGTTCGCGCAGCGCCGTCCAGACCTGGCCGATCTCGCCGCGCATCCGCAGCCACAGGAACGCGAACACGCAGCCCCACACCAGTCGATGCGCCGTAATCTGCAGCACGGGCACTGCCTGCAGTGCTTTCAGGTACAGCGGCAGCAACCCCCAGATGAAAAACGCCGTCGCGGCAGCCGCGAGGCCGCGCGGATCGGTGCGCATCGAGACGGGGGAGGGCTGCGACGCCCGGGCGGTGTCGTTCATAGGCGGGCAAGCTGAGCGCGGGCGCGAATGATACCCTTCATCCCATGTCCTCAGTGCTCGATCTCTCCCGCCGGCTGCTCGCGCTGTCGCAGACCGGACTGCACTTTTGCGCCGAAGAATACGATCGCGAGCGTTACCGCGAGATCGGCGACATCGCAGCGCGCCTGCTGGAGTTGCAGGGTGGCGCGAGCGCCGCGTCCATCAGCAGCGCCTGGTTCGCCGACACGGGCTATGCGACGCCGAAAGTCGAAGTGCGCGGCGCGATCTTCCGCGACGACCGCGTGCTGATGGTGCGCGAGCGTGCGGACGGCAAGTGGACGGTTCCGGGCGGCTGGGCCGACGTCAACGACACGCCGAGCGCCGCGGTGCTGAAGGAGATCGAGCAGGAGTCCGGCTTCACCGCGCGCATCCTCAAGCTCGCGGCCGTCTACGATCGCAACAAGCACAATCCGCCCTCGCTGTTTCATTCCTGGAAGGTGTTCTTCATCTGCGAGATCACGGGCGGCGAGGCGCGCACCAGTTACGAGACCTCTGCCGTGGAGTTCTTCCCGCTGGACGGTCTGCCGGAGCTGTCGATGGGCCGCGCGACGGCGGAACAGATCCGCCGTATGCACCAGCATCACCTCGATCTCAACCTGCCGACAGAGTTCGACTGAGCATGTCCGAACCGACCGCCGCTCCCGAGTGGTTCGCGCGGGCAACCGCCGCGCCCGCCGAATCCCGGTTCACCGAAGTGGACGGCACGCCGATCCACTACCTGTCGTGGAACGCTGCCGATACGGACAAGCCGGCGCTGCTGTTCGCACACGGCTTCCGCGCGCACGCGCGCTGGTGGAGCTTCATCGCGCCGTTCTTCCTCAGCCGCTTCCGCATCGTATCGATCGACTTCGCCGGCATGGGCGACAGCGGCAACCGGCGCGAGTACACGCCGCTGAGTTTCGTGCACGACATCGTCGGCGTGCTCGACCACGCGGGCTTCGATCAGGCGACGCTGGTCGGACACAGCTTCGGCGGCGGCCGCGTCGCGCGCGCCTGCGCCGAGGTCCCGGAGCGGGTCGCGCGTGCGGTCATCATCGACAGTCACATGCGGTTGACCGAGGAAAAGCGCTCGACGCGGCCGTTCGAGATCGGCCCGCGACGCGTCTATCCGTCGTACGAAGTCGCCCGCTCGCGGTTCCGGCTGGTGCCGCCCGACAACCGCGCGGCGTCGTACGTCCTCGACTACGTGGCGCGGCACTCGCTGAAGGAAGTCGAAGGCGGCTGGAGCTGGAAGTTCGACGAACACCTGATCCCGAAGCACGACGACGCGAAGGCGGTCGACATCCTCGGGAGCATCAAAGTGCCGGTGACGTTCATCTACGGGGATGGCAGCGCGATCGTGTCGAGGAAGCATGCGCATGAGATCGTGCGTCACATCCCGAATGCGCGCGGGCCGATCGCGATTCCGGAATCGCATCACCACGTGT
This sequence comes from uncultured Gammaproteobacteria bacterium, assembly GCA_963838635.1. GTDB lineage: Bacteria > Pseudomonadota > Gammaproteobacteria > Steroidobacterales > Steroidobacteraceae > Steroidobacter. Next base: position 217,636 of record CAWISC010000012.1, on the reverse strand, counting down.
TGCTGGACCAGCCGCTGTCGCTGGTCGCGGCGCTGCGCGCTGTGCTGTATTGAGTCGCTGTAGGTCAGGCTTAAGCCTGACCCATCGGCGACGGCAGTGTCCGGCTTTGTGGGTCCGGCTTACAGCCTGACTCCTTCATCTCTCCGTCGCGTACTCCAGGTCGGCGCTCTGTTCTTCGCCGGCCTCGGTCCGGAACACCCACTTGTCGCTGATCGTGTATCGCAGCTTCAGCGTGTTGATCGATTCCGTCAGTGAAATACCGTAGCTGACGAACAGGCGCGGCGACAGGAACTTGCCGAGCACCAGCGCGGTGTTCGCTTCGCCTGCGCTGTTGATCGTGCTCTCGACGCCGACTTCTTCGAGGCCGATGCGTCGGCCCAGCTGTGAGGCCAGGAAGCCGCCGCCCTGCATCGCGAGCGAATCGCGCGCGGAGTTGATACTGCTTGCGTCGCTGCCCGTCACCGAATCCATCGTCTTGCCTGTCAGCAGGTACGACACGATCTGCGACTGCGGCATCGACGGATCGGAGAAGAACGTCAGCCGCGGCTCCTGCAGCGTGCCGCGGACGTTGAGGCCGACCTCGGTGGTCTCGATGCGTCGGCGCGCCTCGATGTCGAGGCCCGGGTCGTCGAGGGGCGAGCTGTCGAACAGCAGGCGGCCGCGGTTGATTTCCAGCTTCTGGCCGAGCGCTTCGTAGCGGCCTTCGTCGACGCTGAGCTCGCCGCGGCCGACCGGCACCTCGCCGGTGTGCGTGGTCGTGCCGACGCCGCCGACGATGCGGCCCTGCAGGCCGAATGCGTCGACACGTACGTCATCGCCCATGTCGACGCGGACTTCGCTGTGCACGACGAAGCGGCCGGCGCGCTCGGCGGGATGCTCGCCGACATAGCGTGCGTCGTCCGAGATCTTCACCGCGCCCGTGAGCTGGGCCGGCTGCACGCGTGCGCTCGGAATCTTCACGTCGCCGGCGACGTCCATGCGCGTGCCGTCGACCAGGAAGCGCAGGTCCGGCGAAGCTACGACGCGATATTCCGGCAGGTCGGCGACGAGCAGATTCTGGCCGCGCACGTGCAGCTGACCTCTGGATTCGTTGCCGCTCCACGTCAGCTCGCCATCCGCCTCGAGCTGCCCCTCGCCGGCGCGTGCCTTGCCGCTGAAGCGCAGCCCCGTGTTCGCAAGGTCGGCGACGACGCCCAGCTCGCGCAACGCGAGGTTGACGCGATAGGAATCGAATTCGCCGTTCGCGAGCTCGATGCGGCCGTTCAGCTCGGGCAGCGCCAGCGTGCCGCCGATCGTCGCGTTGGCCGTCAACAGTCCGGCTGCATGATCGATCTCCGGGAAAACCAGCGGCAGGATGTTCGCGTCCGCGGCGCGCGCCCGCATGTCGCCGCTCAACGGCAGATTCATGATGTCGTTGCGGCCGTCGCGCTGCAGCCGGGCGCTCGCGTATAAGAACGTGTCGGTGAACGCCTGGATACCGAACGAGAACTCGATGCGCTGAGGCGTCGCAGTGGCGGCGAGACCGCCGGTGCCGAGGTTGAGCGTCTCCGGCGCTGCGCCGGGCGGACGGTAGATGATTGCCGCGTCGATGATGCGGGCGCCGGCTTCGCCTTGCCACGGTTGGCCGGGGTTGCCGAACGCATGCACGCGACCTTCGATGCGTCCCGCGATCTCCGCTTCGGCGCCGCTCGGCGGCAGTACCGACGCGAGCGGAATCTCGTAGCCGGAAACCGTGCCCTGCCACGCGCCGCCGCGTTGCCATCTGCCCTCGGCGCACATCCGGCCGGCGCCGATGACGAGACAGAAGTTGTCGAGCTGCGCACGGTCGCGCGATGCCAGCACGGTCGCCGGCTCGGGGATCTTCAGCTGCTGGTTGGCGGCGCCCGTCGACAACTCGGTCGTGGTGACGGTCGCGTTCCAGACTTCCTTGTCGTAACGGCCTGCAACTTCCATCACCGCGTGTGGCGCGGCCAGCTGCGGTTGCGGCGGAAAGCCGGTGACGTCGAGCGCGATGCGATGATCCGTCGCAGCGCCGGTGCCGGTCATCTGCAGCCGATCGATCAACGGTCGGCCGCGTCCGAGCTGTCGAGCATCCACGATCAAGCGCGAGGGATTGCCTCCGGCTGCATCTACGTCGGCGTCGATGTCGAGCTGCCGCGCCAGCCAGCCTTCATAGCGAAGATTCTCGGCGTGCACCTTCGCGATGATGTGCGGCGACTTGAGCGCACCGCTCGCCGAGCCCGTCGATTCGATCGAGCCCGCGGCGCTCGGCAGCAAACGGTCGAGCGCCGGAGCACGGATCGACCATTGCGCCTCGATCGTGTCGCGCAACCTGGCGTCGAGCGTCACGCGGGCGCCGCCGAAGCTGAGTCGTCCCTCGCTGACCTGCCATGTCTTGCCATCGCGCTGCACGGTCGCCCGGGCACGCACGGGCTCGTTGCGCAGCGTGCCGCGCAGATTCGTCAGCGCAAGACGGAAGCTCGCGCGCTTGTCGAAGCCCTTGCCTTCCGCTTGCGCGCGCACATCGATGCGGCCCGGAAATTCTTCGTGAAGCTCGACCGGGTTGATGTCGTCCGCGCGGGTCGTGAGCTTCCAGGCGCGGGGTTGCGCGAACTGAAGCTGTCCACTGCCGGTCACGGTGCCATCGAACGCTTTGACGTCGTACTGCGCGATGGTCAGGTCTTGCTTCGTCAAGACACCGCGCGCCGACCCCTGTGCCGGCGGAAGACTCGGCCCGTCGACTTGCGCAGTCGTCGTGAAGTCGTAGGGCATCGGCCCGCGCAGCGTTCCTTCCCCGGTCGCGCTTCGGACGGTGGCAGCGCCGTGAAGCGGCCACTGCAGATTCTCCCAGCGCGTGACGACATCGAGCGTCGGTGCTTCGCCGTCGAGGATCACCGTGCCCTGCACGCGAACCTTCGCCGGACTGTCATGCAACGCAATGTCGGCCGACGCAATCGTCAGCACGCGCTTGGCGAAATTCCCGCTCGCCTCGACGGTCAGGTCCTGACTATCCAGCTCGGGAATACCGACGTTACCGGCGATGCCGATGCGGTCCGGATTGGCTTGCACGTCCAGCGAGACGTTGCGCAGCGAGAACGGCGGCTTCTCCAGCCACGGCTCGAGCGCGAACGACAGCGGCGTCGACGTGGCCCGCGATATTCCAACGCTCGTCCGGCCGCGTCATCACCGCGGTTGCCGTCGCGCGCTGCGGTTGATTCAGCTGTGCTGCGAATTCGAGCCGATCGAAATTGCCCTTCGCATTGCCGTCGAGCGCGAATACGACGCCGTTGCTCATCCGCAAGGTTCCGGTTCCGTTCGCTTCCATGCCCATCGGCCGAGCGGCGTGCAAGGTCAGCGTGCCGCTCGCATCGATCGGCTGTTCGTTGATTCGACCGTCGATGACGCGGCCGTCACGGATGCGCAGCGTTCGCGCGGTCATCGTCCCGCGGCCCTGCAAGCGACCTGCTTCGATCACCATGCCGTTCGGTTGCTCGTAGCGCACACGATTCAGCACGACGTTGTTGGCATCGACGCGCAAAAACTGCGGCACGAAGCGCGGCGGCCTCGTGCTCGGTGGCATTTCTGCATCCAGCCGCTTCACGACCGCATCGCGCGCGGTGACCGAGGAAGCCTGCAAAGTCTGCAACAGCAATCCGCGCAGCTGCGTCTGAATGACGATCTCATGCACGACGATATGAACGCGCGGATGCCTGAGCTCGAACACCTCGACGCGCAGCGGACCCGAAAGCGTGCCGGACAGTCCGGTGATGTAGACGCCGTACCGTTCCAGCCGCCACAGCTGCCCGCCGATCAGCGTCAGGCCGCCCGGCGTGTACAGCAGGATGCCGAGCAGCACGAAGGGCGCCAGGATCAGCAGCAGGATCGCAGCGATTAGCAGGCGACGCCGCATTCAGAATTGAGTGGAGATATAAAGGTGGAAGCGCGGGTTCTTGCCCGACTCCGAAATCGGCTGCGCGACGTCGATGCCGAAGCTTGCGACCGCGATGCTGTAGCGCACGCCGAGGCCGACCGAGTATTCGAGCTGCGGATCGGCGAAGTCGTCGAACGCGTTGCCGATGTCGTAGAACGCGGCGACGCCGAAGTTGCGCGGCAGGTCGCGCACGACTTCTATCGTGCCGGTCGCCAGGTGCTTGCCGCCGACGCTGTCGCCGTTCTCATCGCGCGGCGCCAGCTCGTTGAGCGAGAAGCCGCGCACGCTGCGGTCGCCGCCGGCGAAGAAGCGTTGCGAGGCCGGCAGGTCGAGAATCTCTTCCGCGGCCGGGCGGTCCGAGTCGAGGCGCGTCGTGCCGAGCTCGGCGCGCAGGTCGAGATGCCAGCGCTCCGCAAAGTTGAAGATGCGCTCGCCCTGGAAACGGAACTGCACGAACGAGGCGTCGGAGCCGAGCGTCGTCGGCGAGCCGCGCAGCTCGAAGTACAGACGGTAGGGCCGCGGCTTGCCGCCGACGATATAGCTCGGCAGCGTGGAATAGCTGATCCCCGGGAAGACATAGAAAGCAGTGTTGCGCGAGCCGTCGCCTTCGGTCGTGGTCTCGTTCGACAGACGCACGAACAGCACGCGTTGCCAGCGGCCCTGCACCTGCGTCAGGCCCGAGCCGACTTCGGCGCGCTGACTCTCCGTGTCGCCGATCTCTTCCTCGACGACGTTGGCGGTGAACTCCAGCTTCTCCAGCGCGACGTCCATGACCGGGATGACGTAGCGCGCGCTGAGCGACTTGATGATCGACGAGCCGAGCAGCTCCAGCTTGAAGCGGTGACCGGCGCTGTTCACGCGACGGTTGTCCCACGTGAACTTGCCGCGCACTTCGGTATCCGTTCCATAGCCCAGGCTGGTGGCGAAGCGGTGCCTGCGGTTCGGCTCCGCGCTCACGGTGACGGGCACCGTCAAAGCTTCGCGATCCACCGTGCCGGTCTCGATATTCACGGTCGCGAAATACTGGCTGTCGTCGAGCACGTACTGGGTGCGCAGCAATGAGTCGAGTGTGTAGGGGTCGCCTTCCTTCATGCGCAGCAGCCGGCGCATCGATTCGTCATTGATGACGTCCTGCGCGACGTTGATCGTGCCGTAGCTGTAACGCTTGCCCGTATCCACTTCGATCGTCGCGGTTGCACGCCGTTCCTGCCGGTCGATGACCAGGTCGTTCTTAGTCAGGCGCGCATCGAGATAGCCGTCGTTCTTCGCGGCGCGCAGCAGTGAGCCCTTCACGCGCTCGTAGGTGCCGTGGTTGAGTCGCAGGCCGGGCTTCAGGTCCTGCAGCTCGACGACTTCCTGGATTGCGCGCTCGTGCTCGCCGGGGCCGATCACCGTGACGCTGACTTCCGACAGGCGCACGGGTCGCCCGGGCCTCACGTGGATCGTGACGCGCCAGTCGTCGCCCTCATGCGCGGTCTCGTATGTGACCTCGGGCTCGTAGTAACCGAGAGGTTCGAGCGCCGCGCGCGTCTCGGAAACGATGCGTCGTTGCAGACGCGACATCGTTTCCTGAGTCACGTCGTCGCGCTCCGCGTAGCGCGTGAGACTGAGGAACGCCCGGATGTTGTTCTGCACCGGCTCGGTGACTTGGGGAATCACTATCTCGATGCCCGCCTGCGCCGCGCAGAGCGGCAGCAGCGCCAGCAACATGCCAACGTGGCAGGTCGAGCGAGCGGAGATCCGGGGCATGGCGGGCAACCCTGTCTCCGTGCGCGCTATTCCGGCGAGGAATCGAATGACGGGTCGGTTGCGACCGCTTCGGCAGGATCGTTCGCTTCGAACCACACTTCCGGCACTTCGACGCTCCTGAACTCGAAGCGCGACGTGCCGCTCTGCACGCCGGCCGCATCGAAGCGGCGTTCCTGCAGCACCGTGCGACCGTTGCGCTCCACGAACAACACGCTGGAGCAGCGCGTGCCGTAGCGCTCGTTGACGATGAACGGCGAGGAGACGACGCGCTCCCAGTCCGGCGGCAGGCCCGTCGAAGGCAGGTGATCGTCCAGCGCCGGCTCGCGGTCGGCCAGCATCGCGAACAGGTCTTCGGGCACGACGTCGGCGCCGGTCAGCAGCTCTTCGAAGCGCTTGCGCGTGCGCGCCAGCTTCGGCCAGGGCGTGTCGAGCAGATGATTGCTCAAACCGTAGACGCCGGGTGCCAGCACGGCAGGCGCATTCGGTCCGCGATTGGAAAAGTAGTACAGCGCGCGGGCGCCGCCGACCAGCAGGTTGAAGCCCGAGTAGCGCGGAGCCGCACCGCGCAGGTCGTCGAGGAATTCTTTCGGCGAGGTGGCGCCCGTGAGGAATCGCGGGACGAGCTGGCCGCGCGAGGGCGCGCCCTCGACCGGCGCCTGCAGGTCGCGATAGTTGGTGACGACGCCGAACCGTCCGGAGCGCGCCACCCCGAGCCAGGTGCCGCCCGCCTTGAGGTCGCGCCCGCCGAGGAGGCGCGGATCGTCCTGCCACCAGCCGAGCGGCGCGGCCGGCCGCTCGTGAAATTCATCGCGATTGCCGGCAAGGATCAGCCGATAACGCGGGTGGTGTTTCCAGGCGAGGACGAGGAGGCACATGGGCGTGATTGTAGAGTACGGGGCAAGGAGTGAAATGCACTCCGGGCACTGAATGAGGGCTTAACCGCCGCCCCTCTTCGGCAGCTGCCACATGCGTACGCCCGGTTCCGCCCGCAGCGGACGGTTCGCCGCGCTGTCATACCAATCCTCGATCAGGCGGAACGAGATCGAGTGTGTCGTCGGCAGCGCGATCTCGCCCGCGGCGATTTGCGCGCGGCTGAACCAGCGGGCGTCCTCCAGCTCCTGATCGCTCAGGTCGATGTCGGTCCGGCTGGCGTGCGCGGTGAAGCCGAGCATCAGCGAGGACGGGAACGGCCACGGCTGCGACGAGTGGTACTCCACCGCATCGACGATCACGCCCGTTTCCTCGCGGACCTCGCGCGCGACCGCGTCCTCCAGGCTTTCCCCGGGCTCGACGAAGCCGGCGACGGTCGAATACCGGCCCGGCGGCCATGCCGCCTGACGGCCGAGCAATGCGCGCTCGCCATCCGTGACCAGCACGATGACCGCCGGATCCAGTCGCGGGAATTGCTGGTGCCCGCACGCGGCACATTGCATGACGTGACCGCCTTGCGCGGCGCTCATCGGCGCGGCGCAGCGGCCGCAGAAGCGATTGTGCTCCTGCCAATGGACCATGGCTCGCGCGTAGGCGAGCAGTCCCGCCTCTTCGGCGGGCAGCTCGCCCGCGATCAGTCGCAGGTCGTGCAGCTCCGCGCCGCTCCCAAGTGCGGGCGGCGCTTCGCCTGCGAGCACGACCGCGAACACGACGTGCTCGTGGAACTCGCCGAGCAGGATGAAGCCGCTCGCGTCGAGCCCGGCGAGCGTCTGCGCGCCGGTCGCGAAGTAGGCCGAAGTCCGTCCATCCGACGAAGCCACGATAGCGCTGCGCGCCTGCCAGACCGGCACGAACCAGGTTGCCGGATCGGCGAGCGCCGCGCGCAGACGTTCTTCGTCTTTGCGCCAGTGCGCGGCGCGTTCGACATACGGTCCAGCCAAAACGTTGGGACGAGAGCGCGGCAACGCCATGCGCGCGATTGTATCAGCGTCGTTCCGCGTCCGTTCCCTTCAGCGCGCACACGGGACAGGCTCGACGACACACGTTGACGCGATCCCGCAGGTACTGGCTGTCGCAATGTCGGCAGCGGACTGCGTGCAGGTGCGCGTTACGCGTCAGCAGCTGCAGGAGAAACCACGCGTGCTCGAACGAGATGTCGGCGTTGCACAGCAACTGGCGATGCGTTTCGTACGCGTCGCAGAACAGGCGCCCGAAGTCTATCGATCCCGACGGGAGCGACGCCGGCGCAGTCGAGCCGGGCTGGCTCGCCTGCGTGCGCCACAAGCCGAACATCGCGAACACGCTCGCGAGCATCGACGATTCGAGCTGGGCACGCGCGTTGCGCACGAAGAATGCAACCTGTCGCGGCGATTTGCCGCGGCGTCGGCGCACCGGTGCGCTCGGCATGTGGCTCGCGTAGGTCTTGTAGAGGCGGCGGATGCGATCGTCGGTCAGACCGGTGCACGAGCGGATCGTGCAGGTGCGGGCTTCGTGACGGATCATGCGCAGCGCGAGATCGTGACGCTGACGCTCGTTGAAGTAGCGCTCGTTACTGATGTGCATGGAGGTCCCTCCCTGTGCAGCGCTCCTTCGCCGCGTAGTGTGCCCGCAATTGACGATGCATTGAAGCGGATGTTTAATGCGCGCCCCCGAATGCAAGGATGCATCGATGTCACGCAACGCCATGGATGAGTTGCCCGGCGCGAGCGCGCCGGTGTTGAGCGCCGCAGTGCTGGCGCGAATTCACGAGCTCAACGTCGACTACATCGAGCTGCTGGCTGCGGAGCACAATGCAGCGAGTGCCGGCGATGCACAGTTGCTGCACCTGCCTTGCAAGCTGCACGCGACGATCGCTGAGTTGTCGCCGACTGCACGCGCGTCGCTGGCAGCGCTGCCGTACACGCTGTACTCGCTCGGCTTCGAAGACGAGAAGCTCTGGCGCTCGCTGGCGGAGCCCGCAGCGTTGGCTGCAGCATTGTCGATGGGCGAGCGCTACGCGCAGCCGCACTGTGCATCGCTGCAAGCGTCGCTGTGCGAAGTCGCGCTGCTCTACTCGTGGCATGTGGCGACGTCGAGCCCGATAGCAGCGCGGCTCGTCTACGCCATGCCGGAGGCGGTCGCGCAGCGGTTGACGGCCGCGCCGCCGTGGTACATCAGGCGTCTCGCCGTACATCACGCATCGCTACTGATGCCGCGCTGGCCGACGAATCCGGGCTTCTGGCCCGACCTCGTGCGCTTCGCAGCCGCAGGCGATCAACAGCGGCTCGCGACGGCGAAGCTGCTCGGCAGTCAGTTGATTGCAGCCGAGCTGCAGGGATCGGCGGTGCAGTCGCCGCGATTGCGGGCGCGTTATCGCGGTTGACGGTTGCGCAGCGAACTGCCGCGCGCGACCGCATCCTTGCCGAACTTCGCGCGGATATCGTCGAGAGCCGTATCCAGGTGCTGGTTGCGGCTCGCTTCGGGCACGGTGAAGAGCTCTAGCTGCGGAGTGCTGGTGAGATCGGTCGCGCCGACGCCGAGCAAACGCACTGCGGCGCGCGGCTGCTCGCGCAGCCATTCGTCGAGTAGCTTCGTCGCTGCTTCGAGCAATGGCCGCGTCTGTTGTGTCGCGGGCCGGATCGGACTCTGCCGCGTGTAGGTCTTGAAGTCTTTGCGGCGGATCTTCACGACGACTGTTTCCGCGAGCCATCCTTGTGAGCGCAGGCGCGCGGCCGTTCGATCGGACAGGCGCGCCAGCTCGGCGTGCAGCTGCTTGCGATCGCTGATGTCGACATCGAAGGTCTCCTCGGCGGAGATCTGCTTCTCGTCCCAATCGGCGATCACCGGGCGGTCATCGATGCCGGCCGCGCGCGCTTTGATCTCTGCAACGTAGCGGCCGAACACTGGTCGTAACACCGCATCGTCGGCGAGTCGCAGGTCGCGCAGGGTACGGATGCCGATTCGTTCGAGATGCGGCGCAGTCTTCTTGCCGATGCCAAACAACTTGGTGATCGGCAGCGGATCGAGCAGCGCGGTGACTTCGTCCTCGGGCACGACGACCAGGCCATCGGGCTTGCGCAGATCGGAGGCGATTTTCGCCACCAGCTTGTTCGGCGCCACGCCGACTGACGCCGTCACGCCGGTGCGCTCGACGATCTTTCTCTTGATCGCGACCGCGATTGCCGCACCGTCGCCGAGCGCGGCCTTGCTCTCGGTGACGTCGAGGAATGCTTCGTCGAGCGACAAGCCTTGCACCAGCGGCGTGTACTCGTGGAAGACGCCGAACACTGCGGTGGAGACTGCTTTGTAGCGGTCGAATCGCGGTTGCACGCAGATGGCGTGCGGGCAGCGGCGCAACGCTTCGCTCATCGGCATCGCCGAATGTACGCCGTACTTGCGCACTTCGTAGCTGGCCGCGGCCACGACGCCACGACCGCCCGTGCCGCCGACGATCAGCGGTTTGCCGCGCAGCTCAGGATTATCGAGCGCTTCGACGGACGCGTAGAACGCGTCCATGTCGACGTGCAGAACGGTTCTCAGACGCAGCCCTCATGCGTTGCTGACGCGTGCCGGGCGCACGTCGACGGGCTGTTCGCCCGCGGCCATCTCGTCGGTCGTGAAGTCGTCGACATGGATGATCTCCATGACGCGGCGGTCGTAGTCTCGCAGCATCGCAGCCTCGGTCTCGGTGATGATGCCGGCGGCGAGCGACTGCTGGACCTGGCCGGGCATGTCGAGCGCCGTCACGCGGCCGGTCTTCACGCCTTCGACACGCACACGCTTCTCCAGCGGCTCCGCCGCATCGGCCAGCACCAGCGCTTCCTGCAGCATGCCGAGCGGGTTGCCGGGCTCGATCGTGCGATAGACGCCGTTGGTCAGGCGGTCGCGCGGCATGCTCGTGTGCAGCATCTGCTCGGCGATTTCGAGCGCGAGCCGATCCTGCGGCGCGTGATATGTCTGGCCGCGCGGGAAGATGAAGAAGCGCATGAACCCGGCGAGGAAGCGGTTCGGGAAATTGCGCAGGAAGAGGTGCAGCTGCTCCTGTGCCTTGTAGAGCAGCGTGCGGCACGCCCACTCGACCAGCGGCAGGTCCTCTTCCGGCCGGCCCTGGTTCTCGTAGTGCTTGAGCACCATCGACGCCAGGTACATGCACGAGAGCACGTCGCCGAGCCGCGCCGACAGGCTCTCCTTCTTCTTCAGATAACCGCCGAGCGTGAGCATCGCGACGTCGGTGGCGAAGGCGAACGACGCGCTGAAGCGGTTGATGTGCTGGTAGAAGCGCTCGGTCGTGCCGGCCGACGGCACGTGCGAGAAGCGCGCCAGCGTGAGCGCCATGATCAGCGAGCGCACGGCGTTGCTGATCGTGAAACCGATGTGACCGAACAGCGCTGCGTCGAATTCCCTGAGGCCCTTGCGCTTGTCCTTCTCGCGCGCCGCGTTCATCTCGCGCAGGACGAACGGATGGCAGCGGATCGCGCCTTGCCCGAAGATGATCAGGCTGCGCGTCAGGATGTTTGCGCCTTCGACCGTGATCGCGACCGGCACCAGGTCGTAGCCGCGCGCCAGGTAGTTGCGGGGGCCGAGCATGATGCCCTTGCCGCCGTGGATATCCATCGCGTCGTTGGCGACGCTGCGGCCGTACTCGGTGAGGTGATACTTCAGCATCGCCGACGGCACCGACGGTTTCTCGCCGCCGTCGATCGCACCGGCCGTGACGGAACGCGCGGCGTCCATGATGTAAGTGGTGCCGGTCATGCGCGCGAGTGCTTCCGCGACACCTTCGAACTGACCGACCGGGACGTTGAACTGACGACGGACGCGCGCGTACGCGCCGGTTGCGAACACTGCTGCTTTCGCCGCGCCCGTCGCACTCGATGGCAGTGAAATGCAGCGGCCGACCGAGAGCTGCTCGACGAGCATGCGCCAGCCCTGGCCGGCCATCTTGATGCCGCCGATCAGGAAATCGAGCGGCACGAACACGTCCTTGCCCTGGACCGGTCCGTTCTGGAACGGCGCGTTCAGCGGGAAATGCCGCCGGCCGACAGTGACGCCGGGCGTGTTGCGCGGGATCAGCGCGCACGTGATACCGAAATCCGTGCGCTCGTCGCCGAGCAGCCGGTCGGGATCGAACAACTTGAAGGCGAGGCCGATCACTGTCGCGACAGGCGCCAGCGTGATGTAGCGCTTCGTGAAGTTCAGACGCACGCCGACGATCTCGCGGCCCTCGTACATTCCCTTGCAGACGATGCCGGTGTCGGGGATCGATGCGGCGTCGGAGCCGGCGCGCGGTCCGGTGAGCGCAAAGCACGGCACCTCTTCGCCGCGCGCGAGCCGCGGCAGATAGTGAGTGCGCTGTTCTTCCGTGCCGTAGTGAAGCAGCAGCTCGCCGGGGCCGAGCGAATTCGGCACCGCGACGGTCGATGCGACGACGCCGGAGCGGCTGGAAAGTTTCACGAGCACGCACGAGTGCGCATACGCGGAGAACTCCAGGCCGCCGTACTTCTTCGGGATGATCATCGCGAAGAAGCCCTTCGCCTTGATGTAGTCCCACAGGTGCGGCGGCAGGTCGGCGCGGCGGTGCGTGATGTCCCAGTCGTCGATCATCCGGCACAGCTCTTCGCATGGCCCGTCGATGAATGCCTGCTCCTCAGCAGTCAGACGCGGCGGCGTAGCCGACAGCAACTTGTCCCAGTCGGGGCCGCCGGTGAACAGCTCGCCGTCCCACCAGACCGTTCCCGCTTCGAGCGCATCCTTCTCGGTCTGCGACATCGACGGCAGCATGCGTCGATACGTACGCAGGAACGGTCGCGTGATGAAGCGGATGCGGAACGCGTCGATGTTGAGCAGCACGAGCACCGCGAGTACGGCGACCAGCAGCAGCGTCGAAACGGGCGCGGCAGTGGTGAAAGCGTAGATCAGCAGCGCGCCGCCGTAGGCGAGCGTGGCAGTGAGGAGGCTGACGCGCTGGTACGCAAGCACCAGCGCGCCGAACAGGAAAACAAGGAACCAGATGAAGCCGGTCATGCGCAGACACTAGCTCGCGAAAATGACCGCAGCAAGCGTAGGAGCCGCTGGGATTGTCCGACAATCCGACCTTGGGAGAGTCAGGCTAAAGCCTGACCCACAAAGCCAGAATCTTTCCTGTGGGTCAGGCTTCAGCCTGACAGCATCAGATCAACTCTTTCACCCCGTCGCGCTCTTCCAGCAACTCCTTGTGCGTGGCGTCCATGCGCTGACGGCTGAAGTCATTGATCGCGAGGCCCTGCACGATCTGGTAGTCACCGTTGCGGCACGTCACCGGATACCCGTAGATCACGCCTGCGGGAATGCCATAGCTGCCGTCGGACGGCACGGCCATGCTGACCCAGTCGCCTTCCGCAGAACCCTTCACCCAGTCGCGCACGTGATCGATAGCGGCGGACGCAGCGGAAGCGGCTGACGACTGACCGCGCGCTTTGATGATGGCGGCGCCGCGCTGCTGCACCGTCGGAATGAACGTCTCCGCGTACCACTTCTGATCCACGAGCGTCAGTGCTTGCTTGCCGTCGACCAGCGTGTGGTGCAGATCGGGATACTGAGTTGCGGAGTGATTGCCCCAGATGATCGGCTTGCGAATCTTCGTGATGTGCGTGCCGGTCTTCTCCGCGAGCTGCGCCAGCGCCCGGTTGTGATCGAGGCGCACCATCGCCGTGAAATTGCGCTGGTTCAACCCGGGCGCATTGCGCTGAGCGATCAGCGCATTCGTGTTCGCCGGATTGCCGACGACCAGCACGCGCACGTTGCGATTCGCAACGGCATCGAGCGCCTTGCCCTGCACTGAGAAGATCTGCGCGTTCGCGAGCAGCAGATCCTTGCGCTCCATGCCCGGGCCGCGCGGGCGCGCGCCGACCAGCAGCGCGACTTCGCAATCCTTGAATGCGATTTTGGGATCGTCGCTCGCGACGATCTTGTTGAGCGTGCCGAACGCGCAGTCGTTGAGCTCCATCACCACGCCTTGCAGCGCCGGCAGCGCCGGCGTGATCTCGAGCAGATGCAGATTGATCGGCTGATCGGCGCCGAGCATCTGGCCGGAAGCGACACGGAAGGCGAGGGCGTAACCGATCTGACCGGCAGCGCCGGTGATCGCGACGTTGATGGGACTCTTCATGGAGAGCGGCTCTGCTGGCAACGAAAGGGGCGCGAATTCTAACCCTCAACCCCTCGGGCCATCTTTTTCTGGAAACCCCTTGCTTTCGATATAGTGTTGTAGTTAACTACAACACCAGAGAGCTACACCACTTCACACAGCAGCACAGAGTCGAGTCGTAAGAGGAGTTAAAGCCATGAATACCCGAGCAAAATTTACAGTTGTTGCCCTGTTTTCGGTTTTCGCGTTCGCGTCGAACCCGGCCAAGGCTGACGTTCTGGGCTTCTCGGGCACCCTGCCGGGCATCGGCGCGGTGACGACCGAGGTGGCGAAGATCGTCGCAGCCGACGTGACGTCCTACCTGCGCAACGCGATCAGCGCGCCCCGCGTCACCCGCACGCGCCAGTCGCCGACGGTCACGGTCCACCAGGTCGTGGAAACGGCCGCGATGGAGACGGTCACCGTGGTGGCGACTCGTCTGCCCCCCGCGATGGAGACGGTCACTGTGGTCGCGACCCGCCTGCCGCCGCTGGCAACCGAAACGCTCGCGCAGGCCAACACGCGCACGCGGCTTTGAGTCGCGCGCCATGTCAGGCGGCGACGAGGAGGGGGTTGAGGGGTGGTCTGGTACAGTAAACCAGGGCTACACCTCTCAGCCCTCCGACTTAAACCGAGGCTTCTTGGACGGGAACATGGACCGCGAATTCAGTGACAGTCAGCCGATCTACCGGCAGCTGCGCGATCGCGTGGTCGCCATGATCCTGGACGGAATACTCAACGAAGGCGATCCGCTGCCATCGGTGCGCAACGTCGCGGCCGAGTATCGGGTCAACCCGTTGACGGTGCTCAAGGGTTACCAGCAACTCGTCGACGAGCAGCTCGTCGAGAAGAAACGAGGTCGGGGCATGTTCATCAATAGCGGTGCGCGCGACCTGCTGCTCCAGGGCGAGCGGCAGAAATTTCTCGCCGACGAATGGCCGAAGATCCGCGCCACGATCCAGCGCCTGGGCCTCGAGCCCGCCACGCTGCTGAGCGCCGGATCCGACAAGCGGGAGGAGCGCTGACCATGTCTGCTACAGCTACATCCGCCCTGGCACCCGCATACGCGATCGAAGCGCGCGCCGTACGCAAAGTGTTCGGTAACAACGTCGCGCTCGACAATCTCGACCTGCGCGTTGCCGAAGGCCGCATCGTCGGCCTGATCGGTCCCAACGGCGCGGGCAAGACCACTGCGCTGAAAGCGATCCTCGGCCTCACTCCTTATGAAGGCGAGCTGCGCGTGCTCGGCCGCAATCCTTACCTGGAGCGCAACGCGGTGATGCAGGAAGTCTGCTTCATTGCCGACGTCGCGGTGCTGCCGCCGTGGCTGAAAGTGTCGCAGGCGCTGGACTTCGTCGGCGGCGTGCATCCGCGCTTCGACCGCGCGAAGGCCGAAGGCTTCCTCGCGAAGACCAACATCCCGCGCGACAGCCGCGTCCACAAGCTTTCCAAGGGCATGATCACGCAGCTGCACCTGGCGCTGATCATGGCCATCGACGCGCGGCTGCTCGTGCTCGACGAGCCGACGCTCGGCCTGGACATCCTGTATCGCAAGGCGTTCTACGAAACGCTGCTCAACGACTACTTCGACCACAGCCGCACGATTCTCGTGACGACGCACCAGGTCGAGGAGATCCAGCACGTGCTCACCGACGTCATGTTCATCAACAAGGGCCGTCTCGTGCTCGACTGCAGCATGGAGGACTTCGAGAACCGCTACGTCGAAGTGCTGGTGCGGCCCGAGCAGACCGCGGCGGCGCGCGCGCTCAAGCCGATGCACGAGCGCCAGGTCTTCGGCCGCAGCGTGTTCCTGTACGACCGGCCCGACCGCGACAAGATCGCCGCGCTCGGCGAGGCGCGCACCCCCAGCATTGCAGACCTGTTCGTCGCGATGATCGGCGCACAGCAAGGAGCCGCGGCATGAACGCAGCAACCGAAACGTCCGAAAGCTTCGCCGCGCCTGCCACTGCACCGCGCCCGGTGCGGCCGTTCTACTGGTCCGTGCGGCGCGAGCTGTGGGAGAACCGCTCGCTCTTCATCGCGCCAGCGGTCGCCGGCGTCATCGTGCTGCTCGCGCTGATTGCACGCTCGATGCACTTGTCGGGGGACATCGAGATGTTCTCGGCGCTCTCGCCGGAACGGCAAGCTCCAATGGTGTCGCTCTTCTTCAGCGGCATAGCCTTCGTCATCACCATGGTGATGAACATCACGGTGTTCTTCTACGCTCTGGATGCCCTGCAGGCGGAGCGCAAGGACCGCAGTGTCCTGTTCTGGAAGTCGATGCCGGTGTCCGATACGACGACGGTGCTCAGCAAGCTGTTCACCGCGCTCGTGGTTTCGGGCGCGATCGTGACCGTCGTGGCGCTCGTCACGCAGCTCGGCGTGTTGCTGCTCGCAACCGTGATCCTGATGCTTGGCGGCGCGAGCCCGGGTTCGATCTGGAACAACCTGCATTTGTTCGAGCTGACGGTCACGAACATCTACGCGCAGATCGTGATGGCGCTGTGGTACGCGCCGGTGGTCGGCTGGCTGCTGCTGGTCTCTGCCTGGGCGAAGCGAGTGACGATCCTGTGGGCCGTGTTCACGCCGATCGCGCTCGCGGTGTTCGAACGTGTGGCCATCGGCACGCACTACGTACGGGACATGCTTGCCTATCGCCTGCGCGACGGCCTGACAACTGCCTTCACCCCGGCCAGCGAAAGATCCGTCGAAGTCGTCGTGGGTAAAGGTCCCGTGGACGGCAACCTGGCGATGCCTGGTTCGATGAGCTCGCTGGATCCCGTCGGCTTCCTCACGAATCCCTGGCTGTGGGTCGGGCTCGTCGTCGCGGCAGGCCTGGTGGCGGCTTCGATCTGGATGCGCCGTTACCGCGAGCCGATCTGAGCGCGCGAACCCGGTTCCCAACGGAACAATGGCGATCGTGTAAGGGTTACTACCAACGGCAGATTCATTGCCGAAGGGGGGGACCCACTGGATGAGCCGACTGGTATGCGTCTCGAACCGGATTTCGCTGCCGCGTAAATCAGCCGCGCCCGGTGGGCTAGCGATCGGCATCCTGAGCGCGCTGAAACGCACCGGTGGGTTGTGGTTCGGCTGGGGCGGGGAGACCGTCGAGCAGGAGCCGGGCGATCCCGACATCCACATCCGCGAAGGCGTCACCTACGCGACGATCGATCTCAAGAAGGCAGAGTTCGATCTCTACTACAACGGCTACGCCAACGAAGTGCTGTGGCCGCTGTTCCACTACTTCCAGCGCGGTATGCGCTACGCCGTCGAGCAGCGCGATGCGTACGAGAGCGTGAACCGTACGTTCGCGCAGAAGCTCGCACCGCTCATCACGCCGGACGACGTGATCTGGGTGCACGACTATCACCTGATTCCACTCGGCCGCCGGCTGCGCGAGCTCGGCGTGCGCCGTCCGCTCGGCTTCTTCCTGCACATCCCGTTTCCTAATATCGAGATGCTGCGCGTGCTGCCCGTGTACGCGGAGCTGCTGCGCGACCTGACGAGCTACGACGTGGTGGGCTTCCAGACGCAGAACGATCTGCGCTCGTTTCAGTCGGGCATCGAGCACCTGTCCGGTCCGGAAGCGCTGCGCAGCGACGGACGGATCCGCGTCGGCGACCGGACGATGCGCGCCGAGGTGTTCCCGATCGGCGTGGATGTCGCATCGGTGGAGAGCGAGGCCATCGAAGCGTCGCAGGCGGAAGTCGTCAAGCGCATGACCGACAGCCTGATGGGACGCGCGCTGATGATCGGCGTGGATCGCCTCGACTACAGCAAGGGCCTGGTCGAGCGCTTCCAGTCGTATCAGCAGTTCCTCGAAGCCTATCCCGACAATCTCGGTCGCATCACGTACCTGCAGATCGCGCCGCTGTCGCGCACCGACGTGCGTGCGTACTCGGAGATCCGCCAGGCATTGGAGCAGGCGGCAGGTCGCACCAACGGCCGCTTCGCCGACACGGACTGGACGCCGATCCGCTATCTCAACCGCAATTTTCCGCACTCGACGCTGATGGGTCTGCTGCGCGCCGCGAACGTCGGCATCGTTACGCCGCTGCGCGACGGCATGAATCTCGTGGCGAAGGAGTACGTCGCCGCGCAGAACGCGCAAGATCCGGGCGTGTTGATCCTGTCGAACCTGGCGGGTGCGGCGCGCGAGCTGTCGGCGGCGCTGCAAGTGAATCCGTACGACACGCGTGCAGTGAGTCACGCGATCCAGGCAGCGCTTTCCATGTCGCTGCAGGAGCGGCGCGAGCGTCACGCCGCGATGCTGCAGATTATCAAGCGCAACGATATCGCCGCGTGGACGCGCCGCTTCGTCGAGGCGCTGGAGCAGGCCCTGCCGCCCGAGAACGCGCGCGTGCGCGTCCTCAAGCACTGAGCGGCAAAACTTCTCAGATCTGCTTGCTGGCGACGTTGGAGTTGGTGCTCTCGGTGCCGGAGCTGGTCACCGCCGTCACCGCGAAGAACCACGTCGACGGCGCGAGATCTTCCACCACGTAGGTGGTCACGCTGGCGTTGTTGATGACGATGGTCTGAGTCAGCGCAGATGCGGTCGTGCCGTAGCGGATGCGATAACCGGCGAGGTTCGACAGCGAGCTGCCGTCCGTATTCTCGGTCGGCGCGGTCCACGACAGCGTGGCGCGACCGTTCGAGACCGTAGTTACCGCGATCGCGAACGGGCTCAGCGCTGCGTTGGCCGCACCGTCGCTCACCGAGATCGAAATGTTCGAGTACGTTCCGACGTCCGAGGCGGTTGGCGTGCCGGAGAGGCGGCCCGTCGCCGTGTTGAACGTCGCCCATGCCGGCTTGTTCTGGATCGTGAACGCGAGCGTGTCGCCGTCGGCATCGGCCGCACTCGGCGTGAAGCTGTAGGGGCTCGAGGCATTCACGGCCGGCGTCGCAGTGCCGGAGATTGTCGGCGCGCGATTGCTCGTGCCCGACGGTGGTGGAGTAGGCGCGGGCGGTTGCGCCGTTCCGGAAGTGGGCGCCGACTCTTCGTCGCCGCCACCACCACAGCCGCTCAGCGCGGCCGCACTCAATACGATCAACAACAATCCAGGGCTCAACCTGCGCATGACGATAACTCCCGTCGGAGGCAACCCCGCTATCCTGGAAATCGAGTTCCGTCGGACCGGAGGCTTTGCGTCCCCGCCTCTCGGCGGGTTTGCCGTTAATTGAGATTTACAGCGTTTCCAATGCTGATTAGTGTCGGCCGCCGCCTACCGTTTACATAGCGGGCGGATACGCAACCGCAAGCTGGGAACCCGGCAAAGGCGGTTGAGGCGAACCCTTAAAATTCGTGCAGTGTGGCGGGGAGGCTGGACAGATGCTCATCGATGGCGCATGCCACTGCGGCAACGTTTCCTTCACCCTCGAGTGGTCGCCGGCCCCGACCGAGATTCCTGCGCGCGCGTGCGGCTGCTCGTTCTGCGTCAAGCACGGCGGCGTGTGGACTTCCAACCCGAACGGATCGCTGCAGATCAAAGTGAAAGATCAGGCGCTGCTCTCGCGCTACATGTTCGGCACGCGCACCGCGGCGTTCCATGTGTGCTCAGGCTGCGGCGTGGTGCCCGTCGTCACGAGCGAGATCGCCGGTCGGCTCTACGCAGTGGTCAACGTGAATACGTTCGAGGGCGTTGATGCTGCGCTGCTGCGGCGCGCGTCGGCCAACTTCGACGGCGAAGGCACGGATTCGCGTCTGGAGCGGCGTGCGCGCAATTGGATCGGCAGAGTGCGCTTCACCTGACGGTCGACAGAAATTCGTTGACGAGCCGATAGTAGTCCGCGTGCGTCTCGATGTCGTTGTGGCCGGTCTGCGCGAGAACGTGGATCTGCTTCGGTCCCGCCCAGGCTTGGAAGAGCTTCTGTGCGTGCGCCGCCGGGACGACGTTGTCGTGCTCGGCGGCGAGAATCAACGCAGGCGCGCGCGTGCGTGCGGCCCATTCGAATGATGGGAACGGATGACGCAGGAGCAGTCGCACCGGTAGAAACGGATAGTGGGTTGCCGCGACGGCGGCGAGACTGTCATACGGCGTGATCAGGATCGCAGCACGCACGGATCGCGCACCCGCAAGCATCGAGGCGACGCCTGAGCCGAGGCTTCGTCCCATGACGACGATGTGTTCCGCCGGCACACCGCGCTTGAGCGCATAGTCGTAGATGGCGAGACCGTCGTCGTAGAGTGCCTTCTGCCCAGGCTTGCCGGGCGTGCCGCCGTACCCGCGATAGTTGACCACCACGACTGCGCGTGCGTCGATCTGCCGCGCGCTGCTCGCCGTGTAGAGCACATCCTCCGCATTGCCGCCGAAATAAAGAATCACTGCCGGCGTCGTCGCCTGCGCGTTCTCGATCCACCAGCCTTCCAGCTTCGCGTCCGCAGTCTCGATCTCGATGCGCTGTGCTGCATATCGCTCACGCAACTGCGCATCGTTCGGCCGCGGAAAGAATATCGAGCTCTCCTGGCTGAAATAGAGCAGGGCGCAGATCAGCACGAATCCGCCGGCGGCGACGAGCAGCGCGGTCATCATGGTGGTCAGCACTTTTCGCATTGGAACCGGCAAAAATGGCCGAGGCCGCAGTCTGTCATAGAACCCCCTTGACCAAAGCGGTCGGCCGGCGCATCAATGGCCGCAAAACGACCTTCCTCGCAGGGATTCTCCGTGAGCACTCAAGCCCGCCTGGCCTGGCTACCGATCCTGTTTCTGTCCGCAACCGTTGCCGCGCGCGCCGACACTCAGGCCGCGGCCGCGAAACCGCCCAACAAGATCACGGTCGGATCGCTGACGTTGAAGTACTGCAATTCCGACTACGACGGTTATTGCGGTCAGCTCAGGCGGCCGCTCGACCCGACAGGCGGTATCAGGGGCACCATCACGATCGGTTTCGAGTACTACCCGCGGTTCGACCAGAGCACGCCGGCGCGCGGCACGCTGTTACCGCAGGAAGGCGGACCGGGCTATTCCAGCACTGGCACGCGCGACGCGTATCTCAACATCTTCGGCGCGCTGCGTGAGCATCGCGACGTGATCATCATCGACAAGCGCGGCACGGGCACGTCCGGCGCAATCGATTGTCCCGAGATTCAGACGGGCGATCCCAGCGATCCCGCTGCGCTGAAGGCCTGTGCCGACCAGCTCGGCGCCAAGGCATATTTATATGGCACGCACCTCGCGGCCGACGACATCGCCGCGGTGCTGGACGCACTGCAGATCGACGAGGTCGATTTCTACGGCGACAGCTACGGCACGTTCGTTGGCCAGACGTTCGCAGCCTGGCATCCGCAGCGGCTGCGCAGCCTGATTCTCGATAGCGCGTATCCCGTTCGTCCGCCGGACATCTGGTTCCCGACCGACTGGGCGACCGGGCGCGACGGGCTCGACCTCGTGTGCGAGCGATCGCCGTCGTGTCGCGCGCTGGGCGGCGAGTCGACCGCACGCATCGAACGCTTGTTGCGCGAGATCCGTCGTCAGCCGATCAGCGGCACGGCGCCGGACGCGGACGGCATTCCGCTGGAAGTGACTGTCGACGTTTCGACACTGTTCCTGCTGATGACGAACCTGGGCAACTCGCCCATCGCGTACCGCGACCTCGATGCCGCTACGCGCGCGTACTTCGACAATCGCGACAAGCTGCCGCTGCTGCGGCTCGCCGCCGAATACAACACGCCCTTCGTCAGCGACGCTGTCGACTTCAGCTACGGTCAGTACCAGGCGGTGATCTGCCAGGAATATCCGCTGCACTACGACCTGGACGACTCGCCCGCGAAGCGTCGCAGGCAATACGCGCGCGGCATCGAAGACGCACGCCAGAACCGTCCCGATCTGTTCGCGCCGTTCACGCTCGACGAAGCGTTGGAGTCGCAAGCCAACTTCACGCCGCTCGCGACGTGTCTCGACTGGCCGAAGCCGCTGCCCGCATATCCGCAAGGCGATCCGCTGCCGGCGAAGCCGAAGTTTCCCAACGTGCCGACGCTGGTGCTCTCGGGCGACCTGGACTCGGTGACTTCGCCGCAGGACGCCGCGCTGGCGGCTGCGCAGTTTCCCAACGTCACGCACCTGATCATCCCGAATCTCACGCACGTCACGGCTTATTTCTACAGCGACGTCGGCTATCTGCCGGACGGCGGCGACACGACTCACTGCGTGCAGCGGATCCTGCGGCGCTTCATCGCGCAGCTCTCACCCGGCGACACCAGCTGCGTTCCGAACGTGCGTCCGATCCGCACCGTGCCGAAATTTGCGACGGCGGTGGAGCAGGTGGCGCCGGTGCAGGCGATCGCTGGCAATCAGGCAGGGACGCGCGACCTGAAGCTCGCCGCCGCTGCACTCGAAACCGTCGGCGACGTGTTCTCGCGCTTCCTCGTCACGTTCGGCATCGGCAGCGGTCTGCGTGGCGGCGAGTTCACGTACACGCTTCAGCCCTTCGGCTACGAGTTCGAACTGAACCGCGTGCAGTGGACCAACGATCTGCAAGTCAGCGGCCGGATGCGCTGGCATGTGGCTAACGGCAACGTCACCGCCACCGTGCGCCTGCGCCGCGGCGGAGCGCAGGTGGGCACGTTGAACATCGAATGGAACGACGTGAAGAAGAATGCCGTCGCGACGCTCACCGGCACGATCGGCAACAAGGCGGTCAAGGCGAGACGGATCGCGCCGTAGCGAACGGCGCTGTACTCACTTCAGCTTCGCGAACATCGCCTTGAAGCGCGGGTGATCGCGCACGCAGTCGTAGTCCGGATCGTGCTCGACCCAGTCGCGCTTGCCTTGGCCGCGGCCGAAGAAACGTTCGAGTATATCGAGCCCTTCTTCATGCATGCCGCTGCGGAACTTCAGGCATGCGTTGTTGAGCAGCGCACTCAGGTCGTCGGGATAGAGGTCGACCGAGCGCTGCGACCACTCGAACGCACGTCCTACCTCGCCTTCGTCGTAGAGCGCAAGCGCACCGACCGCCAGCGCCCGGCCGTCGAGCGGATTCAGAGCCAGGATGCGCTCGGCACGGACGACGGATTCGCGCGTGGCCGCGCGCGCCTCGTCCATGCGACCGAGCATCCTCAACGACTGCGCCTGGAACGTCGGGCTCTGGTAGTCCTCCTGACGGACCTCGGCAGCCTTACGGAACAATTCCACCGACTGCTCGATCTCGCCACGCGCGAAAGCGGCACGGCCGTAGTAGTAGTACGCGTCGAACAGGTTCGGATTGATGCGCGCCGCCAGCTCGAAATGAATCTGCGCCTCGTCATAGCGACGATGCAACGACAGCGCGAAGCCGCGCGCGAAGTGTGCGTCCGCGAGGTCCGGCGCGAGCTCCATCGCGATCTGGCTCGCGCGATCGGCGCGGTGCATGTCTTCGTCGTTCGAGCCCCACCATTCATATAACAGTGCGTGCACGGTCGCGAGCCCCGCCCACGCGGGCGCGTAGTCCGCGTCCAGCTCGATCGCACCTTCGAACATGCGGCGGCTTTCTTCCAGATCCTGCTGACGCATCCGATGCAGCGACTGGCGCCCGCGCAGGTAGTACTCGTACGGTTCGGCCGCAGTGTGCGGTCGGCGCAGACCGCGCTGCTCTCGCTGCGACAGCGCGCCGCCGCGCAGGATCGTCGCGACTTGGGCCGCGATCTCATCCTGGATCACGAACACGTCGCCGAGCGTGCGTTCGAAGCGCTGCGACCACTTGTGATAGCCGGTGGCGACGTCGATGAGCTGCACGGTGATGCGCAGCTGATCGCCGGCGCGACGCACGCTGCCTTCCACGATCGAGTTGACGCCGAGCTGCCTGCCGACTTCGCGCAGGTCGACGCCGGCGCCGCGAAACTGGAACGACGAGCTGCGACATGCGACGCGCAGGCCGTCGACGTGGGTCAAGGCGTCGATCAGCTCTTCGGCGAGGCCTTCGCAGAAATAGTCCTGGTCCCGGCTCGGGCTCATGTCCATGAAGGGCAGCACCGCGATCGCGGGCTGGTCCGAAGCCAACGCTGCAGGCTCGGGAGCCTTTGCCGTCGGGGCGGGCGTGTCGCGGGCCAGCTCGGCAACGAAGCAGTAGCCGTAGCGATGCCGGGTTTCGATATAGCGCGGCTGCTTGGCGTCGTCGCCGAGCGCCTTGCGCAGCTCCTGGATGCAGGTAGTCAGGGCGTCGTCGCTGACGACGGTGTTGCTCCAGACCGCGGTGAACAGCTGCTGCTTGGTCACGGGCTGGCCGGCGCGCTCCACCAGCAGCCCCAGCACGGACGCGGCTTTGCGCGTGAGCTTGACCTCGCGCTGGTCTGCCCACAGCCGAGCCGTCGCTGGCTCGAAGCGATAGCGTCCGAAGCTGAGCTGCTGGGTCATGACGGAGAACGATCCCGGAGAAATCCCGGCGTTCGCCCGGGACTTGCGGGCCACGCCTGCGTAACCTTTTGGCATATCACCGGTGCGTCGACAAGTCGCGCTAGGCTTCATTCCTGGGGAGGCTCCTGATCATGGTCAAACGTCTGTCGATCTTCGTCTACGGTGTAGTCAGCTACGCCGTCTTCTTCGCCACGTTCCTGTACGCCGTCGGCTTCATCGGCAACCTCTGGGTGCCGAAATCGATGGATTCGGTCCGCGAGGTGCCGTTTCTGACGGCCCTGCTCACCGACCTGGGGCTCCTCGGCCTGTTCGCCATCCAGCACAGCGTGATGGCCCGGCCGGCGTTCAAGCGGTGGTGGACCCGTATCGTCCCGGAAGCTGCGGAGCGCAGCACTTATGTCCTGTTCTCCAGCCTCGCACTGATCCTGCTGTTCGCGTACTGGCAGCCCCTGGGTGGCGCGGTCTGGGCCGTCTCGTCGCCACTCGGTCAGGCTGTCCTGTACGCGGCTTTCGCCTTCGGCTGGCTCCTGGTACTGGTCTCGACGTTCCTGATCAACCACTTCGATCTGTTCGGCCTGCGACAGGTCTGGTTGCAGCTCCTTGGGAAGCCTTACCAGCCGCTGCAGTTCGGTATGCCGGTGCTTTACCGCTACGTGCGTCACCCGCTGTACGTCGGCTGGTTCTTCGCCTTCTGGGCGACGCCGACCATGACCGTTACGCACCTGGTGTTCGCGATCGCCACGACTGCCTACATCCTGATCGCGATCCAGCTCGAGGAGCGCGACCTGATCGCTGCGCATCCCGAGTACGAGAACTATCGTCGCAGCGTGCCGATGCTGATCCCGTTCACCAAGCGCCGCCCGCAGGCATCGCAGCGAGTCGCTTCAGCCGTGCAGCCGCGTTGAGCGGCCCGGTGAATGCCCCATGCTCACGCAACGCGTCGACCTGTTCGATAGCACTTACGGGCACTTTACCGAGGATGTGCTCGCGACGATCCGCCGCGAGACGTTCGGCCAGGACATCGGCCAGAACAGCTGGCTGACGGTCGAGGAGTACGACCGCTTCATTTCCTGGCTCAAGCTCTGCCCCGAGCAGCACGTCCTCGAAGTGGCGAGCGGCTCGGGCGGCCCGGCGCTGTACCTGGCGGACCGCACGAGCTGCCACGTCACCGGGATCGACAACAACGAGCGCGGCATATCC
Organism: uncultured Gammaproteobacteria bacterium; assembly: GCA_963838635.1. Classification (GTDB taxonomy): domain Bacteria; phylum Pseudomonadota; class Gammaproteobacteria; order Steroidobacterales; family Steroidobacteraceae; genus Steroidobacter. The sequence goes on along the minus strand of CAWISC010000012.1, from coordinate 192,354 downwards.
GAGGCGACGCGTGCGACCTTCCATTCGCATCAGGCGCACCGGATAAGTTTTCGCGTTGCGGATGCGACCGCGCCGCTGCCGTTCGCCAACGGCACTTTCGATGCGCTCATGTGCATCGATTCGATGAACCATTTTCCCGATCGACTGCGTGTGTTCCAGGAGTGGCAGCGTGTCCTACGCCCCGGCAGGCGCGCTGTCTTCACCGACCCGGTGGTGATAACGCGGCCGGTGACCAATGACGACCTGGCACTGCGCAGCTCGATCGGCCTTTTCGTGTTCACGCCGCCGGGCGTGAACGAGCACTTCATCGAGACCGCAGGGTTCAACCTGCTGCGCCGGGAGGACGTCACGGTGAATGCGGCCGTCGTTGCCGGCCGCTGGCACCGATCGCGTCACCGCCATCGCGAAGCGCTGCTGGAGATCGAAGGCGAAGAGCGTTACGAGGGACTGCAGAAGTTCTTCGCCGCGGTCCATCGGTTGACGTCCGAGCGGCGCCTGTCGCGCATTGCGTATCTGGTGGAGAAGCCCGCCGACTAGCGCACGCACGCAACAATAGTGCGCGCAGCGGGCGCAGATCGCCGCGAACAGTGCGTGGTTTCGTGCCTAGAATCCGGGCATGAAGCTGCTCTATCAAACGCATTCTCCTTATGCGCGCAAGGCGCTCGTGTTCGCGCACGAGGTCGGCCTGGCGCGGCAGATCGAAGTCGTTCATCACGAGACCAGCCCGACCCGCCGCAACGAGCAGGTGTTCGCCGAGAACCCGCTCGGCAAAGTACCAGTGCTGCTGCGGCCCGGACTGCCGCCGATCTTCGACTCCGACGTGATCTGCGCGTACCTCGACACCTTGCACACCGGCCGCAAGCTCATTCCGCCGGACGGTGAAGCCCGGTGGCACGCACTGCGTTTGCAAGCAGTCGCGCAGGGGCTGGCCGACGCCGGGATCGCGATTCGTTGGGAAACCGTGCGTCGCCCGGAGGCGCTGCGCTACCCGCCGCTGCGGGATGGGTACATCCAGAAGCTCATCGCGAGCTACGACTGGCTGGAGCACGAACTGGACCTCGACTCGCCGGTACACGTCGGGCACGTTGCGCTCGCTACGTGCCTCGCCTGGCTGGAATTCCGGCGAGTTGCCGGGCTTTCGCGACGGGCGCACCCGTCTTGCAGCATGGTTCGACGAGTTCGCAACACGGCCGTCGATGCGCGCGACACCGCTGTCCGGCGAGACAGTCGACTAGCGATTGCCGCTTTCGATGGGGGTCATCGCAACGTTGCATGGCAGAGGTGGACGGGCTGCGTCAGGATAGCTGCAGCCCGAAATGGGATAGGAGCTCCGCAATGTACAAGACCCGCAACGACCTTTCCTCCGACGTCCGCTCGCGCGTCGGTGAGCTGCTCAACAGCCGCCTGGCGAGCGCCATCGACCTGTATCTGCAGACGAAGCACGCGCACTGGAACGTGAAGGGCCCGAGCTTCATCGCGCTGCACGAGCTGTTCGACAAGCTGGGCGAAGAACTGGAGGAATACATCGACGACATCGCGGAGCGTGCAGTTGCGCTCGGCGTCACGGCCGAAGGCACGACCCACGTCGTGGTCGAGCGGACGCAGCTGGCGAAATACCCGGCGCAGATCAGCGAAGGCCTGGCGCACGTCGACGCGCTCGCGAATGCGTATGCAGTGTTCGGCAAGTCGGTGCGCGAAGCGATCGACGAGGCGGGCAAGGCCGGCGACGCGGATACCAGCGATTTGTTTACTGGAGTTTCGCGCGGGATCGACAAGAGCCTGTGGTTCCTGGAAGCGCACCGGCAGGCGGAGAGATAAATGAGTCGGGCTAAAGCCCGACCTACAGCCCGAAACCGACCGATTCGGGACGGCTGTAGGTCGGGCTTTAGCCCGACAATCCGTCCCTACTTCGTCACCAACTCCGATTTCACCGGCGCCTGCTGCTCCAGATACAACCTTTGCGCCGGGTACGCGAACGCGATGCCTTCCTTCTCGAACGCCTCGACCAGCCGCAGGTTGATCTCCTGCAGGATGTCCATGTGGCGGTTGTATTCGGTCGTCTTGACGACGTAGACCGCCTCGAAGTCGAACGACGTCGCGGCGATCTTCGCGAAGTGCGAGCGGTCGAAGCGCACGTCTTTGTGAGACTCGATCAGCGAGCGGATCAGGCCCGGGATCTTCTGCAGCGCCGCCCGCGGCGTGTCCTGTCCGACGCTGATCGTGAACACCACGCGTCTCTCGGTTGCCCGCGTGTGATTGCGCACCCTGCTCGTGAGCAGGTTCGAGTTCGGCATGATGATCTGCTCGCCGTTCACGCTGCGCAGCCGCGTGCTCTTCACGCCGATGTACTCGACCGTGCCGACGAAGTCGTCGACCTGCAGCGTGTCGCCGAGGACGAACGGCCGATCCAGCGTGATCGACAACGACGCGAACAGGTCGCCGAGAATGTTCTGCGCCGCCAGCGCGACGGCGATGCCGCCGATGCCGAGGCCGGCGAGCAGCGGCTCGATCTCGATGCCGAGATTGCTGAGCGTCAGCAGCAGCACGAACGACCAGATCGTGATGCGCGCCATGAACGCGATGATGCCGAGCGTGCCGGCAGCAGCGCGGTCTACTGCCAGCGTTTTGCGCTGCTTTCGTTCGAGCGCCGCGAGCACTGCGGTCGTCGCCCACAGTCCGATCTGCCAGAAACTCGCGACGGTGAATACCGTCAGCAGGATGCGCGCCGCCTTGGGAGGCAGCTCTACCGTCTGCAGTCCCAGAAACACTGAGGCGATCAGCAGGAACCAGACTGTCGTGCGTGCCGCGACGTGCAGCGGTATTTCCAGGAACTCTTCTTGCGGAGTCGCCGCGAGGCGCTTGTATTGGCTGCGCGTCAGCCGGCGCAGCAACAGCAGGATGAAGAAAGCGCCGAGTGCGATCGCGCCGGCCACGATCCACAGCCACGCCGCGTTACCGAAGTAAGTCTGATCGAACAGCTCCTGGAGCTCCGCCATCCAGCCTCCTAACATCAGCCCATCAGCAGGCGCGCTTCGCCGTGCTCCAGCGCTTCGGGCGTGCCCGCGAGAATGACTACATCGCCTTCGCGCAGCACCGTCGAAGATTCGGGCTGCTGGCCCAGGATGCCGTCGCGGCGGATCGCGGTGATCGACACGGCGTCGCCCTCCAGCTTCAGGTCCGCGAGTGTCTTACCGACGCAATACGCACCGGGCGGCAGCACGACGGTGTGCAGCTCCTCACTGTCCGCGTCGCCATCGCCGACCATTCGCGAATCGTCGCGACGGAACAGACGTCGCAGCATCGAATAACGGTTGTTCCGGATGTCGCCGACCGTCTTGACGACGCGCGACACCGGCACGTCCAGCAACAGCAGCACGTGCGAAGCCAGCATGAGGCTCGCTTCCAGCGTTTCCGGCACGACCTCGGTCGCGCCGGCCTGCTGCAGCTCCTCGAGCTTCGTGTCGTCCTGCGTGCGCACCAGGATCGGCAGCTCCGGACGCAGCTCGCGCACGGACCGGACGATTTTCATCGAAGCCGTCGTCTCCGCGAACGTCAGCACGAGCACGCGGCACCGCTCCAGGCCGATGGCTTCCAGGATCTCGGTCGCCGTGCCATCGCCATAGACAACCGCATCGCCAGCGCGCCGCGCGAACTCGACGGCGCGCGGATCCGAATCCAGCGCGACGTACGCGAAGCCCTGACGGTCCAGCACGCGCGCCAGGTTCTGGCCGACGCGACCGAAGCCGCAGATGATGACGTGATCGCGCTGCCCGCCCAGCTGGGCCTGGTCCGGAACCGGCGGCGGCGTCGTGCGCGGGAAGATCAGCTCCGCCAGTCGGCCGTTGTGCCGGATCAGCAGCGGGCTCAGGACCATGCTCACCACTGTCGCTGCGAGCAGTGGCTGGATGATCGCCGAATCGGCGAGCATGTCGCTCAGCATCAGGGTCAGCAGCGCGAAACCGAACTCGCCGCCCTGGGCCATGACGATGCCGGTCCGCAACGCTTTGCGCGTGTTGTCGGTTCCGAGTCGCGCGACGAGCGTGACGATGATCATCCTCGCCAGCTGCAACCCGACCACCAGCAGCAGCACCAGCCACCATTGCCGGATCAGCAGCTGCAGATCGAGCAGCGTGCCGATGGTGATGAAGAACAGGCCGATGAGCACGTCGCGGAACGGCCGGATGACGGTTTCGAGCTGGTGCCGATACTCGGTTTCCGCGAGCAGCATGCCGGCGAGGAACCCGCCCAGTGCGAGCGAAAGTCCGACAGCGTGCGTCGCCCACGCCGCGCCGACAGCCACCATCAGCGTCGCCAGCGTGAACAGCTCGGTGCTGCGCGCGCGGCCGATCTCATGGAACAGCGGCCGCACGAGCCAGCGCAGGAAGGTAAGCACCAGTGCCAGGGCGACCGCCGCCTGCAGGATCGATTCGGCAATTTCCCAGGCGCCGCGGTCTGCCTCGCTGCTGGCGAGCGCGCTTTCCAGCGCGAGCAGCGGCACGAACGCCAGGTCCTGGAACAGCAGGATGCCGATCGCGACCCGGGCGTGCGTGCGATTCAACTCCGCCTGCTCGCCGAGCTGGCGGATCACGATGGCGGTCGAGGACATCGCGAGCGCGCCGCCGATCATGATCGCGGTGAGCGGCGGCACCTTCAGTACCCACAGGACTGCGGCGAACGCCCCCGTCGTCACCACGACCTGCAGGCCGCCGATGAGGAATGCCTCGCGCCGCATGGCGATCATGCGCGGCAGCGAGAATTCCAGCCCGAGCGTGAACACGAGGAACACGACGCCGAGCTCGGCCATGATCGGCGCGAAGCCGCCGCTGGTGAAATTCAGCGCGTACGGACCGAGCAGCATGCCGACGGCCAGGTAGCCGAGAATCGGCGGCAGCCGCAGGCGACGGAACAGCAGTACGACCAGTACGGACGAGGCCAGCAGCATCAGCAGCTGCGGAAGAATCGAAAGATCCGGGTGCTCCGCCATGTCGACAAAGTACGTGTGCGATGCGCCGCTGCGCAAGACGGAATGCTAATCTCCGCGCGATGGCTCGCGAGCTGCTCGAACAGTCCCGGACCGGTGATGCCCTGACGGTACGCCTCAACGGCACGTGGCGTATCGAGAACATCGTCGCCATCGAGGCCGCCCTGGCGCAGCTTTCGCAGGAGGGTACGCGCCGGCTCGTCGTCGACACGCGGTCGCTGGAGTCACTCGATCTTTCCGGCGCATGGCTGCTCCGCGAGCGATTGCAGGCGCTGCAGGGCGAGGGTGGCCGGATCGAATTCGCAGGCGAACCGCCGTCGCAATTCGCGTTCCTCGAAGAAATCACCGCGCAGCAGACCGAGCAGGCGGCGGCAGAACCCGAGCCGTTGAGGTCATGGCACGATGCCATCGCCTGGGTCGGCCGCACTTCGGTGCAGCAGTGGCACCAGTTCGTCGAAGCAGTCGGCTACCTGGGGCGCATCACGGTGACCGGGCTGCGCTCGCTGCGGCCGCGGCACCTGCGTGTCGCATCGGTCACGCGACATATATATGAAACGGGCATCCAGGCGATCCCGATCGTTGCGCTGATCGCCTTCCTGATCAGCGTGATCATCGCGTACCTGAGCGCGCAGCAGCTGCGGCAGTTCGGCGCTGAGATCTTCACCGTGGATCTCGTGGCGATCGCCGTGCTGCGCGAGATGGGCGTGCTGCTGACGGCGATCATCGTAGCCGGCCGCTCCGGCAGCGCATTCGCGGCCGAGATCGGCGTGATGCGGCTCAACGACGAAATCGACGCGCTGCATTCCATGGGCGTCGATCCGTTCGAAGTGCTGGTGCTGCCGCGGCTCATTGGTCTGCTGATCTCGCTGCCGCTGCTGACGATCGTCGCGGACGCGATGGGACTCGCCGGCGGCGCACTGCTGTCGTCGCTGCTGCTCGATATCTCGCTGACGCAGTTCATTCCGCGGCTGCAGGACGCGCTCGCGCCGACGACGTTCTGGGCCGGCCTGATCAAGGCCCCGGTGTTCGCGGCGCTGATCGCGCTGGTCGGCACGTATCGCGGCATGCAGGTGCGGGATTCTTCGCGCGAGCTCGGCCGGCTGACGACGGTCGCGGTCGTGCAATCGATCTTCCTGGTGATCTTCGCGGATGCGGTGTTCGCCATCGTGTTCGTCGAGCTGGACTTTTGATGTCCACGTCGTCGCCCGTCATCTCCGTGCGCAACGTCGTGAACCGCTTCGGTGCGCAGACCGTGCACGACGGCGTCAGCCTCGACGTCTGCGAGGGCGAGGTGCTCGGCATCGTGGGCGGCTCCGGCAGCGGCAAATCGGTGCTGCTGCGGACCATGCTCGGGCTGCATCGGCCGACGTCCGGTGAAGTGCTGGTCCATGGCCGCGACATCACGCAGCTCAGCGCGGCGGAGCTGCTCGAGGTGAAGCGCCGCTACGGCGTCACGTTCCAGCACGGCGCGCTGTTCAGCTCGCTGACGGTCGCGCAGAACATCCAGTTGCCGATCCGCGAGTACTTCGACGCCTCGCCGGAGGCCCTCACGGCGCTGACCGAGATGCGCCTGCGGATGGTCGGGTTGCCGACAGATGCCGCGCCGAAGCTGCCCTCGCAGCTGTCGGGCGGCATGATCAAGCGGGCAGCCCTTGCGCGGGCGCTCGCGCTCGACCCGACGCTGCTGTTCCTCGACGAGCCAACGGCGGGGCTCGATCCGATCTCGGCCGCCGCGTTCGATGAGCTGGTGGTCTACCTGCACCGGGGGCTGAAGCTCACGATCGTGATGATCACGCACGATCTGGATACACTGCTCGCCACCTGCAACCGGGTGGCCGTGCTCATTGACAGGAAAATCGTGGTCGATACGCTCGACGGCATCATGAAGAACCCGCATCCATGGATTAAGGAGTACTTCCACGGCCCGCGTGCGCGGGCGGCCGTAGCGAGCGCGCGCCAGCCGACGCCGTCGGGCAAAGGTAAATAGCGGCCATGGAACGCGAAGCGAACTACGTTGCGGTCGGCGCCTTCATCCTGCTCGTCATGGCCATGGCCGTCGGCTTCGTGCTCTGGTACACGGACGCGAACGATTCCCGCGACTACGAGCTGTACGAGATCTACTTCACGGGCAGCGTCAGCGGCCTGGATCGCGGCAGCCCGGTGCGCTATCTCGGCGTCGACGTCGGCCGCGTGCGGCGCCTGTCGATCGACAAGCGGGACGCCAGCCGCATCGTTTCGGTCGTGGAGATCGATCGCGAAGCGCCGATCACCGCTGCGACGCGCGCGAGCCTCGGCCTGCAGGGCGTCACCGGCCTGCTGTTCATCAATCTGAAAGAAGTGCCGAACGTCGACAAGACGGTGCCGCTCAAGCCGGGCGAGCGTTACCCGGAGATTCCATCGCTCGCGTCCGACTTCGACGTGTTCCTGTCGAGCCTGCCGGAGATGATGGGCCGCGCCAACGATCTGCTTACGCGCGTCGGTCGCGTGTTCTCGGACGAAAATCTGGAAGGGCTGGCCGCGACGGTGAAGAGCCTGCGCACCGCAACCGCCGGCTTGCCGCAGACGGCGCAGAACATCACGCAGCTGGTCGATGACCTGCGCGGCACGGTGGAAGAGATCAACGGCGCGGCGCAGGCGCTGCGCGGCATCTCGGACGATGCGCGTCCGGAAGTGAAGAATGCGCTCGCACGGTTGACGGATACGGCGAACAACCTGGCAAAGGCTTCCGAGAGCATCGATCGCTTCACGCAGAAGAGCGAGGCGCAGCTGGGACATTTCAGCGAGCAGGGTCTGTTCGAGCTGGAGCGCCTGGTGCGCGAGACGCGCTCGGCCGCCCGCGAGTTCCGCGATCTGTCGCGGAGCCTGCGCGAGAATCCGTCGCAGATTCTCTATGAACCGCCGCAGAGCGGAGTGGAGATCAGACAATGAAGCACAGAGTGTGGCGCGCAGTTCTGACCGTCACCCTGCTCGCGAGCGCCGGGTGCGGATCGTTGCTCGAGACCGATCTGCCGGCGAGCACCAGCTACGTGCTCGCGCCTGCGCCCGCTTCGTCGACCGGGATCGCGCGGTCCGATGTAGACCTGTCGATCGGCCGGCCTGACCTCGCGCCGGGGCTGGATAGCGAGCGCATTGCGGTGCTGAAGGGCCGGCAACTCGATTACTACCGCGGCGCGCAGTGGGGCGGGCGCATGACTGAGATGGTGCAGACGCTCCTGGTGGATTCGTTCGAGGACCAGCAACTGTTCCGCAGTGTCACTGCGGAGCAATCGCGCGTCTCCGGCGAGTATGTGCTCGATGTCAGCGTGCGCGATTTCCAGGCGGAGTACGTGGGCGGCAACGAAGCGCCGACGGCACACGTGACGGTTCTCGGCCGCCTGATCCGCGTCACCGACCGCCAACTGGTCGAGACATTCGCCGCGACCGCGCAAAGCAAAGCATCCGACAACCGCTTGAGCGAGGTCGCCGCCGCATTCGAAACCGCCTCCCACAAAGTGGTGCTGGAGCTTGCGCAGAAAACCGCCGCCGCAGTCGCCACCGACACGAGCAAGGTGAAGACCGAAGGCACCAACTTGTAGGTCGCTGTAGGTCGGGCTTCAGCGTCCTGACTCCGCGCCATTGCGCAGCCATGTGCAGCAGGCTTCAGCCCGACTCCGCAACTCAATGTGCCTGGACTGCGCTGCCTACCAGGTGCTCAACCCCGTAGCCTCCATCAGCCTGTACCGCCAGTACTTCGCTCTATCCTCATCGCGAAACGCCCCGAACACCGCCGTGTACTCCGTTCCGGGCGGGCCGTCGTTGTTCCAGAGGCGGTCGAAGTAACCCATCATCTCGATCGCGAGCTGCGAGTCGGCTGGGGCTTCGATCGCGACGTTCGCTTCGAGGTTGTAGTTGCCGATGTTGCGGCGGGTGAGGTTGGCCGAGCCGAGCGATGCGACGAAGCGGTCGCCGCGCCGGATCATCGCGATCTTGGTGTGGAACTGCTCGCCGTGCGTGCGATACCAGCGCACTTGGATCTGCTCGCCGCTCTGCGTGACCAACTCGTTCGCGACAGGCCGGTTCGGCACGCCGTCTTTCTGGCGGCCGAACGCGTCGCGATTCGGATCGAGGATGAGGCGCACGCGCACGTCGCGATCCGCCGCGTCCAGCAACGCGCCCAGCACTTTGCGATCTGCCAGATAAAACGTCGCGATGCTCACCGCATCGCCGCTGCGCGTGCCGCTGATCGCGTCGATCAAGTGTCGGCGGATCGCTTCCTCGGTGATGAACGACAACGCGATACCTAGCGGATCCGCCGACGGCTCGTCCTCGGCGCCGGCCGCATAAATATGTCCGCGCCAGCCGGAGAAGCGCGCGATCGCCATCTCGCTCGCGACGATGTCGCTGGCGAGCGCGCCGGTGAAGCGCAATGCCACGTTCGAGTGCGCACTGCTCGCGTCGTGCGGATTCGCCGAGGTGACCAGCGCCGCGAGCGTGCCGTCTTCGCGATCCGCGACGATCAGCTTGCGGTGATTCGCCTTGAAGTTCAGCAACGCGAGCCAGCTGCGCAGCGTGATCTTCGAGCCGTCGCTGGTGAAGGGATTCATCGTGCCGCCGCCGGAGGCGGAGTTGCCCCACCACTGCAGCAGCATGCGCCACAGCGACGAGTACGCCGGATTCGAGTCCCGCAGCGGCTCGAGGTCGGTCACCACCACATCGACGCCGGCGTTCCGCAGCTCGGCCAGCGCAGATGAAGGCGCGCCGCCGTAGACGTCGTTGATCGGATCGGTGATCAGCAGGACCGAAAGGCTCGGCACTGCCTGCTTGCGCGCGATCAGCCGCTGCACCAGCTCACGGCTCAGCGGGCGATGCGCACCGCCGGCGGCGCCCATGTGCTCGTTCAGCAGGAAGAAGTCGGCGACGATGAACGAGCGCGCCTCGTCGACGATGCGGAACACTTCGTCGAAGATCCGCTGCTCGTAGATCAGCTCGCCGCCCTGCGGCGGGATGCGAGTGAGGTCGTACAGGAACTGGACATCGGTAACCGGCACGAGCGCCGGCGACGTGCTGACGTTCGTGCCGCCGGGCATCGGCTTCGTCGTGTTCCACACGCCGACGCTGGCCCACAACCCGAGCAGTGCCCAGGCTACCCAGCGCTTACGGAATCGCCGGCGCGGCTCACTGCCAGCAGGTTCGAGTTCTTCTTCCATTTAGTCCCGCCAGCGACGCTGGCGCGCGATGGCTTCTTCGTCGGCATCGAGTGCCTCGCCCTGCATCCGCTCCGCAATGGCCTGAACGACGGGCGCCGGCAACTGTGTGCTCGCCATTCTATAGGCGCCGCCGGCCTCCGCACGAGGCGCAGTCGAGAGCATGTCGATGCGCCACGTCTCGGCATCGCGGCAGGCGAAGCCGACTACCGGGTTCGAGGCGCGCGCGCCAAAGGTGCGGCAGTACTCGCCGGATCTGCTGCGGAAGGTCAGGCCTATGTCGATCTCGGTGGCATCCTGCGAGCTGAGTTGCTCCGAAAGCGCCTGCGCGAGTGCACCGCCGGCGACGACGCGCCCGTCGCTGCCCGCTGCGACGAGCCTGCTTTCGCTCTGCGGCTGCAGCATCGCGCGCCCGGCCAGAATGCCGATCAACAGGCTGGCCGCAATCGAGGTCCACTCGGGCCATGACCACCGTCGGCGCGGTTGTGCGCTCGAGTTCGCTGGCGATTTCTTGGCCGCGCGCAGCAATCGGTCCGGCACCGCCTCGTCGAGCACGCCGGCAAATGCGCCGCCTACCTCGCTGCGCATCGCGCGATGCCGCTCGACTTCCTGCGCGACCTGCGGATCGACGGCCATTTCGGCTTCGATCGCGCGACGCGTCTGCGCATCGAGCTCACCGTCGGCGTAGGCCATCAAGGTTTCCGGCGGGAACTTCATGATCGCTCTCCGGGACGATCGCTCAGGAGCTGCTTGCAACGCTTCGCGGCCACGCGCGAGCCGGCTCGTCAGCGTGCCGATCGGCACTTCGAGCACGTCAGCCGCTTCCTTGTACGAGAGTCCTTCGACCAGCACCAGCGCGACAGCCAGGCGCTGTTCCTCAGGGAGTTCAGCGACAGCGCGTTGCACGGCGAGCAGGCGCACCTGGCTTTCGCTGCTGTCGTGACCCACGGTCACGCCGGCTTCTTCCGGCGCAAAAATACGGTCGCGGCGCGCGCGCGAGCGAACTTCGTCTATCCAGGCGTTGCGCATGATTCCGAATATCCAGCCGTCGAACTTCAGCTCCGGTTGCCACTGGTCGTGCTTCAGCAGTGCGCGCTCGATCGCCAGCTGCACCAGGTCGTCGGCGTCGTGCACGTTGCGGGCGATGGTGCGCGCAAAGCGGCGCAGCCGCGGCAGCAGCTCGACGAGCTGACGGCGTACCTGCTCCTCTTGACTCATATATACGGCTGGGCCTGGTCTTTTCTTCCCAACGTGATCCCCTGCGGCGCGGAAGATTGCACCGGCGCGTATCGTATAGTCTACGGAGGCTCAATAGACCCGCCATGAAGCGCGCTCCATTTCAGTCATTGCAGCTGTCGCTGTGCCTGCTGCTCGGCTTTGCCGGGTCGGCGTTCGGCCAGATCCTGCCGCCCGTGCAGCTGCCCACCGTGCCGGGCCTGCCCACGGACGAGCTGAACCGCACGGTCAACGACACGCTGCGCGCAGCCGATCCGCAGCAGTTGCGCGAGGTGCGGCGGCTGCGCATTCGTCAGCTGCTGCGGACCAATCGAGCCGGGCTGGAAACCGATCCGCGAGGCGCGCCGATCCTGCGCAACGAAGTGGTCGCCCTTTCGCCTTCGCCTGCGGCACTCGAGACCGCGCGTGCAGAAGGCTTCAATGTCGGCCGGACGCGAACGCTGGAAGGGCTCGACGCGACGATCGTCGTCCTGCAAGCGCCCACCGGAATGTCGACGCGCCGGGCGTTGCAGCGGCTGCGGCAGCTCGATCCAGGCGGCATCTACGACTTCAATCACGTCTATCTGGACAGCGGCGCGGTCGCGGAGGGTGCGGCCGAAGCGCCAGTCGCGGGCTCAGTCACGCCGATGTCGCCTGCGAAAGGAGCGCGAATCGGGCTGATCGATGGCGGTGTCCAGCGCAATCATCCGGTTTTTCGCGACGTGTCGATTCACGAGCACGGCTGCGTCGGCGGCGGCGTGCCGAACACGCACGGCACGGCTGTCGCGTCGCTTCTGGTGGGCCACACCGAGCACTTCAACGGCGTTGCTGTGGGCGCCGAGCTCTATTCCGCAGATGTGTACTGCGGCCTCGCGACGGGCGGCGCTGTCGACGCAGTGGCTGACGCGTTCGCGTGGTTGGCGCGCGAGCGGGTGCCCGTGATCAACATCAGTCTCGTCGGTCCGGCGAACGGACTTCTCGAACAATTGATCAGGCTCGTCACCGCGCGCGGCCACATCGTGGTGGCAGCGGTCGGGAACGACGGGCCCGGTGCGCCGCCGTTGTACCCGGCCGCGTATCCTGCAGTCGTCGCCGTCACGGCGGTGGATGCGCGTCGCCGCGTGCTGATCGAAGCGTGTCGCGGCAAGCACGTCGACTTCGCAGCGCCCGGCGCCGACATGGCGGCTGCAGGGCTCAATGCGGAATTCGCATTGGTGCGCGGTACGTCGTTCGCTGCGCCGATCGCGGCAGGTTTGTTCGCACGCCAGCTCATCCAGATCGACCGTGCGCGCGCGGATTCGGTAATCGCCGCGTTGACGTCGCAGGCCGTCGACCTCGGCGTGCGCGGTCCCGACAAGGTCTACGGCAACGGGCTGCTCGGCGACGAGCTGCGCCCGTCGCCTGATCTCGCTGTAGGTCGGCCACTCCAGCGCATCCTGCGCTCGCGGCATTCGCGCATCCTTGCGCAGCAGGCTTCAGCCCGACTCCCGTGATTACGTCAAATATTTCCGCGTGGACTCTTCGGGAAGAAATCGCTGCGCCCGCTCGTATTCCTCTCAAAGGCCGCAGACAGGCTGCGGTCGTGATGGAGGAATGACCATGAACATGCGTAAGACTTTCAGCACTGCTGCAATCCTTGCGGTCCTCGCTTGCTCGGCTGCGCACGCTCAGGTGCTCGGCGGCAGCGTCGGCGGTGCGGTGAACGGCGCGCTCGGCGGCGGGCTGCGCGACACGAGTGTGTTCGGCAACGGCAACGCGAACGGCACACTCGGCGGCGAGCTCGACACCGGTTCGATGATCGAGCGCACGCGCGGTGCGGCTGATCAGACGACCGGCCGTGCGCGCAACCTCGGCACGAACGTCCGCAATCGCGCCGAATCGAGTGTCGCGACCGGTCGCGACGCGAGCTGGAAAAGCACGCAACGCGAGTGCGAACGTCGTGAGCTCGACGGCTTCACAGCTGGACACGACCACGGTGTCGAGCGCGACTGAAGCTGCGGCAAGCCACGGCACGGCTCTCGGCTCGACTTCCGAGTCGCCGCAGCAGGATGAGAAGAGTCTGGAGCTGGCGCCGAGCCTGAGCGGCAATGGCGCGTCGCAGCTCGACCGCGTCACCGGCGACGCAGACGGCTCGGCTTCGGGCCGCGCTTCCGCCTCGCGCCGAGGTGTGGCTGCGGACGCTGCTGCCGCTGCCAATGCTGCGGCGGGTGTCGAGCCCAAGCAGGACGAAACGCAGGAGTAATGCGGCGCGTCCGAGTCCTCCCTCGGGCAACCGGGGGAGGATTTTTTATTTTCGCTTCTGAGTCCCGAACGTCTGCGCCCAGTAGATATCGCCCTTGCGCGCGAAGTCCGTGAAGTAGGCGAGACCCATCTCCCGGTACTGCGCACCCATGATGTTGACGCAATGGCCGGGACTGTCGAGCCAGCCCTGCACGACGACTTCTGCGGTCGCAGCGCCCAGCGCGATGTTTTCAGCCACCGCGGCCCAGTCATAACCGGCGCGCAGCACTCGATCCGCAGGCTTGCTGCCGTCGGAACCGCGATGCTCGAACAGCTTATGGGCGCTCATGTCCTTTGCATGCGCGAGAGCCGCACGCGAGAGGAGCGGCGAGAGCGTGAGCGGTGGAGCCGGCGGAAACGCGCGCGATCCGCACTTGCGCGATTTCGAGCGCGCTTCATTGATCAGTTCGAGCACGCGCGCAGCGACTTTCGGCATGTCATCCGCCGTCGGCAACGTGAGCGGCGCTGCCACCACGACCCACGCCGTATTACCGCGCTCGTAAACCCCGATCTCGGTGAACTCCCGATTCAGCACGATCTCGCAATAGTTGCTCGCAATAATCTGCAGCAGCGCGCGCTCGTCCTTCGCGCCCTCGATCTTCATCGAAGAGGAATTGGCGATGCGGTAGTCGGTCTTGTCGATCGCAGCGTGCAGGCGTCCGCCCTTCGACCAGACGCGTGCGACCTCGTCGAGCCCGCGGGTCCGGCGCAGCGCATTGCGCACACCGGCCTTGTTGTCGCAGCCACGCGAGCGGATCGCATTTACTCCCTTGTCGATGTCCGCGGCTGCAATCGACGGGAGCGCGCAGCAGAGGAGGGCGATCAGGGTGGCTGCAGTCGTTCGAAGGTGCACGAGCGCATCTTACGCGCGCGCGTGAGTGTCCGCCGAAGAGCGCGAGCGCTTCGGTTGCGAACCGACGAGCTTGCGGATCGCCGGCTCCAGCGGACGCACCGCTTCGCAGTAGTCTTCCCAGGCCTTGCTCTTTGCGAGCAGTGACGGCGTTGTGTGCATCGTGAAACGCGACGGATCGAGTCCAGCCTTCACCTGCGGCCAGCGCAGCGGCATCGACACCGGCGCACCTTCGCGCAATCGCGGCGACAGCGGCGCGACCGCGGTCGACAGCCTGTCGTTGCGCAGGTAGTCGAGGAAGATCCGGCCGGTGCGCTGCTTCTTCGCCATGTTGATCAGATAACGATCGGGATGGTCTTCGGCCATCCGTGCACACAACGCCTGCGCGAACGCCTTCGCCTCGGGCCAGCCGAGCTTGCTGCGCTTAGCCGGTGCGAGCGGAGTTACGACATGCAGCCCCTTGCCGCCCGTGGTTTTGCAGAACGCGACCAGGCCGAGCGCTTCGAGCCGCTCCTTGAGCTCGCGTGCCGCGGCGATCACCGCGTCGAAACCGACCTCCGGGCTCGGATCGAGATCGAAGATCAGCCGCCCCGGCACGTCCGGCTGGTACGGCTCGCAGTTCCACGGATGGAGCTCGATGGCCGCGCTCTGCGCCAGCGCTGCCAGTCCCTCGATGCGATCGACCTGCAGGTACGGCTCGTGATCGCCGGTCACGCGCGTCAACGTCAGCAGATTGGATGTTCCCTTCATCGCATGACGCTGGAAGAAGCGCTGCCCGCCGATGCCGTCGGGTGCGCGGATGATCGAGCATGGGCGTCCCTCGAGGTGCCGCATCATCCACTCGCCGACGCCTTCGAAATAGCGCGCGAGATCGAGCTTGGTGATCGGTGCAGCGCCGTTCGCTTGCGGCCACAGCGGCTTGTCGGGCTTGGAAATCGGCACGCCCATCACGACGTTTGCAGCGACGTCCGCCTTCTGCGTGCTGCCGCGCGAGCGCTTCGGTGCAGGTTTCTTCACTTCCGTTTCCTCCGCGTCGGCGGGCCGCTCCGCAACGACGTCCCGCGCAGGCTTGTCTTCGCGCAGGCCTTTGAAAGCAGCCTGGCGCACGTTGCCCGAGCCTGTCCAGCCGGCAAACTCGATCTCTGCGACGAGCTGCGGTTTGACCCATTGCACATCTCGCCCGCCGCGCGGCGCGTTCGGGCCGGTGAACGGACTCTTGTCGCTCGCGAGCGGCTTGAGGCGCTTCATGAGCAAGTTCGCCTTGTCGCGGCCGAATCCCGTGCCGACCCGACCGACGGGGACGAGCTGCGAACCGCGATGCACGCCGACGAGCAGCGAGCGCAGATGGCCGCCTTCACGCGTCCAGCCGCCGATCACGACCTCGTGGCCGGCGCGACATTTCGCCTTGGTCCAGTCGCCGCTGCGTCCCGAACGATACGGCGCATCGAGGCGCTTGGAGATGATCCCCTCCAGGTTCATCCGGCACGCCGATTCCAGCACTGCGTTGGCAGGCGCTTCGAAGTGATCGACGTAGCGGATCAGGCTGGTCGAGCGCAGACGTTGCGACGCGAGCAGTTTCTTCAGCAGCGCTTTGCGCTCGCGCAGCGGTTGTTCGCGCAGATCCTTGTCAGCGAGATGCAGCAGGTCGAATGCGAACAGCACGAGATCGTCCACGTTGCCTTCCGACAGTGCGGCCTGCAGCGCCGAGAAATCCGGCGCACCGTTCGCATCGAGTGCCGCGACCTCGCCGTCGATGATGCAGTCGGGGAGCTTGGCCGCGAGGTCGGCGATCGGCTGGAACTTGCCGGTCCAGTCGAGACCCTTGCGCGTCTTCAGCGTTGCCTCGTGATCCGCGACGCGCAGCTGCATGCGATAACCATCGAGCTTCGCCTCGTGCGCCCACTCGTCGCCGCTCGGCGGTTGCTCGACGAGCTTGCAGAGCTCCGGTTCGATGAAGTCCGGCACTTTCGCAGCGGACTTCCTGGAGCGCCTCGGTCTCGAGCTCCTCGACGCTTTCTTCTGCGCCGTCGGCTCCTTTTCGTCCGCGGCAGCTGACTCCTTCGAGTTCCATATCGCATCGGCGCGCGCCAGCTTGCGCGATTCGAGCATGAACGGCTTCGGTGCGCGGCCCTTGCCCGCCGCGATCTCGCTCATCGTGCGCCCGGAGGCGACCGAGGCGTCCTCATCGATCATTTTCTGCGTAGCCGCAGCATCGCGCGCGAATTCGTCGCGATGCTTGATCAGCAGCCAGTTCGTGCGCTTGCCGCCTTCGCGATCGCTCTTCATGCGCACGAGCACCCAGCTGCCCTGCAACCGCTCGCCCGCGAACACGAACTTCAGCTCGCCCTTGCGCAATTGCGCTTCGGCCGAAAGGTCGCCGAGCAGGCTGCCAGAAGCCGCGATCCCACAGCTGCACTGTGCCGCCGCCGTACTGTCCTTTCGGTATCGTGCCTTCGAAGTCGCCGTAGTCGAGCGGATGGTCCTCCACTTCGACTGCGAGTCGCTTGTCTTGCGGAGTGAGCGAAGGGCCGCGCGTTACGGCCCAGGACTTGAAGACGCCGTCGAGCTCCAGGCGCAGGTCGTAGTGCAGCCGGCGTGCGGCGTGCTTCTGGATCACGTAGCGCAGCTGCTTCGAAGGCTTCACCGGGAGCGTGCCGCTCGGCTCGGCAGTCTTGGTGAAATCGCGCTTGCGGCGGTAGGTGGAAAGCTTGCGGGTACCCACGTAACGGAACGCGGCGTGCCGGGGCAGCGTTCCGTGAGGATTTCCGCCACAATCCCGCCCACGAACGCATAACCGGGAGCCGCTCGATGAAGACCCTGTGCACGCGAATCGTTCTGCTCGGTTGCTGGTGCGTCGCGCCGCTCGCGCTCGCCGCGGACAAGCTCGACGTCAAGCCAGGACTGTGGGAGATCACGTCGACGCACCAGATCAGCGGCATTCCGCCGATGCCGAAGGAATGGCAGGACAAAGTAACGCCCGAGCAGCGCGCGGCGATGGAAACGGCTTTCAAGAAAGAGACGGAGAAGGGTCCGCAAACCGACACGGAGCGCGAGTGCATTACGAAGCAGGAAGCCAGAGCAGCCATTCGACGTCGGCGACTCCAAGGACTGCACGCAGACCGTGGTGCGTACGACGCGCACGACGCAGGAAGTCCGTCTGTCGTGCACTGGCGAATACAAGGGCACTGGCGTCCTGCGCATCACGACACCGACACCGGAAACGATGACCGGATCGCTCGACCTGCAACTCGGCGACGCCAAGGATGCGATGAAGGTCAAGTCGCAGTTGCAAGGCCGCTGGCTCGGGCCGGACTGCGGCGACGAGGATGATGCGGACAATGAGAGCCGGACGGACGATGAGGATGAGGAAGACCTGCAATGAGAAGTCGGGCTAAAGCCCGACCTACATTCTGACCTACGTTAGTTAGTGCTCAGGCGTCGCTAACCTACCGTCAGGGCTTTCCAGCGAGGAAAGCCCTGCAATGTCCGCCAGGCTCGAAGGCGTCGTTTCCGCATCGGTCGCGCACGCATCCGCAACAACGCATGCGGCCACGCGTGTAGCGTCGATCGACGTCCTGCGCGGCCTGGTGATGGTGTTGATGGCGCTGGATCACGTCCGCGATTTCTTCACCGACGTGCGTTTCGATCCACTGGACCTGTCGCAGACCGACGCGCCTTTGTTCCTGACTCGCTGGGTCACGCACTTCTGCGCGCCGACGTTCGTACTGCTCGCAGGCGTCAGCGCGTATCTCACCGGGCGACATTGCACGCGCGCGCAACTAAGCGGGTTCCTGTTCACACGCGGCTTGTGGCTGGTCGTGCTCGAAGTCACGTTGATGAGCCTCGTCTGGACGTTCAACGTGCGCTATGACAACGGCTTGTTCCTGCAGGTGATCTGGGCGATCGGCGTTTCCATGATGGTGCTCGCTGTGCTCGTTCACCTGCCCCTGCGCACGATTGCTGTTTTCAGCATCGTGATCATCTGCGGGCACAACCTGCTCGACGGCATCGAGCCGCAAAGTCTCGGCGCATGGGCGCCGCTGTGGTCGCTGCTGCATGTTTCGGGACCGATCCCGCACGCTTTCGTCGCGTATCCGTTGCTTCCATGGATTGCGGTCATGAGCCTCGGCTATTGCCTCGGCACGCTGTTCGACATCGAGCCACATCAGCGCAAGCAGTGGTTGATCAGCATGGGCGCGGCATCGCTCACAGTGTTCGTGTTGTTACGGATGACGAACTTGTACGGCGATCCGACGGAATGGTCATTGCAGGGCACGACGCTGCAGACGCTGTTGTCATTCGTGAACGTCCATAAATATCCGCCGTCGCTGCTTTACCTGCTGCTCACGCTGGGAACCGGACTGTTGTTGTTGGCTGCGTTCGAAGCCGCGCGCGGCAAGTTCAGCGAAGTGTTGCGAACGTTCGGGCGCGTGCCGCTGTTCTTCTACGTGATGCACATCGCGCTCGCGCATCTGGCCGCAGGCATCATCGCCTTCGCCATGGGCTACGGCACAGCGCTGCTCGGCGGCGACGTCATGAAGGTGCCGCAGCAGTGGGGCTTCGCATTGCCGGTCGTCTATCTCGCGTGGGCGCTCGCGCTCGCCACGCTGTATCCGGCGTGTCGGTGGTTCGCTGCGCTGAAGCGCCGGCGCGACGATTGGTGGCTGTCTTATCTATAGCCGGCAAAAGCCACGCCTTTTGACGGCGTTGTCGAAAGGGCCTTGGCCGCTTTCGACCACAAGGCTAGAGCCGCTATGCTCACGGCGAGCACCAGAGATCAGGGGAGCGCCGCCGTGACGACATTGAATCATCAGTTCCGCCTTGCAGCCCGTCCGGTCGGCCTGCCGAAGACGAGCGACTGGAACTACACCGAAGAGCCGGTGCGCACGCCGAACGAAGGCGAAGTGCTGGTGAAGATCGCGTACCTCTCGCTCGATCCCGCGATGCGCGGCTGGATGAACGAAGGCAAGTCGTACATCGCGCCGGTGCAGATCGGCGAAGTGATGCGCGCGGGCGGCGTCGGCGAAGTGGTCGAGTCGCGGCATCCTGGATTCAAACAGGGCGACCACGTCTACGGCACCGTCGGCATCCAGGAATATGCGACCGTCGACGGCAAGATCCTGACGAAAGTCGATTCGCGCCTCGCGCCGCTTCCCGTGTATCTCGGCACGTTGGGCATGCCGGGCATGACTGCGTACTTCGGCCTGCTCGATGTCGGCAAGCCGCAGCCGGGTCAGACGGTCGTCGTTTCCGGCGCTGCCGGCGCGGTGGGCATGGTCGTGGGGCAGATCGCGAAGATCAAAGGCTGTCGCGCAGTCGGCATCGCCGGCGGCCGCGAGAAGTGCGACTACCTGGTGCGCGAGCTCGGCTTCGATGCCGCAATCGACTACAAGTCCGACGACGTGAAGAAGTCGCTGCGCCAGCATTGCCCGAACGGCGTCGACGTGTACTTCGACAACGTCGGCGGCGAGATTCTCGATACCGTGCTCACGCAACTCGCGCGCCACGCGCGCATCGTGATCTGCGGCGCGATCTCCCAGTACAACAGCACGACCGGCGTCCGCGGCCCGGCGAACTACATGTCACTGCTCGTGAATCGCGCGAGCATGACCGGCATGCTGGTGTTCGACTACGCGAGCCGTTATCCCGAAGCGATGCGCGAGATGGGCGGCTGGCTCGCGGCCGGCAAGCTCAAGACGCGCGAGGACATCGTCACGGGGCTGCAGACGTTTCCGGACACGCTGCTGAAGCTGTTCCGGGGTGAGAACCTGGGGAAGCTCGTGCTGAAGGTGTCAGGCTGAAGCCTGACCCACAAAGAGCCAGGCTATTGCCTCGTGGGTCAGGCTTCAGCCTGACTCAGGTCATGCAGAACACATTCGAGCTTGTTGCCGTCGGGGTCGCGGAAGTAGCCGGCGTAGAAGCCTTCGCCGCGCGGGCCGGCGGCGCCTTCGTCTTTCGCGCCGAGCTCGAGCGCTTTCTTGTAGAGCTTGTCCACCTGCGCCCGCTCCTTTACTGCCAGCGCGACCATCACGCCGTTGCCGACCGTCGCCGGCTTGCCGTCGAACGGCTTCGTCACCGACAGGGCCGCTGCAGTCGGGCTGTTGCCCCACACGATGAACGTGTCCTGCTCCATCACGCGCTTCGCGCCGACCTCGGCGAGCAGCTGGTCGTAGAACGCAGCGGAACGTTTCATGTCGTTGGTGCCGAGCGTGATGTAACCGATCATCGTCCTTCTCCCTTTGAGTTCTCTGGCCGACTGACTCTACCCCTCACACCCCGGTCTTGGCGAGGATCACTGCCGAGACGCCGTGCGCGGCGCGATGGGCATCCGCGTTCTTGTACGAATGTGGCACGTTGCCGGGAAACGCCAGCACGTCGCCGGCCGCGAGATCGTAGCGATCGCCCGCGACGAAAATCGTGACCTCGCCCGCGAGGCACGTGAAGAACTCGCGCGTGCCCGGCAGATGCGGCGAGCCGCGCATCGAAGCGCCGGGCGCGAACTCCATGATGTTGAGCAGCTCGTCCGGCACACGCTCGGTAATCAGCGAGCGCAAAGTGACGCCGCGGCCGGCGTTCCGACTCACGATCTCATCACGTTGCCACTTGCGCACCTTCGCGCGCGGCGACGCGAGCAACTCGTCGAGCGGCACGCCCAGCGCGCTCGCGACCTTGACGAGAACCGTGAGCGACGGGTTGCCGCTGCTCGATTCGAGATTCGAAATCGTCGAGCGCGGCACGCCGGCCGACTTCGCCAATGCGCCTTGAGTGAGATTGCGCACGTGGCGGAGCGCAACGAGATTGCGCGCGAGGTGTGCTGCGACGAGCTCGGGTCGATCCATAGGTTGCAAGTCCGGGTCGGATGTCCGCGCTGGCGACATTCCGCCATTGCGCTGGACATGGCGGTTGGTTTGCTCGGGACCGTCTCTAATCTTGTCTGTCAGATCGGGTTTCACACAGGAGAGCACACATGCAAACCGACATGCAATCGGCGCGCGCGTTGATCACCGGCGGTACTTCGGGACTCGGGCTCGCACTCGTGCGCGAGTTGACCTTGCGCGGCGCGCGGGTTGCGTTCGTCGCTCGGACGGCCGAGCGCGTCGCGGCCGTGGCACGTGAGTACGGCGCGCATGGGATCGTCGGCGACATCGCAAAGAAGGAAGACATTCATCGCATCGCGTTGCAAGCGACCGGAGTGCTCGGCGGCCTGGATGTGTTAGTCAACAATGCGTCCGATCTCGGGCCGACGCCACTCGCACTGCTCGGCGATACCGAGTGCGAAGACTTCGAACGCGCGCTCGTGACGAACGTGCTCGGACCGTTCCGTCTGACGAAAGCGCTGCTCGGCTCGCTGGCAGCGTCCGCTCGCGAGGGTCGCGGCAGCGTAGTGCTCAACATATCGAGCGACGCGGCGGTGAACGCGTACGCACGTTGGGGCGCATACGGTTCCAGCAAAGCGGCGCTCGCTCACATGACGCGCATCTGGAACGAGGAAATGTCGCCGCACGGCGTGAAGCTGTTGGCCCTGGATCCAGGCGACATGGATACGCCGATGCACGCGCTGGCCGTGCCGGATGCCGACCGCGCAACCTTGAAGCAGCCGGGAGTCGCGGCGGTCGAGCTGGCGGACGCCATTGCGGATCTCTTGCCAAGTATCCGAGCCGCGGTGAGGCTCGCATCGTGATCGCTGCGGACAAGCCCGTTCAACGCTCCGCCGACGCGAAGCTCCTATACGTGGACGCGGCGGGCCGCATCCGCAGCGTGCTGCGCACTTCGCTCGTCGATCTGCTGCGGCCCGGCGACGTCGTGATTGCGAACGATGCCGCGACGTTGCCAGCAAGCCTCCGCGGCATTCATTTACCGACGGGCGCGGAAGTCGAGGTGCGGCTCGCAGCACGCGATTCGCTCGCGTCCGCCGACGTGCTGCGCTTTCACGCCATCGTCTTCGGCGCGGGCGACCATCGCACGCGCACCGAGGATCGCGCGTTGCCGCCGCCGCTCGATGCCGGCGAAAGAATTCGATTCGGACCGCTCATCGCCATCGTCGAAGAGCTGCTCGGACATCCGCGCTTGATCGCGATGCGCTTCGAGAATCCCGCGGCCGAGGTCTGGACGGGACTG
Organism: uncultured Gammaproteobacteria bacterium; assembly: GCA_963838635.1. Classification (GTDB taxonomy): domain Bacteria; phylum Pseudomonadota; class Gammaproteobacteria; order Steroidobacterales; family Steroidobacteraceae; genus Steroidobacter. The sequence goes on along the minus strand of CAWISC010000012.1, from coordinate 169,727 downwards.
GCGCGACACGGTCGACCGATCCAGTACGCACACATGCCGCAGGCGTTGCAGCTGTGGGACGTGTGGACGCCAATCGCGGCGCAGCCCGTCGCGTATGAGCCGCCGTCCGCCGGATTCGCTGTCGATTGGCAGCTGCTAGCGGCGTTCGCAGCGAAGGGCATCGTGTTCGCGACGGTCACGCACGCGGCGGGAATTTCGTCGACGGGCGATGCAGCGCTCGATCGCTTGCTGCCTTTCGACGAGCCTTATCGCATTCCAGCAGCGACGGAGCAGGCTTTGCGTCGTGCATGTCGCGAGGACCGGCGTGTAATCGCCATCGGTACCACTGTCGTGCGCGCGCTCGAACATTCGGCTGCGCGTTTCGGCGCTGTGGTCGCGGGCAACGACGTCGCGGACCAGCGCATTGGCGCGCAGACGCAGCTGCGCGTCGTCGACGCAATTCTGTCCGGCACGCACGAGCCTGGCACCAGCCACTACGACTTGCTGCACGCCTTCGCCGACGAACCGGTCCTGCGCCGCGCAGATCGCGCGCTCGACGCGAACGGTTTTCGCACTCACGAATTCGGCGATTCCGTTCTGATTGAAAGAGCTAGCGACAGGTATTCGACCGAAGTCCGTAGCTGCGAAGCGGACGGAATCTTCGCGACGAATGCAAGGACTGGTCGAGGCGGGCGCAGTCCGTATACTTCGCGTTTTTTGCGCGCCGCCTCCGATGTGGTTCAAGAATCTGGTCATCTATCGTCTGCCGGCCGACTGGTCGGTTGCTCCTGCTGAGCTGGAAGAGAAGCTCTCACAGCGCTCGCTGCAGCCGTGTGGCAGCTTCGACATGCAAAGTCGCGGCTGGGTGCATGCAAGCGAGGCGCAGCGCTTCGTGCACACGACACACGGGCATCACCTGATCGCTCTCGGCGTCGAGCAGAAGCTGCTGCCGGCGTCGATCGTCCGGCAAGTCGCTGCCGATCGCGCCAAGGTGATCGAAGAGCAGCAGGGCTTTCCCGTCGGCCGCCGGCAGATGCGCGAGCTCAAAGAACGCGTGCTGGAAGAGTTGCGGGCCCGTGCACTCACTCGTCGGCGCGTCACGCGCGCATGGATCGATCCCGCGCACGGCTGGCTGGTCGTAGACGCCGCCGGCGGACCGCGAGCTGACGAACTCATCGAAACGCTGCGCGACACTCTGGGGAGCCTGGCGGTGCAGCTGCTCGAAACCGAGCGTTCGCCGTCCGCGTCGATGGGCGCGTGGCTGGCGCTGGGCGATGCGCCGCTGCGTTTCACGATCGATCAGGATCTGGAGCTGCAGGCCGCTGACCAGACCAAGGCGACCATCCGCTACACGCGCTATCCGCTCGAAGCGCGCGAAATCCGCCAGCACCTGACCGCGGGCATGTACGCGACGCGCCTCGGCCTGACGTGGAACGACCGGATCTCGTTCGTGCTGACCGAAAAGCTGCTGATCAAGCGCGTGGAGTTCCTCGACATCGACAAGGACTCCGCGCCGCAGCAGTCACAGGAAAACGAACAGCGCGCCGCGCAGGAGCAGTTCGAGATCGACTTCATGCTGATGGCGGGCGAGCTCAACCAGCTGCTGGCCGACCTGGGTCAGGCGCTGGGCGAGCAGCCGGAGCGCCAGGCGGCGGCTTGAGTCACTGCGCGGGCAGCAACGGCTCGCCGGCCCAACGCAGGATCGCCACCGAGACGTCCTGCTCGCGCGGCAGTTTCTTCATGAGCTCGATCAGCTGCGTGGAAAACCTTTCGCGCTCCACCTGCGAACGCACCACCGCACCAGCAGCCTGGCTGCGATAGCTCAGCGTCGCACCACGCTCCTCGAGCACCGAGGCGGTGGGCGAGGCAGGCGTCGCGAGACGCTGCCCAATACCGAGACCGATGGCTTCGACTAGTGTCGTATCGCTGCCCTGCATGGCTTGCGCGACTCTCTCGCAACGCGTGCGCGTTACAGGGTCCTGCGTGCGATCCAGTGCGCACGCAGCGTTCAGCGGTTTGAACGCGGGCGTGACGGCGCTCGCCAGTGCGTCGGTCGTCTGATCCAGCGCCCGGGTCAGCGGCTGAGCGGGTTCCTTCGGATTACTAGGCGGCGGTGTCCGCGCGCTGCGCGCCGTGCTGAGCCGCCACACGAGTCCGGTCCAATACAAGTCGAAGCGCTGCGCACGGCTCATCGCTTCGAGAACCTGATCCTCGACGCGTTTGTCGTGCCGGCTCTGGGCGCGTGCGAGCGGTCCGAGCCAGACGATGCCGTTGTCCGGCGCCAGTTTGCGGAAGCGGGCCTCCAGCGGCTCCGATTCGCAGCCCGCTGACATCATGCAGATGCGGGCGTGCAGCCAGGCAAGGTCGGGGCGATTCGGTGCGACCAGGTTCGCCCGCGCGATCGCCGCTAACGCCGCTTGGCTATCGCCGTCGGACAGTGCCTGCAGGGCATCGCCCGCCAACTCGTCGGGGTTACCCGTTGGCGCACGAGCCGAGGTACCGGATGCTGTCCCGCGTTGCGGACTCTGGCTGGCGCACGCGGTCAGTGCGAGCAGTGCCGCCAGCAAGAAGGGGGCGATGGAGCGAGCGTGCGTTTCCAGGGTCATGACGCAAGTCTAACGGCCTCACCGCCCAAGGGGGTTCACCGGTCCGAATCCGCCATTCACCGGTGGGCGCTGGTAGGGCTATAGCCGGCTCCGTAACGTCGGCGCATGCTCTTGAATACCGCCCGTCTGGCGGGAGTATCTGGATGGAAGATCTGAAGCCGCACCGAAACGCGGGCCGCTCGCGCCTGGTGCTGGGCCTGTTCCTGCTCGCGTTGGGCGGGGTGATGCTGGCGGTCAATCTCGGCTACGAGATCCCGCTCGGCTGGTGGCGTTATTTTCCGGTTCCGCTGATCGCGCTGGGCGTGTGGGGCCTGGTGTTGCCGAGCCGGCACCTGGATCGCTCCGGCGGCATCTGGCTGCTGGCGACCGGGCTGTATTGCCTGGTCGGCGTGTTCGACTTGTTCGGCCTTGGCTGGGGCACGGCGTGGCCGATCTTCGTCATCGCTGCGGGACTGAGCTTCCTGGTCCGCGACTCCGGCCGCGCGCGCCACGGCCCCACGTCGGACGCCTCCGGCGGGTGAGCACTATGGATTTCGATCACGAGCCCCAGCGTCCCGGCGGGCCAGAGCACCCCGTCGCCAACAAACCCGATCACGGTCATCACCCGCTGATCTCGGCGCGGCTGGTGGTCGGTGTCGTAATCGTCTTCGTCGGCGCGATCCTGCTTGCCGACAATCTCGGCTGGTTCGAGGCGCGCTACGTGCTGCGCAGTCTGTGGCCGCTGGCGCTGGTCGCAGTCGGCGTGACGATGGTGCGCAGCCCGGATCATCGCCGCAGTCGTTCCTGGGGCTGGGTGCTGATCACCGTCGGCTCCTGGATCTTCCTCGACCGCATCGGCTGGATCCACGTCAGCCTGTGGCACCTGCTGCTGCCCGGCCTGCTGCTGTTCGTCGGCGGCTCGCTGGTATGGCGCGCGCTCAACGGTCCGCCGAAACCGAAACAGATCTCAGGCGCCGAGGATCACGTCGAGTTCGTGCGCTCGTTCGCGCTGATGTCGGGCTGCGAGCTGCGGCCGGTCTCGCGGCCGTTCCGCGGCGCCGACCTCACGGCGGTGATGGGCGGCATCAAGCTCGACCTCGCTGACGCGCGCATGGAAGGCGACAGCGCCAACGTGGAAGTGTTCGCGTTCTGGGGCGGCATCGAGATCTTCGTGCCGCCGGACTGGACCGTCACCAGCAAGGTCACGACGCTCCTCGGCGGCTACGTCGACAAGCGCCGTCCGACCAGCGTCGTGCCGACCAAGACCCTGGTCGTGCAGGGCATGGTCGTGATGGGCGGAATCGAAGTGAAGAACTGATCGCTTCGTTCCATGCACCCCATTCTCAAACGCCGCAGCCGACTGGCCCTGTACCTCGCGGTCTGGATCGTCTTCGGGCTGCTGCTCACGGTGGTCTTCATCTTCGGCGGGCGTGCGCCGCCGGTGTGGTCGCTGCAGTTCGCGGTTCCGATGGCGATGCTGCTCGGCATGATTTCACTGTCCTTCTGGTATCTCGCGCAATCCATGCCGCCGGGCGATACGCCGATCATGCGCATGGTCGTGATGTGGGTGTCGGTCGGACTAGCCTCGCTGCTCAGCTGGCTCGCGATCGCTTACGTGTGGGCGCAATACCTGCTGCCCGACGACACGGACATCCGCGATGACGCCGCCGGCATTCTCGGCCTGATGATCTTCGCCGGCGCGATCGGCATCACGCTCGCAGTGCTGGGTCATTACCTGGCTGGAGCGTTCGAGCGCTCGCGCAACGCGGAACGTCGCGCACTCGAGCTGCAGGTGCTGGCGCGCGAGGCCGAGCTGAAGTCGCTACGCGCGCAGCTCGATCCGCACTTCCTGTTCAACAGCCTGAATTCCGTCGCGGCGTTGATCGGCAACGACACTGCCGCCGCGCGCCAGATGTGCTTTCTGATGGCGCAATTCTTCCGCAAGAGCCTGACGCTGGGGCGCGAGCAGTCGATTCCGCTCTCGGAAGAGGTCGGGCTGGCGCAGACTTTCCTCGCGATCGAGCGCGTGCGCTTCGGCGAGCGGCTGCGCTCCAAATTCGACATCGCTCAGGACGTGTGCGACGTGTCCGTCCCGCCGCTGTTCCTGCAGCCGCTGGTCGAGAACGCCGTCCATCACGGTGTCGCGCACCTGCTCGAGGGCGGAGAAGTGTGTGTCACGGCGCGTCGCCGCGAGAGCTTCGTGGAGCTGGTGGTCGAGAACCCGTGCGATCCGGACCGGCCGGCGTCGCGCGGCACCGGCGTCGGTCTGGTGAACGTGCGCTCGCGGGTGGAGACTCTGTGCGGTCATCGCGCCAGCGTGGACGTCAACGCCACCGACGAGAAATTCAGAGTGTCGATCCTGCTGCCATACGCGGGTGCGACCGCCGAGCTGCGCGCTACTGCATGAGGGGAAGTCAACGTGCGTGTGCTGATAGTCGATGACGAAACACTGGCCCGTTCCATCCTGCGCGAGCACCTGGCGAAGATCGACGGCGTCGAGATCGTCGGCGAGGCCGCCAACGGTTTCGAGGCGGTGAAGCTCGCCGAGGACCTGAACCCGGAGCTGGTATTTCTCGATATCCAGATGCCGAAGCTGTCGGGATTCGAAGTGCTGGAGCTGCTCGGCGAGCGAGCGCCCTCGGTGATCTTCACCACTGCGTACGACGAGTTCGCGCTGCGTGCATTCGAAGTGCACGCGGTCGACTACCTGCTGAAGCCCGTGGAGCCGCCGCGGCTCGCAGCCGCGGTCGAGCGTGCGGCAGAACGCCTGCGTAACAAGACGCCGGCGCCGTCGGCGCACGATCTCGCAGTATCCGCGCGGCCGCCGGGCCGTGCGTTGGAACGCATTCTGATTCGCCATGAAGGGCGCGTGCACGTGCTGCCGCTCGAACGCATCGACTTCATCGAAGCGCAGGACGACTACCTGTCGTTCTCCTGCGGCGGCAAGCGCCTGCGCAAGCAGCAGACGATGGCCGACCTGGAGAGCCAGCTGGATGCGGCGCGCTTCGTGCGCATCCATCGTTCGTTCATTCTCAACGTCGAGCGGCTGGCGCGCATCGACCTGTACGGCAAGGACAGCTGGCTTGCAATTCTCAGCGACGGCACCAAATTGCCGATGTCGAGAACCGGCCACGCCAAGTTGAAAGAGTTGATTGGGTAGCCGGCAAAAGCCACGCCTTTTGACGGCGTTGTTGAAAGGGCCTTGGCCGCTTTCAACCAGAAGACCAGGAGCCTGCCATGACCGAGTCCACTTCCCGTTCCGAAGAGTTCCAGTTCAGCGGCGACACGCTGCTGGCGAAGATCAAGGAGATCATTCGCGAGGGCAACATCCGCCGCGTCGTCATCAAGAACGACGACGGCCGCGTGCTCATCGACATCCCGCTGACGATCGGCGTGGTCGGCACGCTGCTCGCGCCGCAGCTCGCAGCCATCGGCGCGATCGCCGCGCTGGTGCTGAAGGGCTCGATCGTCATCGAGAAAGAGGCGCCGCCCGCGACGACGGCGCTGTAGGTCGGGCTTCAGCCCGACTTCCGCGAATTGTCGGGCTAAAGCCCGACCTACAGTCATTGCGCGCACTCTTCGCATTCATTCTGCTCAACTGCGTGGCCGCGCCTGCGTTCGCCGCAGTGGACGACTACCTGCTCGCCGTCACGCACGATCTGGCTCCCGCCGCCAAAGACGCTTTGGAGCGCATCGACAGCAAGCCGCGACAACTGCTCGCAGTGCGCGGCTACCTGCGCGCGGGAAAAGACCTGAGCTCGCGCTGGAGCTGGTCGGCGGCGGAGATCCGCGCGTACGAGTCCAGCCAGGAATACCGCGACCTGCTCGCCGAGATCGCCGCGGTGCGCGCCCGCTTCGAAGCAGCGAATCCCGGCTACTCGCTCTACGCGAACACCACCGCGCGCAGCCTCGACCTGCAACTGCAACGCTGGAACTCGAACGCGTCGGTCGGCGTCATTGCCGAGCGGTTGCAGGAGGCCGCAGTGCGCGAGCTGTCGGCAAAGTCATATCCCGCCACCCCGGATGCTCGGGCGACAGTGCGCTTCGCGAACTTTCTGCGCGAGTGGCGCCCGGTTCCGAGCGCAGCGCCGCTGGCCGTGCCCGGCTTGTCGCTGCACGGGCGCTCGCGCGCGATCGACTTTCAGATCACGCAGAACGAGCGGATCATTGCGCCGACCGAAGTCGCCAAGGTGCGCTCGGTGTGGGAGCGGCAGGGCTGGGCGGGCAAGCTCGCGGCGGCGATGCGCGACTCCCGTTTCGTCGGACCGCTGCAGTCGCCAAACGAGCCCTGGCACTATGAGTACGCGCCGAGCGCACGCGCGGTCGGGGCGAAGGAGTGACGACGATGACGAATCGCATCCTGATCGCATGCATGTTCGCCGCGCTGTTGACGCTGAGCGGCTGCGCGACCACCCAAAGCTCCGCCGTACGCGTCGACAAGGGTGACGCGGATCTTGCGAAGTGCCGGACGTTCGATTGGCATCCCGTTTCCGCGGATGCCGCTTCGTTCAGCGAGCAGCGTGTGCGCGCAGCAGCGCTGAAGCAGCTCGAAGCGAAGGGCTACACGCTGTCGACCGACAAGCCGGATTGCCGCATCACCTACCTGTTGCCGACGCAGGAACAGCAGAAGCGGAAGCCCACCGTCGGTGTCGGAGTCGGCGGCGGCTCAGGCGGCGTTCGCGGCGGCATCGGAGTGGGCGTGCCGATCGGCCGTCACAAGGAGCAGATCGGCACATTGACGCTCGACATCGTCGACGTCGCCCAGAACGCGCAGATCTGGAGCGGCTCCGTCGAGGTCGGACTGCACGGCCAGGAAATCAGCGAAGAAGAGGCGAACGAAGCAGTCGGCCTCATTCTCGGGAAGTTCCCGGATCGCGCCGCGAAATAGCGCCTACTGCGCGGGCTTGGCGCAGTTGCAAACATCGCAGCCTTTGTCGAACACCACTTTCCAGCTGCCGTCGCTCTCGCGCCGCCAGACCGAATTGAAGGTGGCCACCCGCTCGCCCTTGCGGTTGAACACCGGCCCGCTGCTATGTGCGAGCGTGCCGGAGTCGCTGACCTCGACCGATTCCGCGCGCCACGAGAACGGCGCATCCGGCTTTTCGTAGAGTCCCTTCCAGCTGTCGACCACTGCTTTTTTGCCGCGGAACGCCGTGTTCTCCCGGTCGAAGAAAACCGCGTCGTCGGCGATGAAGCTGGCGAATGCCTGGTAGTCGCGTTTGGCCATCGTCGCGGCGAACCCATTCTCGGCATCGCGCACTTGCTGAGTGAGTTGCTCGTGCGTGTCGGCATGAGCAGATCCAGCAACCGAGAGCGCCAGGATGCAGGCGCACAGCACGGGGATGAGTCGCATTGAGTGCTCCGTTGAAAGTGGCGGGCCAGCGCCCCGGAGCGGCGAGTATGGCTAGAGTCCGCCCTCTTTGCTCTTCGCCATCACGTAGTCGACCAGCTCCGCACGCTGCCGGTCGTCGTCGATGCCGGGGAACACCATCGAAGTGCCGGGCACCATACCCTGCGGATCGCGCAGGAAGTCGTTCAGCCGTTGCTTATTCCACTGGCCGCCGAGCTGCTTGAGCGCAGGCGTGTAGACCGTGTAGTTGTCGGCACTCGCGGCCGGGCGATCGAGCAACCCGCGCAAGTCCGGCCCCATGCGATGCGAGAACCCGTCTGCGATGCGGTGGCATGCGGAGCACGCAGTGGAGAACGTCAGCGCTGCACCCGATGCCACGACCGGCTCGATCGTGAGCAACGCGCCTTCGTCGGTCCACGCCAGCAGACGTCCATCGTCGAGCTCGAACAGATCGCGCACGCGGTGCTGCAGGGGAATCGGCTCGGTCACGACTGCGCGATCGCCGTCGAGCACAACGCGGATCAATCCGCGCGTAGCGAGCGTGCCGATCAGCAGATCGCCACGCCAGATCGGGAAGCGCTCGCTGCCCTGGATCTGCACCAGGTTCGAGATACCGACGCCGGGCAGCCACGCGTACACCGGCTGCTGGAAGCCGCGTTGATGTCCCTGCTGCTCGCTCAACGGCCAGTCGAGTGTTCCGTACTCCGTGCCGTAGGTCGCCTTGGGCCAGCCGTAGTTCGCGCCTCGCACCAGCAGGTTCAGCTCGTCGCCGCCTTGCGCACCATGCTCTGTTTCCCAGATGCGGCCGTCCGGCGCGGCGTACAGTCCCTGCGGATTGCGGTGTCCGAGTGTTTCGATCGAGCTGGTTCGCGTGCGCAGATCGATGCGGATGGACTTGCCGTACGAGGCCCGCGGATCCTGCGCGAACGCGACCGAGCCCTCGATGCCCGAGTAGCCGTGCTCACCCAGCGTCAGCAGCAGCGTCTGCGCATCGAGCAGCATCAGGCGGCCGCCGATCTCCTCGCCGCGGAATGGATTCTTGCCGCGCATGGCGAGCTCGCCGGTCAGCGGCAAACAGGGCTGGCTCTCGAACACCGTTTGCCAGTCGCCCGGCCCGCTAGCACGCTCGATGTCGCCGAGCCGCGTCTCGAGCTGCGACACGCGCACGACAAAGCATTGTTCTTTCTGCTTCCAGAAGTGATGAGACGCGAAGATGCGCACGACGTCGCCGTCGATCTGGGTGATCACGTCGGCGACGCGGAAGCGCCAGGTCTGGACTCCGGGCTCATTCTCAGCGAAGCCGCTCAACAGGCGCGGCGCGGTGGGGCTGCCGCCGAACGCTGCAGCGAACTCTTCGCGATTTGCCGGCACGCGCGCAGGAAGCTCAGTAGCCTGCAGATCTTCGCCCGCGACACGTAGCGCATAGAGGCGACCTTCGCCGGTGCCGAGCAGGACGCGATCGCCGAGCCGATCCAGTCCGCCGCCGCGTGTCGCCGGAAACGCGATCGCGCTCTGGTGTGAGCGGACGCGCAACACGTAGAAGGCTGTCTTCACGTCGGTCGCGACGACCTTCGCCGCGTTCTTCGGCGGCGCCAGGGCCATTCGTCCTGCGAAGGCTGCGGTCGCGAGCAGCACCACGCCGAGAATCGCGATGGCGACGATTTGTGCCGGGCGCGGTGCGACTGCCATCGGCGCCAGCGCCACGACGGCGAGAAACTCGGGCAGCAGCAGGTAGCGAGGCGCACCTACTCGCGTCAACAAGAGCACCACCATGAAGAAGCCGAACGTGCCCAGCGCGATGCCGAGAGCGCGGCCGAGGTCGCGTGGCCTGTCGGGTCGAGCGAACACCATCACAGCCAGCGCGGCGGTTGCGTAGCCAGCGATGAGTACGGCGATCATCAGCAACTCACGACGCGGCAGCTCCCACCACGGCGCTTTCCATTGGAGCACCGGCAGGCATAGAAACATCAGGATCGCCAGCACATGCCAGGCGAACTGGGGAAGCAGGGGACGGAAGGAGAGCCGCATGGTCATCGGTATTGCGCCATCCCGGCGCGATCCGAATAACGCTTACCCCGCGTAAAAGATCCTTTGACAAAGCGCTATCGCAGCAGGTCGGCCCGCGGCGGCTGCCAGTCGGGAACCCACCGCGGGCAGGGGCCCGGCGGATCGTGGAGTGCCACTTCCGCAAACCCAAGCTCCTTCTCGCGGTCATAACGCAGGTCGCCGAGCACGGTGTCTTCGCCGACCGCGGCCAGCCAGGGCACGCGAATGAAACGCATCGCCGCCGCAGCCTCGCAATCCGCGGCGACGCGCTGCCTGAGCCGATCGAGCCCCGTTGCGATTTCGCCGTACCACTGCAGCTCTGCACTGTCTGCGACCTGCACGCGTTCAAGCGGCGCGCTGCTTGGAATGTTCAGACTGCGGCTCAGACAGCCGTTGGCGGGAATCAGCGACGGCGCGAGCGCGAGCATCGTGCGTCTCGCGACTACGGAGTCGTCCTGCGTCTGCACGAGCATCACCTCCCAGCACAGCGGATTCGCCGGCATCGGCGTAAGCACGCGATCGACCAGTCGGGCATCGGGGAAGAGGTTCGCTGCGAACGTGTCGACCCGGCGCGCAGCGAGGTGAGAGCAGACCGCAAACGTCGCAGTCACGGTAAACCAGAGCGCGACACCGCCCGCCAATGCCGTTTGTGGTTTCGCACGGAACCCGAGCAGCAGCATCGCCGCGATCACGACGGTCAGTGTGATGGCCGGAAGCAGCGGCACGAGACCGCTGAACGAAGCCAGGCCGATCCCCATTGCCAGCACTGCGGCGACGATGGATCGCGCGAGCTTCGAACGAAAGGTGAGCGCGAGCGGCGCGCACGCCGCCCACAGCAACGGCTCGGCGATGAAGATCGTGTCTCCATAGAACCAGCGGTTGGAGAGCGGCCAGAACGGATGCACACCGTAGTTGTTCGTGAAATCCATTCCGATGTGCAGGAGCGACGTAAACGTGAACACGCCGGCGAGCCAGGTCAGATCCCGCGTCGACGGCGCGGACCCGCGACGGGTGAGAAGCCAGCGCGCAATCGCGAACGCTGCAGCGGCCAGCACCAATGCGCCCACTATCGTGTGCGTGTGGCCGCGATGGTGCAGCAGGTAATTGACCTTGGCGCCGATGAACGAATAGAGCACATCGATATCGGGCAGGTTGCTGCCGATGGCAGCCGTGGCAACCAGCAGGTTGCGACGGACTTCGCCAGGCAGGCCACCGGGGTCGCTCTGCGTAGTGCGCGCGACGGTTTCCCCGACGAGCGCGCCGATGAGAGTATGTGTGATGTTGTCCAATTCTACCCAGCTCGCTTCGGTGATGATCGTCGGCTCAGGCGCGGCGCACGCGATCGTGAACGCAGTCCTGAAGGCCGGCAAGGACAAGATGTCGAGCCGCGCGCTGATCGACGGCTTCAGCGCCCTGCTGATGTTCCCGTTTGCCTTCTTCCTGCCGCTGCCACACGGCGCGTGGGGCTGGCTCGCAGCATCCGCCGTCGTGCACCTCGTCTATCTCGTCTGCCTGATCAAGTCGTTCGAAAGCGCGGACATGAGCGTGGCGTACCCGATCGCGCGTGGCGCGGCGCCCGCCCTCGCGGCGGCGGGTGCGGTCATATTCTTCGACGAGCCGATCGACGTGTGGATCGCTTGCGGTATCGGGCTCGTCTCCAGCGGCGTCCTGATGATCGGCGCGGGGCGCAACGTCAACCGCTCGGCGATCGCGTGGGCGACCGCCACCGGAGTAATGATCGCGGTGTACACGGTCGTCGATGCACAGGGCGTCCGCGCCGCGCCCACTGCGCTGAGCTACATCGCCTGGATCTTTCTGAGCCTTGGCGGCGGGATCGGCGTCGTCTTCGCGTTATGGCGCGGACCGCGTTTCATCGTGGCGGCCCGTTCGGAATGGCGCGCCGGTCTGTTTGCCGGCGCCATGTCGATCGTGACGTACGGGCTGGCGCTGTGGGCCTATCGGCTCGGCGACACGCCGCGGCTCGCCGCCCTGCGCGAGACCTCCATCGTGTTTGCAGCGCTGATCTCGGTTTTCGTGCTGAAGGAGCACATGACCGCCGCTCGCGCTGCAGGTACCGCCGTCATAGTGCTCGGCGCGGCCCTGCTGCTCATGCCGAGCTAAGTCGAAATGGCTATGATGCCGGTCCCGCCATGAACCTCCGACCCAATATCCGGCTGCTCGCATTGCCGCTGCTTCTGCTGGCCGGCGTCGCGTTGGCGCACACGGTGGCGGAGGGCGACCAGGACTTCGTCCGCAACAGCACCGGCGCGCAGATCGTGCCCTTCATCTATCTCGGCGCGAAGCACATGGTCACCGGCTACGACCACCTGCTGTTCCTCGCGGGCGTGATCTTCTTTCTGTATCGCCTGAAGGAAGTTGCGCTGTACGTGACGCTGTTCGCCATCGGGCACAGCTCGACGTTGCTGCTCGGCGTGCTCACCGGAATGCACGTCAATCCATACCTGATCGACGCAATCATCGGTCTGTCGGTGGTCTACAAGGCTCTCGACAACATGGGAGCGTTCGGCACGTGGTTCGGCTGGCAGCCGAACGCGAAGCTTGCCGTGCTGGTGTTCGGCTTCTTTCACGGCTTCGGGCTCGCGACCAAGCTGCAGGAACTGAATCTCGCGCGCGACGGGCTGGTGCCGAACATGCTCGCCTTCAACGTCGGCGTCGAGATCGGTCAGCTGCTTGCGTTGAGCGCGATCCTGCTGGCGATGAATTACTGGCGGCGCACCGCGAGCTTCACGCGGCACGCGTACGGCGCGAATGTCGTGCTGCTGACGGCCGGCTTCGTGCTGACGGGTCTGCAGCTCACGGGATACGCAATCGGATCATGAGCGCTCAACCTCAAGCCTCGCGTCGCGGGCTCCTGATCAGCACTGCGATCGCTGCGCTCGCGGCTGCAGCCATTCTGGTCGCGTTCGTGTTGCCGGCGGAGTACGCGATCGATCCGCTCGGCATCGGTCGGCTCGTCGGGCTCGACGCGCTCGGCACCAGCAAGGCCGGCAAGCCGATCACCGAAGTGATGCACGCGCATCCGCGCAAGGCTTACAGCGGCAACATCCAGATCGATCTCGCCGCTCGCGAAGAGCTGGAATACAAGGCGACGCTCGCGGTGGGCGAGCCGATGCTCTACTCGTGGCGCGTGCAGGGCGGACCCGTATACTTCGAGTTTCACGGCGAGCCGACCGAAGGCGAATGGCCCGAGGGCTACTTCCGCAGCTACGAGATCCAGCAGAGCGCGAGCGAAGCGCACGGCTCGTTCATCGCGCCGTTCACCGGGCAGCATGGCTGGTACTGGCGCAACCTGAGCGACCAACCGGCCGTCATCACGCTGCAGGCGAGCGGCTACTACTCGCGGCTCGGCCGCATCGAAGAGAAGCAGGCACCAGTGGAATAGGGGATCCCGCAATGAACACGAATACGCTCAGTTGGCTCAAGTTGTTGTGCACCGTTGTCCTGACCGCGACGCTCGCCGCGTGCATGACGACGGAGTCCACGACATCGTCCTCGACGGCACCGAAGGCGAGCGCGGCAGGCGGCAATCTGGCCGCGGCGCTGGCCAGTGCCGATCGACCGGCGGAAGACAAGGCACGCGACGCCGATCGAAAGCCTGCCGAGCTGCTGCAGTTCTTCGGCGTGCAGCCGGGCATGACGACCGTCGACATCATCGCGCTCGGCGGTTACGGCACCGAAACGCTGTCCGTGGCGGTGGGCCCCAAGGGCAAGGTGTATGCACAGAATCCGCCGGTCGCTCTGCAGCTGCGCGACGGCATGTATGCGAAGGCCCTCACCGATCGCCTCGCGAACAACCGCCTGCCGAACGTCGTGCGCGTCGACGGCGATCTGCCGGCGAGCGCGCAGATTCCGGCCGGTAGCGTGGATGTCGCGATCATCGCGATGAACTATCACGACGTGCGCAACCAGGCTGGCGAGCAGGCCGTCGGTTTCCTGAAGGCGGTCAACGTCATGCTGAAGCCGGGCGGTGTGCTCGGCGTGACGGATCACCACGGCAACGACGGCGCCGACAACACGCAGCTGCATCGCATGCCGAAGCATTTCCTGATCGAGGATGCGAAAGCCGCGGGCTTCATCGTCGAGGCCGAGAGCGACCTGCTGGCGAATCCCGCCGACGATCACACCAAGAACGTGTTCGATCCGACGCTGAGGGGCAAGACCGACCAGTTCGTCGTTCGCCTGCGTAAACCAAAGTGAGTTGGCCGAAATGAGGCGCGTACGCGTCGCAGTTGCATTGACCGCGCTTGCATCAGCAAGCGCGGTCGCGCAGGTACAGATCGGCGTCGACAATCCGCTGCGCACGGGCGAGAGTCAGCAAGCGGCGGTACGCGTCAACGACGCGATCTATCTCGCGTACGGATTCGGTAACACGTTCCTCGTCACGACCTCCGCCGGCAACGTGGTCATCGACACGTCGTCGGTGGTGCGTGCGGCGCGCGCGAAGGAGCTGCTCCAGCGCGAGAACGCCGGTCCGATCAAGTACATCGTGCTGACGCACGCGCACGGCGATCACACCGGTGGCGTGCCGTTGTGGAAGGCCGCCGACACGCAAGTGATCGCGCAGAAGGAGCACTACGAGTTCGTCAACTACCAGCAACGGCTCGCGGGCTTCTTCGCCGAGCGCAACGCTGCGCAGTTCAACTTCCAGCGACCGCCGACCGGTCCGTGGACCGGCAACTACGGCGCGAAGATCGCAGCAACGGTGCAGTTCGACGATCGCTACGAGTTCACGCTCGGCGAGACCAGGTTCGAAGTAATGAGCACGCCGGGTGAGACGCCCGATCACCTGACGGTATGGATTCCGAAATATCGCGCGGCATTCGTCGGCGACAACTACTACGAGTCGTTCCCGAACATGTACACGCTGCGCGGCACGAAGCCGCGCTGGGCGCTGGACTACATCGCCTCGCTCGACAAAGTGCTGGCGCTGAAGCCGGAGCTGCTGTTGCCGAGCCACGGCGAGCCGGTGCGCGGCAATGCCGAGATCACGCGGCGATTGACGCAATACCGCGATGCCATCGCGTACGTGCACGACGCCGTGGTGCGCGGCATGAACGAAGGCAAGGACGTGTTCGCGCTCATGCAGGAAATCAAGTTGCCGCCGGAACTGGTCGTCGGCGAAGGCTACGGCAACTTGATCTGGTCGATCCGCGGCATCTACGAAGGCTACGCGGGCTTCTTCGACCTGCGCCCCGCGACGATGTACGAGGTGCCGGTGTCAGCGGTGTTTCCGGATCTCGCAAAACTCTCCGGTGGCGCGGGCGCGGTTGCGAAGTCGGCCGCGGAGCATGTGGCGGCAGGTCGGTATGTCGAAGCGTTGCACCTGACGGAAGTTGCGCTCGCGGCAGATGGGCAGTTGCGGCCGGCGCTCGAGACGCGGCTGAAGGCGTTGGAAGGGTTGAGGGCGAAGTCGAAGAACAGCAATGAGCGCGGGTGGCTCGATTATCACATCAGGTCGGTGAAGAAGAAGTTGTCAGGCTAAAGCCTGACCCACAATGATGCTGTGGGTCAGACTTCAGTCTGACATCTTCGCTTCCACTGGCACCAACGCCGACACCGTCAGCTGCGGCTTGCCGATGTTGCCGAATTGCGAGCAGCGCACCTGATCGTTCACCACTTGCACTGCCATGCGCGGCAGGATGTGCCGGCGCAGCTGAAGCACCAGCTCGCAGTCGCCCGGTGCGAGCCGCATCTGGCGGCTGCGCGCGAACGAGACAGTCTTCCACACCGCCGGGAACCGCGGCAGATCCTCGGCCGACGGCAACCGCTCACCGTGTACGCGCGCGACCAGCTCATCGCGCGCATCGTAGGTCGTGAGTTGCGCCACGTTTTCCGGTGTCGCCTCGACGGGCGAGGTGAGCACGATCTGGAAGCGCGCGATCGCAAGCGCATCGTCGCAGGAATACGCTCGCATCTCGATGCCGCCGCGCGCGCCGACGGTCGTGAGGATTTTCTCGAGCTTCTGTTGCAGGCCGCCGCACGAGTAGAGCGTGCTGTAGCCGCGGTAGACGAAGTTCACCCGCTGCGGCTTCCATACTGCTTCGACCACGGAGTCATCGGCTGGCGACTGTGCGTTGGCCAGACCGGCTGCCAGCAGCACGACTGCTGCGCGTGCGAGGTTGAGCCACCAACCCCTGCCTTTCATCACGTTCATTGCGCCTCCCTCGGCCCGGTTCGGACTCAAGTCCGATGCAAATCCGGTTCCGGCTCTCCCACGGGCGAATCTAGGCGTCAGCGACAGGTGCGCCCATAGATGATCGGCCAATTGCGAGCAGCCGCCGGTGAGCGTGCATCGCGACTGTGCAGGTCCCGCTGCTATGATCGGAAAAGCAGGGGGAGGTCCGACATGCAGCAACGCAAACCCGCGGGGGTCTTGAACGGCTGGCCGTTCGTCGGCGTCGCGTCTGTCGCAATCCTTGCAGCGGTTGCGGCGGCGATTGCTATCACGCCGGATGTGGGAGAGGCGGCCGGCCGCGCGGTGCGCCTCACGGCGCGCACCTCTGTGGCGCTTTTTCTGGCTGCATTCACCGCATCTGCACTGTTTCGGTTCTGGCCGAACGCGTGGACGCGCTGGCAGCGCCAGAACCGTCGCTATCTGGGTGTGGCGTTCGCGGTTTCGCACGGCGTGCACCTCGCCGCGATCTTCTGGCTGAAGCACGTTCAGCCAGTCGAGTTCGCGCGCGACGTGAATGCGATCACCTGGATCGGCGGCGGACTGGCTTATGTCTTCATCGCCGCGATGACGGCCACATCGTTCGATCGCACGGCAGAGATGCTCGGACCGCGCGCGTGGAAGATCCTGCACACGGTCGGCTCGTACTACATCTGGCTGATCTTCGCGAACAGCTACATCGGGCGCGCGCTGGCGATGCCCGAATACATACCGGCCGCCGCGCTCGTGGTGCTCGCGCTCGGCCTGCGCATAGCGGCGCGCGTGGCGCAGCCGCGTGCTTCACAACCTGTCATTGCCAATTGATCGGCAAGAGTCATTGATCATGTCAGAGGTATCGAGGATGCGGATTTTCGTCAGGGTCGTTTTTGCGGGTCTGGTCTTGTTGCAGGCAAGCGCAGCGTTTGCGGATTGCGCGCGGCCGCGTCCGACGTTCTCGATTCCCGAAGGCGGCTCGGCCTCCGAGCAGGACTTCACCGCCGCCAACAGCGCGCTGGCCGACTTCGGCGGTAAGGTGCGTGACTACCTGAATTGCATGAACGGCGAGATGAGCCAGAAGGCGGTCGGCAAGGACGCAGCTGCTCGCGAGGAGCTCAACAAGGCGCATGCAGCCGCGTACAACGAATCGGCCAAGGAGCTGCGGGGACTCGCGGCCTGCTACAAGACGCAGCGCGAAATCTTCAAGAGCACCGGCGGCGGCAGCAAAGCGAAGCCGGCCGATTGCTCGTCGTACATCGCATCCGCGGCCACCCAGGTCGGCGCTGGGGGCGGCACGCCGATCACGACGGAGCTCACCATCGAATCGTCCGGTCACACTCTCGATCTTCCGGGCGGCGGCAAGTGGCTCTACTACCTCGCGCGAGACACTCGGTCGCGGCGTTGCTCCGCGCAGGAGGCCACGGAGGACTGCCTGTATCGCGCCGTGCACGTGCGCAACGATTCGGACGAAGTGCTGGAGTGCAAAGGCGAGATCACTTATGTGGGCGTCGACAGTCGCGGGCAGAAGACGGCAACAGGGCAGTTGCTCGCGTCGGGACGCGGCACTTACGTGCTCGTCGAAAGTCTCGCGAAGCTGGGCGTTGACGCGGAGACCTTCGAAGCGAAGTGCACGGCGCGCGCCAAGCTGCCGGCGCTCGATACGCCCGCGAACTGCAAGTACGAAGTGGTCAAGCCGATCACGATTTCCGACTACTATCCGCCGGCATCGCGCGACGCCGGCGAGGAAGGACCGGTGATCGTCGAGTTCACGCTGTCCGGCAAGGCAGCGCGCCCGACTGAGGTTCGCACCGTCGCGAGCAGCATGTATTCGCGCCTGGACGAGGCCGCGGTCAAGGCGGTCGGCGACATGGTGATGAGCAGCAGCTGCGGCAAGGCGCGCTTTCGTTTGAAGCTGAGCTTCCTGCTGCAGCAGTGAGCGCATTGCGCACAGTCGCAGTTACCCGCTACGTCACGCCGCTGCGCGAGGGCGGCTCCGTTCCCGCGATCGTCGAGGCGGACGACGATGGCATGTACGTGCTCAAATTCCGCGGCGCGGGGCAAGGACCGAAGGCGCTGATCGCCGAGGTGCTTGCCGGAGAGATCGGTCGCGCAGCGGATCTGCCGGTGCCCGAGATCGTGCTGATCCAGCTCGATCCGGACCTGGCGCGCACCGAGCCCGACCCCGAGATCCAGGACCTGATTCGCGCGAGCGCCGGACTGAACGTCGCGCTCGATTATCTGCCCGGCGCCGTGACGTTCGATCCGGTGACGCATCGGCCGGCCGCGGCGCTTGCTTCGGCGATCGTCTGGTTCGACGCTTTCGTCACCAATGTCGATCGCACCGTGCGCAATACCAACATGCTGATGTGGCATCGCCAGCTGCACCTGATCGATCACGGCGCAGCGCTCTACTTCCATCACGATTGGGAGGCCGACTATCTGGCGCGCAGTCGCGATCCTTTTGCGCGCATCGGCGAGCACGTGCTGCTGCAGTTCGCGAGCGCGTTGCCGGAGGCGCACGAGAGCATGCTCGAACGGCTGACGCCGCAAGTCATCCGCTCGCTGGTCGGATTGATTCCCGATGAGCTCCTCGGCGGCGATCCTGCGTTCAAGACGCCGGGGGAATTTCGCGCCGCCTACGAGCGCTACCTGCTGCGCCGACTCGAGCCCCCGTACGACTTCTTCATGGAGGCCCAGCGTGCCCACGCACAGCTCGTATGACTACGCGATCGTGCGAGTCGTGCCGCGCGTCGAGCGCGAAGAGTTCATCAATGCGGGTGTGATCCTGTCCTGTCCGGCGCAGGACTTCCTCGGCGCGCGCATCGAGCTCGACGAGCGCCGCCTGCTGGCGCTCGATGCCAGCGTCGATATCGAAGCAGTGCGTGCGAATCTCGCGAGCATTCCGCTGGTGTGCGCCGGCGGTGCCGCGGCAGGAGCGATCGGCAAGTTATCGCCGCGCGAGCGCTTTCACTGGCTGGTCGCGCCGCGCAGCACCATCATCCAGACTTCGCCGGTTCACTCCGGTCGCTGTCAGGATCCGCAGGCAGCGCTGGATCATCTGGTGCAGACGATGGTGAAGGCGCGAACGTAGCCCACTCTTTCGAGCGTTGCGTCCACTGCTTGAGATAGCCGCCACGCACGGCCTGGCTCGGCGGCGTGTCGCGATCGTACGCCCCGCCATTCGCATTCCACGGATAGTGACCGTCGTCGCTGCGATTGTGGCCGTAGATGCGCTCATCGTCCGGTCCACCGACGCCGCTGTAGTCGTCGGGATCATGCAGCAACGCACGATCGTCCTCCGGGCTTTTCTCGCCCGCGTGCCGCAGCGTCTGAAAGTGCTCAGACCACTGCTCATTCACACCTGGGCGAAAGTCTCTGACGATCATGCTTGCGTAACGATTGCTCCGGCGCGGAGGTTCCTGTGCGGGTGCCGTGTGACGCGCGTCACCTGAGGTGGCGGTTCAGTGTACGTCTTATGTTGCAGCGGCCTCGCGCCGTCGATACTGCTGCCACGGTTGAGCGGAAACCCCGCCAGGACACACTGAGCGAAGACATGGGCAAGAAGTTCTCTACGATGACCGACAACGGGCGCAAGTCCGGACGTGCGGTATTCGACAATCAGGGCCGTGCGAGCTGGGAATGGCAGACCGCGACCGGCGTGTTTCAGACCGACGTGACCAACGAGCAGTTGGCGGGCCTGGAAGCCACGGGCCTGGCGCTGGTCGAGAGCGAGGCGACGGTGGCGCATGGGCGCGTCTGGACGAGCGCGCCGACCTCCAAGGTTGCGCATCGCGCGAACAGCGTCACAGCCGCCCGCAACCCGACGGTGCTGAAGCGGCTGCTCCGCAGGATTTCCGGCTGAAGTCCGGCTGTAGGTCGGGCTTTAGCCTGACATCGAGAGTCGGGTTAAAACCCGACCTACAAGCGCCTCACGATCCTCTCCCGCATCGGATGATTCGCGATGATCACCCGCGCGTTGGTTCGCGCCTTCACCGAGTGCAGTGAGTTCGGCGGCACCACGGCAGCGGTTCCCGCGCTTGCCACCACCGTCTCGCCGTCGATCGTGATTTCGAGCGCTCCCTCCACGATGTGCCACACCTCTTCCTCGTCATGCGAATGCGCGTGGATCGACGCGCCGGCGTCCACGTCGTAATACGCGAAGCTCATGAATTGAGAGGCGAAGTAGCGGTCGTGCCAGCCCGGTAACGGCTCGCCGGCAGTTTGGCTGTGGACGTCGATGAACGGCATCGATCTACCCCGCCCGGTCGATGCTCTCGAACGCATCGGCCACTTCCTGCGGGCGGCTCGGACGGATGACGCGCGTGACCTCGCGCCCATCCTTCAGAAACACCAGCGTCGGCCACAGTTTGACGCCGAACGAGCGGCCGAGCGGCTGGCCGCTGCCGTCTTCTACCTTGATATGACGCACGCTCGGGTGCGTGATGAACGCACTCTTCAGCAGCGACTGTGCACGGATGCACCAGCCGCACGAGACACTTCCGAACTCCAGCAGCGCCGGCCCTTCGAGGGCATCGATCTCGGCCCGGGTCGGTTCGGTTGCGGCGTACGCCTCGGTCATTCCCATATCCGTTCTCTTTTTAGAAGAGCTTGAACAGCGCCACGATCACGAGCACCGGCACGGCGATCATGAACGCAACCACCGCGGCGAGCAGCAGCGAGAAGCCGAACACGAAGAAACGGCTGCTGCGACGGCTGCCGATCGGGTCGAGCTGGTAGCGTGCAAGCAGCGCCAGATTGCGAGTGTTGGCTTTGAACGCCGCGTCGAACAGATCGCCCGCGAAGGGGATCGCTCCGACTACCGTCTCGATCGCGACGTTGCCGAGCATGCGCAGGAGGATGCTGCGCGGCGCACCGAGGCTGCGCGCCTCGTTGATGATGTAAGCGGACAGCAGCGCGCCGACCGCATCGCCGAGCCCCGGAACGAGGCCGATGATCGCATCGAGGCCGATGCGATAGCCGCCGGGCAGCGGAATCGAGTTGTCGAGCAGCCACGCGAGCGAGCGCAAGCGGCGGATGCGCTCGGCGGTTTGCGGCGCGTCGGCGGCGGAAATGAGCGTCGCGGTTTTCATGTACTCTATGAGCGCATGAGCGTCACGCAGGTTCCGGCGGTCGAAGCCTTCTATCACGCGCTGACCGGCGCCTATGCATATCTCGCCTACGATCCCCGCAGCCGCCAGGCAGTGGTCATCGATCCCGTGCTCGACTTCGAGCGCCGCTCCGGTGCGGTTGCGACTGTCGCGGCGGATCAGATGCTGGCCCGCATTCGCGAGTTGCAGCTGCAAGTGCCGTGGATTCTGGAGACTCACGCGCACGCCGATCACTTGTCCGCGGCAGCCTACATGAAAGGAGCGCTAGGCTGCCAGGTCGCCACCGGCGCCGCCGTCTGCGACGTGCAGATCACTGCGGCCCACATGTTCGACCTGGAGCCGCAGTTCCTCACCGACGGTTCGCAGTTCGAGCGCTTGTGGAACGACGGCGATCGCTTCCGCATCGGCGAGATCGCCTGCTCGGTGCTCGCGACGCCGGGACACACGCCCGACTCCGTCACTTATCTGATCGGCGACTGTGCGTTCGTCGGCGACACGTTGTTCCTGCCGTATCTCGGCACGGCGCGTTGCGACTTTCCCGGCGCCAGCGCCGCCGACCTCTTCGATTCGATTCGCAAGCTGTACCGGCTGCCCGACGCGACGCGCGTGATGGTCGGTCACGATTACCCGGCGTCGCCGGGCGATGCGGCTTACAGCTCGGACGTGCGTAGCGAGAAGCAATCGAACGTGCACCTGAGTGCAGCGACGACGCGCGAGGATTTCATCGCGTTCCGCGAAGAGCGCGATCGCACGCTGCCGTTGCCGGAGCTGTTCTTCTTCGCGTTGCAGGTGAACGTGCGGGCGGGGCATTTTCCGCCGGAGGCGGCCAACGGCACACGTCAGCTGCACGTGCCGGTGCATCTACCGGAGAATTGGAAGCTGTAGGTCGGGCTTTAGCCCGACAATCCGGAGTCGGGCTAAAGCCCGACCTACAAATCGCCGTTGCGCCTGCCGCGGCGCGCTCTGCGTTCCTTCCCGTCGAACAAGCGCGTGGCCATGCCGAAGTCCATCAGGCGTCGCGCCTCCCCGCGCCGGTCCTTGTGCTTGATGTATTTGCACTGGCACTTCTTGCCCATGCTGCAACCGGCGAGCGGCAGAGACGGTGCGTCGCGCGCCAGGAAGCGGTGCTCGCTGAACTTGCGCGCCATGTCGCAGCAGATCAGTCCGCGGTAGATCGAAATTGCCTGGAACGGACGCAGCGGGCCGGTTGCCGCGGGAGGCTCCTTCCTCGAGCTGAAACGGGCCAGGAACCCTTCCAGCAACGACGTCTTCGCCGGTCTTGGCATCGCTCATTTCCTGTCCGGAACGGGCGACATCATCGCGAAAGGGCAGACCCCCGCGGTGTGCGCCACGTCACGGCGTGCAGCGCAGCTCAGCGTTTTTTTGGCGCCAGTTTCAGTAACCGGCCGCGGGGCGCGTCGGTCAGGACGTACAGGAGCCCATCGCTCCCCTGCTGGATGTCGCGGAAACGCTCACGCAGCTCGCCGAGGTAGCGCGTTTCTTCGCGCACGCGGCCGTTTTCCAGGTCCAGCCGCACCAGGCCGCCCGGCACCATCGAACCGACGAACAGATCGCCTTGCCACTGGCTGAAGGCCTGGCCGCTATAAAACAGCGCGCCTGACGGTGCGATCACCGGGTCCCAGTAGTAGACGGGTTGCTCCATGCCCGCCTTGGCAGTGCCTTCGCCGATCTTCACGCCCGAGTAATCCACTCCATACGTGATGACTGGCCAACCGTAGTTGCGACCCGCCCGTGGATTGTTGAGCTCGTCGCCGCCACGCGCGCCGTGTTCGATCGTCCACAGCTCGCTGGTCTGCGCATGCAGCGCCGCCGCCTGCACGCTGCGATGTCCATATGACCAGATTTCCGGACGTGCACCCGCGCGGCCCACGAACGGATTGTCGCGCGGCACGGACCCATCCGCATTGATACGCACAATCTTGCCGATGGTCGTGCCGAGGTCCTGCACCTTCTCGCGGTGGCTGAAGCGGTCACCCAGCGTGACGAACAACGTGCCGTCGCCGCGGAACACGATGCGCGAGCCGAAGTGATTCGGTCCGTCGACCTTCGGCTGTTGCCGCCAGATCACCTGGACGTTCTTCAAAGAAGAGTCGGCGAGCTCCGCGCGTGCCACGGAGGTACCGGCTCCGCCATCGCCGGGCTCGGAGAACGAGAAGTAGACCAGCCGATCCTTCGCGAAATCCGGGCTGAGCGTGACGTCGAGCAACCCGCCCTGGCCCCGGGCTGCGACCGCCGGAACTCCTTGCAGGGGCGCTGAGAGCTTGCCGTCGTTGCCGACGATGCGCATGTTGCCTTCGCGCTCGGTCAGCAGGATCCGGTTGTCGGGCAGGAATACGAATCCCCAACCGTGCCGGATCCCGGTCGCAACCGGCGTGACGTCGAACACGTCGGGTTGCGAGGCCGGCTGTGGCGAGCTCGGAGCGTCGGCCGCCGTTGCGTGATGCGCGAGCGTGAGTGCAACCGCGAAGAGGATTGTGCGCGTGATCATTTCATTGTCCTGAGCGGGCTGCGGAAGCCGAACGGATATAACGGTCAACTTCGACCGCGATCATGTCGAGC
Source organism: uncultured Gammaproteobacteria bacterium (assembly GCA_963838635.1). GTDB lineage: Bacteria > Pseudomonadota > Gammaproteobacteria > Steroidobacterales > Steroidobacteraceae > Steroidobacter. Next base: position 145,910 of record CAWISC010000012.1, on the reverse strand, counting down.
GGCGCCGTGCCGGTCTTCAGCACGACGTTGTGAAACGCCTGCGGCGAGAACTTTGCTCCAAGCGTGCTACGCGCGCTGTCGCGCAGCTCGAGCAAGCGGAGCTGGCCGATCATGTAGGCGCACGCCTGTCCGGGCATGACGACGTAACGCTCGATTTCGCTCGGCTCGAGGCCGTAGTCGATCGCCTGCTGGCGCGTCCAGCGCTTGGAATGCAGGCCCGTGTCCACGACCAGCCGGCGCGCGCGGAACAACTGCGCGTCGAGCATGCCGAGCATCCCTTCGGGATCGCCGTCGTACCAGCCGTTCTCCGCAACCAGCTTTTCGGCGTACAGCGCCCAGCCTTCGGACATCGCGGAAACGCCGCCGAGCACGCGTGCCTGGCGGAACTTCGGCAGGCTCGTGTTCTCCTGTTCGAGCGCGATCTGGAAGTGATGGCCCGGCACCGTCTCGTGATACACCAGCGTGCGCAGCGCGAACTTCGTCATGCGCTGCTCGCGCAGCGGGATCTGGAAGATCGCGGGCCGCGAGCCGTCGAGCGGCGCTCGGTTGTAATTGGCGGCCGCGCTGGCTTCGCGGAAACGCGGGAACGGCTGCGCGATCACCGGCGTCTTCGGCTGCAGATCGAACAGTGACGGGCTGCGCTTGAGCGCGTCCGCGATGAAAGCATTCGTGTCTTTCATGATCGCCGCGCGGCTCGCCTCCGACGTCGGGTCGGGGTAGCGCAAGTCGTCACGCAGCTTCTCGATACGCTCGCGCACGGAGCCCTCGGTGCGACCCAGCTGCTTCAGGATCCTGTCCTGCTCGGCTTCGATCTTCGCGACCTGTTGCAGGCCGATCTGGTGAATCTGGTCCGCGGTGAAGTCGGTCGTGGTGAAGCGATCCAGGTAGAACGCATACGCATCTGCGCCTTCCTTGTAGCGCCACAGGCCGGCGTCGTCGGTCGCTTTCGGCTGGACCGACTCGAGCAGCTTGATCGCACGGTCCCATGCCGGATAGACCTCCGCGCCGACCAGCCGCGTCGCCTGCGCCTGCAGCTTCGTGCGCTGCTCGGGCGGCAGACTTTGGATTGCACCCATCTTCTGCGCCAGCACGGTGACCAGCGCGTTCTGCTCGGCCGGCACGTCGCGGAACGTGCGCATCGAGGCGAGCGTCGTCTTGATGATGAAGGCCGGCGGGATCATGTTCTTCCCGGCCAGCCGCTGCGCTTCGACCAGCGACTCGTCCATGCGCTTGCCGACCTGGGCCAGGCGCTTGACGTAATTTGACGCATCCTTTTCGGTGGCCATCGGATGCCGCAGCGTCAGCGTCTCCACCAGCTGCACGTTCGCGCCGCCGAACTGATCCAGCGGATAGCGGTAGTCCATGTACTTCTCGCCGCGCACCACCGACTCCAGCATCCAGCGCATCAGTTGCGCGGACAGCCGTTGCGAGTCGTCGAGCTTCGCGAGCTCGAACTTGTCGAGCGTGCCCAGGCCGCGGCGCGCCAGTGCGATCCGCTCCAATGCCCAGGCACGCGTGTTCGGTGTCAGCTGCTGTTCCAGCTTGTCCTGCTCTTCGCCGCTGAAATAGCGGGTCGCCGTGGCGAGGTCGGGATCGCGCCGGACCCACTCGTCGGTGAAGTCATCGAAGAACTTGCCGAGATCGCGCGGCGCACTGCCCTGCTGTGCCAGAGCCGGCCACGTCACGAGACATACACACAGCAGCAGCCAGCGGCTTACTCTGTCGACTCGCATTGTCGTTTCCCCCAATCCGTTTTGTGCCGAGCGCGCGAGTGTGCGCAAACCCAGTGTGTGAGGCAACTCGCGTTTGCGGTTATCCACTACACGGAGGGGCGTGGGTAGCTATTACGCTCTCGCGACGATGGCGCCCGCCTCACAACTATTACGGCGCAGGCTGATGGGGATCATGCTGCTGACCAGCGCAGCGGCAATAGTGCTCACCTGTTCGGCGCTCATTCTTTACGAGCTCGTTACGACGCGCGACGAGAGCCTGCAGCAGGTCGCGACGCTCGCGCGAATCGTCTCCGCGAACAGCACTGCCGCGCTGGCGTTCCGCGACGACCAGGATGCGCAAGAGGTGCTCGCGACGCTGCGCACCGAACCGAGCATCGTCGCGGCAGTGCTGTACGACGAGCACGGCAAGCCGTTCGCAACGTACGCGGCAGGCCATACCCGCGGCGAAGCGTTTCCACAACAGTTGGGCGCGGACGGTTACAGCTTCAGCGCCGGCCGCCTCGAAGGATTCGAGCCCGTCAGCGAAGGGCCCAACCGCCGCCTCGGCACTTTGTACCTTCGCGCCGACACGAGCGCGCTGTACGCGAGGTTCTGGTTGTGGGGCGCAATCGCCGCCGCCGCGATGGTCGCCTCGCTCCTGGTCGCGTACTTCCTGTCGCGCATCTTCCAGGCAGGAATCTCGCGACCGGTCCTTTCGCTCACCGAGACTGCGAGCGCGGTTTCGGAGCGCGGCGACTTCAGCGTGCGCGCACCTGCGATCGGCGACGGCGAATTCGAGGTGCTGACCACGACGTTCAACCAGATGCTGGCGCGTATCGAGTCGCAGAACGACGCGCTACGCGACACGCTGGGCGAGCGCGACGCTACGCAACGCAAGCTGCAGCAGCCAGGTGGCCAGGCTCGATCTGTTGCAGCGGGCCACCCACGCCATCGGCGAGCGCCAGGACCTGGAAAGCATTTTCCAGGTCGTGGTGCGCAGCCTCGAAGACAACATGCCGATCGACTTCGCATGCATGTGCATGTACGACGCGGCAGCACGCAAGCTCAAGGTTGCAAACATCGGCCCGAAGGGCATGACTCGCGCCCCGCAGCTGCAGCTCGAGCCCGGTGGCGCACTACCGATCGAGCAGAACGGCCTGTCGCGTTGCGTGCAGGGCGTATTGGTCTACGAGCCCGACACGCGCGAGTTGCAGTTTCCCGTGCCGCAACGTTTCGCTGCTGCGGGATTGAGTGCGCTCGTGGCGGCGCCGCTGCTGGTGGAGAGCCGAGTGTTCGGCGTGCTGCTGGCCGCACGCAGCGAGGCGGAGAGTTTCAACAGCGGCGATTGCGAGTTCCTGCGGCAGCTCAGCGAGCATGTCGCCCTCGCCGCGCATCAGGCGCAGCTGTATTCGAAGCTCCACCAGGCCTATCAGGATCTGCGCGAGAGTCAGGACACCATCCTGCAGCAGGAGCGGCTGCGAGCGCTCGGCCAGATGGCGAGCGGCATCGCTCACGACATCAACAACGCGATCTCGCCGGTCACGCTCTACACCGATGCGTTGCTGGAGACGGAAACGCAAATGAGCGCGCAAGGACGCGACCAGCTGCGAATCATCCGTCGCGCGGTCGACGACGTCGGCCAGACCGTCGCGCGCATGCGCGAGTTCTATCGGCAACGCGAGCGTTCCAGCGATCTCGCTCCGCTGGACTTGAATCCGCTCGTCAACGCAGGTGCTGGCGCTGACGAGCGCGCGCTGGCGCGACCTGCCGCAGGAGCGCGGCGTCGTGATCGATGTGCGCGCTGAGCTGGCGAGCGGCCTGCCAAAAATCCTCGGCACCGAAAGCGACATCCGCGATGCGCTGACCAATCTCGTCTTCAATGCGGTGGACGCGATGCCGGAGGGTGGCACGCTCACGCTGCGCACACGCCAGTTCGCACAGACGGTAGAGCTCGACGTGCGCGATACCGGCGCGGGAATGGATGAGGAGACACGTCGACGCTGCATCGAGCCGTTCTTCACCACCAAGGGCGAGCGGGGCACGGGCATGGGCCTCGCCATGGTGTACGGCATGGTCCAGCGCCACGACGCGCAGATCGAGATCGACAGCGCGCCGGGCGCAGGCACGACAGTGCGCCTGCAGTTCAAGCCGGCGCCCAACGTGGCGGAGATCTCGGCGCAGTCAGCGGCGACGCGGGCGCATCGACCGCTGAACCTGCTGGTGGTCGACGATGACCCGCTCGTCGCGCAGTCGCTCCTGCACGTGCTCAGTCACGCAGGCCACACAGTTACGACTGCGGACGGCGGCCAGGAGGGCATCGACGCTTTCGCTGCCGCGACCAAGCAGGCTCGACCGTTCGATGTAGTGATGACGGACCTGGGCATGCCGTACGTCGACGGCCGCGCAGTTGCGGCAGCCGTCAAGGCGATGTCGCCGCGTACGCCGGTCTTACTACTGACGGGATGGGGCCAGCGCCTGAGCACGGAGCAGACCGTGCCGGAGCACGTCGATCGATTGCTGAGCAAGCCGCCGAAGCTCGCCGAGCTGTCGGCGGCGCTGGCCGAGATGACCGCCGACACGGACTCGAAAGGATAAGTCATGCGCAAGATTCCCGACGCGCTCGCTCCCTCGGCGCTGGCAACTGCGCTGTTGTTGTGTCCCACCGGACACGCAGCCGCATCGCAGGACATGACTGCATCCACCGGCGCGCTGAAACGGCTGAGTATCGAGGAGCTGATGGACATCGAGGTCACGTCGGTATCGCGCACCGCCGAGGCACTGAGCTCGGCGGCGGCCGCGGTGGGTGTCGTGACCCACGAAGACATCAGGCGCTCGGGCGCGACTACCATTCCGGAAGCGCTGCGCGGCATCCCCGGACTGCACATCGCCCGACGCAACGCGAATTCGTGGGCGGTCAGCTCGCGCGCATTCAGCAGCATCAACTCCGAGAAACTGCTCGTGCTGAGCGACACGCGCAGTATCTACACGCCGCTGTTTTCCGGAGTCCAATGGGATCTGCAGGACTATCTGTTGCAGGACATCGAGCGCATCGAGGTGATTCGCGGTCCTGGCGCGAGCCTGTGGGGCTCGAATGCGGTCAACGGCGTCATCAACATCACGACCAGGCACGCGCGCGACACGCTGGGCACGTTAGTCAGTGGGACTGTCGGCACGGAAGAGGGCAGCGCGGCGGCGCGCTACGGCGGTGAGTTCGGCGAGTCGGGTTTCTTTCGGGTGTTCGGCCAGTACTCCGACCGCGACGCGACGTTCCATCCGGGCGCGACCAGCTCCGACGACTGGCGCATCGGCCATGCGGGCTTCCGTGCGGACTGGAATGCGAACGAGAGCGATGCGCTGACGCTGCAGGCGGACTTGTATCGCGCGAACATCGGCCAGCTCGCGCCCGCCGTCAACATCATCGGACGTCCGGGACCGACGGGAAACCTGGAAGTGCATGCGTCCGGCGGCAACGTGCTGGGGCGCTGGCGCCGTCAGCTCGGGGACCGCTCCGATCTGCAGGTGCGCGCCTATTTCGACAACACGCATCGCAACGATCCGAGCTTTCACGACGATCTCGATACGTTCGATCTGGACGTGCAGCATCGCTTCCTGCTCGCCGCGCGTCACGAAATCGTCTGGGGCGCGAACTACCGCTACACCGACAACAGCAATCGCGGCAAGCTGATCTTCGCCGTCGCGCCGGAGCAGGCGCGCGATCAACTGATCAGCGGCTTCGTGCAGGACCAGGTCGCGCTCTCGGACGCGCTCCGGCTGACGCTCGGCACGAAGCTCGAGCACAACGACTTCAGCGGTTTCGAGGTGCAACCGAGCGTGCGGCTCGCGTGGGACGTCGCACCCCGGCAGAACGCATGGGTCGCGGTGTCGCGCGCCGTGCGTGTGCCGACGCGGCTCGAGCGCGACGTCGCGATCGAAGTCACGCCGCCCGGGAGCAATCCGCGCGCAGTGCTGCTGGGCAACGACGACTTCGAAGCGGAAGAGCTGATCGCGTACGAGCTCGGCTATCGCTGGCAGCCGCTGGACGCGCTGGCGTTGGACCTGGCGCTGTTCCACAACCGCTACGAAGGACTCGCGTCGCTGGAGCTCGGCGCGCCCACGCTCGACCCCGGCAGCGGCATCGTCACGTTCCCGATCGTGAACCTGAACCTGACCGATGCCCGCAGCCAGGGCGCGGAGCTGCTCGCGACGTTCTCGCCGCGCGAGGACTGGCGGCTGGTTGCCAGCTACTCGTATGTCCAGCTGGACATGCAGCCGCACGGTCAGGACGCGAATCGCGGCAGGTTTCTCGAAGGGACGACGCCGCGCCATCAGCTCAGCCTGCGCTCGCTGCTGGATCTGCCCGGCGGAGCTGCAGTTGGACGCGCACCTGCGCCACTCGACGGAGCTGGAGCGGCAGCCGGAGATCGAAGTAGGCCCCGGCATCGACGGCTATACGGAGCTCGACGTGCGCCTTGGGTGGCAGGCAAGCGAACAGCTGGAGCTGGCGCTCGTCGGCCAGAACCTGCTGCACGATCATCACGTCGAGTTCGGCACACCTGCGGCGCGCGGCGAAATCGAGCGCAGCGTCTATGGGAAGGTTACGTGGCAGTTCTGAAGCTGCGCCACGCTGCCGCCATCGTTGCAGTGCTGCTGGCGCTTGTCGCTGCGCCCGTTCGCGCTCAGGCGCCGGCCGCGCCGACCGAGTATCAGGTCAAGGCGGTTTTCCTCTTCAACTTCTCGCAGTTCGTCGACTGGCCCGCGGCTGCATTCGCCGACGGGCGCTCGCCGCTGGTGATCGGCGTGCTCGGCAGCGACCCGTTCGGCGCGACGCTCGATGAAATCGTGCGCGGCGAGACCGTGAACGGCCGTCCGCTCGCGGTACGACGCTACGAACTCCGTCGAGCAGATCGACGCGACTGCCACATCCTGTTCATCGAGCGCTCGCAGGAGGGGCGGTTCGACGCGGTGCTCGCGGCGCTCAAGGGGCGCAGTGTGCTGACGGTCGGAGATTTCGAAGGGTTCGCGCGCCGCGGCGGCATCATTCGTTTCGTGACCGTCGGCAACAAGATCCGCCTGCGCGTCAACCTCGCCGCTGCCCAGGACGCGAAGCTGACGATCAGCTCGAAACTGCTGCGCCCCGCGCAGATCGTCGCACCCGGCCAGGACTAGTTCTCTGGTCGAAAGCGGCCAAGGCCCTTTCGACGACGCCCGTCAAAAGGCGCGACTTTTGCCGGGCCTGGACTATGATGCCGCCTCGACCCCGCGATGCAGCTCGTCATGCAGATGCTCCGCTATCGGCCCGCAGCGCCGTTGTCGGCGTTCATCGACCAGTTCTGGTACGTGCGCGGCTGCGACCCCGATCGCAAGCGTCAAAGTGCGCTGCCCACCGGTAGTGTCGATCTTACGTTCAATCTCGCCGCCGATGACCTGCAAGTTTTCGCGAACGCGGCCGATCATGTCGGGATGACGTTCGACGGCGCCGTCGTCCACGGCGCGCAATCGAAGTATTTCGTGCTCGATGCACGCCGCGACGTTCATGTAATAGGTGTGCATTTCCGGCCGGGTGGCGGTGCCGGGTTGCTTGGTGTGAACGCGCAGGAGCTGACCGATCGCCACATCGCTTTGTCCGATATCTGGGGCGAGCGCGCTCACACGTTGCGTCACCAGCTGTTCGAAGCGCCCACACCGGCGGCGAAGTTCGCACTGCTGGAGCAGGAATTCCTGTCGCGCCTGCGCCCGCGGCCGCTCGTGCATCCCGCTATCAGTTTCGCCTTACGCGGCATGCAGACTGCACCGACCGAGCTACGCATCGCACAGCTGCAAACATCGACGGGTTACAGCCAGCGTCGGTTCACGACGCTGTTCACCGATGCCGTCGGCCTGACTCCGAAGCTCTATAGCCGCATCAACCGCCTGCGCAGCGTCGTCGAGCGCGTGGCGCGCGGCGGCGAAATCGCGTGGGCCGACCTCGCGAGCGAGTACGGTTATTACGATCAGTCGCATCTGACGCGGGATTTCCGCGAGTTCAGCGGCGTGACGCCCGGCGAGTATCGACCGGTTGCGCCCGGAGCTGCGTTACATATGGAGTTGGACGGCGAGACCGGCCGTTAGGCGACGAGTGCAGATTTTTCCAATACGCCGGCGCCCCGCATCAGGAAACTGGCCATGTCAGAACCTTTTGCGGAGGAGCAAGTCATGAGCACTACCGATCGGACATACGCGGTACACGAGGTGTATGCGTATCTGCGGGTCCGCGACGCGGCCCAGGCGCTGGAGTTCTACAAGCGGGCGTTCGGCGCGCAGGAGCTGTTCCGTCTCACCGAGCCGAGCGGCCGCATCGGGCATGCCGAGATCAAGCTCGGCGGTACGACGCTGATGCTGTCGGACGAATATCCGGAGATGGGCATCGTCGGTCCGCAGGCGCTCGGCGGCACGTCGTTCTCGATCCACCTGCACGTGGACAATGCAGATGCGTGGATCGAAAGGGCGGTGGCAGCCGGCGCGACCGTGGTGCGGCCGGCGACGGATGCGTTCTACGGCGAGCGCAGCGGCACTGTGCGCGACCCGTTCGGTCACGAGTGGCTGGTCGGACACCAGCTGGAGGATGTGTCGCCGCAGGAGATGCAGCGGCGTTACACGGCGTTATTCGAGAGCTGAACTGGCTGTCACAGATCGCAGGGCTCGCCCGTCTGGATCTTAGGAGCGTAGCCATGAGCGCGGATGCGACCGCAAACGTCGAGATCTTCGCCGGCCATCGCGACCGGCTGTTCGGCATCGCCTATCGGATGCTCGGCAGCCGGGCGGATGCCGAGGACGTGCTGCAGGATGCGTGGCTGCGCTGGCACGAGCAGGACGCCTCTGAGCTGCGATCGACCGAAGCGTGGTTGACGACCATGGTCACCCGGCTCGCGATCGATCGGCTGCGCGCCGCGAAGGCGCAGCGGGCCGCGTACCTGGGGCCCTGGCTGCCGGAGCCGCTCGCAGAAATCGAAGTCGTGACGCCCGAGTCGCGCGCGGAATTTGCGAGCGACGTGTCGGTCGCATTCATGCACTTGCTGGAGCGCCTCGGTGAAGAAGAGCGCGCCGCTTTCGTGCTGCACGATGTGTTCGATTGCGACTACGACGATATTGCGGAGACGCTGGGCAAGACGCCGGCCGCGTGCCGACAGCTCGTGCATCGCGCGCGCGAACGCGTCACCACCGAGCGTCGCCGCTTCCGCGTCGACGAAGCTGCTCGCATCGACATGTTGAAGCGATTCATGGCCGCGGCGGAAAGCGGCGACTTCGAGGCTATCAAGAGCATGTTCACGCCGGATGCGCTCATGACGTCGGATGGCGGCGGCAAGGCCATCGCAGTGATCCGGCCGCTGCTCGGTGCAGCGCGGATCGCACGATTGTGGTGGGCGATCTCGCGGCGTCCGGAAGCGCCGGGCATCGAGCGTCGTCTCGTGCGCGTCAACGGCGAGGTCGGCGTGGCGTTCTACTTCCGCGGTCGTTTGCACTCGGTGGCGACAGTCGACACCGATGGCGAGCGCATTCACAACTACTACTCGATATCGAATCCCGACAAGCTGCGCGTCTATGCGCAGCGCCAGGCATTACCGGTCACACAGCCCGCCGCCCGCGCGTCTTGAAGGTGTAGTTCAAGACACATTTGCGTGGAGGAGACCGCCATGAGCGTGCGTGTACCTTTGGATCCCAAGAAGTTCGGCGACGTCCTGGGCGCGATGACCGGCCTCAACAAGGCAGTCGCGAGCGCGGGGCTCGACAAGAAGTTGCTGTACCTGGTGGAAGTGCGGGTGTCGCAGATCAACGGCTGCGGCTTCTGCCTCGACATGCACACCAAGGATGCGCGTCTCAACGGCGAGACCGAGCAGAGGCTGTATCTGCTGAGCGCGTGGCGCGAAGCGCCGATGTATTCCGAGCGCGAGCGCGCGGCACTGGCGTGGGCGGAGGCGGTGACGAAGTTGGAGAACGGTGAAGTGCCGGACGAGGTTTACGCGCAGGCGCGCGAACACTTCGACGAGCAGCAGCTGATGAAGCTGACGCTGCAGGTCGTGGCGATCAACGGCTGGAACCGCTTCTGCATCTCGTTCAACGCAGAGCCGGGGACGTACAAGGCGGGCAGCCTGAGCAAGGCGGGTGTGGCGCAGACCGTTTGAGACGAGTATGGTCCGGTGCCATGAAAAAAATCATCGGCGCCGCAATTTTGCTGGCAACAGCCGCCCTCGCGATCAACGTAGCGGCGGGCCGCCGGCAAGACCATGGCGGACGTGCTGGCTGCGTCGAAGCCGTCCGACTGGCGCACGCTCGATCCTGAGAACACGCTTTATATGGAGCTCGCCGCCGGGCGCGTGGTCATCGAGCTGGCGCCCGAATTCGCGCCTCAGCACGTGGCCAACGTTCGCACGCTGGTGCGGAACAAGTATTTCGATGGGCTGACGATCGTGCGCTCGCAGGACAACTTCGTCGTGCAGTGGGGCGATCCCGCCGATGCAGATCACAAGAAGCCGCTGGGTGAAGCCAAGAAACGGGTGCCCGCAGAATTCGATCGCGACAGCGCCGGCTTGAAGTTCACGGCGCTGCGGGATCCAGATACGTTCGCTCCGCAGACGGGTTTCGTCTCCGGATTTCCTGCCGCGCGCGACGCAGAAGGCACGGCATGGCTCGTGCACTGCTACAGCATGCTGGGTGCGGGTCGCGACAATGACGTCGACAGCGGTCCCGGCACCGAGATGTACGTGGTCTCGGGCCATGCGCCGCGCCAGCTCGATCGCAACGTCGCGCTGTTCGGTCGTGTCGTGTACGGGATGGAGTTGCTGGCCGTCATGCCGCGTGGAACTGCAGCGATGGGCTTCTACGACAAGCCGGAGCAGCGCGTGCCGATCCGCGAGATGCGTGTGGCTGCCGATGTGCCTGCGGAGCAGAGAATCAAGCTGGAAGTCCTGCGCACCGATACGCAGACGTTCACAGACCTGATCGAGGCGCGCCGCAATCGCCAGGACGAGTGGTACAAGCACAAGGCCGGCAGAATCGACGTGTGCAACGTGCCGCTCCCCGTGCGTCCGGCCGCCAACTAGGTGCCGGGAGAAAAAAACCGGGGAAACTCAGCACCGCAGCAAATTGCTGCACTGCTGAGTTATCCCGGTTTTTCTCTCCCGGCACCGGGTAGCTTCCGATCGTCGAGCTCGAGGGAGCGGCCGATGATCTCGTGCATGATTTCGTTGCTGCCCGCGAGGATTCGGCTGATGCGCGCGCCCGTGTACATGCGCGAGATCGGATATTCGTCCATATAGCCTGCGCCGCCGTGCAGCTGCACGCATTGATCGACGACTCGTCCTTCCAGTTCCGTCGTCAGTAGCTTCGCTTCCGCCGCCGTAACTGCGTCGAGCCGACCCGCGTTGTGCTCCAGCACGCATTGATCGACGAAGCACTGCATCGCGTCGATCTGTGCGCGCATATCGGCCATCTTGAAGCGCGACACCTGGAACGTGCCGATCGGCTGACCGAACGCCTTGCGCTCCTTCACGAACTGCAGCGTCGCATCGAACGCCACCTGGCACAGCGTCATCGCGCCGCATGCCGTGATCAGCCGCTCCTCCGCGAGGAAGTGCGTCAGGAAATGGAAGCCCTTGCCGGGCTCGCCGAGCACGTTGCTCTTCGGCACTTTCACATCGTTGAAGAACAGCTCGGACGTGTCCTGCGCTTTCAGGCCCATCTTCTTCAGATTGCGCCCGCGCTTGAAACCTTCCATGTCGCGCTCGACCAGGAACAGGCCGAGGCCATGACGACGGTTCGGATCCGTGCGCGCCACGACGATGAACAGGTCGCCGATCTGCCCGTTCGAGATATAGGTCTTCGAGCCGTTCAGCAGCCAGTGGTCGCCCTTGTCTTCCGCGCGCGTCTTGATGCCCGCGAGATCGCTGCCGGCGCCGGGCTCGGTCATCGCGATGCCGAGGATCGTTTCGCCGGAGGCGCAGCGCGGCAGGATGCGCATCTTCTGCTCCTGCGTGCCGAGCGCGCCGATGTACGGCGCGACCAGCCGCGAGTGCAGCGTCATGAAGAAGCCGCCTTCGCCGTAGCGGCCGTTCTCCTCGATCAGCACCTGCTCGTAACGGAAGTCCTTCTCGCCAGCGCCGCCGTACTTTGGATCCGCCCACAGGAGCAGGAATCCCTGCTCGCCGGCCTTCTTGAACGCCTCACGGTCGACGCAGCCCTGCTCGCGCCAACGCTCGCCGTGCGGACCGATCTCGTTCTGGAAGAAGCGTCGCGCCGACTCGCGGAACTGATCGTGCTCGGGCTCGAAAATTGTGCGTCTCATCCAACGTTCTCAGAGTGGGCCTCAGCGGGGAGCCATCCGGATGGCGCCGTCCAATCGCACGTCCTCGCCGTTGAAATAGCTGTTGCGACACATCTCGACGGCCAGCGACGCGTATTCCTCCGGCGCGCCGAAGCGCTTCGGGAACGGCACCGAGGCAGCGAGCGCGGCTTTGACGTTTTCCGGCGCACCCATCATCAGCGGCGTGTCGAAGATGCCGGGCAGGATCGTGTTGATGCGGATGCCTTCGCCCATCAGGTCGCGCGCGATCGGCAGCGTCATGCCGACGACGCCGGCCTTGGAGGCGGAGTACGCGGCTTGACCCATCTGACCATCCTCGGCGGCGACCGACGCGGTGTTGATGATGACGCCGCGCTCGCCATGTGCGTCGAGTGGCTCGAGCGAGAGCATGCCAGCCGCCGACTTGGCGGTGCAGCGGAAGGTGCCGACGAGATTGATCTGGATGATGCGATTGAACGCGTCGATCGGGAAATGCTTGATCTCTTTCGTCGCCTTGTCGCGCGACGCAGTCTTGAATGCGTTGCCGGTGCCGGCGCAGTTCACCAGGATGCGTTCCTGCCCGAGCGCTGCGCGCGACTTCGCGAAGCCCGCATCGACTTCCGCATCCGACGTCACGTCCACTTTGCAAAAGACGCCGCCGAGAGCACTTGCAAGCGCTTCGCCTTTCTCGGCGTTGAAATCGAAGATCGCAACCTTGACACCGAACGCCGCGAGCGCTCGCGCCGTCGCCGCGCCGAGGCCCGACGCACCGCCGGTGATGACGGCCGTGATGTTCGAATCGAGCTTCATGATTACATGCGCTCCACGATCGTGACGTTGGACAGGCCGCCGCCTTCGCACATCGTCTGCAATCCGTAACGCTTGCCGCGCTTGCGGAGCGCGTGCACGAGTGTCGTCATCAGCTTCGTGCCCGAAGCGCCGAGCGGGTGGCCGAGCGCAATCGCGCCGCCATTGACGTTGAGCTTGTCCGGATCCGCGTCGAGCTGCCGCAGCCAGGCCACCGGTACGGAGGCGAACGCTTCGTTCACTTCGAACAAGTCGATGTCCTGCAGCTTCATGCCCGCTTTCTTGAGCGCGTGCGCGGTCGCCGGAATCGGTGCTTCGAGCATGATCACCGGATCGTGACCGATGACAGTCATGTGATGGATGCGCGCCAGCGGCTGCACGCCGAGCGCCTTGAGTCCTTTGTCGTTGACGACCATGACGCCCGAGGCGCCGTCGGCGATCTGACTGGACGTCGCCGCAGTGATGCGGCCGCCTTCCTGCAACAGCTTTACGCCGCGAATCGCTTCGAGACTCGAATCGAAGCGAATACCTTCGTCGACGCGATGCAGTTCTTTGCGGCCGTCGGGCAGCGTGATCTCGATCGGCAGCACTTCGGCTTCGAACGCGCCGCCCTTGGTGGCGGCGATCGCGCGCTGATGACTGTTGAATGCGTACTCGTCGAGCACGTCTTTCGACAGGTCGAACTTCTTCGCCAGCATCTCGGCGCCCATGAACTGGCTGAACTGGATGTCGGGATAGCGTTCTTCCATCTTCGGGCTCTTCGGCGTGCCGAAGCCGTTCTTCGCCGGCAGCTGCGAGGACAAGCCCATCGGCACGCGGCTCATGCTTTCCACGCCCGCGGCGATTACCACGTCCATCGCGCCCGACATCACGGCCTGCGCGGCGAAGTGCAACGCCTGTTGCGAAGAGCCGCACTGCCGGTCGACGCTCGTGCCCGGCACGCTCTCCGGCAGCTTCGAAGCGAGGATGGCGTTGCGCGCGACGTTGCCGGCCTGCTGGCCGACCTGGCTGACGCAACCCATGATCACGTCGTCGATCAGCGCCGGGTCGGCGCGCGTGCGCTCCACCAATGCATCGAGAACCTGGCCGGCGAGATCGGCCGGATGCCAGTCGGACAGCCGGCCGGCTTTGCGGCCCGCGGCCGTGCGCACGGCCGCGACGATGTAGGCAGCGCTCATGAGAATTCCCCCTTGCAAGAGTGCCTGCCAATAGACACCATTGGTTTGAATTAATCAATCGGTTAAGACAATAGTTGACGCGGGGGGACCGAGCGTTGCCGACTGCAACTCGCGAGACGATGACGGCGACGCGGCCGAAGCGCCCGAAGCGATCGGGGAGCCGGCGCGCCGGCCGCATTCCGCGCGCGGCGGTCGAGCCGGATTTCAGCGCGCGCGAGCGGCTGCTCGACACTGCCGGGCGCCTGATGAGCGACCGCCATTCGATCGACGTTTCGCTCAGCGAAATCGCCGGGCACTCGGGCCTCAACTCCGCGCTGGTCAAATACTACTTCGGCAACAAGAACGGGCTGCTGCTCGCGCTGGTGGAGCGCGAGGCCGCGGCTGCGCTGCAGGGTTTCAAGGAGCTGCTGCGCCAGGAACTGTCGCCGAGCGAGAAGCTGCGTCGACACATCGCCGGCATCATCAACAATTTCTTCCGCACGCCGTATCTCAACCGCCTGCTGCATTCGCTGCTCGACGATCGCAACTCGCGCAGCGCGCGGCAGGTCAGTCGCATCTTCGTGCAGCCGCTGATGGAGCTGCAGCGCGAGCTGCTCACGCAAGGCATGCGCAGCGGCGAGTTCAAGCCGGTGGACCCGCTGCTGTTCTACGTGAGCGTACTCGGGGCGTGCGATCACTTGTTCAACGCGCGCTATGCAGTGCGCTCGCTGGCGGGCGCTGCCGAGATCGACGACGGAATTCGCGATCGCTACATCGCACACGTCTGCGACATCTTCATTCACGGCCTGCGCAACCTGCCGCCCTCGCGGCCGACCCGGCGCGCAGCGAAAAGGAGTGGCCGATGACCGAGCTTCCCCGGACGCCGCCGCGGATCGCGGCGAGTCTCGCCGATCCGCTGACCTACGCCGAGGCGCACGGGCTGCACAACGACTTCACATTTCTGCGCGCGAATCTGCCGCTGAGCCGCGCGGAAGTGAGCGGCTTCGAGCCGTTCTGGGTCGTCACCAAGCATGCAGACATCGCGGAAATCAGCCGGCAGAACGCGCTGTTCCACAACGGCGACCGACCGACGACGCTGACCGATGCCGCGGCAGAAGCGTTCGTGCGCAAGCTGACGGGCACGCCGCATCTCGTGCGCAGCCTGGTGCAGATGGACGCGCCGGATCATCCGAAGTATCGCGCGCTGACGCAGCAGTGGTTCACGAACCAGAGCGTGCGCAGGCTGGAGGACCGCATCCGCGGCATCGCGCGCGCGCAAGTCGCCAGCATGATCGAGCGCGGCGGCGAGTGCGACTTCGTGCGCGACGTCGCGGTGATGTATCCGCTGCACGTCATCATGGAGATCCTCGGCGTGCCGCGCGCAGACGAGGGCCGCATGCTGATGCTGACGCAGCAGCTGTTCGGCAGCCAGGACCCGGAGTTGAACCGCTCGCGCCAGGTCATCCTCGACATGGCGGAAATGGTCAAGCAGCTGCAGGCCGTGGTCGCAGACTTCTCCGAGTACTTCCGCAAGCTCACGCAGTCGCGCCGCGCGGAGCCGCGCGACGACGTCGCCACGGTGATTGCGAACGCACAGGTCGACGGCCGGCCGATTTCCGACTGGGAGGCGATGGGCTACTACATCATCATCGCCGCGGCCGGCCACGACACGACTTCGTCGTCGACGTGCGGCGCGATGTGGGCGCTGTGCGAGCAGCCGGGCGAGCTGGACAAGCTGCGCGCCAATCCATCGTTGATCCCCGGCCTGGTCGAAGAGGCGTTCCGCTGGACCGTGCCGGTGCAACACTTCATGCGCACCGCGATGGAGGACTACACGCTGCGCGGCGTGCCGATCGCGAAGGGCGACTGGCTGATGCTGTGTTATCTCTCGGGCAACCGCGACGAGGAAGTGTTCGACGCGCCGTTCCAGTTCCGCAGCGACCGCAGCCCGAACAAGCACATTTCGTTCGGCACCGGCGCGCACGCGTGTCTCGGGCAGCACCTGGCGCGGCTGGAGATGCGCATCCTGTTCGAGGAGCTGATTCCGAAGCTCAAGTCGGTCCAGCTGACCGGCGAGCCGCGCCGCTCCGCGTCGACATTCGTGGGCGGGCCGAAGACGCTGCCGATGAGGTATGTGCTGAACTAGAAGCGACGAAGTGACGAGGGTGACGAGAGTCACGTATGCACCCGTACATCCACGCTAAGAACCAGCCCGATAAGGCGGCGATCGTAATCGCGGCCACTGGCGAGACGATCACTTATCGGCAACTGGACGAGCGCTCGAACCAGGGCGCGCACCTGCTGCGCTCGCTGGGCCTGAAGCGCGGCGACGTGATCGCGGTGTGCATGGAGAATCATCCGCGCTACCTGGAAATCTCGTGGGCGAACCAGCGCTCCGGCACGTACCTCGTATGCATCTCGTCGAAAGCCACCCCGGCGGAGGCTCAGTACATCATCGAGGATTGCGGTGCGAAGCTCTTCATCACGTCGTCGCACATGGCGGAGCTCGCGGAACAGCTTGCGCCACAGTTGCCGGGACGACTGCTGTACATGGTCGGCGATGCTGTCGAGCCGTATCGTTCGTGGGAGCGAGATCGCGACGCTATGTCGACGACGCCGGTCGCCGACGAGAGCACCGGCGCCGACATGTTGTATTCGTCCGGCACGACCGGCCGGCCGAAAGGCATCAAGGCGAGGCTACCGACCGAGCCCATCGATGCGCCGAACGTGCTGGTGCAACTCGCGAGCAGGTTCTACTCACTGCGTCCCGACTCGATCTATCTTTCGCCGGCGCCGCTGTATCACGCAGCACCATTGCGCTGGTGCATGACTGTCAACTTCGTCGGCGGCACGGTCGTGCTGATGGATCGCTTCGAGCCGGAGCGGGCGCTCGAGCTGATCGAGCGATACAAAGTCACTCACGCGCAGTGGGTCCCGACGCATTTCGTGCGCATGCTGCGGCTGCCCAAGGAAGTGCGGACACGCTACGACGTGTCGTCGATGAAGGTCGCGCTGCATGCCGCCGCGCCGTGCGCCATCCCGGTCAAGGAGCAGATGCTCGAATGGTGGGGTCCGGTGCTGTACGAGTACTACGCGGGCACCGAAGGCAACGGCATGACGGCGATCACTGCCAGCGGAGTGGCTGCAGCGCAAGGGCTCGGTGGGTCGCGCGATCAACGGCGAGATTCGCATCTGCGACGAGGCGGGCGAGCCCGTCGCGCCGCTCACGGAGGGCACGGTGTATTTCTCCGGCGGGCGCGAGTTCGAATATCACAACTCCCCGCAGAAGACGCGCGAAGCGCGCAACCGCTACGGCTGGAGCACGCTCGGCGACGTCGGCTACATCGATCGCGACGGCTACTTGTTCCTGACCGATCGCAAGGCGTTCATGATCATTTCCGGCGGAGTGAACATCTATCCGCAGGAAATCGAGAACGTGCTGATCGCGCATCCGAGCGTGATGGACGTCGCGGTGTTCGGCGCGCCGGATGACGAGATGGGCGAGAAGGTCGTCGCAGTCGTGCAGCCGGTCGACTTCGATGCAGCTGGACCGGCACTCGCGGACGAGTTGCTGGCGTACGCGCGCCAGCAGTTGAGTCACGTCAAAGTGCCGCGATTGATCGAGTTTGCGCGCGAGCTGCCGCGGCACCCGAACGGGAAGCTGTATAAGCGATTGCTGAGAGACGAATATTGGAAGAAGGCGTGATGTCTATTCGGCGATTCGCGCGCCGTCGACTTTGAACCGCAGGTACTGCAGTTGCTCCTGCGTGATGCTGCCTATCCCCGAGCCTGCTGCAATTTGCTCGCCCGGCTTCAGCACCGCGCCGAGACGCACGGGTGATCCCTGCTGCATGATGCGACCGCTTGCATCGACCAGAACCGGCGTGACCTGCACATCCCGCAGCGGCACGGGCGCGCGATTCTGCACGACCACCAGCAGCCGGCCCTGGCCGTCGAACCGTCCCGCTGCGGCGACGTACTTGTCAGGATTTTGCGGCAGATCCATGCGCACGAATTCCGCTGCGGCCATCTCGCCGATGCGACTCTGCGAACCGGCAGCCGCGGCGTAGTACTCCATCGCCTTCGCCCGGTCGCCGCGCTCGCGCGCGATCGTGCCGAGATAGTAGGCGGCCGGCGCGGTTGGCAGCAGTTGCGCGCTCTTCTCCAACCATTCCTCGGCCTTGGCGTGCTGGCCGCTCTGGAACTGCGCGACGCCCGCGCCGAGGTAGGAACCGAAGTAATCCGAATTCAGATCGATCGCCTTCTGATAGTGGGGCAGCGCATCCTGCGGCTGCTTCTGTGCGAGCGAGATCTCACCCAGCAGCTCGTGAAAGCGCCCTTCCTGCGGTAGCTGACGTGACGCTTCCTGCGCAAGCGTTCGTGCGCCGGCGAAGTCCTTCTTGCGTGCAGCTGCCAACGCCTGGTCGTACTTCGCATACGCCGGCTCGATCGCGCGCAAGGCCTTCAAGCGCGCGGCGAACTTCTCTTGGCCGATCTCGCCGCCGCGACCAAGCTCCTCCGTCGTGCGCTTGTTCTGTTCCACTCGTTCCGCCGAAGGCGGATGCGAAGCGAACAAGCCTTCGAGCCAACCTTGTTTCTTCGCGCCGTCCTGCTGCGACAGGCGCACGAAAGTCTCCTGCAGCGATACTGCGCCCGACGGATCGTAGCCGGCGAGCTTCATGTACTTCATGCCGTACTTGTCGGACTCGAGCTCCTGTTCGCGGCCGTACCTCTGCTGGATGAGCTGCGCTCCGACGCCTGCGCCCTGGATGAGCAGGCCCGCGACATTGGTGTCGACGTCGCTGACGGCTGCACCGATCTGCGCGGCCGCGAGTCCGACTTGCAGCAGCGTGCCGCGCTCTTGCGCCTTCGCGCCGTGTCGTGCAGCGGCGTGCACGATTTCGTGCCCGAGCACGGCAGCGAGCTCCGCTTCGCTTCTCAATTCAGTCAGCAAACCGCGATTGATCGCGATCTTGCCGCCCGGCAGCGCCCAGGCGTTCGGCACCGAGTTGTTCAATACCACGAACTCGTAAGGGAGCTTGCGATCGGCGACGGCAGCGAGCTTCTGACCGACTTCGTTGACGTACGCAGTCGGCTCCGGCAGCACGTCGAAGTCGCCGCCCTCGGCCTGGCGCATCGGCGCGTAGTTCTGCTCGCCGATCTTCAGCTCCGACGCTTCCGAGACGAACTGTATTTCCTTCTTGCCGGTGACCGGGTTGACGCCGCAACCGGCGAGTGCCAGCAGGACCAGCAGGAATTGCACGATACGCATGAACGACTCCTCGGCCGCTGGGCGAGGCCGGCACCAGTGGAACGAAGGCAGGCCGCCCTTGTTCCGTGCTCAGCGGGTAGGAGAGCCGCGCGGCATCAGCTCGTAGGGATGCTTCCATCCCGGGAGCTGCGCAATGCGCTGGGTCCAGGCGAGGAGGTTGGGGAAGCTCGCGCGGTCGATGCCGGTCTCTTCTTCGTAGTACTGGTAGCCGATCAGCGAGAAGTCGGCGATGGTCGGCTCCGCGCCGAGCAGGAACGGCTGCTTCGCCAGGTGCTTGTCGACGATGGCGAAGGCGCCGAGCGCGCGGCCGCGCAGGAATTCCAGCACCGCGGGATCGCCGCTCTTCACGATGCCCTTCAGGAAACGCAGGGTCGCGTAGTAGCTCGTGAACTTGTGGTTGTCGAACAGCATCCAGCGCAGGACTTCCAGCCGCTCGTGCTCGTCGCGGCCGCCGTAGCGGCCGAGGCGGTCGGCCAGCCAGGTGAGGATCGCGCCGCTCTGGGTCAGCCGCCGGCCCTCGTGCTCCAGCACCGGGACTTCGCCGAGCTCATTCAGCGAGTCGCGGTATGCATCGCCGCGCGTCTCGCCGCCGAAGTAGTCGACGAACACCGGCTGCCAGTCGCAGCCGCAGACGTTGAGCATCAGGGCGACCTTGTAGCAGTTCCCGGATTCGCCGACGCAGTACAGCTTGTATTCGCTCATGGCGCGACTCTACGTGCGCGGCGCGCGGCCGTAAACGAGCGCGCGGCACCGTGCGGTTTTTCTCGGCGGTCGTGAAGATAAGCTTCAGGATGCTCTAAACTGCGGTCCACGCAACAGGGGGAATGAACATGGTCGCGGAAGAGACGACAATCAGGCGTCGCGGCTGGTTCGGCCGCATCGTGGTCGCAGTGCTCGTGCTCGTGCTGCTGCTGGCCGGGCTGTGGACCTGGTTCTCACTGTCCTGGGCGTATTCCGAGGGCGAGCGCGCCGGCGTGTTGCAGAAGTTTTCGCGCAAGGGCTGGCTCTGCAAGACGTACGAAGGCGAGCTCGCGCAATATGTCGTCGGCGGCGTCGCGCCGCAGATCTGGTTCTTCAGCACGCGTGACGAAGAGCTCGCCAAGAAGCTCTCAGCGGCAGTCGGCGAGCAGGTCCGCCTGCACTACACCGAGCATCGCGGCGTGCCGACGGCATGCTTCGCCGAGACGCCTTATTTCGCCGAGAGCTTTACGATCGTGAAACGCTAGACGCTAAGCGCGAAGGGGGACGGATCATGACGACGATTCAGGACTTCGAAGCGCGCTCGCTCGCGGGCAAGCCCGTCTCGTTGCGCGACTATCAGGGGAAGGTTGTGCTGGTCGTCAACACCGCCAGCAAATGCGGCTTCACGCCGCAGTACCAGGGCCTCGAAGAGCTGTATCGCAAGTACCAGGACCGCGGCCTGGTCGTGCTCGGCTTTCCGTGCAATCAGTTCCTGTCGCAGGAGCCGGGCGGTGCGGACGACATCGGCGCCTTCTGCGAGCGCAACTACGGCGTGAGCTTTCCGATGTTCGAGAAGATCGAGGTGAACGGTCCGAACACGCATCCGCTGTATCGCTGGCTCAAGCAGGTCCGGCGCGGTGTGCTCGGCACGCAGCGGGTCAAGTGGAACTTCACCAAGTTCCTGCTCGATCGCAAGGGCAATCCCGTCGGACGCTATGCGCCGCGCACCGAGCCGCAGGCATTGACCAAGGACATCGAGGCGCTGTTGTGAGACGACTCGCTCTGCGCATGTTCAGCGTCGCTTTCGCGTTGCAGGCGCCGGCGCTGCACGCAGAAGAGAAACCGCTGTGGGAGTTCGGGCTCGGCGTCGGTGCGATCGAGTTTCCCGACTATCGCGGTTCCGATGAGCAACATGTGTACCCGGTGCCCGTGCCGTATTTCGTGTACCGCGGTCGGTTCCTCAAGGCAGATCGCGATGGCTTGCGCGGCGAGCTGTTCGACCGCGAGTACGCCGAGCTCAGCCTCAGCGTCAATGCGACGATCCCGATCAACAGCGAGGACAACTCCGCGCGCCGGGGCATGCCGGACCTGAAGCCGACGCTCGAGCTCGGGCCGTCGCTCGAATTTCACCTGTGGCGCTCGGCGGATCGCACCACGAGGCTCGATCTGGTGATGCCGTTGCGCCTGCCGGTCACGATGGAGAGCTCGCCGCGCTCGTTGCAGTGGCTGTTCGCGCCGCGGCTGAACATCGATATCGAGAACGTCGCCGGTCGCGCCGGCTGGAACTTCGGTGCGGGCGTCGGGCCGTTGTTCGCCGCGGACAAGTTTCACGACTACTTCTATTCGGTACCCGCGCGTTTCGCTACGACAAATCGGCCCGAATACGACGCCGACGGCGGTTACTCCGGCATGCACGTACTGGCTTCGCTGTCGAAAAGATTTCCGAAGTACTGGGTCGGCGCGTTCCTGCGCTACGACTGGCTCGGCGGCGCGCAGTTCGACGACAGCCCGCTGGTCCGCCGGCAGAACTATCTTGCCGGCGGCTTCGGCTTCGCCTGGATGATCGGCGAGTCGCAAGCGACGCGTGGTGGTAGAACCAGACGAAGAGTAGCGGCTGTAGGTCGGGCTTTAGCCCGACAAGGCGCGCGGAGTCGGGCTGACGCCCGACCTACAGCCCTCTATCTAGTGCCGCTCTGGTGATTGCGAATGCTGCCCACCCGGTCGCGAAATGCCACCGAGCGCTTCACCCGCTTCGTCGCGTGCGGTTTCGTCGATCGCCAGATCGCCTAGCGAAAGAATGCCCACCAGCCGCTTGTCGCGATTCAGTACCGGCAAGCGGCGGATCCGCAGCTCGCCCATGTTCTGCGTGACCTCATCGACGGTCTGGTCTTCGTAGCAATACTTGATCTCACCGCTCATGACGTCGCGGATCGGGGTGTCCGCGCCGCGGCCAGCCGCCACCGCGCGCACCGCGATGTCGCGGTCGGTGATCATGCCGACCAAACGGTCGTTCTCCTCGACCGGCAGCGCGCCGATGTCGAGCTCGCCCATCAGTTTCGCCGCCTCGCGGATCGGTTGATCCGGTTTGACCAGGCGCACGTCACGGGTCATCGCTTCTCGGACTTTCATGGTCGTTCTCCCGTACCTCGAGTTCCAGAGTAACTCATCCCGGTCGGGGCAGTTCCGCTGCGCCGGCGACTGGCCGGAATGCCGCCGCGCCCGCGGTAATCAAGTACGCAATCCAGCTCAACGCGACGCCGAGACCGACCAGCGGTCCGAACATCGAGGGCATGGCCATCGCCGCCACTGTGCTGAGAAATGCCGCAGCACACAGCAGCGCCGCCAGGAGATTCCAGAGCCGCGCGCCGGCAGATTTCACATAGATGGTCGCCGCCACCGCCGCAGCCGCGCCGAGGGCGAGCCACTTGATGCCGGTCGCCCAGGGCAACAGCGCAAACCACGGCGAGGCCGTATCGAGTTGCGGTGTGAGGTTCATCAGGCAGGCGTTCTCGGCGTAATCGCCGAGCGCCGCGACGACCGTCACGCGAAAGCCGAGTGTGGCGAGCGACGCATGGCGCTCGCGCATGCCGAGAAAGAAGAACGCCATGAACACGCCGTAGACCGGGATGTAGACCAGCACGTCGACCAGGTTGATCGCGTCCATGCGCTCGATGACTCCGGCGCGACAGGGCTCCTGCGTGCCGAAGATCGCCTCGAGGTCCGCCGCGTCGCGCGCCAGCTCGAATGCGATGATCGGTGCGTAGTTCTGCGGCAGATTGCCGCACGGCCGCACCGGTTCCTGAGTTGCGGAGAACAGCGTTATCGCGAGCACCAGCAGGCCGGCGGCGAGGCTGATGCGGAAGGCGGCTCTGGGATGCATGGGCGGGATCGTCATGCCACCAGTTCCTTGGTTATTGCCGTGCGCTGTGCGGTGCTGATTCCGATCGTCTTCTCCAGGTAGCGGTCGAGGCCGCCCAGCGCAGCGATGCTGTCGAACGCTGCCTGCAGGAAGTCGGCGTGCGCCATGAATAGCACGCGCCGGATGTCGTCGGGCATCGACAGCAAGGGATGGTGGATGTCGGTCACTCCGAGCTGCGTGTCGTGGCGACTGCGCAGGAACTGCTCGAAATCGCCGGATTCGTTCGTCAGCAGGTAATCCTCGATCGCAGTCTGCTGCGAGACACCGACTGCTCGCAGCAACACGGCGACGGCGACGCCGGTGCGATCCTTACCCGCCGCGCAGTGCACGACCAACGGCACCGAGCCGGTCGCGATGCACTCGAACATCCCGCGCATTCGCCCCGCCATCCATTCGGGCAGCGCGCGATACAGGTCGACCATCGCGTCGAACATTCCTGCGGCCGTGTTCGGGCGGCGCGCCGCGAACGCGCGAACCATCGGAGCGTTGCTGCCGTCATCCCAATGCAGGTGCGAAGGCCGGCTTCGATTCGCGCCTGTCGGCCAGGAGCTCGGCTCGCGCTCACGCTCTTCGGCGCGGCGCAGATCGCAGATCGCCCGTACGTCGAGGCCGTGCAGCGTGTCGTGATCGCGATCGGTGAAATAGCTCAACACGCCCGCGCGATACACGCGACCCCAGCGCAGCGTGCCGCCGCCTTGCGTCGGATAGCCGCCGATATCGCGAAAATTGCAGCCGCCGTGCAGCGACACGAGCCGCGGCCGCGTGTCGGAAGTCGAAGCGCTGGTCATCTATGGGGAAAGGTGTTGCCGTCGAAGGCGCGAATTCTCGCACATCGACGGCTACGCGCCGGGCCGGTTACTGCTTGAAGGGGTCACCCGGCGGAACGCCGAGGGGTTCGAGATGAACACCCTCGGTGTTGAACTGCTGATTGCCGATACTGCGTGCCTGGTCGGGAGGAATCGGCGCGAGGATGCGCCAGGCTTGCGTCGGATTGAGCAGCGCCCACAGCGGCGAAAAAATCCCGGGCCAGACGCGCGGCGTGAACTCCGGCGGCGGTATCCGCGCGCCCTCCACTTCGATCCTCTCGATGAAGTCGGCCTCCATCTTCGCGATCAGCCGATCGAGCTGGCGGTGCGTGTAAAGCTTGGTGATGTCGGGTGCGCGCAGATCGAGCGGCTTCGGCGGCGGAGCCGCAGCCTCGTCGGCGGCGTGAGCTGCAGTGCAAGCCAGGGCGAGAGTGGCTGCAAGTAGAACGGCGGTGATGTTCATAGGTGCCTCGCTCTGTCTGGTGAGAGCGCTGCCGTGTACATTTGTTCCATGACGCAAGATTCACAGAACCGCCCGGCGGGTGCGCTGGCAGGCGTGCGAGTCCTCGATATGAGCCGCGTGCTCGCCGGCCCGTGGTGCGGTCAGATCCTCGCCGACCTCGGCGCCGAAGTCATCAAGGTCGAGCGGCCCGGGAACGGGGACGACACGCGCGCCTGGGGTCCGCCGTACCTCAAGGATCGCGACGGCCGCGACACCCACGAATCGGCCTATTTTCTCAGCACCAATCGCGGCAAGAAGTCGATCACGCTCGACATCGCGAAGCCCGCGGGTCAGGAGCATCGCGCGCCGGCTCGCGGCGCAAAGCGATGTCCTGATCGAGAATTACAAGGCGGGCGACCTGACGCGCTACAACCTCGGTTACGAGCAGCTGCGCGCGATCAACGCCGGACTCGTCTATTGCTCGATCACCGGTTTCGGGCAAACCGGACCGATGCGCAACGTCGCCGGTTACGACTTCATCATCCAGGCAATGGGCGGCCTGATGAGCATCACCGGCGAAGCCGACGCGCGGCCGGGTGGTGCGCCGCTGCGAGTTGGCGTCGCGGTAGCGGATCTTTCCACAGGCATGTACGCGACCGTCGCGATCCTGGCCGCGCTGTTCCATCGCGCGCGCAGCGGCGAAGGGCAGTACATCGACATGGCGTTGCTCGACACCCAGGTGTCGATGATCGCGAACATGAACATGAACTACCTGATCTCGGGCCGCGCTCCGCAACGCATCGGCAATGCGCACGCCAACATCGTGCCCTACCAGGTATTCGCGGCGGCGGACGGCGACGTCGTGCTGGCGGTCGGTAACGACGGCCAGTTCGCGAAATTCTGCGAAGCCGCGGGCAGCTCGTTCCATCAGGATCCACGCTTCCGCAAGAACGCGGATCGGGTGCGGCATCGCGAAGTGCTGGTGCCGCTGCTCGAAGAAGTGATGCGTCGTCGCACGGTCGCGCAATGGGTCGCGCTGCTGGAGCCGATCGGCGTGCCGGTCGGACCCATCAACAATTTGTCGCAGGTGTTCGAGCACCCGCAGGTGAAGAGCCGCGGATTGCAGCTCGAGCTGCCGCATCCGCTGGCGGGCTCGGTGCCGAGCGTCGCTAATCCGATCCGGATGTCGGCGACGCCGCCGCGTTACGAAACCGCGCCGCCGCTGCTAGGTCAGCACACGCATGAGGTGTTGAGCAGGCTCGGCATCGAAGAGCGCGAGCTGCAGGCGCTGTCGCGCGACGGGGTAATCTGAGGTCAAAAAAATCCCTCCTCCGCAGTCGCGAAGGAGGGTTAGCTGCGGGGGTCGCCGCGCAAAAATTCGGAAGGGTTCGGCTCAGTAAGTGTGGTTGTGGTACTCGACCGCAACGACGTGCGTCACCGGCAGGTCCTTGCGCTCGCAGCCGGAAACGTCGAATACCCAGTTCTCGACGGCGCTGCGCGCGGCGGCGCGATCGAGCTTGCCGTAGCCGCTCGAACGATGCAGGTCGGCGCTCTGCGCACGGCCGTTCTGGTCGATCGTCACGTTCATGTACACCGTGCCTTCCTGGCCGCGCAGCTGCGCGCCGAGCGGAAAGCTGGTGTCTTTCTGAATCAGGGAGGGCTTGCAGGAGGCATCCGCGGACGCAATGGGAGCGTTCAGCAGGGAGGTCGCGGCGGCCAGTGTCGTAAGGGCTGAAACGAAGAGGGTCTTCATGGTGATCTCCAACGCGAAACGGGGGCCAGGGACTGCGACAGGTCGTTGCACCGCCTTCAGTTCGCTTCAGTTGCACTGGCCGGGTGCCGGAGCTACATTAGGCAGCGCTACAGACCTGTCTGTTTGCGATACTACGTACAGGTCTGTAGCGTGTCAAGCTATTACTACAGCGATGTCGGGGGGTTGAGATGGTCAAAGCTGGGCGGTCGCGTGCGACCGACGAGGCCCCGAGCCCTACAGAGAGCGTGCGGGATCGAATCCTCAGTACGGCGCGTGAGCTGTTCTACCGCGAGGGCGCGCGCTCCGTGGGCGTGGATACGGTCGTGGCGCAATCAGGGGTCGCCAAGACGAGCCTCTACCGCTGGTTTCCCTCGAAGGACGCGCTGATCGCGGCGGTGATCGAAGCGGAAGCAAAAGATCGCTGGGCGGGCTGGGACTACACGGCGCAGCGCAGCCCGCACGACGCCCGCGAGCAGTTACGCGCGCAACTCGCGGGCATCGCGAAATTCGTCAGCAGCCCGAAGTACCGCGGCTGTCCGTTCATGAACGTCACCGTCGAGTTTGCGGACGATCAGCATCCGGCGCGTCTCGTCGCGCGCGAGGTGATGGAGGAGTTGCGGCGTCGACTGCGCGCGCTCATCGATCGGATCGGCGTGCGTGAGCCGGCGATGGTGACCGACCAGATCGTGATGCTGGTCGACGGCGCATTCTCCGGCGCGCAAGTGTTCGGCAAGGAAGGGCCGCAGCACCTGCTCGTTTCCGCCGCCGATGCATTGATCGACGCGCAGAAGAAATAGTCAGTCGGTCGCTTCGGCGCCGTTGGTCTCGCGCAGGAAGAACGTGCCGACCACTGCCGTCATCACGCAGACGACCAGCGGGTACCACAGTCCCGAATAGATATTGCCCGTGTACGCGATCATCGCGAAGGCGATGCTCGGCAGAAAGCCGCCGAACCAGCCGTTGCCGAGGTGATACGGCACGGACATCGACGTGTAACGGATGCGCGGCGGAAACAATTCCACCAGCCATGCCGCGATCGGCCCATACGTCATCACGCCGAGCACCGACAGGATCCACAGCAGCAGGAACACCATCGCGTAGTTGATACGCTGCGGATCGGCGCTCGCCGGATAGCCGGCATTCTTCAACTCACCTGCCAGCTGCGCCTTGAACTGCGTGCTGCGTGCTTTGAAGTCGTCACTGCTCAGCGTCGTGCCATCGAACGCTGCGATCGTCGTCGCGCCGACCTTCACGAGCGCCACGGTTCCGGCCGGCGCTGCTTCATTCGAATACGGGACGCGCAGACCGGCGACCGCACTCTTGGCGACGTCGCACGAGCTCGTGAACAGCGCGCCGCCGACCGGGTCGAACTGGAAACTGCACTCGCGCGGATCGGCGACGATGACCACCGGGTTGTTCGCCTGCGCCGCTGCGATCTGCGGATTCGCGTAGTGCGTGAGCCCGTGGAAGATCGGGAAGAGCGTCAGCGCAGCCAGGAGACAGCCGATCATGACCTGCGGCTTGCGGCCGATGCGATCGGCGAGCTTGCCGACGACGATGTAGAACGGCACGGCGGCAGTCAGTGCTGCAGCGACGAGCAGGTTCGACGTCGACGCATCCACCTTCAGCGTCTGCGTCAGGAACAGATTCATGTAGACGACCGAGATGTAGCCCACTACTGCCTGTCCCGCCATCGCGCCGAACAACGCGAGCAGAATCAGTTTCAGATTGCTCCAGCGTCCCAGCGACTCGCGCAGCGGATTCTTCGCGAGCTTGCCGGCCGCGCGCATCTCGCGGAACACCGGCGACTCTTCCAGCTGCATGCGAATGTAGACCGAGATCGCGAGCAGGATGATCGACAGCAGGAACGGCACGCGCCAGCCCCAGGTCTCGAACTCGTCGCCCAGCAGCCAGCGGCAGCCGAGGATCACGAAGAGCGACAGGATCATGCCGGCAGTCGCGGTGATCTGAATCCAGCTGGTGTAGTACGCGCGTCGGCCCGGCGGGGCATGCTCGGCGATGTAGGTCGCAGCGCCGCCATACTCACCGCCGACTGCGAGTCCTTGCAGCAGTCGCAACGCGATGAGGATGATCGGTGCGGCGACTCCGATCGACGCTTGCCCGGGCAGTACGCCGACGAGCGCAGTCGCGACACCCATGATGACGATGGTGATCAGGAAGGTGTGCTTGCGGCCGGTGAGGTCGCCGAGCCTGCCGAAGATGATCGCGCCGAACGGGCGCACCGCAAATCCCGCGGCGAACGCCAGCAGCGCGAAGATGAATCCCGTCGTCTCGTTGACGCCGACGAAGAACTGCTTGCCGATGATGGCGGCGAGCGAGCCGTAGAGGTAGAAGTCGTACCACTCGAACATCGTGCCGAGCGAGGAAGCCGCGATGACGCGGCGGTGCGTGCGGTCGATGCCCGAGCCCGCACCGGAAGTTGCGTCGACTGTGGTCGCCATGGGTGCCGGAGTAGACCACAAAGGCTGTGGCGAAGGTACGCCTTGGCCGTTCTTGTCAGTGCGTTGCGTTCAGTCCGGATCTGCAGCGAGCTCGGCTTCGAGGCGTTCGCTCGCTGCGACCCAGGCCTCTTCGCACGCCTGCAGGTCGCGATGCAGTTGTGTCTGCGCCTTGAGCAGCTCCTGCAGCTGCTGTTTCGCTTGCTCACCGTAGATGTCGGGCGTCGCGAGCGCTGCTTCGACCTCTGCGCGCCGTCGCTCCAGCTCTGCGATGCGGGTCTCGCAGCGTGCTACTTCCGCTCGCAGCGGGCTGAGGCGATTGCGGCGCTCCGCTTCCAGGCGCTTGCGTTGCTTCTTCTGCTCATTCGTTTGTTCCGGGGCCGACTTCCCTTCGGTCTCCTCTGCTCGCGTCGGCGCACCTGACGTCATGAACCAGCGTGCATAGTCTTCGAGGTCGCCATCGAATGGCGATGCGCGTCCTGCATCGACGAGGATGAGCTCGTCCGCAACCGCGCGCAGCAAATGACGATCGTGCGCGACCAGCACCACTGCGCCTTCGTAGTCCTGCAGCGCGACC
Organism: uncultured Gammaproteobacteria bacterium; assembly: GCA_963838635.1. Classification (GTDB taxonomy): domain Bacteria; phylum Pseudomonadota; class Gammaproteobacteria; order Steroidobacterales; family Steroidobacteraceae; genus Steroidobacter. The sequence continues at coordinate 116,730 of CAWISC010000012.1, read as the reverse complement.
GCGAGCGCCTGGCGCATTTCCAGGTCGAGATGATTCGTCGGCTCGTCGAGCAGCAGCAGATTGGGGCGCCGGAAGCTGACGAGCGCCAGCACCAGCCGCGCCTTCTCGCCACCGGAGAACGGCCCGACCGGCTCGAACACGCGATCGCCGCTGAAGCCGAAGCCGCCGAGAAATGAACGCAGCTCCTGCTCCGTGCTGCGCGCCGCGGCCTCGCCACCGTGACGACGCAGGTGCTGGAGCGGCGACTCGGTGATCTCCAGCTGTTCGAGCTGATGCTGCGCGAAATAGCCGATGCGCAAGTCCCGCGCCTCGGTGCGTTTGCCGGCCCGTGCCTCGAGCTCGCCAGCCAGCAGTTTCATCAGTGTCGACTTGCCCGCGCCATTGCGACCGAGCAGTGCGATGCGCGCGCCCGGCGCGATAGTCGTGTTCAACGATTGCAGCACCACGCGCTCGCCGTAACCCACCGACTGCTGCTCCAGTGCGAGCAGTGGGCGCGGCAGCTTCTGAGGTGCAAGGAAAGCGAACTCGAACGGCGAATCGACGTGAGCCGGCGCGATCCGCTCCATGCGTTCCAGCGCTTTCAGCCGGCTTTGCGCCTGGCGGGCCTTGCTCGCCTTGGCGCGGAAGCGCTCGACGAAGCTCATCATGTGACGGATCTCGCGCTGCTGACGCTCGTACAGCGACTGCTGTTGCGAGAGCTGTGCCGCTCGCTGCTCTTCGAACGCCGAGTAGTTGCCGGTGTAGAGCTTCGCCGTGCTGTGCTCGATGTGCACGATACGGTCCACGCTGCGATCGAGGAATTCGCGATCGTGCGCGATCATCAGCAGCGTGCCCGGGTAGCCGCGCAGCCATTCTTCCAGCCATATGACCGCGTCGAGGTCGAGGTGATTGGTCGGCTCGTCGAGCAGCAGCAGGTCGGAGCGGCACATCAGCGCCTGCGCAAGATTGAGCCGCATGCGCCAACCGCCGGAGAACGCCGTTACCGGCCGCGTTTCGTCAGCAGCGGAGAAGCCGAGACCGTGCATCAGTCTGCCGGCGCGGCTGCGCGCGTCGTAGCCGCCGAGCGCGGCGTAGCGGGCGTGCAGTTCGCCGAGGACAGCACCGGCGTCTTTGGCTTCCGCAGCGACCATCGCTGCTTCGGTCTCGCGCAGCTCGGCGTCGCCGTCCATGACGAACTCGACGGCCGCGCGTTGCGTAGCATCCATTTCCTGCGCGACGTGCGCGACGACCAGCTGGGTCGGCATGTCGAAGTTGCCGGCGTCCGGCTGCAATTCCCCGAGAATCAGCGCGAGCAGGCTCGATTTGCCGCAGCCGTTGGCGCCGACGATGCCGACCTTCTCACCGCGATAAATCGTGAAAGACGCGTCGGTGATCAGCAGCCGCAGACCGCGGCGCAGAGACAGGCCGGAGAAAGTGAGCATGGAGGCATTGTAGAGGAGTCAGGCTAAAGCCTGACCCACAGGAACCGGTGTGGGTCAGGCTTCAGCCTGACTCCTACGCGAACAGCTGGCTGACTTTCCCCCGGCCGCTCTGCTGAGCGAGCAGCAGCGAGAGAAATTCCTCGGAGCTCATGGCGTCGCCGAACAATCGGCCTTGCGCGTAGTGACAGCCGCGCCCGCGCAGGAAGTTGAACTGCTCTTCGTTCTCGACGCCCTCGGCGACGACTTCGACTTCGAGCGCCTTGCCCATGTCGATGATCGTGCGCACGATCGTCGCGTCGTCCGAGTCGACCGCCGCGTCGCGCACGAACGACTGGTCGATCTTCAGCGTGCCGATCGGGAACTGCTGGAGCGCGCTCAGCGAGGAGTAGCCGGTGCCGAAGTCGTCGATCGACAGGTGCAGGCCCATCGCGTGCAGCTCGTCGAGCATCTTGAGGGTGCGCTTCGGGTCCGCCATCAGCGTCGTCTCGGTGATCTCCAGCTCGAAGCAGGTCGGCGACACTTCGTGGCGGCGGAACACCGAACGGCAGCGGCCGATGAAGCTCGCCTGGCGCAGCTGCTTGAGCGACAGGTTGATCGACACGCGCCCGGGGTTCTCGATGCGCTCGGTGAAGCGCCGGTAGTCGGCGCACACGCGGTTCAGCACCCACTCGCCGATGCCGAGGATCAGGTTGGTCTCTTCGGCGAGCGGAATGAACTGCGACGGCGAGATGTCGCCGTGGCCCGGCAGCCGCCAGCGCAGCAGCGCTTCCGCGCCGACGATGCGGCCGTCGCGCAGGTCGACCTTCGGCTGGTAGAACATCACCAGCTCGTCGCGCTCGAGCGCGCGGCGCAGCTTGCTCTTCAGCATCAGCCGCTCGACCGCGGCCGCGTTCATGTCGGGCGAGTAGAAGGCAAAGCTGTTGCCGCCGTTCTGCTTCGAGTGATACATCGCCGCGTCGGCGTTGCGGATCAGGTCGATCACGTTCTCCGCGTCCTTCGGGCAGAACGCGATGCCGACACTCGCCGTCAGGAAGTATTCCTGCTTGTCGACGTAGTACGCCTTGCAGATTTCGGCGAGCACCATGCGCGCCAGGTTGGCGGCTTCCGCCTGCTCGTTCTGCTCCTCGGCGAAGCCTTCGATGAACAGGCCGAACTCGTCGCCGGCGAGGCGGCCGACGACGGCTTCCTTCGGCAGGATGTGCGTGAGCCGCTCGCTCAGCACTTCGAGCGTGCGATCGCCGGCGGCGTGACCGAACGTGTCGTTGATTTCCTTGAAGCGATCCATGTCGAGGTACAGCAGCACGATGCCGCGGTCGTTGCGACGCGCCCGCGCGATCGCCTGCTGCAGCATGTGCTGGAACTGCATCCGGTTCGGCACCTTGGTCAGCGCGTCGTAGCGTGCGAGGTAACGGATGCGGCGCTCGGCACGCTTGCGGTCCGTGATGTTGCGTACGACGAAGATCGTGCCCTGGAACTGCGGATCGTCGGCGGCGATCGGCGCACCCGACAGCGAAACAGGAATCGTCTGGCCGCTGCGAGTGGCGATCACCGTCTCGCGCGTTTCGACCGCCGCCGCTTCGAGCGAGAACGCGGCGCGCTCATTCTCCGCAAGCAGCAGCGTGAACGGCTGGCCGGCCAGCTCTTGCTCGCTGTAGCCGAACAGGCGCACGGCAGCGTTGTTGATACGCTTGACGATGCCGTTCGGCGCGGTGACCAGCACCGCGTCGTTCATGCTGTTGAGCACGGTCGTCAGGTAGTTCTTGGTGATCGTCGTCTGCTGCAGCTTCTGCCGCATGCGGTCGAGCGCGACTTCCAGGTCCGCGATCTCGTTGTTGCTCGTGACCTGGTGCGGCCGCGTGTAGTCGCCTTCGCCGATGCGCTCGGCAGAGCGGATCAGCTCGACGATCGGCCGCTCCAGCCGCTGCGCAAGCACCCACGCGACGACTGCCAGCATCAGCGTGATCACCACGCCGGCTGCGATGATGATCCACACCTTGCGCACGAAGCCGCGTTGCTCGGTGCCCTGCAGTTGCGTGCGCAACGCAGTTGCCGACGAGCGCAGGCCAGGACGCGCGACCGTCAGCTCGAAGGTGCCGAGCGCTTGCCGGTCGCCGAGCTCGCGCCTGACAGTGCGTTGCTCGTCCGCCGTGAGCGTGCTCGCCCAGGCGTTGGAGCGCTGCGTCTCGGACAGCACCGTGCCGTCGGGTCGCAGGACGCGAACGGCGACTGTTGCGTGGTTTTCGAGGAGTGCGCCGGCGATGCGGCCGACGGTGTCGTCATCGCGCTCGCGCAAAGCTTTTTCGAGCGCGGGTGCAGTGGCGGCGGCGAGATTGCCGGCGAGCTCGTCGAGACGTTCGATTTCTGTTGCGAGCAGCGAGCGCTCGCCCTGGTCGCCGACTGCCTCGCGCGTCTGACGATAGTCGAGATACTCCAGCACGGTGAGCGTCGCGGTGATGACAAATCCCGCGAGTACCGCAATCAAAAGTAGTCGAGTTTTGAGGCCGTGCGATCTCAACACACACTCCGCCGCCGCCATTTGCCGCTGCGCGCGCGAAGTGCCCCGGCTTCGACGCTGCATCGATCAGACGCTATTCGTTGCTTACATTAGCGCATCATGATACCCGCGTGGCAGTGGTACTACCGCAATACATCGATTGTCGGTTTTTTTGACAAGGTTTTGCGATACTCCCCGACTTTCCCGCAGGCGAGACTGGATGAACGAGTTCGAGCTGACTGGACGCGCGAGCACCCACGTCGTGGAGCTGGCCCAGCCGCGCTGTTCTCTGCACTACGAGGCCGCTGCCTCCTTCCTGGCGATGCGCGATGCGGCCCAGCGCGACGGCATCGAGCTGGCCGCCCGCTCCAGCTTTCGCGACTTCGACACGCAGCTGACGATCTGGAACGCCAAGTGGGCCGGTGAGCGTCCACTCTACGACCGTCAGGGTCGGCCGCTGGAGCGCCGGCAGCTCGCGGACAGCCTGGCCGTCGATGCGATCCTGTGCTGGTCGGCGATTCCCGGCGGCAGCCGTCATCATTGGGGCAGCGACGTCGACGTCATCGACGCGGCGAGGGTCCCGCAGGGTTATGCGGTGCAGCTGGTTCCTGCGGAGTACGCGCCTGACGGCATATTCGGACCGCTGTCTGCATGGCTGGACGCCAACATGCAGCACTTCGGCTTCTTCCGCCCGTACCGCACCGATCGCGGCGGCGTCAGCCCCGAGCCGTGGCACCTGAGCTATGCGCCGGTGTCGTTGCCTGCGTTGGAAGAATTGAGCCTGTCGATGCTGCGACACGTGCTCGAGGGCAGCTCGATCGCGGGCAAGCCGCACGTTCTGGCGCGGCTGCCGGAGATCTACACGCGCTTCATGCTGGCGGTGGATTCGCCTGTCCAGCCCTCATCTTTTCCCGCAGCGTCAGCACACGCTTGATGAAGAAGAGCGGTGCCCAGCGCTTCAGCCGCCACAACAAGCGCGCGGACCGCGGCAATACTATGTACAGGCGACCGGCGCCTGCTTGCAGCAGCACGTCGCGCGCGACTTCCGCGACGACATATTTCGAAGCCTCCATCGCCTGAGCCGCCAGCTCACGCCCCGCCGACGGCCCGCGAGAGGATTCGAGCAAGCTGGTCTTGAAGAAAGTCGGCATCACGACCGACACCTGGGTTCCCGCACTACTGCAGCTCGCTGCTCAGCGTCTCACTCAGCGACAGCACTGCCGCCTTGGTCGCGTTGTACGAGCTCATCCCGGGCGCAGACGCGAATGCTGCAGCACTCGCGACGTTGATCATCAGGCCGGTGCCGTTGCGCTGTAGATGCGGGATCGCCGCGCGTGCGCCGTGCACGACGCCCATGAAGTTGATGTCGATGATCCAGCGCCAGTCTTCGAGCGGCACTTCCATCAGCGTGCCGCCGGCGGCGACGCCGGCGTTGTTCACCATCACGTCCAGTCCGTCGTGGGTCGCGGCGAAGGAATTCACCGCAACCGTGAACTCATCTGCGTTCGTGACGTCGCCGGGATAAGCGAGCACGGTCAGCCCGGCGCCCGACAACTCTTCCTCGACATGCGAGAGGCGTTCGACATTGCGATCGAACAGGCCGAGCGTCCAGCCGTCGCGTCCCAGTGCACGCGCGAGCTCGAGGCCCAGGCCGCTGCTGGCGCCGGTGATGAACGCGCGCTTCGCCGGAAAGCGGCGCGCAAGCTGCGGGAATGAAAGAGTCATGCGAACAAGGATCTCATGAACCATCCGCCCCAGGCAGCCAGCACCATCAGCAGCAGGCCCGGCAGCAGCTCGAACGCGAAGCGACGATTCCCGAGCGAGAACGCGACGACCGCCTTGCTCAGTGAATTCGTGGTGAAGCCGACCAGCACGGCCAGCGCGGCAAACGGCACCTCGGTCCGGCCGCTGGCCGCGACCGACGCCGCGGAGATGGCGGCGGCATGTGCATCGGCGAGACCGGAGACGCCGGTAGCGAGCAGCAGTCCGCTATTGCCGAGCCAGTAGGTGAGCGCTGTCGAAACAGCGAGCGCCAGACCGACGACCAGCACGAACAGCAATGCCGTCTTCGGCGAGAACGGACGGCCTGCCGGTGGATCGCGCTGCGTCGTCTCGCGAACGCTGCGCAGAGTGAAGAGCGCGGCGTAGCCGGTGGCGGCGAGACCGGACAAGATCAGCGCCGGCAGCAGTGCTTCGAGCGTTGCCATGCTCACGAGTCCGATCACGATTGCCAACTGTACGACGGTCGCAATCGACGAAGCCGCAGCGCCGGCGACAGCGCCGCGATGCAGATCGGGATGAGCTTTCGTGCGTGCTCCCATCGCGCCGATCGTCGCAGTGCTCGACACGAAGCCCGAGAAAAAACCGGCCACTGCAAGGCCGACCTTCGCACCGAGCGCGCGCACAGCGATGTAGCCGAGGCCGTTGATCGCCATCACCAGCACGGCGAGCGTCCACAGCTTGCGCAGGTCGAGCACGCCCCACGGATCGACGGGCTCGCCGGGCAACAACGGCAGGATCACCAGCGCTGCCGCGGCCAGGATCAGGCCGTCGCGCACTTCCTCGTCGGTGAGAACGTTCTTGATCCAGGCGTGAACCGCCGTGCGCGAGGCGAGGATGATGGTGACGACGACCGCGAGCGCTCCGGCGACCTGCGGCTCGCTCAGTGCGAGGCCGCCGAGCAGCACCGTCACCAGCATCGCTACTTCGGTCGTGAGCCCGGCGTCGCGCTTGAAGGATCGCAGGTAACTCAGCGCCGCGAAGGCGCCGATGACGCCGGCCACGACGAGAAAGGTCGGCAGTCCGCCGAGCTCGAGGCCGATGGCGCCGGCCAGTGCGATCAGGGTGAAAGTGCGGACGCCTGCAGCAGCCCGACGCGGTCCCTGTCCCTTGCTGCGTTCGCGCTCGATGCCGATGAGCAGCCCGACTGCGAGCGCGGCACCGAGACGGATTATCAGCTGCTCTTCCACACCTGCTTCAGGTGCCCGATGACCAGCGAGCGGATGTTCTGCACCGGGTTGCGCTCCCAGGTGAAGCACGGCGGATCGCGCCGGAGCATCGGCCAGCGCCCGGTACGCAGCACCTCGGCGAGATAGTCGAGGTTGCGCTGGATCGCATCCATGTACGGATTGCGGCCATTGAACAGCGATTCGAGATAGCGGTAAGCGGCGCCGAACTCGCCGTCCAGGCGCGTGCGGCGCACGTCATCGACGAAGTCCGGCGTATGGCGCAGCACGTCGAGCCCGGAGTTGTAGCGCACCGAAGTCTTGCCGAGCGCGTCGCTGGGCATCGCGATACCGCCGAGCACGAACTCGGGATAGAGCCGGTCGCGGCACTTCTCCAGGTAGCAACGGTCGGCCATCTGCGCGATCAGATCGCCGGTGCCGATCAGGTGACCCAGCTTGCGGTCGCGGTGATCGTCGAGGCGGATCTGGTCGAACTGCACTTCGTAGCCGGTGAAGTGCACGATCTTGGTCGCCACCGGCACCCACTCCGCCATGCCGATGGTCGGCAGATAGCGGCCGATGAAATGCGCGCTGCGGCTGACGTGGCTGAGCGTGAACTCGGCGCCGTTGCGATGCGTCTGGTCGTCCGTCTGGCGGATGTAGCCGGCGTCGTGGAACAGCGCCGTGACCACGCCGACGATTGCGCGCTCGGGTCCCAGCCGCTCGTCGGCGAGGTGCGTGCGGTCGTAGCTGACGATCAGGCGTGCGACGGCGAGCGTCGCGTCGAGCGAGTGCTGCAGGTCGTGGTAGACGGTGTCGCAGCCGTAGTAGCCGGGGAATTGCCCGTTGAACAGGCGCTCGAAGTCCTGGAAGGCGCTCTCGACGCGATCGAACGGATAGTTCGGCCAGTTCTGGCGGAACAGCTCGCACACTGCACGGCGCACCGCGTCGGTCGAGCTGACCTGCACGGTGTTGGTGACGTCGAAATCACTGCGCCGATACTGCATGGCTGACGAATCTGACGGCGCATGTCCGAGCGCTCGTATCGGCCGGAGTCTAGCCGCTCTGCCTGGGTTGTCCATGTCGAAAAATTTGCCACCGAGCGTGTCGCGCGCGGTGTCCCTAGTGGTTTTTCTGCGGAATTATCGAGTCGAAGTCGTTCAGGATCTGACCGCGGCGGGGCAGCGCGAGTGCCTTCGGCTTGTCGCAGTTGTGAACCGTCTCACACTCTCTATTCCGCTCCCTTCGGCTCGAAGGTCGGATCCGCGAGCTTCATTTCCGTGATCGGGCCGTACTTGCGCAGTCCCTCGCGGATCGCGCCGGCATTGCCGACGACCACGAGCGCGAGCGACGTGCCCGGCGGGTACACCTCGTCGATCACCTTCCTGGCATCGGCCGGTGTCACCGCTGCGAGCTGCGCCGAGTAGTCGTCGATGTAGCGGCGGTCCAGCCCGTAGAACTCCAGCGTGGCGAGCTGCGCCGCCCATTGCCCCGACGTCTCCAGCGCCAGCGGGAACTGGCCCTGCACATAACTCTTGCCGGATTCGAGCATCGCCGGCTCGAGCCCGGACTCGTGGAGCTTCCCGAGCGTCGCGAGCGCCAGGTCGATGGCCTCGACCGTCGTCTCCGTCTTGGTGAACGACATCATCGCCCAGTGGCCGGTCTGCGCGAGCCGGTCGAAGTTCGAGTTGGCGCTGTAACTCAGCCCTGTGCGGATCCGCAGCTCGGTGTTGAGCATCGAGGTGAAGCGGCCGCCGAACAGCGTGTTCGTCACCTCGAGCGCTGGCCGGCGCGGGTCGTTCCTCGGCACCGCTACGGTGCCGGCCCAGAAATAGGACTGCACGGATTCAGGTGCATCCACCAGCAGCACGCGACGGCTCGCCGCCCGCTCCGCCTTCGGAATCGGCGGCAGCGCTGCACCGGCTTTGCGCCACGCCGAGAACGCGCGCGAGATGCGCTGCTTCAACTGCGCCGTCTTGAAGTCGCCGGCGACGGCGACGATCAGCCGGTCGGCGCCCACCTGTTCCTGGTAGTAGCGCTGCAGGTCCGCGTGCTTGATTGCAGCGAGACTGCGTTCGCTACCGTCGACCGAACGCCCGTACGGGTGCCCGGCGAACAGAAACGCCTCGCCATAGATAGGAGTGAGCGCAGCAAGGTCGGATTCCTTCGCCGCGCGGATGAACTCGATCTGACGCGCGCGCAGCGTGTCGAACTGCGCCTGCTCCAATCGCGGCCGCTGCAGCAGGTCGGCGAGCAGCTCGACCATCAGCTGCTGATCGCGCGCGAGGAACGAGCCGCTGACGCGAATGCTCTCGGTGCTGGCGGCAGCATCGATCTGTCCGCCGACCGACGCGACCGTCTCGGCGAACTGGACGGCGTCGCGCGAACCCGCTCCTTTCTGCAGCAGCCCGGCCAGCAGGCTCGCCATGCCCGACTCACCGGCCGGGTCGCTGACTGCGCCGCCACGCACGACTGCGGTAAACGCGATCAGCGGCACGTCATGCTGCTCTGTCAGCAGCACGACCGTGCCGTTGGGAAGTTGCACGCGCTCGAAAGGTGGCACCTTGACGCCATCGCCGAGCGCGCAGGTGGAACAGAAGAAGAGGAGTACTGCGACGAGCGTTTTCATCGACCTTCTCCCTGGCCGGTGGGCGCAGCTGCGCCGGTCAGCACGCCTACGGTGCGATTGCCCGGCCGCAGCAAGTCTGCAGCGAGCTTGCGGATGTCTTCCGCTGTCACGCTTTCATACGCGCGCGGCGCGTCGAACAATCTTTGATAGCCGCCCTGCAAAACCGCGTACTGGCCGAGCGCCTGCGCCTTGCCGTCGATCGTCGCCATGCCTCGCCAGAAGTCCGCGAGCGCCTGGCTGCGGGCACGCGCCAGCTCTTGCGCCGTCACGCCGCTGTCGCGCAGACGCTGGATTTCCAGATCGAAGGCCGCCTCGGCTGGCTTCGTGTCCGCTCCCGCCGGCAGCATGAGCACGAACCACGCGAGACCCGGATCGAATCCGCGATCGACGAAGCTGTCCGCGGAGATCGCGAGCTTCTTTTCTTCCACCAGCACGCGGTGCAAGCGCGACGCATCGCCGTCGGTGAGGATGCGCGTCAGCAATTCGAGCGCCGGCTGCCGCGGATCGGAGCCGGCGAGCGCGTGATACGCAAATTGTACGAGCGGCGTCTGCGCGTCCGCCTCGATGTTCACGCGGCGCTCGCCTTCCTGCGGCGGCTCCTGCGTGCCAATCGGCAACGGCGGCTCATGCGCCGGGATCGGCTCGAAATATTTGCGCGCCAGCGCGATCGCGCTCTTCGGCTCGACGTCGCCTACCAGGACGAGCGTGCAGTTGTTGGGAGCGTAGTAAGTGGCGAAGAACGCCTTCAGGTCTTCGATGCGCCACGACGCGATGTCGGACGGCCAGCCGATCGTCGGGATCTGGTACGGATGCGCGAGGAACGCAGTCGCCTGCACCTGCTCCTGCAGCCGGCCGATGTAACTATCCTCGACGCGCAGCCGCCGCTCGGAGTGCACGACGCCGCGCTCGCTCTCGATCACTTTCGGCTCGAACGCGAGATTGCGCAGGCGATCGGCCTCCGCTTCGAACACGGTTTCGAGCGCCGCGCGCGGCAGCCAGTCCTGATACACCGTCACGTCGTTGTTAGTGAATGCATTGTTACGCGCGCCGTTCGCTTCGAGCACGCGATCGAACTCGCCCTGCGCCCGCGTGCTCGTGCCGTTGAACATCATGTGCTCGAAGAAGTGCGCGAGCCCGGTGATGCCCGGCACTTCGTTGCGGCTGCCGGCGTGCACCCAGTTGAAGAGCGCGACGTTCGGGATGTCGGTATCAGGCCAGACGATGACCTGCATGCCATTCGCGAGCGTGACGGCCTGCACCTGATCGGCGCCGGGTACCTGTGCAGTCGCGCAGGTGCACGACAACGTTGCGGCGAGCAGCGCGCCACCGAGCAATCCGCGAGACATACGGCACCATCGCAAGGATGAAAGGGCCGAATGATAGGGGCAAAAAAAAACGCCGCCAGCGGGGAAGAACGCGGCGGCGTCGAATCCGAACCTGAGACTGCTCTTTCAAGCTAACGGGTGGGATCGTCGGCCCGTCGCCTGGTTGGCAGGCGCGGGTCACGTCCCAGGTTCAGCGCATCAAGGAAGCAGAGTGAGGAATTGCAACGGCTGTGCCAACTCATGAAGGCAAGCCGAATCATGGAGTTACAGGATTTCATGGCTGCTCGTGAAAGGCCTGACGGCTGACAAGGATTGTCAGCTTGCGACACGGCATAATCGCGCCCCGCGTCCCTGCTCGTTTTCGTGGAGATGACCTCATGACGGACAACCCGCGCCGCCGCCTGGCCGACCACGTGTCTGGAAGCCCGACTTTCATCGGCGCGGGCTCTGCGCTCACCGGCAACCTCGAATGCGGCGGCGACCTGGTCGTCGCGGGTTCGGTCAACGGCGATAGCACGGTGCGCGGCTCATTCACGCTGTCCGAAGGTGGACGCTGGGAGGGCCGCATCTCGGCAGCGAACGCAGTCGTCTCCGGTGTAATCGAGGGCACGCTCGCGGTGGCGGAGAAGCTGGAGATTCGCGAGACCGCGCGGCTGCGCGGCGCGGTGAGCGCCCGCACGATCGCTGTCGCGCGCGGCGCCGTGATCGAAGGCGACATGGCAGTGACCAGCGGCGCGCCGGTGGTTCACTACGAAGAGAAGAGAAAGGGCTAACAGCCCGTAAGGCTGTTGACCCACTGGGTCAGCAGCGCGACGCCGTCGGTATCGACCCGATGCGTGGCGAGCGGCGGCATGCCATTGCTGTCGCGTCGGTTCGCACGATTCACGACGATCGAAGTCGCTGCGCTGCCGGGCGCGATCAGGCGCGCGTTCGCGATTCCGAGATCGCCCAGCGAAGGCGCGACGTTACACGTGCCGGTCGCGTTCAGCGCCGTCGTAAATCGCAAGTCGAGATTTGCCGGCGTCGGGCCGCCGGGTCGATGGCAGTACGCGCAATTCGAGTGCAGCCACGCGCGCGCACGCTGTTCGAGCGGCCCCGATCCCGCCGGATCCGGGATGGCGGCCAACTGTGCCGGTGGCTGCGTGAGCGCGGGTGTCAGCGTGCCGATGGAGTTCAGGGTCGTGAGCTGGTTCGCGGTGCGTCCTGTCGGGTAACCGAAATCGCTGTTGAGCGTGCCGATCTCGAGTCCGAGCGTGCGGCCCGCAGCCTCGGTATGGCATTGCAGGCACTGCGCCTCGCTGGGGAAATCCCAGGTCTGGCCGTTGATCGTGACGCTCTTGCCGCCGATCACGCGCGTCGCGTCCGTACCCTGGGCATTCCATTCGTAGGTGTAGCCCGCCCAGGTGCCGTCGTTGTGTCGCATGAACAGCCGCGTCTCGATGAGCGTCGTGCCGAGGCGGAAATTCTTCATGAGCACGCTGCCGTCCGGGAACGTGAAGTCGCCGTCGTTCTCGACGACGATGCGCTGACCGTCGGGCAGCGCGAGCCAGCGCGTCTTGACGGCGTCGTCGGAGAAGAAGGGCGCGCTCGGTCGCGTAGGGAATGAGTCCGCTCGCCGGTTGCATCGGTGCATTCGCGTTCACGCAGCCCGTCGCGGAGAGCGCGGTCGGAATCTGTCCGCCGCCGCCGGTGCCTGGAACGATCTTGTGCAGCGTGCCGCCGAGATGGACGATGTAGGCCTCGCCGGCCACGTCCTCGCCGAAGCTCGCTATCTGCAGGCCGGTCGAGAAGCCGGCGCCCATCGTCATCGTCGGCTGCGTGTTGCGCGCGATCGACCACAGGTTGCCGCTGCCAAAATCGCCGAACAGGTAGCGGCCGTTCAGATTGGGGATCGCGCTGCCGCGGTAGACGACGCCGCCCGTCGTCGAGAACCCGAGCGAGCGGCCGTACTGCGCGATCGGCGGCAGGGGATTCGGATTCGAGCCGCAGGTGCTGCTGAACGGGTTCGTGCCTTCGAAGCAGCGCCAGCCGTAATTGCCGCCGAGCACGACGCGGTTCACTTCCTCGAGCGCGCCTTGCCCCACGTCGGCGAGCCACAGCTCGTTGCTGACGCGATCGAAGCTCCACCGCCATGGATTGCGGAAACCGTAAGCGTAGATCTCGGGGCAGTTGGCCGCGCCCGTCCCGCCCGTGCACCGCGGGTTCGCCGCGAACGGATTGCCGTTCGGACCGGTCGGAATCGCGTAGGGCGTCGACGGCGCTCGAGTTGGCGACGTCTATGCGCAGCATCTTGCCGAGCAGGGTGGTTAGCAGCTGGGCGTTGCCGATGTTGCCGTGCGTGTCGCCGCCGCCGCCGCCGTCGCCGATGCCGATGTAGAGGAAGCCGTCCGGGCCGAACGCGATGTTGCCGCCGTTGTGGTTGCCCTCCGGGTCATCGACGTTGAGCAATTGCAACTCGGTAGCGGGCGCGAGGGTATTGCCGCCGTCCAGCGTACGGAACTCCGAGACGCGATCGACGAGCCCGAGCGTCGGATCCGTCCCCGTATAAAACAGATACGCCCGCGGATCCGTCGGGTAGTTCGGATGGAAAGCCATGCCGAGCAGGCCGCGCTCGTCGTTCGCGCTCTGGGGGTTCGAATTGAGCCGACTGGCGATGTCGATGAATTGGCGTGTCGTCGCGACGTTCGGCGTGTTGTCGAACACGCGCACCGAGCCGGTCTTCTGCACCACGTACCAGCGCGCATCATTTCCCGGCTCCTGCAGCAGCGCGATCGGCTGCGTGAAGTTGGGCAGGTTCGGGAAGACGCGCTGCACCGCGAAGCTGATGCCGGTGCCCGGCCGATCACCCGCGAGGCACGTGGCATTGGACGGCCGGGCATCGAGACCGGAAGTCCCGCCGCCTGGGGGCGGGGGAGGCGGTGGGGGTTGAACAGGCGGATCGTTCGGTCGCGTGCCCTCGCCGCTGCTGCATGCCTGCAGACAGCCGAGCGCCAACAGCAACGCCGCGCACCGGGCTGCGATGTTCAGTCGACCTGCGAATGGACGTTTCGTACATGGATTCCCCGCAGGACATGCAATAGCAGATGGTATTCACCCCGCCAAGTGTCTGGTGGCGGCGACGCGTTCGACGCGTCGGCTAGAATGCGGCCTCAAATGCCATCCAGCCGACTCCCCGAGCTGATCGCACGCCGCGGCAACGTCGCCGAGTACCCGGAGAACACGCTGTCCGCGCTGCGCTCTGCGTTAGAGCTCGGCGCACGCCATCTCGGTTTCGACGTCCAGCTGTCGGTCGACCGCCATCCCGTCCTGCTCAACGATTCGAACCTGCAACGCATCGCGGGCGTCGATCGCAATGCTCTGGAAATGACCTGGGATCAGTTGGCGGGGGTCGCGGTCACCGACACCGACATCGGCATTGCGCGGCTGGGCCAGGCGGTCGACATGCTGTCCAGTCACGCCGACACGACGGCGTTCGTCGAGCTCAAGCGCGCGAGCCTGCGCGCCTTCGGCCACGAGGCTGTGGTCCGCAAGGTGTGCGAGGTGCTGAAGCCCGTCGCGCGCCAATGTGTGCTCGTGTCGGCGGATTTCGCAGCTGTGCATCACGTGCGGCAGGTTTCGCCGTATCGCATCGGTTGGCGCCTGACGGAGTACACGAACACCGCCGCGCTGAAATGCGAGGCGCTCGCTCCCGAGTATCTGTTCTGCGATCACCAACTGCTCACCGAGAGTGCCTCGAAGCTGTGGCGCGGCCCGTGGCGCTGGGTCGTCTACGACGTGCGGACGGCGAAGCTGGCGCTCGAGCTGGCAGCGCGCGGCGCGCGCCTGGTCGAGACCAGCGCGATTCGCGACATGTTGAGAGAAGGTCGCAAGCTGTCAGGCTAAAGCCTGACCCACAAGGAACCCACACTGTGGGTCAGGCTTCAGCCTGACTCTTGCAGCCCCATGTACTGCGCGATCTTGCGGTCCGCCCAGCTCTCCCGCGTGAAACTCTCCATGAAGCCGCAATGCCCGCCATGCGGGATCGCTTCTACCTGCAACTGCGCCGAGCGCGCGACGTGCTGCAGATCGCTCGCCGGAATGATCGGATCGTCGAGCGACAGCAGAATGTGGCTCGGCACTGCGAGCTGTGCCAGACGCTCGCCGATGATCGCGTAACCGCTCAGATACGCGTCGAGAGTCGGAAACTCGCTGAACTGCTCGACCATGATGCGAGTCATCTCCTTGATGCTGCGCTGGGCGAGGATCGGCGCGAAGTCGTAGCGTTGCGGAAAGAGCCGCTGCTTCAGCCGCAGCGACTGCTTCCACTTGCCGATGAAGTACTGGTGATAGACGAACGGGCCCGCTTCGAGCACGTCCATCGTACTGTGTGGGCGCAGCACCGGGCAGATCGCGATCGCGCGCTCGAGCGTGATGCCTGCAGCCGGCGCTCGCGCAGCGACGCGCAGCGCGAAATTGCCGCCGAGCGAGAAGCCGGCGATCGTGACGCGCGGATGCGGGATCGCACGCTGGATCGCGCCCACCGCACCGACGACTTCATCGAGCCTGCACGAGTGGAAGATCTCCTCGTTCAGATGGTGGCTCGGCCCGTGATCACGGAAGTTCAGGCGGTAGACGTCGCAGCCGAGCTCGAACAGGTAACTGCCGAGCGACAACACGTACATCGAATCGGCGCTGCCCTCCCAGCCGTGCAGCAGGATCGCCAGATCGCGCGCGGGCGGACGACCCGCTGCGACCTGGCTCGAGTAATGGCCGAGCAGGCGCACGCCGTCGCCGCATTCGACGATCTGCGTTTGCGCGCACGCCAGCATCCGCCGCGCGCGCAGCGCGACCAGCGGACGCCGCACCCGCAGGCTCGGCACGATCGATTGCAGGTGCGCGTTGACGAGCCAGCCGGGTGGCTTGAAGGAAGCGAGCGGAGCGAGCGTCATGAATCGATGCGGATCGGCGTAGAGCCCGGCAACGTCGAGACGAAATCGGCGCCGACCAGCTCGCTGGGTGTCGCGAAGCCCGACATCCGCGGCTGTGCCAGCAGTGTGCTCAGGATACCGAGCGACGACGCGACCGTCAGCGAGTAACCGTTCGCGGTGCGCAGACGCGCAGTCTTGGATTGGCCGGCTTCATTGCGCGCTTCGCCCCAGATGAAGCTCGGGTTGTTATCGCGCTGAGTGCGATCAGGTGGTTTCAAGCGCGCATTGACGATGCCCTTTGCCACAGCCTGTGCCCAGCGCTGCCGAAGCAGCGGCGCCAGCCACTTCGTGCGGCGCATGCCGTCGAGACCCTTCTGCGAGATCGCGGTGAACACTTCGATGTTCGGGATGCCGGTCGTGAAGTACGCCGTGCTCACGTCGCCCCAGGGAATGCCGACCGCAAGGCGCTCGCCCGAGCCGAAATCGATGCGCCGCGTTTGCGAGCCCATTTCGACCCCGACGATCTTGCCGTCGCGTCGTACGCGCGAGCTGCCGACCATCGATTCGATTGCCGTCTTCGCCGTGCCTTTGCTGAGACCGGAATTGCCTTCGAAGCCGAGCGTGAGATGCGTTGCATCCGGCAGCGCCTGCTTCAATTTCGCGGCGACGCTGTCGGTCGGCACGACGTCGAACCCGACGCCCGGACAGAGCACGACTTTCGCGCGATGCGCTTTCTCGTCGACGCTGTGCGCCAGCTCGAAGACGTCGATCTCGCCGGTGATGTCGAGATAGTGAACGTGCGTGGCGAGACAGCCTTGCATCATCTGCCGCGCTGTCGCGGAAAACGGTCCGGCGCAATGCAGGACTGCCGTCATCCCGTCGAGCGCACGCACCAGAGAAGTGTGATCGTCGAGAGCGAACACCGCGCTCGGACAACCGAGCTCGGCCGCGAGCTGCTCGACCTTCTGTCGGGAGCGGCCGGCGAGCACGGGCTGCATGCCGCGAGCGACCGCCTCGCGTGCGATCAATTCCCCGGTGTAGCCATTGGCGCCGTAGAGCAGCCAGCGTTCGGTCATGACCCTGCCGGCTGAGCGGCAAACTCCACGCGGTTGTTCTGCGCGGCGATCTTGTTCCAGTCGCCGGCTGTGACCTTCGCCAGTTGATCGCCGCGCGGGTACGGCACCGCGGGTTTACGACCTTCGTGCTCCACCTCGACGCTCAGCGGTCCGTTCCTGTCCTGGCGCAGCGACGCGACCAGATTCGCGAACGGCAGCGACTGGCGCTGCGCGGCGCTCAGGCCATCGTCGTACGGATTGCCGCGCAGGTCGCAGCGACTGGCCGGCAGGTCGTCCGCGGCCATCGAGTAGCCTTCGATGCCGTTACCGACCAGGCAGAACTCGCCGACATACGTCGCGATCCTCACCTTGCCGCGAAATCCGCCCGCCTTGAGCTGCGTGATCATGTCGCGCAGCCGCTCGAGACGCGCACCGGACAACGGCGCCTCGCCATACGGCACGGGTTCGGCTTCGATGTCCGCCGGCTTGGCGGTCCGCGCCGTGGCTGCCGTCGCCAGCTGAACTTCGCGTCCTTGTACCGCTTGGCGCAGAGCTGCCAGCTGCAGCTGCTGTTCTTCGGCGAAGCCCGCGAGCCTGGTGTTCGATTGCGCCAGCTCGCTCATCGCATCCAGTGTCCGCGTATGGATGACAGACAGCACGAACGTGGGCAGCAGCGCGAGCGCGGCGATCGCGGCGACCAGGGGCCAGCGGCTCGGCGGTGGCGGCGGAGGCGGCGCTTCGATCGGCTCCGGCGCCGGCGGCGCGGCAGCCGGTTTCATCTCGGTGCCGATGCGCCGTGCAAAAGCTTCCAGGCTCGCCAGCACGAAGCGGCGCATCTCCATGTTGTGCTCTTTGAGGAGCGGCGCAGTCGCCGCGCGGATCGCTGCCTCGATCTCGCCGATGGCGACCGGCGGCGACTGGTTTCGTCCCGCCGCGGCTTCCTGCACGGTGAAAGGCGCCGCAGCTGCGCGCGCTTCGCGCCGCTCCGGCAGCAAGCGCAACTGATACAGCACTCGCGACACGTCCACCTGCTTGACGGTCTTTGGCAACACTCCGACTGCGCCCAGCGCGCGCGCCTGGCTCACGTACAGCTCGCCTTCCTGCGAGGTGTACATCACCACAGGGATCATCGCCGTGTCGGGATTGCCTTTGATTGCCTGGATGGCCTGGAAGCCGTCCATGCCGGGCATCAGGTGATCCATGAAGATCACGTCCGGACGGGTCTGCCGCAGGAATTCCAGGGCGTGTTCCGCGCTCTCGGAGGAGTCCACCTGCAGCCCGTAACCTTCCAGCATGCGGCTGAGGATGACGCGCGCCGAGCGCGAGTCGTCGACGATCAGGGCTCGCTTGGTCATAGCGGGCGGATGATAGTCGCCGGGGTCATTACCGACAACGCGGGGCTGCCCTGAGGAGTATGCTCAGGTCAGCACCGCGCACGCAGGGGGATGGCTTCCATGGCGTACTCGACCGCAGATATCCGCAACATTGCGCTGGTTGGGCAGGCGGGGGCCGGTAAGACGCTGCTGGCCGAGACCCTGCTCGCCGAGTCCGGTGCAATCCGCAGCCGCGGGAGCCTCGAGCGCGGCACCACGGTGTGCGACTTCGACCCGCAGGAACAGGAGCTGCGGCATTCGCTCGACGCGGCCATCGTGCACTTCGACGTCGGGCAGTGCCGCGTCAACCTGATCGATACGCCGGGTTATCCCGACTTCGCCGGGCGCGCGCTGAGCGTGCTCGAAGCGGTGGAGACCGCCGCGGTCGTCGTCAGCGCCGTCAACGGCATCGAGCCCGTCACGCAGCGGATGATGGAATTTGCGCGCGACCGCGAGCTGTGCCGCCTGATCGTCGTCAACAAGATCGATAGCAAGGACGCCAGGACCGAGCAGGTGCTCGCGGAGCTGCGCGAAACGTTCGGCCGCGAGTGCCTGCCGATGAATCTGCCCGTCGACGGCGGCCGCAGCGTCGTCGACTGCTTCTTCACTCCCGGCGCGGCGAAACCCGACTTCAATACCGTGGCGGCCGCGCATACCGAGATCATCGACCAGGTGGTCGAGATCGACGAGCAATTGATGGCGCTGTACCTCGAGCAGGGCGAGGAGCTGACGCCGGAGCAACTCCACAACCCTTTTGAGCAGGCGCTCCGCGAGGGGCATCTCGTTCCCGTTTGCTTCGTTTCCGCCGAGACCGGCGCCGGCATCAAGGAACTGCTGGAGGTGTTCGCGCGGCTGATGCCGAACCCGCTGGAAGGCAATCCGCCGCCGTTCCTGAAAGGCGAGGGGCCGATCGGCCGAGCGCGTGCAGGTCGCGCCCGACCCGGAGCGTCACGTGATCGCCCACGTGTTCAAGATCAGCATCGATCCGTTCGTCGGCCGCCTCGGCATGTTCCGCGTGCACCAGGGCACGGTGCGCACCGGCTCGCAGCTGTTCGTCGGCGATGCGCGCAAGCCGTTCAAGGTCGCGCATCTCTACCAGCTGCAGGGCAAGGAGCACGCCGAAATTTCGCGCGCCATTCCCGGCGACATCTGCGCGGTCGCGAAAGTCGACGAGCTGCATTTCGACGCAGTGCTGCACGACTCGCACGACGAAGATCACTATCACCTGAAGTCGATCGTGTTCCCGCCGGCGATGGCAGGCCTGGCGATCGAGCCCGAGCGGCGCGGCGAGGAGCAGAAGCTGTCGGATGGCTTGCACAAGCTCGTCGCCGAGGATCCGTGCGTGCGCGTCGAACATCATGCGAGCCTGAACGAGACCGTGCTCTACGGCATGGGCGACCTGCACCTGCGCGTGATGCTCCAGCGCATGGCGGACCGCTACGGCGTACGTTGCAAGACGCACGTGCCGAGCATTCCGTACCGGGAGACGATCACGCGCCCGGCGCCGGGCCATCATCGTCACAAGAAGCAGACCGGCGGCGCCGGCCAGTTCGGCGAGGTGTATCTGCGGGTCGAGCCGCTGGAGCGCGGCCAGGGATTCGAATTCGTCGACGAAGTCGTCGGCGGCGCGATTCCCAACCAGTTCATTCCCGCGGTCGAAAAGGGCGTGCGACAAATTCTCGGCGAAGGCGCGATCGCTGGCTTCCCGGTGCAGGATCTGCGCGTCGTGGTCTACGACGGCAAGTACCACGCGGTGGATTCGAAAGAAGTTGCCTTTGTATCCGCGGGCCGGCGCGCGTTCCTGAACGGCTTCCGCGAGGCCGGCCCGATCGTGCTGGAGCCCGTCGTGCGCATCGAAGTTACGACGCCGACCGGCGCGACCGGCGACATCACCGGCGATCTCGCGACCCGCCGCGGACGCGTGAACGGCACGCAATCGCTCGCCGGCCAGCGCAACCGCATCAGCGCGCTCGTGCCGCTGGCGGAGCTGACGGACTACCAGGCGCGCGTCAAGTCACTGACGGGCGGCGAGGGTAGCTACACCATGGAGCTGAGCCACTACGATCCGGTCCCGCCGCGCAAGCAGCAGGACCTGATGAAGGCGTTCAAGCACGTAGAAGAGGAGTAGGAGTCGGGCTGAAGCCTGACCTACAGGGCACTCCCCGTGGGTCCGACTTTAGTCTGGACATCTTAGCTCTTCCTGAACTTGTACATGACCTGATCCGTCTTGTGGCGGATCGCCTTGTCGAACACTTCCTTCGAATGATCGTCCGCGGAGCTCGCGAACGCCGGGCTTTCGCCTTCGAACTTCAGGCCCGCGGCTTCGAAGTCGCGCTTGATGATCGCCGGGTCGATGCGATGCATCGAGGTGGCCGACTCGGTCGGCTCGACGCCGGCGTTCGCGACGTGATCGACCACGACCACCACTGCGCCCGGCTTCAATGCCGGCACAATCTGTGCGAGCGCCTTCGCCGGATCGGTCTGCGGCCACGAGCCGTCTTTCGGCCGCCAGTACAGATCGTGATACCCCTGCATGAACAGCACCGCGTCCAGCGATGCAGGCTCGAGCTGCACGGATTCGACCGGCGTCGTCACTTCCGTGACGTTCGGCAGACGGTTGTTGCCGTAGCGCTTGGTCGGCCCGTCTTGCGAGAACTTCCGGTACTCGGGATTGTTGTACGCGATCACTTTGCCGTTCGGGCCGACGACGCGCGACATGAGCTCGGTGTAGTAGCCCGCGGCGGCGAAGTAGTCGAGCGCGTTCTGGTCCGGTCGCAGCTCCATGAAGGTCAGGACTTCTGCCGGGCGGCTCCGCGCATCGCGCTCTTTGTCTTCGGCTGTGCGGTCGGCGCTGGCAACTGCGGCATCGATCGCGGCGCTGTCGGCCGTCGGTGCGGCTGCGGCGGCAGCGGGCTCGGCGGGCGGTGCTTCCGGGGTCTTGGCTTCTTCGTTCGATTTGCTGCAAGCGGCCATTGCCAGCGAGATCGCCAGGCCCATTGCCAGCGGGGATAAACGTCGCATGGTCACTCCTCCGTCAATGCTTCGAGTCGTTCTGCCAGGGTGGTCAACTCGCGCTGCATTCGCCCGCGCTGCGCCGGCGTGAGCGAAGCATCGAGCGCTGCCAGCATGGACAGCATCTGCTCGCGGTTGCCCGCTTCTTTCGTCTTGTACTGCGCGGTCCATTGCGTGTCGGGCTCGCGCAGCAGCTGGAGGATACGCTTCTCGGCGTCGTCGCGATTGCTAAAAGCTTCTCTCAGCGCAGCGCGCCACTGCCGCTGGCTTTCGAGCCAATCGGCGGTCGTCGGCTGAATGTGCTGCGCCATCTCTCGCACCATCACTTTCTGCTCTTCCGTGATCGCGCCGGTCCAGCGCTTCACCTGCCGCTGCGTGTCCTTGACCCGCTTTGCCTGCCAGGTGCCGTCGCGGAGCGCGTCGCGGTTCTCCTGCGCACGCTCGTTGGATTTTTCTTCCAGGTTCGCGAGGAACTCCTCCACCTGCGCGGGCGACAGCTCCATCAACAGGCGTGCCGCTTGCGGCGCCGTCTGTGCAGTGAAGTCCTCGGCGAATCCCTCGACGCGGTCGAGCGCACGCTGATAGGCGCCGCGGCCCGAGGGTTGCGCGACCTCGGCCGACAGCTCGCGCAGGAACGTCGCGTACCGACCCAGCTCCTTTTCGCGGTGCCATTCGAGTGTCTGCGCCAGCCAGGCGCGCAGGGTCGATTGCTGGTGGTCGTCGAGCGAAACGAGATTGCCGACGTACCAGGCCGCGAGCGAATCGAGCCGGTTGTAGAAGAGCTTTGCACAGCCGGTCGCGCCCGCGGCGAGCAGCAGCACGCACAGCAGGCGGGAGAGGCGAGCCAGGGTCGATGGGCGGCGCGTTTCCACGGTCATCAGCGTAAAGCAGACTTGCGCGGTTCCAAAGAGTTCGGCGTACAGTTAAGCGTGTTGCACGGCACTGACTTTCCTCCCCTTGCCTAGGTCGATCGCTCTCACGCGGCGCGGCCCTGGCGCTGGTCGCCGCCGGCCTCGTCAATGCGGTCGACGACGCCATTCTCAATGTCGAGCGGGTCGCCGGTGATGGCTGGACCGCCGAAGACATTGCGATCGATTGGCGCTTGCAAGGGCGCGCCCTCGCGACGATCGGGCGGCTGAAGCTGGCCGCCGCCTCGCAAGAATTACGCAACGTTCGAATCGACTGCCCACGCCTGGAGATTTCGCCTCGCGCCATCGCGTGCGAGCGGGCGCGCGTCGCGGGGAACCTGCCGGTCATCGGCGCGCAGTCGTTCACGGCCAGGCTCGTGTACGGCCGCAGCGACGGATCGCTCGAAGTCGCAGCCGATGGAATCCAGCTCGGCGGCGGCAAAGTGACGCTCAGCGCTTCGCTGCGCGGTGAAGCCTGGACGTTCGATACTTCTTTCGTCGACGTCACGCTCAATAACGAGAGCGGCAGTCTCGCGACCGACAAGTTGAGCGCGCGCTTGCAAGGAACTGCTCGCCAACGGGGCGATGACTGGCAATTCGACGTGGCGGTGAGCTCCGCGCAGGGTCAGGCATACGCGCAGCCGATCTTTGTGGATTTCGGCGCACACGCGTTGCGTGCGAGCGCGGCCGGCACATTCAGCGCCGGACGTACGCTGACACTCGAGCGTTTCACCGTCGACCACGCGCAGGTCGCGCAGGCGAGCGGTCGTGTAGCTCTCGACTTCAAGAACGAACAACCGCTGCGCTCGCTGACTTTGCGGCTCGCGAGTCTCGAATTTCCCGGCGCGTACGAGAGCTACCTGCAGCCGCTGCTGCTCGATACGAATTTCAAAGCGATGAAGACAGCGGGCAAGCTCGCGGGCGAGATCGAGCTGGAGGACGGCGCTCCGCGCAGCGTCGACTTGACGCTCGACGACCTGACGTTCGACGACGGCGCACGCACGTTCGCACTGGAGTCGCTGACCGGCGCCGTGCATTGGCGCTCCGCCGATCAAGGCAACAGCGATGACTCCATCCTGCGTTGGGGCGGCGGCGCGCTGCTCGGACTTGCTGTGGGCGCGAGCGAGATGCAGTTCAACGGCAGCGGCCGCCAATTCCGGCTGCTGCAGCCGACGCGTATTCCGCTGCTCGACGGCGCATTGGCGCTGGAGAGCTTCCGGATTCGTAACGCCGGTTTACCGAGCGTCGCGTTCATGGTCGATGCGGCGCTCGAGCCGATCGACGTCAAGCGGCTGTGCCAGGCGTTCGGCTGGCCCGAATTCGGCGGGCGACTCGGCGGCACCTTTTCCAAGCTGCGCATGCGCGAAGGCGTCGTAACGCTCGGCACGACGCTGCAGCGCGCAGGTGTTCGACGGCGACGTCACGATCAGCGATCTGCGGCTGCAGGATCCCTTCGGCAAGTGGCCGCGGTTTTCCTCCAACGTCGCGCTCGACAATCTCGACCTGGAGCTGATGACGGGCGCGTTCTCCTTCGGACGCATCACTGGCCGGCTGTCCGGCCGTGTCGACGGGCTGCGGCTGTTCAACTGGGCGCCGGTCGCCTTCGATGCGCAGCTGTACACGCCGCCGGGCGACCGCTCGAAGCATCGCATCAGCCAGCGCGCGGTCGAGAACATCGGCAGCATCGGCGGCGGTGGCGCCGGCGTTGCCGCGGCGCTGTCGAGCGGCTTCATGCGATTTTTCGACGACTTCAACTACGAGCGTCTCGGCCTGTCCTGTCGGCTCGAGAACGACGTGTGCGCGATGGACGGCGTCGCGCCCGCGCCGAACGGCGGTTATTACCTGGTGAAGGGGCAAGGGCCTGCCGCGCATCGACGTGATCGGCAGCTCGCGGCGCGTCGATTGGCCGCGACTGGTGCAGCAGTTGATCGCCGCCACGAAATCCGGTGGCCCGACAGTGCAGTGAGCAGTAGCATTCGACGCTGGTTGCAAAGGAGCCCATGATGCTGCGCCATGCTTCGTTGAAACTGATCGCGTGCTGCCTGGCCCTCTCGGCCTGCGTGACGATCAACGTGTATTTTCCGGCAGCGGCGGCAGAGAAAGCCGCGGACAAGATCATCGAAGACGTCTGGGGCAGCGACAAATCATCGGAGTCCACCAAGCGCGAGGACGACAAACAGACGTCGGTGCGCGAGACGGGTGCACAGGACGTGCTGCTTGCCGCCGCCGCGTCCGTGCTGGATTTCATCGTCGCGCCGGCGCACGCGCAGGCCAACCTGAACATCGAGACGCCCGCGATCCGTCAGCTCACGCAGTCGATGGAAGCGCGCCACGCGCAATTGAAGAAGTACTACGACGCCGGCGCGATCGGCCTGACGCGCGACGGCCTGGTGCAGGTCCGCGACCAGAACCTGGTGCCGCTGCCCGAGCGCAACGCCGTGCGCAAACTGGTCGCCGAGGAGAATGCCGACCGCGCGAACCTGTACCGCGAGATCGCCACCGCCAACGGCCACACCGAATGGGAGGCCGACATCCGGACGACGTTCGCCGAGCGCTGGGCCAGCAAGGCCCCGGCGGGCTGGTGGTTCCAGGACGAAAGCGGCGCCTGGAAACAAAAATAAAAAAAGAGCCCCGCATTTTGCGGGGCTCTTCGTTTCCGGGCCGACGATTTCTTCGAGTTGTTGGGTAGCGCGGCTAAAAAGGAAACGCTGCTCGTGTCGCTCCAACCCTTCATCCCCTAACGCCGGATTCGAAAGATCCAGCGGCGCATCCCTGACGCTTTGTTTCGGTCCTTCATCCCCTTCGCGGTTGCCATCCCCGCTTCTCTGCCTCGAATCGCCAGTCACGAAGCGATTGCGATTGCATACAAGAGGAGCAAGTGGCGTGCCTGCGGCGTCAGCGCCCGACTGCAAACAAGGACTTATGCTGCGGTGTGGCAAGGAAGCGACGGCAGCGCAGGGCGTGGAGGCTGCGGCGTTGTAAAACCGACCGACGTCAGAGAAATTCTTTTCACCGCCCGCTGAGCGGGAGCTCCAGGCTGACTTCCACGCCAGTGTGGTCCGGCAGGTTCGTGGCGGTGACGGCGCCGCGATGGAAGTCCGCGATCAACCGCACGATGTAGAGGCCCAGGCCGAGGTGCGGTTTGCCGTTGGTGCTGGTGCGGCTTGTGACGAGCGACTCGAAAAGCCGGTTGTCCAGCAGCGGTGGCAGGAGCGGCCCCTCATTGCGCACGGTCAAGGTGCACGAGCGCGGGCCGCGTGCGAGCGCGATCGAGATCGGCCCGCCCTGCGGCGTGAAGTCGCTCGCGTTGTCCATCAGCTTGTCGAGCAGCTGCGCGATCAGGTCGGGCGAGCCTTCGACGAGGCACGGCTCTTCGGGCAGCTGCGTCTCGATGCGATGCCCGACGAACGTCTGCTGATACGCCTGTCCCATGTTCTGCACCAGCTCGCGCACGTCGAAGCGCACGCGCTCCGTGTGCTCGATGATCTGTTCGACGCGCGTCGCCTCGCTGAGCGCCGTCAGAATCGCGTGCATGCGGTTCGCCCCGCTGCGCGCCCGCTCGACGTAGCTCTGCGACGGCGGAAGCATGTCTTCCGAGCTCAGGTTGTCGAGCGAAGAGCTGACGATCGTCAACGGCGTGCGCAGCTCGTGCGACAGCTTCGTGCCGAGCGTCTGCAGATAGTTCGTGTACTCCTGCAAGCGGCCGAGCAGCGTGTCGTAGCTGCGCGCGAGTGCGCCAAGCTCGTCGCGCGCGTTGGTGTCCGGAATGTGCGGCTCGATTCTGCCTTCCGCTGTGAGCGCCGTGCTCGCCGCGCGACTCAAACGGCGTAATGCGCTGTGACAGGCGGGCCGCGAACACGATGGTCACGACGATGACGAACAGCGTCGCGACCAGCGTGAGATTCAGCAATTTCGTGAGCGCAATCTCACGCACTTCGACCAGCTGTTCGCCGGCCAATTCGACCACGAGCGCGCCGAGGTTCTCCTCGCCGTGGGGAATCGGCACAGCTGCGCGCACCAGCGATGGTTCGCCGCCAGACTTGTCGAACCAGATGGCGCTGCGCTTGCCGTCGCGTGCTGCGTCGACCGGCGCGCCCCACATTCCATAGGGAAGTCCGTACGGCCGCGGCCGTGCTGCGTCGCTGGAGAACAACCCGCGATAGATCGAGCGAGTGAAGCCCTCGTCGTCGCGCTGCATGCCGGGATACTGCGTCGGCGTCGCGATCGGCAGCGAGCCGGCCCGCGCCAGCAGCCAACCGTGCATGTCCACGACCGAAACGCGCACGCCGTCTGGTGCGTACTGCTGCAGCCGCTGCTTCAGCGCTTCGGAGCCCGTGTGCACCCAGCCGAGCCCGCGCGTCTGCGCGACGATTGCGTCGTCGGCGTCGAGCGCCTGCACGTTGAGTTGCGTTCCGAACAGATTGAGCGGCGCGCGCAGCTCGAGCGCGTAACCCTTGCCGGTTTCGCGCCACCTGCCTTCGACGTACGGCACTTCGTCTGCGGAGGGCTTCCACGGAGCGCCGATCTCGCAGGCGCGGACCAGCACCGGTCCCGGTGCGATCGCGCTGATGGACCAGGCGCGCTCGTGGCCGAACTCGTCGTGAGTCAGCACGATCACGCGATCGTATTTGTCGGCGGGCCGCGTTTCGTCGCGCGTCGGGACTTCGTAGCGCACCGACGGCTGTGCGACTTCGACATAGACGTGCATCGACCGCCCGTGCACACCGAGGCGCACCTTCGGTTCGGCCGCTTCCGCGCCCGCATTCGATGCGTCGAAACCGGGCACGGCACGCGCCGGCTGCGGCCACTCGTCTGCGAAGCCGTCGAGCAGCGGGCGGGTCACGAGCAGCGGAGCGAACAGATCGCCGCGCTGCGGATCGAATTCGCGGCGCAGCTCGGGAACGCGATAGAGCAGCTCAGGCTCGCTGGCGACGACGCGGCTCAGCACCTGCGCAGTCGTGAGCAGCGCATCTTCCTGGCCGCGCCGCAGAGTCGTTTCCATCTGCTGCGCGTATTGCCAGCCTGCCCAGGGCAGGATCAGTGTCAGCAGGCTGAGGAGTAGCAGCTTGGTGCGAAGGGACATCTATTCCTTCCACCGGTACCCCATTCCGTACATCGTCTCGATGCTGTCGAACGTCTGGTCGATCGCCTGGAACTTGCGGCGGATGCGCTTCACGTGCGACGTGATCGTGTTGTCGTCGAGCACGACGTTGGCGGCGTCCATCAGCTGCTGCCGGTTCTTGACGTGGCCCGGATTCTTCGCGAGCGCGTGCACGATCCAGAACTCGGTGAGCGTCAGTCCCAGCGGCTTCTCCTGCCAGGCCGCGTGCAGACGCGCGGTGTCGATCAGCAACGCGCCGCGGGTCACGATCTGATCGCGATTCGACGGTTGAGTGAGCGCGTCGATGCGACGGAACAGCGCAGTCACGCGCGCCATCAGATGCGAGAGGCTCAGGTCCTTCGTCAGGTAGTCGTCGGCGCCGAGGCGCAAGCCGGAGACGGCGTCGAGCTCGCTGTCGCGGGCGGTGAGAAAGATGATCGGCAGCTCGGGCGAGAGCGAGCGCAACTCGCGGCACAACTCGAAGCCGCCTTCCGGCTCGTCGCGCAAGCCGACGTCGATCACGGCGAGGTCGGGCAGGCGTCCGCGAAACGCTTCGATCGCTTCCTTGCGCGTGCCGTACGTGCGCACCGCATAGCCGTGACGCGTGAATGCCGCCGCGTAGTTGTCGCGGATCGCAGGCTCGTCTTCGACGATGGCGATGACCTTTTTCATGGGGCACAGTGTAGCGCCGCTGCGCACGTGCCGGAGAGCACGCCACGATTGATCACAATCTGCCCGCAGCCGGACTGCCGGCTTATGCCATCGATCCGCACCGCTGGGCTGGAATGGCACCCATGCGCACTCTACAGAACACAGCAGTTTCAGGCCCCGACCGCGGGCAGCAGCGGCGGGAGTCGATGTGGGCGTGGCTGTCGCTGCTGACGCTGGTCCTGTGCTGGGATGCGTCGGCGCGCCTGGAGACGCGCGTGTCGCCGCCGCGTGTGCGGATCGCTCACGCGGGGAGAGTCGGGCTGAAGCCCGACTGTCTATGGAGTCAGATTGAAGTCTGACCCACAGAAGAGGCTGCTTGGCTACCTGAGAGGCTGCTTGTGGGTCAGGCTTTAGCCTGACTCAGAACGCGTTGATCCCCGTGAGCTCGCGGCCGACGGTGAGCTGATGCACGGTCTCCGTGCCTTCATACGTGATCACGCTTTCCAGGTTCAGCGCGTGGCGGATCGGCACGTACTCCACGCTGATGCCGGCGCCGCCGAGCACATCGCGTGCGTCGCGCGCCACTTCGATCGCCGCGCGTGTGTTGTGCCACTTCGCCATCGACACCTGCGTCGGCGACATCTGGCCCGCATCTTTCAGGCGACCGAGCTGCAACGACAGCAGTTGCGACGTCGTGATCTTGCGCGCCATCTCCGCGAGCCGGATCTGCACGGCCTGCGTCGCGGCGATCGGCTTGCCGAACAGCACACGCGACTTGCTGTAGTCGATCGCTTGCGCGAGACAAGCCTGAGCCGCACCGGTCACGCCCCAGCTGATGCCGTAGCGCGCCTGCGTGAGACACGACAGCGGACCCTTCAGTCCCGAGACGTTCGGCAGCATGTTCTGCTCGGGCACGACCACGTTGTCGAAGAACAGACTCGAAGTCACCGAAGCGCGCAGGCTCATCTTGTGCTTGATGACGTTGGTCGTGAAACCCTTGAAACCTTTCTCGACCAGGAAGCCGCGGATGCCTTCTTCGGTCTTTGCCCACACGATCGCGAGGTCCGCGATCGAGCCGTTGGTGATCCACATCTTCGCGCCGTTCAGCACCCAGTCCTTGCCTTGCCGGCGCGCCACCGTCTTCATGTTCGCGGGATCGGAGCCGCCGTGCGGCTCGGTGAGTCCGAAGCAGCCGATGACTTCGCCTTTCGCCATGCGCGGCAGCCACTTCTGCTTCTGCTCTTCGCTGCCGAATGCGTAAATCGGATACATGCACAGGCTCGACTGCACCGAGACGAAGCTGCGCAGGCCCGAGTCGCCGCGCTCCAGCTCCTGGCAGATCAGCCCGTACGACACCGCGTTCAGGCCGGCGCAGCCGTAGCCCTGAATGGAGCTGCCCAGCAGTCCCAGCTCTGCGGCCATGGGCACGAGCTCGCGCGGGAAACGCTCCTCCTCGAAGCACTCGCCGATGATCGGGATCACCTGCTCGTCGACGAATTTGGCGACGGAATCCTGCACCAGCCGCTCCTCGTCGCTGAGCATGCTGCGAACGTTGTACAGGTCGAGCGGATCGAGCGCGGCGACGGCAGTGGGTTTGGCGGTGTGCGCGATGGCGGACATGGCGATTCTCCTCAACGGCCGGGAATGATAACGCCTTGTCGGGTCCTGCGGCGCGGCGTAGCGTACGCGGCCATGAAAACCGTGGACCAATGGCTCGACGAGTACGGCGAGAGCCATCGCAACCCCGCGAACAAGGTGCTGCACTGGATCTGCGTACCCGTCATCGTCATCAGTCTCGTCGGCCTGTTGTGGTATCTGCCCGTCCCGCAGCAGCTGCGCTCGATCTCGCCGCTCTTGAACTGGGGCACAGTTCTGCTGGTCGGTGCCGTGCTGTACTACGTCGCGATGTCCTGGTCGCTTGCGCTCGGCATGGTGCTATTCGTTGCCGTGGTGCTCGCTGCCGTGACCTGGCTGCAGACGCTGCCCTGGCCGCTGTGGATCCTGTGCCTGGGTTTGTTCGTTGTGGCGTGGATCGGTCAGTTCATCGGGCATCACTACGAGGGCAAGCGGCCGTCGTTCTTCAAGGACGTGCAGTTCCTGATGATCGGCCCGCTGTGGTTGCTCAGCTTCGTTTATCGAAAGCTGCGCATCCCTTACTGAGCGCCGCGCCCATTTGACAATACGAAAGGTTCAGTCCGGATTCAGCGCTTTCTGATTTATTGGCGAGCGTCGACAACGATCCGGCGAGGAAAGGAGACGTCATGGTGAATCGATTCATGAAAGTTGCAGTGACGGCCGCGGCGCTGATCGGCGTTGCAGCCTGTACCACCACCAACCCCTACACGCGCGAGCAGCAGACCAGCAAAGTCGTGAAGGGCGCGGGCATCGGCGCAGCCGCCGGTGCGGTCGTCGGCCTGCTCACGAAAGGCGACAAACTGCAGAACGCCCTGATCGGCGCCGGTGTCGGCGCGCTTGCGGGCGGCGGCGTCGGTTACTACATGGACGTGCAGGAAGCGAAGCTGCGCCAGCGCCTCGAAGGCACGGGCGTGAGCGTCACGCGCATGGGCGACAACATCACGCTCAACATGCCGAGCAACATCACGTTCGCGCTCAACAGCGCCGATCTCAACGGCCAGTTCTTCACCGCGCTCGACGGCGTGTCGATGGTGCTGAAGGAGTACGACAAGACCGTCATCGAGGTCGCGGGTCACACCGATAGCTCGGGCAGCGACCAGTACAACCAGGCTCTGTCGGAGCGCCGCGCGCAATCCGTCGCGGGCTACCTGTCGAGCCACGGCGTGAAGACGCAGCGCCTGATCACGATCGGCGCGGGCGAAGGTCACCCGGTCGCGTCCAACGACTCGGAGCAGGGCCGCTCCTCGAACCGCCGCGTCGAGCTGACGATCGTGCCGATCACCAAACAAAGCTGATGAGGCACCCCACGAAATCGTGAAAGGGCCGTCGACCGTCACACGATCGCGGAACGATTTCGCTTAGGACCCCGCCAAGAAAAAAGGGCCGGCTCTTTCGAGTCGGCCCTTTGTTTTACAGGCAGCCTTGGCGGTTTACGCCTCCAGCGGCTCCGCGACGATCCCGCGCAGCTTCTTGATCGCATTCGCCTCGATCTGCCGAATACGCTCCGCCGACACTCCGTACTTGTCGGCCAGCTCGTGCAGCGTTGCCTTTTCCTCAGTCATCCAGCGGCTGCGCAGGATGTGCTGGCTGCGCTCGTCGAGCGTTTCCAGCGCCTGCGACAGACGCTCGGCCGTGTCTTCGTCCCACTGCTCGCGTTCCACGGCGACCGACGGATCGGCCTCGGGGTGCGGCAGGTACGCCGAAGGCGAATACGCGCCGTCTTCGTCGTCGGTATCCGGCGCCGGATCGAACGACAGGTCGCGCGAGGTCAGCCGCTGCTCCATGTCGGTGACTTCTTTGGCCGTCACGCCGAGGTCTTCGGCAATCGCACGCGTCTCGACATCGTTCAACCAGCCGAGGTTCTTCTTGAAACGGCGCAGGTTGAAGAACAGCTTGCGCTGCGCCTTGGTGGTGGCGATCTTCACCAGCCGCCAGTTGCGCAGCACGTACTCGTGGATCTCGGCACGGATCCAGTGCACGGCGAACGAGACCAGGCGCACGCCGACGCCCGGGTCGAAGCGCTTCACGGCCTTCATCAAGCCGATGTTGCCTTCCTGGATCAGGTCGCCCATCGGCAGACCATAGCCGCCGTAGCCGCGGGCGATGTGCACGACGAAACGCAGGTGCGACAGCACCAGCTCACGCGCGGCATCGAGGTCGCCGCTCGTTTGCAGTCGGCGCGCGAGCGCGAGCTCTTCCTCACGCGTCAGCACCGGGATGCGCGACACGCGTTCAACGTAGGCTTCGAGACTTCCGACCGGACCGGCCAGAACGAGATCGGTGGTCGAGCGGACCAGCGCAGTGCTCATTTCGAAGATGTCTCTCCTGAGGTGGGGTTGAAGTTTAGCAATCGAGCCATTGGAGTGCTAACGGGGCCGAAAAGTTCCCAGGAGGCCGGTCCTGGCGGACCGCTCCGAGCCATGCGTAACAGACTGATTTAAATCAGGTTGGTTCGATCTTGCGGAGATGCCGGGTAGCGGCGATATAGGACCCCAGCCAGCCGAGCGCAATCCCGCTTCCGAGGAGGATGGCCGAGGCCTCCGGGCCCAAAGCTCCCAGCTGAAAAGTGCTGCCGTAGAGCCCTGCCAAGCGCCCGATGGGGTCGCGGAGCACAGCGAGGGCGATGAGGGTGATCACCCAGGCCGTAACGGCCCCGCCCAGGCCGTACCAGAAGCCGTTGTAGAGGAACGGCCGACGGACGAAGGCGTCGCTTCCCCCGACCAGTTTCGTGACCTCGATTTCGTCGCGGCGGTTCTGGATGTCCAGCCGGATGGTATTGCCGACGATCACCATCACGCCGAGCCCGAGCACGGCGGCTGCCAGCAGCAGTCCGCGCTGAAACGCCTCCAGGATGGCGTTCAGCCGGCTCACCCACGCTGTGTCGAGCTGCACGGCTTCGACCGAGGGCAACGCCCGGACGTCGGCGGCGAGGCTCTGCAGATTCGCGGTGTTCGTGTAGGTCGGCGCGGGCCGAACGACGATGGTGTGCGGCAGCGGGTTCTCGTTCAGCGCATCGATCGCCTCGCCGAAGCCTGAGTCGCGGCGGAACTCCTTGAGCGCCTCGTCGGCAAGGATCAGCTGCGCCTCGGCTACATCGCGCCGCTGGCGAATTCGCTCGGCCGTGCGCCGCGCTTCCTCGGCCGATGTGGGTCGCTTGAGGAACACCGTGAGATCGACCGCTCGATTCCAGTTGCCCGTTGCGGTCTGCGCATTCGTGACGAGCAGATGCAGGCAGGCCGGCAGCGCGAGCGCGATGCCGATCACCAGGATCGTCAGCGTGGTCGCCAGCTTGTGCTGCGCCAGCCGGCCCAATGAGCCGATCGACGTCTGCAGATGGCGCACGAGCCAGGCGGTCACGGTTTCGCTCCGTGATCGGAGGCGAGGAGCTTGCGCGGATCGAGCAGTTTCTCGCCCGCCTCAGGAGCCGCGGCTTCGACCATGCGTCCGGCTTCCAGCCGCACGCGGCGCACGGGGAAATGCTCGAGCAGGTAGATGTCGTGGCTCGCGACCAGCACCGTGACGCCGACTTCGTTGAAGCGCCGGAAGATCTTCATCACTTCGAGCGACAGCTCCGGATCCAGGTTGCCGGTCGGCTCGTCGGCGATGAGGATCGGCGGCTTGCTCACGACCGCGCGCGCGATGCCGACGCGCTGCTGCTCGCCAGTCGATAGCTCGAGCGGCGCGCTCTGCTCGCGGCCGAGCAGACCGACCTGATCGAGCGCCGCTCGCACGCGCTTGCCGATTTCCTTGGTGCCGACGCCGGCGATGATGAGCGGCAGCGCGACGTTGTCGAAGATCGTGCGGTCGTGCAGCAGCTTGTGATCCTGGAACACCATGCCGATCTGGCGGCGGTACGCCGGCACCTTGCCGCGGCCGATGCCCGCGACGTTCTGGCCGTTGACGATCAGCTGACCGCGGCTCGGCCGCTCGATCAGCGCGATGAGCTTCAGCAGGCTCGACTTGCCCGCGCCGGAGTGGCCGGTGACGAACACGATCTCGCCCGCCGCGATCTCCAGCGACAGGTCGCTGAGGGCCTCGCGGCCGTTCGGATAGCGTTTGAAGACGTGATCGAAGCGGATCATTCTCGTTTGAGGAGTGCGTCGACGAACGCTTCGGCATCGAACTGCGCGAAATCCTCGGCGCTCTCGCCGATGCCGATGTAGCGGATCGGCAACCGCAGCTGGCTCGCGATTGCGAATACGATTCCGCCCTTCGCGGTGCCGTCGAGCTTGGTCAGCACTATGCCCGTCACGCCGAGCGCATCGTTGAACAAGCGCGCCTGCTGGAGCGCATTCTGTCCCTGGCTCGCGTCGAGCACCAGCAGCACTTCGTGCGGCGCGCGCTCGTCGACCCGGCCCATCACGCGCTTCACCTTCTTCAGTTCGTCCATCAGGTTCGACTGCGTGTGCAGGCGACCTGCAGTGTCGGCCAACAGAACGTCGATGCGCCGGGCGCGGGCTGCCTGCAGCGCGTCGAACACGACGGCAGCGGGATCTGCACCTGTGGCTTGCGCGATCACGGTCACGTCGTTGCGATCGCCCCAGATCTGCAGCTGTTCGACGGCCGCGGCGCGGAACGTATCACCCGCGGCGAGCATGACTTTGAGGCCCTGCTGCTTCAGCTGCCGCGCGAGCTTGCCGATGGTCGTGGTCTTGCCGGCGCCGTTGACGCCGACGACGAGAATCGCGAACGGCGCAGTGGTGCCGTCGATCTTCAGTGGCTGTTGCGCCGGCCGCAGGATGTCCAGCAACGAGCTGCGCAGCGCTGCGAGCAGTGCTTCGAGATCGTCGAGCTCCTTGCGCTCGACCTTGCGACGCAGCTCTTCGAGGATGCGCTGCGTGGTTTCGACGCCAACGTCCGCAGTGATCAGTCGCGTCTCGAGCTCGTCGAGAACCGTGTCGTCGATGCGGCCTGCAGGCAACAGGTTGGCAAGGTCGTAGGTCAACCACGAGTTGCCGCGGTTGAGCTTCTCGCGCAGCCGCTTGAACAAGCCGGGCCGCGCCGCCTCTTCGGGCTTGTCTTCCGTTTTTGATTTGAACCCGAACATCGCTGGCGCGGATCACACTGGTTCGTAAAAAGGAGCGGCAGATTCTATCAGCTATGATCAGCGCACGATGCCGCGCCCAGCCAACCGACTACGCATCATCGGCGGCCGCTGGCGCGGCTCGCGCATCGTCTTTCCGCCGCTCGCAGCGATCCGGCCTTCGCCTGACCGCGTGCGCGAGACGTTGTTCAACTGGTTGCAACAACCGATCGTCGGTGCGCGTTGTCTGGATCTGTTCGCGGGTAGCGGCGCGCTCGGGCTCGAGGCGCTGTCGCGCGGAGCCGCGCACGTGACTTTCGTCGATCGCGAGCCGCAAGTGGGCCGTCATCTCGAGCAGACGCTGGAACGACTCGGCAGCCGCGATGCTGCCGTGCTCGTCGAGGACGCGCAGCGCTTCCTGCTGCGCCCACCGCAGCCATTCGACATCGTGTTTCTGGACCCGCCGTTCGATTCCGCCGTGCTGGAGGCAGTCGGCAATCGGCTGCAGCAGGGCTGGCTGGCGGCCGGCGCCTATATTTACGTGGAATGTCCGGCCGATCGTTCGGTCGCGACCTTGCCGGCGCAGTGGGCCGTACAGCGCACCAAGAGCGCCGGTCAGGTCGGCTATCATCTGCTGCGAGCCAGCGACCCAGCCAAAGAGGTTTCGCCATGACCGGCGCTCTGTACCCGGGCACGTTCGACCCGATCACCAACGGCCATCACGACCTGGTGCGCCGTGCAGTCGACATCTTCGGGCGCGTGCTGGTCGCCATCGCGGCGAACCCCGGCAAGGCGCCGCTGTTCACCGTCGACGAGCGCGTCGAACTGGCGCGCGAAGTGCTGCGCGATATTCCGAACGTCGAGGTCACGGGATATACCGGGCTCACCGTCGACTTCGCTCGCCAGCACGGCTTGAAAGTGGTCGTGCGCGGCCTGCGCGCCGTGTCCGATTTCGAGTTCGAATTCCAGCTCGCCACGATGAGCCGGCATCTGTCGAACCAGGTCGACTACGTGTTCCTCACGCCGGCCGATCGCTTCAACTTCATCTCCTCCTCGCTGGTGCGCGAGATCGCGAGCCTCGGCGGCAACGTCAGCCAGTTCGTGCATCCAACCGTCGAGACCGCTCTGCAACGCGCCTGGGCGCGACGCAAAGCCTGAAAATTTCCAAGGTCGACGTCACATGAAGATCGCTCTGCTTCGTACGCGCATCGTTTGCCTGTTCGTCGTCGCGCTGTTCGCGCCGTTGCTCGCGGCCGCCGATGCACCGGCGAAACCGCCGAAGGCGGCGATCGCGAGTCAGCACGAGCTGGCCACTCAGGCCGGCATGGAGATCCTGAAGCAGGGCGGCAATGCCTTCGATGCGGCGGTGGCTGTCAGCGCCGCGCTCGCAGTCGTCGAGCCCAGCAGCTCGGGTCTCGGCGGCGGCGGATTCTGGCTGCTCCATCGTGCGTCGGATCGCTTCGAGACCATGGTCGATGCGCGTGAAGTCGCACCGAAAGCAGCGACGCGCGACATGTTCCTCGACGACAAAGGCAACGTGGTACCCGGTCGTTCGACCCAGACCGCTCTTGCCGCCGGCATTCCGGGCGAAGCGGCGGGCTGGGCGCATCTCGCGACGAAGTACGGGCGGCTGCCGTTCAAGACCAGTCTGCAACCTGCGATCCGGCTCGCGCGCGAAGGATTTCCGCTCAACACGCGCCTGCGCGGCGGCATCGAAGCGAAGCGCAATCTTTTTCAGGCCGGCGCGGCCGCGAAGATCTTCCTGGTGAAAGGCGAAGTGCCGGACGTCGGGACGATCATCAAGCAGCCTGAGCTTGCGCAGACGCTGACGGCGCTGGCCGAGCGCGGCCCCGACGGGTTCTACAAGGGCGCGGTCGCGAAGCGCATGGTGGACGGCGTGCGCAAGCTCGGCGGCATCTGGTCGCTGGAAGACTTCGCGGAGTATCGCGTGATGGAGCGCAAGCCGTTGTACGGCGAGTACCGCGGCGCGCGCATCATTTCTGCTCCGCCGCCGTCCTCCGGCGGCGTTGCGGTCATCGACGCGCTCAATATTCTCGCCGGCTTCGATCTCGGCGCGGTCGACAGCGCGACGCGCAAGCATCTCGTCGTCGAGGCGATGCGCCGTGCGCATCGCGATCGCGCGGAATTTCTCGGCGATCCGGATTTCGTGAAGGTGCCGACCGAGCGGCTCACACACCACTATTACGCCGACGGCCAGCGCGCTTCCATTCGCGCGGATCGCGCGACGCCGAGCACCATGCTGCCGAGCATCGAAGGCCCGGGCCAGGGCCCGCAGACCTCGCACTTCTCGCTCATCGATGCGGAGGGCAATCGCGTCGCCGGCACGCAGTCGATCAACTTCTTCTTCGGCTCGGGCCTGATGGTGCCCAGCACGGGCGTGATGCTGAACAACGAGATGGACGACTTCGCCGCGAAGGCCGGCGTGCCGAACGGCTTTCGCCTGATCGGCGCCGACGCGAACGCCGTCGCACCCGGCAAGCGGCCGCTGTCGAGCATGACGCCGACGTTCGTCGAGAAGGAAGATGGGCTGATGATCGTCGGCTCACCCGGCGGCAGCGTGATCATGACTGTCGTGCTGCTGTCGACGCTCGACTGGCTGGACGGCGTGACGGCGGACCAGTTCATCAAGAAGGGCCGCTTCCACCACCAGTACATGCCCGACACGATCACGTTCGAGCCCGGCGCGCTCACCGAAGAAGAAAAGCAGGCGCTGCAGAAGTACGGCCACACGCTGCGCGAATCCCGCATGCCGGGCAACGCGCAGATCGTTACGTGGGACTACCGCAGCGGCGAAGTGAAAGCCGTCTCTGATCCGCGCGGCGTCGGTGTCGGAGTGGTGTACTAAAGGATGTCGGGCTAAAGCCCGACCTACACCTGGCACTTCGGGCAGAAGTAGGTCGAGCGTTGTCCCTGCACGAAGTGCTTGATCGGCGCGCGACACACTCGGCACGGCTCGCGCGTGCGTTCGTACACGAACAGCTTTTGCCGAAAGTATCCCGGCGTTCCTTCCGGATTGACGTAGTCGCGCAGCGTCGTGCCGCCGGCGCGGATCGCCGCGCGCAGCACGACCTTGATCGATTTCACGAGCGCATCGAACTCCGCGCGCTTGATGCGTTTCGCGGAGCGACGCGGACTGATGCCGGCGCGGAACAGCGCTTCGCTCGCGTAGATGTTGCCGACGCCCACTACGATCTGTCCGTTCATGATGAGCTGCTTGATCGCGACGCTGCGTCCTGCCGCGGCGCGCGCCAAGTACGCGCCGTTGAATTGCGGCGATAGCGGTTCAGGTGCGAGCGAGCGCAGCAGCGGATGCTGCAGCGGATCTTCGCGCGTCCACAACAAGCTGCCGAACCGACGTGGATCGTTGAAGCGCACGCACAAGCCGGAGTCGAGCACGATGTCGACGTGATCGTGCAACGCCGGCGCAGTCGAGCTCGGCATCAGCCGCAGGCTGCCCGACATTCCCAGATGCAGAATCATCGTGCCGCTTTCGAGATCGAACAGCAGGTATTTCGCCCGTCGGCGCAAGTCGCGTAGGCGTTGGCCCGCGGCCTCCTGCGGCAGCTCGCGCGGCACGCGCCAGCGCAACCGCGGCTCGCGCACCAGGATCGAGCGGATGATCCGGCCGCGGACGGCGGGCTCGATGCCGCGACGCGTCGTCTCGACTTCAGGAAGCTCGGGCATTCCGGACCTTTGTTGGCAGCGCGCGGGTTGAACGAGGTGAGACCGCCATCACAGTATCCACCACGGGCCGGACCGCAGGTCACATCCCGTCAGCGGAGCAGGGATTTGCTCATTTGAGGTCACGGGGGGGCTCCGCTATAGTCGCCCGACCTCGATTTTCCTTAATACGAAACGGTCGCGCCCGCGGACCGCAGGTACCCACAGTGAACGTCGATTTTCTTTATGGATTTCTGAATCTTAGCTTTTGGCAGTACGTGCTCGTGACGTTCCTGATGGTGCAGGTCACCTTCATGGGAGTCACCCTTTACCTGCACCGCGACGCGACCCACCGGAGCCTGGATCTGCATCCCGCGCTCCGCCACGTTTTCCGCTTCTGGCTGTGGATGAGCTCGGGGATCGTCACCCGGGAATGGGTGGCCGTTCACCGCAAGCACCACGCCCGCTGCGAGACGCCGGACGATCCGCACAGCCCGGTCGTCTACGGTCTGAAGAAAGTCCTGCTGGAAGGCGCCGAGCTGTACCAGCTGCAGGCGCGTAATCCGGAGACGACCGAGAAGTACGGTCGCGGTACGCCCGATGACTGGATGGAACGCAACGTTTACGTCCGCTATCGCAACTGGGGCATCACCGCCCTGCTGCTCGTCGACGTGCTGCTGTTCGGCGTGCCGGGCATCATCGTGTTCTCCGTGCAGATGCTCGCCAACCCGCTGATGGCGGCTGGCGTGATCAACGGCATCGGTCACTACTACGGCTATCGCAATTTCGAGTGCCCCGACGCCGCGCGCAACATCGTGCCGTGGGGTCTGCTGGTCGCGGGCGAAGAGCTGCACAACAATCACCACGCGTTCCCGAGCTCGGCGAAGTTCTCGATCTATCGCTGGGAGTTCGACATCGGTTGGCTGTACATCCGCGTGTTCCAGATGCTGGGTCTCGCGAAGGTCATTCGCGTCGCGCCGGCTCCGGCTCATGTTGAGCCGCGCAAGCACATCGATCTGGAAACGGTGCGCGCAGTGATCGTCAATCGCATGCACGTGCTGCGGGCCTACACCCGCCACGTGACGCTGCCTGTGTTCCGCGACGAGCTGCGCATCGCTGGCGGCAAGTTGAGCCGCCGCGTCCGTAAACTGCTGGTGCGCGAGCCGGTGTTGCTCGACACGACTGCGCAATCGCGTCTGCGCGAAGTGCTGGCGTCGAACCAGGCGCTGCAAACAGTGCACGAGTTCCGCGAGCGTCTGCGCCAGATGTGGAGCGGCGCGAACATGAGCAACGAGAAACTGGTGCAGCACCTCAAGGACTGGATCGCGCAGGCCGAGGCCAGCCGCATCAAGGTGCTGCAGGACTTCGCTGCATCGCTGCGCGGGTACGCAATGCAACCCGCCTGAGCGGAAACGAACCGCCGAAACAAAAAGCCCGCCGAAAGGCGGGCTTTTTCGTTTGTGTCAGGCTGAAGCCCGACCCACAGGTTCGCTACTTGATCTTCGTTTCCTTGTAGACCACGTGCTTGCGGACCTTCGGGTCGAATTTCTTGACCTCCATCTTGTCCGGATGGAGCCGCTTGTTCTTGGTCGTGGTGTAGAAGTGGCCGGTGCCGGCCGACGACAGAAGCTTGATCTTTTCACGCATGGCGAATTTCTCCTCGACTCAGAGCTCGACGCCCTTGGCGCGCAGCTCGGCGACGATCTTCTCGATGCCCTTCTTCTCGATGGTGCGCAGGCCGCGGGTCGAGACGCGCAAGCTGACGAAGCGGCGCTCGCCCTCCAGCCAGAAGCGCTGCACGTGCAGGTTCGGCAGGAAGCGCCGGCGACGCCGATTGTTGGCGTGGGACACCGTGTTGCCGGTCATCGGCCGCTTGCCGGTGATCTGACAGACTCTGGACATGGCTGCAATCCTCAAGGGGGCGGCCAGGCGGGCATGGCCCCCGGGCCCGAAAACGAGTCGCGCTTTATACCAGCCAATGGCTTGAGAGGGAAGGCATTTACAGCAATCCGCGCTCGGCGAAGGACTCGCAGACCCCGTCGCCGATGACCAGGTGGTCCATCAGCCGGACGTCGATCAGTGCCAGGGCCTCCTTCAGGCGGCGGGTCACCTGCTCGTCGGCCAGGCTGGGCTCGGCCACGCCGGACGGGTGGTTATGGGCGACGATGACCGAAGCTGCGTTGCGGGCCAAAGCCTGTTTGACCACCTCCCGGGTATGAACCGCCGCTCCGTCGAGCGTGCCCCGGAACAGCTCGTCGAAGGCGATGACGCGGCGGCGGTTGTCGAGCCATAGGCAGCAAAACACCTCGTAGGAAAGGTCGCGCAGTCGCATATGCAGGAATTCCTTCGTTGCCCGATCATCGTTCAGCGGCAACCCGGCCCGCAGCGGCTCCTGGTAGTGCCGCCGGGCCAGTTCCAGCGAGGCTTGCAAGACGACGTACCGCGCCGGGCCGAGCCCGCGTGCTTCACAGAGGCGCCGCGAGTCTGCTGTCAGCAATCCTCGCAGGGAGCCGAATTCGACCAGCAGCTGCCGGGCGACGTCGAGGGCGCTGTGTCCGCGCACGCCGGTGCGCAACAGGATGGCAAGCAACTCGGCCTCGGTGAGGATGCTCGGCCCTCGCTCGAGCAGCTTTTCGCGCGGCCGCTCGCGCTGCGGCCATTGGCGTATCGACATCCGCTGTCTCTCGGGTGGGGTCGGGGTTCGATTGTGCGGCCGGACGGTCCCATGCAGCCTGGGAATACCTCGATACAGCACCTCGTTTGATGCGCCCGAAGGCCGCCCCCATAATCCGGCCCCATGAGTCCGCAGCCCCGCAAGATCCTGCTCGGCATCACGGGCGGCATCGCCGCCTACAAGAGTCCGGACCTCGTGCGTCGCCTCATGGACCACGGCGCCCAGGTGCAGGTGGTCATGTCGCGCGGTGCGCAGCAGTTCGTGACTGCGCTGACTTTTCAGGCCGTCTCCGGTCGCCCGGTGCGCACCGATCTGTGGGACGAGGCGGCGGAAGCGGCGATGGGACACATCGAGCTCGCGCGCTGGGCGGACGAGATCGTCGTCGCGCCGGCGACCGCCGAGTTCATCGCACGTCTTGCGCATGGCTTTGCCGACGATCTGCTCGCGACGGTTTGTCTCGCGACGACTGCGCGCATCACGCTCGCGCCCGCGATGAACCGACAGATGTGGGCGAACGCGGCCACTCAAGCGAACGTGCAGATTCTGAAAGAACGCGGCGTGCGCATGCTGGGGCCGGCGAGCGGCGAGCAGGCATGCGGTGAGGTCGGCGTCGGACGCATGATCGAGCCCACGCAGATCGCCGATGAAATTTTCACCACGCGCGGCGCTGCGGGTCCGCTGCACGGTCTGAAGGTCGTGGTCACTGCAGGACCGACGCGTGAGGCCATCGATCCAGTGCGTTTCATCAGCAATCGCAGCTCCGGCAAGATGGGCTACGCCGTCGCGCAGGCAGCACGCGAAGCTGGCGCTGAAGTTGTGCTGGTGAGCGGACCGGTGCAGATCCCAACTCCGCGCGGAGTCGAGCGCGTCGAGGTGGAAAGCGCGGAGCAGATGCTCGAAGTCGTGCAGCGCAGTCTCAGCGGCGCCGACATCTTCATCTCGGCTGCCGCAGTCTCCGACTACCGCGCGCATCAAGTCGCGGGCGAGAAGATCAAGAAGACCAGCGACACCATGAATCTGTCGCTCGCGCGCGCCCCGGACGTCCTCGCGACGATCTCGCGCTCGCAGTCACCGCCGTTCCTGGTCGGGTTCGCCGCGGAGACCGAGCACCTCGAGCGCAACGCGCTGGCGAAACTGACGGGCAAGAATCTCGACATGATCGCTGCCAACAAGGTCGGCGCGGGTCTCGCGTTCGACAAAGACGAGAATGCGTTGACCGTGTACTGGCCGAATGGCGGCAAGCGCGAGCTCGCGTTCACCAGCAAGCTGGCGTTGGCGCGGCAGCTGGTCGAAGTCATTGCCGAGCGTTACCAGCAAAGCAACAAGGCCCGCTCGTTCGCCGCCAAATCGAAGAGTCCTGCCCATGCCAGCTGATGGCGCGCACGCCGGCTCGCGACGCCGGCTCGAGGTGCGCATCCTCGACCCGCGCATCGGCCGCGAATACCCGCTGCCGCAGTATGCGACTCAGGGCTCCGCAGGCGTCGACCTGCGTGCCTGCATCGACGCGCCGCTCGAGCTGAAGCCGGGCGATACGCAGCTCATTGCGTCGGGTATCGCGATTCACCTGGAGGATTCGGGCTACGCTGCGATCGTGCTGCCGCGCTCCGGCCTGGGGCACAAGCACGGCATCGTGCTCGGCAATCTCGTCGGCCTGATCGACTCCGACTATCAGGGGCAGGTGTTCGTCTCCTGCTGGAACCGCGGCCAGACGACGTTCACGATCCAGCCCGGCGAGCGCATCGCGCAGCTGGTGGTCGTGCCGGTCGTGCAGGTGGAGTTCGAAGTGGTCGAGGAGTTCGCGCAATCCCAGCGCGGCGCCGGCGGCTTCGGCAGCTCCGGCCGCGGCTGATCGGCCGATCAGACCGCTTCGATCAACGCAGACCCTTCAGTTCCTTGAAGCGCCTCAC
Organism: uncultured Gammaproteobacteria bacterium; assembly: GCA_963838635.1. Taxonomy (GTDB): domain Bacteria; phylum Pseudomonadota; class Gammaproteobacteria; order Steroidobacterales; family Steroidobacteraceae; genus Steroidobacter. Next base: position 73,989 of record CAWISC010000012.1, on the reverse strand, counting down.
GTCCGAGTCGAACTGCTCGTTCAGCTCCTTCTGTTCCTTGCGATTCGCCGCCAGCGATTCCTGGTAGACGCGCAGGCCCTTCACCGTATTGACCATCTCCGAGGCCAGGTGGTCCGGCAGCGGCGGCGCATTCGGCTTGTCGCTATAGGGCCTGAAACGTGCGATCTGACTTTCCAGCCGCGTCTGGCGCTCGCGCAGGCTGGACAAGTTCTGCTCGGTCACGCGGTACATCGCATCCAGCTGCTCGAGCCGCTGACCGCGCAGCCGCTCGATGTCCTCGACCGTCAGGTAGGTCTCGGTCAACGTGCGATCGCGCAGGGCGCGCTGCTCCTTTTCCTTGCGGGCCTTCGCTTCCACGGCTTCGCGCTCCAGCCGCTTCAAGCGTGTCCCTTCGCCCTCGATCAGTCGCACCTGCATGCCGCGATCGTTGAGCACTTCGGTGTCCATGCCGGCGCACTGGGGCGGCATGCTGTCGCCGTAATGAGTCTGGCCGCTACGATCCTTGCAACGAAAGAATGCTTCGCGCGACGCGCGGCTCTGCGCCGCGGCCGCAGTGGCATGAGCCATTGCCACGAGGACGATCGTTGTCGCGATGATGCGAGTCCCGCGCATGTCCGGCCTATTGTGCCGCAGGAACCGGGGCGGTCAAATTTTTACTTCCGCGGCGCGGTCACGCCACACCGTACTGGGCTCGATATGCCCGCGTCGCTGCCAGCTGACTCGCGTTGCCGGAACGCTCGAGGTACTCGATCAGGTCGTCGAGCCTGAGGATGCTGGTCACCGGCAGGCGCAACGTCTGCTCGACTTCCTGAACCGCCGACAGTTGTCCGGTGCCGCGCTCCTGCCGATCGAGCGCGAGCACGACGCCGACCGGTTGCGCGCCCGCCGCAGTGATGATGTCGACGGCCTCACGAATTGCCGTGCCTGCGGTGATCACGTCGTCGATGATGAGTACCCGTCCCCGCAACGGGGTGCCGACGATGCTGCCGCCTTCGCCATGATCCTTCGCTTCCTTGCGGTTGAACGCCCACGGCGCGTCGCGACCGTGGCGGTCCGCGAGTGCAATCGACGCTGCAGCCACCAGCGGGATGCCTTTGTAGGCCGGACCGAACAGCACGTCGAAGACCCAAGCCGACTTGTCGATCGCCTCGGCGTAATGGCGGCCCAGCTCGGCGAGCCCGCCGCCGGTGTTGAACGAGCCGGCGTTGAAGAAGTAGGGGCTGAGACGGCCGGATTTCAGCTTGAATTCGCCGAAGCGCAGCACGCCCAGGCGCAGGCACAGGTCGATGAAGGACGCGGACATGAAGGGATTCTATACATTCTCTCTATAATGGCGGCATGCGCATCATCACTCTGAACGCCAACGGCATTCGCTCCGCGGGCAGCAAGGGCATGTTTCCCTGGGTTGCGGCCCAGGAGCCGGACGTCGTGTGCGTGCAGGAGACGAAGGCGCAGGAGCATCAGCTCGGCGACGCGCTGTATCGCCCGAAGGGCTATCACTGCTACTACTTCGACGCTTTGAAGAAGGGTTACAGCGGCGTCGCGATCTTTGCGAAGCGCAAACCCGACAACGTGACGATCGGCTACGGCTCGAAAGAGTTCGACGCTGAGGGGCGCTATCTCGAAGCGCAGTTCGGCAAGCTTTCGGTCGTCTCGCTCTACGCGCCGTCGGGCTCGTCCGGCGAGGACCGACAGCGCGCGAAGTTTCGCTTCCTCGCCGAGTTCATGCCGCATCTGCGGGCGCTCAAGCGCAAGCGGCGCGACTTCATCGTGTGCGGCGACTGGAACATCGCGCACAAGGAGATCGACCTGCGCAACTGGCGCTCGAACCAGAAGAATTCCGGCTTTCTGCCCGAGGAACGCGCCTGGCTCGACCAGCTGTTCGGCGACGTCGGTTACGTCGACGGCTTCCGCGAGATCAATCCGCAGCCCGACCAGTACACGTTTTGGTCGAGCCGCGGTCAGGCATGGGCGAACAACGTAGGGTGGCGCATCGACTATCAGGTTCTCAGCCCGGGACTGCGCGGCAGCGTGCTGCGCGCGAGCATCTATAAGAAGCGACGCTTCTCCGATCACGCGCCGCTCGTGATGGATTACGACTACAAGATGCGATGACTGGCTGGCGCGCCTACGTCCCGGCGAGCGTGCGGCCGTACACGGAGGCTGCGCCGCTCGCGGCGATATTCCTCGGCATTTCCTCCGGCGCACCGTATGCACTGATCGCTGCGACGCTCACTACACGGCTCGCGCAGGATGGCATCAACAAGCGCGCCGTGACGGCGTTCACGCTCGCTTTTCTCGTCTACAACCTGAAGTGGCTCTGGGCATGGATGGTGGACGGAGTGCGTCTGCCGATCATCGGCCGCCTCGGTCAGCGCGTCTCGTGGCTGTTGCTCTCCGGCGTGCTGGTCGCAGCGAGCATCGTGAATCTTGCGCTGGTCGATCCGAAGGAGAGTCTCACCGCAACGGCAGTCGCGGCCATCCTGGTGGCCGTCGCCGGCGCGACTTACGACATCGTGATCGACGCGTATCGCATCGAGTCGCTCGAGCCGCGACAGCTCGGTGTCGGGTCCGGAATGTCGCAGTACGGATGGCGCATCGGGTCCGTGACGGCAGCGGCGTTGGCGCTCGTGGTTGCCGCGCGCGGTGGTTGGCAACTCGCATACATCGTCTGCGCCTTGTACGCCATTCCGGCCATGGTCGTGGGTCTGACGCTCGGCGAGCCTGCGCGACATCGCGCTCCGTCGAGCCAGAAGGGTCTGAGCGCCGTCGTCGATTCCATCACTGCGCCGCTGCTCGAGTTCTTCCGGCGGCGCGGGGCGCTGCTCGTGCTGCTCTTCGTGCTGCTGCACAAGATCGGCGACACGCTGGCGAATCTCACGTTCCGACTGCTGTTCAACGACCAGCAATACACCAACGATGAGATCGCGCTGTACGACGTCGGCTTCGGCTTCTGGGCCTATCTTGCCGGCGTATTCATTGCCGGCATGCTCTACACGCGTCTCGGCATGAAGCGATCCGTGCTGCTCAGTCTCGTGCTCATGGCCGTATCCAACTTGAGCTTCGCCGGCCTGGCCGCATTGGGCCATTCGAACTGGGGACTGGCGGCGGCTATCGGTTTCGAGAACCTGGCGAGCGGTATCGGCGGCGTGACCGTCACCGCGTACTTCTCCGCGCTCTGCGACCTGCGCTACACGGCGGCGCAGTACGCACTCATCTCCGCTGCAGCGAGTATCGTCGGCAGGGTGTTGACGGGCACCAGCGCAGGTGCGCTCATCGAAACGCTCGGCTACGTGAACTTCTACTTGCTGACGACGGTGCTCGCGTTTCCCGCGATCGTTCTGTTCTGGATGATGATGCGCTCGGGATTAGCCGACGCTTCGATCGGCACGGCCGCGACGGAATCTACAAATCCCGCGGCGTCGGCCACTCCGAGTACCCGGAAGCCTCCGAGCGATCGAGACTCGTGAGCGGATCGGTCCACAGCGTGCCGCTGCTCACCTCGCGCTCCGCGTCGTAGTCTTCGGGCTCGACGTCGACGGAGCCGGTCCAGTCCTCGGGCGCCTGCGCCTCTTCGAATTCCAGCTCGGCCCACGCCTCCAGATCGAATTCTTCCAGCGTGCCGTCGAAATGTTGCGCTTCGACTGTCGCATCGTCACGGTCGATCGCCACTACTTCGAACAACGCACCACCCGGCCGGCGATACCACTCACCCACAACAGGACTCGGCGAGGTCATACGTTGTCTCCGGGGGAATACAGATCGACGCGACGTTCCTTTTTCGAGCAATTGTTTTAGTCCTGTGAGCGGGCTCATGCAAGAGGCATTTTTTCTGCAGAGCATCAAGCATTCGTGACGTGCACGAGCTGTCGATGACAGCTGTGTTAATTCTTTCTTCGATATTCGAGATCCCATACGCCGTGACCGAGACGTTGACCGCGCCGCTCGAAACGCGTGAGCGTGCGCTGCGCAGATCGCGCGACGAAACCGGCGTCGCTTGCAACGTTGACGAACGCCGGCGATGCGCCGATGACCTCGCGCATCTGCTGCGCATACGACTCCCAGTCGGTTGCAAGTCGCAGCGTGCCGCCGGGCGCGATCGTTTTCGCCAGCAGCTCGACGAACGGCGGCTGAATCAGCCGGCGCTTGTGATGACGCTTCTTGGGCCACGGATCGGGAAAGAAGATGTGCGCGAGATCGATGGACGCGGGAGCGAGCTGATGTTGCAGGACTTCCACGGCGTCGTGACAGATCACGCGCAGATTGCGCAGTGTTGCCGCTTCTGCGCCGAGTAACAGGCGTCCGACACCGGGCCGATGCACTTCAACGCCGATGCAGTCCATCTCCGGATGCGCAGTGGCGAACTCGAGCAACGCTTCACCCGCACCGAAGCCGATCTCCAGCATGCGCGGCGCCGCGCGTCCGAACAGCGCATGCAGGTCGAGCGGCACGGGCGAATACTCGATGCCGTATTTCGGCCACAGCTGCGCGAGCGCACGCTCCTGGCCCGCAGTTGCGCGGCCCGCTCGTAACACGAAGCTGCGCACGCTGCGCCGTCGTACATCGGCAGGATCTTTCTCAGAGATCACGTTGTTTGCTTTTGACCTTGCAGGTGTTCGAACAGCAGTCGCGCGGCGGAGGGCAGCGGCGTGTTCGCTCGCGTGCACAGGAACAACTGCCGCCGCGCCCATGCATCGCTCAATGCGATGCTCGCGAGCGACAACGAGCGGATATAGGGCGAAGTTGCCGCGCGGGGCACGACCCCGACGCCGAGACCGGCTGCAACCATCGCGCAGGCGGCATCGAAGCTCGTCACGTTGATGCGCCAGTTCAGTTTGCAACCTGTTTCTGTCGCTGCTCGCGTCAGTACGTGGTGCAAGGCGCTGCTGGCATGCAGACCGACGAACGGCTGGTCCGCGATCTCCGCAAATGCCAGCGACTGCCGGCGCGCGAGCGGATGACCCGGCTGCAACACGACCACCAATTCATCGTTGCGAAAGGGCACGGTGGTCAGCCCTCCGACCAGCGGCAGCTCGCTCAGGATGCCGAAATCGGCGGAGCCGTCGGCGACCGCAGCTGCGATGGCGGAGCTGACGTGCTCTTCGAGCTGAACGTGGATGTCGGGATGGGCGGCGCTGAACGAGGCGAGGGCGCCGGGCAGGAATTCCACGATCGACGAGATGTTCGCGAATACACGTACGTAGCCGCGCGAGCCGCTTGCATGCCGTCGCATCTCGTCATCGAGTTGCGCGGCTTGATGGAGCAGGACGCGGGCACGCACCAGCAGCGCGTTGCCGGCCGCGGTCAGCTCCACGCCCTTGGCTGCGCGCACGATGAGCGGGCAGCCAAAAACCTCCTCCAGATCCGAAATGCGCTTACTGACCGCCGAGGCGACCGTGTGCGAGCGCTCGGCGGCCCGCGCAATGCTGCCGGCGTCGGCAACGGCGACGAACAGCTCCAGGTCCCGCAGGTCGAACTTCATGGGACGTTAGCTTGCCGGTTGGGCGGGCCGCTGCATAGAATCCAACGGCAATGCGGGTGTAGTTCAATGGTAGAACTGTAGCTTCCCAAGCTACTAACGTGGGTTCGATTCCCATCACCCGCTCCAATCCCGACCGGCCCGGCCGCCCAACCTAAAAGCGCTTCGTCACCCCGAACTTGAACGTGCGGCCCAACGGGCTGCCGTACGCAGTGTTGTACGGGATCGTTGCGCGGTAGAACGACGGGTCCTTGTCGAACACGTTGCCGACGCTCAGCGTCGCCGCGATCTCCGCCGGCAGCCGCACGCGATAGATCAGATCGAAGTTCAAGAGATCGTCGACCTTCTGTCCCGCGAGCGTGGCCGTGTTCTGCGAGGCGCAGAAGCCGCGCGGTTGCGCGATGACCGGCGCAGTCGACGAGAACTGTCCGGATCCCGCGCCGCCCGGGACGTTGCCGATATCGGACGTGATTCCGGCAAAGGCCGTGCACGCCGCGCCGCTCGGCGCGACGCCGTTCGCATCGCCGATGTTCGCGTTGCGGTTGTTGATGGCCGTGAACAGCGTCAGGTCCTCGTTGATCAACTCGGGCACGTACTGGGCCTGGATGTTCAGCATGTGCCGGCCGAGCTCGAAGACGAGTCCTGCGTTCGCGCGGTACTTCGCAACCGACTGGTTGATGCGGCCGGTGGACGCATTGACGAAGCCGAGGCCGTCGTAGCCGTCGGCAACCTTGACGCCGTTGATGATGAAGTCGCCGAGCTCCCACTCGAAGATGCGCGAGTAGTCGACCGACGGCGTGACCGTGAGCGGCCCGATGTCGAAGCGGTAGCTCATGGATACGTCGATGCCGCGCGTTTTCAGCTCGCCGGAGTTGGTCTGCCCGTTGCCGGCGAAGTAGTTCACGCGGCCGCCGACCAGGCCGAGCATCGTCGTGCCCGGTCCGCAGGGTTGAGCCAGCTCCACCAGTGGGCGGCCGCCGAGGGCGGGGATCCCCTGGGTGAGTGAAGGGCTGTTGCAGTTCATCTGCACCGCGCTCGCCGGTGTCGCGGCCGTCGGAATTTCCGCGGCGAGCGTGTCGACGACGTTGGCGACGGTCATCGTCCGCGTGTAGTCGGTGATCTCGATATCGTAGTAGTCGACGTTCGCCATGAAGTTGCCGGCGTTGAGCAGGAAGCCGACCGTGAAGTACTCGCCTTTCTCCGGCTCGATGTCGATATTCGGATAGTCGAACGTGCCGTACGTCGCGGGTCCGGTGTTATCCGGCAGCGTGCCGCTGCCGAGGCCGATGTAGCGCGTGCTGCCCACCGAATTGCCGAAAATCGGCTCGCGCTCGCGCGGCGGGTTCACTTGCGAGAAGGTGCGGCCCCACGAACCGCGCACGCCGAGCCAGTCGAGCGGTTGCCACTTGAGCGCCGCCGCAGGCACGAAGATATCGTTGTCGATATCGGTCACGTCCGAATAGAACTTCTCGTAGCGGCCGGCGAGATTCAGGTCGACGCTGTCGAGCAGCGGCAACTGAGTCTCGAGGAAACCGGCGACCACCGGGAAGTGCCGCGCTTCCGGCTTGAACTCGTTGGATTGGCCGCCGAACACCGTCTGCTGACGGTCGAACAGCCACACGCCGCCGCGCGCAGTGGGGTCGCAGTCCGTCACGCCGATTTCCGTGCACGGATTGTTGGCGCGATTGCTGATCGCATCCATCGTGATGCGCTCGTCCTGCCGCCGGAACTGGCCGCCGAACGCGAGCTTGATCGGGCCGCCAGGCAACTGGATGCCGAGATCGCCGCGCACGATCGGATCGACGACGTAGTTCTTGTAAACGCGCTTGAACCACACCGGGTTGTACATCCATTCGACCAGCTCGCGGCTGTTGGCGAGCCCCGGCTCGAAGTACGGATTCAGCGCGCCGGTGAAGACGTTGCGCTCGATCGCCGAGGAGAAGGGATTGAACCACTGGCAGCCGTTTGCGCCTGGCGTCGTGCCCGTACAGTTGGGACCGCCGAAGCCGTTGAGCGCCGCCTGCATGTCGGTGGCCAGGATGTCTTCTGCTTCCTTCAGGTCCTCGATGTGGCTGTACGTCAGCGCCACCTCCCACTCGAGATCCGTGCCCCAGAACTCGGGCAGGTCGCCGCCGATCGCCTCGGTGAGGCGGTACATCGTCAGATGACCTTCCTGGCGATCGACATCCCCGCGCGGCGAGCCGCCGTTGCCGAACGGCTTCCACAGGAAATTCTGCAAGCCGACGCGTCCCGGGTTCGTCGGGCTCGTGATCGCGGCGATCTGCGCCGCCGTGAACGCGGTCGAGCCGTCGGGATTGCGCAGATCGTTGAGCAGGTTCGCGACCGCGGGATTGGTGCCCGGCACGAAGTACGCATTCGTGCCGTTGATATTCTGTTGCACGCGCGGCGCACCGTTGACGCTCGGCGCGAGTGGCCACGCGTCCGGATTGTTCACGAACGTGCCGGCAAGCGCGATGTTCGGAATGTCCTGACGGTAGACGAGCGCCTCGGTGTGGAACCGCAGACCGCCGGCTTCGAGATTGTGCTCGATGTACAGGTTGTAACTGTTCTGCTCGGTGACCAGCTCCTCCGTCTCCGCTGTATTCGTGTAGCACCCGGGCGTCGGTGTGTTGGTCCAGCCGCGGAAGCCGCCGAGCTCCGCGCAGCCGACATCGCGCATCGAGCCACCGGCACTCATCTGCATCAGGTTCAATGGAATCTGTGTCGGCGTGAACGAAACCTGCGAGCCGGCGACCGGGCGCTGAAATACGACGGTGCCGGGGTTGGAGATGGCCGACGTCAGGCTCTGCCAGCTGTTCGGACTTTCCAGCATGTGCAGCTGAGTCCAATCGCGATCGATCTCGTTCAGTGCGCTGCGATGCTGATAGCTCAGCGAGACCAGCAGCTCGCCGGCCGTACCCAGCTTCGTGCCCCACAGCGCGTCGACGCCGTAGTCGCCGTCGGAATCGTCGATGTATCGATAGTCGCCGTTGAGCTCGAGACCTTCGAAGCCTTTGCGCGTGACGTAGTTGACTACGCCTGCGATCGCGTCGGCGCCGTACGTCGCCGCACCGCCGGCCTTCAGCGTTTCCACGCTGCCGACGGCAGCGTTGGGAATCCACGTGATGTTGTTGAAGCGCCCGGTGTTCACCGAGAATTGCTCGGGAAAGCGCCGACCGTTGAACACGACAGTGGTGAAGCGCGAACCGAGGCTGCGCAGGTTGATCGTAGCCGCGCCGACCGGATAAAAATTCGCGCGATTGTTTTCGCCCGCGACGCCGCCGGACTCGCTCATCAGCTTGACCAGGTCCAGGTTCGACGGCCGACCCATGTTCTGGATCTCTTCGTAGCTGACGATCTCGACGGGAATCGCCGTGTCTTCCGGCGTGCCGCGCAGGAACGAGCCTGTGACCACGACCTCTTCGAGCTCGGCCCGGACCGAGTCTTGCGCAGCGAGCTGCGCGCTCCACAAGGTCAACGAGATTGCAGCCGCCAGCGAAATACGCGAACGGTCCACTTGCGTAGTCGACATACGAATTCCCCCTGTGTACGTGCGACGCGCTGCGAGCGCGATTGAGCTTTTTCTAAAATCCCCCTGTGCGGCCTGGTGCGTTCCGCAATTCAGAACGCGCTGTTGTGCGAGCAACGCGCGCAATGCTCGCTACTCGCTGCGGCGATTAGTAACTCTCATGAGCGCGCGGTGACGAGTCCCTTTGCAAAAATTTTCGCTGGCGAATGCATCCGGCGAAGCACTGCGCGCAGGTCGTGCTGTTGACTTGATCAACGGACCGCAGAGCGAGTCGTGCGTGTGGCGTGTAGCTCCCGCACAGCGCGACGGGCGCGAGTCAGGTCGGGCAAATGCTCTCTGGCTCGCCAACTCGATTGCGCTGTGCAGGCCCGGGGGTTCGCTGCTACAGTTCGCACCGAGTGTCCATTCGCCTTCGCCTCATCGCTTTCGCGCTTTCTGGTTGCACGGCATTTGCTGCCGCGGCGCTCGACGCCGCTTCTTCCCGTGGTGTGGATCTCAGCGGCAGCTGGCAGCTGAACGCCGCGCTCAGCGACGACGCGCAGTACATGCTGGAGAAACGTCAGCGCGAGGAATACGAACGCTACATCCGGTGGCGCAGGCGGCAGGAAAGGACTTATCCGCCCGGCGCACCGCCGATCGATATCGACGGACCGGGACCCGGCACGCAGCGTGAGCCCAGCTCCGCCCGGCGCGCCTCGATGAAGCGGCGCGACGAGAACCTGCACCGGATGCTCGCGATCTCCGACACCCTCGCGATCAAGCAGGACGGTACGACGCTCGACATCGTGTCCAAGGTCGAATCGCGGCGCGTGGTCGCCGGCTCGCGTACGCAAGTGTCGATGCCGGAAGGCGAGCTGGCGGATTCGACAGTCGGCTGGGACGGCCCGTGGTTCGTGATCGATCGCAGGGTGCGCGGCGGGCCGCGCGTCGTGGAAAAATACCGGCTCGTGCCGAAAACCGGTCAGCTCGAATACGAGATGAGATGGTCCGGTAACGGCGAGCTGGACGGCATGAAGATCCGCCGCGTGTTCGACCGCGTGACCGTGACGCCGCCGCCGGCCGATCCGGCGGCGGGCCCGGTCAGGTGATCAGGCGGCGCTCGAGTACCCCATCACGGCCTTGGTCTCGAGGAATTCCTTCAATCCCTCGCGACCCCATTCGCGGCCGTTGCCCGATTGCTTGTAGCCGCCGAACGGCGCGTTGTTGTCCGTCGACGCGCCGTTGATGTGGACCATGCCGGTTCGCAGCCGGCGCGCGATGCGACGCGCATTGTCGATGTTGCCCGAGTACACGTAGCCCGACAGGCCGTAGACGGTGTCGTTGGCAATGCGGATCGCTTCCTCTTCGTCGCGATACGGGATCATCACCAGCACCGGCCCGAAGATCTCCTCGCGCGCAATCGTCATCGCGTTGTTCACGTTGGCGAACACCGTCGGTTTGACGAAGTAGCCCTTGTCCAGGCCGTTCGGCCGGCCCGGCCCGCCGATGACCACGGTGGCGCCTTCCTCCACGCCTTTCTGCAGCAGCTTCTGAATCTTCTCGAACTGCGTCCTGTTCGCGACCGGTCCCATGGTGACGCCGTCCGCCTTCGGATCGCCGACGACGGGCTTCTCGGCGACCGCCTTCGCGATCTTCACCGCCTCGTCGTACATCTTCTGCGGGACGAGCATGCGCGAGGGCGCGTTACACGACTGCCCGGTGTTCGACATCATCGACAGCACGCCGCTTTTTACTGCGGCGTTCAGATCGGCGTCCTCGAGGATGATGTTGGCGGACTTGCCGCCCAGTTCCTGGGACACGCGCTTGACGGTTTCGGCGGCCGCCTTCGCCACCAGCACGCCGGCGCGCGTCGAGCCGGTGAACGACACCATGTCGATGTCGGGATGACGCGAGATGGCTTCGCCGACAGTCGGGCCGTCGCCATCGACGAGATTGAACACGCCCTTAGGCACGCCGGCCTCGGCCAGGACTTCGGCAAACAGGTGGGCGCTGAGCGGTGCAATCTCGCTCGGCTTGAGCACGACCGTGCAGCCTGCGGCGAGCGCCGGTGCGACCTTGCAGCTGATCTGATTGATCGGCCAGTTCCAGGGCGTGATCAGGCCGCACACGCCGACGGGCTCGCGACGCACCTGCGTCGTGCCGATCTGTTCCTCGAATTCGAACGTCTTGAGCACTTTCAGCGTGGTCAGCAGGTGACCGAGGCCGCTCGCGGCCTGCGCATTCACCGCCAGCTTCATGGGCGCGCCCATCTCGTCGGAAATCGCGACTGCGATGTCCTGCATGCGAGCCTTGTAGACGTTGATGATCCGCTCGAGCAGGGCAACGCGCTCTTCGCGGGATGTCTGCGAGAACGTCTCGAATGCCGCGCGCGCGGCCTTGACAGCAGCGTCGACGTCGTCGGCCGTGCCGAGCAGGATTTTTCCGACCGACTGTTCGGTCGCGGGATTGATGACGTCGATCTCGCGGCGTCCCGCGGGGCTCACCCACGCACCGTCGATGAAAAACTTTCTGAAGTCGTACATGGGAAATCCTCCGCAGGCGGGAGGCGAATGATATCAGCGACGCACGTCCGTCTGCTGTTCCGACAGGAGCAACTCGATGTCCGCGACGCCGGCCAGGTTGAAATCCCCGGGAATCGAGTGCTTCAGCACCGCTGCCGCGGTCGCGAAATCGATGGCCTTCTGCGGATCGAAACTGCTGATCAGGCCATGCAGGACGCCGGCGGCGAATGCATCGCCCGCGCCGATGCGATCGACGATGCCGTAAAGAGAGTAGGGGCGGGTTGTGTAGGTATCCCGCCGGCTTCGCAGAGAACCCGAGAGCTGCTGCACGTCCACGCTCTGACGCGCACGGTGAGTGCAGGCGATGAACTGCAGATGCTTGAAGGCTTCGAAGGCCGCGTCGGCTTTTCCGCCGAGCATGAACGCGAAGTCGCGCTCGTCGCCGAAGATCAGGTCGGCCTGTTCGCACAGCCTGCGCAGCACCGCAGGGGCTTGCTCTGCACGCGAGCCCCAGACGCGCGCGCGAAAATTGCAATCGAACGAAACCTTCGCGCCGCATTGTCGGGCTGCAGTCATCGCTCGAATCGCGGCTTCGCCTGCGGAATTGCTGACAGCCGGCGTGATACCGGAAACGTGCAGCCACTTGCAGCCGGCGAGCAGCGCATTCCAGTCGTAGGCGTCTGCACTTGCCGCGGCGAACGCAGAGCCCGCGCGGTCATAGAGCACTTCGGCAGGCCGATGTCCTGCGCCGTGCGTCAGGAAATACAAACCCATGCGGCCGTCGCAGAAGCGGATCGCGTCCGTCGCAACGCCGTGACGGCGCAACTCGCCTGCGCATGCATGCCCGAGCGGCGATTCCGGCAGGCTGCTCGCCATCGCGGCGGCGTGGCCAAGCTTGCTCAACGACACCGCGACGTTCGCCTCGGCGCCGCCGACGTGCACGTCGAAGTGCGACGACTGCAACAGCAGTTCCTTATCCGGAGACGACAGGCGCAGCAGAATTTCCCCGAAGCAAAGGACAGTTGCGCTCATGGTCTCGACCATACCTCGTGTCTGTGCCGGCCGGTTCCCGGGCGAGCGGATGCGAAAGGAGATTGTTGCAAAGCGACACGCGCCGCAATGGGCTGTTTGCGGCGTCTTGCCGCTGGCTATCGTGCTCTGCTAGCCTTCGATTGTCACCGGTGTCATGCTGTAGTCGCTTGATGCCACCGGTGTCAAACAGAACAGGTCTTTCGGCGATTCGGGGGAGTCATTCACATGCTGTCAGATCGCAATCGCAGTCCGCTTCGCGCGACGGTGCAGGCAATTCTTGGTGTGGTTTCGTGTGCGGCAGCCGCTGGAGCTTGGGCGCAGGCGACGCCGGCGCAGGAAACGCTCGAAGAGATCGTGGTCACGGGCTTTCGCCAGAGCCTGAGCGTCGCGCTCGACGCGAAGCGCGAGGCGACCGGCGCCATCGACGCAATCGTCGCCGAAGACATCGCCGACTTTCCCGATCTGAACATCGCCGAATCCATCCAGCGCGTGCCGGGCGTGTCGATCGCCCGCGACGGCGGCGAGGGCCGGCAGGTCAGCGTGCGCGGCCTCGGTCCGCAATTCACGCGCGTGCGCATCAACGGCATGGAAGCGATGAGCGCCAACGGCGGCACCGATGCGGCCGGCGGCACCAATCGCGACCGCTCGTTCGACTTCAACACGTTCTCTTCCGAGCTGTTCAACGCAGTCACGATTCGCAAGTCGTCGGCCGCCGAGATCGAAGAAGGATCGCTCGGTGCGACCGTCGACCTGCGCTCGGCGCGGCCGTTCGACTACGACGGTTTCACCGTAGTCACCAGCGTGCAGGGCAGCTACAACGACATCAGCGAAGACCTGGATCCGCGCGGCGCGCTGCTGATCAGCAATACGTTCGCGGATGGCAAGTTCGGTGCGCTGATATCGGCCGCATACACCAAGCGCAAGCTGCTCGATGAAGGCGCGAGCACCGTGCGCTGGCAGGATTCGCGGAACACCGATGGCTCGCGTAACGCGGGCGCCGAGTTCAGTACCACTGCGCCGACTGCACCGGGCGCGCCGACGCTGGCCGCGCTGAACAACGCGTTCCGCCCGCGTATTCCGCGCTACGACATCTACGAGCATGAGCAGGAACGGCTCGGCCTGACCGGTGCGCTGCAATGGCAGGTCGCCGAGTCCACGGTGATCAGCCTCGACGCGTTGTTTGCGAGATTCGACGCCGAGCGCAGCGAGATCTTTCTCGAAGCGCCGGTCTTCAGCACCAACGGCGCGGCCGCCATGAACAACGTCGACGTGGTCGATGCAGCGATCGACGGGACGAACACTATCGTGTACGGCGTGTTCGACGACGTGGATATCCGCTCCGAGGCGCGCTTCGACGAGCTGCGCACCGACTTCACGCACATCACGCTGGATGGCAGTCACGAGTTCTCCGATACGCTGCGGCTGCATGCGCTGGTCGGCTATTCGCAGGCCGATCACGACAACCCCGTACAGACGACGTTGCTGTTCGATCGCGCCGACGTAGACGGCTACAGCTTCGACTTCCGCGGCAACAGCCGCTTGCCGGTGATCACGTACGGCAACGTCAATGTCGCCGACCCGGCCACGTGGACGCTGTCGCAGATCCGCCTGCGCCCGCAGAGCTCCGTGAACGAATTCCGGACCGCCTCGTTCGAGCTCGAATGGGACCTCGCCGACACGGTAACGCTGAAGGCGGGTCCGCAGTACAAGAAGTTCGAGTTCGAGACCGATTCGCTGCAGCGCTCGAACGGCTCGCTGACCAGCCAGGAAGCCGTGATTCCGGCGCACCGTCGCAACGACGCCGATCGCCAACTACAGCCGCCTCGTTTCGATCAGCGGCAATCTCGACGTGCCGGCCGGCGGCACGCGCAGCTGGCTGATTCCGGACCTGGATCGCGCGGCCGAGTTGTTCGGTCTCTACGATCCGGCGACTTTCCGGCTCGGCCCGGAGCTCGCGCTGACGAACAACTACTTCATCGAGGAAGAGGACATCGGCGGCTTCGTGCAGGCCGATTGGCGCACCGAAGTGTTCGGCCGGCCGCTGCGCGGCAACCTCGGCGTTCGCTACGTCGAGACCGACCAGACCTCCTCAGGCTTCGTGTTCACTTCCGGCTTGCCGGTGCTGACCACTGTGAACCGCACGTACAGCGATACGCTGCCGTCGCTCAACGTGGTCATGGAAGTGACCGATTCGTTCCTGATCCGCGCTGCTGCTGCGAAGGTCATGGTGCGACCGAACGGCGGCGGCCAGACCACCGGGCTCGGCATTCTCTCGCCGGGCGCAACGGTCGGCATCGCCGGCGCCAACAAGACCGTCAACGCCGGCAACCCCGAGCTCAATCCGTATCGCGCCAAGGCCTACGACCTGGCGTTCGAGTGGTACTTCGCCAAGGACTCGCTGCTGTCGCTCGCCCTGTTCCACAAGGACATCGGCAGCTTCGTGCAGGTGATCCGTTCCAGCGACAATTTCTCCAACAACACGCTCGGTCTGCCCGACAGCGTTGCACTCAACACGTGCGGACCGACGATTCCCGCCGCGACGTGTCTCGACGGCTGGCAGTTCAGTGTTCCGACCAATACCGACGGCGGCGACGTTGAGGGCTTCGAGATCAGCTATCAGCAGCCCTTCAGCTTCCTGCCGGGCTTCTTCAGTAACTTCGGCGTGATCCTCAACTACACCGGGGTGGAGTCCGAGATCGAATACTTCACACCGCCGGCCATCGTCGGCGGCGTGCCGCTGCCGCAGGGGATCGTCAAGGAAGATCTGACCGGCCTCTCCAAGAGCGCTTACAACGCGACCCTCTACTGGGAGAACGAAGTCTTCGGCGCGCGCGTCTCGGCAGCGTACCGGGACGACTACCTGACCACCGTGCCGGGACGCAACAACAACGATGTCGAGGGCACCATCGAGACGTTGAACGTCGACTTCTCCGCGACTTGGACGGTGATGCCGGATCTCGACATCACGCTCGAGGCGTTGAACCTGACGGACGAGTTCCAGGATCAGTACGTGGGCTCGGCCGCCGATCGCTTGTCGTACTACCACCACCAGGGCCGCCAGTACCTGATCGGCGCCCGCTACAAGTTCTGAAGTGAGGGAAATGGCGAAGTGACGGAGTGACGAGTTGTCACCCGTCACTACGTCGCTCCATCACCCGTCACTTCATCGAGGGATTGATCGTGCGAACTCCAATCATTCTGCTGGGCGCCGCCTGTCTTCTCGCCGGCGTCGCTGCTCACGCTGACAATCAACGCGATCTCGGGCGCGAGACGCTGCATCCGCAGAACGGCTGGGCTGCCAGCGGCAGCGGCGTGACCGGCGGATCGGCAGCAGTCGACGCGCAGATCTACACGGTGACGACCCGCGCGGAGCTGATCGCGGCGCTCAACAACGGCGTGTCTTCGCCGACCTCGCCGGCGAATCCGTCGAACGAGCCGAAGATCATTTACGTGCAGGGCACGATCGATGCGAACGTCGACGATGCGAACCAGCCGCTCGCGTGCACCGACTACTACCGCAACGGCTTCACGCATCGAGCAATTCCTCGCGACGTACGATCCGGCTGTGTGGGGCCGCGTTCCGCCGACCGGCGCCGTCGAGGCTGCGCGTGTAGCTTCACAACAGGCGCAGCAGGCGCGCGTGCGCATCCGCCCAGGCTCGAACACCACGATCGTCGGTCTCGGTCGCAACGCGACCATCCGCGGCGCGTGGTTGGACATCCGTGGCACTGCCGGCGTGGCGAACAGTCGCTCGAACATCATCGTGCGCAACATCACGTTCCAGGACACGTTCGATTGCTTCCCGGCGTGGGCGCCGACGGACGGCGCGCTCGGCTCGTGGAACTCGCAGTACGACTCGATCTCGCTGCGTGACACCAACAACGTCTGGATCGATCACAACACGTTCGAAGATCGCACGACCGCGGACTCGACGCTGCCGCTGCACTTCGGCGTGCTCTTCCAGGTGCACGACGGGCTGGTCGACATCACCAACGCATCCGATCTCGTCACGGTGTCGTGGAATCGCTTCCGCAATCACGACAAGATGATGCTGATCGGCTCGTCCGACTCCGCCGCTGCGGATCGCGGCAAGCTGCGCGTGACTCTGCATCACAACCTGTTCGACGGCATCGGCCAGCGCGTGCCGCGCGTGCGCTTCGGACAGGTCCACGTCTACAACAATCTCTACGACCTGCGGTCGACTCCCAACTACGTTTACAGCTGGGGCGTCGGCATCGAATCGGCGCTGTTCGCGGAGGAGAACTTCTTCATCGCCGACCGCGCGTTCACGGTCGACCAGATCATCGAGCGTTTCAACGGCACGGCGGCGTCGGTCTCGGGCACGCTCGTGATCGGCCCGCGCGTGCGCAATCCCGTCGACGTGGTAGCGGCCTGGAATGCCGTCAACGATCCGGACCTCGGCTTCGACGCCGGCTGGACGCCGACGCTGAATCATGAGCTGCTGCCGGCGTGGACTACGCCGCTGCTCGTGCCGCTGTTCGCAGGTCCGTTGCGTTGATCAGAGTCGCTGCGGCGTCGTGCGCGCTCGCCGTACTGGCGGCGATTGCGTGCGCGCGCTCATCCGAGCCACAGGCGGCAGAAGCCTCGCGGCACGTCCGCAATCGCTTCTTCGTCCGAGAGGATGCAGCCGTCGCGAAGGTCGAGCCCGCGCCGCACGGTAATCTCGGCAACTCGACGGCCTACCGATACTTCGATGACGTTACCGACGCACGCGTCATCTTTCGCAAGCGCGCTCTGCACAAGGGCTCGGGCATAGGGATGCACGTGCTCGAGCACGACGAGGTCTATTACGTGGTCAGCGGCCGCGGCCGACTGCGCGTGGATGACCGCGAGGTCAAAGTAGGCCCGAATACGGCAGCGTTCATGCACGAAGGCGCCGATGTCGGCATCTGGCAGGAAGGCGATGAGGAGCTGGTGGTGATCGTCGCGTATCCGCCGGCGCAGAAGTGACGCTGGTCACTTCTTCTTGGTCATATACCGCAGATCCCAGTCGCTCTCATTGAACGGCGCGCGCGTTTCCTTGTATTGCGGATAGCCGCCGACCTGCGACTGGTCGTCGATGATCTCGCCGCGGCCTTCGATCGTATCGGCCACGATGCGTGCGTCGATCGGATCGCGGTCCCAGGGTCGCGCGCCGGCGTTGCGGATCACCGCGTCCTGCACGTCCGCTGCACGCTGCAATTTGACGTTGAACGGCAGCGACGGTCGCGCGAGCGGCACGACGCGCGCGCTGGCGGTCGTGTAACGACCGAGCTTTTCGAGCGGTCGCCCGACCCAATCCACTGCGATGTTGTCGTCCTCGTACAGCTCGATATCGCCCGAGCCGCCGAGCATGAAGAGCGCGAGGCCGGGCGGCGTCGACGGCCCGCCGCGCAGGACGTTGCCGACCAGCGCCATCTGCCCGACCTGATACGTCTGATTGCGCCACTCCTCGGCGATCAGGTTGTAGTGCACGGCGCGCGGCCCCGGGTTGTAGATCAGGTTGTTGATCACCATGCCGCGCACGCCGCCTTTGAACAGCGGATTGCGCTCGTGGTTGTGCGCGTACAGATTGCCGACGATGAGGATGTCCGAGGCGTTGTCGTGAATGAGCGAGCCCTTGGAATGCTCGCCCTTCGAGTGCGTCGAATACCTCAACCCTTCCGCGATGATGTTGTTGCTGAACGTGACGCGATACGACGTGCCGCGACGCCATTCGTCCGGAGTCTTGCCGGTGAAGCGCGGACCGGAAGCCGAAAGGTTCTCGTCGATGCCCCACGTCATCGAGCAATGATCGACGATGACGTCGTGCGCGGCTTGCGTCGAGAACGCATCCGGCTCGAATCCACCGCGCTTCGGTGCATCGGCGGAACCTGTGCGGACGCGAATGTGCTGCAGCACCACGTCGTGCGTCGTCACGTCGATGCCCGTGCGGATCAATGTCACGCCCGGCGACGGCGCAGTCTGGCCGGCGACCGTGAGGTAAGGCTTGGTGATCTTGATCTCACGCTGCGCGAAGTCGATGACGCCGCCGACTTCGAACACGACGATGCGAGGCCCATCCGCTTCGAGCGCGGCCGCGAGCGAACCTGGGCCGTTCGGAGCCAGCGTCGTGACGCGCAGGATCTTGCCGCCGCGACCGCCTGGCGTACGTGCAGCCGCACCCTGTGCATCGGGAAATGCGAGCAGATCGTCTGCTGCGCGCGCTGCGGGCAGCGCCGCGAGCGACAGTAGAATTGCGAGCAGATGGATGCGCAGTCTCATCGCCGACCCCCGTGAGTGACCCCGGTCATTGTAAATGACACCGGTTTCCTCTATACAATACCGCAACAAAACACTGCGAGCGGTCCGGTGCATCTGCAATCGCCAACGCCCACTCCAAGCGACGTAGCCGGCATCGCCGAGCAGTTCGTTCAGGCGCGTCTCGCCGCACGCGCGCTCGAGCACTATCCGGGCACAGTTCCTCCCGATCTCGAAACAGCATATCGCTGCCAGGACCAGGCGCTGGCGCACTGGCCCGACGCCGTCGCCGGCTGGAAAGTCGCACGCGTCCCTCCGGCGCAGCAGGCCCAGTATGCCGAAGAGCGGCTGGTCGGCCCCGTATTCGCGCCCAACGTTCACGTCGCCGCGCCCGGTCGCACGATCGAATGCCCGGTATTCGAAGGCGGCTTTGCAGCTGTCGAAGCGGAGATCGTGATCTGCGTCGGCCGCGACGCGCCGCGCGACAAAGTCGACTGGACGCTCGACGAAGCGGCCGACTTCGTCGGCGAGCTGTGCATCGGTATCGAGATTGCGAGCAGCCCGCTCGCTACGCTGAACGCGCTTGGCGTGGGCGCGGTCGTCTCGGACTTCGGCAACAACTGGGGCGTCGTCGTCGGCAATACGGTGAGCGACTGGCGCGCCCTGTACGAAGTGACTGTTCACAGCTACATCGATCAGGAGTTCGTCGGCCGCGGCGTTACCTCGATACGTCAAGGCCCGCTCGGTGCACTCGCTTTCACGCTGGCAAAATCGGCGCGACGCGGACGCCCGCTGCAAGCCGGTGCTGTGATCTCCACCGGCATGATTACCGGCGTGCACGACATTCGTCCGGGCCAGCGTTCGCGCCACGTGTTCCAGGGACTCGGTGAAGTCGGCTGCCGCGTAGTGCGTGCCACACCGCATCCGAAGCAGGCATGACAGCCGGCGTGCGGATCAATCGGCGAGCTGCGCTCATCGGCCTCGGCGCGCTTTGCGCCGCGCACTCGCGTGCAGCTGCAGCGCTCAGCAGCGAAGGATTGATGACTGCGGCCGACGTGCACGTCGATGGCTATCCGACCGTGCAGGCCGTGCGCTGGATGGGCGAGCGCATCGCCGAGCGGACCGAAGGTCGCCTCAGAATTCGCGTGTACTACGCGGGCCAGCTGGGCCGCGAATCGGACACGGTCGATCTCGCGCGCTTCGGCGCGTTGGATCTGACGCGCGTGAATTTCGCACCGTTGAACAATGCGTTTCCGACGACGCGAGTCTTCTCGCTGCCGTACGTCTTCGACTCCGTCGAGCACATGCGTCGCGCCGCCGACGGCAAGCCAGGCGCAGCGGTGCTCGAACAATTCCGGCGGCGCGAGCTGATCGGCCTGGCGATCTACGACGCGGGCTCGCGCTCGTTCTACAACGTGCGACGCCCGGTGCACGAGCCCGGCGACCTGCACGGCCTGAAGATTCGCGTGCCGCCGTCGGACATCTTCATCGCCGCGATCGCTGCGCTCGGCGCCAACCCGACGCCGCTGCCGTTCGGCGAAGTCTACTCGGCGATGCAGACGCACCTGATCGAAGGTGCGGAAAACAACTGGCGCACGTTTCACACCAGCCGGCAGTTCGAAGTCGCGCACTACTGGTCGCAGAGCGATCACTCGTACTCGCCCGAAGCACTGCTGCTGTCGAAGCGAACTTACGATGCGCTGTCGCCGCGCGATCGCGAGGTCGTGGTCGAAGCTGCACGCGAGAGCGTGCCGTATATGCGTGGGCTGTGGGACAAGATGGAAGCGGAGTCGCGAGCGCACGTTCTCGCAGCCGGTATCAAAGCGAACGACGTGAACCTCCCGGCATTCCGCAAAGCCGCCGCGCCGATTCACGAACGCTATCTCGCAGACGCGACGCTGCGCGGGCTGTTCGACGACATCCGCGCTCTCGCCTGAGGAACCGCATGAGTCACGCGCCGGCGACTGTACCTTCTGCGCTTGCACCGCTGGCACGCGTCACGATCGCCGTCGCGGGCGTGGCGCTCGTCGCAATGGCCGGCATCCAGGCGTGGCAGGTATTCGCGCGCTACGTGCTGGACAACCCGCCTAGCTGGACCGAACCGCTCGCGCTGCTTTGCATGAGCACGACGCATGATGTTCGGCGCCGCTGCCGGCGTGCACTCGGGCCGGCACTTCGGCTTTTTCATCGTCGTCGAGCACGCACGTCCGTCGCTGCGGCGGCTGATGCAGATCGGTGGCGCGCCTCATCGCGACCGTCGTCGGCGTTCTGTTCGCGCTGTGGGGCGGCGAAATGATGATCGACGCCTGGGACTACGAAATCGCGGGCGCGCCGTTGCCGCAGGGGATCATGTTCCTGCCGCTGTGCCTCGGCGGCGCCCTGATCGCGATCTTCTCGATCGAACAACTGATACGTCTATGGCAGTCACAATCCTCTTCGGCGTCCTGATCCTGCTGCTGTTCATCGGCGTGCCGGTCGGCTTCGCGCTGCTCGCCGCATCGCTGGCGACGGTGCTGTGGCTCGATGTGCCGGCGATCGTCGTCGTCCAGCAGACGGCTGCCGGCGCCAACACCACTTCGCTGATCGCGATTCCGCTGTTCATCTTCGCCGGCGAGCTGATGATGCGCGGCGGAATCTCCGAGCGGCTGATTGCGTTCGCGTCGTCGCTCGTCGGGCATCTGCGCGGCGGTCTCGGCCAGGTGAACGTGCTCGCGTCGCTGTTCTTCGGCGGCGTGTCCGGCTCGGCGATCGCGGACGTCTCGGCGATCGGCGGCACGATGATCCCGCAGATGGTCAAGCGCGGCTTCGACCGCGATTTCGCGGTGAACGTCTCGATCACCGCGGCGCTGGTCGCGCTGCTGGTGCCGCCGTCGCACAACCTGATTCTGTACTCCGCATCCGCGGGCGGTTCGATCTCGATCGCCGACCTGTTCGCCGCGGGCATCGTGCCGGCGTTGCTGCTGACGGTCGCGCTCATGATCACCGGCTGGTGCGATCGCGCGACGGCGCGGCTACGCCGTCGAGGCATTTCCCGGGTTGGCGCGAGGTCCTGCTACGGCTCATCGCAGCGCTGCCTGGCCTGCTGCTGGTCGCGCTGATCTTCGTCGGCATCCGCGCTGGCGTGTTCACTGCGGTCGAGAGCGCAGCGATCGCAGTGCTGTATGCGATCCTCGTCACCAGCCTGGTCTATCGGCGAGCTGACGCGCGAGATTTTTCTCGAAACCTGCGCCGGCGCCGTGCGCACCACGGGACTGATCCTGTTCGTCATCGGCGTCCGCGGCGTCGTTCGGCTGGCTGCTCGCGTATCTGCAGGTTCCCGCCGCGGCGGTGGAAGTGCTCACCGCGGTCGCCGACAACAAGTACGTCGCGCTGCTGTTGATGATCATCGTGCTGCTGGTCCTCGGCACGTTCATGGATCTGGCGCCGCTGATCATCATCTGCACGCCGATCTTCCTGCCCGTGGCCAAGGCCTTCGGCATCGACCCGGTGCATTTCGGCATCATCCTGATCCTGAAAGGCGGCATCGGGCTGATCACGCCGCCGGTCGGCTCTGTGCTGTTCGTCGGCACGGCGATCGGCAACATCAGGGTGACCGATGCGCTGCGGTCGATCTGGCCGTTCTATATCGCCTCGTTCGTAGTGCTGCTGCTCGTCGCGTACGTGCCGCAGCTCTCGTTGTGGCTGCCGGCGCTGCTGAAGTAGCTGCTAGGAAGTTACAACGTGACGCCGTCCTTCCAGATGGCGATCTCGCGTTCCTCGTTCACCTCGTTGCGCGCGGCGCGGCCGGAAGCGACGTCGACGATCAGGCGCATGAAGTCCTCTGCCAGCGCGTCGGGATCGCCGGTCAACATGCGGCCGGCGTCGAAGTCGATCCAGTGCGGTTTGTTCTGCGCGAGCGGCGAATTCGAGCTGATCTTCAGCGTCGGCGCCGGAAAGCCGAGCGGCGTGCCGCGACCGGTCGTGAACAGCACGACCGTCGCGCCGGCCGCGACGAGCGCCGTGGACGAGATGCCGTCGTTGCCCGGCGCTTCCAATAGCGCGAGGCCCGGTCGCGCGACTTGCTCGCCATAGCGCAGCACCTGCGTCACTGTTGCATGGCCGCCCTTCTGCACGGCGCCGAGCGATTTTTCTTCGAGCGTCGTGATGCCGCCGGCGATGTTGCCGGGCGACGGGTTCTCGTGCACGGGCTGGTCGTTCTCGAGGAAGTAGCGTTTGAAGTCGTTCACCAGCTCCGCGATGCCTGCGAAGACCTGTTCGTCGGCCGCGCGCTCCATCAATAGCCGCTCAGCGCCGAAGATTTCCGGGATCTCGGTCAGGATCGCTGTGCCTCCGGCGTTCGTGACGCGATCGGCGATGCGACCGACGAGCGGATTGGCAGTGATGCCGCTGAGACCATCGGAGCCGCCGCATTTCAAGCCGACCGCGAGGGAGGCAATCGGGCAGGGCTGGCGCTCGACGCGCGCAGCGATGTCAGCAAGCTCCTCGACGAGCCGCAATCCTTCTTCGACTTCGTCCGACGTCGCCTGCGCCGCGAACGTGCGGATGTGCGCGCGCTGCGACTGCGGGATTTCCTGCAGCAACGGCTCCAGCTGGTTCGACTCGCAGCCGAGCCCGAGGATCAGCACGCCGCCGGCATTCGGATGGCGGGCCAGCGCGGCGATGAGCTTGCGCGTGCGCTCGAGATCGCCGCCGAGCTGCGAGCAGCCGAACTGATGTGGAAACGCGTACACGCCGTCGACCCGATCTTTGCAGCGGTCTGCGGCAAGTCGCGCGATACGCTCGGCGGTGCGGCCGACGCAACCGACGGTGCACAGGATCCAGATCTCGTTGCGCGTGCCGACACGTCCGTCCGCGCGTCGATAGCCCATGAACGTCAGCGGCTCTGCAGTCGGTACGGTCGTGCTGCCGCTGCGCGGCGCGAATCGATACTCGTTCACGCCGGAGAGCAGCGTCGCCAGGTTGTGCGTGTGGACGTGCGCGCCGCGCGCTATCTGCGTCGTTGCCCGGCCGATCACCTGGCCGTACTTACGCACCGGCTCGCCGGTGCCCACCGACCGCAGGGCAAACTTGTGACTGCGCGGGATAGCGTCGACCAGTTCGATCGCTGCGTCATCCAGCGTGACGTGCTCGCCCGCGGCGAGATCGCGCAGCGCGATGGCCACGTCGTCGCGCGGGGAAATCCGGTAGCAGGGCGGCAGGGCAGGGGCACTGTCCATGAGGCATATTACCGCCGGAGGAAACCGGTGTCAGATTGTCCTCCGGGCAGCCACCGTTGGCATTACAATCCTGCTGCGCATGGCCAAAAAACCCGCTACGAAGATTGCCCGCCTTCCCGCCAAGGCCGCTGCCGAGCCGCGCTCGCGTTCGCAGCCGACCGCCGTCGAAGTGGAGCGCAAGCACACGATCAACGACATCGCGCGGCTGGCGAACGTTTCGAAGAAGACCGTTTCACGCGTCATCAACGAATCGCCGTTCGTGCGCGAGGAAACGCGGGCGCGCATCAACGAGATCATCAAGCGCGTCGGTTTCACACCGGACCCGCAGGCGCGCGCGCTCGCGTTCCGGCGCTCGTTCCTGATCGGGCTGATCTACGACAACCCGAACGCGCCGTACGTCATCAACTTCCAGGAAGGCGCACTCGGCGCTTTGCGCCGCGTGGGCTACGAGCTCGTGGTGCATCCGTGCGACCGCCACAGCGAAGAATTCCTGACCGACATCCGCCGCTTCATCACGCGCCAGAAGCTGGACGGCGTGATGATGTTGCCGCCGGTGTCGGAGAATCCGACGCTCGCGGAAATGCTGCGCAAGCTGGAATGCCCGTATATCCGCGTGATCGCCGCGGCGCTCGACGATCCGAAGAATCTGGTGATGTCGATGGACCGCCAGTCCGCGGCGGAAGTTGCCGAGCACCTGGCGAGACTCGGCCACCGGCGAATCGCAATGATCATGGGTCCGCGCACGTACCGGTCGGCGATCGAGCGCCTCGAAGGCTTCTCGAACGCACTCGCGGATCGCGGCCTGTCGCTGCCGCCCGAGTTCATCGCCGAGGGCTCGTACACGTTCGAGTCGGGCGCGGCATGCGCCGATGTGCTGCTGTCGCGCACGCCACGACCGACGGCGATCTTCGCCGGCAATGACGAAACCGCCGCGGGTGTCTATCGCACTGCGTATCTGCGCGGCGTGAAGATTCCCGACGACCTCACGGTCATCGGCTTCGACGACAGTCCGCTCGCCTCCCGTCTGTGCCCGTCGCTCACGACGATGCGCCAGCCGATCCGCGACATGGGCCGCATGTCCGCCGAAAAGCTGGTCGCGAAGATTTCCGGCTTTGCCGACGCCCCGGCCATCTCGGCAACGGCCGTCGTGCCCCACCTCGTGGTGCGAGAGTCCTCCGGCCCGCCAAGCAAGTGACGGCGCGCGCAGCCTGGCCGACTCTCGCGAGTCATCGCTTGGCTCGGGCCATGACACCGGTTACCATTCCGGGACAATCGCTGGGACAATCGGCGGTCCGGGCTCGCGGTGGCGCAATGCACCGCAACATCGGCCCGCGGTAAGACAAGTGGCAAGAGCACTGCAACTGCACCCCGACAGGCTGTTTCCCGCCGACTCCGCAACTCGCGGGGTCGCGCAACGGCTGTACGGCGCAGTCGCAGAGCTGCCGATCATCAGTCCGCACGGCCACACCGATCCGCAGTGGTTCGCCGGGAACGAGCCGTTCACCAACGCGACCGAATTGCTGCTCGCGCCCGATCACTACCTGTATCGCATGCTGTACAGCCAGGGCGTCGATCTCGATGCGCTCGGTGTCGCTTCGCGCCGCGGCCCTTCGCCCGCCGACCCACGCGCTGCGTGGCGCATGTTCGCGCAGCGGTTTCACCTGTTTCGCGGCACGCCCTCCGTGCTGTGGCTGAACTATGTTTTCGCGAAAGTGTTCGAGATGAAGGTCGCTCTCGAAGCCGACACCGCCGACCACTATTTCGACATCATCGGCGCGAAGCTCGAGCAGGATGAGTTCCGCCCGCGCCGGTTGTTCGAGCGGTTCAACATCGAGGTGCTGGCGACGACCGAATCTCCGGTCGACACGCTCGATGCGCATCGAGCGATCGCGAGCAGCGGCTGGCGCGGCCGCGTGATCACTGCCTATCGTCCCGACGCCGTGATAGATCCGGACCACGAGGCATTTGCCGCGTCGCTGGAACGCTTCGGCGAGCTGACGAATGAAGACGTGCACTCCTGGCGCGGCTATCTGGAGGCGCATCGCAAGCGCCGCGCGGTGTTCGCCAAGGCGGGCGCGACCTCGACCGATCACGGTCATCCGAGCGCCGCGACTGCCGACTTGTCGAGCCGCGAAGCGGAGCGGCTGTTCGCACGCGTGACGTCCGGGAATTTCTCGCAAGCCGACGCCGAGCTGTTTCGCGCGGCGATGCTCGTCGAGATGGCGCGCATGAGCCTGGAAGACGGGCTCGTCATGCAGCTGCATCCCGGCGCGTTCCGCAATCACAACCGCTGGCTGTTCACGCACTACGGTCGCGACAAGGGCGCCGACGTGCCGCAGCGAACCGAGTATGTGCGCGCGTTGCAGCCGCTGCTCGATCGCTACGGCAACGAGCGTGCGCTGACGCTGATCCTGTTCACGCTCGACGAGAGCTCGTACAGCCGCGAGCTCGCGCCGCTGGCGGGCCACTATCCGATTCTCAGGCTCGGTCCGGCCTGGTGGTTTCACGACAGCCCGGAAGGCATGCGCCGCTTCCGTGAGCAGACCACCGAGACTGCGGGCTTCTACAACACCGTGGGCTTCAACGACGACACGCGTGCATTCCTGTCGATCCCGGCGCGGCATGACCTGGCGCGCCGGGTCGATTGCAGCTTCCTCGCGCGGCTGGTGATCGAGCACCGGCTCGAGGAAGACGAAGCGGCTGAGATTGCCGTCGATCTTGCGTATCGTCTGCCGAAGCAGGCTTACAAACTCTAGGACGTCGCTCGTGTTCAAGAAGACCTATCACGCAACGCATCCCGACATGATGGCCGGCGCCAGCAATGAGCAGCTGCGCGCGCGCTATCTCGTCGACGGCCTGTTCGCAGCCGACGCGATCACTCTCAACTACGCACACTACGAGCGCTTCGTGATCGGCGGCGCGATGGCCGCGACGCGCGCACTGCGCCTGCCGGACCAGACCGAACCGGCGTCGGCTGCCGGCAAGCCGTTCCTCGAACGGCGCGAGCTCGGCGTGGTCAACGTCGGCAAGGCGGCGGGACGCGTGACGCTCGACGGCAAAGCGTTCGACCTCGCGCCGCGCGACGGGTTGTACGTGCCGATGGGCACGAAGGACGTCTCGTTCGAGTCGCGCACGGCAGGAACGCCGGCGAAGTTCTATCTCATCTCCACGCCCGCGCACGCACGCTTCGAGCCGATGCAGATCTCGATCGACAAAGCCGTGCCGCTGCAGAGAGGCGCGCTGGAGACGTCGAACGAGCGCACGATCTATCAGTACATCGTGCCCGCGACCTGCCGTTCCGCGCAGCTGCTGCTAGGGCTGACGATGCTCAAGCCCGGCAGCGTCTGGAACACGATGCCGCCGCATCTGCACGACCGCCGCTCCGAGGTCTACTTCTATTTCGACCTGGAAGATCCCGCGCAGGACAAGAGCGCTCAGCGCGTCATGCACTTCATGGGCGAGCCCGACGAAACGCGCAGCCTGGTCCTGTGCAACGAAGAAGCGGTGATCTCGCCGCCGTGGTCCATCCACATGGGCGCCGGCACGCGCAGCTACAGTTTCATCTGGGCGATGGGCGGCGAGAACCTCGACTACACCGACATGAACGTGCTCGACATCTGCCAGCTCAAGTAACGCCCGACCCTGCAGCGCAACCAAGTGACACCATGACCGCACAGAACCCTTCGAATCCGTTCTCGCTTCAGGGCAAGGTGGCGCTCGTGACCGGCGCGAGCACCGGTCTGGGGCAGGGCATCGCGATTGCGCTCGCGCAGGCTGGCGCAGACGTCGTCGGAGTTGCGCGCTCCAGCACCGCAGATGCGGAGCGCGGCGTCACGGCGGCGGGACGCAAGTTTCACGCGCTGCATGCGGATCTCGAGCGACGGCACGAACCGGCCAACGTCGTCGCGCAGGCGCTCAAGGCCGCCGGCCGCGTCGACATCCTCGTGAACAACGCGGGCATCATCCGGCGCGACGACGCGCTCACGTTCGGCGAGGAGGACTGGGACGCGGCGATGAACCTGAATCTCAAGGTGCCGTTCTTCCTGGCGCAGGCGGTCGCAAAGGCGCTGGTGCAGGCCGGACGCGGCGGCAAGATCATCAACATCGCCTCGATGCTGTCGTTCCAGGGCGGCATCCGCACCGCGTCGTATACGGCCAGCAAGAGCGGTCTCGCGGGCATCACGCGGCTGCTCGCTAACGAGTGGGCTGCGCGAGGTATCAACGTCAACGCGATCGCACCCGGCTATTTCGAAACGAACAACACCGTGGCGCTGCGCGCGGACGAGCAGCGCAATCGCGACATCGTGGGGCGCATCCCTGCCGGCCGCTGGGGCAAACCTTCGGATCTCGGCGGGGCTGCCGTATTCCTGGCCTCGGCGGCTTCCGACTACGTACACGGCACCATCCTCCCGGTCGACGGCGGCTGGCTCGCGCGGTAGCACGCGCCGAGCGTGTGAATTCCGTCACTGCGTGGCGCGCCGCAGGGAGACGAGACGCCCGCGTGCGGGTACGCTGTCGGCCCCGCACACAGGAGTTGGGTGTGTCCCGGCGTGAGAGGAATCTGCTACTGGCGGTCGACGACGAGACCGACTTCCTCGAGTTGATCGAGCAGATCGGCGAGGGAATCGGCTGCGACGTGATCACCGCCGACACCGCTGCGAGATTTCGCGAGCAGCTGGGCCGCCGGCAGCCTTCGCTGATCCTGCTGGACCTGCAGATGCCCGACATGGACGGCATCGAGGCGCTGCGCTACCTGGCTCGTCAGGGAATTACTTCCGGTATTCTGCTGGCGAGCGGTATGGACCAGCGGGTGCTGGCGAGCGCGCGCCAGCTCGGCGACTCGCTCGGACTGAAAATGCTCGGCACCCTGCAGAAGCCGATGATGCTCGAGGAGATCGAAAGCTTGCTGACGACGGCACCTGGAACCCGGCGCGCGCATTTCCGTCGAGGAGCTGCGCAGCGGCATCGAAGAGCACGAGCTGATCGT
Source organism: uncultured Gammaproteobacteria bacterium (assembly GCA_963838635.1). Classification (GTDB taxonomy): domain Bacteria; phylum Pseudomonadota; class Gammaproteobacteria; order Steroidobacterales; family Steroidobacteraceae; genus Steroidobacter. Next base: position 45,005 of record CAWISC010000012.1, on the reverse strand, counting down.
GCATTACCAGCCCAAGGTCGTGCGCACCGGCGGCGACTGGCAGGTACGCAGCGCGGAAGCGCTGGTGCGCTGGCGCCATCCGCGCCTCGGCCTGCTCTATCCCGGTGAATTCCTGCCGCTGGCGGAACAGTCGGGCCTCATCGTCGGCGTCACCGATTTCGTGCTCACGGACGCGATCCGCCAGGTCGGCCACTGGCGGCAACGCGGCCTCAATCTCGCCGCTGCCGTGAATCTTTCGCCGCGCCTGGTGCAGGACCTGGAGTTCCCGGACCGTCTCACACGCGTCTTCCGCGAGTTCGAAGTCCCGCCCGAGCAGCTCACGCTCGAAGTGACCGAGGCGGCTTCGCTTGGCGATCCTGAGCTGGTGATGGACATCTTCACGCGCCTGCGCGTAAAGGGCGTCGGCCTGTCGCTCGATGACTTCGGCACCGGCACGTCGTCGCTGACGCAGCTCTACAAGATGCCGTTCAGCGAAGTGAAGATCGACGGCGCGGTGATCTCGGAGGTCACGACCAGCAAACCGGCGGCGACGATCGTGCGAGCGATCATCGACCTCGCGCACAACCTGTCGCTCACCGTGTGTGCCGAGGGCATCGAAACGCCCCTAGTATTCGAGTTCCTCGACCAGAGCGCCTGCGACGCGATGCAGGGCGACTTCATCGCCTCGGCGATGCCCGCCGCGGAGATCGAGAACTTCATCCAGGTGTGGAACGGCGCGGACCACACGTTGGTGCCAGTGATGAGGAAGTGACGGCGCGCGCAGCTTACGACCGCCCGGCTCAACTTCTCTTTGGATTGCCGCAGCAGATGCAGCGGCGCAGACAGCACGATGCGCGTGCCCGGGTTCGGCTCTTCGAAGTTGATCGTGCCGCCCAGCATCCGCGCGCGATATTCCATGATCTTCAGGCCCATGCCCGGCCGGCGTTGCGCCAGGCCCGCCGACAGTCCGATGCCGTCGTCAGCAATCGAGAGCTGCAACTTGCGTCCGGTCGACCGCAAGTCGATCGCTATCGTCTTCGCACGCGCGTAACGCGCGGCATTGGTCGTCGCTTCCTGCGCGATTCGATACAGATGCGTCGCAGCGCCTTCTTCCAGGTCCGGCAGCTTCTGCGAGCCGTTGCCGAACGTGCATGGCAGGCTGTACATGTCGGTGCACCGCGCCGCCAGGTGCTTCAGCGCTTCGGGTAACCCGCCGCGTTCGAGATTGACCGGCGCGAGGCCGCGCGCGAGCGAGCGCGTGCTCTGAATCGCGTGCGCCAGCAGATCCGTGATCTTGGTGATGTGCGAGGTGTACTGCGGCGATTCGCGCGACAGTTGCAGTTCGAGTCCTTTCAGCAGGAGCGACAGACCCGTGAGCTCCTGGCCGAGGCCGTCGTGCAGGTCGCTCCCCAGCCGGCGCTGCTCGCGATTGGAAATCTCCAGGATTTCCTGCTCCAGCTCGCGCCGCGTCGTGACTTCCTGCACCGTACACACCAGGCCGGACACGGTGCCGTGATCGCGCAACGGCACGTGCGTGTAGGTGAACCAGCGCACCGCGCCATCCGCCGAGATCCACGCACGCTCCTGGTCGGTGACCGCGCGGCCCGTGCGCATCGTCGTGGCTGCCTGCGCCTCGGTGTCGACGACGTTCTCGTCGTTCGAGATTTCCGAAAGCGTCCGGCCGATCACCTGGTCGCGGCGTCGGCCGAGCGTATCGAGCAGCGCCTTGTTGACGACCTTCACGCGATTGCTGGTGTCGACCGCGTAGATGATCTCGGGCAGGCTGTCGATGAGCGTGCCGAGCAATACGCGCTGTTCTTCGAGCGCGCTCTGCGCCTCGCGCCGCTCGCGCCGCTCCCGCGCTTCCAGCAGCGCGCGCATCACGACCGCCGGTAGTCGTTGCAGCCGGTCCTTCAGTACGTAGTCCGTCGCGCCGCTCTTCAGCGCTTCGATCGCGCGTTCCTCGCCCAGCGAGCCGGACACGAAAATGAAGGGGATGTCGGGCGAGTGCTGCAGCAGGATCTTCAGCGCCGCCAGGCCGTCGAAACCGGGCAGCGTGTAGTCGGCGAGCACCAGGTCCGGCGGCGCACCCGCAAGCGCCTCGCGGTAATCGCGCTCTGCGGCTACGTGCCGCCAGTCGACCTCGATCCCGTCTTTCGCCAGCTGCAGCTGGATCAGTTCGGCGTCGTTCGGGTCGTCCTCGAGCAGCACGAAGCGGAGCGGGCCCGTACTTTTCTTCATAACGCAGCGAGTCAAGCTTCCATCCGTGACCGGGGGCAACGCTATCACTCTGGAGCGCCTGTGGAAAATGAGGATTGCCCCACGCCGATCGCGCCGCAAGACTGAAGGCGGACGGAAAGGAATCAGAGGGCAAGGCATGGCCGAACAGACGCGCATCGTAATCGTCGACGATCACCCGTTCGTCCGCGAAGGGCTGAAGCAGCTTTTGGCGGGTCAGAACGAGTTCCTGCTGGCGGCGGAGGCGTCGTCCATCGCAGACGCGCGCACGGCAATCGACTCGCAAAAGCCCGATGTGGCCGTTGTAGACCTCGCGCTGGGGGCGGACGACGGCGTCGACCTGGTGCGCTGGATCCGCAGCTCTCATCCCGGCGTCCGCGTGCTGGTGCTGTCGATGCAGGACGAAGCGCTCTATGCGGAGCGGCTGCTGCGACTGGGCGTCAGTGGTTATGTAATGAAGAACGTCGCCGGCACCGACTTCCTTGGTGCACTGCGAAAGGTTGCCCGCGGGCAGCGGCACGTCAGCGCCGCGATGGGAGAAAGGCTGCTCACGCAGGTCGCGCGCGGCCGTGCACCCGGCGCGGACGAAGACCCGGTCTCAGCGCTGACCGAGCGCGAGCTGGAAGTGTTCCGTCTGATCGGCGAGGGCATCAGCACGCGCGAGATCTCGCAGCGGCTGGACCTGTCCATGAAGACGGTCGACGCCCACCGCCGGCACATGCGCGAGAAGCTCAACCTGCGTTCGACCAGCGAGCTGATCCGCTACGCCACGCAGTGGGTCTCCGATCGGGGCGGAACGCCGAGCCTGAGCCACGGTTCGGCCTGAAACCCGCCACGGCCGTCGCGGCTTCAACATCTTGTTTCGCCTGGAGGTTGTGGTGCGCGACGCACCGCACAGCCTGATGCGATGGCGTGCGCGTCGCCCATAACATTAAGGGATTAACTGATATCCCCTACACGAGGGCTCCAACACCATGCGTCGTCATCAGACGAGCGCCGGTACAGGCCCCTCTTGAGCGTTGCGACCAAAAAAACCGCGGTCACTGCCGCCACCACCGCCACGAGCGACCTGTCCTCCCCGGCAGCCTGGGCGAGCGAGCCGCTGCGCGAGCTCATCGCGTCGGTTCCCGACTATGTGCTGGTGCTCGACCGGCGTTTGCGCGTGCTGCTGGCAAATCGCGGCGTCGGTCGGCGCAGCGCGCAGGAGCTCACGGGCCTCGCCGTCACCGAATTTCTGCCGCGCGACCTGCACCCGCAGGCGCTCGCAGCGATGCATCGCGTGCTCGCCACTGGCCAGGTCGACGGTTACTCCGCGACGCTCGACGACGGCGAGTCGCGCCACTTCGACATCCGCGTCAGCCCGATCCGCTCGCAGCAGCAGATCGTCGCGATCACGCTGATCGCTTCCGAGACCACCGAGCAGGTGCGCGCCGAGCGCGCCATCGCCACGCAAGCGCGCATGATCGAGTCGATGCTCGAAGGCGTCGCGGTCGTGAGCGAGCAGGCGGTCATCGAGATCACCAATCCCGCTTTCGACACCATGTTCGGTTATCGCCGCGGCGAGCTGATCGGTCGCGCGATGACCACGCTCGCCGGCTGGCCGTTCGAGCAACCGGAACGCTGGCAGCAGCTCGCATCCGACCCGCAGGGACAAGGCTCGGTGCGCGTCGAATTCGACGGGCTGCGCAGCGACGGCAGCCACTTTGCAGCGGCCGGATTGCTGTCGCGCTTCGACGTCGCGGGCCGGCATCATTGCCTGGTGGTATTGCAGGACGTGAGCGAGCGCAAGCATCTCGAGCGCGCGATCCTGCAGGCCGTGAACCGCGAGCAGTACCGCATCGGCAACGATTTGCACGACGGCCTCGGACAGGAGCTGACGGGCATCGCGCTGATGCTGCGCGGCGTCGCCGGCCGCCTCTCCGCCGAGTACGCGCCGATCCTCCCGGAGATCGAGGGCATCACGCGCCTCGTGAACAACGCTATCGAAAGCACGCGCGCGCTGGCGCGCGGCCTGTCGCCGGTGAACCTCGAACGCGGCGGCCTCTCGGACGCCCTCGATGGTCTGGCCATGCATGCGGCCGAGCTTTACGGAGTGCAGATCGTCTGCACGCATCGGGTCAAGACGATCCGTCCGCTCGGCGCCGAGCTGGCGAACCATCTGTATCGGATCGCGCAGGAGGCCGTGCGCAATGCGGTCCGGCACGGCCGCGCGCGGACTATACGACTGCACTTGCATGGAGCCCGCGCTAAGGTGCGCTTGACCGTAACCGACGACGGCACTGGCATGCCGGCGGACGCGGTGGATGCTGCCGGCATGGGGCTGAAGATAATGCAATACCGGGCGCGCATACTCGGCGGCGAAGTCCGCTTCGAGAGGTCCGAGCCGCAAGGCACGCGCATCGTGTGCGAATGTCCGCTGGAACCCCTGGCACAACCAGCCCGTGCACCGCGCCCGCGCCGTCGCCGGCTGAGCACGGCAACCGGCTGATCGAAACCCCGCTGCCGACATTACAAGGACTAATTGCTGAGGAGTGATGCAATGACCGTTGGGCCTTCTCTGTTCAAACCCGCGCATCGACCGGGTGGCAGCGTGTCCAAGGACCGCAAGCGCCGCGTGCTGATCGTCGACGATCACCCGATCGTCCGGCAGGGCCTGCGTCGCCTGATCGAGGCGGAATCCGATCTCGAAGTGTGTGGCGAAGCCGAGACGGCGCGCGAGGCGAAATCGCTGATCCGCGAGCTCGAGCCGGACGCCGTGATCGTCGATGTGTCGCTCAAGCAGGGCGACGGCCTGGAGTTGGTGAAGGATGCACGCGCGCACTATCCGTCGCTGCCGCTGCTCGTGCTGTCGATGCACGACGAGGCGATCTACGCCGAGCGCATGCTGTCGGCCGGCGCGAACGGTTACATCATGAAGCAGGCTGCGTCCGATCAGTTCCTGATCGCCCTGCGCCGCGTGCTCGACGGCGGCATCTACGTGTCCGAGGCGGTCGGCAACAGCATGATCGAGAAGTTCGCGTCCGGCGGCGCGTACATCTCCTCCAATCCGGTCGACAGCCTGACGAATCGCGAGCTGCAGGTGCTGCACATGATCGGCAAGGGCCTGTCGACGCGGCAGACGGCCGAGGCGCTCAACCTCAGCGTCAAGACCGTCGAATCGCACCGGCAGCGGATCAAGCGCAAGCTGTCGCTGCGCACGTCGGCGCAGCTGATGCAGTACGCGGTGAACTGGTACGCGGGCCGGGAGCCCGGACAAAAGCCTTGAACGAAGCCGGGATCGCAGGGTTCGTCGTCGGGCTGGTGCTTGCAGGCATACCGCTTGTCTGGCTGCTGTTGCGTCGTCAGCGCAAGGCCGGGCCGTCGCGGGAGAAAGGCGCCGCCGCTACGCATCGGCGCAACCAGGCCATCGTCGAAGGGGCGGGCGAGGGCGTGCTCGAGCTCGACAATGTCGGCCAGGTGCGTTACGCGAATCCCGCTGCGGCGAAGCTGCTCGGCTACGACATCGAAGAGCTGCCCGGCCTCGACTATCGCGTCCTGATCAACACGCAGAGCGACGACGACAACCGGACCGATCCGGTGCGCCGCGTGCGCTACACCACCGACATCATGCGCGGCGTCGGCGCGCTGCTGCGGCGTAAGAACGGCCAGTTCCGTCCGGTCGAATACCGCATCGTGCCGGTCACGGAGCAGGGCGCGACCGTCGGCACGGTGCTCGTGTTCCACGACGTCGGCGAGCGCGTGCGCCTCGACAACCTGCTGAAGGACATGCAGACGACCGCGCGCATCGGCGGCTGGGAATACGACGTCGAAACTCACAAGATCCACTGGACCGAAGCGCTGTACTCGATCCACGACCTGCCGTTCGGTCAGCCGATCGAGCTGGATTCCAGCCGCAACATGTTCCATCCCGAGGATCGCAAGAAGCTCATCGAAGCTTCGCAGCACGCGATCGACACCGGCTCCAGCAGCGACCTGCACCTGCGCCTGACGAGCGCCCGCAACCGCCAGCTGTGGGTGCGGATGATCATCAAAGCGGAGCGCCGCAACGGCAAGATCGTGCGTCTGCACGGCACGCTGCAGGACGTGACCGATCGAGTGGTCGCCGAGCGCCAGCTGCGCGAGACGCGCGACTTCTTCGAGCTGACGCTGAACGCGGTGCCGACGCCGATCAACTATTTCAACCGCGACTTCGTCATGACGTACTCGAACCGCGCCTTCGAGGAATGGCTCGGTGTGTCCGCTGCGAAGATGATCGGCAAGGGCCTGCGCGAGCTGCTGCCCACCGACATGTACTCCGTCGTCATGCCCTACGTGGACAAGGTGATGGCGGGCGAGCGCGTGCACTCGCGTCACACCGCCATGCGACACGGCATCATGCGCGAGTGGCAGAACCACTATGTGCCGCAGGTCGATGCGAACGGCGCGGTACTCGGCTTCTTCTCGATCATCTACGATCTCACCGAGCAGCGGCGCCTCGAAGCGCGCCTGTTGCAGGCGCAGAAGATGGAAGCGATCGGCCAGCTCACCGGCGGCATCGCGCACGACTTCAACAATCTGCTCGGCGTCGTGATCGGCAACCTGCAGCTGCTCGAGCGCAGCGTTTCCGAAACACCGACGCTCGCGCGCAAGGTTCATACGGCGATGCGTGCAGCGGTGCGCGGCGCCGATCTGACGCGCCGTCTGCTGGCATTCGCGCGCAGACAGATCCTCGATCCGGTCGTGGTCGACGCGAACCGCCAGCTGTCCGGCCTGACCGAGCTGATGCAGCGGACGCTCGGCGAGTCGGTCGAAGTGCACATGGTGCAGGCTCACGACCTGTGGCACACGCGTGTCGACGCAGGCCAGTTCGAAAACGCGATCCTCAACCTAGCGATCAACGCGCGCGACGCGATGCCGGAGGGCGGCCGCCTGACGGTGCGCACGCGCAACGTCTATCTCGATTCGATTTTCTGCAGCGATCACCCGGAGATCGAGCCGGGCGAGTTCGTGTCGATCAGCGTCAGCGACACCGGCGTGGGCATCGAGCCCGACGTGCTCAAGCGCGTGTTCGAGCCGTTCTTCACGACCAAGGAATCCGGGCGCGGCAGCGGTCTCGGCCTCGCGATGGTCGACAGCTTTTCCGAGCAGGCGGGCGGAGTCGCGACGATCGAGAGCGCGGTCGGCCAGGGCACGACGGTGACGATCCTGTTGCCGCGTTGCATGGAAGAGCAGGCGACGCTCCAGGACACGATCGTTACCAAGATCGCGCCGGGCGGGAACGAGACGATCCTCGTCGTCGAGGACGACGCAGACCTGCGCGAGACCGTCGTGACTGCGCTCACGCAGCTCGGGTACCGCGCGCTGTCGGCGCCGAACGCCAACGCGGCGCTGCGCATTCTCGCGGGCACCGAGCACATCGATCTGCTGTTCACCGACATCATGATGCCGGGCGGCATGCTCGGCCCCGCGCTCGCGGTGCGCGCGCGCGAGCTGCGGCCGGATATCGACATCCTGTTCACTACGGGCTATGCCGACAACAGCGCGCTGGCCGGGCAGCCCGGGCTGACCGCGTCGGATGTGATCACCAAGCCGTACCGCAACGAGGATCTGGCCACGCGCATCCGGCACGTGCTGGATCGGGAGGCGCGCGTTGCCTGAGCTGGAGAACAAGCTCCTGGTGATCGACGATCAGCCGGATCTGTGCGAATTCATTTCCGAGGCCGCGACCGGTCTCGGCTTCGAATCGCTGGCGGTCACGGAGCCGGACGAGTTCCGCCGCGCCGTGCAGGACTTTCAACCGACCGTCGTGGTGCTGGACCTGCAGATGCCGGGCGCGGATGGCATCGAGCTGCTGCGCTATCTCGGCGAGCGCGGCAGCAAAGCGCAGGTGCTGGTTGCGAGCGGCATGGATCAGCGCGTGCTCGCCACGGCGCAACAGATCGGCAAGGCTCAAGGCCTGTCGATGCTCGGTGCGCTCCAGAAGCCGATCCTGCTCGCCGACCTCGAGATCATGCTGCGCCAGTGCCTGCGAGCCGACTCGCCGATCAATCCGGCGGTGCTCGAAGCCGCGCTCGACGCGAGCGAGATCCAGGTCCACTACCAGCCGAAAGCGACGCGCGTCGCGCCGAACCGCTGGATCGTCGAGGGCGTGGAAGCGCTCGCGCGCTGGCACCATCCTTCACTCGGCTCCATCTCGCCGGCGCGCTTCATTCCGCTGGCGGAAAAGAACGGTTTGATTCGCCGGCTCACCGAGCAGGTGCTGGAGACTTCGCTGGCACAGTGCCGCGCGTGGGACGCGTCGGGCCTGCACTTGTCGGTTGCAATCAACCTGTCGCCGCAGCTGCTCAACGATCTCGCGTTTCCCGACCAGGTCGCGCGCATGGCGGCGCAGGTGGGCGCCGATGCGCGGCGGATCATCTTCGAAGTGACCGAGAGCGCGGCGATGTTCGATCCGGGCACGACGATGGACGTGCTCACGCGCATGCGCGTGAAGAACTTCGGCCTGTCGATCGACGACTTCGGCACCGGCTATTCCTCGCTCAAACAGCTCTACCTGATGCCGTTCAGCGAGCTGAAGATCGACACCTCGTTCGTGCGCGACATCTTCACGCACGAAGACGCCCGTACGATGGTGGAAACGATGGTGCTGCTCGCCCACAAGCTGCGCCTGACCGCGTGCGCCGAGGGCGTGGAGTCGCGGGAGATTCTGGACTTCCTCGACTCGGTGGAATGCGACCGCGCGCAGGGCTACTTCATCGGCCGGCCGATGCCGGGCGACGCGCTGGAAGGCGCCGTCCGGGAATGGAACGCCAACCAGGGCTGAGCAAGAAAGGACATGGACAGGATGAACAGGATGAACAGGATGCGAGAGCCAGACTGAAGACTTGGCGGACCTGACTCTTCGCCTCATCGTCCTGTCTATCCTGTTCATCCTGTCCAGTCTTCTTCCGCCGCTCCCTGCCTTTCCCCCTCAAATCCGTGACAAACGGCCCCTTTTTGCCTTAAACCTGCCCCTCCCGCTGCGCATCCAATCTACAAACGCGACAGGAGACAGGCGACTTTGACGACCGGGGCCGGAACCCACAGTTCGGCACTGACTGCGGATCGCTCGCCGCTCTCCGACAGCGCGTTGGTGGCTGCAGCCCGCAAGGGCGACATGAAGGCTTTCGAGCGCCTGTATCGCCTTCATAGCGGCAAGGTCATGGGCCTGTGCCTGCGCATGACGAGACGGCGCGACGCGGCGGAGGATTGTGTGCAACAGACTTTCATACGTGCCTGGCGGAGTCTCGCGGCCTTCGAGGGCCGCAGCGCCTTCGGCACGTGGTTGCACCGGATCGCCGTCAACGAGGTGCTCACGCACGAGCGCAACCACGGCACGCGCCCGGAGTCGGACGACGAAGCCGTCGCCGACGCGCACGCCGCGCCGGTCGAATTTCAACGCGACTACGACGCCGGAGAAGTGATGGACGTGGAGCGCGCTCTCGCGACGCTGCCGCCCGGCTCGCGCCACGTCGTGGTGCTGCAGACGGTGTACGGCTACAGCCACGAAGAAGTTGCCGACATGCTCGGCATCGCGGTCGGCACCTGCAAAGCGCAGCTGCACCGTGGTCGCCGCCTGTTGCGCGAGCGGATGGGATTGCCGGAGACGGCCGATGAGTGAATTCAACAAGACCGGGCGTGATCCGCTGGACGAGGCGCTGGCCTCGCTGCCGCAGGACGTGGCCCCACAACGCGACCTGTGGCCGCAGATCCGCGCGGAGATCGAGAAGACCCCGATTGCCGCGCCGACGCCGCGTGAGCCCCGTGCAGTCGAATTGGTTTCGGCTCGCGGCGGCCGTGCTGCTCGTACTCGGCACCTCGTTCGTTACTTACTACGTCACGCGGCAGTCGATGCAGACGCCAGTCGCGCAGGTCACGCCGGAAGCCGTGCCGGCCCCGCAGCTGATCGGTCAGCCGGCGAGCTTCAGCTTCGGGTCGCAGCGTCTCGGCGCCGGTTACACGAACGCGCGCGCCGAGCTGGACAAGCGGTTCCAGGAGCGCCTCGCTTCGCTGCCACCGGCCGCGCGCGCGAAAGTCGAGAGCAACCTTGCGGACCTGCGCCGCGCGGCGGCCGAGATCTCCAGGACGCTGGCCGAGAATCCCTCGGACCCGCTGTTGCAGGACCTGTTGATATCTACCTACCAGAGCGAGCTGCAGTTGCTCGCGGACGTGAGCGAGCTGCCGACGGCAGGCTCGACGAGGACCGAACTATGAGATTGGCTGGAGTGGTCGCCGCGACGCTGTTGCTGGCGCAGGCGGCTGGCGCGGAAGAAATCGAGAAGCGGACGCAGGCCGATCCGCGCGGCGAAGTCGTCATCGCCAACGTCGCCGGCGACGTGCAGGTGACCGGCTGGGACCGCAACGAAGTGCAGGTCGCTCGCCGATCTGGCGGACGAGCGGGCGCGGCTGGATTTCAAGAGCAGCGGCGGGCGCACCACCATCGAAGTCGTGCTGCCGAAAGGTCGCAGCTATCACGGCTCGACCGACCTGGTCGTGCGCGTGCCACGCAACAGCTCGCTCGAGACCAACACTACGAGCGCCGACCAGACGATCAAAGACGTCCGGGGCATGCAGCGCCTGGTGTCGGTGAGCGGCATGATTCAGACGGAGCTGTACAACGATGAGGTCCAGGTCAGGAACGTGAGCGGCGAGATCTCGGTGCGCGGCCACAATGGCAAAGGCGCGCTGCGCGCCAGGACTGTGAGCGGCGACCTGCGGCTGCAGGACATCGGCCCCGAGATGGAATTGGACACCGTGACCGGCGACATGAACGTGCGCGTGGCGGAGATATCGAGGGCGCGCATCAAGACCACGAATGGCGACCTGGAGCTGCGTGCGGCGTCGCTGACTCGCGACGTGCGCATCGAAGCGGAAGGCGTCAACGGCGACCTGCGCTTCCGCTTCCGCGGCGCCCTGGACGCCGAGTTCAACATCGAGACGTTCAATGGCGAAATCGACAACTGCTTCGGACCCAAGCCGCACCGCACGCGCGAACACGGCCCGGGCAACACGCTGCGCTTCAAGCAAGGAAACGGCGACGGCCGCATACGGATCAAGACGTTGAACGGCACCGTGGAAGTCTGCAACCGCTGAGCGGAGCTGGCGGGGCCGCCATTGGCCCCTACATATTGGCGAGCTGCGGCGGCTGCGGGTACGATCCGGGCGCAATGACAGAGCCCGCAGTTTCACCGAGCGCAACGGCGCAGGAAGCCTGGCGCATCCTGCTCGTCGACGACGAGCCCACGCAGCGGCTGATCATGGCGCGGCTGCTGAAGCGCGCCGGCTACAGCGTCGAAGTCGCGGGTAACGGCAGGGAAGCGCTCGCGAAGCTCGCCGCCGGCGATTTCCATCTGATGATCACCGATTGGGAAATGCCGGAGATGGACGGCATCGCGCTGTGCCGCGAGCTGCGCGCGACGCCGGGCAAAGGTTACATTTATACGATCCTGCTCACCGCCCGGGATGCGATCGAGCACGTCGTGACCGGTCTGCAGTCCGGCGCGGACGACTACCTCACCAAGCCCGTGATCGAACCCGAGCTGATCGCGCGGCTCAGCACCGGGCGGCGCATCGTGACGCTCGAGCGCTCGCTGCGCACGGCGAACGAGGAGAACCGGCGGCTGTCGATCACCGATCCGCTGACCGGCGCGTACAACCGCCGCTATCTCACCGAACAACTGCCGCGCGAGATCGAGCGCGCCGCGCGCTACGGCCGCCAGCTCGCAACGATCATGTGCGACGTCGATCACTTCAAGCGCATCAACGATACGCAAGGCCACATGGTCGGCGACGATGTTCTGAAGTGGTTCTTCACCCGGCTGCAAAACGGCGTGCGCTCCAGCGATTGGGTCGCGCGCTACGGCGGCGAGGAATTCCTGGTCGTGCTGCCGGAGACCAACGTCGCCAATGCCACCATAGCCGCCGAGCATCTGCGCACCCAGGTGGCGGCAAGCCCTTTCCCCGGTGTGTCCGGCGGACTCGCCGTGACGGCGAGCTTCGGCGTCGCCGGGTGGCAGAGCAATGTGCCGCAGGGCTCGACGTTCGATGCGCTGGTCGCGCTGTGCGACGAAGGCGTCTACGCGAGCAAGGCGGCCGGCCGGAACTGCGTCACCGCGCGGCCTTTGGACTAACCGTCGAGGAATTTCCCATGCGTCCGTTGCGGATCGTCGCGTATGTCGCGGCCGGGCTGATCGGTCTCGTCGTCATCGGGCTCGTGCTCGTCGTCGTGTTCGTCGATCCCAACGACTATCGCGATGACATCGAGAAGCTGGTCGAGGAGAAGACCGGGCGCGAGCTGACGTTGAGCGGCGACCTGAAATTGTCGGTCTTCCCCTGGATCGCGCTCGAGAGCGGACCGGCTTCGCTCGGCGATGCGCGCGGGCTTCGGCCCGGAGCCGTTCGTTTCCATCCGCGATGCGCGGGTCGGAGTGCGGCTGTTGCCGCTCCTGAGCGGCAAAGTGGAAGTCGGCAACGTGCGGCTCGACGGCGCGCGCATCCGGCTGATCACCGACGAGAACGGTCGCAACAACTGGGCGGATCTCGGCGAGAGCGAAGGCGAGGAAACGCCTGCGCCGACCGAAAGCGGCGCCACTGAGGTGCCGACTGTCGCGAGCCTCGAAATCAGCGACGCGGCCGTCGTCATGGAGGACCGACAGCAAAAAAGCCGGCGCGAAGTGCGCGACTTCAACCTGAAGACCGGGCGGCTCGCGTCCGGCGAGCCCTTCGATTTCGCGACCGATTTCGTGCTCGACCAGGACAAGTCGCTCACGGCCAGAGTGAAAGTCGCGGCCACCGTCACCGCCGATCTCGATCGCAACGTGCATCGGCTGGCCGAGCCGAAGATCGACGTCAACGTTTCGGGCGCGGGTTATCCCGCCGACGGCGTACCGGTCGAAGTCCGCGCGAAGTCGCTCGAAGCGGATATCGCGAAGGAGTTGTACTCGCTCGACACCTTGACGGTGAAGACGACCTGGAAGAGCGACGGGCTGCCCGCGGCTGGTGTGCCGGTCGCGTTCAGCGCCAAGGATTGCAACGTGAATCTCGCGTCGCAAACGCTGGAGCTCGCCGGACTGGATGCCGATGCCGCCGGCGCGCACATCACCGGCAGTCTGACCGGCGCGGAGATTCTCGACGCGCCGAAGCTCAAGGGCTCGATCAAGCTCGATCCGCTGTCGCTGCGCGAATGGCTGCCGAAGCTCGGCGTGGCCGCGCCTCAGACCACCGATCCGAACGTGCTGAAGCAGCTGAGCTTCACCGGCAACGTGCTGCTCACGAAGTCCTCGGCCGAGGTCGGCGACATCGTGATGAAGCTGGACGACTCGACGATGCGCGGCATGCTCGGCGTGGCCGACTTCGCCGCGAAGGCGCTGCGCTTCGACCTGAACGTCGACCGCATCGATGCCGATCGTTACCTGCCGCCGCCGCCGGAGAAGCCGGCTGCAAAAGACGCGAAGGAGCCGCCGACCGAAATCCCGGTCGAAATGCTTCGTAAGCTGAATGCGCGCGGCCAGCTGTCGGTCGGCGAAGCGATCTTCGCCGGCATCAAGTTCACGAAGCTGCGCCTCGGCGTGAACGCGCGCGAGGGCAAGGCGCGTTTTTATCCGTCGGAAGCATCGATGTACGGCGGCCAGTACCGCGGCGACATCGGCATCGACTCCACCGGCAACGTCGCGCGCGTCACGCTCGACGAGCACGTCACCGGCGTGAACTTCGCGCCGCTCTTCAAAGACATGTTCGAGACGCAGCGCGTCTCGGGCAAGGGCAGCGCCAACATCAAGCTCGCCGGCAGCGGTCGCACGACCGACGACGTCATGAAGACGCTCGATGGCACGGTGGACTTCAAAGTCGCCGACGGCGCGCTGGAAGGATCGGACCTGTGGTACGAGATCCGTCGCGCGCGCGCCCTGCTCAAGCAACAGGCCATCCCCGAGCGCCCGAGCGGCCCGCCGCGTACGCCGTTCACTGCCCTGACCGGTAGCGGCACGATGAACGACGGCGTGATGAAGAACGACGACCTGAACGTAGCGATGCAGTACCTGAAAGTGACGGGGCAGGGGGCGATCGATCTGCCGAAAAACTCGCTCGACTATCGCCTGGTCGCCGCCGTACTGAAGATTCCGCGCGAGGGTGCGGATGCCGCGCAGGTGCAGGACCTGGTCGACGCGCAGATTCCCGTGAAGGTCAGCGGCGCGCTGACCGATCCCAAGGTGCGTCCGGACCTCGAGGGTTACCTGAAGGGCGAGGTCAAGAAGAAGGTCGAGGAGAAGATCAAGGACAAGCTCGGCGACAAGCTGAAGGACATCTTCAAGCGCTGAGGAACCCCGGTGAACGCCAGGCGTCTGGATAGGCACGTACAGTCGACATATGTGCCTTTCACGCCTCCCACTCGCCGTGCTCGCCGCCGCCTCGCTGTGGGCCGGCGCTGCTGGAGCCTTCGAGATCGAGCACAGCGAGACTCGCTACGCCGATCGCCGCTACCAGTGCGATCTCAACGTCCGCATCGATGCGCCGCTCGACAAGGTCGAGGCAATCCTGCGCGACTATGAAAAGTATCCCTCGCTGGACGCCCGCATCCTGCAGGCGCGCATCATCGAGCGCCCGGCGCCCAACGTCGCAATGCTGGAAACGACGCTGCGCGTGTGCCTCGGATGGTTCTGCCGCAACGTCAAGCGCGTCGAGCGCGTCGAGGAGTCGGAGCACTCGCTGGCTGCGAAGGCAGATCCGGGCCGCAGCGACGTGAGATTCGGCGAGACGCACCTGCAGCTCGCGCCGGGCGAGCACGGCAGCACGCTCGTACGCTATAGCACCAGCATCACGCCCGGCTTCTGGATTCCCACGGTCGTCGGCCGGCGCTGGATGCTGCGCACGTTGGAAGATGCGACGACAGATCTGTTCATGAACGTCGAGATGCAGGCGACGGGCAAAGAAAAAGCGGCCAGCAACTAAAGTTGCTGGCCGCCTTGTTTCTTGAGTCGGGCTGAAGCCCGACCTACAGCGCTACTGACCCGCGGAGGAGACCTGCGCCGGCGTGGCGCCGACTGGCGTCAGCTCGCGGAACTGCACGACGCCGTACAGCATCTCGTCGAACGACTGCTCGCCCCACGGCACGGTCCGGTTCGGATCCGGGTTCGCCGGGTTCTGCACCGAGTTGTCGTACACCGTGCTGTGGACGATCTTCGTGCCTGCCGGGACTTGCAGCGGCGTCTTCAGCTCGTACGACGTCTGCCAGTTGAAGTCGTACTTCGGCACCGACAGCAGCAGCTCCTGGCGACCATCCGGGTAGACGGCCGTGAACTGCGAAGCGCGCCCACGGAAGTGCGCGTGCGGCGTGAGCCGGTAGATGATCATGTCGCGCGGGAACACCTGCGCGATCGTCTCCGGATGCTCCTTCGTGTTCGGCGGAATCTTGATGTTCGGATTCGCCAGCGCAACGGTCTTGAACTCGTACGTCGGCGCGGCGTCGCGCAGGTACAGGCCGAAACGCGTCGCATCGCGGACTGCCTTGCCCGAGACCGTGTAATGCACTTGGAACGCGAAGGCCTGATCCTTGCGCACCAGCACGCCGGTGTCCTGCGGATACAGCGTCGGGCCGTTGCCCGGCACGTAGGCGCCGAGCGACGGGCTGGACGCCTTGATCATGCGCATCCGCTCGTCAGGGATCTTCGGATCGTAGACGCCGACGATGACGTGATGCACGACCGCGCGGTCGCCGGGAACGATGTCCGTGGCGCGCACCCACACGTCACGACCCAGCGTGTTCTGAACGACGTAGCGCTGGTAGTCGACGATGCCGGTCGCGGGCACGTCATACGCTGGCACTTCGATCACCATGTCGGGCTTGCCGAACGCCCACTCACCCCACGTCTTCTGCATTTCGGCGAGCGGATCCCCGCCCTTGCCGCGCGGTGCGCCGGCCTCGATCCAGTGCACCAGCGTCTGCTTCTCCTCGACGCTCAGCGAGCGGTCGCCCTGCCATACGCCAGTGTGCGGGTCGGCATGCCACGGCGGCATGCGCTGGGTGCGCACGACTTCGCGGATCATCGGCGCGAAGCCTTTGATCGTTTCGTAGTTCGACATCTGCCACGGGCCGATGCCGCCGGTGCGGTGGCAGGTGACGCAGTTGTCGATCAGCATCGGCGCGATCTGCTGCGCGTACGAGACCTTCGCGCCTGCGCGCGTCGCCTTCGCTTCCTTCACGGCGCAACCGCGCACGCCGACTTTCGGCTGCTTCACGGGCTGGCCCGCGAGCACGGAGTCGAGCGCACCGGTCAGCAGCGCATTGCCTGTTTTGGCTTTGTCCAGCGGGCCGCGATACGCGATCTTCCAGCCCTTCGGATCGATCACCAGCACTTCGCCGGCACGCGTCAGCTGCAGCGATTCGCTGACCAGGTGCGTGTCGTCGAGCAGCACGGGGATGCTCGAGGCCTTGACCTTCGCGGCGACCGCTGCGCGGTTGTCCTGCGTGTTGATCATCAGGAACTCGACGCCGCGACCGGCGTAGCTCGTCCTGGCCTGTTCCAGCGCGGGCAGCGCGTCGCTGACGGCCGCGCACTCGTCGTCGTGCGTCATCAGCACGACGGCCTTGGCGTCCGACAGGTAATAGAGGTCGTGATACTTGCCTGCCTGGTCGAGCAGCGCGAAGTTGTCGACGTGATCGATCGGAGCGCTCGCTCCTGCTGACGCCGCCCAAAACGCGGCTGCGGCCACTGCCGTCTTGCACCGAACCGAACTCATACTCGACTCCCCCGTGAGGAAAGACCGTAAACTAGCCACTGCACTACGATGCTAAGTTTCGCCTAAGGGTTTACCTGAGAGCATGTGACGCTAGCACTGCCCGCAAGGTTGCGGCGGGCGCATCGTGGTGCGAAAGCGCGAACATTGTGCGCAATTCAGCGACGCCGTTGCTTGTATGAAACTGGCGCAAACACAAATCTATGCATGCGATCGCCTGGTGATCTCGGCCGGACCCGGCCGCGAGAACTCCAGCCATCGCCACTTCGGCGCAATCGTCACGCTTTCCCCGGACGGGGCGCCCGTCACGCTTATGTCGCGCGACGCCGAGCCGATCGTGTGCCGTGCCGCCCTGGTGGCGCCGAATGCATGGCATCGCATCGAGCCGGGCAACGCGCGCACCCTGAGCCTGCTGATCGGCGCGGATCATCCCTGGTTCCGCTACATCAAGCCGCTGTTGAGCGGCGAGCCGATCGTGAAGCTCGATTTCGCGGCGCTCGACGGTCAGTCGATCCCCTGGGAAGCGCTGTTCGAGGGGACATGCGACTGTGGCGAGGCCAGCCGCGTCGCGCACTCGATTCTGCAGACGTTCGGCGGCGTCGACGCGCCGCCTCACCAGCTCGATGCGCGCATCGAGGAAGTGTTGCAAATCTTGCGCGACGCGGTGAGCGATACGCCGACACCTGACGAGCTCGGCCGCCGCGTCGGCCTGTCGGGTTACACACTGATGCGACGGTTCAAGGCCGAGCTGGGCGTGCGCATTCGCGAGTACGTGCTGTGGCGTCGGCTGATGGTCGCGCTGGAGCTCGTCGACGGGCGCAGCACCATTGCCGATATCGCGCAGCGCACGGGCTTTTACGATCAGGCGCATCTCACACGCACGGCGCGGCGCATGGTCGAGCTCCCGCCGTCCTTCGTGAACGACTTCAGTCAGACGCGCGTGCACGTGTGCCGCGAATGAAGAACGTCGCCGCGCCACTTCTCTCGTGGTTCGATCGCGCCGGACGCAAGCACCTGCCGTGGCAACAGGATCCAACACCCTATCGAGTGTGGGTGTCCGAGATCATGCTGCAGCAGACGCAGGTCGCGACGGTCATCGGCTACTACGAACGGTTCATGCAGCAGTTTCCCGACGTTCGCGCGCTCGCTGCGGCGTCTGGGGATGAAGTGCTGCACTTGTGGACCGGCCTCGGTTACTACGCGCGCGCCCGCAATCTGCATCGCGCGGCACAACTCATCGTCGAAGAGCACGGCGGCGAGTTTCCGCAGACGATCGAAGCTGCGCAGGCTCTCCCGGGGATCGGCCGTTCGACCGCAGGCGCGATTCTCGCGTTGTCGCGCTCGCAGCGACATCCGATTCTCGACGGCAACGTCAAGCGCGTGCTCGCGCGCTATTTCGGCATCGACGGTTTTCCCGGCGAGCGCGAAGTGGAAAAGACGCTCTGGGCGTTGTCGGATGAGTGCACTCCCGCCGAGCGGGTCGCGAGCTATACGCAGGCGATCATGGATCTCGGTGCGACGCTTTGCGTGCGCTCGCGGCCGCTGTGTGCCGCTTGCCCGCTGGCAGAACATTGCGTCGCGCGAATCGAAGGCCGGCAATCGGCGTTGCCTGCGCCGCGGCCGAAGAAGATCCGGCCGCAGCGGTCCGCATACGTCGTGCTCATGGTTCGCGACGATGGCGCCGTACTATTGGAGCGCCGCCCGCCGGCAGGAATCTGGGGCGGCCTGTGGACGCTGCCGCAGTTCGACGCTCACGAGTCGGCACACGCGTGGATCAATGAGCGCGCGATCGCGGATCGCACGAACGCCATGCCGCCTTACGCGCATTCATTCACGCACTTCGATCTGACCCTGCATCCGCTCGTGGCGCGCGCCGCTCCCGTCACGGCAGTTGCGGACGAAGATCGGTACTGCTGGTACGAGCCGCGACGACCCGCCAGAATCGGACTCGCGAAACCGGCGGTCGAGTTGATCCGCGCGCTCGATGTGCAACCCGCCGCCAGCCTGCACCGTCAAAGCTCCTTACTATGAACGTCAGCGCGATGACCGTCCCCGCCGCGACCAGCAACTGGAAGCGCGTCGGCTGGGTTTTCCTGTTCCTCGGCGGCCTGTTCGCGGCCGGCAACGCAGTCATGTTCCTGCTGGTGGACGGGCACGGCAGTCCCGACATCAAGGAGCGCTTCTTCGCAACGGCGGTCGCCGGATACGCGCACGGATTTGGCGGAGCTATCGCGGCGCTGATCGGTCCGTTCCAGCTGATCACGCGTCTGCGCACATCGTGGCCGAGGGTGCACGTCTGGATGGGCCGGACGTACTTGCTTGCGGTGCTTGCCGGCGGGCTGGCCGGGTTGTACTTCGGGCCGAAGAGCACGGCCGGACTGGTCGGCAGCATCGGATTCACGACGCTGGCCGTGTTCTGGCTATACAGCGGCACGCAGGCATACCTGGCAATTCGCCGCGGCAACGTGCAGGCCCATCGCCGCTGGATGCTGCGCAACTACGCGTTGACGTTCGGAGCTGCGACGCTGCGCATCGAGCTCCCGCTGCTCATCATCTTCGGCGGCTTGACCTTCCCGGCTGCTTACACCGTCGTTGCCTGGCTCTCCTGGGTGCCGAACTGGCTCATCGTCGAGGCATGGCTGCGCAGGCGCAGGGCGGCGCCGGTTACCCGATGACCAAGGATGAAATTCTTGCGTACGTGCCGCCGGCAGCGAAGATGCTCGGCCGCGAGGTGGTCGAGATCGACCAGGTGAACGGCGGTGCAGTGCTGCGATTTCGCGCGCTGCCGGAATTCCTGAATCGCCACGGCACGGTGCAGGGCGGTTTGTTGTGCGCGATGCTCGACTCCTCGACCGCGCTGGCGCTCTACGCGGTGTTGCCGCAGGAATCGACTGCACTTACTGCGAATCTGAACGTGACCTTCGTGAAGCCGGCGAAGCTCGGCACCTTCACTGCGACCAGCCGGCTCGTGACGCGGGACGAGCGCAACGGCGAAACGACCGGCGAGCTGCGCGATGCGGACGGGGTGCTGGTTGCAACCGCGACAGCGCGCTTGCGCATCGTCCCGCGCAAGGATTGAATGCGCCCATGGCAAGAATGGTGAAATGCGTGCTGCTGGGCGTCGAGGCAGAAGGCCTCGACTACGCGCCCTATCCCGGCGAGCTCGGGCAGCGCATCTACGAGAACGTTTCCAAGGAAGCGTGGCAGCGCTGGATCAAGCACCAGACGATGCTGCTCAACGAGTACCGCCTGACGCCGATCGAGCCGAAGGCGCGCAAATTCCTGGTCGAGGAAATGGAAAAGTTCTTCTTCGGCGGCGGCTCGCAGAAGCCGACGGAATTCGTGGATCCGCAGAACAAGTCAGGCTAAAGCCTGACCCACACCGCTGCGACCCTGTGGGTCAGGCTTCAGCCTGACTCTTCACCCGGCCTTCCTGGCCGGTTCTTCCAGCCCGAACTCCGCCCGCAGACTCTCACCCACGCGCGCGAATTCCGCCGCGACCTTCTCCAGGTCCGCGTGCCAGTCCGGCTTCTGGTCCGACCTTGCGCGCGTCTCCAGGTCGAAGCACATCGTCGCGAGATTGTTGACGTGCAGGTTGGCGGCAGCGCCTTTGAGCTTGTGCGCGGCGCGGCCGATCGCCGCGGCGTCGCCGAGCTGTACGGCAGCGCGCAGCTCCTGCACCGTATCTTCGCCGCCCGCCAGGAACGCGTTGACGAGCTCGATCATGAACTCCTCGTCGTCACCTGAGACGTCGACGAGTCGCGCGCGGATCGCGTTATCGGCGCTCGGCGTTGCGGCCGCTGCAGTCGACGGGGCTGCAGCTGGAGCTTGTTCCCCATCTGCGCGGCCCATGAAGCGATCCAGAACGTCCTGCAGCCGCGAGATGTCGAGCGGCTTCGTCAGATAGTCATCCATCCCGGCCTCCAGGCAACGCTCGAGCGTACCCATCATCGCGTTCGCGGTGAGCGCAACGATGGGCGTGCGCTTCGGTCCGCCGTTTTCCAGCTCGCGGATGCGCCGCGTTGCTTCCAGGCCGTCCATGACCGGCATCTGCATGTCCATCAATATGAACGTGTAGCTGTTGCGCTCGTACGCTTCCACGGCCTGACGGCCGTCGCCCACGACCTGCACTTCGCAGCCGAGGCGCTCGAGGAAGCGGCGTGCGACGCGCTGGTTGATAGCGTTGTCTTCCACCAGCAGCACCTGTCCCGAGTATTGGCGCCGCGTTTCGGTCGCCACCAGCATGCCGCGCGTGATGATCGGCTGGCTGTGCATGTGCCAGTCCTCGGCATCGTGCGAGAGCGCGCGATTCAGACAGGCGAGCAGCTCGCGCGTACGCACGGGCTTGGTCAGGTACGCGGAGAAGCCGATCTGGGCGAAGCGCTGCATGTCGCCGGAGCGGTCGAGCGAAGTCAGCAGCATCAGGCGCGTCGGCGGGATGTCGTGCGCCTTGACGATCTGCTCGCCGAGCATGGCGCCGTCCATGTCCGGCATCTGAAAGTCCAGGACCACCGCGTCGAAAGGCCGCGGGCCCGGGTCGCGCAGTATGGTCAGCGCGCGCATCGCACTCGATGCAGTTTCGACTTCGTAGCCCGCGTGCTTGAGCTGGTTCGCCAGCACCTGGCGGTTCGTGGCGCTGTCGTCGACGAGCAGCACGCGCCGACCGTCCGCTTGGCGGTCGCGCGGCGGTTCCATGCCGCCGATCTCCGCGGGCTCGAGCGGCAATGTGAACCAGAACGTCGAGCCCTTGCCGGGCTCGCTGTGCGCGCCGACCTGGCCGCCCATCATCTCGACCAGCTTGCGCACGATCGACAGTCCCAGGCCCGTGCCGCCGAAGCGTCGCGTGGTCGAAGAGTCCGCCTGGATGAACGGCTGGAACAGCCTGTCGAGCGATTCCTGCGGGATGCCGATGCCGGTGTCGCGCACTTCGAAGTGCACCAGCGCGCGGCCGTCCTGGCGGCCGACGCAGCACACTTCGAGCACGACCTCGCCGCTCGGCGTGAACTTGATGGCGTTGCCGACCAGGTTCAACAGACACTGGCGGATGCGCTGCGGATCGCCGAACACGCGCTCCGGCACTTCCGGGCGCACGTTGACGACCAGCTCCAGGCTCTTGGCAGCGGCCTGGAACGCCATGATCGAGCCGACGTCGTCGACGTTGGAGCGCAGGTCGAGGTCCAGGTGCTCGATGTCGAGCTTGTTGGCTTCGATCTTGGAGAAGTCGAGGATGTCGTTGAGGATCGTCAGCAGCGAGTCGGCGCTCGCGCGGATGGTTTCGGCGTAGTCGCGCTGCGCGCGGTCGAGGCCGGTTTCCAGCAGCAGTCCCGTCATGCCGATGATGCCGTTCATCGGCGTGCGGATCTCGTGACTCATGGTCGCGAGGAACGTGCTCTTGGCGCTGCTGGCTTCTTCCGCTTCCTGCTTGGCAAGCACCATCGCTTCGCGTCCGGCGCGCTCGTCGGTGATGTCGCGGATCGAGCCGGCCAGCCACAGCGGCCGGTCCTCGGTGTCGCGCTCGGCCGAGGCGCGCGAGCGTACCCACAGCCATTCGCCGTCGTGCTTGCGCAGTCGATACTCGACGTCGTACGGCAGCCCGAACGTCAGGTGGTCGCCCATCGCCTTGCCGACGATCGCGCCATCGTCGGGATGGATGAAGGTCTCGATCTGGCCGTCCGCGTCGCGGTCGGTGGCCGCGTACCCGAGCATCTCGCGGAAGCGCGGCGAGTACCACGTCTCGCCCGTGCGCAGATTGAACTCGAACAAGGCGTCCTGCGTGCCCGACACTGCGCGCTGGAAGCGCTCCTGCGCCTCGCGCAGGTCAGCCGACTGCCGCGCGATCTCCTGCTTCGCCAGTTCCTCGTCGGTCGCGTCCCAGTCGATGCCGAGCACGCTGATCGGCTGGCCTTTGGAATTGCGTACCACGCGCGCATGGCACTGGATGTGGCCGACGGTCCCGTCGACGAATAGTGCGCGGTAGCGGTAGGAGAACAGCTGGTCGTTGCCGGTGAGGACTTTGGTGAAATGAGCCACCCAGCCTTCGCGATCGTCCGGGTGCACGTATTTGCGCGTGTAGTCCGTGCCCTTGAACTCGCGCGGCGCTCCGAGGCGTTCCAGGAATGGGCTGTTCTCGTCGATCCGGGTGATGTCTTCCTTGATGTCCCATTCCCACACGGACAGGCCGCCGGCGTCGTTTGCCATGCGGATGCGATCCACCATGCGGCGGTTCTGCGCCTCGGCGGCTTCGGCGCGCTCCAGTGCTTCGCGCAGGTCGGCAGTCTCGGCGCGCGAGCGCACCGCCTCGGCGAGCGCCAGGGCCTCGGCGTGCGACTTGCGCATGTTGGCGGAACCGAAGAAGCCGGTCGCGAAGATCGCGAACACAGCCACCGAATGACTTTCCAGGTACGACCACCAGTTGCCGTCGTAGGGCGACAGCATCGGCGCGATCAGCATCAGCAGCGCGCTGATCGTTGCGATCAGTGTGATGTGCCAATGCTTGTTCGAGGACAGCGCGAGCACGACTGCCAGCAGGTAGCCGATGCCGATGGCCGAATCGAGCATGTTGGCGATGTCGACAGCGAAGATGCCCGCACACATCACCAGCAGCCACGGCAGAAGATTGCGGCGGCTGTGCAGATCGCCGCGCAGACCATTGATGATCGTGTCGCGTCGCGCTTCCTCGGGCATTCGGATGATGCTGCGCAGGTAGTAGCGCAGGCTGAAACCGCCGAGCAGCAGCAGCGCCATGAGGAAATAGCCGACCGCATTCATGGACAGATACGATTGGCCGAAAAACCGGCCGATCGTCGCGCGCTCGCGTTCGAGCGAGAGATCGAGCAGCAGCAGGCCGTCGGCGCGGTCGCGCACGCCATAGAAAAGATGCGGGTTGCCGGCGACGTTCTCGAAGCTGATGTACGGCCGGGTCGAGTTTTCGCGCAGCGCCGCCGCGGCGCGTGCGGCGTGCGTGCCTGCGGGCTGCTCCACGGAGTTCGTCGCGAGAGCGTGCTGCAGGTGAGAGGCGCTGAACGAGGATGCGTACGTGTCGAGCGATTCCCGACCCGCATCGCCGGCAAGGATCGCTTCGGTGATCGCGAAGGCCTTCGTTATGGCGACGTCGGCGCCCAGGCGCTGCGCCACGACTTTCTTCTGCTGCAGGATCGGCGCACCGACGATCGACAGGAGCAGCACCAGCATCAGGATCGTCACGATCGACGCCTGACCTGCAATCACTCCCAGTAGATTCTTCGCCATTTTCAACGCCATGAACGAGCCGTCCGACCCTCAAGGGAACAACGGCAGGCGCGCCCGAAACTTTCGCCCGCGAGTGTGACGCAGGTCGCACTTGGGTCGGCGAGGTGACCTGAGAACTTAGGAGTGGTGCCACCCCTGACCAACGGGGGTGTGCCGGCCGTGGAGGTCGCCGCTTCAATCGCCGCATGACGGAAAACACAGTCCAGCTCGTCAGCCTGGAGCGGCTGCAACTGCTGCAGATGATCATGGGGTTTCGCACGACGCAGCTGCTGCACGTCGCGGCGACCCTGGGGATCGCGGATCTGCTCGAAGCCGGGCCTCGCCCGACGAGTGAGCTCGCAACCGCGTGCGGGTGCCGCGCCGAGGAGCTGTACCGGATCCTGCGTGCGCTATCGAATCTCGGGATCGTGCGAGAGCTGGCCGATCGACGCTTCGAGCTGAGTGCGCTCGGCGAGCACTTGCGCACGGAGTCCGAAGGCTCGCTGCGTGCTCTCGCCGCGCTCTACGGCGAGCGCTGGATCTGGAACGCCTACGGCGATCTCATGCACAGCGTGCGTACCGGCGAGCCTGCGTTCGACGCCGTGCACGGCAAGCGCTTTTTCGAGTACCTGCAGGATGACGCAAGCGCGGCGCACAGCTTCAACGCGGCCATGACCTCGTATTCCGAGCAGGAAATCGCGGCGGTCACTGCGGCTTACGACTTCACGCGCTTTCGCACGATCGCCGACATCGGCGGCGGGCATGGCCGGCTCCTCGGGGCGATGCTCCGCGCCAGCCGCGATGCACGCGGCATCCTTTTCGATCTACCGGCAGTCTGCGCGGGTGCGCACCCGACGCTGGAGCAGGCCGGCGTCGCCGATCGTGTCACGGTCGTGAGAGGCGACTTCTTCAGCGAAGTGCCGCGCGGCGCGCAGTTGTATGTGATGAAGAGCATCATTCACGATTGGGATGACGACGCAGCGCTGCACATCCTGGCCAACTGTCGCGCTGCCATGGCGTCGGACTCACGCTTGCTGCTGATCGAGCGTGTGATCGGCGAGCCGAACGAAGCCGACGAGGCGAAGCTGTTCGACATCAGCATGCTCGCGATGCTCGGCGGCCGCGAGCGCACGATCGACGAATACCGCGCGCTGCTGCAATCAGCGGGCCTGCGCATGACGCGCACATTGTCGACCGCAAGCCCGCAATCGCTGATCGAAGCCTGTCGATAGCACCGCTGTTGGGCTAAAGCCCAACCTACAGTGCGGCTGTAGGTCGGCCGCTCCAGCGCAGCCTGCGCCCGCGCCATTCGCGCATCCATGCGCAGCAGTTTCAACCCGACTCTTAGCTATTCCACCGGGAAGACTTGCCGCGCGCCGTCGAGCTTGTGCACGACGCCTCGGCGCATCACGAAGCGAATTCGCTCCAGCTCCGTGACGTCGTTGAGCGGGCTCACGGCAACCGCGATGATGTCCGCGTCTTTGCCCGGCTCGATGCTGCCGATCGTCGTTGCGCGATCGAGCAACGTCGCTGCGTCCACAGTTGCGGCCCTGATCGCCGACGCCGGCGTCATGCCGGCCTTCACCAGTAACGCAAACTCCTGCGCGTTCTTGCCGTGATCGGAAACGCCCGTGTCCGTGCCGAATGCGATCCTGACGCCGTCCTTGATCGCCGCGCCGATGTTCTTCCCGTGCGCGGCGACCGCTTCCTCGGCCTTCATCAACGTGTTCCTCGAGCGTGCGCCGGCGCGTGCCTGCGCGAGCGCTGCATGCGGCGCAATCATCGTCGGTACCAGCCACGCGCCACTCTTCTTGAAGAGCGCGTTGGTCTGCGCATCCGTGTACGTGCCATGCTCGATCGAATCGACGCCGGCTTCGAGCGCCGCTTTGATGCCATTCTGCCCGTGAGCATGCGCGGCAACTTTGCGGCCGAACATGTGCGCGGTGTCGATGATCGCTTTCATCTCGTCCGCGAACATCTGCTGGTTGAGTCCGCCGGCGATGTTGCTGTTGACACCGCCTGTGGCCGCAAACTTGATAACGTCGGCGCCCTGCGAGATTTGCTCGCGCACGGCGCGACGGCATTCGTCGGCACCGTTGCAGTTGTTGGTCGAGCGCTCGCGCACGATCTGCGTGATGTCGCGATTGGTGTTGTTCGAGCCGTCGCCGTGACCGCCGGTGATCGACATGCCGCGTCCGGCTGCGACGATCGTCGGGCCCGGGATCGCACCCGTGAGGATCGCGTCGCGCAGCGCCGTGACGCTGCGGACATCGGAGCCGAGATCGCGCACGGTCGTGAAACCCGCTTCCAGCGTGCGGCGTGCGTTGCCGACGCCGATGAGCAGGTTGTCTTCGATGTCGCGATTGTTCTGCTCCAGCCGAGCGCGCATCTTGTCGTCGTCGTTGAAGATGTGAACGTGCATGTCGATGAGGCCCGGCAGCACGAACTGCTTGCTGAGGTCGACGAGCCGCGCGCCGCCTTCCGGCGCGACCAGGCCGTCGCGGACGGCTTCGACGCGCCCCTCGCGCACGATGATCGTCGAGGCGCCGCGCGGCGCCTGACCAGGACGATCGAGCAACGCGCCGGCGTGGATGTACACGGCGGGTGCACTCGTCTGCGGGACCACTGGCGCGCTCGCCAGTAAACCTAATGTTGCGGCGATCGAGATCGTGCTTGCGAGCTTCATCGTTCCTCCGGGTGCGGAATGACATTTGAAAGTGCAGCGCGCAGATCGCGCAGCTTGGGTGGCTTATTCAGGACGTGATCGACATGCGCCGGGATGTCGCCTTCGTCGACCAGCCGCTGTCCCCAGCCGGTGAGCAACACCACTGGTGTCGACGGCGACGCTGCCTTGACGGCCGAAGCGACCCGACGCCCGTCGACGTGCGGCATGCCCAGGTCCGTGATCACGACGTCGAACCGTTCGCCGCGTTGCTGTATTTCCGCGAACGAATCGAGACCTGCTTGTCCGCCGTCGGCAGCGGTCACCTTGTGACCGTCGCTTTGCAGCGTCGCGCGCAGCGATTCGAGCACCAGCGGATCGTCGTCGACGATCAGGATCGACAGCGGTCGAAGCACAACATCGCGCGCGACTTCCTGCGGAGAGCCGGAGGTGGCCTGCGCGGCGGGGAAGGTAATCCGAAAAGTCGTGCCCTGGTGCAGAGCGCTATCGACTTCCAGCTCGGCGCTATGTCGTCGCACCATGCCGTACACCATGGCGAGGCCGAGTCCTGTGCCGCGCTCACCCTTCGTCGTGAAGAACGGCTCCAGGCAACGACGACGCGTTTCCTCGTCCATGCCGACGCCGGAGTCCACGACTTCGAGCTGCACCGTTTCCGCGGAGCTGCGCGTGCGCACGGTGAGCGTGCCGCCTTCGGGCATGGCATCGACGGCGTTGAAGATGAGATTGGTCAGGGCATCGCGAATCTCGCTTTCCTGTCCGAGGATGGTTGCGAGCGGCTGCTGCAGCTCGGTGCGCATGGCGATCGCGATTCCGCGCTGCTGCGGCAGGTCACGCCAGCGCACGCGCGTCAGCTCGATCACCTGCGCGACGATCGGATTCAGGTCGATCTGCGTCAGCGCCGACTGGGCATCCTGCGGCCGGTAGAACTGGCGCATGCCCTTCACGGTCTCGCCGACGTCGGCGATCGCGCGACGGATGATGTTCAGATAGCCGCGCGCGCGATCCGACAGGCCGCTCTCGTGTTCCAGCAGCGAATCCGTGTAGAGCGCGATGGGTGCGACCGCGTTGTTGATATCGTGGGCGACACCGCTCGCCATCTGGCCGAGCGCGCGCAGGCGCTCCTGCTGCATCACTGTTTGCTGGCTTTGCCGCAAGTCGTCGTAAGCTTGTTGCAGAGTCGAGTAGAGCTGCGCCTGATGTGTGGCGAGCGCGACGTGATCGCTCAGCTGCCGCAGGAACTCGCACTCGTTGCTGGAGAACGTTCCCGGTTCTCTGCGAGCGACGATCAGCACACCGAACACGGTGCCTTGCGCAAGCAGCGGCGAGATCACCAATGCGCGCAGCCCTGCGCCCACGAGACGTCGCGTGAAGTCGCCGTTGGTTTGAGCAATATCCGGTTCGTAGATCAGCTGACCTTTCAGGCACGCGGCCAGTCCATTGCTGTCGACGGCGATGCGTTCGTTCTCCGCCATCGCCAGTTGCTTCGTGACAGCGTCGCTGCGTGAGCCGATGCTGGTGACTGTCAACAGGCTCTGCGCGTCGTCATACATGCAGATGCAGCCAAAATCGATGGGCAGATCCGACTGCAGGCTGCGGATCACGACCTGGAAGATGCTGCGCAGATCGTGACGTTCGCCGATCGCGCGCGTGATCCGGTGCAGCAGGTCGAGGCGGCTCAGCTGGAGCTGCAGTTTCGCCTGTGCGGCCTCGCGCTCCTGCGTGACGCGTTCGCGCGCGTCGATCAGCGCATTGAACGCAACGCCGACATCCGCGACTTCACGCGGACCCGCGATTTCCGCCCGCGCATCGCGAGAGCCGCTCGCTCTCGCCCGTGCGACTTCCGCGACCGCACCGATCGGTCGCGCGATCCGCCGCGCCGCATAAGCCGCTGCGGCGATGGTCGCGGCCACGATCACGGCAATGATCGACAACGTTACGAGCGCACGCGAGTGCGCGGGATGCGAATGCGGCCGCCGCATCGACGCTGCCATACGCGATCCAGTTCGTGCCACTCACCGGGCGGAATGCCCAGAGCCGATCGCGCTGGTCGAGACCGTTACCGCGCAATGTTCCTTCGTTCTGCGCCAGCATTGCTGCAACTCCCGGCACGTCGCTCACGTCCTTGCCGATCCACTGCTCCGGATCGACCGAGCGCGCGACCACCACGCCGGGGCGCGCAATGATTCCAGCTACGATGTCTTTGCTCTCGAAGGCGCCGAACGGCTGCAGATTGCTGCAGCTCGATCGCCATTCCGACGGCGCCCACGATGCGGCCGTCATTGCCGCTGACGGCCTGCACGGCTGTCACGCCCCACGTCTTGCTGATCTTGCCGATCAGCGGCTGGGACAACCGGAACCCGCCTTCGCGCATCAGCGCCTGGTGCAGTTCCATGTCGAGGATGCGCATCCGCTCGCCGCTGGGCGGCGGCTTGGCGCCACACAGAATCCAACCCTCGGTGTCGACGACGAGAATGTTGCCGGCGCGTGGCGACAGCTCGCGCAGAGTCGGCAACGCGGGATCGCAGTTCGCAGGGTCCATCGCGCGGACCAGGGGTCGCTGCGCGATCGCCTCGAGCGTGGCGCGGAAGTCGCCGAGGAAACGTTCGGTGCGCGCCGCAGTTTCATCGGCGACGGTGCGGGCCTCGTCAGTCGCATGCGCGATGTCGCGCCGCGCGGCATCGAAGAGCAGCAGTGCGATGACGGCGAGGAGGGGCAGGGCAACGAGGGCAGCGAGCCGCGCCAGCTCGAAGAGTATAGGACGGCCGGACGTCGAACGTCCCGCGCCGCCCTGCGCAGATGACTCTGCCATGCAGCGATTGTGTCGGGCTGAAGCCGGACCTACAAGGAGAGCTTGACACTACTTCGCCAGGTACTCCGTCGTGAGCGCGAGCAATGCACGGACTCCGGTGATCATCGCAGCCTCGTCGAGGTAGAACAGCGGCGAGTGGTTGAACGCAACCTGCTGCGGGTCGCGGTCCGGCGGCGTGATGCCGATCCAGAAGAACAGTGACGGCACCTGTTGTCCGAAGAACGAGAAGTCCTCCGCGGTGGTCTGCAGGCTGATCTGCCGCACGTTGTCCTTACCGACGAGGCGTTCGAACACTGGCAACGCGGCTGCTGTCACGGCTGCATCGTTGACCACCGGCGGAACCGAGATTTCCTCTGCCGACGTCGGTTTCGAAAGATCCTTGAAGCGCACCGTAGCGGTTGCGCCAGCAGCTTCGGCGATGTTGCTCGCGGTCACCTGCATGCGTCGCGCGATGTCGTTGCGCACGTCGGTGCTGAACGTGCGCACGGTGCCGATCATCTGCACTTCGTCGGGAATGATGTTGAAGCGCACCCCGCCCTTGATGGCGCCGACGCTGACGACTGCCGGCATGTCCGTGATGTCTATCTGCCGGCTCACGATCGTTTGCAGGCCCACCACGATCTGTGCTGCGGCGACGATCGGATCGACGCCGCCCCACGGTCGCGAGCCGTGCGTCTGACGACCCTTCACCACGAGCGTGAAGCTCTCGGAGCCTGCCATGAACGGACCCGTGCGATAGCCGATCACTCCTGTGGGCAGCGAAGCCATCGCGTGCAAACCATACATGACGTCGGGCTTCGCGATCTTGAACGCCCCCTCATCCAGCATCAGGCTGGCGCCGCCGCGTTCGCCTTCGGGCGGGCCCTCTTCGGCCGGCTGGAAGACGAACAGCACTTGTCCCTTCAGCTGCTCGCGCAAGCCCTGCGAGCACTTCGGCGACGCTGAGCAGGATCGCCATGTGGCCGTCATGCCCGCACGCGTGCATCACGCCGACGGTTTCGCCGCGGAATTGCGCGGTGACCTTGGACTTGAACGGCACGTCCGTCTGTTCGGTCACCGGCAGCGCGTCCATGTCGGAGCGCAAGCCGACCGTGCGTCCTGGTCGCGCCCCGCGCAACAGCCCGACGACTCCAGTGACGCCGACGCCGGTTTTCACTTCCATGCCCAGCGCGCGCAGGCGTTTCGCAACCTGTTCCGCCGTGCGCACCTCCCGGTTACCGAGCTCCGGATGCGAGTGGAAATCGCGCCGCCATTCGATCGTTTTCGGCTCGATTGCCTTCGCGGCCGCATCGAGTTGGGCGCTCGTGATCCGGGCCCCGGCGGCCTGGGCCATGGCGGGAATCGCCAGGGCCGTCAGCAGGAGTCCGGTCAATTTGTTATGCATACAGGGGGACCTTTGTATAACCGGGGACATTACGCGCACGAGGAGGGCTCTTGTACAATTCTCCCGGGTTGGGGTTCAAGGGGAGCACACCCGTGCAGACGGCGAATGAAGGTCGATCGTCTCCGCCACCGCCGCGTTCGGACGGCATCATGCGTGAGGCCAGCTACGAGCCGCCATTGGCGATTGCCGATGACGCGCGCTACTCCCTGGAAACGCGGTTGATCCGTACGCTGCTGCACGCGTTCGGCAATCCTCCCATCGCTTTCTCGCTGTGGAACGGCGACAAGATCGCGCCGCTCGGCTCGGCTCCCGTCGCGACGCTGCACATCAAGGATCGTCGCGCGCTGCTGCGCCTGTGCACCGACCCGGACCTGCAGTTCGGCGAGCTATACAGCGCCGGCAGGATCGACGTGGACGGCAGCATCCTGCGCATGATCGAGGAGCTGTACGTCGGCGCGGCAGAGGCCGCGCAGCCGATGTCGTTTCGGCGCCGCCTCGCGCAGTGGCGCCATCGGCGGACGCGCAACACGCTGAACGGCTCGCGCGAGAACATTCATCACCATTACGACATCGGCAACGAGTTCTATTCGCTCTGGCTCGGCGAGACGATGGCGTACACGTGCGCGTACTTTCCGACGCCGTCGTCGACGCTCGACCAGGCGCAGATCGCGAAGATGGATCACGTCTGCCGCAAGGTTCGCCTGAATCGCGGCGAGCGCGTCGTCGAGGCGGGTTGCGGCTGGGGTGCGCTGGCGCTGCACATGGCGCGTCATTACGGCGTGAAGGTGCGTGCGTTCAATATTTCGCGCGAGCAGATCGCTTATGCGCAGGAGCGCGCCAAGGAGCAGGGTCTCGCGAACGAGGTCGAGTTCGTCCTGGACGACTATCGCAACATCACGGGCCACTACGACAAGTTCGTTTCGGTCGGCATGCTCGAGCACGTCGGCGCGGAGAACTTCGATGAGCTCGGGCGCGTCATCCGCGGGAGCCTGAAGGACAGCGGCCTCGGCCTGATCCACACGATCGGGCGCAACCGCGCCAAGCTGATGCATCGCTGGATCGATCGGCGCATCTTCCCCGGCGCGCATCCGCCTTCGCTCAAGGAGATGATGGACATCTTCGAGGGCCGCAACTTCTCGGTGCTCGACGTCGAGAACATCCGCCTGCACTACGCGAAGACGCTGGAGTGGTGGCACGTTGCGTACGAGCGCGCCACCGATCGCGTTGCGAAGATGTTCGACGATCGCTTCGTGCGTATGTGGCGGCTGTACCTGCTCGGTTCGCAGGCGGCCTTTACGGTCGGCGAGCTGCAGCTGTTCCAGGTCGTGTTCTCGCCTGCGCGGAACAACCAGATCCCGTGGACGCGGGCCGACATCTATCAAAGATGACTGGGCGATGACCACAGCGGAGTCCTGCGACGTTCTGATCGTCGGCGGCGGGCCGGCAGGTTCGTCGTGCGCGCGGCAGCTGCGACGCGCCGGGCTCGATGTGCTGATCCTCGACAAGAGCGAGTTCCCGCGCGACAAGGTCTGCGCAGGATGGATCACGCCGCAAGTCGTCGAAGAGCTGGAGATCGACACACGCGATTACCAGCAGGGACGCGTGCTGCAGCCGATCACCAGCTTCGTCACCGGCATGGGCGAGCGCGCTGCCAAACCCGTGTACTACGACAAGATAGTCAGCTACGGCATCCGTCGTTGCGAATTCGATGACTATCTGCTGCAGCGGTCGGGGGCGCGGCTGCGGCTCGGCGAAGCCTGGGAATCGATGGAGCGCGTCCACGGTCGTTGGCTGGTCAACGGTGCCATCGATGCGGCAATCGTCATCGGCGCGGGCGGTCACTTCTGTCCCGTGGTGCGTTTTCTCGGCGCGAACCTCGGCAAGGGCGAGCGCGCGATCGCCGCGCAGGAGATCGAGTTCGAGATGACCGACGACCAGGCCGTGCAGTGCGCAGTCGAGCACGACCGGCCGGAGCTGTACTTCTGCGACGACCTGAAGGGCTACGGCTGGTGTTTTCGCAAGGGAAATTTCCTCAACGTCGGGCTCGGCCGCGAGGGCAATCACCGGCTGCCGGAACAGGTGCACGCGTTCAGTCGCTGGCTGCAATCGCAAGGCAAAGTACCGGCCGATGCACCCGCGCGGTTCAAAGGCCACGCCTACCTGTTGTACTCGCACGCGAAGCGGCCGGTGGTCGGCGACGGCGTGCTCATCATCGGTGACGCTGCAGGCCTCGCATATGCGGAAAGCGGCGAGGGCATTCGCCCCGCGATCGAATCGGGACTGATGGCGGCGCAGATCATCGCGAACGCGCGCGGCGACTACAGCAAACAACGCTTGAGCGAATACGAAGCGCAACTCACCGCGCGCTTCGGCGCTCGCAACAACGGTGGTTCACTCGCAAGCTCGCTGCCGGAATCGTGGAAGCTCGCGCTGGCGCGCTCGCTCATGAAGAGGCAGTGGTTCACGCGCAATGTCGTGCTGAACCGCTGGTTCCTGCACGCCGACACCGCAGCGCTGCGCGCCTAACGTCCCAGGGCGCGCGCGATGTCCTTCGTGGTCGCGCCCAGAGTGAGCAAAGAGCGAATGAGCAGATCCAGCGTCACGCTGGAATCGGCCGCTTCCATCTTCGCGATTCGCGACTGACTCGATCCCATTCTCGCGGCCAGATCGGCTTGCGAAAGTCCGCCGCCAACGCGGCGCTCGCGCAGACTACGACTCAGCGACAGTCGCATTTCGATCAACGCCGCCTCCGCGTCCGACAGCCCGAGAAAGTCCTTGACGGAGCCGGTCCGCCACCCTGCCTTTTGCAGTTTCCGCGACTTCAGCTGCTTCACTGGTCTCGCTCCTGTGTACGCGCTCGACGGTACGCGGCCAATCTCTTGCGACAGGTCTCGATGACATGGATCGGAGTCGCCCGGGTCGTTTTCGCGAAGATTTCAAGAATCACGATCGCATCCTCGTCGAGGCAGTACACAATGCGCCAGGAATGGCCGCCATCCCACACGCGTAACTCATGGCAGCGCGATCCTATCGCCGGCAGCGGTCGCGAATGCGGCATGCCGATGCGATCTCCGATCTGCAGCTGCCGCAACAGAGCGCCGGCGTCGATGCGGCCGGTCGGGGAGAACGGTGGCGTCTTGATCTCGCCGTGCAACCAGACAAGCGGCTTGGTTTCCGTACCAGACGCCATGGTATGTCATTCCTGACATGAAGCAAAGACCGCCAGCGTAATCGAAACCAGCGGATCGCAGGCGTAGGTAAACTGCGGAAATGCCGAATCTTTCGAGGAGAGACGTTACTGCGTCCGCTCGATGCTCACGACCTTGCCGTCGACGATCGTCACCAGCATGGGCAGCACGCGGTTACTGGCCTGGTAGCGCCAGCGTTCCGTCACCTTCACGCCGATCTTGTTGGTGTTGCCGAGTCCGTTCCGTGCATACACGTCTTCGTGGGAGACGTCTTTTTTCTGCGGTTCGCCGCACTTCTCCAGGACTTCGGCGACCGCGCTGGTCTCGCTGACGACCCACTTGCCGCAACGCATGGATTCGGCCGACGCTGCGAACGGCGCGATCGAAAACACGAACAGCATTGCAGTGAATTGGCGCATGGCGCTTAGCATACGCCTACTCGCGTCGTGCATGGCGCCGGTCGCCGTGCTCCGGCAAGCGCGGCTTGAGGAGCTTGGCAACCAGGCCGGTCCAGCCGGTCTGGTGAGCTGCACCCACGCCGCGGCCGCTGGTGCCGCAGAAGTACTCGTAGAACAGCACGTAGTCGCGAAAGTGCGGGTCGGTCTGCATCTGCGGGTACTGCGCGAGCACCGGCCGCAGGCCATGCTCGTCCTTGAGGAACAGCCGTTCCAGGCGCGTCGCCAGCTCATCTGCGATCTGGTCGAGCGTGCGCAGCTGGCCGGAGCCGGTCGGGCACTCGACGCGAAAATCGTCGCCGTAGTAGTGATGAAACTTCTGCAGCGACTCGATGATCAGGTAGTTCACCGGGAACCAGATCGGACCGCGCCAGTTGGAGTTGCCGCCGAACAGCCCTGAGTCCGACTCGGCAGAGACGTAGCGCACCGTGAGCTCGGCGCCGTCCACCCTGAACACGTAGGGTTCGCGCTCGTGCACTTTGGACAGCGCCCGCACGCCGAAGTCGGCGAGGAATTCCTGCGGATCGAGCATGCGCGACAGCAGTTTCTTCATGCGGTGCCCGCGCAGGAGCGAGAGCAGGCGGCGCTTGCCGCGGCCCGGCTGGTCCCAGTGCGACACGAGCTGTGCGAGATCGGGGCGGTAATTCAGAAACCATTCCAGGCGCGCCGCGAACTCCGGCACGCGCTCCAGCAGCTCGGGCTCCAGCGTTTCGACCGCGAACAGGGGAATGAGGCCGACCATCGAGCGGACTTTGAGCGGTGTAGTGCGGCCGTCGGGCGTGTGCAGCACGTCGTAGAAGAATTTGTCTGCGTCGTCCCACAGGCCGACGCCGTCGGCGCCGAAGGTGCTCATCGCTTCCGCGATGTGCAGGAAGTGTTCGAAGAACTTCGTAGCGACGTCCTCGTACACGTTGTTGTGCTGGGCGAGCTCGAGCGCGATGCGCATGAGGTTGAGCGCGTACATCGCCATCCAGCTGGTGCCGTCCGCCTGGTCGATGTGGCCGCCGGTCGGCAGCGTCGCGCTGCGGTCGAAGACGCCGATGTTGTCGAGGCCGAGGAAGCCGCCCTGGAAGACGTTGCGGTCTTGCGCGTCCTTGCGGTTGACCCACCACGTGAAGTTCAGCAGCAGCTTGTGGAACACGCGCTCCAGAAACTTCAGGTCGCCGTCGTCGCCACGCTGTTTGCGATCGATCTGGAACACCCGCCACGTCGCCCACGCGTGCACCGGAGGATTCACGTCGCCGAACGCCCACTCGTATGCAGGCATCTGGCCGTTCGGGTGCATGTACCACTCGCGCGTGAGCAGGACGAGCTGCTCCTTGGCGAACTCGGCGTCGATCAGCGCGAGCGGCAACGTGTGGAAAGCGAGGTCCCACGCGGCATACCACGGGTATTCCCACTTGTCCGGCATCGAGAGGATGTCGGCGTTGTTCAGGTGATCCCATTCCCAGTTGCGGCCGTGTTTGCGCTGCGTCGGCGGCGCGATCTGCGTCTCGTCGCCCTTCAACCACTCGGGCACGTCGAGATAGAAGAACTGCTTGCTCCAGATCATTCCTGCGAACGCCTGCCGCTGCACCAGGCGGCGATCGGCATCTGCAAGGTCGTGCTGGATCTGCGCGTAGAACTCGTCGGCTTCGCGCACTCGCGCCGCCAGGGTTGCATCGAAGTCCGCGAATGGCTGCTCTTGAGCTCGCTTCGATAGCCGCGTGCGAACCTGCGCCGAGCCGCCGGCAGGCACGTCGAGCCGATACCATGCAGCCGCTTTCGTTCCCTCTTGTGCGGGATTCACTGCGCCGACGTTCCCGTTCACCACGCGCTCGTGGAATGCGTCCTTCGCGTAACCTGCGTTGGGTACGCTGTACAGGCAGCGCGTGTTGGTGTCGTTGTCGGTGAAGAGGAGCGCAGGATCCTGATCTGCGTACCAGTGATACTCGCCTGGCTGATCGAGCTGCGCCTCGATGTGCCGGGCTTGCAGTGCCAGCCGCGGCTTCGCTGCGCCGTTGCGCCATGCCCAGGTGTTGCGAAAGATCAGCTGCGGTAGCACATGCAGCGTCGCGGCCTCGGGACCGCGGTTGTGAACCGTGACGCGCATCAGCACGTCGTCGACATTCGCCTGCGCGTACTCGACGAACACGTCGAAGTAGCGGTCCTGCGCGAATACTCCCGTGTCCAGCAGCTCGTATTCCGGCTCAGTGCGTGTGCGGCGCCGGCTCTCTGCGACGAGCGCGGCATATGGATACTCGCGCTGCGGATACTTGTAGAGCATCTTCAGGTAGGAGTGTGTCGGTGTCGCGTCGAGGTAGTAGTAGAGCTCCTTGACGTCCTCGCCGTGATTGCCTTCGCCGTTGGTGAGGCCGAACAATCGCTCCTTCAAAATCGGATCGCGGCCGTTCCATAGCGCCAGCGACAGGCACAGCCGCTGCTCGTGATCGCAGAATCCCGCGAGACCGTCTTCGCCCCAGCGATAGGCGCGGCTGCGTGCGTGATCGTGCGGAAAGTAGCCCCATACGTCGCCGTTGGCGCTGTAATCCTCGCGCACCGTTCCCCACTGGCGCTCGCTGAGGTACGGGCCCCACTTCTTCCATGCGAGATCGTGCGGCGTGCATTGCGCGAGCCGCTCGCGCTCCGCCGCGTGCGCATGGGCGGCGGCGCGGCGGCGCGGCTCGGCGGGTTTTGCGACGGCGGGTCTGAGCTTTGTTCTCATCTGTCAGCCTCGACTCACCACTGTCGCCTATAGTAAAACGTCACGCCGATGACGACACCGGAGATTCCATCCCGCGTCCTGCAATTCCTCGCCGAGCGAATCGATACGGTGCCGCAGCTGGAGGCGCTGTTGCTGCTCTGGGAAAACCCGCAGCGACAGTGGTCCGAGGAAGAGCTGGCTGCGCGCATCTACGTGGGCCGACCCGTCGCAGCGACGATCCTGCAGGCGCTGCAGCGGCAGCAGCTGGCAACGGCTGAGCCCGCGTCGACCGTGCGATACCGGTATAACCCACAATGGGATGCTTCCGGTGAAGTGATGCCGGAAGTGGCGGCGACCTACCGCCGACACCTGGTGCCGATCGCCACGTTCATTCACTCGCGCGCCTCTACGGCCGTGCGCGAGTTCGCCCGCGCGTTCGATCTGAAGAAGGACAGGTGAACCGATGCTGGCCATCGTCAATATTCTCGGCACGCTGACAGTCGGACTATGCGCGTTCCTCCTGCTGCGTGCTTACGGGCGGGTCCGGCAGCGCCTGCTGCTATGGAGCGGGCTGTGCTTCGTCGGCCTGACGATTTCGAACGCGCTGCTGTTCATCGATCTTTCGCTGGTTCCCGAGGCCAGCCTGTACACGTGGCGGTTGAGTGTCGCCGCCGCGTCCATGCTGCTGTTGCTGTACGGCCTGATATTCGAGAGCGACTGACATGATCGAAGGATTTCTGCTCGGTGTCATCGTCACTGCGTCGCTCGCGGTGAGCGCATTCTTCCTGAAGTTCTGGAGGCAGACGCGCGACACGCTGTTCCTCGGCTTCAGCGCCGCGTTCGCGATCGAAGGCGTGAACCGCGTCGCGTTCCTGCTGGTCGATCATCCCGACGAGGGCAATCCCGCTATCTACACGGTGCGGTTGTTCTCGTACCTGCTGATCCTGGCTGCGATCGTCAACAAGAATCGCGCGTGACGTGCCGGAGCGGCGCGCGAGCAGCCCGTCGACCGACTAACCCGACAGTACCCTCGGCTCCAGCAGCTGCACGCTGAACAGCTTCGCTGGATCCATCCACACGCGGCTGACCGACAACCCAGCCGTCGCTGCGAGATCCGCGAAGCTCTCGAGTGTGTACTTGTGGCAGAACTCAGTGGTGAGGTGCTCGCCCTGCTTGATCTCTACGTCCTCGTCACCGACGTGCACGACCTGGTCGCGCTTGCTCACCAGGTGCATCTCGACGCGGCTCAAGTCCTCGACCCACACCGCCAGATGCTCGAACGCATCGAGATCGAAGTCCGTACCTAGTTCGCGATTCAGGTGCCGCAGCGCGTTGACGTTGAACTCCGCCGTCACGCCGGCGCGATCGTTGTACGCGCGCTCCAGGATGCGGGGGTCCTTCTTCAGGTCGATGCCGATCAGCACGGCGCCGTTCGTGCCGATGATGTGTCGCATGCGCTGGAGCAGTGCCAGGGCGTCCGCCTGCGCGAAGTTGCCGAGCGTCGAGCCCGGGA
Organism: uncultured Gammaproteobacteria bacterium; assembly: GCA_963838635.1. Lineage (GTDB taxonomy): Bacteria > Pseudomonadota > Gammaproteobacteria > Steroidobacterales > Steroidobacteraceae > Steroidobacter. Next base: position 6,098 of record CAWISC010000012.1, on the reverse strand, counting down.
AGTAGACGACGCGCCGGCGCGCGGAATAGACCGTTATCGGCAGGTCGAACGGCCGCGTGAAGTCCGCGCAGATCGGAATCACACGCAGCGTCGAATAGTCGCGCGCGATTGCGCTCGCGGCGTCGAGCAGATGATCGCGCGCGATGTCGACGGGCACGTACGCGGCCGGCGATTCGAGATGATTCAGCAGCTCGCGCGTCTTCGTGCTGGTGCCGCTGCCGAGCTCGATGATCGCAGCATCCGGGCCGATCTGATGCGCCATGTCGCCCGCGTGCTCACGCATGATCTGCAGCTCGGTGCGCGTGAGGTAGTACTCGGGCAGCTCGCAGATGCTGTCGAACAGGAACGAGCCGAGCTCGTCGTAGAACCACACCGGCGACAGCTGTCGCGGCTGCTTGCGCATGCCTTCCAGCACTCCGTTGGTGAGGGCGTCGGTGCGCGACGGTGCAGGCTTCGTGCTCGGATGCTGTGCCATGGATAACCTCGAACTCACAGATTGCGGGCGAGACGCACGCCCATGAACTGCCAGCGTGCGTCGGCGTAGAAGAAGTTGCGGTAGCTGGCGCGGATGTGATCGGCGGGCGTCGCACAGGAGCCGCCGCGCAGCACCAGCTGGTTGCACATGAATTTGCCGTTGTACTCGCCGAGCGCGCCGGAGGGCGGCTGATACCCGGGATATGCGCTGTACGGCGACGCGGTCCATTCCCAGACGTCGCCGAACATCTGCTTCATTCCCGGCTGAACGCCCGCAGCCGTCGGATGCAGCTCGCCTGTGTTCAGCAGGTTGCCGATCACCGGCAACGACTCGGCGGCCAGCTCCCACTCCGCTTCGCTCGGCAACCGCCCACCGGCCCAACGCGCGAACGCGTCCGCTTCGTAATAGCTGATGTGCGAGACGGGCGTGGCGGAGTGCAGCGGCTGCAGGCCATGCAACGTGAACTCGCTATCGAGTGCCTCGCTCCAGTAGATCGGGCGAGTCCAGCCTTCGCGCACGACTGTGCTCCAGCCGTCCGAGAGCCAGAATTCCGGCCGCTTGTAACCGCCGTCGCGGATGAATTCGAGATACTCGCCATTCGTGACCAGCCTATCGGCCAGTGCGTAGGGTTCGACCAGCGTGCGATGACGCGGCAACTCGTTGTCGAAACCGAAGTGCTTGCCGCTCGCGCCGATTTCGCGGATGCCGCCGTCGAACGGGATGAAGTGCATCGGCCCAGCCGCATCGCTCGACTCGCAGGAGCCGGCTTGGTACGCGGGCAGCAGCGGATTGCGCGAGAACAGATGCTTGATATCCGTGAGCATCAGCTCCTGGTGCTGCTGCTCGTGATTGACGCCGATCGTGGCGATCGTCAACAGCCGTTCGTCTTCGGCTCGTGCACGGAAGAGCTTCTGCATGTGCTCATCGACGTGCTCGCGATACTGCCGCACTTCCTCGACCGTCGGGCGCGTGAGCAGCCCGCGCTGCGGACGCTCGTGGATGCGCCCCACGGACTGGTAGTAGGAATTGAACAGGTATTCGAAATCCGCATGAAACACGCGATAGCCGGGCAGGAGCGGCTTGAGCAGGAACTGTTCGAAGAACCAGCTGGTGTGCGCGAGGTGCCACTTGGTCGGGCTGGTGTCCGGCATGCTCTGCACGACGAAATCCTCCGTCTGCAGCGGCGCGCAAATTTCGAGCGAGACGCGACGGATGCGCGAGTAACGCGCGGCGAGGACTTCCGCGGGGCGGGTTTCCGGAAGAACTAGCACGGGTTGCGGGACCGCCATCGGGACTCCTTCGTTTACGTTCGTGCGGAGGACGAGGCACCGCCCAGCCTCAACGATTTGCAACCGGGAAAAGTTGCAGACCGGTGGGCGGCGGCGATGACTCGATGCCGGCCATACCCGGCCGGCTGTGGTCGACTCTACGAGGGTGAGGGCTCCGGCGGATGCCTCAATAGGGAGAGTGCAGTCAACCACCAAACTGTGACGGTTCGTGGCAGGTTTTGGTCCCCGCGAGCCGCCGCGGCACTTTCAAGCACTTAGAGCCCCCAAGGGCGTGGACTAGGGACGTGCAGCCGCCTGCTGCCTGCTCCTTTCTCCCCGGCAACTGGAGTAATCTCGGCGGCATTCTGAACTACACCTAGACGCGCATCCCCGGCATTGCAGACCCGCCGACCAACGAGCTCGATCCGTGACCTCGCCGGGCTGATCCGCCAGCTGCGCGAGCTGCTGCCCGACGAATCTCTCCTGACTCGCGCGGAAGAGCTGCGCCCGTTCGAGTGCGACGGGCTTACGATCTTTCGTCGGCAGCCACGCCTCGTCGCCTTGCCGCAGACCGAAGCGCAGGTCTGCCGAATCCTCGCGTTGTGTCACGAGGCGCGCGTTCCAGTCGTGACGCGCGGTGCCGGAACGGGCTTGTCGGGCGGTGCGACTCCGCACGAGGAAGGGCTGCTGCTCGTGCTGAGCAAGCTGAATCGCATCCTCGCGCTGGATCCGCTCGCACGAACCGCACGTGTGCAGCCCGGCGTGCGCAATCTCGCCATCTCCGAGGCGGCGCGTTCTCATGGCCTGTACTACGCGCCCGATCCTTCCAGCCAGATCGCATGCAGTATCGGCGGCAACGTCGCCGAGAATGCCGGAGGTGTGCATTGCCTCAAGTATGGGCTGACGGTTCACAACATCCTGCGCTTACGTGTCGCCACCATCGCGGGCGAGATGCTCGAGATCGGCAGCGAAGCGCTCGACAGCGCGGGCTTCGACCTGCTGGCACTCATGACCGGATCGGAGGGCATGCTCGGTGCGATCACCGAGATCACCGTGAAGTTGCTGCCGCGCCCGGAATGCGCGCGCGTGATCGTGGCGGGATTCGCCGAGTGCGAGCATGCAGCGCAGGCAGTCGCCGCAATCATCGGCGCGGGAATCGTTCCGGCTGGCCTGGAAATGCTCGATCGCGCGGCCGTGGCTGCCGTCGAGGAGTTCGCGCATGCCGGGTATCCGCTGGATGCAGCGGCGGTGCTGTTGTGCGAGTCGGACGGCACGAGCGACGAAGTCGCTGACGAGATCGAACGCATGCAACGCGTACTGGAGGCATGCGGCGCGACCAGCATGGTCGTGTCGAACGACGAGCAGGAACGCCTGCGCCTGTGGAAGGGCCGCAAGTCGGCGTTCCCCGCGATGGGGCGCATTGCGCCGGATTACTACTGCATGGACGGAACCATTCCTCGCAAACGCGTCGCCGGCGTACTCACACGCATCAGCGAGCTGTCCAAGGTATATGGGCTGGCGTGCGCGAACGTGTTTCACGCAGCCGACGGCAACCTGCATCCGCTGATCCTCTTCGACGCCCGCAAACCGGGTGAGCTGGAGCGGGCGCAGCGTTTCGGCGCAGACATCCTGGAGCTGTGCCTCGAAGTTGGCGGCACGATCAGCGGCGAGCATGGCGTCGGCCTCGAGAAGATCGATTCCATGTGCACGCAGTTCGGCCGCGCCGAGCTCGAATGTTTCCACGGGATCAAGCGTGCGTTCGATCCGCTCTCGCTCCTCAATCCGGGCAAGGCTGTCCCCACTCTGCACCGCTGCGCCGAGCTCGGCGCGATGCACGTGCACGGCGGGCGGCTACCTCATCCGGAGTTGCCGCGATTCTGAGCCGTGTCGACGACGCCCGAATCCGAAGCACGTTTCTGGCGGATGCGGTCCGTCTATGCCGCTAGTGCGCGCTGCAAGCTGAGGATTCTTGGCAGCGGCAGCAAGCAGTTCTACCCAGCCTCGATCGAAGGTGACGTGCTGCGGGTCGCCGGCTACAGCGGCATCGTCGACTACGATCCAGCCGAGCTCGTGCTGACTGCGCGAGCGGGCACGCCGTTAGCGGAGATCGAGCAAGCGCTCGCTGCTCACGGGCAGATGCTTGCGTTCGAGCCGCCGCAGTTCGGCGGCGGCGGAACGCTGGGCGGCTGCGTCGCGACTGGCTGGTCCGGTCCGCGACGCGCGTATGCTGGAGCCGTGCGCGATTTCGTCATAGGCGTGCAGATCGTCGATGGACAGGGGGAGCGTCTGCGCTTCGGCGGTCGCGTCATCAAGAATGTCGCGGGCTACGACGTCTCGCGCCTGATGGTCGGCGCGCACGGCGCGCTGGGTGTACTGCTGGAAATCTCGTTGCGAGTGTTGCCCGGCAAACATGAGATTACGCGGCGGTTATCCTTGGACGAGGCGAGTGCGATCGAGCGTGTGAATAGCTGGGCTGCACGCGGGCTGCCGCTGTCAGGGTCCTGTCATCACGCAGGAATACTCAGCGTGCGCCTCGCAGGTGCGCCCGCGGTGCTGGATCGTGTCGGCAAAGAGATTGGGGGCGAGGTGGTGCAGGATGGCAGCCAGTTCTGGCGTTCGATTCGCGATCAGACTGCGCCGTTCTTCGCGAAGGCGCGCGAGTTGTGGCGTGCGAGCGTTCCGCCCACGGCGCAGCACCTGAAGGTCGGTGGCGAACAACTGATCGAGTGGGGTGGAGCGTTGCGTTGGATTGCGACAGATCTCGACGCGCGCACATTGCGTGCTGAGGTCGAGGCGCACGGTGGCCACTCGTTGCTGTTTCGCTCGTCGCGCGCCGACGCTGCGAGCGTGCGTCCAGCGTTGAGTCCCGCGCTAGCGAAGCTGCACATCGAATTGAAACGGGTCTTCGACCCTCACGCCGTGCTCAATTGCAGCCCGGCGACGGAACGGTGATGGCGCAGACACCGTCGTCGGAAGCCGATGCCATCATCCGCAAGTGCGTGCACTGCGGGTTCTGTCTCGCGACCTGTCCGACCTATCAATTGCTGGGCAACGAGCTCGATAGTCCGCGCGGGCGGATCCAGCTCATCAGCGCGGCGCTGGAAGGCAAGGAGGTCTCCGCAAAGACGCAGCTGCATCTGGATCGATGCCTGACGTGCCGTGCGTGCGAAACGACCTGTCCATCGGGAGTGCAGTACGGGCGCCTGCTCGACATCGGACGGGAGCACGTCGAGGCTAGCGTCGGCAGGCCGTGGCCGGTGAATTTGCTTCGCCGTGCCCTTCGCGTGGTGTTGACGACACCAGCTCTGCTTGCCGTGCTCGTTCGCATCGCACATTGGTTGTCACCGCTGTTGCCGAAGAAGCTGAGGCGCAAGGTGCCGGTGCCTCGTCCGGCCGCGCCGTGGCCGAGTGCAAGCCATCACCGCAAGATGCTGATCCTCGACGGCTGTGTGCAGCCCGTCGTCGATCCTGCAATCAACAGCGCTGCGGCCGGCGTGCTCGATCGCCTCGGCATTTCGCTCGTCGCACCCGCTGCGGCCGGCTGCTGTGGGGCAATTGCGTTTCATATGAGTGCGCCCGACGAGGCGCGCGCCCACGCCCGGCGCAACATCGACGCATGGTGGCCACTGATCGAGTCAGGTGCGCAGGCAATCGTGGTCACTGCCAGTGGTTGCGGACCAATGCTGCGCGACTACGCGCATCTACTCAGCGGCGAGGCTGCGTATGCGCAAAAAGCGGCGCGCGTCAGCGCGTCTCGTAAGAGACATCAGCGAAGTCATTGCACGCGAGCCCGCCGCGCTCCAGCGCCAGCCCGTCGAGGGTCGCGCACCGCGACGCGTCGCTTTTCATTCCCCATGCACCTTGCAGCACGGGCTTCGCCTCGACGGTGTCGTCGAACGTATCCTGGCCGCGCGCGGCTTCGAGCTGATCCCGGTGCGGGATGGCCACCTGTGCTGCGGCTCGGCCGGAACCTATTCGCTCACCCAGCCCGAGCTCTCGGGGCAATTGCTCGCGCGCAAGATCGCGACGCTCGAGGAAGGAAAGCCCGACCTGATCGCCACGGCCAACATCGGCTGCCTCATGCACCTTCGGTCTGCCGCGCGGATGCCGGTCGTTCACTGGATCGAGCTGCTGTCGTAGTTCATGTGCGCAAACCGGGGGAGGGCGCGGGGCCCTGGCTCGGACCGACGCCCTTTTTCTTGACGACCCCCCGGGCCGCCGATTTAATACGCGTCCTTTCCTGCAATGACTCCGTTATGGGAGCCATTGCGCCCCGCGTGGCCAGGTAGCTCAGTTGGTAGAGCAGCGGACTGAAAATCCGCGTGTCGTTGGTTCGATTCCGACCCTGGCCACCA
>CAWISC010000011.1:0-65726 GCA_963838635.1 uncultured Gammaproteobacteria bacterium | reverse complement strand
CTTGCGAAAACCAAACCTGCAGAAGTCAGTTCGAGGTGCGATACCGCTGCTCGCGATACAGCCACGCGGGCATCAGCACATTCGCAAGCGCCTGCTGCACAGCCTCCGGATCCGTGGTCACCGCGGGCTGGAGTCCTTTCGTCTTGCGGTCGAACGTGAACTGGCGCGAGCCGCCGTCCGGCAGCAGGACCGTCAATCGATCCCGTTCGAGCCAGGCGAAGTTGCGGTCGAACTGCATCATCGCCCTGGGGCGCAGCGGCGCCGGCGAATTGCCGAATTCCGGCAGCGTGCGGGTCAGGTCGCGGCCCGGGAAGGGATGCTCGCTGTCGACACCCATCAACGACAGCAAGGTCGGCGCGAGATCGATCTGGCTGACCAGCGAGTCGATCCTGCGCGCAGTCACATCGGCGCCGAGGATCGCTCCCGGAATGTGGAACTTGCCGACCGGCACCAGCTCATCGCCATACACGCGCGTGTCGTGGTCGGCGACCACGAGGAACAGGGTGTCCGCCCAGTAGTCGCTGGTCCGCGCGCGCTCCAGGAATTGGCCGAGCGCGTGGTCGGCATACTTCACGGCATTGTGCACCGTCTGCTTCTGCGCATCGTGCAGCTCGATGCGTCCGTCCGGAAATTCGAACGGCGTGTGATTCGAGGAAGTGAACACCAGCGTGAAGAACGGCTGGCCGGCGGCGTGCCGGGCGCTGATCCGCGCATGCGCCATGTCGAACAGATCCTCGTCCGATACGCCCCAGCTGCCGACGAACTTCGGCGTTGCGAAGTCCTTGCGATCCACCACGTTGCTGAAGGCGTTGCCCAGAAAAAATGAGCGCATGTTGTCGAAGTGCGATTCGCCGCCGTAGACGAATTCGCTGCTGTAACCGGAGCGCGCCAGCACCGACGCCAGCGTCGCGAAATCGCGCTGCGCCTTCGACAGCTTGACGACGCTCAACGCCGGTGTCGGCGGGAACCCGGCCACCACCGCTTCGATGCCCCGCACCGACCGCGTACCAGTCGCGTACAGCTGATCGAACCAGATGCCCTGCTCCGCCAGTCGATCGATGTTCGGCGTGATCGGTATCCCGCCGAGCTGCTTGACGAAGCCGGCCCCGAGGCTCTCCTCCAGAACGATGACCAGGTTGAGCGGCTGTTCGCGGCTCACGCTTGCAATCTGCCGGTGCAGCGTCGGGAATCGTTCGGATGTGAAATCGGCGAGCGGCACACCCATCCCGGCGCGTACTCGCCGCACCATTTCCGCGCTGGACATGTCGCCGTACATCGAGCTCGATTGGCTTTCGTGCGTCAGGCCGTGCGCGGCGGTCAGCACCGAATAGGTCGAGTTGGCAACCAGGCTGTTGACCATCGCGTCGTTGCAGAAGGCGAACGTCGCCAGATTGGCCGGGCGGTGTTGAAAGCTGGAACGGACCATGACGAACAGCACGATGAGAACCACCGGCCACAGCAGCAGCACCGTGCTCGCCCGCCACCGATTCGGGTCGCGAGCGTATCCCATGAAATGCCGAGCGATGAGCCAGGCCAGCCCGGCAATGGCGCCAACCATCAGCAGCAGCGGGCCGCGATAGCCGTTCCAGAGCATCGCCAGCACTTCGTGCGGATAGACCAGATATTCGAGGAAGAGGCGATTGGGCCGGCTGTCGAACTCCATCAGGAACTGCGGGGTCGCGAGCTCGAGAAACAGGATTGCAATCAAGCTCAGGCCCAGCCACGCGCAGCACGCCCTCACCCACCATTTGACGCGTCCGATTGCCAGCAGCGCAGGCAGCAGCAGCACGACGGGCGTTGCGAAGAGACCGAGCGTCATGAGGTCGCTGCGCAGTCCCTGCACCAGCATCCAGAAGACGGAGTTCGTTACGGACACGCGCTCCCATTGCCAGGCGATGAGAAGCATTCGCGAAATGCCCAGTGCCAGGGCGCCCAGCAAGACGAACCCGACAACGCAGGAATAGGGACCGAGCCGGCGGATCGGCCATTGCGGTCGAGCGGATTGCAGCGACGGCCAGCGCGGCTCGCGCGGAGGGCAAGGTTGACAAGTTGCTCTGGTTCTTATGTCAGTGGCGACCGGTGTCGGTTAGACGACTGCAGCGGACGAAATCAATCGCGCTACGATCCGCCCGCACATCACCTGCGCCGGCCACCAGGGGAAAATCGATGACTACCGCTGCGACATGGGTCTACTGGGCGCTGCTCTCCGCCGTTTTCGCCGCCCTCACCGCGATCTTTGCCAAGGTCGGCGTCCAGGGCGTGAGCCCCGACCTGGCTACGTTGATTCGTACGTTGGTAATTGCGGTGGTCGTGTTCGGCTTCGTGCAGTACACCGGTCAATGGACCAATCCGCTGGCCTTGCCAGTGAAGACCTGGGTGTTCCTCGTGCTCTCGGCGCTGGCGACCGGCGCTTCCTGGATCTGCTACTTCCGCGCGCTGCAACTCGGCGACGTCTCGAAAGTTGCGCCGGTCGACAAGCTGAGCCTGGTGCTGATCGCAGTGTTCGCTCTGATGTTCCTGGGCGAGCGACCTTCAGCGCGCGACTGGACTGGGATCCTTCTGGTCGGCACTGGTGTTCTCATCATCGCAGCGAAGCGGTAGCGCGCTGTTCAGCGCCGGTAAACCTTACCGGCCACGCGCGCCGCGATTGATTCCGTCAGCTTCGACCGTCCCACGGATTGTTGGTCCGGATCTGCGAGTTGAGCGCCGATGAACACACCCGTCGCCTATCTTTTCGACGTCGTCATCACACCCTGGAAACTCGTCGGCTATCTCGGTGTTTTTCTGTTCGCCGGCCGCTGGCTGGTACAGATGGCCGCGACCCGCAGGCATGGCCGGCCGGCGTTTCCGGGTCTGTTCTGGATCATGAGCGTCCTCGGCAGCGTGTTGCTGCTCTCCTACTTCATCTGGGGAAAGAACGACTCCGTTGGCGTGCTTTCGAACTTGTTCCCCGTGACGGTCGCGCTCTACAACCTCGTCATGCACTACCGTTACGAATCGCGCTCAGAGGCCGACGACGCACCCAGTCATGCGTGATAGAGGCGAGCGCGAAACGCGAACGCGTACAACGTGAGCGAGATGATCCAGGCGAGAAAAGCGCTCCACAGGTCGTGCGACGCGAAATGCGCGCCGCGCGCCTGCTGCGCTATGCCGAAAACCAGGCCCAGCAGCAAGCCGACGGCCAGTCCGACGATAGCCAGCTTGCGGTTGCGCTCATAGGCGACGAAGTAGAGAGCCATCAGCGAGTAGCCCGAACTGGCATGCGCCGCAGGGAAGCACTGCGCGTGACGCAGGTCGACCGGTCGTGTCGCGAACAGATCTACGTACGGAAAGTCTCCGCCGAACGCCTGGAGATCCCAGGGACAATCGACGTTGGTGAGAGTTTTCAGCAGACCGACGCTGCCGACCGTGGCGACGATTGCGACCGACAGGTATCCCGCCGGCCGCCTGAGCCCGCGCAGCGAAGGCTCGATAAATGTTGCGACCCACAGCGCGAACGCGAGGACGACGACCAGCCGCACGGCCCAGCGTCCGCCCGTGTGCACGACATCGTTGATCCACCAACTATCGGCGCCCAGCCATTGACTGCTGGTTGCGTCGAAGAACGCCGTGCTCGCAATCGTCACATCGATGTGGGTCATCGCAAACAGCAGCGCTGCCACGATGAACAGCCACAGCGGCCAGCGCACATGTCGCCACCACAGTTGCGCGGCGCTCTCGCTCACGGCCTGCTGGAATCGGCCGGCGTAGCCAGCTCGATGCCGATCGATCCGTCCTGGGTCGTAAAGCGACGCAGATCCGTCGTCGACAGCACCGGTACCAGAGCGCTTTCCGGATCCAGGCTGCCGATCGAACCTCGCAAGACGACGCTCTGCGCAACCTGCAGCGCGCGCGGGCTGGCATAAACGATCCGCTTGCCGGTTTCACGCGCCACCCAGTCCAGGAAATCGCTCAGCACTCGCTGGTCGATGTCGAAGGCCGGCGCGGCGGCGATTGCCCATTGCCAGCTCGCGTCGTGGGGCGTGTTCGAGGCGCGCTCGATCGAGCCGCCGGACAGAATACGCAGCACTTCGCCGGCGGATGCACGATTCGCTCCCTGCAGCCCTTCGATCTCCACGTGACCTTCGCGAATGCTGATCTCCACTGCACGGCCATCCTGCCGCACCTGATATTGCGTTCCCACGTGACGCACGATACCTGCGCGCGTCTGGACTTCGAGCGAATCATCGTGCGGACGGCCTGGATCGGCGTCGACATAAACAGCGCCAGCGCTCAGCAGCAGCCGATCGGGCGCGACCAGCTCCAGCGTCGATCCGCTATCGATCCGCACCGACAATCCATCGTTGAACGCCAGCGCGATGCGGGTTCCTGCATCGGTCCGCAGCCTCTCGCCGACAGACACTCGCTGGCCGACGCGCGCAGGCGCCGCTGTGTCCGCATTCGCGGCCGTGAGTTGCAGTGAGCCGTCGATCCTGGCGATCGTCGCGACCGGATCGCTACTCGGCCCGATCCACTGGAGCGCCGCCACGGCGACTATGACGGCGATGGCAATGCTGGCTGCCACTCCATAGGCGAGCGTGCGCCGCCGGCGCGAACGCTCGGCGAGCATCTCGCGCCACTGTGCGTGCACCGCGTGCTGCACTTCATTCATCACGTCGACTGAAGGCTCACTCGCGCGCGCCCACATGACGCAGCAGCTTCTCAATGCCCTCGTCGTCGGGGGGTGACCCGTCGTGTTGATTACTCATGAGCGTTTCACTTTCCGCCGAGCATTTCCGTCAGGACATCATGGGGAGTCGAGCCGAATACAGTTTCCAGCGCTTCGCGAAACGCCGTTCGGGCGCGCGCCAGCATCGATTGCGCGGCGATGCGGCCCACTCCGAGCAGGTCGCCGATTTCGTCGACCGAACGGCCTTCGATGTATTTCCATTCGAGCACGTCGCCGTAGCGGGCCGGCAGGCGATCGAGGACCGCTTGCACCAGCGCACGAGTCTGCGCCCGGTCCAGGCGCTGCAAAGGCTGATCTTCAGCTGGCGCCTCCAGCGCTTCGAGCGCGGCACGCAGCTCCGGGCTGTCCTCGATCAGCACGATGCGGTCGCTGTGCCGCTTGTTGGCGCGCAGGTAGTCGACGATCTGGTGTCGACAGATCTGACACAGCCACGTGAACAGCGCGGCATCGCTGCGATAGCTGGCCAGGCTCCGCACGGCCTTGGTCAGGCTCGCCTGGACCACCTCTTTGGTCGCTTCGACATCGCCCGCGAGCCGCGGCAGCACGAACCGGTAGATTCTCGGGAAATAGGTCTCGAAGAAGTGCCGGAATGCCGACTCGTCGCCGGCCAGCATGGCCTGGACGAGGGCTGCGTCGGTCGGCGGAGCTGTGGCCGCGTTTCGTTGCATGACTGCTTGTTAGACGCAGGCGGCGGAGAAATCAACCGCTGCCGATTGAAGTACGGCGCGCGAGCGTCCAACGGACACGATGCAAAAAACCAAAGCTGGAGAACGAGCACGCTGGCTCGCAGTTCTCGTCACGCTGGCGCCTGCTGCAATTTCCTTTGCTGCTGTGCCGGACGGAGCGGAGCTGGAGCGTCGCGGAGCCATCATCGGCAATGTACTCGTTTACCCCGAGAACATCTTCAATCTGGAAGACCCCAAGGAGAACAAGGCGCTGTACCGGCTCGCGAACAGGGTGCACGTGCGCACGCAGCCACACGTCATTCGCCAGCAACTACTGTTCAAGAGCGGCGACCTCTACTCGCAACGCCTGCTGGACGAGTCCGCGCGCATCTTGCGCTCGGCCCGGTATCTCTACGACGCCTCCGTGCGGCCGATCGCGTTCCACGACGGGCGCGTCGATGTCGCAGTCACGACCCGCGATGTCTGGACGCTGAATCCCGGCATGTCGTTCAGCCGTAGCGGCGGCGAGAACTCGACCGGCTTCGAGCTCGAAGAGCTCAACCTGCTCGGCACGGGAACCGACCTGTCGATCGCCCGCAAGTCGGGCGTCGATCGCGACTCCACGCTGTTCGAGTACAAGGATCGGCATCTCTTCGACAGCTGGGTAGGGGTGCAGGCGGCTTACGCGAGCAACAGCGACGGCTCGTTGCGCTCGCTCGATCTCGAACGACCGTTCTATTCGCTGGATAGCCGCTGGTCTACGCGACTGACGTTGCTGGAGGATGAGCACACCGAGCCGTTGTACGACCTGGGCAAGGTCGTCGACGAGTTCGGCTCGCATCGCCGGCTGGCATCGGCGGCATGGGGCTGGTCGCGCGGCCTCGATAATGGCTGGGTGCGACGCTGGAGCGTCGGTGCAACTTTCGATCAAAGGCAGTTCAGCGAAGTCGCCGGATCGATCTCGGCCAGCCTCGTGCCCCAGGACCGCAAGCTCATCTATCCGTGGCTCGGCTTCGAGCTCGTTCAGGACGACTTCGACCGGTTCACGAATCACGATCAGATCGGCCGCACGGAGGACTTCTACCTTGGCACGCGCTTGAAGGCACAGCTCGGCTACGCGGACCCGGCATACGGCGCCGATCGAAGCGCCTTGATCTTCGCTGCCAAGGCAAGCCATGGGTCTGGAAGCGCAGACGGTTCCACGTTGCTGTTGAGCAGTGCAGTCAGCGGTCGCCTCGAAAGCGGCGAGCTGCGCAACACAGTGATCGACGGCGCGGTGCGCTACTACAGCAAGCAATCCGAACGGCGCCTGTTCTTTACCACGCTGGAAGCATCCGTCGGCCGTGCGCTGGATCTCGATACGCAGATCCTGCTCGGCGGCGACAACGGCCTGCGCGGCTACCCGCTGCGCTACCAGGGCGGCGAAGCGCGTGCACTGCTGACCGTGGAGCAACGCTACTTCACTGACTGGTATCCGTTCCGGCTGTTCCGGGTCGGCGCTGCTGCGTTCGCCGACATCGGACGCACCTGGGGCGAGAGCGCGGTCAGTACGCGCAGCCAGGGCTTGCTCAAAGATGTGGGTATCGGACTGAGATTCGGCAACAGCCGTTCCGGCCTCGGTAACATCATTCACGTCGATCTCGCGTTCCCGCTCGACGGCGACTCCTCCATCGACGATGTGCAGATCCTGGTGGAAACGAAAGAACGTTTCTGAGCCGAGCGCTGCGCCCATGGAAATCACGATTCACTGCAGATCGGATGTCCGCTTCGCCTTCGGCGTCTCGCTGATATGGCTCGCGCTCTACAACGTCATCTTCTGGGAACAGACGATCGGCGCGATGTGGCATCCGTCGTTCGGCTCCGCGGCCTTCCTTGCTTCGGTGTTGCTGGTGGTCTGGTGTGTGCAAGCCCTGTTGCTGCTGATCATGCCATCGCGACTGATCATGCGCGCCGCGGCCAGCGTTCTGTTCGTCATAGCCTCGCTGAGCTCGTACTTCACCCAGGCCTACGGTGCGGTGATGAACACGGACATGCTGCGCAACGCCTTGCAGACCGATGCGCTGGAAGTCGCGGGCCTGGTCAACGTAAACCTGCTGCTGTACGTGCTGGCATTCGGGCTGCTTCCTGCCGTGCTGGTGTGGAAAGTTTCCCTGCCGACTGTCACGTGGCATCGCCAGCTTCGGCAGCGGATCTACGCGATCTGCGGTGTACTCGTCGTCTGCGCGGCGAGCGTGCTGAGTTGCTCGGCGAACTATGCCGTGTACTTGCGCGCACACAAGCCGATCCGGTTCACCGTGAGCCCTGTGGCGGCGGTGGCCAGCGCAACCAGCGTCGTCGCGCAGCCACGTCGTAACGAGCATGTGCCGCTGCAGGATCCCGGCGGCGTTGCACATCGCGTGGCGTCACCGCAAGCGAAACCCCTGGTGTTGTTCGTGGTCGTCGGCGAGACCGCACGCGCCGCCAATTTTCAGCTCGACGGCTATCAGCGAGCGACGACTCCGGAGCTTGCTGCGAACGACGGTGTGGTCTACTTCAACGATGCGACTTCCTGCGGTACGTCGACCGCGGTATCGGTGCCCTGCATGTTCTCGCACCTCGGCCGCGAGCGATTCGACGTCAATGAAGCGGGCCGCTATACCAACGTGCTCGATTCTCTGCTGGATGCGGGATTCGACGTCGAGTGGCGCGACAACAATTCCGGTTGCAAGGGCGTTTGCGCGCGAGTCACCACGATCGACTATTCGAACCACCGCGATCCGCAGCTGTGCGAGCATTCATACTGCTACGACGAGATCATGCTGGAGAACCTGGGCGAGCGCCTGCGCACCGTAACGCGGGACACGGTCATCTTCTTTCACCAGATCGGCAGCCACGGGCCCGCCTACTCCGAGCGCTATCCCGCTGCGTTCGAACGCTTCAAGCCCGCCTGCCGCGCCCACGAGCTGCAGCATTGCTCACAGCAGGAACTCGTGAACGCCTATGACAACACGATCGCTTACACGGACCACGTGCTGGCGCGCCAGATCGAGATGCTGCGGGCCGCGGCCGACACTATCGACGGCGTCCTGATCTACGCCTCGGATCACGGCGAATCGCTCGGCGAGCAAGGCGTGTATCTGCATGGCATGCCGTACCGGTTTGCGCCACGCGTGCAGAAGGAAGTACCGATGCTCCTCTGGGTCTCCGACGGCTACGCGCAGCGCGAGCAATTGAACATCGGTTGCCTGCGACAGCGCTCGCAGGCGCCGGTCTCCCACGATGCTCTGTACCACACGATCCTCGGCGCCGCAGAAACGCGGGACCGCGCCTACGATCCGAATCTGGATGTGCTGTCGCTGTGCCGCCGCGATCTGTTGAGCGAGAACGACGCCGCGCCGATCATCCAACGATCAGCTCGCACCAGTTTGGGTGAGCGCTGACTGTTCGCGCACCAGCGCCGCGCATAACCAGCCCGGGAAGACCCGCAACTCGTTGATTCGCAGCGTGGCACTTCGCTTGCATTGATCGCCGCGGAGAGACGGAGCGGCGAACATGGAACAGCGGGCGACCCGGTTGGGACTTCTCAGCTTCCGCAGCATCCCGATGCGCGCGTTCCATTTGACGTGGATGGCGTTCTTCGTGTGCTTCTTCGCCTGGTTTGCAGTCGCGCCGCTGATGCCGGCGATTCGCACCGACCTGGGCCTCACGCCGTCGCAGATCGCAAACATCAACATCGCGGCCGTCTGCGTCACGATCCTGGTGCGATTGCTGATCGGGCCGCTGTGCGACCGCTATGGACCGCGGCTCACCTACACGTGGCTGCTCGCGCTCGGTGCGATTCCAGTGATCGCGATCGCCTTCGCGCAGAGCTACGAGTCGTTTCTGTTCTGGCGACTGTGCACGGGCGCGATCGGCGCGTCGTTCGTCATCACTCAGTTTCACACCTCCGTCATGTTCGCGCCGAACATCGTGGGCACTGCCAATGCGACCGCGGCGGGCTGGGGCAATGCCGGCGGCGGCGCGACGCAAGCCATCATGCCGCTGCTGTTCGCTGCACTGTTGTCGTTCGGCATCGAGCGCTCGCTGGGCTGGCGCGTCGCAATGATCGTGCCCGGCGCATTGATGCTGCTCATGGCGATCATCTACTACCGCTACGCCAAGGATACGCCCGCCGGCAACCTCGCTGACATGAACGCGGACGCGTTGTCTGCGCAGCGCGTAAGCGGCTGGGTTACGTTCAAGGCGGCGGCACGCGACTATCGCGTCTGGGTGCTGTTCGTTACCTACGGCGCCTGCTTCGGCGTCGAGCTGACGATTCACAATCTCGCGGCGATCTACTACGTCGATCGCTTCGGCCTCAGCATGACCACCGCCGGGCTGTATGTCGGCTGCTTCGGGCTGCTGGCCCTGTTTGCCCGAGCGCTCGGCGGACTCGCATCGGACCGCATCGCGCATGAGCGCGGGCTTGGCGGCCGCGTTACCGTGCTGTTCGCACTGATCCTTGCCGAAGGCATCGGCCTGCTGGTGTTCTCGCAAATGAGCAGCGCACTGCACGCGCTGGTCGCGATGCTCGTCTTCGGCCTGTTCACACACATGGCCTGCGGCGCGACCTATAGCCTGGTGCCCTTCGTGAACCGCAAAGCTCTGGGCGGCGTCGCCGGCATCGTCGGGGCCGGCGGCAATGTCGGGGCAGTCGCAGCTGGTTTCCTGGTGAAGGGCGCCGGCTCGATCCAGTACGCGCTGTTTGTACTTGGAAGCATCGTCGTTGCCAGCGCGCTGTGCGTGTTGGCAGTGCGTTTCACGCACGCACAGAAGTCCGAAGAGCGGCGCCTGTACAACGACGCACTGGCGCAGAAGGCCGCACAGGCACAAACGGAGGTGGTCGCCGATGCTGCCTGATGCCGCGACAACGCTGATCTGTTCGTGCAACAACGTCAGCAAAGGCGCGATCTGTGCCGCCATCGACGCCGGCTGCACGACCATCGGCGCACTCAAGACATCGACCAAGGCTGCGACGTCCTGCGGCGGTTGCAGCTCGCTGCTGGCACGGATACTCAAGGCCGAGCTCGCAGCGCGCGGCGTCGCAGTCAACAATGACCTGTGCGAGCACTTCCCCTACTCGCGCCAGCAGCTGTTCCATCTCATTCGCGTCGGCCAGCTCAGGTCCTTCGGCGACACGATTGCCAAGCATGGCCGTGGCCTGGGCTGCGACATCTGCAAGCCGGCGATCGCCTCGATTCTCGCCTCGTGCTGGAACGAGTTCGTGCTGAAGCGCGATCAGGCAGTGCTGCAGGATACGAACGACTACTTCCTCGCCAACCTGCAGAAGGACGGCACCTACTCCGTCGTGCCGCGCGTGCCCGGCGGGGAGATCACGCCGGACAAGCTCATCGCCATCGGCTGCGGTCGCGAAGAAGTACGGCCTGTACACCAAGATCACCGGCGGCCAGCGCATCGATCTGTTCGGCGCGCAGGTGCATCAGCTGCCGCTGATCTGGAAAGAGCTGATCGACGCAGGCTTCGAATCCGGCCACGCCTACGGCAAGGCGGTGCGCACGGTGAAGTCGTGCGTGGGATCGACGTGGTGTCGATACGGCATGCAGGACAGCGTCGGCTACGCGATCGATCTCGAGAATCGCTACAAAGGCCTGCGCGCTCCGCACAAGCTCAAGTTCGCGGTCTCCGGCTGCACGCGCGAGTGCGCCGAAGCGCAGAGCAAGGATGTCGGCATCATCGCGACCGAGAAGGGCTGGAACCTGTACGTCTGCGGCAACGGCGGCATGAAGCCGCGCCACGCCGACCTGCTCGCGTCCGATCTCGACGGTAGCATGCTGATCCGCTACGTCGACCGCTTCCTGATGTTCTACATCCGCACCGCCGACCGCCTGCAGCGCACCTCCGTGTGGCTCGACAATCTCGAAGGCGGCCTCGACTACCTGAAGCAGGTGGTGATCGAGGACGAGCTCGGCATCGCCGCCGAGCTGGAAGCCGACATGGCACGGGTCATCGACAGCTACCAGTGCGAGTGGCGCAAAGCGATCGACGATCCGCAGACGCTCAAGCGCTTCCGCCACTTCGTCAACAGCGACCGCGCCGACGACAACGTCGTGTTCGTCGAAGAGCGCGGCCAGATCCGACCGGCGGATCGCGACGCGCGTCGCAGGCAGGCCCCATGAGAACAGCCGCATGAACAAGTTGGCCAGCTGGCAGTACGTATGCGAGCTCGACGAGCTGCTGCCTGACGCGGGCGTCGCTGCCCTGATCGACGGACATCAGTTCGCTATCTTTCGCGTCGGCGAGCAGGTCTTCGCACTCGACAACTTCGATCCGCACAGCGGCGCGAACGTCCTGTCGCGCGGCATCCTCGGGGACATGCAGGGCGAGCTGGTCGTGGCCTCGCCGGTCTATAAGCATCACTTCAGCCTGATCACGGGCCGCTGCCTCGAAGCACCAGACAAGTCCGTTCGCGCCTACCCGGCGCGCGTAGTCGACGGTCGCATCTGGGTGAAGGGCGCGCCGCTGCGAGTCGTGACGGGGCCGCGCAAACTCGTCGTCATCGGCAACGGCATGGCCGGGATGAAGGTCGTCGAGGAGCTGCTCGCGATCGTGCCCAAGGCCTACGACATCACCGTCTTCGGCGCGGAGCCGCATCCCAACTACAACCGCGTCCTGCTCTCCCCGCTCCTCGCCGGCGAAAAGAACTTCGACGACATCATCATCAGTCCGCTCGATTGGTATCGCGAGCACGGCATCACGCTGCACACAGGCGATCCCGTCGTCGCGATCGACCGGCGGCGGCGCGTCGTCCGCTCCCGCAGCGGCATCGAAGCCCCGTACGACCGCCTCCTCCTCGCCACGGGTTCCAAGCCGATCATGCTGCCGGTTCCCGGCTGCGACCTGCCCGGTGTCGTCACCTTCCGCGACGTGCAGGACGTCACTGCGATGATTCAGTCCGCGCGCGCGTATCGCAAGGCGGTCGTCATCGGCGGCGGACTGCTGGGACTCGAAGCCGCGAACGGCCTGCTCAAGCAGGGCATGGACGTTACGGTCGTGCACATTTTCGACGCATTGATGGAACGCCAGCTCGACCGCTCGGCCGCGACTCTGCTGAAGGAGTCACTGGAGAAGCGCGGCATGAAGTTCCGCATGCCGGCCAAGACGATTGCAATCACCGGCGACGTCCGCGCAGCTGGCGTGCAGTTCGACGACGGCCGCGAGCTCGAGGCGGACCTGATCGTCATGGCCGCCGG
This sequence comes from uncultured Gammaproteobacteria bacterium, assembly GCA_963838635.1. GTDB lineage: Bacteria > Pseudomonadota > Gammaproteobacteria > Steroidobacterales > Steroidobacteraceae > Steroidobacter. Next base: position 53,103 of record CAWISC010000011.1, on the reverse strand, counting down.
CATCCGGCCGAACATCGACCTCGCGCGCGAGGCCGGCCTGCGTTGCGAGCGTGGCGTAATGGTCAGCGACACGTTGCAGACCTTCGATCCCTGCATCTACGCCGTGGGCGAATGCGTCCAGCACCGCAACAGCACCTATGGCCTGGTCGCGCCACTGTTCGAGCAGGCGAAGGTATGCGCCACGCATCTCGCCGAGGTCGGCATCGGCTGCTACCGAGGCTCGCTGCTGTCGACCCAGCTCAAAGTGAACGGCATCGATCTGTTCTCCGCCGGCGATTTCATCGGTGGGCCGGCCAGCGAAGCGCTGGTGCTCAAGGATGCGAGGCGCGGCATCTACAAGCGCGTCGTCATCGAGGACAACAAGGTGCGCGGCGCCGTGCTCTATGGCGACGTGCGGGACGGGCCCTGGTACCTGGAACTGATGTCGCAGGGTCGTGACGTGCGATCGCTGCGCGACACGTTGCTGTTCGGCTCGACGTCGGTGAAATGACAGCGCGCGCGACTCGCACGACCTGTCCTTACTGCGGAGTGGGCTGTGGCGTGCTGGTGACGCGGCACACGCCGCGTCATCCCCGCGAAAGCGGGGATCCATCTGAAGCAACTCTCGAGATCACCGGCGACCCGGAGCATCCTGCCAACTTCGGCAAGCTGTGTTCCAAAGGCTCGGCGCTCGGCGAAACCTTCGATCGGCGCGGCCGGCTCCTCTATCCCCACATACGCAACGAACGCACGAGCTGGGATGCAGCGCTCGATCACGTTGCCGAGGGCTTCCGTAGCATCATCGATCGCGACGGGCCGGGCGCAGTTGCGATGTATGTCTCCGGCCAATTGCTGACGGAGGACTACTACGTCGCCAACAAGCTGATGAAGGGATACATCGGCACCGCGAACATCGATACCAACTCACGCCTGTGCATGTCATCGGCGGTAGCCGGCCACAAGCGCGCGTTCGGCGAGGACCTGGTGCCGGTTTGCTACGACGATCTCGCGCTCGCCGATCTCATCGTGCTGGTCGGCTCCAACACCGCATGGTGCCATCCGATCCTGTTCCAGCGCATCGCAGCTGCCCGCCAGGAACGGCCGAACATGAAGATCGTCGTCATCGATCCGCGGCGCACGGCGACCTGCGAGCTCGCCGACCTGCATTTGCCCGTGCGGGCTGGCACCGACGTGTGGTTGTTCAACGGGCTGCTCGCATTCCTGCACCAACACGGCGTGGTCGCGACGCAGTTCATCGCGCGCAGCACCAGTGGGGTCGACCGCGCACTGCAAGTCGCGCAGGACACGGCCGGTGACCTGCGAGCCGTCGCGACAGCGTGCGGCATGGATGAGCGCGCACTGGCCGAGTTCTACCGGCTGTTTGCGCGGACCGAGAAGACGTTGACGATCTTCTCGCAAGGCGTGAATCAATCCTCCGCCGGCACCGACAAGGTCAACAGCATCATCAATTGCCACCTGCTGACCGGTCGCATCGGTCGGCCCGGCATGGGACCGTTCTCCGTCACCGGCCAGCCCAACGCGATGGGCGGGCGCGAAGTCGGCGGCCTCGCGACCACGCTCGCCGCGCACATGGATCTCGATGTCGCAGACCATCGACGTGCCGTGCAGGAGTTCTGGAACAGCCCGGTCATCGCGAACACGCCTGGCCTGAAAGCGGTCGACCTCTTCAATGCCATCCACGACCGCCGCGTCAAAGCAGTGTGGATCATGGCGACCAATCCGATAGTCAGCCTGCCCGCCGCCGACCGCGCGCGCGAAGCGTTGCGACGCTGCGAGCTGGTCGTGGTGTCCGACTGCGTGCAGCACACGGACACGACCGCGCTCGCGCACGTCCTGCTGCCCGCCGCCGGATGGGGTGAGAAGGACGGCACGGTCACCAATTCCGAGCGACGCATCTCGCGACAGCGGGCGTTCCTGCCAGCGCCCGGCGAAGCCAAGCCGGACTGGTGGATCATCGGTCAGGTCGCGCGCCGCCTCGGTTACGCGCCGGCCTTCGCCTTCGAAACGGCGCACGAGATTTTCACGGAGCACGCTGCCCTGTCCGGGGTGCAGACAGAGGATCGGCGCGCGTTCGACATCAGCGGTCTGAGCTCACTGAGCAGCCACGACTACGATCGACTGCTGCCGGTTCAGTGGCCCATTCCCGTCGCGAATCATCCGGGAACCGAACGGCTGTTGAGCGACGGACACTACTTCCACGCCGACGGCAAGGCGCGCTTCATAGCGACGCCGCCGCGCGCGCCCGGCAACGCGCCCAGCGAGGAGTTTCCGCTGGTACTCAACACCGGCCGCGTCCGCGACCAATGGCACACGATGACCCGCACGGGCTACGCGCCGCGCCTGACCGGTCACATGCCCGAGCCCTACGTCGACATGCACGCGCAGGACGCGCTGCTCGCCGGCACGCGCGACGGCGACCTGGTGCGCGTCGCCACGCGCCGGGGATCGATCGTCGTGCGCCTGCGCATCAGCGGCGAGATGCCCCGCGGGATGATCTTCGTGCCGATCCACTGGAACAGCACGTTCGCCTCGGACGCGCGCGTCGGCGCGCTGGTCAATCCGGTCGTCGATCCGGTTTCCGGTGAGCCGGAGTTCAAGCACACGCCGGCGCGCGTGCTGCCGTTCGTGGTGGGCTGGCATGGTTTCGTGCTGGCACGCGATCCGATCGCAGATCCGGACATCACATGGTGGACGCTATCGCGCGGCGATCAGCATCTGCGCTATGAGATCGCCGGTCGACGCGTGCCACGCGACTGGTCGCTGTGGGCACGCCGGCTGTTGAACGCAGCGGACGACGCAGACTGGGTCGAATACTCCGATCCCGCGGCCAACGTCTTTCGCGCGGCGTTGCTGAGCGACGATCGGCTCAAAGCCTGCGTTCATCTGTCGCCGCGAGCGGACCTGCCGTCGCGCACCTGGCTGGCGACTCTGTTCGCGCGCGAGCGGATCAGCGACGCGGACCGAGCCGGCCTGTTGATGGGCCGCCCTGCCGATCCGCGCGCGGATACGGGACCCATCGTCTGTTCATGCTTCGGCGTCGGACGTAACACGATCCGTGAGGCAATCACGACCCAGCGGCTCGCGACGCCCCAAGGCGTCGGCCAAGCTACTCACGCCGGCACGAACTGCGGTTCATGTCTGCCGGAGATTCGGATCTTGCTGGCAGAGCAAAGTTGAATGGACCTGCGGCGCGACGTCACCCGTAACGCGCTTCAGCTCGACGGTAGAGCGATCACAACTGCGGACGGGACGTCTGCGTACAGCTGCAGCGACCAACTCGGCCCGACATCGCAGCACCGCGCGCTGGTTGATCGAGCCCTTGTCCGTGATCTCACCCTGGTCGAGCGATGGCGGCGATGGCAGCACCATCGCCCGGCGGATGCAGCGCGTCGCCGCACGATTGCGCGTGGCGTGCCCCTCCAGTCGCGCGCGTATCCAGGCCGTCAACTCCCCGTGCGCGGCCGCCTCTGCGTAGCCGATGTCTGCACTCTGCAGGAACCGTGCGCACGCCTTCAGGTCCGGAACGATCAGGGCGCTGACGTAGTCGCGATCGAGGCCTGCAATGACCACATCCTGAGCGATCGGCGACAGCGCCGCGACCAACAGCGCCCGCAGCGGTCCGACGCTGACCCACGTCCCGTTCGCGAGCTTGAAATCTTCCGCGATCCGGCCGTCGAATACGAGGCCGCGCGTGGGATCACCTTCATCGAGCAGGCGGACGGCATCACCCATTCGGTAATAGCCTTCCTCGTCGAAGGCCGCCGCCGTGAGCTGCGGCTCGCGCCAGTAGCCGGGCGTCGTGCCTGGCCCGCGAACACGGATCTCCAGTTTGTCCTCCACGCGCGCGAGCTTCACCAGATTCCCCGCGGCCGGCAGACCGATGACACCGCTGCGTCCCATCGCCGGCGTAGTGAACGTGACCGACGGCCCGGTTTCCGTCGCGCCGAGGCCCGTGAGCATCGGCGTCTTCGTGCCGCGCTCGCGCATCGATGCCGCATCGAGAGCATCCCACGTGTGTTGTGCGAGCGATGCGCCGGCAAAGAAGTTCGCGCGCAGACGTGCGAAGAACGTGCGCCGCAGCTGCGCATCCTCCTGCAGATGATGCGCCAGCAACTCGAATCCCTTCGGCACGTTGAAGTACACGGTCGGCGAAATCTCCCGCAAGTTGCGCAGCGTCTCGCCGAAGGTCGCCGGCAGCGGCTTGCCGTCATCGATGTACAGCGAGCCGCCGTTGAGCAGCACCAACCCGATGTTGTGACTGCCGCCGAAAGTATGATTCCAGGGCAACCAGTCGACCAGCACGGGCGGCTCATCCACCAGGAAGGGCAGCGCCTGACGCAGTACGAGCGCGTTGCTGCAGATCATCCGGTGAGTCGTGATGACCGCCTTCGGCTGACCGGTCGAGCCCGAGGTCAGCAGGAAGCGTGCGACGGTGTCCGGGCCGACGTGCTCATGCGCCTCCGCCATCGCAGATGACGGCGCCGCTTCGAGCGCAGCGAGCATCGTCACCGATCGATCGCCGATCTGTGCATCGCCGACGATCTCCGCGTCGCCCGGCGCAGCCGTCAATGCGCGCTCGAATGCGGGCGTGTCGAACGCTGCGACCAGGCCGGGTGTCAGCAGGTCCATGACGTATCGCAATCTGCCTAAGTCCTGCGATACCTGTGAGTACGCCGGTGACACCGGGCAGTACGGCACGCCGGCCCATAGCGCGGCGAGACCCAGCATGAAGTGCTCGATGCTGTTCCCCGAAAGAATGACGATCGGCCGCTGCGCCGAAAGCTTGCGTGCATGCAGCCCGGCGGCGAGCCGCTGCACTCGCGCGAGCACGTCCGGATAGCGCACCTCGATCCAATTGCCGTGCACGTCGCGGCGAGCGATGAGCACACGATCCGGCGCCGCGCGCGCCCAGTATTCCAGGGTATCCGTGAGGCGCGGCGGATACTTGCCGAGCACGGCACGCGGGCGAAGCAGCAGAGCTCCCTGGTCGCGCCGTTCGACGTCCGTCAGGAACGGGTCGGGCGTCCATTCGAGGGCCGCTGTCCGCATCGTCAGTGAATTCTAAAAGCGGTAGCGCAAGGTCGCACCCCACTCGCGCGGCGGCGAGAAAGTGCTCTCCGCCAGGCCGAAGCCAACGCTGGAATTGCCCGATAAACGATAGCGCTCGTCCGACAGGTTGGTGCCGAACACTGCGATCTCCCAGTGACGGTTGCTGGTAATGAATGCAGCATAGGCGTTGAACAGATCGAATGCTTCCTGCGCGAGGCGTGCGTCGTTGAACACGTCGTGAAATACCTTGCTCTTGTACGACCAGTCGCCGCGCAGCACGATCTCGCCCGCCCCCACGTCGAAGCGATACTGCATGCCGGCCGACAATGTCCAGTCCGGAGCTTTCACCAGCTTCTTGTCGGGGGTGAGCGGCGGATTGAGCGTCGCCAGTTGCGGATCGAGCTCGGTGTACTCGGCATCGAGATAACCCGCAGCAACGTTGACGTCGAATCCCCGCGCCAGCCTCGCGACGATCTCCAGCTCCGCGCCTTTGATTTCGGCCTCGCCGGCATTGCGCACGAAGTTCTGCGGCGTGGCGTTGATCGTCAGCTGCATGTCGGTGTAGTCGTTGAAGAACGCGGCGAGGTTCGCGGTCACGCGTCCGTCCCACCAGCCGGTCTTCGCGCCGACTTCGTAGCTGTCGACGATTTCCGGGTCGTAAGGCGTCTGGACTTCCGCGATGCCGGAGAGCGGACGCGCGTTGAACCCGCCGCTCTTGTAACCCTTCGCGTAGGAAACGTAGAGCAGCGCGTCGTCCGTCAGTTGCAGCTCCAGGCCGAGTTTCGGCGTCACCTCCGACCACTCTTCCACGAACGTGTCCTGCGTACCCGGCGCGCCGACCACGTATCGGCCGCTGGCCTCGCGCAGGTGCACGAGCTGTACTTCCTTGTCGTCCTTGGTCCAGCGCAAGCCCGCTGTCACGCTGAGCCTGTCGGTGATGTCGAACGTGCCCTGGCCGAACAGCGCGAAGGATTCGTTGGCGACCCGAGTGAACAGATCAACGCCGACGTCCACGCCGATGTTGTTGGGATTGCCCGCGCCGCCGAACCGCAGCGGCGGCGGCGGACACGCAGCTATAGCGCGCGGGTTGGGACCGGGCAGCCCGCACCACGTCGTTCCCGGTGGCAGCGTCAATGCTTCGAGGGCGGCAAACGTCCCCAGTGCCAGATTCGCCTTGCCCTCCTCCTGCGCGCTTTCGTCGAAGTAGTACGCGCCGACGAGCCACGTCAGGCGATCGTCGAAACTCGTGCCGGCAAGTTGCAGCTCCTGGCTGAACTGATCCTGGTCGTCGTCGTTGATCGTCTCGCGGAACGTGAACGGTGTGTTGTCGCCATCGCGGGCGAACAGCGCTTCCAGCTCGCGATACGCAGTGATCGACTTGACCGCCACTGCGCCCAGATCCCAATCGACCGTCAGCGATGCGCCGCGCGCGTCCAGGTCGTTGACGCTCGGTCCGCCCGCCCAGGTCTGATCGATGTCTGCGGTGCGCCACGAAGCGTTGACGCTGCTGACGCCGTTCGGCGCGGCAATGCCAAGCCCCGGCGCGACGAGGCCGTTGTACAGATTCATGAACGGCACTCCGACCGGCGCTACGTCGATCAGCGTGAGCGGTGCGGAGTTCTGTCGCACGCGGGTTGCATCCAGCGATAACGTAAAGTCGAGCGTCTCGCTTGCATTCCACAACGCCTGCACGCGCCCGATGCGCGCGTCGCGGTCGCCAGGATCCTCGCCATCGGTGAGCCGCTTCTGGTAGCCATCGCGATTGATACTCGCGACGGTGAAGCGCGTTGCGAAGGTGTCGCTGAGCGGAATGTTGACGACGGCCTTGCCGTCGAAGCGATTGAAGCGTCCGCCGGTGAGCGAGACTTCGCCTTCGAGCTCGTCGCTCGGCTGGCGCGAGACGATGTTCACCGCGCCGCCGATGGTGTTGCGGCCGAACAGCGTGCCCTGCGGTCCGCGCAATACTTCGACGCGCTGCAGGTCGACGGCATCCATGATGCCGCCGATCGAGCGGCCGAGATAGACGCCGTCCAGATACATCGCCGCGCCCGGATCGCTGAAGATGGCGAAATCGTTCTGGCCGATGCCGCGGATGAATACCGTTGCGTTGTATGCGCCGCCGCTCAGCGCCGCGGCGCCATCGAACTGCACGTTCGGCACGAACTGCGACACCGCGTCGACGCTGGCGGCCGCGCGCGTTTCGAGGGCCTCGCCTGTCAATGCCGTTACGGCGACTGGCGTCGACTGCAGACTTTCCTCGCGACGGCGCGCCGTGACGGTGATTTCCTCGAGGGTCAGGCCCGTACCCTGAACCTCCTGCGCTTGGACGCCGACTGCAAGCACGCAGAGCGCGCCGCCGAACGACGCCACCGATTTCGAGCGTTTCATTGTTGTCCCCCTTTGGTATCGACGGACCTTGCGCCGGCTACTCGCGTAGCCGCAACGCACGGACTGCGTTCTGCTTCAAGATCAGCTCGTGCACTTCGGGCTTGAAGCCCGCCTCCTGGAAATCCTTCAGCCAGCGATCCGGCGTGATCAGCGGGTAGTCGGAGCCGAACAGCATCTTGGTCTTCAGCTGCGTGTTCGCGTATTGCACCAGCTGCGGCGGAAAGTACTTCGGTGACCAGCCCGACAGATCGATGTAGACGTTCGGCTTGTGCAGACACACCGACAACGCCTCGTCCTGCCACGGCCACGACGGATGCGCGATGATGACCGTCATGTCGGGGAAGTCAGCCGCGACGTCGTCGAGGTGGATCGGATTGGAGTACTTCAGGCGCAGGCCGCCGCCGCCGGGCATGCCCGTGCCCATGCCGGAGTGGCCGCTGTGAAAAATCGCCGGCAGCTTGTGCTCGGCGATGACTTCGTAGAGCGGATAGGCGATCCGATCGTTCGGAAAGAATCCCTGCAGCGTCGGATGGAACTTGAAGCCGCGGATCACGCCGTCGCCGATCAGCCGGCGCGCTTCGCGGACGCCCATCTTGCCCTTGTGGGGATCGATGCTCGCAAACGCGAGCATGATGTCGCTGTTGTCGCGCGCGGCGTCGGCCACTTCCTCGTTCGGGATGCGCTTCGCGCCGATCTGGAACTCGCTGTCGACCGTGAACATGACGAGGCCGATCCTGCGCTCGCGGTAGTAGGCGATCGTCTCAGCGATCGTCGGACGCTTGCCGGCCTTGAAGTACTTCGCGGAAGCAGCCTCGAACGGCAACCACGCCTCGTCGGGCTCCTGGCGGCAGGACACTTCCGCGTGAGTGTGAACGTCGATCGCGATCAGGTCGTCGACTCTCATTGCACCGGCCCCGATCTCGTGCGTTCCCACTGCGCAATGCTCAGACCGCTCTCGACGAGCTGCACCAGCAACGGTGCAGGCTGCCAATGCATCGGCCCGAACTGGCGTTGATAGTCGAGCATGCCTTGCAGCAGTTTCGGCAGGCCGATGGTATCCGCGTAGAACATCGGCCCGCCGCGGTAGCGCGGGAACCCGTAACCGGCAGTCCACACGACGTCGATGTCCGAAGCACGCAGCGCGATCCCCTCTTCGAGAATCCGCAAGCCTTCGTTCAGCAGCGGGTACAAGCAGCGCGCGACGATCTCCTGTTTGTCGTGAACGCGCGGCTCGATGCCGAGCTCTTTCGCGCGCGCTGCAAGGATCGCGATGGCCTCCGGGTCGTCGACGCGGGCGCGGTTGCCGGGCTCGTAGCGGTAATAGCCCTTGCCGCTCTTCTGTCCCAGCCGGCCCGCTGCGTAGAGCGCGAAGTCCGCTTGGTAGTACGCCGGATCGGGTGGGTACTGTGCGGCATTCGCCTTGTGCACGTTGACGCCGACGTCGATGCCGGCCATGTCGAACACGCCCAGGATGCCCATCGCCATGCCCCATTCTTCCAGCGCCGAATCGACCTGCCGGGGCGGCGCGCCTTCGAGCACCATGCGCTGCGCTTCGCGGGCATAGCCCTCCATCATGCGGTTGCCGATGAAGCCGTAGCAGACCTTCGCCAGTACCGGTGTCTTGCGCAGTGGCTTGGCGAGATCCATCACCGTGCGAATCGTCGCGGGCGAAGTCGAATCCGTCCGCACGACTTCGAGCAGCGGCATGACGTTCGCCGGCGAGAAGAAGTGCATGCCGATAACGTCCTGTGGCCGGCGCGTGGCCGTCGCAATCTCGCCGATGTCGAGCGTGGAGGTGTTGGTCGCCAGCACCGCGCCGGGCTTGGCCACGCGATCGAGCGTCGCGAAGATCCTGCGCTTCAGCGCCATGTCTTCGAACACCGCTTCGATGATCACGTCCGCGTCGCTCAGGTCCTCGTACGCCAGCGAGGCGGTGATCAGAGCCAGCCGCTGCTGCTTGTCGGTCTCGGAAAGGCGTCCGCGATCGACCATGGACTGATACGTCCTTTGGATGCTCGCGACGCCGCGCTGCAAGGCTTCCGGATTCGCATCGAGCAGCGTCACCGCGATGCCGGCATTGGCGAAACAGATCGCGATGCCGCCGCCCATGGTGCCCGCGCCGACCACGCCCGCGGACTTGATCTGGGTGGCGGCCGCGTCTTGCGGCAGTCCGGGGATCCGCCGTGTTGCGCGTTCCGCGAAGAACGCATGCACGGCGCCCTTCGATTCGTCGCTCTGCTTGCATTCGTTGACGCGCCGGGTTTCGTATTCCAGTCCGGCGTGGAAAGGGAGAGAGACTGCCGCCCGCACGGCATCGACCGCGACCAGTCCGGCATTGCGGTTCGGATACGACTCGCGCGCACGTCGGGCCATTGCGTCGAAGATCGCCGGCGTCGCCGTGCTCGGATCGACAGGCAAATCGCGCGTCCGCCGCGGACCCTTGCCGGCCGCGAGCAGCGCTCGCGCATAGCTCATCGCCGCCGCTCGCAGGTCGCCCGCCGCGACCTCATCGATGAAGCCCAACGCACGGCCTTGCGCCGCGTCGACCGGACGCGCGGCCAGGATCAGATCGAGCGCCTGCTCCGCACCGATCAACCGCGGCAGCCGTTGCGTCCCGCCGGCGCCGGGGATGATGCCCAGCGTGACCTCCGGCATGCCGAAACGGCTGCCGGGCGCAGCGATTCGGTAGTGACAGGCCAGTGCGATCTCCAGGCCACCGCCCATGACGGTACCGTGCATCGCTGCAATCACCGGGATCGCCAGGTCCTCGTAGGCATTGAACAGCGCCCGGTACTCCTCCTCCCTCGGCAGGTCCGCTGAACTCCGCGATATCGGCGCCAGAAAAGAATGTGCTCCCCGCGCACAGCAGCACCGCCGCCCTGGTGTCGGGCATCGCCTGGAGCTGCACGAGCGCGGCGCGCAATCCTGCACGCACTTCGGCGGTGATCGTATTGACCGGCGGGTTGTCGGCGATGACCAGCGCAAGCTCGCCGTCGCGCTCGACACGGACGATGGAGGTGGAATGCATCTTACGCAGCAGCTTGGAGTCGCAGGCCGAGACTGCATTGGGCCTTGCCCACGCTCATTTGGAAAGACCGCGGTCTTGTATATACGATATAAGCACCGTGGATATCGCAAACGTCGACCTGAACCTGCTCGTGGTATTCGATGCACTGCTCAGAACGCGCAGTGTCTCGGCGGCGGCGCGCACTTTGGGCATGAGCCAGCCCGCAGCGAGCGCCGCACTCAACCGCCTGCGCCGGATGTTCGGCGATCCCCTCTTCGTTCGAACCGCGCGCGGCATCCATCCGACGCCGTACGCGGAGGTAATGGCGGCGCCGCTGGAAGCCGTCCTCGACCGCATCCGCTCCGACCTGCTGCAGCAGCCGACGTTCGATCCGACGACGGCTGCGCGCTCGGTCGCCTTCGCCATGCACGATATCGGCGAGCTGGTATTCCTGCCGCGCCTCATCGATCGACTCGCACAGATCGCGCCCGGCGTGGACGTCCGCAGCGTGAACCTGCCGATGGAGCAACTGGAGCCCGCACTGCGCAGCGGCGAAGTGGACCTGGTGCTCGGTTACTTCCCGGAGCTGACCAGTGCGGCATTATTCCAGCAGCGGTTGTTCGCGCACTCCTTCGTCTGCATCGTGCGCGCCGGCCATCCGGCGATCGGCGCCGAGATGACGCGGCGCCAGTTCCAGGATGGCTGGCATGCGATCGTCCACGCCGCTGGCCAGTTGAACGACTTATTGGAAGCGGAGCTGAAGGCGCAGGGCCTCGTGCGACAAGTGCGTGTCCGCATCGAGCACTATCTTGCGGTGCCGACGATCCTCAGCCAGTCGGATCTCATCTTTACCGTGCCGTATGCGATCGGCGCCAGTCTCGCCAAGCTGGCGGACATCAAACTGGTACAGCCGCCGTTCAAGGCCAAGCCGCGAGTCGTGCGCCAGCATTGGCACTCGCGGTTTCACAATGACGCGGCGAATCGCTGGTTGCGGGGTGTCGTGGCGGGCTTGTTCACGGAGCGCGAGACCAGGCCGCGCGGACGAGCCGGCCGCCGGACCAAAAGCATGACGTAGCAGCACCCCAGGCTCTGATTCACTGGTAGCGGTACAGTCGGACGCGCTGGATGCCGAACTTGCTTTCCGGAATCCGCAGGTGTCGGCCTTGATGACTCTCGTCGCCGTTGAGCAGGCGACCGGGCGCCCAGCGACCGTCGACGTAGGTTCCTTCCCAGATACTCTCGATGCCGGCCGTCGCGCCTTCAGTGGAGAATGTGACGATCAGGCCGCGGCCGGCGACCAGGTATTCATCGGCGCCGAGGCGAATGATCAAACCGCCGTGCGCTTCGACTTTGCGCTGCGTCCCCGGCTCCGGCGACGTCGCTTTGAACGCAACGTGCAACGTGTAATCGCCCAGCCGAAACGACTGCGGCGTGTCGTCGACGTTCCCCTCGAAGCTGACCGGCGGTCGCACGCCGATCATGCTGTCGTCGCCCTGATGCTCGAGCACGAGCGGCGCGATCTGCCGCAGAATGTCGTAAGCGTTGCCGAGTGCATCGTTGGGCTTGTATGACTCGATGGCAAACGGGCTGAAGCCGATCGCATCCAGCTCGCCGATCGCGTACAGGCCGTTCGCGGGTGTGGCATCGGGCGCGCGGCCGGTCTCGGGTACGAACAGCGGATTGCCGGGAACCGTGTACGCACGCGCCCACTCGACGAAGTTGGGAAAGTAGATGTCCGGCGCCAGGAAATCGATCGACGGCGCGCCCGCCCGCCAAACGTCGATGAGATGCGGCAGCGGCCCGGCACTCGGGTATTCGCCCGGCTGGCGACCCGGCCGCACCAGAGCGGCATTGACGAACATGGGCAGCGGATAGGCGCGCTTGCCGGCGCTCGCGACCGCCTCCACGTAGGTCGCGAAGTGCCACGCCATGAACAACTCCTCCGTCACCGGCCCGCTGCCGAATACCTGCTCCCAGGTGCCTTGCGCGCGTGCCGAGTTGGCGCGCCAGCGCTCCTCGAGTCGGGCAGCGAGCTTGCCACGGTGCGCGGCGAGATAGCTCATCAGAGCGCCAGGCACTTCAGCGGAGATCAGCTGGTTGGCGATCGCGCTGTAGTCGCGAGCATGCGGGATCATCCCGATCTCGTTCTCGACCTGCACCATGATGACCGTGCGATGGCGCGCATCGACGGTGCGCAGATGAGACATGAGCGCGGCGAACGCGCGCGCATCGGCGTCGCGATTGGCGGCGGAGAAAGGCGACAGAATTTCCAGGCCCCTGCCGTCCGGCAGCTGCGAGCGCGCAAAGCGCGCCTGATCCCGCTTCACCCACGCCGGCACGTAGCTCGACATCGAGTTCTTCCACGCACCGAACCACAGCAGCACGATGCGCTTGTCGTGCGCGCGCGCCTGTTCGAGCAGGCCGTCGATGGAACGGAAATCGAACTGCCCTTCGCGCGGTTCGAGCAATTCCCAGGATGCCGGGGCGAGCAGCGTGTTGAGGCCGAGCTTGCCGAACAACGGCCAGAACTGCTGCAGGTACTTGAGGTCGGACGCGGTGGAATTGCCGAGCTCCCCGCCGAGGATCAGGAACGGTGCGCCATCGACGATGAGCTGCCTGGCCGTGCCCTTGGCGCGCAACTGCGGCAACTCGCCGGCCGCAAGCGCGTTGGTGGCGGCTGCTGCCAGCACAAGCGCTGGCAGCAGCCCCGTGCGCAGTACGCTGGGGGTCAGAACGTACCTCGCAGACCGACCAATATGGTTCTGCCCGAGTCGAACAGGCTGAATGTCGCGTTGCTGAACTGCTGGAACGCGCGCCGCTCCTCCTCGTTGATGTTGATGACGTCAACCGTCAGCTGCGGAACCCATGAAGAGATCCCGAACATCTCCGAGAAGTCGAAGCTGGAGGAGAAGTCCCACTGCGTATAGTCGTCGCCGAACAGCGCGGCGCCGACGACGCCTTGCTCGGCGGCGCCGGGTTGCGAGGTCTGCGAGCCTTGGGTATGAGTAACCGATATGCGCGCGCTCACACCGTGATTGTCGTAGTAGGCGGTCGCGTTATAACTCTCCGGCGGAACACCGACCGCGATCGCCGGCGCGGCGCCTTCGCCCTTCTGATCGATGATGGTGTAGTTGGCCGTGAAGCCGAATCCGCCCAGACCGATCCTATCGAGCAGGAAGTCGAGCGGCTGCACCCAGTTGAACTCCAGACCGTTGATCGTCAGCCGGCCGCTGGCGTTCACGGTCTGACGCAGTTCCACGAACGCACTGTTGCCGCCGCGTGCGTTGACCGCGTCACGCTGCTGCTGACTCAGCGTCTCCAGCGTGATGCCAAATTCGGCGAGGTCGGCGAACGTGATGTTTCTCGGCAGCCGCTGCGTGAATCCCTCGATTCCCTTGCGGAATGCGGCGACGCCGAAGTACCCCTCCGCACCCGTGTAGTACTCGAACCCGAAGTCGACGTTGTCCGACAGGAACGGCTCGAGATCGGCATTGCCCAGATCGACCGCTGAAACGTCGGCATTGCGAATCGACGTACCCAGGAGCATATCCGTCGGGTTCGCGCGCGTCAGCGTGCGGGACACGCCGGCCCGCACGACCGCGTTGTCAGTCAGGTTCCAGGCGAGGTTCGCGGCGGGCAGCCAGTTCTCGTACCGCGAATCGCGCACGATGCGATTGACGATGTCCGGAAGTTTTGAACCTTCAGGTCGCGCTGCGTTACCGGGATCCGGCAGCGTCACGCGCGAGGTCACGGACTGGTCGGTTCTCACCCAACGCACGCCGACGTTGTAGCGCAAGCGGTTGTCACCGATTTCGAAGTCGCCATTGAGCTGGGCGAACAGCGCGGCTGCCTCCTCGGAAATCGAGCCCCATTGTGCCGTCGTAGGCAAGCCGCCTGCTTCGATAGCGGCCGCTTGAATGGCATGGAAGTTGGAGTCGCGAGCAAAGGCATCCCAGTCGACGGTGACGAACCCATACTGAGTCGGCCGTAGATAGCCCGGCACAGCCGCATCGGGAATGAGTGACCCGGTATAAGGAGCCGCGTAAAGCGGATAAGGCGGGGCCGCGGTCGGGTTCGCCAAGAGCGCCGCAGCGTTCGTCGCGGCAGCCCCATCCGCCGTCTCACCGCGGCAAGGAGGCTGAGCGTTGGGTTGCAGGGCGAGGTTTTGCGGATTGCCGCCGCAGACCGCAGCTTGCCATTGCGGGTCCGCGCCCCGGGGCCTGATGTCGCGCGACACCTCATCGTAGGCGGCTCCCGCCTTCAGGTTCAGCTTTTCGTCACCCCACGTCAGGCTGAAACGGCCGCCTTGCGTCTGCGTCTCCCGCTCCTCGACGGGCACATTGACACGGCCGACGTCGGTACCGCCGCGGTCGGTGACCAGCCAGTTGAAATTGGCGGGATCATTCGGACTGACGCTGGACGTGATCCGAGGAATGCCGCCATCGTTGACGTAGTCCACGGTGGCCGCACCTGAAATCACCAGGACGGTCGGCGACTCGCGGCGGAACTCGCTGCGGGTGAAGTTGCCCTGCACGTCCAGGTTCAAGGTATCCGTAATCTGCCAGTTCATGCCGGGGTTCGTGCCCCAGAAGTCCGTCTCTTCGACATAGGGACGGTACTCCAGCAGGAACTGCGAGTTGAGGAACGTGCCGCTCGTCGCTACGCAACCGTTGGCGCAGTTCTCGCGGTCCACTTGCAGGTTCGTCGGAATGCTGCGGCCGCCCTGACTGCCTGCACGGACTCCCCACATCATGTCGACGCGATCGAAATCGTTCTCGACCTTGCCATACATCGAATCGAGGAAGAAAGTTCAGGTCGTCGCTCGGCCGAAACTCCAGGCTCACGATACCGTTGTAACGATCCTTGTCGCCCACCTCGAACATCGGCCGACCGAGCCGCGGGACGACGGCGTTGTCGATCTGTTGGATCGTCCGGCCGGGATTGTTCGCCAGCAGGAATGCCTGATCGATCGGCGCATTCGGCGTAAGGCCGGCTGCGCGAGTGCTCGCGTTGTCGGGCACTGTGCCGGGCGTCCCAGGTCCATTGCCCTGCGTGGTATTGCACGGCAGGGCGCTGCCATTGGCGGCAAAACCGCACTGGTCCTGGGTCAGATTCATGCTGGCCCAACCGACCGTCTCGAAACCTTCCGTCGCGACCCGGTTGCGGACCGCCGCCACGCCGACCAGCGCCCCGAAACTTCCCCACGTGCTGCTCGCTATGAGAGAGCCGCGTGTGCCGGTGCTGTCAGCGTTGCTGTTGTCCAGGCCCTGTACGGAATAGGTCAGGTGCTGGCCCTCGTTGTCGAACGGCCGCGCCATGCGCATGTTGATCGTGCCCGCGGCACCGCCCTCGAGCATCTCCGCTGACGCCGTCTTCGCCACCGACAATTGCGAAAACAGCTCGGTCGGGAACATATCCAGGGGGACTTCACGGTTGGCATTGGCACCCTCCTGAGCGGAGGATGCAACTGCGACCGGCGCATTGTTCAGCAACACCTTCGTGAAGTTGCTGTTCAGCCCGCGGATGGCGACCAGGTTGCCTTCGCCGCTGATTTCGCGGGTGATCGTTACGCCCGGAATGCGCTGGAAGGACTCGGCAATATTGGTGTCCGGGAACTTGCCGATGTCCTCGGCATAGATCGAGTCGACGAAACCGATAGCCTCGCGCTTCGCCTCGGTCGAGCTCTTCAGGCTCTGCCGATAGCCGGTGACGATGACTTCTTCGAGCGACTCGCCGGCGGCGGGAGTCGATTGCGCCGCCTGCGCCTGCGTGTGTCCGATGATGGCGCCCATGCACAGAGCCAGCACGTGGCTGGTACGGCGTGTGGCGCATGCGACCAAGAGCCGAGGCGTACGCATCGTTCTCTTCCCCCTCATACCCGACCGACGTTTTTTTGGAAGCTGCGCCGCCGAAGCTTCGACGCGCGCATGCGAATTCATGATAGCGCTCACAATTTGGGAATTGCAACCGCCCGATGATGCCACCTGCGCAGCGGCACGCGCCGCAGCGGACTGCCGCATGTCCGGACGTGCTCAGGAGCGACGCAGACTGCAGTAAATCCGCGGAAAAACTACACGTATGCCGCGGCCAGGCACAACGCATTGCGAACTCGGTGCGTCGCGTTTCCGGTAATTTGACCCGGGCTCGCGGCTGCGTTAATGATAACGGTATCAGTATTCGACTACGCGCTGCACGGGCGTTGACACCACACGCTGCAGCAGGGGGAAATCTGCGATGAAAAAACAGCCCGGGTCGAACCCGCGCAGCATGACTGTGCTCGCCATCGCCCTGCTCGCGGCCGCGCCGGCGCTCGCGCAGCAGCGAGCGGAGCGTCCTGCATACCGCAATTCAGCAGCGCCGCTCGAGCAGCGCGTCGATGACCTGCTGGCGCGCATGACGCAGGATGAAAAGATCGCGCAGATCACGACGATCTGGACGCAGAAAAAGCAGCTGTTCGACAGCGCCGGACGCTTCGATCCCGCCGCAGCGCGCCGCCTGTATCCAAGCGGCATCGGTCAGTTTGCCCGGCCGAGCGATCTAGAGGGACCCGGCAGCCCCTTCAAGACCGCCTATCGCGACGTGCGCCAGACGATCGAGCTGGTGAACGGGATCCAGCGCTACGCATCAAGCACGCGCCTGCGTATTCCGGTGCTCTTCCACGAAGAAGGCCTGCACGGCTACGCAGCGCGCGGCGCCACGCACTTTCCGCAAGCCATCGCACTGGCAAGCTCCTGGGATCCGGCGCTGCTCGAACGAGTGTTCACCGTCGTCGCACGGGAGATCCGCGCGCGCGGCGTGCATCTGGTGCTTGCTCCCGTGGTCGACGTCGGCCGCGACCCGCGCTGGGGTCGCATCGAGGAAACGTACGGCGAAGATCCCTATCTCGTCGGCGAGCTCGGCGTCGCAGCCGTGCAGGGATTTCAGGGCCGGAGTCTGCCGCTCGCACCGGATCGAGTGCTCGCGACGCTGAAGCATATGACCGGCCACGGTCAGCCCGAGAGCGGCACCAACGCCGGACCCGCCAACGTCTCCGAACGCGTCTTGCGCGAGATCTTCTTCCCGCCGTTCCGCGCCGCAGTGGAGCGCGGCAACGCGCAGGCAGTCATGCCTTCGTACAACGAGATCGACGGCGTACCTTCCCACGTCAACCGCTGGCTGCTGCACGACGTGCTGCGCGGCGAAATGGGCTTCAAAGGCGCGGTGGTCAGCGACTATTTCGCAATCAAGGAATTGATCGAACTGCATCACACGACTGCCGATCCCGTTAGCGCCGCGGTCCGCGCACTCAAGGCGGGCGTGGACTTCGATCTGCCGGATGGAGAGTCGTATGCCCTGCTGCCGCGGGCCCTGGCGCAAGGCGCGATCACGCAGGCGGAGATCGACGAGGCCGTGCGCCGTATGTTGCGGCTCAAGTTCATGGCCGGCTTGTTCGAGCGGCCGTACGCGGACGCAAAGCAGGCCGCAGCCATCACCGACAATGCCGAAGCCCGCGCGCTCGCGCTCGAGGCCGCGCATAAATCCGTCGTGCTGCTGAAGAACGACGGCGTGCTGCCGCTGCGCATCGATCGTCTGAAGACGCTCGCAGTCATCGGGCCGAACGCAGCGCGCATCGATCTCGGCGGGTATTCGAACGTGCCCACTCGCGCGATCAGCATCCTGGACGGAATCAAGGCCAAGGTGGGCGAGCGGGTTCGGGTCGTGAGTGCCGAAGGCGTGCGCCTGACCGACAGCGGCGATTGGTACCAGGACGAAGTCGTGCTGTCGGACCCGCAGCGCAACCGCGAGCGAATCCAGGAAGCCGTGCAGATTGCACAAGGCGCCGATGCGATCGTGCTCGTGATCGGCGGCAGCAGCGCCACGAGCCGCGAAGCCTGGGCCAGAAATCATCTGGGCGACCGCGCGGAGCTGGGACTCATCGGCGAACAGGACCAGCTCGTGCAGGCGATGTTCGCGCTGCGCAAGCCGGTGGCGGTCGTACTCATCAACGGTCAGCCGCTGTCGATCCCTGAAGTCGCCGCTCAGGCGAATGCGCTCCTCGAGGGCTGGTATCCCGGTCAGGAAGGCGGCACGGCGATCGCGGACGTTCTGTTCGGCGATGCGAATCCCGGCGGCAAGCTGCCGGTGACGATCGCGCGCTCCATCGGTCAGCTGCCGATGTTCTACAACCAGAAGCCGAGCGCTCATCGCGGTTATCACTTCGCAAGCGCGGAGCCGCTCTTTCCCTTCGGCTACGGCCTGTCGTACACGACGTTCGCGATCGGTACGCCGCGCTTGTCCGCGACGCGGATCGGCACCGCGGACTCCGTTGTCGTCTCGGTGGATGTGCGCAATACCGGCGCCGTTGCCGGCGATGAAGTCGTGCAGCTGTACGTTCGCGACGTCGTCAGCTCGATCACGCGACCTGTCAAGGAGCTCAAGGCTTTTCGCCGTGTGACGCTGCCGCCCGGCGCAGCGACGACCGTGGAATTCACGCTCGGCAAGGACGCTTTCGCGTACTGGAACGAAGCGATGCAGTACGTCGTCGAGCCGGGCGAATTTCAGATCATGGCCGGGCCGAACTCGGTCGACCTGAAGACCGCCGTGCTGACGGTCGCCCAGGCAGGCGAGTAAGACGTTCGTGCGCTATCGCTGGCGGATCTGCGCCCTGCTGCTGGCGGCGACTACGATCAACTACATCGATCGGCAGGTGCTGGGAGTGCTCGCGCCGCAGCTGCAGCGCGAGCTGAACTGGAGCGAGATCGAGTACGGCAACATCGTTACCGCATTCCAGGCCGCATATGCCATCGGGCTGCTCACGGCCGGTGCGATCATCGATCGACTCGGGACCCGGATCGGCTACGCACTGGCGATTGCGCTGTGGAGCCTGGCGGCGATGAGTCATGCGCTGGTCGGCAGCGTCGCGGGTTTCGCCGCCGCGCGGTTCGCGCTCGGGCTGGGCGAAGCCGGTAACTTTCCCGCTGCGATCAAGACGGTGGCGGAATGGTTTCCGCGTCGTGAGCGCGCCTTTGCCACCGGCATTTTCAACTCGGGCTCCAATCTCGGCGCGATCATCGCGCCGGCGGCAGTGCCGATCATCGCGGTTACCTTCGGCTGGCAGGCCGCCTTTCTGGCCACCGGAGTGCTGAGCGCGGCGTGGCTCGTTACCTGGCTGCTCACTTACCGTCCGCCGGAAGAGCACCCGCGGCTGTCGCGCGCCGAGCTCGAGCTGATCCGCAGCGACCCGCAGGAAACTGCGGTCAAAGTGCCGTGGCTGCAATTGCTGCGTCATCGCCAGACGTGGGCGTTCGTGATGGCGAAATTCATGACCGATCCGGTCTGGTGGTTCTTCCTGTTCTGGCTGCCGAAATTCCTCAACGCCGAGTATGGACTGACGCTGCTCGGCCTCGGCCTGCCGCTGGTGACGATCTTCCTCATGGCCGACGTCGGCAGCATTGCCGGCGGCTGGATTGCCGGTCGCTTCATCAAGCGCGGCTGGAGCGTGAATCGTGCGCGCAAGACTGCGATGCTGATCTGCGCGCTGGCCGTGACGCCCATCGGGTTCGCATCCGGCGCCAACAACCTGTGGCTCGCAGTTGCGCTGATCGGCCTCGCTACTGCCGGCCACCAGGGCTGGTCCGCGAACGTGTTCACGCTCACTTCCGACATGTTTCCACGGCGCACGGTCGCCTCCGTCGTCGGCATCGGGGGCTTCGCCGGCGCAGTGGGCGGCATGATGATCGCGACGTTCACCGGATTTCTGCTGGAAACGACCGGCAGCTATCTGCCGGTGTTCATGCTGGCGGGCTCGGCGTATCTGCTCGCCCTCCTCGTCGTGCACACGCTCGCGCCCAGGCTGGAGCCCGCACGTATCTACCCGTTGGCACGGATTGTCGGGCTGAAGCCCGACCTACAAGGGAATACCTCGAAGGCTGCGCGCTGCCGGATGTCGGCCGATGACGCGCCGATCTGCACTTCGTAGCGGCCCGGATCGACGACGTACTTGGCGGCAGTAGTATCCCAGCGCTGCAAGTCGGCGGCGGGGCGGATCGTAAACTCGATGCGCCGTGACTCGCCTGCTGCGAGCGACACACGCTCGATGCCGCGCAGATCGAGGCGGGCGTGCGGCCGCTGCTGTTTGCGCGCGCGCAGGTACAGCTGCACGATCTCATCAGCCGCTCGCGTTCCGACATTCTTGACGAGCAGCGACGCGCGTACCGTGCCGTCCGCTGCGACACGCGACTGATCCAGTTGCAAACCGGAGTATGCGAAGCGCGAATAGGACAACCCGTGCCCGAACGGATAGAGCGGCTTGCCCGCGAAGTATCGATACGTGCGGCCTTGCATGGAGTAGTCGTCGAACGGCGGCAGCTTTTCATTCTCCCGGTAGAAGGTGACCGGCAGGCGCCCCGAAGGACTCACGTCACCGAACAACACATCGGCGACTGCAGAACCGCCACGCTGCCCTGGATACCACGCGAGAACTATCGCCGGCAGCTTTGCCTGCGCCCAATCGACGGCGAGTGCCGAGCCCGTCGTAAGCACGAGTACGACAGGCTTGCCCGTGGCATGCAGCGCTTCGAGAAGCTTGCGCTGGCTGGCCGGCAGGCGCAGATCCGTGCGGTCGCCGCCGGCGAAGCCCGGATAGCTCACCTTCATTTCCTCGCCTTCCACATCGCCGGTCAGTCCGCCGACGAATACGACGACATCGGCGGCCCGCGCCATCTCGAGGGCTTCTTCGAACGGCGGCTTCGCGCCGGGACGACGCCACGCCAGGCGCACCTCGGCGTCGCGAATGTCCTCGAAGTATTCCAGTCGCAGCTCGTATGCCCTGCCCGCCTGCAGATCGACGGACACGCTTGCGCTGCGCACGCGCTCGTTCACCTCCCAGCCGCTCAGCACTTCGCGGCCATCGAGGAACAGGCGGAAGCCGTCGTTGGCGCCGACTACGATTTCGTAGCGGCCGGAATCGGGAGGCAACAACTGACCGGTCCAGCGCACGCTGAAGTCGTCCCCCGCCAGCGCGTTCTGGTTGGACAGCTCGCCGCGCGCGACCGCATCGTCGGTCGGCGCGCCGCGATCCCAGCGAAACGCGATGCGCGCGTCGACACGCGTCATCACCGGTGCGCCGGACAGATCGCGACCGCGAAAGTACTCGCCTCGCAAGCCTTGTTGCGAAGATCCCGCGGAGGGACGCAGGTACGTGGCATCGATCAACGGCGCCGCTCGCGGCTCCTCGCGGCCCTCGACGAGATCGGTGCCACGTGAGTACACGACGCGCGTGCCCGCACCCACGGCGTCGCGAATGCCGCGCAGAATCGTGACCGGCTCTGCCGGTGTTCCGTAATAGTTGCCGAGCAAGGACATGATCTCGTCGGCGGTCGGCCCGATGACAGCCAGAGTCTTGATTTCACGCGACAGCGGCAACACACCGTCGTTCTTCAGCAGCACGATGGAGGACTGGGCCGCACGTCGTGCCAGCGCATCGTGCGCAGCGGATTGATTGATCGAATAGGGAATCTGCGCCCAGCGCACGCGCTCGGGCGGATCGAACATTCCCAGCTGCATCCGCGTCAGCATAAGACGCCGCACGGCCACGTCGATCGCGGCCGCGTCGATCAGACCCTGCTGTTCGGCAGGCAGCAGTGCGTCGTAGGTCTTGCCGCAATCGAGATCGCAGCCGCGCTTGACGCCGAGCGCCGCCGCTTCGGCCGCGGTGCTCACGATCTTGTGGTGCTTGTAGATATCTTCGATCGAATCGCAGTCCGACACCACGTAGCCCTGGAAGCCCCAGCGATCGCGCAGGATTTTCTGCAGCAGCAACGAGCTGGCCGACGCCGACTCGCCGTAAACGCGGTTGTACGCACCCATGACCGCTGCGACGCGCCCCTCGCGCACGAGTGCCTCGAACGCTGGCAGGTACGTGTCATGGAAATCCTGCTCGCTCGGACGAACGTCGAAGTGGTGACGATCTGCTTCCGGTCCGCTGTGCACGGCGAAATGCTTCGCGGTGGCGTCGACCTTGCGGTACCTGGGATCGTCGCCTTGCAACCCCTGCACGAACGCGACACCCATGCGTGCGGTCAGCCACGGATCCTCGCCATAGGTTTCCTGGCCGCGGCCCCAGCGCGGATCGCGGAAGATGTTGATGTTCGGCGACCAGAACGTCAGGCCCTGATAGCGCCCGCGCAGCCCGCGCCGTGCGAACTCGTGATGCTTGGCACGCGCTTCGTCGCTGATTGCGACCGCGATCTCGTGCAACAGCCCGCGATCGAATGTTGCAGCGAGACCGATGGCCTGCGGAAACACAGTCGCGGCGCCGGCGCGCGCCACGCCGTGCAGCGCCTCGTTCCACCATTCGTACTGAGGCACGCCGAGCCGCTCGATCGCCGGCGCGTTGTTGCCCAGTTGCGCGATCTTCTCTTCGAGCGTCATGCGCGCGACCAGATCGGCGGCGCGAGCTTCGAAGCTGCGAGTCACGTCGCGGTAGGCGGGCTCCTCGCGCGCATACGGACCCACAGTGGCGCCGACGAATCCACCCGCGACTTCGGTACTCAATATCGAGCCGTCATCGCGCTCTTTGAGCATGCGCCAGCCGTCACCCGCCTCGTACGAAAACGTATACGCGCGCGCGTCGCCGCTGATGCGCAGCTTGAGTCGCGCAACTGTCGGCAGCATGGCGGTTGCAATCGTTTCCAAGCCCGCCTTGCTCTGCTTCTCCAGGAACAGCTCGACACCGGAGCCTGTGCGACGCGTCCCCAGGAAGTACCAATGACTCTCGTTCTGGAATGCTGCCAGCCCCGCTGCGATGCCAGCCGCCCCTGGCACATGCAACGCCGTCGTGGCATCGAACGCGAGATGCTGCTGGCGGCGTGCAAGGAACGACGGAGTCGCGGTGTCACCGAGCCGCGCGACTTGCGGATCGATGCTGAGCGCACCTGCAACGCGGCGCAGGTCGAACCACTTCTGCTGCGACGTGCGCAACTGCAGCCAGGCCTTGTCCAGCTCGCCGGTGTCGAACTCGTCACGCCAGGTGAAATTACCGGACAGCGGCGCCTGCGTGCGCGCCTGCATGAACTTCGGACCGCGCACGACCCGAGGAATCGCGCGGTCGGGCTCCAGAATGACCGGCCAGCCATCGCGCCACGTGACCGGCAACAGGAAGGTCTCGCGTCCGGTGTTGTAGTGCCCGCCCTCGTAAGTGCGAGTCGCGAGAAACGTCGCCCACCAGGTTCCATCCGGCGCTTCGACCAGATCGGCGTGACCGGCGTTGGTGACCGGATTCGCGCGCTCCGGCGCCAGGTCACGCTGCGTCAGTATCGGATTGCCTGCATAGGGCTCGAAAGGTCCCCAAGGCGAGCGCGCACGCAGCACCACCTGCGAGTGCTGCGGGCCCGTACCGCCCTCGGCGCAGCTCAGGTAGTACCAGCCCTGCCTCTTATATATGTGCGGGCCTTCGATCCAGATCGGCTGCTTGCCGGGGTCGACGCCGCCGTCGATGAGGACCTTGCGCGGACCTTGCAGCTTCAACGTCGCGCGATCGAACTCCTGAATCCAGATCGCGCGATGACCGTCGTAGCGCGGTGCGCCCGCCGGCGGACCGTTGTTCAGCACGTAGGCACGGCCGTCATCGTCGACGAACATCGCGGGATCGATGCCGCCGGCCAGCTCCGGCAGCCAGACCGGATCGGACCACGGCCCGGCGGGATTCTTCGCCGTGACGACGAAGTTGCCGCCGCCGTCCACGTGAGTGTTGAAGACATAGAAGGTGCCGTCGCGATGCTCGATGCTCGGGGCGAACACGCCGCGCGACACGCCGAGTTTGCTGAAGTCGAGCTGCGACGGACGGTCGATCACGCTGCCGATCTGCTTCCAGTGCACGAGGTCGGTGCTCTCGAACACCGGGATCCCGGGGAAGTAGGCGAACGTCGAATGCACCAGGTAGAAGCGCTGCCCGGCGCGCGTGATGCTGGGGTCCGGGTGGAAGCCGCTCAGGATGGGATTGCGGAAGTGTCCGGCCGGCAGCGGCTGCTCGAAGACAGCATCGCGTCCGGTGTACTCGAACCATTCGTAGACGACCGGCTCTGCGCGCGCGAGAGCGGCAACCGACAGCGCGGCGATGACGACCGACAGGCGGCGGCGCATCACCAGTCCCACATCGTGCCGTCTGCCAGGCGCGCGATCGGCAACTGCTTCGGCACGTATGGAAACTTCGCCGCCAGCTTCTCGTCGAAGCCGACGCCGTGTCCCGGCGATTCCCCGCAGAACAGCCGGCCGTCGCGGAATACATAATCGTGCGGGAAGACTTCATCGGTCTGCTGCGAGTGGATCATCCACTCCTGGATACCGAAGTTCGGCACCCAGGCATCGAAGTGCAGCGCCGCTCCCATGCAGACCGGCGACAGGTCGGTCGCGCCGTGAAAGCCCGTGCGCACCTGGTGCAGCGCTGCGAAATCCGCGAGGCGGCGCACGTGCGTGATGCCGCCGGCATGCACGATCGTCGTGCGGATGAAGTCGATCAGCTGCTGCTCGATGAGATGCTTGCAATCCCAGATGGAGTTGAAGACTTCGCCGACCGCGAGCGGCGTCACGCTCTTGCTGCGGATCAACTCGAACGCCCGTTGGTTCTCGGCCGGCGTCGCGTCCTCCAGCCAGAACAGCCGGTACGGCTCGAGGTCGCGCGCCAGCCGCGCGGCCTCGATCGGCGTGAGGCGATGATGCGCGTCGTGCAACAGCTCGATGTCGTCACCGTGGTCCACGCGCAGACGCTCGAACAGTTGCGGCACGATGCGCAGATACTGGGGCGTAGACCACCGCGTTTCGAGCGGCAGCGCGCTTTCGGCCGGCTCGTACGCCTTGCCCGCGCCGGCGATACCGTAGGTCTTCTCCAGGCCCGGTACCGCGCACTGCGCACGCACCGCGAGAAAGCCTTGCTCGATGTGCCGTCGCACCTCGTCGCTGGTCTCGGCAATGTCGCGCCCATTCGCATGACCGTAGACCAACGCGCCCTGCCGCGAGCGTCCACCCAGCAGCTGATACAACGGCATGCCCGCGAGCTTTGCGACGATATCCCACAAGGCGACATCGACTGCAGCAATCGCGGTCATCGTCACCGGCCCGCGTCGCCAGTACGCGCCGCGATAGAAGAACTGCCAGGTATCCTCGATGCGTCCGGCGTCGCGACCGATCAGGCTCGGAACGATGTGCTCCGTCAGATACGCGGCAACCGCGAGCTCACGGCCATTGAGCGTCGCATCGCCGAGCCCGACGATGCCCGCGCGCGTCTCGATCCGCAGCGTGACGAAGTTGCGCCCCGGGCAGGTGACGATCACGCGCGCGTTCACGATCTCGCGATCGCGGACTGAGCCTTCCGGAGTCATGGTTGTACCTCGATCTGGAACGGACCTGCGGGCAGCGGCGTCGTGTCGAACAACGTGCAGACCGGGCTGTCGGCCCAGCAATAGCGCACGCGCGTCGCAGCGGCGAATTGTGCTGCGTCGAGCACCACACGATCGCCATCGATCCGCGCCGTCGCGTAGCGGCACGAGCCGGCGCCGGCTGCACAGAGCTCGAATCCGATAGGGCCATCTGCGCTGTAAGCAATCAAGCGGTCGGCGACGTCGCCGAAGGTCACGATTACGTTCGTTCCGTCGCGGCGCGCGCTGCGCACCACGGGTCCCGACGGTGCGATGTGCTCGCCATACGCGACGTGCCGCGCGACGCGCGCCAGGCGTCGGCCCACATCCTGTTTGTTGGCGGGATGAATGTCGTAGCGCTCGCCGAGATCGATCGCAATTGCCAGACCGGCGTGCGCGTCGTTCGCGACGGCCAGACGCTGCGCCTCGCGAACTTCTGCCCAGCCGCTCTCGACCGGCGCGGTTGGCGGAGCGCCGTAGTTCGCCAGCTGCACGATCAGAAACGGTGTCTGCGCACCGAAGCGCCCGCGCCAATCGGCCATGAACCGCGTGAGCGAGTCCTGGTAGCGCGCGCCCTGGGTGGTGTCCGCCTCGCCTTGATACCAGGCGACGCCGCGGATCGAGAGATCGCCGAGCGGCGCGATCATGCCGTTGTAGAGAGCACCGAGGCCTCGCACCGGATCCCAGGGCGGACGCGGCACCTCGCCGACATCCGCGGACGGCATCTGGTATTGCCACTCGTTATCGAGAAGCACGGATGAGCCGTCGGCAAGGTGTATTGCCCGCTGCTGCGCCGGACCGACCAGACCGCCGGTCGCATAAGTGTCGAGGACGTTGACGACGATGACGTTTCTGCCGGGCTGCAACGTGCCGCGCGGCAATCGGTAATTGCGCCCGGGACCCGGCTCGATGACCGGCGCGGAATCTGTCGGCGTCTTCCCCGGCACTGCGCCGATCGGCCGGCCGTTGATCCACGTCTGATCCATCTCGTCGACCGAGCCCAGCGACAGCGTCGCCGACTGCTGTGCCTGCCGGGACGACAACGTAACGCTCGTGCGATACCACACCATCCCGTCGTACGTGGCGAGCTCAGGCACGCCCCATCGTTCCCATGATCCAAGCTCGATCGGCGCCCTGCGCCACTCGCCCGCCGGCTCCAACGCCCACGGTGCAGCCGCGCGGCGTTCGTGAGTGCGATGCAGCCACCACGCCTCCCACATCGCGCCCCAGCGTGCGTGCGCTGCCGCCGGTCGCTCGGCGTACAGCGTCATCACATCGAGCGCCTCCTGATTGACGCTGATCGCTCGCAGCGCTGCTTCGCTCATCCATGTCTGTATTCGCGAGCCGCCCCACGCCGCGACTATCAGACCCATCGGAACATCGACGGCTTTCTGCAGCTCGCGCGCGAAGTAGAAACACGCTGCGGAAAAGTCTGCGGCGGTGGACGGTCCGGCAACACGCCACGGCGCAGCCTGCGAGAACTGCTGCTGAGGGCGCACGCTGCTGGCGTCCGGCACCGTCAGCATACGAATCCTGTCGTTGGTCGAGTTCGCGATCTCGGCGCGCGTGTCCAGCGATCGATGCACTTGCAGGACCATGTTCGACTGCCCGGCGCACAGCCAGACGTCTCCGATCAATACATCGGCGACAGTCTCGGCCCGCCCGGACTTCGTGCGGACCGAGAGCTCGTGAGGCCCGCCCGCAGCGAGCGCTGGCAGAGTCGCGTGCCAATGGCCGAGCTCGTTCGCTTGCACCGATACGGTCTGTGCGGCGAGCGACACATCGAGCGTCTCGCGCGGTGCGGCCTCACCCCATACGTTGATCGGCTTGTCACGCTGCAGAACTGCATGCTCCTGAAAGAGGGCATGCAACAGATTCGCCGCTGAAGCGACACATGGCATACCGATGCATGCGAGCGCGCAGAGGGCGAGACTGCAGCGCGCGCGCCGTTCAGTGGCCGGGCGCATACGGAAATTTCAGCGCTTTGTAGTAGTCGAGCGAGTGCTGCGGCTGCGGATAACCCGCGGGAAGCGGCCGCTGCGCGATGGATTGAAAATATGCGATGCACGCGTCGCGCCACCACGTTGCCTCCTGCTCCTGGATGCGCAGGAACGCAGCGATCTGGCCATGGCGCTCGCTATCCACGAGCGGTGCGAGCTCGTCCCAGACCTTGCGCATCTCGCGCACGTTGTCTACGCCACGCGTATAGCGATACACGAGCTCGTCCCACAGCGTGCGTCCGGACTGCAGGCGATGGTCCCAGGGCGCGTGATGAAACCACAGCAGATAATCGTCGGGCACGGTCTTCAGGTCGCCGAAGCGCGCGGCCACGGGTCCGGCGTACTGCGCCACGGCGTTGCTGCCGCTCGCGCTGCGATCGAAACCGATGCCGCGGGCGTCGGCGCGATGAAAGTACACGGGTGTCCAATCCGCTCGTGCCCCACCGGCGAACCACGGCTGCGGGCCGTAGTGATGGCCCTCCGCCATCAGGTGGTGCAGACCCAGCGGCGTCATGTAGTCGACGACGGCCTGACGCGACTTCATCATCATGTCCACGACTCGGGTCACGAGCGTCGCGTCGCTGCCGAACGTCATGCGAACCCATTCGCGCGCGATGTCCTGGGCGGACAGCGCGGGATTCCAGGCCAGCCGGCCGAATGCGTACCAATTGGCCTGGTCGAAGTGCGAGCCGCTCCAGTTGCGGTCGGTGCCGATGTTCGCCACGCCAGCGATGCCGGTGCGGCGATAGCCATGCAGCGAGCCGTCGATCACTTTCGCGACTGTGGAGCCCGCGCCTCGCGCATAGGTGTCGGCGCGCAGCGCCTCCTCGTACATCGTGCCGAGATAAGCGAGGTGCGTGGCGAAGCCGAGATACTCCTTGGTGATCTGCACCTCCAGCATCAGCGGCGTTCGCGGCATGGCGCCGAACAACGGATGGAACGGCTCGCGCGGCTGGAAATCGATCGGGCCGTTCTTCACCTGCAACAGCACGTTGTCATGGAACTGCCCGTCGAGCGGCACGAATTCGCTGTACGCCTGCTTGGCCCGGTCGTCAGGCGACTCGTTCGAGTAGACGAACGTGCGCCACATCACGACGCCGCCGAACGGGGCCAGCGCCGCGGCCAGCATGTTGGCGCCGTCGGCGTGCGAGCGGCCGTAATCCTGCGGGCCCGGTTGGCCTTCGGAGTTGGCTTTGACGAGCAGGCCGCCGAAGTCGGGAATGGCACGGTAGATCTCCGCGACCTTCGCTTGCCACCATTGCCTGACGGCCGCGTCGCTGGGATCCGCAGTCTTCAAGCCGCCGATCTCGATCGGCGCGGCGAAGCGCGCAGTCAGGAACACTCGTATGCCGTACGGACGCAGCGCGTCCGCGACCGCCGCTGCCTTGCGCAGATACAGCGGACTGAGGGCGATCGCTTTGGCGTTGACGTTGGTCAGCACGGTCGCGTTGATGCCCAGCGAAGCATTCGCTCGCGCGTAATCGATGTAGCGCGGATCGACATAGTCGGGGAGCTTGTGCCAGTCCCAGAGCGACTGACCCGCGTAACCGCGCTCGACCGTGCGGTCGAGATTGTCCCAATGGTTGAGCACACGCAGCTGGATGTGCGGCACTTCCCGCAGATCCACCCGCTCGAGCGTCTGCCGCGTCTGCATCAGTCGCAGCAGGTGGAAGACGCCGTAAAGAACACCGATGTCGTCCGGCGCCGCCACGATCAAAACGCTGCGTCCGGCAAGAGTTGCGCTGCGAATCACGAACCCGTCAGAGCCGGGTTGCGGCAGCTGCAGGCTCAGCTGCGCCAGCATCGGCAAGGAGCGTGGCGTACCGACGACGAGCGCTCCGTCTCGTGACACGCCATCGGCGCGAGGAGGCACCGTACCGAGCATCCCGCGCAGGCCGCGCTCCAACTCTGTCGCAGCCGCCTGCAACGTCGCGGAGTCACGAGCGGCGACCAACTGCGTCAGCGTCGCTCGATAGCGCGTCGCCCACGGCTCCTCGAGCGGTCGATAGCGCAGCCACAGGTCATAGCCATCCTCGGCGGGCGCAGCAGACGCGGCTGCGATCCCCCCGACCCACAACAGGATCAGGGGCAGGACCCTGAGGCAAACCGCACGACGCGGGCGCATAACAGCCATCGCCGAACTCTGTGACGAATCTGTGATAACGGTAACACGCTGAGCTATCCGGCTTCCACATGCGCGCGGCGTGCGCAATAATCCGACTGCGCGCATCCCAGCCGCTCCTGAGATAACACCTGTCATGCCAGTGAAGAACGCCGCGCGGACCGAGCGACGCAAGGGCGATGCGGTGACCATTCACGAAGTCGCGCGACACGCCGGCGTCTCGCCGATGACCGTGTCCCGCGTAATGAACAGCAACAGCAACGTCCGGGACGCGACGCGCGAGCTCGTCATGCGCGCCGTGCGTGAGCTCAACTACACACCGAACGCGGCTGCGCGCTCGCTCGCGGCTGCGCAAGGTACCCGCATCGCGCTGATCTACACGAATCCCAGCGCCGCCTACCTGAGCGAGCTGCTGGTGGGTGCGCTGGCCGGCGCCGCACGCACGGCCGCGCAGCTCGTGCTCGACACCTGGGATCACATGAGCCATCCCGCCGAGCGGGCAGCGGCGCGCAAGATCGCGCAGAGCGTGGCCGGGGTCATCCTGCCGCCGCCGCTGTGCGAGTCGAAGGTCGTTGTCTCGGAGCTGGCCGCAGCCGGTATTCCCGTGGTCGCGATTGCGTCAGGCCGCTTCCAGGCGGATTTGTCGAGCGTCCGTATCGACGATTACCGCGCAAGCCAGGAAATGACCGAGCACCTGATTTCCAAGGGTCATGCGCGCATCGCTTTCATTCGCGGCCATCCGAATCAGACCGCGAGCGCTCTGCGCTACGAGGGCTTCCAGGCTGCCATGGCAGCGGCCGGTCTCGCGGTCGATCCTGCGCTGGTCCAGCAGGGTTATTTCACGTATCGCTCCGGCCTGGAGACGACCGAAAAGCTGCTCACGCGCAAGAACCCGCCGACCGCGATCTTCGCCAGCAACGACGACATGGCCGCTGCAGCGGTCTCGGTCGCCCACCGGCGCGGGCTGGACGTCCCGCGCGACCTGTCCGTGGTCGGGTTCGACGACACGCCCACGGCCACGACCGTGTGGCCGGAGCTCACGACCGTCCGGCAACCGATCGCCGCGATGGCAGGCTCCGCGATCGAGCTGCTGTTGCGCAGTATCCGCCAACGCAAGGACGGCGAGGCGAGGATTGTTTCCGACCACGTCATGGCCCACGTCCTGATCAAGCGGGATTCCGTGGCAGCACCCCGCAAGGGTTGACCTGACCGGGGCTGACATCCTGTGACTTGTATTCTGATAGCGCTATCATTACCCTGCCCGAGCGGCCGTATGAAGCCCACTGAAGCTTCGACAAACCCGCTTCTGGAGGCGCGCGGATGTCCGAAGGGATAGCAGCGAGAGGGTTGCCGAAAGATTGGCGCGATGCGCTGCTCGTGGGCCGCCTGGACGCCGGCGCCGGCCCGGTACCAGTCGTTGTGGCGGACGGACGCGTCCGCGATGTCTCACGCAGTTCGCCCACGGTAACGCAGCTCCTCAACACCTGGTCCGGCGCAGTGCCGCCGGGCGAGGACCTCGGTCCGCTGGAGACCTTGCCGATCACCGCTGCATTCCAGGGCGACACCAAGCTGCGTCTGCTGGCGCCCTGCGACCTGCAATGCATTAAGGCCTGCGGCGTCACTTTCGCTATTTCGGCCGTCGAGCGAGTCATCGAAGAGCGGGCGCGCGGCGACGCCGCTCAGGCACAGGCAATTCGCGATGCGCTCGGTCTGCGGGTCGGCGCCGACGTGCGCTCGGTACGGCCAGGGTCGGCGACCGCGGCGCGGCTGAAGGAGGTACTGATCGCCGATGGCTTGTGGTCGCAGTATCTCGAAGTCGCAATCGGACCCGACGCTGAAGTCTTTACCAAGTCGCCGGTGTTGTCGGCGGTCGGTTGGGGCGACTGGATCGGCGTGCGCAGCGAATCGCAGTGGAACAACCCGGAGCCCGAGATCGTGCTGGCATGCGATGCGCGCGGCCGCACGCTCGGCGCCGCTCTCGGCAACGATGTGAACCTGCGCGATATCGAGGGCCGCAGTGCACTTGCTGCTCGGCAAAGCGAAGGACAACAACGCGAGCTGCGCAATCGGTCCGTTCATCCGGCTGTTCGACGAGCGCTTTACGCTCGACGAAGTGCGCAGCGCCGTGGTCGCGCTCGAAGTGCACGGGGTCGACGGCTATCGCCTGGAGGGCAGCAGCTCGATGTCGCAGATCAGCCGCGATCCCCTCGAGCTCGTCGAGCAGGCGATGGACCAGCATCAGTACCCCGACGGCTTCATGCTGTTCCTCGGCACGATGTTCGCGCCGACGCAGGATCGCGACGCGCGCGGACGCGGCTTCACTCACAAGACCGGCGACGTCGTGCGGGTCTCCTCGCCGGCACTTGGGACGCTGGAGAACAAAGTGACGACGTCGCAGCAGGCGCCGCCCTGGACGCTGGGCATCGCCGGGCTGATGCGCAGTCTCGCGAACCGCGGGTTGCTAACCGAACGTCAATGAGCAAGGCCATGTCGTACACCGTCTATCCTTCCTTGCGCGACAAGCGTGTCGTCGTCACTGGCGGCGGCTCGAGTATCGGCGCCGCGATCGTCGAGGGCTTCGCGCAGCAGGGTGCGCACGTTGCGTTCCTGGACATCGCGCAGGCAGAGTCGCGCGAGCTCGAAAAGCGTCTTGCCGACCGCCCTACTCCGCCGCGCTACTACCCGTGCGACCTGACCGACCTGGCGGCGATCCGCGCGCTGTTTCCGCGCATCCGCGACCAGCTCGGACCGATCGATGTGCTGATCAACAACGCGGCGAACGACGACCGCCACAGCGTGGAGGACACGACGCCTTCGTATTGGGACGAGCGCATCGCAGTGAATCTGCGGCACTACTTTTTCTGCACGCAGGCAGTCATCGCCGACATGAAGGCAGCCGGCGGCGGCGCCATCGTCAATCTCGGCTCGGTCTCGTGGCACCTCGCGCTGCCCAGTCTCGCGATTTATCAGACCGCCAAGGCCGGTATCGAAGGCCTGACGCGCGGGCTCGCGCGCGACCTGGGAACCTCCGGTATCAGGGTCAACTGCGTCGTGCCCGGCGCGGTGCGCACGCCACGGCAAATGAAGCTGTGGCACACGCCGGAAGAGGAGGCGCGCACACTCGAGCAGCAGTGCCTGAAGGATCGGGTGGAGCCCCGGGACGTGGCTGCAATGGTTCTGTTCCTGGCTTCCGACGACGCGCGTATGTGTACCGCACATGAATACTTCGTGGACGCCGGCTGGCGTTGAGTGCGTCTGCGCGATCGGCGCGCAGCTCGGCGAAGGTCCCATCTGGTCGCCGCGCGAGCGTGCTGTCTGGTTCGTCGACATCAAAGGTCGCTGCATTCATCGCTACGCCGAGGCAGCGCGCACGACGCGCACGTGGCAGGCGCCGGAGGATGTCGGCTTCGTGGTCGCGTCGACCGGCGGGCGCTTCATTTGCGGGCTCAAGAGCGGTTTGCATTTGTTCTCGCCGGAGGACGGCAGCTTTCGGTTGATCGCATCCGTGGACAGCGATCGAGCGCGTAACCGTCTCAACGACGCGCACGTCGATGCAGCCGGCCGTCTGTGGTTCGGCACGATGGACGACGATGAAGTCAGCCCTACGGGTGCGTTGTATCGCTTCGACGCACGCGGGCTGCAACTCTGCGACGACGGCTACGTGATTACGAACGGGCCGGCGACCAGCCCGGATGGGAAAACGCTCTACCACATCGATACGCTCGAACGCGTGATCTACGCATTCGATCTCGCCGCCGACGGCTCGATCTCACGACGACGCGTGTTTGCGCGTGTGGCCGAGACGCGACGGCCATCCCGATGGGCCGGCCGTCGATGCCGAAGGGTGCGTGTGGGTCGGCCTGTTCGGCGGCTGGGGCGTGAACCGATATTCGCCGCAGGGAGAGCTTCTGGACAAGCTGTCATTGCCGGTAGCGAATTGCACCAAGCCGCTGTTCGGCGGCGAGGACCTCCGAACGCTGTACGTCACCAGCGCGTGGAAGGGTCTCGATGCCGAACAGCGCGCCCAGCAACCGCTGGCGGGCGGATTGTTTGCCGTGCGAGTGGATACTCCGGGTCTGCCGGGACACGAGATTGCGTACGACGGTTAGTTACGAAAATGTGCACGACGGTCGACACGGGGCCTAACCTCAGCGCTCAGCGGTGCGAGTCTTCGAGCGTCCGCTGGAGCGCTTTGTTAGCCGTGCAGAACCAGGCAACTCTTCCCGGATGACGCGGCGAAGCACCGACTCGGTAAGTGGGCGGTCATCTGTGTTCGCCAGATAGGCCTTCAAAGCGTCATTCATCATGGTCTGATATCCGCCGCCGGCCTTTTCAGCCCTGGATCGAAACTCGTCCAGCACGGCGTCGTCGATGTAGATGGTGATGCGAGTCTTGCCCTTCGTTGGCAGAAGCGCTCGTCGCTTCGCCTTCGAGAAATCGTATTCAGGTCTCATATGCGCGATTTTCAGCGGGAGTGGCGCGACGGACCGAAATCAGCCGGATCGAATCGCCGCGCAACGTGTAGACAACAACGAGTAGGTGGCCGGCGCTTCCTCTGCCAATAGCCACGAATCGCTCCTCGCCCTCAGCGTCTGGATCAATGCGATGCATCGCGAGAGGGTCCATAAACACGCCTTCAGCATCCGCAAAGGACACACCGTGCTTACGCAGGTTCCCCGCCGCCTTGGCAGGATCGAACTCAAAGTCCATTTGCAAGTTACAGTATGCATGTTGTGCATACGTGTCAAGGACCGGCGCTCCAACCGGCTAACGCCTGAATTGAGCCGAGACGCGAAGCGGCTAGATTTGAATCAATTGTTAGGCGCTTGCCGGGCCGCTGGACCGAGATACGACGGTGCGACCGGCGCGGTACTTGCGACGAGTTTCTGCACGACGACGTTGTCGTCGAGCCGCCAGATCTTGATGACATGCTTGCCGGCCGCGACGCGCGTGAATGTGGTTTGCAGGACGCGCGCGTTGTTCTCGACCGCCCTGCTCCAGTCCCGCCGTTCCTGGCTCATGACCTCACCTGTGGCCGGCACCAGACGGTCGGTCAGCGTGTGCATCGGCCCCTCGTCGAGCGAGATGCCGACTCGGACTGCGCCCTGGCCACTGACATCGAGCGTGGGCACCAAATATATGTGTACTGTCAGATCGCCCGCGGCGCTCAACGCAAGATCGTATTCGAGACGCACGCCGTCCTGCTGCGTGGTTGGCCCGCGGCCCTGCGGAAAGGCGCTGACTGCGCCGAGCGTACGGCCGAGATTGGGAATGATCCGCCACGTCAGCCCTTTGCCAGCAACGGCCCTCGAGTAGTGAGGTGCTTCGATAGCGATCGCGCCGCCCCGCTCGACAGTCGCGGCCGCAAAGACAACAGGCTTCGGCGTCTCCTGCGTCAGTAGCCGCTGTACCTGCGGGGGCACATTGCGCTCGGGCTGCTGCCAGCCCGTGTACCCGATATGCGTCTGCGCCATCATCCCATCCCACTTGCCATCGTTCACCGCGTGGTAAGAGTTCGTGATCTCTTGATCGCGGCGAAATGCTGCCTCGGCGCGATCGGCGAACACGTTGGCGCGCGCATCGCCCGCGGCTGCCAGGCGCCGGTTCCACGCCACCGCGTAGTACATCTCGTAAAGATTCGTCAGTGCAGAGATCGGATGCTCGACCAACTGGAAGTACGCTGCGCGCTGCTCGGGCGGTAACGTCGACCTGACGCGCAGCATCTCCTGCTCGAGTGCTCGCCACTCAGCGACCATTGCGCCGAACTCGCCGCCATTCAGCGCATCCTGCGTCGCTGCACCGAGACTGAAACTGTCGGCGTCGATCAGTTCCGGTTTGCGCCTTGCCGCGTATCGGCTATAGCGAGTCACGAGGTCCGCAATGGCGCCAGCCTGCGCGGGCCCGAACGTCGCGCGCGCCCACTCTTCGGGATAGCTCACGAGCGCATCCAACGTCATCGCCTCGGGATCCCAGGCGTGCTTCATGAAGAAGCTCAACGGGAACTCCATCGGCTTGATGTCCCCGACGTTGACGATCCACAGACTCCTGGCGCCGCGCATCCACGCGAGATCCATCTGCTGCCAGGTCTTTTCGATCTGGACCGTGTTGAGCCATTTGTAGTTGCGAGGCCCGCCGACATAGTCGAAGTGATAGTAGACGCCGTAGCCGCCCTGACGCTGCGAGCCGACTGCCGGCAGCCGGCGGATCTGTCCCCAGTTGTCGTCCGCAAACAGCAGGATGACATCGTCCGGAACCTGCATGCCGCGATCGTAGTAGTCCTGCACTTCCTTGTAGAGCGCCCAGACCTGCGGCGTTTTTGCGGCCGGCTTGCCGGTCACTGCTGCGATGATGCGGCGCTGGTCGGCAACGATGCTCTCGAGCGTACGGATCGCCGTGCTTGCCGTCATCGCCTCATCGCCGTCGCCACGCATGCCGATCGTGACCACGTTCTCGTAGTGTTCGCCACCACCCTTGGACATCATGCGCTCGATACCACCCTGCCAGAACTTGCGCAGGTTGACCGCATTGGTCGAGTAGTCCCACTTGCCGCCGGTAACGCCCTGCTCCGTGTGCCGATGCCACTCGTCGTGGGCGCGCGTCATCGGCTCGTGATGCGATGTCCCCATCACGACTCCCATCGCGTCCGCGAGCACCATGCTGCGCGCGTCGTCATCGTTGAACGCTTTCGGCCGCCACATCGC
Source organism: uncultured Gammaproteobacteria bacterium (assembly GCA_963838635.1). GTDB lineage: Bacteria > Pseudomonadota > Gammaproteobacteria > Steroidobacterales > Steroidobacteraceae > Steroidobacter. The sequence goes on along the minus strand of CAWISC010000011.1, from coordinate 16,444 downwards.
CGGCCAGAGATAGTTGCCCTTGAGGCGCAGCAGCAGCTCGAAGACGTGCTCGTACGCAGCGGCATTGACTCCGCCGAAACGCTTCCTGGCCCAGCCGCCGAACGCCGGCTCCTCGTCATTGATGAAGAAGCCGCGGTAACGCACCTGCGGCTGATCGCGACGCGAGCCCGCGGTGACGAACACGTTCGTCTGCCGCTGCACGGGCACATCTGCAAACCAGTACCACGGCGAGACGCCGATCTTCTCCGACAGATCGTACGTGCCGAACACGGCGCCGCGTCGATCGGCTCCGACGATCACGAGCGCACGGGATGCCTGCGGAAATGGCGACTCGACTACGACCTGGCTATACGCTTCCCACTGTCCTGCGATGTCGCTCGCCGCGAGCTTGCCGGTGCGCACCAACGCATCGATGACCGGACTATTGCCCAGCACGCCGATGACGATCAGGTCGCCGCTCGCCTGAGCGACATCGCCGATGCGGGCCGGCGCGCGCCCTGCGACACGCTCGAGGTCCGCAGCGAAGCTGTCGGCGACACGGCGCACAGCAGGATCGGCGTCGGGCTCGACGAAGATGGTGGCAGGACGGCCGGCGCGAATCAGGGCGAAGCTGCCCGTGCCGTCGCGGGAACAGATCGTGGCCGGCGCCGCGCATGCGTACGCCGCGGACCCGCTCACGAAGAGCGACAGCATTGCGATGACCGGCAGCGGCTGCATGCTCCTAAACGTATGCTCCGCCCACACCGCGATCAATAGCGGCTAGTGACATTTTGTCTGAGTATTGAAATACTGCTCTCCCGAAAGCGTCGGGGTAGCGGAGCTCAGCCATGACCATCGGTGCGTCCAGGCGCCGGCTTGCGGCGGTCGCGTTGCTGCCCGCATTTGCACTACCTGCGCTCACGTTCGCGGCAGTGGAGGCGCGTCGCGTGGATTTCGGCACCCTGCAGGACGGCACACGCGTGGCAGCGGCCGAGCTCGCCAACGGCGCCGGCATGTCGGTGCGCATCATCGCTCTGGGCGCCGCGATCCAGTCGCTCAGCGTTCCTGATCGGCGCGGCGTCGCTGCCGATGTTGTGCTGGGCTACGACTCGCCGCGCGAGTATCTCGCCAAGCCGCTGTACTTCGGCGCCACGGTTGGCCGTTATGCCAACCGCATCGCGCGGGGCCGGTTCAGTCTCGATGGCCGCTCGTATGCGCTGGAGACGAACGACGGACCCAATCATCTGCACGGTGGCGCGCAGGGCCTGGACAAAGTGCTGTGGAAGATCGACGAGGTCGCGAGCGGCCCGCCCGCCCGCGTCGTGTTGAGTCACGTGAGTCCCGACGGTGCCGGCGGCTATCCGGGGACTTTGCGCATCACCGCAACGTACACGCTGGGCGAAGGCAACGAGCTGACCGTCGAGTACCGAGCGACCACCGACAAGCCGACGATCGTCAACATCACCAATCACTCCTTCTTCAATCTCTGCAGGCGCTGCCGGCAACAGCGACGTGCTCGGCCATCGGCTCATGCTGTTCGCGCAGAGCTACACACCGGTGGACGCGACGCTGATTCCCACCGGCGAGCGGCGCAACGTTGCGGGCACTGCATTCGATTTCCTCGAGCCACGCGCGATCGGCCTGCACATTCGCGACGGCCGCGAGGAACAGTTGCGACTCGCACGCGGCTACGACCACAACTTCGTGCTGACAGGTCGACCGGGTGAGCTGCGGCCTGCAGCGCGGCTGGAAGATCCGGCGTCCGGACGCGTCCTCGAAGTGCTTACGACAGCTGCGGCGCTGCAGTTTTATTCCGGCAACTTTCTCGACGGCACGAGCGTCGGCAAGGCCGGACGTGTCTACCGGCAGGGCGACGGCCTGTGTCTGGAGCCGCAAGGATTTCCAGATGCGCCGAATCGCCCCGAATTTCCCAGCGCGCGGCTCGATCCCGGCCGCGCATACCTGAACAAGATGGTCCTGCGCTTTTCGGCGGCTGCTCATGAGTGACCCGAACCTGACCGACTCGACGCTCCCAACCCCGCCGCGCCGCCTGCGCTCGCGCGCGTGGTTCGACGATCCCGCCAACGTCCATGTGACCTCGCTGTACCTGGAGCGGTACATGAACTTCGGCCTGTCGCTCGCGGAGCTGCAGTCCGGCAAGCCGATCATCGGCATCGCGCAGACCGGCAGCGACCTGGCGCCGTGCAATCGTCATCATCTCGTGCTTGCCGAGCGGGTGCGCGAAGGCGTGCGCGAGGCCGGCGGCATCGCGCTGGAGTTTCCGGTGCATCCGATTCAGGAGACCGGCAAGCGCCCCACCGCCGGCCTGGATCGCAATCTCGCCTACCTCGGCCTGGTCGAGATCCTGTTCGGCTATCCGCTCGACGGCGTCGTGCTGACGATCGGCTGCGACAAGACCACGCCGGCCTGCCTGATGGCCGCCGCGACAGTGAATCTGCCGGCGATCGCCTTGTCGGTCGGGCCGATGCTCAACGGCTGGTACAACGGCCAGCGCACCGGGTCCGGAACCATCGTGTGGCACGCGCGCGAGTTGCTCGCCACCGGCGAGATCGACTATCCGGGCTTTCTCAAACTGGTCGCTTCGTCCGCACCCTCGACCGGCTACTGCAACACGATGGGCACGGCGACCACGATGAACAGCCTGACCGAGGCGCTCGGCATGTCGCTGCCGGGCTCCGCTGCCATCCCGGCGCCGCTGCGCGATCGCCAGGAAGTCGCGTATCTCACCGGCAAGCAGATCGTCGAAATGATCGCGGCGGATCGCAAGCCGTCGGACATTCTGACGCGCGCAGCTTTCATCAACGCGATCCGCGTCAACTCCGCGATCGGCGGCTCCACCAACGCGCCCATCCATCTTGAACGCGCTCGCCCGCCACATCGGCGTTGAGCTGACGCTCGACGACTGGCAGACCTATGGCCACGACGTTCCGCTGCTGGTGAATCTGCAGCCGGCCGGCGAATACCTGGGCGAGGACTTTTACCGCGCCGGCGGTGTGCCGGCCGTGATCGCCGAGCTGATGCGCCAGCGGCTGATCGACGAGTCGGCGCTCACCGTGAACGGCAGGACTCTCGGCGAGAATTGCCGGCCCGCGAGGATTCTCGACACCGCCGTGATCCGCCCGTTCGAGCAGCCGCTCAAGCACAAGGCCGGCTTCATCGTTCTGCGCGGCAACCTGTTCGACTCCGCGATCATGAAGACCAGCGTCATCTCCGCCGAGTTCCGCGAGCGCTATCTGTCCAATCCCGCCGATCCGGAGGCCTTCGAAGGACGCGCAGTGGTCTTCGACGGACCCGAGGACTATCACGCACGCATCGATGACCCGGCGCTCGCCATCGATGAGTGCACGCTGCTGTTCATGCGCGGCGACCGGGCCGATCGGCTATCCCGGTGCGGCAGAAGTGGTCAACATGCAGCCGCCGGCCGCGCTCATCAAAGCAGGCGTTCATCACTTGCCGTGCATCGGCGACGGCCGTCAGTCGGGAACCTCAGGATCGCCGTCGATTCTCAATGCCTCGCCCGAAGCAGCAGCAGGCGGCGGCCTTGCGCTTCTGCGTACCGGCGATCGCGTACGCATCGACTTGCGGCGCGGCGAGGCGAACATTCTCATCAGCGACGAGGAGCTGAGCGCGCGGCGTCGCGAGCTGCAGCAGGCCGGCGGCTATCCGATTCCGCCCAACCAGACGCCGTGGCAGGAACTTCAGCGTGCCTGTGTCGGACAGCTCGACACCGGCGCAGTACTCGAATCCGCCACCAAGTATCAACGCCTCGCGCAGACAGTCGGCACGCCGCGCCACAACCACTGATCCAGACTACAACGGTTGCACGCCACCCTTCGTTGCATCTGCGCGCGCCAGTGAATTGCGCAACGGCAAACGAAACGGCTGCGCCTCGATCTCGAACACATCGCCGACCTGCACCTGGATGCCGGCGGCGAACGACAACGTCGCAGTACCGAAGAAATGCACGTGCACGTCGCCCGGACGCCGGAAGAGCGGATATTTGAAATGGTGATGCTCGAGGTTGCTCAGCGCATGCGACATGTTCGCTTCGCCGGTCAGGAACGGCATCTCCCACAGCGTTCGACCTTCGCGAACGACTCGCGAGATGCCGCGCACGTCGCGCGGCAGCTCGCCGGTGAGCAGTTCGGGGCCGAGCGCGGCCGGCCGCAGCTTCGAGTGAGCGAGCCAGAGATAGTTGGCGCGCTCTGTGACGTGGTCGGAGAACTCGTTCGCTAGGCAATAGCCGAGGCGGCGCGGCCGACCGCCGGCGTCGATGACGTAGATGCCGGCGATCTCCGGCTCTTCGCTGCCGTCGAGCGCGAAATCGGGCGACGGCAACGGCGCTCCCGGGGCGACGATGCTCGAACCGTCGCCCTTGTAGAACCATTCCGGCTGCACGCCAACTTCGCCGTTGCGCGGTTTGCCGCCTTCCAGGCCGAGCAGGAACATTCGCATCGAGTCCGTGGGAGTGCCGGCTGCGGCGGCCTCGCGATGCATCCGGTCGCGGCTTTCGGCGGAGCCAAGATGCGTGAGGCCCGTGCCAGTGAGATACAGGTGCGCGCTGTCCGGATGGTCGATGGGCGCAAGCACCCACCGCTCGTCGAGCGCCCGATCGAGATCGATGCGCTGCGCTGACGCGAACTGCCGCGCCATTGCCTCGATGGTCAGGTCGCGATCGATTGCCGCGAGCGCGAGCTCATAGGTGCTGGTGACGCCATCGAGTCGCCACGCATCGCCGCTATCGTCTGCGACGGCGACCGCGCGAGCTCCGTCCGCGAAGCGCAGTTGTACGAGACGTACGCTCATCGCTCGTTGCTTCCGCGACCCTCGCGGTATGCGCCGTCGAATCGATGCGGCCAGGACTGCACAGCGTCGCGGCGCAGTGCGTCCGGCAACAGCGAATCCGGAAAATCCTGGTAGCAGACCGGCCGCAGGAACCGCTCGATCGCCAGCGTGCCGACCGATGTGCTGCGGCCATCGGAGGTCGCCGGAAACGGACCGCCATGCACCATCGCGTGCGCAACCTCGACGCCTGTCGGCCAGCCGTTGGCGATCAGTCGGCCGGCCTTGCGTTCCAGAACCGGCAGCAACCGGCGGGCGAGCGTCTCATCGTTCGCAGTGAGATGCATCGTCGCAGTCAACTGCCCTTCGAGATGCTCGGCCACCTCGAGCAGCTCCGCTTCGTCGGCGCATCGAACGATCACTGAGGAGGCTCCGAACACTTCGTTCATGACGTCTGCGTGCTGCAGCAGGTCGCGCGCCCGAACTGAGAACAGTGCTCCGCGCCCGCAATTCTTGCCCTGCGGCTCGGCGCCACGTGCCAGCAGTGTCACCTTGTCGTGGCCGAGCAAGTGCTGCACTCCCTTTTCATACGCCGCGTGGATGCCGGACGTGAGCATGACGCCCGGCGCTACTTGCCCAAGCGCAGCACTGGCCGCAGCGACGAACCGCTCGAGATCGGTGCTGTCGAGCGCAATCGCCAGGCCGGGATTGGTGCAGAACTGGCCGACGCCCAGCGTGAGGGAGCCGACGAACTCCTGGCCGAGCTTCTCGGCCCGTCCGGCCAGCGCAGCGGGCAACAGGAATACCGGGTTGATGCTGCTCATCTCGGCGTACACGGGGATCGGCTCGGCGCGCTCGCTGGCGATCCTGGTCAGCGCGAGCCCGCCGGCGCGCGAGCCGGTAAAACCCACAGCCTTCACGTGCGGGTTGGCAACCAACGACGCACCCAGAGCGCGCGAGTTGCCGTTGAGCAGAGCAAACACTCCGGGCGGCAGGTCGCACGCCTTGACCGCCGCGACCACCGCCTGCGCGACCAGGTCGCTGGTGCCCGGATGCGCGGAGTGTCCTTTGACGATGACGGGGCAGCCTGCGGCGAGCGCTGCAGCCGTATCGCCGCCGGCCACCGAAAAGGCCAGCGGGAAGTTGCTCGCGCCGAATACCACGACCGGTCCGAGCGGCACCTTGCGCTGTCGCAGATCGGGACGCGGTGCGGGCGTGCGTTCGGGCAACGCCGGATCCACGCGAATGCCGAGCCAGCCGCCCTTGCGCAATTCGTCCGCGAACAGCCGCAGCTGTCCTATCGTGCGGCCGCGCTCTCCCGTGAGGCGCGCGATCGGCAGCCCTGTTTCCGCGTGGCCGCGCTCGAGCAGCTCGTCGCCCAGTGCCAGGATCCGATCGGCGATCGTCTCCAGGAAGCGCGCGCGTGCCGCCGGATCGAGAGCGCGAAACTCGTGAAAGGCGGCCCACGCCAGCGCACACGCCTGCTCTACCTCGCCGGCGCCAGCGGCGCTGAACGCGGGTTGCAACAACTCGCCGCTGGTCGCGTTCACCGCCTGGAAAGTAGTGGCGGTCGCAACCGGCGCGGCACCGATGAAAAGCTTTCCGGAAACAGGCATTGGAATCTCCAGTCGAATTACCGTCGGCGGGCGGCCTTCTTCCGCGGGCGGCGCGCCCGGGTCGTGTCGAGCAGCGCCAGATCCAGCAGTGCCGTCATCGCCCGCTGTGCCGCTGCCGGGTCGCCGGCGCGCACTGCTTCGTAGACACGCACGTGATCCGGCAGCGGATCGCGCGCCAGCTGGTGGTGACGCTGCTTGAAGATCGTGGTCCAGGTCACTGCCGCCGCGATGCTGCTGATCAACGAGGCGACGAATGCATTACCGCTGGCGCGCAGCAATGCCGAGTGGAAGTTCTGATCTGCGACGCGGCCGGCATCGACGGCGAGCGAATGCTTGCCCATGCCTTCGAGAGCCTGCGCCATTGCGACCAGGTCTGCCTCGGTCCTGCGCTCGGCAGCGAGCGCCGCAGCCTGCGGCTCGACGATGCGGCGCAGTTCGAACAGGCCATTCAACAGGCTGTCGGCCGGCTCGTGCTCGAATATCCACGACAGCACGTCGGGGTCGAGCAGGTTCCAGCGCTCGGGCACACTGACCCGCGTACCCACCTTGGGCCGCGACTCGACCAGCCCCTTGGCCGCGAGAATGCGCACGGCTTCGCGATATGCGGTGCGCGAGACCTTGAGCCGGTCACTGGCATCGATCTCGCCGTTGAGGATGTGTCCCGGCCGGTAGCGACCGGCGACGATCTGCACGCCCAGGTCGCGCGCGATGGCGCCGTGTAGCCGCAATGCCTTGCGGCGCGCGACCGCCTCCGCCTTTCCCGACCCCTGCCTGCCCGCCTGCTTGCTCGCCATGCGGCATAGTCTATGGCACTGCCGGTCCGAACGCGCGTCAGTAATAACTTAGACAATTGGACTGGCGGCCGCGACCGATAACTTAGACAATTGCCGCCAGGGAGACCTGCCGCATGACCGGAACAGCCGTTACCTTTTCGACGCTCGACTGGGCCATCGTCGCCCTGTACTTCGTCGCCAACACCGCCATCTGCGTCTGGTGCGCGCTGCTCAAGGAGCGGGACACGGCCGACTATTTCCTCGCCAGCCGCAGCGCCGGCTGGTTTCTGATCGGCTCGTCGATCTTCGCCTCGAACATCGGCGCCGAGCACCTCATCGGGCTCGCCGGATCCGGCGCGGATTCCGGCATGGCGTTCGCGCATTGGGAGCTGCACTCCTACCTGGTCCTGGTGCTCGGCTGGGTGTTCGCGCCGTTCTACCTGCGCGCCAACATATTTACGACGCCGGAGTTCCTCGAGCGGCGCTACACGCCGGCCACGCGCACCGTGCTGTCGCTGATCTTCTTCGTCAGCTACATCCTCACCAAGGCGTCGGTCACGATCTTCGCCGGCGCATTCGCCATCCAGACGATCCTGGGCTACCAGACGCTGCAGCTGCCGGTGCTCGGTGAAGTGGATTTCTTCTGGTTCGCGGCCTTCTCGCTGGTGACGATCACGGGTGTGTTCGTGGTGCTCGGCGGCATGAAGTCGGTCCTGTGGACCGAAGCCATGCATGTGCCGGTGCTGCTCGCCGGCTCGACCGTGCTGCTGATCGTGGGTCTGAGTCAGATTGGCGGGCTGGACGCGCTGCGTGCCGCCAATCCGGAGACGATCCACCTGTGGCGCCCGCTATCGACCACACCCGAAACGCAGGGATTTCCCGGCTTCCTGTTCGATCCGAGCAACACTCCATGGCTGGGCGTGCTCCTCACTTCGCCGATCATCGGCCTGTGGTACTGGTGCACCGATCAATACATCGTCCAGCGCGTGCTCACTGCGAGGAACTTGCGCGAAGCACGGCGCGGCACGATGTTCGCGGCCTATCTGAAACTGGCGCCGGTCTTCATCTTCCTGCTGCCCGGCATGATTGCCGTTGCGCTGTTCAAGCAGGGAGCTCCGGGGTTCGAGTCGATCGGCGAAAATCCGCAAGGCGCCTTCCCCGTACTGGTGTCCAACCTGCTTGCCCGTCGGGCTGCGCGGACTGGTGCTCGCCGGCATGCTGTCGGCGCTGATGAGCGCGCTCGCTTCCCTGTTCAATTCGACGGCAACCCTGTTCACCGTCGACTTCTACAAGCGCTTGTGGCCGCAATCGAGCGAGAAGCATCTCGTGTTCGTCGGCCGCGTAGCCACCGCGGTCGTGATCCTGCTCGGCATGGCATGGATTCCGTTCCTGCAGGATCTCGGCAAGGGTCAGCTCTACACTTACCTGCAGCTGGTTCAGTCGCTGCTCGCGCCTTCGATCGCGGCAGTCTTCATGCTGGGAATCTTCTCGCGCGGCGTCACGCCTCATTCCGGCCTCATCGGGATCAGCACCGGCTTCGTGGTCGGCATGACCCGCCTCGTGCTGCAAGCCACGCACGAGATGTACGGGATCGAGTGGCCGCGCCTCGTGCAGGCTTTCGTCGACATCAACTGGCTTTATTTCAGCTTCCTGCTGTTCGTGTTTACGTGCCTGCTGATCTTCGCAGTCAGCCTCGTCACGAAGAAAGCCTCGCCCGAGCAACTCGCGGGGCTCACCTACGGCTCGGTCACGAAGGAGCAGCACGACGCCACGCAGGCGAGCTTCGGCTTCTGGGAGATCTTCCACACCGGCGTGGTGCTGGCGATCATCGCGGCGATCTACATCTACTTCTGGTAGTGCGAGATCGATGATCTGAAACTGGCAGTAACCGTCCGCCGTGGTGTAGTAGATGCTGACCGGGGTCGAACTCAGCGCACCGGGCGGAACGCGCTCGCGGCGTCGCCAGGCCAGCTCGGGCGAGGTGCGTTGCTCGACTCGATCTGGGGCGCGACATACGCGAACATCTGCTCGCCGAGTTGCTCCTTGAGCTGACGATCCCTCGCTGCAAGCATCTCGACTCGCGCCGTTGAGCCGCTCGAACCACCGCCTGCCCCGGCTGCTCTCTTCTGCGTATCTTTGATCAGCTCGAAGGCAGCGCTAACTGCCTCCTGCGTCACGCCGAACTGTTGCGCAGCGGCGCGCAGCCAGCGATAGATCGGATCCTGGGCACGTTTGAATTCCTGGAAGCGAGCTGCACCCAGTACGCGCTCGATCTCCGGCGTTGCGGCGGACAGGGACGGTACTCCCGCTGGTCGCTCATGACCTGCGTTCAGCACGTCGTACACAGCTCGAAATTCCTGCTCCGTGAAGTCGAAACCGATGTTCGCCAGCCGCATAGCAGCGGGAGATTCGCGTCGCTGGTACTCGGCGAGCTCCTCCTCGCTCAGCAATGCACGAATCTGTGTCGATCGTTCGTCGTCGGTACCCTTCTCGGCGCGGCCAAACGTGAGGCCGCCGTTGGAGGTCTCGAAGAGGATCTGCTGCAAGGCCATCTGCTTGTCGGCGGACAGGAAAGGAAGCCGCTCGCGATAAGGCTGGAAGAGGTCGAAAAACGCCGGTTGATCCTTTGCCGCTGCCCCAAAACTTCGCAGCAGCAACTCGCGTGCTGCCTCGGTCGATTTGTACTCCGCCTCCCGCGACGCTGCCGCCCTCACGGGAGCGGGCTTCCAGTACTGCCGCCGGCGTCGCCGTCGCAGTCGCGGCCCGCGCGGCAGCGAGCGCGATGCGATATGCGAGTGGGTCGCTCGCGCCGTGCTGCCTCGCCAAAGCAACGAGCTTCGCCGGGTCGTGCTCTACCGTCCCACCCGGCGCGGTCGCAGCCGTTCCGCCGATCGATTTATCCGAGCTCGACGAGTCGGAATACTGGCCGACGAGCAACGCCGCAGCGAGTAAGACGTTCAAGCTCCCGGAAATGATCAACAGCGGCGAAATACGCATGCATCGAGTCCTGGCTTAGTGGGGGCGAGCATGGTCGGTGGAACTATCGAGGTGTTGCTCGCGAAGCATCCGCGTCAGTTGGCAGCGGTTCTGATAGCGAGAACAGATGCCTTCGAGGAACCAGTCCAGCGGCAACTTCTGCGAGCTGTCCTCGCCCCAAGACAGTGAGTTGTAAATCGCTGCGAGTTCGGCGTCCGTAAACTCCGGAACCAGCGCATAGATGACCGACAGCTGCTCGCGAGCCGCCTCGTCCGTGCGCTGGGCGCATGGATATCGAGCAATCAGCCGCTGATAGATGTCACCCGGGTACAGATCTCTTTCCCGGTCCTTGTCGAGCCCTCCCCAGTCGTTGCCGCTGATGCCGATGCGCAGCATCTTTCTCATGTAGCGGCGATGATCGATCCGATCGTAGCTCTCGCACATGGGCACGATATACGCCAGACCGAAATTCCAGTCCTCGCCCGGTCGCAGCAGGATCTCGCGGTACCTGTCCGACACCAGAATCTCGCTCAGCTCTGCGAACGAGGACGGAAACGCCTCGAAGTAGCGCTCGTACACCTCGGCGCCGGCGGGCCGTGCTGCGTCCATCTGATCCCGGATCTCGCGCAGTACTGCAGCGCGCTGCTCGGCCGGCTGCGAGCGCTCCGCAGACATCGCTGGTCCTGCAAGTACCAGTGAAACGAGCAAAGTCAGCTGCAGGTTGGGCACGGGTCGAACAAGTTGTGAATAGTGACGTAGCCGTATTTGTACTTGAACTGGCCTGTGTAGCCGAGTGCGGCCTGAATTTCGAGCAACGCCAGGTCCGACGACGCCCGACCGCCCAGGAACGTCCCGCTGGCGCCCGACGTCTTGCTCACCAGAATGCAACCGATGGTGCCCTGACCGCCCGCGGCGGCATGGACCAGGATGGCGCTGCGGCCGATGCCTGAAGTATCGAGCGTCGGAACATTCTCCCAGACATTCCTACTCGTCCCGCCGATCGTGAAGGCGTAGGTACCCTTCGGCACGCGCTTCGGCTTGTTGGTACAGGCATCCTGATTACGCGCCGGAACAGTCGAGTCCGGTCCACCTCGCTCCAGCGTATAGCCATTGAGCGTGACATTCGGCATGAACCCTGTGACCTGGTAGACGCCATGGGTGTAGTTGATCGACGCGCCGCAGGACGAGACGTAGGAGCCCTCTCCCATGCGATCAACGACGATGTCTACTCTGGACACTGGTGTCGGCGGCGGCTGGCACAGCGCCGTGATGCCGCAGTAGTTGTCGTGCAAGACTACTCGTAGCAGCAGGTCCTGCCAGAAAACATCTTCGTCAGCCGGCACACCATCGACGCTGCTTTCGCGCGCGACCAGTGCTCGCTGGCCACCGCCGATGGAAGGCACCTGCAGCTTGCCCGCAAGAATGTTCGCCAGCACCTGCATCGATGCGTGCGTCCCTTTCGCGAAGGTCACCGCGTCATTGTTGAAGTGATTGTTGAAATTGTCGAATACGGCGGTGTGTTGTGTCGCTGTCCCGAAGATGTACCACTCGAGCTGAACTTCATCGAAATCGCAGGAGTGCAGGCTGCCGCATCCATGAGGCAGCGTATCCGGATCGTGCGCGGCTTGGGGATACGCCAGGAACGGCAGATTGTCCGACGCCCCATAGCCCCAGAGGCTGAGGTAAGACACTCGCCACCAGCCCGTGGTGGTTGGACCGTCGACCTGCGTGAACCAGTTGTTGTAGAACGACGCGGTCTCGAAATAGCCCTCATTCTCAACCCACCTGTACGCATCCTGCATGAACGACGTGAGCTCCGGGTCGACGCGACGCGCGCTGCTCGCGGTCGTTCCGGAGGTGGAGTTCGCGAAAACGAGCTGCTCGTTGGTACCGAGCGACGCTGCGACGATGCCCTTGACGATCAGGTCGCGGAAACCGTCCAGATTCAAATCGCTCGCCTGCAGCGTGAGCGAAGAAGTCTTCGGCCACTGCGCAACGGCAGCGCGTTGCTGCGCGGTCAGCGGCGTGACGATCGTGTAGGTACCACCGGCTTGCCGCTGCAGCACGAAGGGTTGGACGTCCGGCGGCAGAGCGATCGGAACAGCAATTCCGTCGAGATCGATCGGGACGATGCGCGGCTTCTGAGAGACGTAGATATCCGTCAAGCCGTCGCCGTTGAGCTCGCCCGTGGCTGCGACGAAGTTGTCGTTGAACCCCTTGGCGTGGGACAACGCCGGGACCAGCACCGCTGCGGCGAACGCGCACGCAACTCCCAGACATGAAGACCGATCCATCGTCGTAGTCCTCCGTTACTGCGCGCTCATTGCAGCTTGGCTCAGTTAGTCACGGTCAGGCGATTTACATAGCAGAATGCGGTTGCGTCATCGAACACGACAGTCAAGTTCAGGCGAGTCGACAAGGCGAGCATTGCGGCCGCATACATCTTGCTCGAACCTGCAGCATTCACGCCAAACTGCCCGACGTAAACGTGGTAGTACTTGTTCGGCAAGCTGCCCGACGTGCAATACGGAACTGTCGGAGTCCAGACCGATGACGAAATCGCCGTTTGCAACCGGATAGATGAATTTCACGGTTGCAACGTGCGAGCGCTCTGTCGCAGCGAGCGGCGTCGCGACCAGCAATGCGATACACGAGAAGCAGAACCGCCGAAAATACCTGCTCATGGTGCTACTCCCTGGGGACCGATCAGTCATCCCACTCTTTGGTACGTCGACACGAATCCTTACCACTGTCCCGCTTGCGTGACCGCCTTGGTGCGGCAAGCAGACGCGCGGCAAGCCGCATGTCACAAAAGCGCAGAATCCTGGGGATGTCGCGGATCGCGCATCCCTCGCTTTGGCAATTGCCAAGTTTGATTCACGCTTGAATCGTGATCCGTGCTCGTTAGTTCTTGTTGGATACGTTGCTACTGCAATCTGCGAGTGTCAACACTGCGGTCGATCGGAAATCGCAGAATCAGGTTTTCTCTGCAACCGAGGTCGGAGTACTTGCTGCTGGGAGAAGCCGCTGCGAATACCCTCACACAAAGCGGAGATATTTGCTGGGCCGAACGTCTTCTGCGTGAGCGTGTTACGATCGCACGCTTCTAGTCCAATAGCTCCTGACTATCGGGCTGCGCCACGTGCTTCCGGCGCTGTCTCGATCATCTGCAGCACCGCGGCGGCCAGCGGCGAACCAGGATCGCCCAGCGCCAGGACCGTATCCTTGTGATCCGCGCCTTCCATCACGAGCAAGCGCGTTTTGACGCCCTTGGCGCTCAGCCGCCGCTCCAGTTCCTCGGACGAAGCGCGCATTTTTCCTTCGTTCGTGCCGGCAGCAACCACCGCAAGTGCGGCGGGATCGACGATGTGGCGTAACGGGCTGGCGCGCGCCTCGAGCTCGGCGCTCGGCGCGTAGTCGACGTTCTCGCCTGGGCTCAGGTCATAGTCACCGCTGATCGCGGCGATGCCCTTGATCGCAGCGTGCGGCACGCCAGCCTGTTTCATCCAGCTGCGGTCGAAGCTCACTTCTGCCGCCAACGTCGCGCCGACGGAATGGCCGCTGAGAAACAGCGTGTTCGGATCGCCGCCGAACTTTGCAATGTTCTTGTGAATCCAGACGATCGCAGCCTTCGTATCGTCGCTCTGCGCGGGATACGGCACGCCGCGCTTCGCCATGCGATAGCCGGAAACGACAGTGATGATCCCCTTCTGCACATAGGGCTTGGCGACATAGCCATAGTGCGCGCGGTCGCCTTCCATGAAACCGCCGCCATGCAGGAACAGCAGCACCGGCGCGTTCTTCACCGGACTCTTTGGGAGATACACGTCGAGCCGCTGCTTCGGCGTCTCGCCGAAGGCAATGTCGAGGTGATTCGGGAATTCCGCGCGGGTCTGCGCAGTCAGCTCGTCCGCCTTCCGATAGAACGGCGCCCAGATCGTGCCGTACCGCTGCGGGTTGTTGACTGTGTCGTACTTGGTGTAGTCCTGCGCGTGCAGCGCAAGCGGTGCCAGGAAAACGCACGCAGCGAGCACAGTTCGCAACGGCTTCATCGCACGGGTACCTGGCCGATCCATTTCTCGCGGCCCGCAACCTGTGCATCGACCTCGGCGACGAACTCGAGCACCAGGCGATTGAAGGTGTCCGGATCCTCCAGCATCAGCAGGTGGTCCGTGCCGGGAATCACGTGATGCCGCGTATTGGGCCAGAGCCGATGCGCTTCCTTCGCGCCTTCGATGAAGAACACGTCCGTAAGCTCGCCGACCAGCAGCAGCATCGGCTGCGGCATCTGCGACATATCGGGAAAGTCGCGGCTGTTCCACGGCCCGATGTGCATCGGCGAGGCCGAGTCGGAGCGCTGCGGGTTCATCGAAACGCGCGGGCTGAACTGTTCGGCCATGCGCGCCTGGATCGCAGCGAGCTCCGGCCGTGCCTGCGCGACTTTCGTGAACGACGACTTCTTGGCGTTCTCGCGCCCGGCGAGCGCCTGCTGCAAAGTCGGCGGCGGTCCGGCCATGGCTTTCGGCGCATTGAAGAACGCGCTTTCCTTGGTGATCGGCGCAAGAGCGATGGTCGCATCCGCGAACGTGATGCTGCGAACCTTCTGCGGATACAGCTTCAGGAACTGCACTATGATCGCGCCGCCGCGCGAGTTCGCGACGAAGTGCGCCTCGCGAATGCCGAAGTGCACGAGCAACGCATTCAGATCTTCGGCGTGCGCAGTCTCGGAGTAGCCGGTGATCGGATCGTCCGACATGCCGTGGCCGCGCCGGTCGTAGCTGATGAACAAGTGCTGCTTGCTGAACGCCTCGATCTGCCTGGTCCACAGTTCGTGCGAATAGCCCTCGCCGTGCACGAAGAAAACCGGCGTGCCGCCGCCGGCGAGACGATACGCAAGCTTGACGCCGTTGACCTGCACGAAGTGCAGCTCATCGACGTCGCCTGCAACCGCTCGCGTGTAACCTGGCGATGGTGCTTTCGCGGGCGCGGCTGTTCCCGGCAACGCAACCAGCATCGCCGCCGCGAATGCAAGCGCCGCCGCCCTCATGGCGCACTTCGCTCCGGCGCACCGGCAAGATCGTTCCGATAAACCGTACCGCCCTTCATGATCATCGCGATGTTACGCAGCGCGGAGATGTTCCTGGTCGGGTCGGACGTGACGGCGAGGATGTCCGCGTACTTGCCGACCTCGATCGAGCCGATCTCGTCATTCGCATCGAGCATCGTCGCGCAGTCGATCGTCGCCGAGCGCAACGCCTGGAGCGGCGTCATGCCCGCCTCGACGTAAGCTTCCGCCTCGCGCACTGTCGAAGTCGTGCCATCGTTCGGCTCGAACGGCATCTGGTCGGTGCCGAGCGCGATCTTCACCTTCTCCTCGATGGCCGTCTTGAGCGTCACCCAATGCTGCTTGCCGATCGACTCGCGTCGCTCGAGATACCACTGCGGCGAGCCGATCCGCTGGAAGTACTCGCGGCCGCCGGGATGCGTGACCATGATGGTCGGTACGTACCACGTGCCCTGCTTCGCCATCTTCTTCAGCAGCGGACGATCCAGGTCGTAGCCGTGCTCGATGCTGTCGATACCTGCGTCGACCGCCGCGTTCGTCGCAGCCGTCGAGCCTGAATGCGCAGCGACCTTCACGCCGAAGCGGTGGGATGCGTCGATGACTGCGTGCATCTCTTCCGGCGTCATCAGCGACTCGGTGATTCCGCCATCACCGTCGGTCGCGACACCGCCGGAGATCGCGATCTTGATCCAGTCCTGGCCCTCGCGGATCTTCATGCGTGCGGTCTTCACCATCTCGTAGGGACCGTCGTTGTAGGTCTGGCCCGGTCGGCTGCCGTGGCCGGCCGTCATCGTTACGCCGCCTGCGGTGAAGATTCTCGGACCGTCATACTCGCCGCGCGCGATGGCGTCGCGAACCGCGACGCCTGTGTTGCCCTCGGAACCGGGCATGCGGATGGTCGTGACACCGGCTTTGAGCGATTCGCGCGCATTGACCATCATGCGCAGCGTGACCGCGGCAGTGGTCTCTTCGGCAAGGGCTGCGCGGTCGCGCCCCGGCAGCTTGAGACCGAGATGCACATGCATGTTCATGAGGCCCGGGATCAGCCACGTGCCCGCCGCGCGGATCACTTCGGCGCCTGCAGGCACTTCGGTGCCGGCCGGACCGATGGACTTGATCTTCTCGCCTTCGATCAGCACCACAGCGTTCTGTACCGGCGCGCCGCCGCCGATGTTCACGACGGTCCCGCCGACGATGGCTTTCACCTTCGGCGGCGCCGTGGATTCCGCCGC
>CAWISC010000010.1:0-32864 GCA_963838635.1 uncultured Gammaproteobacteria bacterium | reverse complement strand
GCCCTATAGTTGTATTTCAACCACTTGATTCTGATGATAAATTGAGCCAGCAATGGGCGGAACTCGGCCCGGCATCCCCTTCCTGGCAGGCGCCGCTTGCGGAATTGCATCAATGAGTTGCCGTTGGCGGCGTGCGTGGACTTGGAGGTCGTACCATGGCATCGCCCGGCGATTGTTGATATCAATAAGCGACTGTACGTGACAAGGCAACGGTACGTGCGATTCGAGAACTTAGGGAGTCCAGGCTCGCGGCGCATGGTCAGCCAGCGCCCTGCCGATAGTCGATGCAAATGCGGGCCGTAGCTGCGACCTCTGTAGTGCACCTTCAACGCGACGGTACTTGCGTAATCGCCGGCTCCAGGGCGGCGTTACAGCAACCGTCTCGCGCGGGCTTCCTGCTCGCGGTGCCATTCCCGCCATGACATGAAAAAGCCGGCGCCCCTGATCAACGATCTGCTCGCGGTTCGCCGCGGCGAGCTGGCGTTTGAAGCAGTGACCGGGCGCGTCAGCTCGCAGCTGACCAATTGGCCGCAGTCCGCGCATGAGGTGCTCGAGGAAGTCCAGACGGCGCTCGAGCGGCGGATCATCGAGCCCGACGAGTTCCAACAGCTCAAGACCATCATCGTCGATACGATCAGTCAGCACCACAGACTGGTCGACCTGCCCCGTGATCGTCTTCCCGGTTCGCGACGGAGCACTGACCAGCCGGTCAGCATGCCGAATAGTCTTCCCAGCGATCCTGCTCCGGTCGGGCGTACGAACATTGCGCTCGGCACCCGGCTGCGCGATCGCTTCATCCTCGACGAGGTGCTCGGCGTCGGTGGCATGGGCATCGTGTACAAGGGTCGCGACCTGCTCAAGGTCGAAGCGCGCGATCGCAACCCGTATGTCGCGATCAAGGTTCTGCGCGAGGATTTCAAGAAGCGCGACGATGCTTTCATCATGCTGCAGCGTGAGGCGAGCCGCCAGCAGCGGCTAGCGCACCCGAACATCGTCACTGTCTACGATTTCGATCGCACCGGCGACACCATCTTCATCAGCATGGAGTTGCTGGAAGGGACGCCGCTCGACATTTATCTCAATTCCAATGGCCACGATCGCGGCGTGCCCTATGAGGAAGCGATTCAACTGATCGAGGGGATGTGCGCCGCCCTGACGTATGCCCACGAGCACGGCATCGTGCATGCCGACTTCAAGCCGAGCAACTGCTTCGTCATGCAGGGCGGCAAGGTGAAAGTCCTCGATTTCGGTATCGCCCGAGCGATGCGACGACCGAACCAGGCCGAGGGCGATGTGACCGTGTACGACGGTCGTTTGCTGGGCGCCATGACTCCCGCATACGCCAGCCCGGAGATGGCCGAGGAATCTGCAGAACCGGATCCACGCGACGATATCTATGGGCTCGCGTGCGTGTGTTATGAGTTGCTGAGCGGCAATCATCCCTTCGATCGACTGTCGGCAATCGTTGCGCGCGGTCGCAAGCTCACGCCGAAACCGCTGCCGACTCTGAGCGCGCGGCAGAATCGCGCCCTGGCTCAGGCGCTCGCCTTCGATCGTGCGGCACGCACGCCGAGTGCGCGCGAGTTCTTCAATGGGCTGCGCGCTGCTGATTTACCGACGCGCTGGCGCTTGAGCAAGAAGACCGCCGGAATCGGCGCGGCGATCATCCTGCTGATCGCGGCGGGTGCAGTATGGTGGGCTATCGAGTATCCGGTGACGCGAACGATTGCGGACCTGGAGTCAGGCAACGGGCTGAGAATGCAGGCGGCTATCGAGCGGATGGCGACATTCTCGGCGACCGAACGCAGCGAAGCGCTCGCCGCCGCCCGGGAGGAAATCATCGCTCACTACCGCGAACAGATTCGCGCCATGCTCGACAGTGGCGAGATCGATGCCGCGTACGCCAAGGCCGAGTCGACACTCGACACCGGGTTGACGATGTATCCCGATGCGGCGGAGCTGGCGCAACTACGCGATGAAGTGGCCACACGTAAGCAGCGCTACTTGTCCGAGCTCGCGGAACAGTACGAAGGTTATCTCGCGGCTGGCCGGTTATTGAGCAGCAAGGAACACAGCGGGATTCAAGGAGTGATACAGCGCATCCGGCTGGTTGAGCCGAGTCATCCGCTGTTGGTGGATCCGCGTCTCGGCGGCGCTTTTGCGGCGGCGGCGGAAACGGCAATCAATGCCAATGATCTGGACAACGCGCGCGCACTGCTTGCCGACGGCACGCGACTGGCGCCGCGCGACGGATTGCTCCGCGACGTTGCGGACAAACTTGCCTCTGCCGAACAGCGGGCGCAGATCAAACGCCGCAGCGCTGAGCTGGCGGCGCAGATCGAATCGCAGCTTTCTGCCTTGACCAGCCTCGAGCGGCTCGCATCGGTCACCGATGAGTTGGTCGAGTTGCACGACATCGATCCCGGAAATCGAGTGTTGGGTCGCGTCGCGGCGAGCGTAGGCCCCCTGCTCGGCAACGACTACGAGGTCATTACCGGCATCGCGACCATCGACGACATAGTTGCGTTCGAGCGTCGCTACGTCGCTGTATTCGACGCAGTAGGATTGACCGAGGCAGCAAGCCGCGTGCGAGATCGGCGTGAACGGTTCGTCGCCCGTCGCGATGAGCTGGTCGCACAAGCTCGCCTGTTGGCCGCCGCACCCGGCACGAGAACTTCTGGTGGGGCATCGATCGAGGCAGTCATCAATCAACTGCGCACCATAGCGCCCACGGATCCCAACCTGGGTGCGATCGTGACTGCCGCCGTGTCCGAGCAACGGCGCGAAGCACAACGACTGAGCGGTGAACGCAAGTGGGACGAAGCGCGGGCGGCTCTCAATGCAGCGCTTGCCATTGACGGCGCCGACGAGTCGAAAGCTCTGATCGCCCAGGACATGGCCAGTATCGGGCAGCGGGAACGAGACAGCGCACGTGAAAGCCTGGCGGCGGAGCGCGAAGCCGCGCGGACTGCGCAGCGCGAGAAGGTCGTCGCCGCCGAAGCGCAATTGCGCGCTGCTCTCAATTCGTTCACGCCGACATCGGCGGGATTGAAGTTGCTCGGCACGCGCATCTCGGCGGTTGCTGCCCTCGACCCGGGAAATTCATCGATTCAATCCGCCCGGGCGGGCGCAGCACAGCGAATCGCTGCAAGCGCGACTGGTTCGGCAAAGGCGGGCCAGTTCGACGCCGCACTGGCGTTGCTGGCAGAAGCGGCGGTTCATCTGCCCGGCGTTGCCGAGATTCCTGCTGCACGTTCACAGGTCGAAGCGTTGCAGCTCGAGGCCGCTCGCCAGGCGCAGGATCGCGCGCTCGCCGCGGCACGAGATGCATTTCGAGCCGTCATCGATCGGGCACAGCCGGCCGATGGAGCCTGGCAACGCGAAGCGGACGCGGCGCTCGCGGCGCTGCGCAGGACTGCCGGCAGCGAAAATGCGGCGTCCGTGGCGCGCGAGCAATTGGCCACGACGTATCTCGATGCAGCCGGGCGGCTCATCGGCGAAAAGCGTTTCACGGTAGCGGCGCAGCTGCTGGACAAGGCGGAACAACTCACTCCGAAGTCAGCTGCGTTGCAGACGAAGCGAACGCAATGGACGCAGGCGTCCGAGCGGAACAAGGTCGAGCGCGCCGCCGAGGAGTTGGCAGCCAGGGTCGATGCGGCAAAACAGCGCTTCGGCAATGAGATCAAAGCGGGTCGATTCGATCGTGCCCGCAGCACGTTGGCGGAACTGCAGAAGATCGCGGCGAAGGACGATGCGTTCGTAGTGCGCGACGCTCCGGCCATGCTTACGGATGCTGTGGCGGCGTCGGCGCAAGCGAGACTGAAGTCCGGCGACATCGCAACAGCGTGGCAACTCGTTCGCAGCGGCTCGGCAGTGCAGAGGGACGATCCTCGCTTCAAACAGCTCGTGACCGACATCGAAACCGCTGCGAGCCGCCGCATCGACGCTCTGCTGAGCTCGCCGCAAGCAATCGATCGCGCGGCACTGTCGTCGTTGGTCGAGACGTATCGCGCGGCGGCGCCCGAGAGTTATCGGTCGCGAAATCCGGCCTGGCTTGCCACGATCAAACGGCGCCTGGCCGATCTCGCATCCGACGCCACTGCACACAACGCTTATCTGGCTGCCGTACAACGTGCGCTGGTGGATGTCCCGGCGTTGCAATCGCTGCGCCCGGTCGATGCAAAACCGGCTGCAGCGACGCCGAGCCCACAGGTTGCAGCGAGCGCGCCAGCGCCGACATCGACATCCAATACTTCAACGAACCCTGCCGCGAATGGTTCGACTGCGGTTGCGCCGGCGGTGCAGCCGCCGCCAGTCGCGGCCCCTGCTGCAGAGCCTAGTCTACTGGGCAGTTGGTGCGGCGAGGGCCCCGGCCTCGTGTTTGCGGCGAACGAGTACTCGTTCGATCTCGGCGGCGGACGTACGATCAAGTATCCCGTCGTTCGCTATGAGCGCGCCGGCAGTGTCATTACCATGTTCTGGACCGACAAGAATCTCGGTCCGATGGTGACCGAATTCGGCGACTTCTCGGCCGATGGTCAGAGCATGGTTCACATGCGCGGCAAGACTGCGGCGAGCGCCCAGTGGCAGACGTACAACCGGCGGCTCCGGCGCTGCAAATAGCGCCGGTGCCGGACATCGCGATCAAAGAACGATATCGATTCCAACGCCGTAGACGACATCCGACCGCAAGCCATGGTCGCGATTCGCGGGGACGATGACATACGCGTTGAGCGGTGCGTTGGCGCCCTTGAACGGATTCCATTTCGCCGATAGCGCCACATCCAGCACGGTCCGGTCGACCGCTCCTGATCTGGGTTGTGGCGACCCAGCAAGTCCAGGCCTGCGGTAAATTTTGGCGACACCCGCACATCGAAGCCCGCGGCATACGTGATGTTGTCCAGATAGTCCTCGCCAGTCGAGGTTTCGTATGCAACGTTCAGGTGCGGCCCGAAGGAGCCGTACCGCTTTGAAGCGATCAATCCAGCCTTGTAGCGAGTCTCGCCCGTACCCAGCAGGTTCTTCTCATCGCCGGTCGCCGCCGTGATCTGCGCGAGGAACGACAGGTCGGGAGCGCCGCCTTCAGAGCGCAGGAAGTTGTACTTGGTGCGCACCACGACATCGCCGATGCCGGTCTTGCTACCGCGTGTGGCAGAGTTCGCCGACTCGGCCCCACCGATGAACGAATGAATGCCGGTGGCGCCGGAGACCGGCACAACTTCCGCGCGAGCGGTCGCGTTGGCGTCCACGGAGATCACCGGCACGACGATGCCGACGTCCCATCGATCGGTCAGGCCGTAGTTGGCGAAAAAGGCGTAGACGTCATACTCCAGATCGATATCGAGCGTGACGCGGACCAGGTCGGTTTCGAACCCGCTGATGACGCCGTCCGCCGGCGGTCGCTGGATACCGCCCTGGAACGAACAGCAATCCTCGTGCGGAAAGTCGAGGACGATGTTGTCGAGTCGCTGACCGTCGATGCGGTCGTACTTGAAGCGCGAGACGCCGAAAGCCAGGTCGATCTTGCCCTTGCCGAGCGTCGTGGCGCTCTCCGCGAGCAGCGGTCCGAGGCTGTCCTGCGTTTCGACCGGCACGCCCGTCGCGACGTCGAACGTGATACCGGTGAAGGTCGAATTGAACGCGAACGTGCCCGACGACGAGGCGATTGCCGAATTCAGCAACGTGAATGCTTCGAGCGACTCGTCCGTGAAATGCGCCGCATGCGCGGCGGCAAACGGCCCTCCCTGCGACGAGAGCGAGATGCCGTCGCCACCGTAGAGGTCGACCACGAAATTCTGCAGATCGGCTGCATTGGCAGCGCCGGACGCGAGGGCGATTGCGATGGCGCCAGCCACGCGTGCCGTCGGACGATTGTTATGCATTTTCGACTCCCTACCGAACGGAAATTCAACAGTGCGACCGCAGCGCTTTGGACTCAATCGACCCTTTGACCTATTGCGAGCGCGGGCAACCGGGTCGCTGCCGGGACGGCAAATGTAATCGAAGGCGTCTGGAAAGGGTACATTGGCGCGATGTCCTCACCCGGCGCCGTGCAGCGGATCGATCGACGCGAATTCGCGCTGCGTTTTCTGCAGCTCGCGGCGGCTTTGGCACTACCGGCACGATCTTTCGCCGACGTTGCCCGAGGCGCGTTCGATGTCGTCGTGCAACGCGACGTCATGGTGGCGATGCGCGACGGCGTGCAGTTGGCGACGGACATCTATCTGCCTGCAAGCAAGGGCAGGGCGTTAGCTAAGCGCGCGCCAGTCATTCTGGAGCGCACGCCGTACGGCAAGTCGGGCCAGACGCGGCGACACGCGAGCGAGGAGATCGCGACCATCTATGCGAGCCACGGCTACGCGGTGGTGTTCCAGGACTGCCGAGGCAGAGGCAACTCGCACGGCGAGTACGTCAAATATCTCAGCGATGGACCGGACGGTTTCGACTGCTGCGCCTGGATCGTGAAGCAGCCCTGGAGCAACGGTCGGATCGGCACGCAGGGTTTGTCATACGGCGCGCATACGACGACTGCGTTGGCCTGTCTCGATGCGCCCGGGCTCGCCGCGATGTTCATCGACTCCGGCGGGTTCGCGAACGCCTATCAGGGCGGCATTCGCCAAGGCGGAGCTTTCGAGCTCAAGCAGGTCACCTGGGCATTCAATGCCGCGCTCGAGGCGCCGGAGATTCGCAAGGATCCGGTCAAGCGCGCGGCTCTCGAAGCCATCGATATCAAAGCGTGGTTCGCCCGCATGCCGTGGTCGCGGGGCAACTCGCCGTTGAGTCTTGTGCCGGAGTATGAAGACTACGTCTTCGATCAATGGGAGCACGGGGCTTTCGATGACTACTGGAAGCAGGTCGGTATCTACGCCGCAGGGTCGTACGATCGTTTCAGTGACGTGCCGATTGTGTGGATGTCGTCGTGGTACGACCCGTACCCGCGGACAGCTACCGACAATTACGTCGCGCTCGCGCGGCGCAAGCGCAGTCCGCAGCGACTGATTCTTGGGCCGTGGACTCACGGCAACAACCACGAGACGTTCGCCGGCGACGTCGACTTCGGGCCGGCGGCACTGCTCAGCGGCAATGTCGCGGCTGATCTTCTGACACTGCGAATGCGCTGGTTCGATCGCTGGTTGAAGGACGAGAAGAACGCAGTAGACAGCGAGCCGGCCGTACGGATTTTCGTCATGGGTGGCGGCACCGGCCGCAAGAACGCGGCGGGTCGAATGGATCATGGCGGGCAGTGGCGCGCAGAGAAACAATGGCCGCTGCCGGGAACTGTCCTGACCAGCTTCTATCTGCACGGTGATGGGGGCTTGTCCGAGTCCGCGCCGCATGGGAATTCGCCGCCGCGCAGCTTCGACTACGATCCGCGTCATCCCGTCCCGACGATCGGCGGTACGGTGACCTCGGGCCAACCGATCATGGTGGGCGGCGCGTTCGATCAGCGCGAGAGTCCCGCGTTCTTCGGCTCGCGCCCACCTTACGCGGCGCTGAGCGAGCGCGCCGACGTGCTCGTCTTTCAGACTTCGCCGCTCGCGAGCGATGTCGAGGTGACGGGTGCTATCGAAGCCGAGCTGTGGATTGCGTCGAATTGTCCGGACACTGACTTCACGATCAAGCTGATCGACGTGTATCCGTCCAACGAAGACTATCCGCACGGGTACGCGATGAATCTGACCGACGGCATCCTGCGCTGTCGCTATCGGGATTCCTGGGAGCGGCCGACGCTGATGACGCCGGGACAGGTGTACCGCATCAAGGTGACAGCGTTTCCGACGTCGAACCTGTTCAAGCGAGGTCACCGCATTCGCCTGGACGTTTCCTCGAGCAACTTTCCGCACTTCGATCTCAACTTGAACACCGGTGCGGCGGAGGGTGCCGGCGGGGAGATGCGCGTGGCTACGAACCGCGTGTTCGTCGACGGGCAACATGCATCGCGGGTCGTGTTGCCGCTGATCCGGCGGGCCTGATCGCTGTGCTTGCCTGGCTCGGCTTCGGCATGGTGACCACCTTCATGACGCTGATCATGACGCGGCGGCTGTCGCCGTTAGTCGCGTTGATCACCGTGCCGATCGTGTTCGCGCTGCTCGGCGGGTTCGGCGGAGCCGAGCTCGGCACGATGATGCTCTCCGGCCTGCGCACGCTGGCGCCGACCGGTGTGATGCTGATGTTCGCGATCCTGTATTTCGGCCTGATGATCGACACCGGCCTGTTCGATCCGCTGATCCGGGCGATTCTTCGCGTGGTGCATGGCGACCCGGTGAAAATCGTCGTCGGTACCGCGCTCCTCGCCACGTTGGTTTCGCTCGATGGCGATGGGTCCACGACCTACATGATCACCGTCGCCGCAATGCTGCCGCTCTACAGGCGCCTGCATCTCGACCCGCTGAATCTCACTTGCGTGACCATTCTCGCGAGCGGCGTGATGAATCTGACGCCCTGGGGCGGTCCGCTTGCGCGCGCAGCGAGCGCCTTGCATGTCGAGCCCGCGGACGTGTTCGTACCGATGTTGCCTGCGATGGCGATGGGCATCGCGGCGGTGTTCGGACTTGCATGGCTGCTGGGCCGGCGCGAGAAGGAGCGCCTCGGTCGCCTCTCGCTCAGTGCGGCCGCGACGGACGTGGCACCCATCGCCGATAGTGCGCTGGTGCCTGTGGAGTCGGATGCTGACGCCTTGCGGCGGCCCAAGCTGCTCGCGATCAACGCGATCCTGACGCTGCTATTGCTGGTGGCCTTGGTGTTGGGCGTGCTGCCGCTGCCGGTGCTGTTCATGATCGCGTTTGCGTTCGCGCTGTTGATCAACTATCCCAAGGTAGCCGATCAGCGCGAGCGGGTCGCAGCGCACGCAAAGAATGTGATTGCAGTGGTCTCGCTGATCTTCGCGGCGGGTATTTTCACGGGCATCCTCGGCGGCACTGGCATGCTCGACGCGATGGCGAAGAGCATGCTCAATCTCGTTCCGCCAGCGCTCGGTCCCTATCTTGCGCCGATCACGGCCCTGGCCAGTCTGCCGTTCACGTTCTTCGTGTCGAACGACGCGTTCTACTTCGGCGTGGTGCCGATCGTTGCCGAAGCGGCAGGCGCTTTCGGTATCTCACCGGTCGAGATAGCTCGTGCATCGCTGATCGGCCAGCCGGTGCACCTGCTCAGTCCATTGGTGCCGTCGACGTATCTGCTGGTCGGTCTCGCAGGGGTAGAGTTCGGCGACCACCAGCGATTTACGCTGAAGTGGGCAACGGTGGTTTGCCTGGTCATGCTGCTGGCGTCGCTCGCGTGCGCGATTTTTCCGCTGGCGGCTTGAAAACCCCTGACGAGGAGGACCTCAGACAATGGCGAAGATCCTGGAGAACCTGGTCGAGCGCATCGATCCGCGTTCGCGGCTGAAGAGCGGTAGCCTGACTGATGCGGTTCGGCGTGAGCTGGCGCCGCTGCTCGTCGGGAAGGCGAGTGGAGTTGCGCTGTTCCACGGACCCAGCGGCACCGGGAAGACGCTGGCAGCGCTCGGCCATAGCTCGCGAGCTCGACGTGCAGGTCTTGCGCATCGATCTATCGCGTGTCGTGAGCAAGTACATCGGCGAGACCGAGAAGAACCTTGCAGCAGTGTTCGCAGAGGCCGAGCAATCTGGCGCAGTGCTGCTGTTCGACGAGGCCGATGCCCTATTCGGCAAGCGCTCGGACGTGCGCGATTCGCATGATCGCTACGCGAATGTGGAAGTGTCCCAACTGCTCCAGCGCATCGAGGCGTTCGACGGGCTCGCCATCCTCACGACCAATGCACGTCAGAACATCGATGAGGGGTTCCTGCGCCGGCTGCGATTCGTCGTCGAGTTTCCGCCGCAGGAGTAGCGGACTTCAGTGTGCGTTGCCCTTGCAAGATCTTCGTTAGGAAGCAGGGCTGAGTTCGCAAAGGTCCCGCAGCCTGATGGCCAATCGCCAGCCGAGCTGACTGATTCATGGAGCGCGCTCATCGATCACTGCTCGATCCTCAGCATCGACTGCATGCCCCGGTCCGTTCCGCCGCCAATGCGGTCGCTGCATGGAGTTGCGATCTACGTAGCGCGCGATCGCTCTGCCAACTGCATCGCTGATTGCGACCGTGCTCGGATAGTGCATGCCGCCCCACACTCGCGCGTTGTTACCGTCGGCGCGCGCCTGCCTGATGCTGGTGTACGTGCGGTCCGGCTGCCCAGGCGTCGTGAGCGTGAATCTTTGTCGGTCGTTGAAGTGCGCGAGAAGAATGCTCGCGGCTGCCCCGTTGAGACTGGGATGTCCGGCAGGATATTCCGGGTGGGACGGTGTGGTGACGAGAGGTTCCCAAGCGACGTCCGGAACCGTGCCCGGGTCGCCATCAGTTCCTGCCAGCGTGATGGCGGTAATCGGCCGCCATGTCACTTCCGCCGCATCTTCGCCATAGAAGCGCTTGGCGCTCCAGATGGTCAAAGCCGTATCCGCCATTGCGATGTTCAACACCGCGAGCAGGCGGTTGGTGCTGGAGGTCGAAAGGCCGTGGGCGCGTGCGATCTGGTTTGCTGCCTGATTCCAGTGAACGCTTGCGTTGCCTTCCCAGAAAGGAGCGAGCGCTGTCTGTTTCCCGGTGCGCGTCGAACCAGTCTTTCGACCAAGCGCCTTGACCGCGTTGAAGTCGTCGACATACGTCGCGCTGTCCAGAGCGCGTGGCGCAGGCGGTCGAAACTGGGTGTTCGCAAGCAAAACGAACGGAGCAGTGAACGCCAATCCCTGTGCGCTCATGGCAGTTGCCGGCTCAACTGGCCGCCATTGGCCCACCGCCGGACCTCCGCTGAAGGCAATGTAGTCGCCGCTAAAGCCATCGGTCGCCCGCCGCGCGAGCACTGCTTGCGCGACCTTTGTGCCCCACGCGATACCGCGCTGGCGCGATTGCCACGCATTGGCGCGCTCGCGCGAGTGCCAAGCGATAGCGTGTTCGCGCGACAAGCCGCAATCCGCGGAGTCGTCACCCAGCGCCGCGAGCGAGGCCGCATAGCTGGAATCCAACTCCAACTGCCGGGACGGGAACAGGGTGACCATCGCGGTATACGCGGCGGCAGCTACCGCAGCTCGGCGCGACGCACCAGGGGCCGCCCTTGGGCGCACGAGGATAGGTCGGTAGCGTCGCTCGACACCGTTGTAGGCATCGAAGATCGCCGTGTGCACAATCGCGCCGAGCCGCTGGCTAGAGGAGTTCGGTGTCTTCGTCGCGATGAGCGTGTCGATAAAGACCTGGTTCCACTCCAGCACCTGATTGTCCGGGGCGGACTCATCGGCGAGGGCGGTTCTCGATTGGATCGCGACGGCAGCGAGGAGAGCCCAGGCGCCAACCCAGGCAGCGGCTGTTGCTCTCGGGATTCTGGATATCATCTGATTCTCCCTTCACGTAAGCGGATTCGGTTGAGCGTCGAGCCGCGATAGAATCGGCCGGCGCGGCGCACCTCTCGTGCCCGCAGGGTGGCCGCGGTGGCGGCCACAAGTCCTTGCAGCTGGGCTTCTTTTTTCTTCGAAAGTCTTCTCAGGCGTCATGAACGCGTCGCAGGCAACTTACGAGTTCGGACCGTTCCGCCTGGATGGCAACAAGAAACTGTTGTGGCGGTACGGCCAACCCGTGGCATTGACGCCCAAGGTCCTGGACACGCTGGCTGTCCTCATCGAGCTTCGCGACCGCGTCGTCACCAAGGACGAGCTACTCGGGCGGGTCTGGGGTGACACGGTTGTCGAAGAGGGCGGATTGGCGCGGAACATCTCCATCCTGCGCAAGGCGCTGGGCGAAAAACCGGACGAGCACACATACATCGTCACGGTACCGGGCAAGGGCTATCGCTTTGTGGCGGACGTTCGAGAGTCGGCAGGAAGCGAGGCGGTGCGCGAAGGCCCTGCGCCTGCAGCGGTGCCAGGAATCAAGCCGCGAGTATGGCGACGGCTGCTGCTCGGTGGGTTGGCCGCGCTCGCGGCGGGAGTCCTGGTCTACCTCTTGCGCCATCCGCCAGGCGCGCCAGCCGGACAACCGGCGATTGTTTCGCTCGCAGTACTGCCGCTGGCAAATCTGTCAGGGGACCCGGCGCAGGAATACTTCGCCGACGGCATGACAGAAGCGCTCATCGGTAACCTTGCCCGTATCCGCGCGCTGCGCGTCGTCTCGCGCACGTCGGTGATGCGGTTCAAAGGTGAGACCCGCTCTCTTCCTGAGATTGCTCAGGCGCTGAACGTGGAGGCGATCGTCGAAGGGTCGGTGCTGCGCAACGGCGATCGCGTGCGCATCAGCGTGCAGCTGATTCACGTGGCGACGGACACGCATCTGTGGGCGCGTGAATACGAGCGCGACTTGACCGACATCCTGAAGCTGCAGAGTGAGGTCTCGCGCGCAGTTGCCGAAGAGATCCAGGTTCAGATCACGGCAGAAGAGCGTGCGCGTTTGGCATCGGCTGCTTCGGTCGATCCCGCCGCCTACCAGGAGTACTTGCTGGGCCAGCATTATCTGTGGAGGCTGAACGAGGAGGACCTGACGCGAGCAATCGAGCACTTCGAGCAGGCGACACGTCTCGATCGCCGGTACGCCGCCGCGTATGCCGGCTTATCTCACGCGTGGTGGTGGCGAGGTGTGTGGGGAACGAAGTCCCCGAAGCAAGTGGAGGCGCAGTCACGCGCCGCCGCACTTCGGGCGTTGCAGCTTGATCCGCAGCTCGCGGCAGCGAACGTCTCGACCGGTCGCATCAAATTCTCGTACGACTGGGATTGGCCGGGGGCTGAGCAGGATTTCGGCCGCGCCCTGGAACTCGATCCGAACAGTCTGGATGCCCATTTCTTTCGAGGCATGTTGTTCATGGCCTTGGGGCGCTTCCCGGAGTCGATCGCTCACATTGAGCGAGCCGAGCAACTGGATCCATTGTCGCCGACGGTCCAGTCGGCGTTCGGCAGGATCCTCTATCGCGCGCGCAGATTCGATGAGGCAATTCTGCATCTGAACCAGGCCATCGAGTTGCAGCCGCAGGCCCCGGGAAATTATGCGCGGCTCGCGGATGTCTATGAGGAGATGGGTCGATACGACGATGCGCTTGCCCTCCATGAGAAAGAGAAGAACGTGTCAGGGCGGGCGCAGGATCTCAACCCCGCGGTGGCTCGCATCTACGCGCGGATGGGCAAGGCTGACGAGGCGAGGAGAATCCTCGATCTGCAACGGACCAGGGGATCGCAGTGGTTTGTGCTGGCAACGACCTACGCCGCACTGGGCGATAACGACGAAGCCTTCCGATTGCTGTTCCAGGTGACCGAAGAGCGCGACGCGCTGAACTACGTGAAAACGGATCCGCGTCTCGACAGCCTGCACTCGGATCCCAGATGGCAGACGCTGCTGCGTCGTATGAACCTTCAGTAGGAAGCATGGAACGGTGGTCGCTCCCACGCTTGCGCCGGGCGGGAGCGACGACTGCTGCTTCGCGAACGTGCGCACGCGGAATCTGCGCCATGAGAAGCCGCGCGCGTCATGCAAAGAATGTCTCGCGACGGGTTCATTGCGTAGTCGAGCATCGAGCAGCTATTCGAGCCCGGGACGAAGGATGTGGCGCTGGCTCGGATCTACCGCGCGTTCGCACCTGGGAAGCGTGCGTAGAGAGACCGCGCGCGGGAATCCGTGCGAGGCACAGGTGTTACCTAGGCTCCGGAATAGAACGCTCACCCGGACCGACGCTTGCTACGCAGAAAGTAGAACGGAACACCCGTTGCGACGATCGCGAGGCCGAGCAGGGTGCGGACGAGCGCAGTGGGCTCCATCAGGAGCGTCAGCAGATAGCCGGTCACCACCGTTGCGCATACGAGCGGCGTTACGGGGTAGCCGAAGGCACGATACGGGCGCGGCGCGTCGGGGCGCGTCCGGCGCAACACCATAACTGCGATCAGCGTGAGCAGCACGTAGAGATACGTCGGAAAAGCGGCAAGCGAGATGATCTCGTCGTAGCGGCCGGACAGCACGAACGCGCATGCGAGCGCCGCTTGCGCCGCGATGGCGTGCATCGGCGTGCGCCGGCGCGCATGCACGCGCATCAGCGGCTCGAAGAACAGCTTATCCTGCGCAAGGGCATAAGCGCTGCGCGGCGCAACGAGCAGTAGCACATGCAAGGCGCCGAACGTCGAGATCAGTACGGCCGCCGACACTGCCAATCCTCCGGCGGGACCGGCCAGCACGTTCATGACGTCGGCTGCGACGCGATCGGACGAGCGAAACTGCTCGAACGGCAAGACCGACATGTAAGCAAGATTGACCGCGAGATAGAGCCCCGTGACGCCCAGCACGCCTGCAATGACGGAGCGGGGCAAGGTCCGTTGCGGAGCGCGGATCTCGCCGGCGACGTAGCCTGCGTACGTCCAGCCTTCGAACGCGAACAGCGCAGTGATCATCGCCGCGCCAAACGCCGCGGGCTGAATGGATGCCGTCGCTGCAGACGCCTCGCCGGCAGCATCCGACGCGGGTAGGTCGGCGCCCAGGACTGCAGCGAGCGTGACGATCGCAAGCAGCGAGCCCACCTTCAATGTCGTCACGATCGTGGTGAGGTGGCCGCTTGGGCGCACTCCCGCGCAGTTCACGACGGCAAGTCCGATGATGCACGTCGCAGCCGCGGTGCGCTCACCGGCGAGGCCGAGCGTGACGCCTGTGGCCGCCTCGACAATCACCGCCAGATAGGTCGCGAACACCGCAGCGACGGCCGCCATCGATACCGGCCAGATGAGCCAGAATGCGGCCCAGCCATACGAGAACGCGATAAAACGAGAGCGGAACGCCTCGCGCAGATACACGTACAATCCCCCGGTCTTCGGCATCATCGCGCCAAGCTCCGCGACGCACAGTCCGCCGCAGAGCGCGACGAGCCCGCAAACCCCCCACACGATGAGGCTCATGCCTGGCGAACCTGCATGATCCGCAACGATGCTCGGCGCGCGGAAGATACCGGAGCCGATCATGCCGCCCATGATGATGGCCGTTGCTGCAGCCCCGCCGAGTCCGCGTTCGAGCACGTCGTCGCTCGTTGCAGATTCATCGTTCACGGACACATGCTCGGGCGCACTGTGGCCATCCGTCTGAGGTTGATTGTTCTCGGGCGCCATCGTCGTGGAAGTATAGTGCCTGGCGTCGAATCCAGTTCGTTGACGCGCCGAGCGATCAAACGTTAGACGGGGAACAGCGATGCACATTCTGGTTTTGGGCGGCGGGCTCATGGGTCCGGCGGCTGCGGCGGAGGCGCTGCGCGATCCAGCGACGAGCAGCGTCACGGTGGCGGACATCTCGCAATCGAGCCTCGACGCTTGTATGGCGCGCATAGCTGGTGAGCCGCGCGCCGAACGGTTACGCATTGAAGTCGCGGACGTGCGCGACGCGAGCGCGATTGACCGGCTACTCGTGCGAGCCGATGCAGTGATCTCCGCGCTGCCCTGGGCGGTCGCGCGAGGCGTGATGGAAGCGGCGGCGCAACGCGGCGCGCCGGTGATCGACCTCGCGCGAGTACCCGACGCCGAGTGGGCGAGCGCGCAAGCGCGGTTGAGCAGCGCCCGTGGCCTCGTAGTGCTCGGCTGCGGCGTCGAACCCGGTCTCACGGAAATACTGGCTCGACACCTCGCGGAACAGCTCGACGAAGTCGATGAAGTGCACATCAAGTGCGGTGGAGTGCCGGAGCATCCGACCGGACCGCTCGGTTACAAAATCGTGTTCGGCGGTCGCAGCCTTCCGCTGAAACCCGCCGATGGATACGCGGTCGAGAACGGCAAGCTCGCGGCCGTGCCGCGCTATTCAGGCGTCGAGCCGGTCGCGTTCGCTGGGCTGGGCGAGCTCGAAGCCTGGCACGAAGGCTTCATGCCATGGCTCCTCGACCTGAAATGCATGACGAATCTCAAACGCGGCACGCAGAAGACGATCCGCTGGCCTGGCTACGCGGCAAAAGCCACGTTTCTGAAGGAAGCGGGACTGTTGAACGCCGAGCCCATCGAGGTGGACGGCGTACGTGTGTCGCCGAAATGTGTGCTCGACGCGGTGCTGGAGCCGGCCGTGCGCATGAGCGACGCCGATCGCGATATCACTCTCCTGCGCGTTGACGTCGTCGGCCGCAGCGGCGACCGGCCGCGCGCCTTGCGCGCGGAAATGGTCGATCACCACGACGGTGTCTTCACGTCGATGGCGCGTACGACCGCCTTCACGGCGAGCATCGTGGCGCGCCTCGCCGCCGCTGGCCGCCTTGCGCGTCCGCCGCGATCGCCCGCGACGCCGGAGCAGGTCGTAGTCGGCGCGGCTTTCGACGAGCTGATCGCAGCGCTCGCCGCGTCAGGCGTGCGCATAGTGATTCGGGAGATGTAGCGCGTACGAGCCCCAGCGTGCTCTGCGAAAGGCCGGGGCTCGTGTTGCGCAGTCAATCAGCTCTGAGGCATGTCGGGGTCCGTTACTGAACGGCGGCCCCGGCATTCACCATTCCTGCGCCGAAAAATGACGTCTTCCCATCCTCGCTCGTGCATTGCCGAGAGTCATTACTTGGCCACCCAGCCGGACAGGTCATGGCAGTGGCGGACTCGCGAATCTTCGCTGCGACCGCTCCCGGCGATAGTTTCGGGTACACCTGTCGAATCAGCGCCGCGACGCCCGCAACATGCGGCGAGGCCATGGACGTGCCGCTGATCCAGACATACCGCGCACCACCGCTTACGATGGCTCGGTTCGTCGCGCTGTAGAACTCCCATCCCCCAGCGGCATCCGTGCTCGTCCAACCGGCGAGGATGCGACCACGTCCGAATACCGTCGGCGACGTCTGTGCAGCATCGCCACCCGGAGCCGCAACATCCACGGCCGAGCCGATGTTCGAATAGCCAGCCAGCGTGTTCACGCCCGTTGCAGACACCGTGACAACGCCCGGCAGTTCGGCCGGTGCGACACGGCAGTTGTTACGTATTTCGCGCTCGATCGCGCTATCGGGCGGCCAGTCGGGGCTGATGTCGTCGCTCACCGGATTGTTAAGATCGTCTGCTTCGTTGCCTGCTGAAACCACGATGACAACACCGCGCTGCTGCGCGTAACGAGCAGCAGCCTGCAGTTCCTGCAGGATCGCGCGCTGGCCAGCTTCGTTCGCGCAGTAATAGAGGTATGGATCAGCGAACAGGCTGAGGTTGACGACGTTCAATCGCTGGTTGCCCGCATAGCGCAGCGCCGCCGCCACGGAATCGGCGAAACAGTAGCCAGCGATGGTGCAGGCCTTCAACGCCACAATAGTCGCCCCGGGCGCCACGCCGACGATGCCGAAACCGTTGGCGCGAGCTCCCACCGTGGTAGCTACGTGAGTACCGTGACCCTGGAGGTCCTGCACGGCTGCCTTGTTCGAGCAGTTACCGTTGGCGACCTCCTGCGGATCCGCAGTTGGCGTCGAGTTGTTGATGAACGAGCACGAACGGGCAACGTCGATCCCGCCCGCAAGATCAGGGTGACTGAGGTCGACACCGCTGTCGATGATACCGACGGTCACGCCGGCGCCGGTGGCCGGCCTCGCATGAGCGACGCCCGCATTGATCACTCGCATGTCCCATTGGCAGGACGAGAGCTGATCCGGCCCGTTCGTTCCCGGATAGCTGGTCGCGCAGAGCCCGCTCGCGGTCCCGCCATCGACGGCCGCCAGGGAATCGGCGTATCCCGCTTGCATCGACCCGACGAGCATCAGCGCGGCTGACACCACCGCCGATCCCGTTGCACAAAAGTGCTCATTCAACATGATGATCTCCCATTGTGATTCTTGGAAATTTCGCAACGCATACCTGCGGGTTCACTTCGGCTTCTGGCAGGAGATGTTGTTCGTCGCCACCAACGTTATGCCGCCCCCGATCGGGTCTTGTTCGAATGCTTCGAATTTGACGGACGACGGCTGCAGGCTGATCTGCTCCATCGGCAGGATCGAACTGCCGTTGGATCCACCCGTCTGGAAGCTCGTAAAGACACTGTTGGTCAATGTGAGCTTCATATACGTGAATGCACTCCCGTCCCCGCCCGCCTTGCGCGCCACCAAGACGACGCTTGGATAGAACGTAGCAAGTATCGTGGCCCCAGTGAGCGGGGCGCTCGCTGTGTCCATCTGCTTCACGAAGTGAAGGCTCTGGCAGACACCGCGCGTGAACCCCAGTGACCACGATTCGACTGCTATGTAGTCCTCGAATCCGACGACATTAGAGGTGCCACCGATTCCATCGATGCGGATGAGATAGTCAGCACTTGCTGCTTGCGCGGCTCCAGTCATCAGTGCTGCGGAGCTTGCCAAGGCCAGGAACAGGTTCTTCATCATCATGTACTCCCCAATTTTTGGAATCGAACGATTAGCTCGTCGTGCTTGTTGTGGGCACTCGAAGCGCCCGACGCGGCGATCGGGATCACGACTTTCTATAAGTGCATTGCAGATCTCTTCATCTGAGTTGGTGCGTCCAGGCGTGTCCCGAAGTTGAGTTCACGCGCTTCTTCGCGCAGCCGCAGCTCTCGATGAGCAGTCGCCGCATTCAACTCAGCTGGCAGATAGCTGAGGCGTCCTTGTGTGCTAGCAGTAGACTGCCGAGCCGCGTTGACGTTCTGGTGAGCGAGCGACCGGCGAGGATGATCCACTTACCCAGCGCAGCAATCAATGCGTAGATGACCGATGTCGCGCCGGCGAATGCCGCGCTCGCGCGCGCGTACCACAAAGGTGGTACATGGAACGACGTAGGCGTTGAGCGACGTCATCGAGTGACCGCGCGCGCCGCTCAGGTTGTGTAAGGGGTGATCAGGAGCGATGTAGGATTCTTCGATCACGAGACATGCCGGATCGAGAGCGCTGAAAATCCCTTCAGCGCAAAAGTGTCACCCATGTCTCCGGCCCCCTGTGTCAGGGTAGTTGTCGCTCGGCTCTATCTTGAGCTGATCTCCAGGGGAGAGCGACAGCATGACCCGGCCATATTCGCTCGCGTTCAAGCAGAAGATGGTCCAACGGCTCACTGGCAAGAATCCTGTGAGCGCGTTGGAGCTGTCGCGAGAGACGGGCATCAGGCAGCAGAACCTGTCGCGCTGGCTGGATGAGGCGCGTAGCCTGCCGCTGGTGGCATCCGACAAGGCTAAAGCGCGGAAGTGGACGGTTGAGCAGAAGGCTCGTGTACTGGCCGAAGCCTCTGGGCTGAGCGGCGAGCAGCTGCGCGGTTACCTGGATCGAGAAGGGGTCAAGCTCGCGGACTATGAGCGCTGGCGGATTGCCTTGCAGGATGATGGGAGAGAGCCCGCTGCGATCACTCGAATCCGCAAGCTCGAGCGAGAGCTGGCACGCAAGGAAAAGGCGTTGGCCGAGGCTGCTGCTCTTCTCGTTCTAAAAAAAACGATAGCGAATCTGCAATCCGACGAGGACGACGACACCGAAGAGCCGAACGCCAATTGATCGTGGCGTCGATCGACAAGGCACAGCGCGGCGGTGTGCGCTTACGGCAAGCCTGCCAAGTCGCTGGGATTTCCGCGCGCACGGTGCAGCGTTGGCGCAGGAATCCCGATACCGACGATCGACGCTGTGGGCCACAACACAGCCCGCACAATGCGCTCCGACCCACTGAACAGGCTCAAATCGTAAGACTCATGGTGAGTCCTCGCTTCGCTCACCTTTCCCCGAAACAGCTTGTGCCGCAATGGGCCGATGAGGGCTTGTACGTGGCCTCGGAGTCGACGCTTTACCGGCTGCAGCGCCGCTATGGAATGCGCAGGGCACGACGAGCGATTAGCCGGACAGATATCACCCGTGCCGTCAGCCTTCATCGTGCAACACGTCCCAATCAGGTCTGGAGCTGGGACATCACCTGGTTGCCGACAACCGTGCGAGGCATCTACCTGCACCTGTACCTGGTTATGGATGTTTGGAGCCGCCGCATCGTGGGATGGCGAATTGCAGAAGCCGACTCGGCGGAAATTGCCGCACAGCTCATCAGTGACGCGTGCCACCAAGGCGGCTTCGATCCTAAAGGTCTTGTGCTCCACTCAGATAATGGCAAGCCTATGCACGCCAGTACTCTCATCGCGACGCTGCAGTGGCTCGGAGTCATTCCGTCGTTCAGCCGCCCACATGTGTCGGATGACAATCCCTACTCGGAGGCGCTGTTCCGAACTCTGAAGCACACGCCGGCCTATCCGCGCCTGCCGTTCGCGGGCCTTGCCTTCGCACAGCAGTGGATGACGAAGTTCGTGAGTTGGTACAACGAGGAGCATCGGCACAGCGCTATCCGCTATGTGACACCGGACGAACGCCACAGCGGACGCGAGCAGCAGATCCTTGCGAAGCGACATGAGCTCTATCAGCGAGCTCGTGACTTGAATCCGGAGCGGTGGACTCGATCGACCCGAAACTGGGCGCCGGTCGGAACGGTGATCCTCAATCCACAGGGAGCATCGAATGCCGCGCCGACGCGACAACTCCCTTGACACTCACCGCCGGTATAGAACGTTACCTATGTAACCGGAATAGACAATGATCGATTTGGCGCGGCCGGAGGGATTCGAACCCCCGACCACCTGGTTCGAAGTTAGGGCAGGGGAGAGAAAGGGAATTCGGCAAGGTGTAAGAGATTGATTCTGATAGTCACGCTCGCGGGGCGTCCGTTGCAGATTCTCTACCGAGCATGACTGAGCACGACGAGGCGGAACTGAGTCCCGCAGAAGTCCCGCAACGACATGGCTGTTCCAAGCGACGCACTGCATGCTCAGAACTGCGTTATCGATCTCGCGAGCGAAGCATCCGAAAGACCTCGATTACATCTCTCACTGTCACTCCGGAGTGTGAGAAGACAGCAGAGGCCCACAATCCAAATACGAGGCCAAGCGTGACGAATGCTAGGCCGTTCGATTTCTCAGCAAACGAGAGAACGAAGGCGGCAACGATGCAAAGAGCTGAAAGTAGTAGGTGCAACGCTCATCCAACGACGTTGCTTGAAGTCGACCGAGTAGCCATATCGCCTCATGCGTCCCAGAGCCAAACCGCATCACTGTTGCCCCTGACTTATCCCCGAGGCGCGGCTGGTCTGGGTAATTCAGCGCGTGTCACGCCGAGCTACTCAGTGGGTCGGAGCGTATTGCTGCACCAGGGAGTTGTCAATTCGAGGCAGTAGTCAGGCGGATGGTGAGGGACATTAAAGGGCAGGCATCAGAGGTGCAGCGAAATCTGCGGGCATCGCTGGTTGGATTGCCGCGGACGTGCGACCCCAGTGAGAATGCGCCTCAGCGCGCTACAGCCGTAATATGCCGACAGCGATCAGGGGAGAAGATCGATGGAACCAATGAACAAAGCGGCACAACTTTGCAAAACGCTTGAGCAAATTGGTGTAGCGGAAAAGATGGAAATGATTCTAGAGTCGAGGGAGACGGCTCTTCACTTCGATGTAATTGGCGATGCTATGTGCATCATGCATGATGATGGTTCTGTAAATATCTTCGAGAATTGTGGACGTGGTGTTATCACGGGTGAGGTGATTTCATCTGAAAGCATCCTCAAGGTATTGCACCACTATCGGCCGTTCAAAGAAGTCTTCAAAGGCAACATCCAGTAGCTTGCTACTCACTGGCGGCTCGCGGCGAGCATCCGTCTGCTCGCGTTCACTCAAGCCAGCCGTTGGCCAAGGATGGGAGCGGTGAGAAGGTCGGATACCAGGAATTCGAGTTCACTCAGCACATCCGCGATCTGCGCGTGCGAAGGACTCTTTCCATGAACTAGGCGGCTGCGTATCCCATAGCATTGACTGAAGAACCTCGGCGCTGGGATGCCGCCGTACAGATGCCCAGCTACGCGCCCGTTCACAACACGCCTGCCGCCCTGGCCGATGGATTCGTCTTCCAACCATTGAAGCTGACCCAGCATCGACTCGCGATCCTGCTCTGACAGACAGGGGTTCCATCGAGTGAGCCACATAAGTAGCTTCGCATGTCGCTGGGCGGCCGGAGGACGCGGCAACGTTTCGACCAATGCCTCAATCGCCATGACCAGGAGCATGAGGCGCAGTTCTGCTCGGGACTGAAAGATCGAGAGGTTGAATAGTTCAAAGGCCAGATGCTCGCGTGCGGATAGTGCAGGCGCGGCTTTGCTTGCTGCACTCAGCGTGTGTGCGAAGTGGTCACTAGACGTGAGCACCTTGAGCGAGACTTCCCCCCGAATGAATTTCGGTTGAGGGTTCGTTCTGAATGTCGTTAGGCCATGCACATCATTCAGTACGGGGCCAGTTACGCCGTGCAGCGTCGCCGCCCACTCTAGACCTTCAGCCGTGTAGCCACCCGCAGGCGCCCGAGTGCCGAAATCGACACCAATGCGTTCTCGTGCGAACGCAACCAGCAGACAGTCCCTCAGCTTCAGTCCTGCGATTCGCGCCGTGTCTTCGCTGTCGAATCCGTCACCGATGGCAGCAAGGTTCTTGGCCTTCGCGATTGAGTCACCTTGGTCGGCTGCACGTAGGTGCAGACTGGTTCCTCCGTCGTTCGGTGCTTGCCATGCGGGGTCGGGAATGTTGATAGCTGTACGGTCCGCGCGTACGAATCTCCACCGAAATGAAAACGTCATGCAGGTCCTCCTGCTGTGCCCATGACTCGACGTGCAAACGCGGTTGTGCCACTTGCGGCGAACGCCGCGCGACCGAAACGGTCAGATGCCCCTCGCGCTCCTCGGTAGCCCCCGAGAGTCGAGTGAACGGTTGTCGGCGCACTGTCAGGCCGAGCGACTTCAGGTAACTCCGCGGACAGCCCCACAACCGCGAGCCGTAGACCAATAGATAGGCGGTTTCGCAAGCGGTTGCTCCAGCTGGAGTATTGCTGTCAACTATTCCATGCGGACGGCTCCGACAACGAATAAGGAGACAAGGAAATGAAGAAGAAAGAAATTGGCGCGGACATCGCTGCGCGGTATGAGCAACTCATCCAAGTAACTCGTTTCAGGAAATCAAAAGCGAACAGAATCGGTATACCAAGGATAGAAGCTGCTAGTGATCGAGGCCGTATTCTGTTTTCTAATGCTTTCCGGCGGCTGCAATCAAAAACGCAGGTCTTCGACCAGGAATGGAACGCCTCCGTTAGAACACGACTCACTCATTCCTTAGAGGTGGCGACGGTTGGACGCTATATAGCAGAAGTCGTCGTAAATAGGATGCTTCAACAAGGGTGGCTCGGGCGTCTCGATGCTACCAAGACACAGGACTATGCCGCGGCCATTGTGACTTTCGTCGAGGTTGCCTGTCTCATGCACGACGTTGGCAACCCTCCTTTCGGACACTTCGGCGAGAAGACTATTCAGTCGTGGTTCGAACGGAACAACGAGAAGTATCGCGCCAGATTCTCGCAGACGGTTCGCAAATCGTTCGATCGATCCTACCTAGATTTCGAGCAGTTTGACGGCAACCCTCAGGGCTTTCGTATGGCCACAAAGCTCCAGTGGGTGAACGATGAGTTTGGGTACAACCTAACTCACACACAGCTCGCAGCGATGCTGAAGTACCCTTGGGCTACGGACAAGGTAGGCAGGATGCGGGGTGACAGGAAAATTAAGAAGGCTGGTGTGTTCCTCACAGAAGCCGATCGACTTGCAACTACATTGGCAGCGCTATCGATGGCCGAAGATGCGCGACATCCTCTTGCATACCTTATGGAGGCGGCCGACGACATCTCCTACTGCTTAAGCGACATAGAAGATGCCTTCGAGAAGAACGTAGTTCGAGGCGAAGACTTCGTGCGATGGATGGACAGCACTGCAGGAAAGAGCAAGAACAAGGTCGTCCTATCGATCCTCCGTGAGTTGCCCAGGAAGGCGGACGATTTGCGCGCGAACGCGTCGGTCCTAGCGTGGTACGTGAAGTTCCGGACTGACATGACCAACGAACTGGTCCGTCAAACAGCCGATCTATTCGTGGAGCATCAAAAGGAGATATTGAGGGGGTCGTACTTCGACCTGCTCGACAAGAGTGAAGCAGCCAAGGTGCTATTGGATGCTGTGAAGGCGTTCTCGGCGCAGAACCTCTACACTAGTCGCATCGTTCGACAGCGTGAGCTCGTGGGCTTCGAAGTGCTTTCCGGGATCCTAGATCGCTTCGGTCTGTTGTTGGACCTTCCATCGGTTGACGCACACGAGCTCCTGTCGGGAAAGTCACCCAAGCTGGATTCGCAGTTCCGCCTCGCTCCTACGCTGTACAGCTTCTTGAGCCCAAAGCAACTTCTAGCGTATAGGCACACTGCCAATTCGATTACGACCACGGATGCGAGACAACGCGAGTTGGCCGAGTGGATAGCGCGAGCTCACATGCTGACGGACTTCGTATCTGGTATGACTGATGACTATGCGATTGTCACGTTCAAGCGCCTCTATGCGGGGAGCATCGTACATGTATGAAGCCTCCTCAGATCAATAGTCATCCGATCGTTCTTGTCCCACGTTGGCTGGCGTCAATCGGGCACGGCTGGTCTGCTCATTTTTCGCGATATGTCTACAAGCCTCAGTCGCTAAATGATCAGCGAGTGCTGATGCAACTTCCGCTCGAGAGAGTTACTGAACGATGGTTGGAACAGGAGCTGAGCGATCTCGAACCCAACCAAGAATTAGCGATGCATTCACTATTGGTGAAGGGTAGGCGCATAAGGCACATTCCGATGGTCGACTTTGCGGCGAAAACTGATGCAATTGACGAGGTCGTGCGGTGGGCAGATCACGATCTGCGCATCCATCTCCAGCTGTTTAGTAGTGGCCGCTCGTTTCACGCGTACGGATTGGAGCCGGTACCTCAGTCTGCGTGGCTTAGGCTAATGGGCATGCTCCTACTAGCTAACCTGCCGAATCAGCCACCCGTTATAGATACACGATGGGTCGGTCACCGACTATTGGGAGGATATGCATCCCTGCGATGGAGCAAGAACACAACTGACTACGCCGCATGGCCGACTCTCTTGCAGTCGTCGGACCTCCGCAGCTACGCAGCCAAACCAGGACCGTAGGTGGGCTGATCATCGCGGCAGCCGTTGCGGCAAGATGAGCACAGAGAGAACTGGATCGCGATCTGTATCACGACTCGTGGCGCCTTGCTCCTGCAAAGAGTACGCTGCGCCCGCTCAGGACGAGACCAAACCGGGGGTGTGAGTGTTTAAGACAGAGACACAACTCGTGAACACTGCTGTCCGATGCCTCAGAGGCGGGGATTCTCCTTGGGGTCCTGTCGAGCTGATCAGGGAGTGGGACTATCGCCACGGGAGAACGGATATCTTGGTGCGGAGCGCCGGCGGTGCCCTCCTGGCAATCGAGGCGAAGCTCAATCGGTGGCAGATTGCTTGTGACCAAGCCTATCGAAACACGGCATACGCGACCAGGACGTATGTCTTGCTGCCGGAAGACGTAGCCCCTCGTGCACTTCGACATCTCGCGCACTTCGATGCGCGCCAGATCGGTCTCTGTAGCATCTCACGCTCAGGTATCAGCGTACTGATCGAGGCTCCCAGTGTTTGCCCGCTAATGGATTGGGTAGCCCAGTTGGCTCACTCGACTTTCGACGGACTGAACGATGCAGCCACCAAAACTAGAAGACGTCGCTCGGAACGCCTCTGCGCAGCTTAGCGCCGCCTATATACGGCCTCTCGGTACGGGTGCATTCAAAAGCGCCCATCTGATCGAGTTGGGCGGCAAGGCATTTGCACTCAAGGTCGCGGCACTCGGGCCCAACTCGCAAGCGCGGATTGAGCGCGAATGCGACGCGCAGCGTGGCTGCTCGCACTCGGCAATCGCAAAGCTCGAGCAAGCATTCTCCTTCTCCGACAAGGGCGCGAATTACTGGGTATGGGTAGAGGAGTATCTCTCCGGCGGTACGTTGGAGCAGCGCAGAGGTAGTAGCGTCCTCCCTCCTGATGTCGTGCGTGAGATTGCTGTGCAAATGATTAGCGCGCTCGATCATCTCCTCCCACGGAAGCTGGTTCATCGAGATATCAAGCCCGCCAACATCATCTTTCGATCCGAGACAGAGTCAGTCCTGACGGACTTCGGCATAGTCCGAGCGCTCGATCTGCCAACACTCACGAAGTACT
Organism: uncultured Gammaproteobacteria bacterium; assembly: GCA_963838635.1. Taxonomy (GTDB): domain Bacteria; phylum Pseudomonadota; class Gammaproteobacteria; order Steroidobacterales; family Steroidobacteraceae; genus Steroidobacter. The sequence continues at coordinate 6,802 of CAWISC010000010.1, read as the reverse complement.
TCATGATGCAGGGGCCCGGCACGCCTGCGTACGCCGCACCGGAGCAGCTCAATAACGATATTGCCCTGATCGACTGGCGCACTGATCAGTTCGGTTTGGCCGTCGTTTTGGCTGAAAGCCTGCTGGGTCGCCATCCGTTCGCCGCAGATGCGGACATACACATGGCAATTGCTCGCGTCGCACGTAGAGAGACTATCCCGGCGGCAACGCTGCGAGCGTTACAGGAGCTGGGCTTTGGCGGGTTGGGTCGAGCACTGGAACCATGGCCACACAGACGGTTTCGGACTCCCGTCGCCTTCCAAAATTCGATCGTGGGGAGATGATCAGTGGGCGCATATCACCAGATGGGTCACGACTCGTGGAATCTGATACCTACGGAGCATCTCGATCAGTTCTCGGGTTTGATCCTTAGCCCCGTCAACAACGACCCGGAGCAAACTGCAACACGCCTAGCGGAGTTGGGGAGTAGAGCGCAGCTCGATGTCGTTCTTGATCCTCAGTTCTACATCCCGCGAAGCGTACGAGGCCAATTGGCTACTTGGACTTATTTCGATGCTGCTTGTGAAACTACCGACCTCGGGGACTCAAAGTGGTGGGCGGAGAGATGTCGTCACCTGGTTGGCATCGCCGAGCAGCTTCGTGTGACTTCGGTCTGCTCGCCCGCTGTGCTGCCGCGAAGCTACGACATGGCGTACTACGATGCGACGGTTACGTGCGCGGAACAATTGGCGGAGGCGGTGGGAGCGAGCCGACTCTCGGTTCTAGTTACCGCTGTTGTATCGCTCCGGGATCTCGCCACGGAGGGCGCGGCGGATCGAATTGCAACAGTGCTGACCCGGACAGAGATCAATCGCGTCTACTTGATCTTCTACGACGAGCTCACAGCGCGCGAGCAGTGGACGGATACCGAGGCTTTGATCGGTGCCATGACCCTCATTCGCTCATTGGAGCGAGCGGGGACAAGCGTGCTTGTCGGCTATTGCGGGCTCGACATGATGCTGTGGAAATTCTGCGGAGCGCATTCGGTCGCGGGCGGAAAGTTCTTCAATCTGCGTCGCTTCGGCCCTGAACGGTGGCAAGACGTCCAGGCAGAGGGTCGCGTCGTGGAGTACTGGACCGAGGAATCGCTTGTAACGTACCTGCGGGAGAACGACGTCGTCCTACTGCGGAGAAGGGCACCTGAGCTGTTGACAGTGAATCGAAATCCGTTTTCTGCGCAGATCATGGCTGCGCTAACCGCTACTCCGCGTGAACCGTGGCGCGCACTTTCGTGGCGACAGTTTCTCTGGTGGTTCGCCGATGCGGAGAAATTGATCTCCGAAAGGCCCCTTAGTGCGCTCGAGATTCTCCAACGCGCCGACGCGAGTTGGGCGAGCATCGAAGCCGCAAAGCTCCTGTTGTTTGATCGGACGAACAACGGGTCCTGGATCCGGCCGTGGCTCAATGCTGCGTCGAGTCTGCCGGCCGCGTGAGTGCGAGCCATTGCGCAGGGATCGGCAAAGAGTGGTACCAGCAAACAAAGATCGCAACAACTGCAGCCAATTTGGTCGGAGGAACTATGAAGAAGATTCGTGCGACCGCCACGGAAATTGGAGAAGAGCTGGCAAAGCGCTTGCGCTCTCCAGACGTGCTTGACGGTGATTGCAGGCACATTAGAGTCCCGAAGCCCTCTTGGGCCGATCCGGCGCATTACAAATCAAATTGGAACATCCAAGCATGGCCGTTTAACGAACCATGTCTCTCCGCCGGTATAGCGATCATGCTTAAGATGCAGGATGAGTACGAGCTCATAGAGTAGCCCCACGGAGATTTTCAAGCTGCGCAATGCCACACTGCGCCACTCTGTCGTGCACGCTACTCTCTCGTTGGCCGTCCCGTACGCCAACTCGCGAGGTTCGCTTTGAGCAGCGCCTTAGTGTTGTCCCGCAATGCTTCGCAGACCTTCATCATCGCACCGAATTCTGCCGCGACTGAGTCCGGTATCGGCCGGCCGCTATTCGCGGCATGTGCTATCTGATTAATGTTTCTGCCGATAGCTGCCAGCTCGGCGATGCTGCGCATCAGTCCCAAGTATTCCTCCTTCGGCAGCGGTGCCAGAGATCGCAAATGCGACCTTGCTAGGACGGCCAAGTAGGTTGCTGGGCGCAGTCCGCGGGCGGCGGCTCGAGCCTCCAGCAGGAGCCAATCCTCAGGACAGAGCCGCACGTAAACCCGTTTGACGTGACCGCTCGATCCGCGAGCGAGCTCACCGGATAGATTGATCTGATCCACTGAAGCCGAAGAGCCCGCCTCATTAGCTGCCCGTAGCTCACGAATGATGAGCCGCTTGAGCCACGCGGCTTCCGTTAGTAGCTCGCGCTCCGCAAGCGCCTTGGCCTGGCACTTCACCTCCGGTGACACCCGCGCCTTCACTACTTCCGTGCAGTTCATGGGTCCCAATGTGACCCAAAAGCCGCTCGGCGGCTATCCTGCATTCCTCGGAAAATGCGGCAGATACTCCAACCGTCCGTCGCACGAATCCTTGCAATCACTGAGCCAAGTCGTGCGCCGGCGATTGCGCCTCGACGCGTTCGCCGCCTGATGCATCCAGGCTGACTGGATCGAGCCGCGTGATGCTCTCCTGCACGATGTGCCGCGCCACCTCAACGACGTTCGCGTAGTCGGTGCCGTCTTCGCATCGCCACTCGGCGTGCTTCAGGGCGAACGCGACTGAGCCGAGGACTGCCTCGGCCCTCATCAAGCGGCTGCGTTCCGTCTCGATTGCTCCGCGGCAGCGATCCGCCGAGCGGCCCTGAGACAGTTTTCGGCCCGCGCGGGCCTTGGACATAGAATTCCGTTTAGCCATGGCTGGCCTCCCGTTAGGCTGGCTCTGGTCAGGCGTCCGGTGGTGTTAGCGCACCGCCGGGCGCCGCGCGCAAAGAACTCGCGATCACATCTCTAGACGGCGAGACGAGCTCGCTCGCATGATGACTATAGTCCGTGGACTGTCAGTCTGCAACCGCAGATCTTCCGCGGCCATATGCCGTCGAAGCCGTTGTCTGCCGCTTTCGGGAAGGTTCTCCGCGAGTATCGCGAGCGAGCAGGGCTATCACAGGAAAGTCTCGCTGATGCCGCGGAGCTGGATAGGACGTTTATCGGAATGCTTGAGCGCGGCCAGCGGCAACCGACGCTGGAAAGCCTGTTCAGGATCGCTGCGGCGCTGAAAGTCGCGCCGCAGACCCTAATAGCGAGAACGGCGGCCGAACTTGAGTAGGCAGATCGGCTAACGCCCCGCTTTTCGGCTCACTGTCTGCTGCCACTCTCTGTCAGGCCACAAGAGCAGCACCACTGGACCTCGCTAGTTCGTTCGGCACGGTGCAACCCACGACCCAGCCCAACTCGCATGCCTCCACGGCGAACCCCTTCGCCTCCTGATGCGACACTGAAACTATCTCCACGTGCTGGACAGCGTTGCGCTTGCGCCTCAGCGCATGGAGTCGTTCGATGACCTTTGGGCTGACCCGCCGGTCGGCTTGAAGCACGTGTATGGCATTCGCGGCGGTGCGCAGTCGCTTTCCGTGATAGGCGATCGTGTAGTACGCGAGCGCTTTCTCGATGCGACACCACGAACCGAGCAAGAGCGCAATTGGATCTTCGGCCGCAAGGGTATCAGCCATCTCGTTTAACGTTGTCGCGAGGCGGTGAGTCATGTCGATACCTCAACGGCGTTAGAGATCGCGCCGCGCATAATCGTCGGGGCGCACTTCGCCTTTCTTGAGTCTATCTCGGCGTTCTTCTTCAGCCTTGAGGCCATCATCTAGCACGTAGATCAGAGCCTCTGCGCCATGTCCGGCACCCAGACCCTCAAACAGCGTGGTCGAGTCTAAGTACGATTTGGAAATCGCGTTGAGGACGTCGGCTATCGCGGCAAGCGCTTCCCCTACGGCAGCTCGGCTAGCGGGCTTCAGGGGTTCGGCACCTTCGGCCAGTGCGAGCTTCAAATCCTTGTGAGCTATGTGGCGATTCCGCCAATCTCGAGCGAACTCGGTTTTCTTCAGAGAAGTTTCCACCAACTCCTGGACGGTGCGCCGAATCTCCGGGTCGCGAATCAGAGGTGGTAAAGCACGGATGCTGAGGTTGTCCTTCCCCATGGACTGTGGGGAGTCTGTCAGTCGCGCGATGTGTAGCAACGCGTCCTCCCAGAGTCCGTCTTGAACAATCCGAAAGAATTCGCCTGCCGCTCTGTTCATCAGGTCAATGTGAGACGGCCTAGTTCCGAACAGAACTTTGTATTCCCCCCATTTCAGATTGAGCCACGCCAGTTCATTTGATAGTGCATGGTAGAAGCGACCAAGGTCTTCCCCCATTGCATCCATGGCCTGCTGCCGAGACTCCTCCGCTGTCATATCCGCGCACATGCTCTTCCGATCTCTCTAAAGACAATGATGAGTGGCGCGGCGTGACGGACTTGAAAACGCACCACAGTTTCACGCGTCTGCTCCATCGGTTTGCTAGACAATGACTAGGTAAGTAGCGACTGCCACATTTCAAGCGCACGCTTTGCGACGCTGCTGAAATGTACCGTACTGCCGTCGTCCAGCGTCACTACGACAGAAGGCGTGCCGCCGGAAGGCCCGGTGTCGTATGCCGACGTGCCATAGACCGTTGGCGTGACAACTGTCTGACCTGCACTGGTCAAGTGTCGAGACGGCCGGGCAAGTTTCACGTGCTTATGTGCTTCCGCAACGTCGCGAACCAAGCTCCACTCCGGGTTCTGCGTCGCTAGAGCGCTACGGAACGTGCCCGGACTGGTTGCGTTGTACACCCGCGCGGGATCACTGCCCGCGAAGCCGTGCCAGAAATGGTCGGCCATTTGATTGAGTGCGACAGCGGCACTCATCGCGAGGCGAATATCGGTGGGGTTGGCAAGCCAATGATTGAATGCTGGCAGCACATGCGTGTCGAAGTGCTCGTGAGATCGATTGCGTGGTGTAGTCATCGCGTCACTCGTTGTCTAACGCTTTCGGTAACGGCGTTTTGACCAATAACATGGGACTGGTAGATAGCATCGTGGCGACTGCTGCTGCAACTTGCCCTGCGTCGAGGCTAGCTGCGCGTCGCAGCCGGCCCGGCAGGCATCGCCACTTACTGGGCAGTGGCTAGTTTCGCCTATTTTTTGGCGAAACGTTCGCAGACTGAGACGCGCGGCCATTTGGCCCCTCCGTCTTGTCGCTTCTCCGTTCGAGTATCTGCCACATTTGGCGCGATACCTTGGCTGACTTTCTTGCCTTCTCTCTTCATGATCGGCATCGAGTGACAACTCGTCCCTAAGCGATCGAACCGTTAGTTCTGTTGGGCCGCTCGATGTCTTCCCTGCACGGATCGCAGCCAAATTTCTTGCCGCGCTTCATCCGACTGCGCGATGCGCCGACATACCTCGGCATGGACAAGAACCGCTTCAATCATGACGTTCGTCCGCACGTCACGACGATTCCCATCGGCACGCAAGGCATCGCGTTTGATCGCGTTGATCTGGACTCCTGGGCGGATCACTATAAGCACCGCAACGGGCGTCCCGCGGCTCAATCTGAAAGGAGAAGGCCATGGGAAACTCAGCAACGTCAGGTCTCACCAATCGCGGCGGGATCTGGCACATCGACAAGCAGTACCGAGGAAGTCCGCATTTGCGAAAGCACTGGAACGGGTAGCCTCGCGAAAGCGCAGGAGCACCTCGCTAAGCGAATGAATGACATTCGCGAGGCGCACCTCCACGGCGTTCGAGCGAGCCGCACGTTTGGGAGTGCTGCGACGAAGTACCTGGAAGACTACGCGCACAAGAAAAGCATCGGCGACGATGCGATGCACTTGAAGATGCTCGATCCGTACATCGGCAATCAGGATCTTCGACAAGTGCACATGGGCGCACTGCAGGACTTCATCGCGAAGCGAAAAGCGGATGGCGTCAAGACCAAGACTCTGAACGCGGCGCTCGCCGTCGTGCGCAGAATCTTGAATCTCGCAGCCTCGGAGTGGATCGACGAGAAGGGCATGACGTGGCTGGAGGTAGCGCCGAAGATCAAGCTGCTTCCGGTCAAGGATGCTCGATCGCCGTACCCGCTCACACAGGAAGAGCAGGGCGTCTTGTTTCAAGAGCTGCCTGATCACCTGGCGCGCATGGCGCTGTTCAAGGTGAACACGGGTTGCCGCGAGCAAGAAGTCTGCGGTTTGCGTTGGGACTATGAAGTGAAGGTGCCGGAGCTCGACACGTCCGTGTTTCTCATTCCGAAAGAGCAGGTGAAGAACGGCGAGGAGCGGCTCGTCGTGCTCAATCGGGTGGCGACGTCGGTCGTTGAGAGTCTGCGCGGGTTGCATCCGACTCACGTGTTCGTGCGCGTGCCCAAGGAGGGCAGGGGCGAGCCCGTGACCCAGATGAACAACACCGCATGGAAGTCAGCCCGCGAGCGCGCCGCCAACAAATGGGCGGAGCGACACGGAGAGCCGGCTCCGGAAGGCTTCAGGAAGGTTCGTGTCCATGACCTCAAGCACACGTTCGGTCGCCGCCTGCGAGCTGCCGGCGTGTCGTTCGAGGACCGACAGGACTTGCTCGGGCACAAGAGCGGGCGGATCACCACGCACTACTCTCAAGCCGAGCTGAGCAACCTGATCGCGGCTGCGGAGAAGGTTGGCGAGCCCGAGTCCCGCAAATGTCCCGCAACCACCTGGCTGCGTCGTCGGAGTACTGGGGTAAGTCTCTGACAAATTTTTGAGAAATTGGCGCGGCCGGAGGGATTCGAACCCCCGACCACCTGGTTCGAAGCCAGGT
>CAWISC010000009.1:0-260299 GCA_963838635.1 uncultured Gammaproteobacteria bacterium | reverse complement strand
TGCGGACGGCTCCGACAACGAATAAGGAGACAAGGAAATGAAGAAGAAAGAAATTGGCGCGGACATCGCTGCGCGGTATGAGCAACTCATCCAAGTAACTCGTTTCAGGAAATCAAAAGCGAACAGAATCGGTATACCAAGGATAGAAGCTGCTAGTGATCGAGGCCGTATTCTGTTTTCTAATGCTTTCCGGCGGCTGCAATCAAAAACGCAGGTCTTCGACCAGGAATGGAACGCCTCCGTTAGAACACGACTCACTCATTCCTTAGAGGTGGCGACGGTTGGACGCTATATAGCAGAAGTCGTCGTAAATAGGATGCTTCAACAAGGGTGGCTCGGGCGTCTCGATGCTACCAAGACACGGACTATGCCGCGGCCATTGTGACTTTCGTCGAGGTTGCCTGTCTCATGCACGACGTTGGCAACCCTCCTTTCGGACACTTCGGCGAGAAGACTATTCAGTCGTGGTTCGAACGGAACAACGAGAAGTATCGCGCCAGATTCTCGCAGACGGTTCGCAAATCGTTCGATCGATCCTACCTAGATTTCGAGCAGTTTGACGGCAACCCTCAGGGCTTTCGTATGGCCACAAAGCTCCAGTGGGTGAACGATGAGTTTGGGTACAACCTAACTCACACACAGCTCGCAGCGATGCTGAAGTACCCTTGGGCTACGGACAAGGTAGGCAGGATGCGGGGTGACAGGAAAATTAAGAAGGCTGGTGTGTTCCTCACAGAAGCCGATCGACTTGCAACTACATTGGCAGCGCTATCGATGGCCGAAGATGCGCGACATCCTCTTGCATACCTTATGGAGGCGGCCGACGACATCTCCTACTGCTTAAGCGACATAGAAGATGCCTTCGAGAAGAACGTAGTTCGAGGCGAAGACTTCGTGCGATGGATGGACAGCACTGCAGGAAAGAGCAAGAACAAGGTCGTCCTATCGATCCTCCGTGAGTTGCCCAGGAAGGCGGACGATTTGCGCGCGAACGCGTCGGTCCTAGCGTGGTACGTGAAGTTCCGGACTGACATGACCAACGAACTGGTCCGTCAAACAGCCGATCTATTCGTGGAGCATCAAAAGGAGATATTGAGGGGGTCGTACTTCGACCTGCTCGACAAGAGTGAAGCAGCCAAGGTGCTATTGGATGCTGTGAAGGCGTTCTCGGCGCAGAACCTCTACACTAGTCGCATCGTTCGACAGCGTGAGCTCGTGGGCTTCGAAGTGCTTTCCGGGATCCTAGATCGCTTCGGTCTGTTGTTGGACCTTCCATCGGTTGACGCACACGAGCTCCTGTCGGGAAAGTCACCCCGACTCGATTCGCAGTTCCGCCTCGCTCCTACGCTGTACAGCTTCTTGAGCCCAAAGCAAACTTCTAGCGTATAGGCACACTGCCAATTCGATTACGACCACGGATGCGAGACAACGCGAGTTGGCCGAGTGGATAGCGCGAGCTCACATGCTGACGGACTTCGTATCTGGTATGACTGATGACTATGCGATTGTCACGTTCAAGCGCCTCTATGCGGGGAGCATCGTACATGTATGAAGCCTCCTCAGATCAATAGTCATCCGATCGTTCTTGTCCCACGTTGGCTGGCGTCAATCGGGCACGGCTGGTCTGCTCATTTTTCGCGATATGTCTACAAGCCTCAGTCGCTAAATGATCAGCGAGTGCTGATGCAACTTCCGCTCGAGAGAGTTACTGAACGATGGTTGGAACAGGAGCTGAGCGATCTCGAACCCAACCAAGAATTAGCGATGCATTCACTATTGGTGAAGGGTAGGCGCATAAGGCACATTCCGATGGTCGACTTTGCGGCGAAAACTGATGCAATTGACGAGGTCGTGCGGTGGGCAGATCACGATCTGCGCATCCATCTCCAGCTGTTTAGTAGTGGCCGCTCGTTTCACACGTACGGATTGGAGCCGGTACCTCAGTCTGCGTGGCTTAGGCTAATGGGCATGCTCCTACTAGCTAACCTGCCGAATCAGCCACCCGTTATAGATACACGATGGGTCGGTCACCGACTATTGGGAGGATATGCATCCCTGCGATGGAGCAAGAACACAACTGACTACGCCGCATGGCCGACTCTCTTGCAGTCGTCGGACCTCCGCAGCTACGCAGCCAAACCAGGACCGTAGGTGGGCTGATCATCGCGGCAGCCGTTGCGGCAAGATGAGCACAGAGAGAACTGGATCGCGATCTGTATCACGACTCGTGGCGCCTTGCTCCTGCAAAGAGTACGCTGCGCCCGCTCAGGACGAGACCAAACCGGGGGTGTGAGTGTTTAAGACAGAGACACAACTCGTGAACACTGCTGTCCGATGCCTCCGAGGCGGGGATTCTCCTTGGGGTCCTGTCGAGCTGATCAGGGAGTGGGACTATCGCCACGGGAGAACGGATATCTTGGTGCGGAGCGCCGGCGGTGCCCTCCTGGCAATCGAGGCGAAGCTCAATCGGTGGCAGATTGCTTGTGACCAAGCCTATCGAAACACGGCATACGCGACCAGGACGTATGTCTTGCTGCCGGAAGACGTAGCCCCTCGTGCACTTCGACATCTCGCGCACTTCGATGCGCGCCAGATCGGTCTCTGTAGCATCTCACGCTCAGGTATCAGCGTACTGATCGAGGCTCCCAGTGTTTGCCCGCTAATGGATTGGGTAGCCCAGTTGGCTCACTCGACTTTCGACGGACTGAACGATGCAGCCACCAAAACTAGAAGACGTCGCTCGGAACGCCTCTGCGCAGCTTAGCGCCGCCTATATACGGCCTCTCGGTACGGGTGCATTCAAAAGCGCCCATCTGATCGAGTTGGGCGGCAAGGCATTTGCACTCAAGGTCGCGGCACTCGGGCCCAACTCGCAAGCGCGGATTGAGCGCGAATGCGACGCGCAGCGTGGCTGCTCGCACTCGGCAATCGCAAAGCTCGAGCAAGCATTCTCCTTCTCCGACAAGGGCGCGAATTACTGGGTATGGGTAGAGGAGTATCTCTCCGGCGGTACGTTGGAGCAGCGCAGAGGTAGTAGCGTCCTCCCTCCTGATGTCGTGCGTGAGATTGCTGTGCAAATGATTAGCGCGCTCGATCATCTCCTCCAGCACGGAAGCTGGTTCCATCGAGATATCAAGCCCGCCAACATCATCTTTCGATCCGAGACAGAGTCAGTCCTGACGGACTTCGGCATAGTCCGAGCGCTCGATCTGCCAACACTCACGAAGTACTTCATGATGCAGGGGCCCGGCACGCCTGCGTACGCCGCACCGGAGCAGCTCAATAACGATATTGCCCTGATCGACTGGCGCACTGATCAGTTCGGTTTGGCCGTCGTTTTGGCTGAAAGCCTGCTGGGTCGCCATCCGTTCGCCGCAGATGCGGACATACACATGGCAATTGCTCGCGTCGCACGTAGAGAGACTATCCCGGCGGCAACGCTGCGAGCGTTACAGGAGCTGGGCTTTGGCGGGTTGGGTCGAGCACTGGAACCATGGCCACACAGACGGTTTCGGACTCCCGTCGCCTTCCAAAATTCGATGGGGAGATGATCAGTGGGCGCATATCACCAGATGGGTCACGACTCGTGGAATCTGATACCTACGGAGCATCTCGATCAGTTCTCGGGTTTGATCCTTAGCCCCGTCAACAACGACCCGGAGCAAACTGCAACACGCCTAGCGGAGTTGGGGAGTAGAGCGCAGCTCGATGTCGTTCTTGATCCTCAGTTCTACATCCCGCGAAGCATACGAGGCCAATTGGCTACTTGGACTTATTTCGATGCTGCTTGTGAAACTACCGACCTCGGGGACTCAAAGTGGTGGGCGGAGAGATGTCGTCACCTGGTTGGCATCGCCGAGCAGCTCGGTGTGACTTCGGTCTGCTCGCCCGCTGTGCTGCCGCGAAGCTACGACATGGCGTACTACGATGCGACGGTTACGTGCGCGGAACAATTGGCGGAGGCGGTGGGAGCGAGCCGACTCTCGGTTCTAGTTACCGCTGTTGTATCGCTCCGGGATCTCGCCACGGAGGGCGCGGCGGGAGTCGAATTGCAACAGTGCTGACCCGGACAGAGATCAATCGCGTCTACTTGATCTTCTACGACGAGCTCACAGCGCGCGAGCAGTGGACGGATACCGAGGCTTTGATCGGTGCCATGACCCTCATTCGCTCATTGGAGCGAGCGGGGGACAAGCGTGCTTGTCGGCTATTGCGGGCTCGACATGATGCTGTGGAAATTCTGCGGAGCGCATTCGGTCGCGGGCGGAAAGTTCTTCAATCTGCGTCGCTTCGGCCCTGAACGGTGGCAAGACGTCCAGGCAGAGGGTCGCGTCGTGGAGTACTCGACCGAGGAATCGCTTGTAACGTACCTGCGGGAGAACGACGTCGTCCTACTGCGGAGAAGGGCACCTGAGCTGTTGACAGTGAATCGAAATCCGTCTTCTGCGCAGATCATGGCTGCGCTAACCGCTACTCCGCGTGAACCGTGGCGCGCACTTTCGTGGCGACAGTTTCTCTGGTGGTTCGCCGATGCGGAGAAATTGATCTCCGAAAGGCCCCTTAGTGCGTCGATATTCTCCAACGCGCCGACGCGAGTTGGGCGAGCATCGAAGCCGCAAAGCTCCTGTTGTTTGATCGGACGAACAACGGGTCCTGGATCCGGCCGTGGCTCAATGCTGCGTCGAGTCTGCCGGCCGCGTGAGTGCGAGCCATTGCGCAGGGATCGGCAAAGAGTGGTACCAGCAAACAAAGATCGCAACAACTGCAGCCAATTTGGTCGGAGGAACTATGAAGAAGATTCGTGCGACCGCCACGGAAATTGGAGAAGAGCTGGCAAAGCGCTTGCGCTCTCCAGACGTGCTTGACGGTGATTGCAGGCACATTAGAGTCCCGAAGCCCTCTTGGGCCGATCCGGCGCATTACAAATCAAATTGGAACATCCAAGCATGGCCGTTTAACGAACCATGTCTCTCCGCCGGTATAGCGATCATGCTTAAGATGCAGGATGAGTACGAGCTCATAGAGTAGCCCCACGGAGATTTTCAAGCTGCGCAATGCCACACTGCGCCACTCTGTCGTGCACGCTACTCTCTCGTTGGCCGTCCCGTACGCCAACTCGCGAGATTCGCTTTGAGCAGCGCCTTAGTGTTGTCCCGCAATGCTTCGCAGACCTTCAGCATCGCACCGAATTCTGCCGCGACTGAGTCCGGTATCGGCCGGCCGCTATTCGCGGCATGTGCAATCTGATTGATGTTTCTGCCGATAGCTGCCAGCTCGGCGATGCTGCGCATCAGTGCCAAGTATTCCTCCTTCGGCAGCGGCGCCAGAGATCGCAAATGCGACCGCGCTAGGACGGCCAGGTAGGTTGCCGGCCGCAGTCCGCGGGCGGCGGCTCGTGCTTCCAGCAGGAGCCAATCCTCAGGACAGAGCCGCACGTAAACCCGTTTGACGTCGACCGCTCGGTCCGCGAGCGGCTCACGCGGCAGATCCGATCCGATCCACTGAGCCAGAAGAGCCCGCCTCATTGGCTGCTCGTAGCTCACGAATGATGAGCCGCTTGAGCCACGCGGCTTCCGTCAACAGCTCGCGCTCCGCAAGCGCCTTCGCCTGGCGCTTCATCTCCGGCGACACCCGCGCCTTCACTACTTCCGTGCAGTTCATGGGTCCCAATGTGACCCAAAAGCCGCTCGCCGGCTATCCTGCATTCCTCGGAAAATGCGGCAGATACTCCAACCGTCCGTTGCACGAATCCCTGCAATCACTGAGCCAAGTCGTGCGCTGGCGATTGGGCTTCGGCGCGTTCGCCGCCTGATGCATCCAAGCTGACTGGATCGAGCCGCGTGATGCTCTCCTGCACGATGTCCCGCGCCACCTCAACGACGTTCGCGTAGTCGGTGCCGTCTTCGCATCGCCACTCGGCGTGCTTCAGGGCGAACGCGACTGAGCCGAGGACTGCCTCGGCCTTCATCAAGCGGCTGCGTTCAGTCTCGATTGCTCCGCGGCAGCGATCCGCCGAGCGGCCCTGAGACAGTTTTCGGCCCGCGCGGGCCTTGGACATAGAATTCCGTTTAGCCATGGCTGGCCTCCCGTTAGGCTGGCTTTGGTCAGGCGTCCGGTGGTGTTAGCGCACCGCCGGGCGCCGCTCTCACAAGAACTCGCGATCACATCTCCATAGACGGCGAGCGAGCTTGCTCGCATGATGACTATAGTCCGTGGACTGTCAGTCTGCAACCGCAGATCTTCCGCGGCATATGCCGTCGAAGCCGTTGTCTGCCGCTTTCGGGAAGGTTCTCCGCGAGTACCGCGAGCGAGCAGGGCTATCACAGGAAAGTCTCGCTGACGCCGCGGAGCTGGATAGGACGTTCATCGGAATGCTTGAGCGCGGCCAGCGGCAACCGACGCTGGAAAGCCTGTTCAGGATCGCCGCGGCGCTGAAAGTCGCGCCGCAGACCCTGATAGCGAGAACGGCGGCCGAACTTGAGTAGGCAGATCGGCTAACGCCCCGCTTTTCGGCTCACTGTCTGCTGCCACTCTCTGTCAGGCCACAAGAGCAGCACCACTGGACCTCGCTAGTTCGTTCGGCACGGTGCAACCCACGACCCAGCCCAACTCGCATGCCTCCACGGCGAACCCCTTCGCCTCCTGATGCGACACTGAAACTATCTCCACGTGCTGGACAGCGTTGCGCTTGCGCCTCAGCGCATGGAGTCGTTCGATGACCTTTGGGCTGACCCGCCGGTCGGCTTGAAGCACGTGTATGGCATTCGCGGCGGTGCGCAGTCGCTTTCCGTGATAGGCGATCGTGTAGTACGCGAGCGCTTTCTCGATGCGACACCACGAACCGAGCAAGAGCGCAATTGGATCTTCGGCCGCAAGGGTATCAGCCATCTCGTTTAACGTTGTCGCGAGGCGGTGAGTCATGTCGATACCTCAACGGCGTTAGAGATCGCGCCGCGCATAATCGTCGGGGCGCACTTCGCCTTTCTTGAGTCTATCTCGGCGTTCTTCTTCAGCCTTGAGGCCATCATCTAGCACGTAGATCAGAGCCTCTGCGCCATGTCCGGCACCCAGACCCTCAAACAGCGTGGTCGAGTCTAAGTACGATTTGGAAATCGCGTTGAGGACGTCGGCTATCGCGGCAAGCGCTTCCCCTACGGCAGCTCGGCTAGCGGGCTTCAGGGGTTCGGCACCTTCGGCCAGTGCGAGCTTCAAATCCTTGTGAGCTATGTGGCGATTCCGCCAATCTCGAGCGAACTCGGTTTTCTTCAGAGAAGTTTCCACCAACTCCTGGACGGTGCGCCGAATCTCCGGGTCGCGAATCAGAGGTGGTAAAGCACGGATGCTGAGGTTGTCCTTCCCCATGGACTGTGGGGAGTCTGTCAGTCGCGCGATGTGTAGCAACGCGTCCTCCCAGAGTCCGTCTTGAACAATCCGAAAGAATTCGCCTGCCGCTCTGTTCATCAGGTCAATGCGAGACGGCCTAGTTCCGAACAGAACTTTGTATTCCCCCCATTTCAGATTGAGCCACGCCAGTTCATTTGATAGTGCATGGTAGAAGCGACCAAGGTCTTCCCCCATTGCATCCATGGCCTGCTGCCGAGACTCCTCCGCTGTCATATCCGCGCACATGCTCTTCCGATCTCTCTAAAGACAATGATGAGTGGCGCGGCGTGACGGACTTGAGAAACGCACCACAGTTTCACGCGTCTGCTCCATCGGTTTGCTAGACAATGACTAGGTAAGTAGCGACTGCCACATTTCAAGCGCACGCTTTGCGACGCTGCTGAAATGTACCGTACTGCCGTCGTCCAGCGTCACTACGACAGAAGGCGTGCCGCCGGAAGGCCCGGTGTCGTATGCCGACGTGCCATAGACCGTTGGCGTGACAACTGTCTGACCTGCACTGGTCAAGTGTCGAGACGGCCGGGCAAGTTTCACGTGCTTATGCGCTTCCGCAACGTCGCGAACCAAGCTCCACTCCGGGTTCTGCGTCGCTAGAGCGCTACGGAACGTGCCCGGACTGGTTGCGTTGTACACCCGCGCGGGATCACTGCCCGCGAAGCCGTGCCAGAAATGGTCGGCCATTTGATTGAGTGCGACAGCGGCACTCATCGCGAGGCGAATATCGGTGGGGTTGGCAAGCCAATGATTGAATGCTGGCAGCACATGCGTGTCGAAGTGCTCGTGAGATCGATTGCGTGGTGTAGTCATCGCGTCACTCGTTGTCTAACGCTTTCGGTAACGGCGTTTTGACCAGTAACATGGGACTGGTAGATAGCATCGTGGCGACTGCTGCTGCAACTTGCCCTGCGTCGAGGCTAGCTGCGCGTCGCAGCCGGCCCGGCAGGCATCGCCACTTACTGGGCAAGCGCGAGTTTCGCCTATTTTTCGGCGAAACGTTCGCAGACTGAGACGCGCGGCCATTTGGCCCCTCCGTCTTGTCGCTTCTCCGTTCGAGTATCTGTCACATCTACCTCGATACTCCTGGCTGACTTTCTTGTCTTCTCTCACCAATATTGTCATCGAGTGACAACTCGTCCCTAAGCGCTCGAAACCGCGCAGTTCGCAGGTCGGCGATGCCTTCTCTTAGGAGTTCGGAAACGGAGTTCTTGCCGCGCTTCGTTCGCCTGCGCGATGCGCCGAGATACCTCGGGATGACAAGAACCGCTTCAATCACGACGTGCGTCCGCACGTCACGACGATTCCTATCGGCACGCAAGGTGTCGCGTTTGATCGCGTTGATCTGGACTCCTGGGCGGATCACTGTAAGCACCGCAACGGGCATCCCGCGGCTCAATCTGAAAGGAGAAGGGCATGGGAAACTCAGCAACGTCAGGTCTCACCAAACGAGGTGGGATCTGGCACATCGACAAGCAGTACAGAGGAAGTCGCATTTGCGAAAGCACTGGAACGAGCAGCCTCGCGAAAGCACAGGAGTACCTCGCCAAGCGGATGAACGACATTCGCGACGCGCATCTCCACGGCGTTCGCCCGGTTCGCACGTTCTTGGTTGCCGCGACGAAGTACCTGGAAGACTACGCGCACAAGAAAAGCATCGGCGACGATGCGCTGCACTTGAAGATGCTGGTTCCGATGATCGGGACTCTGGACCTTCGACAAGTGCACATGGAGGCGCTGCAGGACTTCATCGCGAAGCGCAGAGCGGATGGCGTCAAGTCCAAGACTCTGAACGCATCGCTCGCCGTCGTGCGCAGAATCTTGAATCTCGCCGCCTCGGAGTGGATCGACGAGAAGGGCATGACATGGCTGGAGACAGCGCCGAGATCAAGCTGCTTCCTGTCAAGGATGCTCGATCGCCGTATCCGCTAACTCAGGAAGAGCAGGGCATCTTGTTTCAAGAGCTGCCCGATCACTTGGCGCGCATGGCGCTATTCAAGGTGAACACGGGTTGCCGCGAACAGGAGGTCTGCGGTTTGCGTTGGGACTATGAAGTGAAGGTGCCGGAGCTCGACACGTCCGTGTTTCTCATCCCGAAAGAGCAAGTCAAGAACGGCGAGGAACGCCTCGTCGTGCTCAATCGAGTGGCGAAGTCGGTCGTCGAGAGCCTGCGCGGTTTACATCCGACTCACGTGTTCGTGCGCGTACCAAAGGAGGGTAGGGCGCAACCCGTGACTCAGATGAACAACACCGCATGGAAGTCAGCCCGCGAGCGCGCCGCCAACAAATGGGCGGAGCGACACGGAGAGCCGGCACCGGACGGCTTCAGGAAGGTTCGAGTCCACGACCTCAAGCACACGTTCGGTCGCCGCCTGCGCGCTGCTGGCGTGTCGTTCGAGGATCGTCAGGACTTGCTCGGCCACAAGAGCGGACGCAATCACGACGCACTACTCTCAAGCCGAGCTGAGCAATCGCTCTGATCGCGGCTGCGGAGAAGGTTTGCAAGTCAGAGTCCCGCAAAACTCCCGCAACCACATGGCTGCGTGGTCGTGAGAGCGCTCTAAACGCTTGTACCTATGTCTCCGGAATAAAGCGTCACCATGTGACCGGAATAGACCTTTGAAAATTGGCGCGCCCGGAGAGATTCGAACTCCCGACCACTGGTTCGAAGCCAGTACTCTATCCAACTGAGCTACGGGCGCGCGTTTTGAAAACAGGAGAGTCAGGCTGAAGCCTGACCCACAGGGATCAGAAGAGTCGGGTTAAAACCCGACCTACAAGTCCAGTCCACTGCAGGGCGGCGATTGTACTTCGTCCGCCGCGAAAAGTGTCCGCGAGTGTCCGGTCGCTGTCCGGCGCTCGCGAGCGGACAAGCGGACGACGCCTACGCACCCGGCGCAATAGCGCGATTTCCCCGGCGAAAACACGATTTTTCGTGCCCATTCCAACCTTGGCACACGCCGTGCAATCCAACTCCGTAAAGGTCGACCGGACAGGTCGCCGGGGCAACGCAGGGGAGACAGTAATGAGCACGCGTCCAGTACGTCTTATAGGGATGGGACTTCTCTGCTCGCTGTTGCCTCTGACCTCCATCCAGGCCGATGCGCCTGCGGCAGCAGACGTTGCGACTCGCCTGGAGTCACTGCTCACCGCGCATGACGTGCGGTACGCGATCCACGCGCCGCGCGCCAGTTCGCGCGACTGCCTGAAGACTGAAGCGGAGCGAGGCCGATGATCACACCGTTGCATTCCGACTCCCACGGCAAAGTGAAAGTGATGCCGATGCGCGATACCGCCGCGCAGGATCGCCCGATCGATCCCGCCCCGGCCGAGAAGCGCCGCCGCTACCAGCTCATCGGCGCCGGCGCCGGCGCGCTGGTGCTGCTGATCGTTCTCGTGCTCCTCATTCGCAACTGGATCTCGGCAGAAATCACCGTGCCGATCGAGCGGGTGCGCATTGCTGAAGTCACACGCGGTCCGTTCATTCGCGACATTTCCGCGCAGGGCACCGTCGTTGCGGCCGTGAGCCCGACGATGTTCGCCGCCGCGCCGGGCACCGTGCACTACCTCGTGCAGGCGGGCGATGTAGTGAAGAAGGATCAGCCGATCGCGACGCTCGAAAGCCCCGAGCTGCGCAACGAGCTGGAGCGCGAGCAGGCGTCGCTTGCCGGTCTCGAAGTTGCCGTGCAGCGGCAGGCGATCGACACGCGCCGGCAGCTGGCCGCGAATCAACAGGCGAGCGATCTCGCGAATGTCGCGATCCAGGCCGCCGAGCGCGAGCTGCGCCGCGCCGAGGATTCGTGGAAGCAGAAGGTGATCAGCGAGCGCGACTTCGAGAAGGCGCGCGACGATGCGGCGTCCGCGCGTGTGAATCACAAGCACGCGCTCGAGACCGCCGGGCTGCAGAAAGAGAGCCTGGAGTTCGAGCTGCGCGCGCGTCGACTGGAGCGCGACCGTCAACGTCTCGTCGTCGAGGACCTGCAGCGGCGCGTCGGCGATCTCAACCTGAAGTCGCCGGTCAACGGCATCATCGGCACGCTCGCCGTCGCCGAGCGCGCCTCGGTTGCGCAGAACGCACCGCTCCTCACCGTCGTCGATCTGACTGCTTTCGAAATCGAAATCCTGGTGCCGGAAAGCTATGCGGACGATCTCGGCCTGGGCATGGAAGCGGAAGTGACCTATGCGAACCGCAAGTACCCGGCGAAGGTCAGCGCGGTGTCGCCGGAGGTGCGGTCGGGTCAGGTGACCGGCCGGCTGCGCTTCTCGGGCGAGGTCCCGCAGGGCCTGCGCCAGAACCAGCGGCTGTCGACGCGCATCGTGCTCGAGTCGCGCGACAACGTGTTGAAAGTGCAGCGGGGTGCGTTCCTCGACAGCGGCGGCGGGCGCGTCGCCTACGTCGTGCAGGACGACATCGCCGTGCGCCGGCCGATCCGCAGCGGCGCGGCGAGCGTGAACGAAGTCGAGATCCTCGAAGGGCTCGAGCCCGGCGATCGCATCATCATTTCAAACCTTGGCGAGTTCGAGCGCGTCGAAACCGTGCGGCTGGCCGACTAATCAAGAGGGACCCTCATGTTCTCCATGCACAACATCAGTAAGGTCTATCGCACCGACCTCATCGAGACGCACGCGCTGCGCGACTTCAGCCTCGAGGTCAACCAGGGCGAGTTCGTCGCGGTGACCGGCCCCTCGGGTTCGGGCAAGACTACGTTCCTGAACATCGCGGGCCTGCTGGAGACGTTCGACACCGGCACCTACAAGCTCGACGGCGCGGACGTCAGCCGCCTGTCGGACGACCAGCGCTCGGGCATCCGCAACCAGAAGATCGGTTTCATCTTCCAGAGCTTCAACCTGATCCCCGATCTCGACGTGTTCGACAACGTCGATGTGCCGCTGCGCTATCGCGGCATGAACGCGCAGGAGCGCAAGAAGCGCATCAGCGAGGCGCTCGAAGTCGTCGGCCTCGCATCGCGCATGAAGCACATTCCCGCGCAGCTCTCGGGCGGCCAGCAGCAGCGTGTCGCGATCGCCCGCGCGCTCGCCGGCACCCCGCGCTTCCTGCTCGCGGACGAGCCGACCGGCAACCTCGACTCGCTGATGGCGCGCCAGGTGGTCGATCTGCTCGAAGACATCAACCGGCGCGGCACCACGATCATCATGGTCACGCACGATCCGGAGCTGGCGCGGCGCGCCCACCGCAACGTGCACGTGATGGACGGGCAGGTCACCGATCTGCAGCCGTTTGCGGCGAAGCCGCTGGTCCGTTCCGAGGCGATTGCCGCAGGTTGACAACCATGCTTGCCTACTACTTCCGTATCGCTCTCAAGAGCCTGCGCCGCAACCCGATGCTGACCGCGCTGATGATCGGCGCGATCGCGGTCGGCGTCGGCGTGTGCATCACCACGCTGACCGTGTACCGGCTGATGTCGGGCAACCCGGTCGAGCATCGCAACGACGTGCTCTATGCGGTGACGCTCGACAGCTGGGATCCGAACGAGCCCTGGAGCGACGATCATCCGGAGCTGCCGCCGCACGAGCTCACGTATCGCGACGCGCAGGCGCTGTACGCTTCCGACATCCCGGACCGCAAAGTGATGATGCGCAAAGCAGCGTTCGTCGTGGAAGCGCCGCCGAAGACCGGCGTCGCGCCGTTCCTGGTCGAGGGACGCACTACGACCAAGGATTTCTTCGCGATGTTCGACGTGCCGTTCAAGTACGGCGCCGGCTGGGATCAGGCGGCAGACGACGCCTCGCAGATGGTCGTGGTGCTGTCGAAGAAGACCAACGACAAGGCCTTCGGCGGCGCCGACAGCGTCGGCCAGATCGTGCAACTCGACGGGCGCGAGTTCAAAGTCGTCGGCGTGCTCGACGAGTGGGCGCCGACGCCGAAGTTCTACGACATGAACAACGGCCAGTTCGACGAGGTCGAAGAGCTGTTCGTGCCGTACGGCATCGGCACGCAGCTCGAGATGCAGAGCGCGGGCAACACCAACTGCTGGCGCGACCAGCAGATCAACAATTTCCAGGATTTCCTCAACAGCGACTGCGTGTGGATCCAGTTCTGGGTCGAGATCCGCGACCGCGACAAGGTCGCCGCCTTCCAGGACTTCATCGACAACTACGTTCGCGAGCAGAAGACGCTCGGGCGTTACGAGCGGCCGATGAACAACCACCTGCGTCACCCGGACGAGTGGCTGAGGATCAACGAGGCCGTGCAGGACGACAACCGCGTGCTGGTCGGCCTGTCCTTCATGTTCCTGGCAGTGTGCCTGCTGAACATGATCGGCCTGCTGCTCGCGAAGTTCCTCGGGGCAGCGCCGCTGGTCGGTCTGCGCCGCGCACTCGGCGCGAGCAAGCGGGCGATCTTCGGTCAGCATCTCGTGGAAGTCGGCGTGATCGGACTCGGCGGCGGCGTGCTCGGCATTGCGCTGGCGGCGCTGGGGCTGTTCGGCGTGCGCAATCTGTACGAGAACTACGAAGAGTTGACTAGGCTCGACTTCACGATGGTGCTGGCTGCGATCGGCATCGCCGTGTTGTCGGGTCTGGTCGCCGGCTTCTATCCGACGTGGCGCGTCTGCCGTGTGCAGCCCGCCGCCTACCTGAAGACGCAGTAAGAGGTCCGTATGGAACTTCGTCCCATTCTGAGCGCGATGCTCCGTAACAAGGTCGGCGCGATCCTCGTCGGGCTGCAGATCGCGATCACGCTCGCCGTGGTCGCGAACGCGGTCGCCATCATCATGACACGCGTCGAGAAGATCGGCCGCCCGCCGGGCATCGACTCCGACAACCTGTTCTTCGTGCAGAGTTACGGCTTCGGGCCCAACTACGATCAGCGCGACACTATCCGCCGCGACATCGATCTCATCCGCTCGCTGCCCGGCGTCGTCAGCGCATCCCCGATCAACGGCATTCCGTTGTCGGGCGGCGGCTCGGCGACCAACCTCGGTGCGACGACGCAGCGCGAGAAGCAGACGGTCAACACCAACTACTACACGGTCGACGAGCGCGGCATGGAGTCGCTCGGCGTCAAGCTGCTCGAGGGCCGCAACTTCACGGAAGCGGAGATCGAGTTCAATCCGGACCCCTCCGGCCCACAGTTCACGCCGTTTGCGATCATCTCGAAAGACACTGCGATCGCGGTGTTCGGCGACGAGCACGCGGTCGGCAAGACGATCTACGGCGCCGCCGATCAGGCTGCCGTCGTCATCGGCGTCATGGACAACATGCTCGGCGCGTGGGTCGGTTGGGACAAGCTGACGCAGGTCATGCTGCTGCCGCGCATCCAGGCGGGACCGCTCGCGCGCTATGTGGTGCGCACCGAGCCGGGCCGGCGTGACGCGCTGATGGCGGAAGTCGAGCAGAAGCTCACCAGCTCGAACACGAACCGTGCGATCAGCTACGTGCGCTCGCACGAGCAGATCAAGGAGCGCAGCTATCGCGCCGACAGCCGCATGGTCGCGTTCCTGAGCGTGCTGATCGGGCTGATGATTTCCGTCACGGCGCTCGGTATCGTGGGGCTCGCCAGCTTCTACGTGAACGTTCGCAGAAAGCAGATCGGCACGCGTCGCGCGGTGGGTGCGCGTCGCGTCGACATCATCCGCTACTTCATGGTGGAGAACTGGGTGCTGACGACCGGCGGCGTCATCGCGGGCTCGCTGCTCGCGTTCGCCTTCGGCCAGTGGTTGAGCTCCGCGTACTCGCTGCCGCGCTTGCCGCCGGGGTACGTGGCGGGCGGCGTAGTCGTGTTGTGGATACTGGGGCAGCTGGCGGCGTTTCTGCCGGCGCGCAGGGCGGCGGCGATTCCGCCGGCAGTGGCTACGCGAACGGTATAGTCGGATGTCGGGCTGAAGCCCGACCTACAGCGCTAAAACATGGCCAGCATCTTAATCATCGACGACAACGACGCGGTGCGGACGGCGCTCGAAGTGCTGCTTTCGCTGCAGGGGCATCGCGTGCTCGCTGCGAGCATGCCGGACGAAGGCCTGCGCCTGCTCGCGAAGGAGCAGGTCGACCTGGTCCTGCAGGACATGAATTTTCGCAAGGAGGCCACGTCGGGCGAGGAGGGCGTTGCGCTGTTCCATGCCATCCGCGAGCGCTATCCGACCGTGCCGATCGTGCTGCTCACGGCCTGGACGCATCTGGAAACGGCGGTCGAGCTCGTCAAAGCCGGCGCCGCGGACTATGTCGCGAAGCCCTGGGACGATGCGCGCCTGCTGACCACGATCCGCAATCTGCTGGAGCTGCGGCGCTTGTCGGTCGAGCAGGATCGAGCGGCGCGGCGTCGTGCCGAGTCGCGCGCCGCGCTGGCGCAGAAGTTCGACC
The DNA here is from genome assembly GCA_963838635.1 of uncultured Gammaproteobacteria bacterium. Classification (GTDB taxonomy): domain Bacteria; phylum Pseudomonadota; class Gammaproteobacteria; order Steroidobacterales; family Steroidobacteraceae; genus Steroidobacter. Next base: position 244,582 of record CAWISC010000009.1, on the reverse strand, counting down.
TGTGCGGACTCGTGTTCGAGAGCGAGTCGATGCGCGACGTGGTCACGAAGGCCACGCACATTGCCGCCGCCGACGTGCCGGTGCTCATCACCGGGCCGAACGGCTCGGGCAAGGAAGTGCTGGCGGCGATCATCCAGGCGAACTCGACCGTGCGCGGCGGTCCGTTCATCAAGGTCAACGTCGGCGCGTTGCCGAAGGATCTGATGGAGGCCGAGCTGTTCGGCGCCGAAGCCGGCGCGTACACGGGCGCGACCAAAGTGCGTCAGGGACGCTTCGAGGCGGCCGACGGCGGCACGCTGTTCCTCGACGAGATCGGCAATCTCTCGATGGAGGGCCAGGCCAAGCTGCTGCGTGTGCTGCAGACCGGCGAGTTCGAGCGCCTGGGCAGCAGCACCACGCGTCGCGTGAAAGTGCGCGTGATCAGCGCGACCAACTCCGACCTGCCGGCGGCCATCACGACGGGACGTTTTCGCGAGGACCTGTACTACCGGCTCAACGTCATCGAGCTGAAGGTTCCGCCGCTTGCCGAGCGCAAGGAGGACATCCTGCCGCTCGCCAGGCACTTCCTGGAGGACGAACAGAAGTTGAGCGTGCCCGCGCAGCGGGCGCTGCTGGCGCACAACTGGCCCGGCAACGTTCGCGAGTTGATGAACACCATCCGGCGCGCGTCGCTCCTTTCGACTGCGGCCGAGATTTCGCCCGCCGATCTGGGCCTGGTCATGGCGCCCGGCACGCTGGAGATGGTGCCGGAGCGCGAGCCCGACCGCGCAGAGATCGAAGGCGCGCTGGCGCGTGCCCGCGGCGTCATTGCGCGCGCGGCGCGTGAGTTGGGGTTGAGTCGACAGGCGCTCTATCGGCGCATGGAGAAGCTGGGACTCAAGGAGTAAGAGTCAGGCTGAAGTCTGACCCACAGCCTGACCTGCTGCGGCGGTTTTCTTGTGGGTCAGGCTTTAGCCTGACACCATTGCCCCATGCGCTTTTCCCTTGAAGGCAAGCTCGCGCTGTTCGGCTTCGGGCTGGTCATCGTCGTCGCGGCACTCGTCGCTGCCCTGACCCACTGGCTGGACTCCCCTTGGTCCGCATTCACGATCGGCATTGCCCTCGCAACGCCGCTTGCGGTTCTGGCGGCGCGCTATTACATGCGGCCCGTCGCCAAGACCCTGCTCGCCGTGGGCGACGGGATCGCGAGCCTCACCGATCGCGACTTCAGCGTGAGCATCAGCGCGGCGGATCAGCCGGAGCTGGCCGCGCTCGTGGAAGGCTACAACCGCCTCGGCAACGTGCTGCGTGAGGAACGTCAGTCGCTCTATCAGCGCGAGTTGTTGCTCGACACGGTCATTCAAGCGACGCCGCTCTCGATGGTGCTCACGAATGCGAACGGTCGTGTCGTCTACAGCAACGTCGCTGCGCGCCAGACGTTTCTCGGCGGTCGCAAGCTCGAAGGTCTCGCCTTCGCCGAATTGCTCGCTGCTTCGCCGGAGCCGTTGCGGCAGGCTGTTGCGACCGAGACGGATACGTTGTTCACGATCGAAGGCGATGACGAATCGGAGATCTACCATCTCTCGCAGCGTGGCTTCCTGCTCAACAGTCAGTTGCATCGCCTGTATCTGCTGAAGCAGATGACGCGCGAGCTGGCGCGGCAGGAAGTCGAGACTTGGAAGAAAGTCATCCGCGTGATCGCGCACGAGCTCAACAATTCGCTCGCGCCGATTTCCTCGCTGGCTCACTCGGGCCGTCTGACTGTCGAGCGTCCCGACGCTGCGCAGCTCGAGCGCATCTTCCGCACGATCGAGGATCGCGCGCGACATCTGCACTCGTTCATCGACGGTTACGCACGCTTCGCCAAACTGCCGCGTCCGCAGCCCGAGGAGATCGACTGGCCCGCGTTCCTGCGTTCGCTGCAGGAGACGGCGCCGTTCAATATCGCGAGCGCGCCGCCGACCCGGCTGGGGGTGTTCGATCCGGCGCAGATGGAGCAGGTGATCATCAATCTGGTTAAGAACGCGAAGGAGGCCGGTGCGCCGCCAGACAGCATCGAGCTGCACGTGCAGGAGCACGCTGCGGGATGGCGCCTGCAGCTGCTCGATCGCGGCGCGGGAATGTCCGAGGAAGTCCTGCGCAGCGCATTGCTGCCGTTCTACTCGACGAAACCGTCGGGCGCGGGGCTGGGGTTGACGCTGTGCCGCGAGGTCATCGAGGCGCACGGCGGGCGGATTTCGCTGGCGAATCGCCCCGGCGGCGGGCTGGCCGCGACTTTGTGGATTCCGGCGATCACGCTGGACTAGGATGATGGCGAGCGCGGCACGCGCGACCTGGGGATAGGGGCGGAAGAATGAACAAAGAGTCCGCGCTGGCGAATCTCGGTTTATCCGGCGGCGAAGATACGGCGACCGTGGCGCGCGTCTACGGCGAGCGGCTGTCGGCTGTCCAGGATAAGTTGATCAAGGCGCAGACGGATGCCGAGCGCGGCGACTGCCAGACGAAGCTCTCGCAGCTCGTGGAATCCTACGAGTTCGTGACGCAGACCGGGCGTCACACGAAAGCCGCGAACGATTCGTCGGCGACCGTGATGCGCACAGCCACCGAGTTGGCGCAGGCCACGCCGCCGCACGAGACGCTGGTGCGCATGGAGCCCGGCGCAGTGCTGTCGAGCCGACTGGAGATCGGCGCGCTGCTCGGCCAAGGCGGCATGGGTAACGTCTATGCCGCGCGCGATCGCCTGAAAGACGAAGACGTCGCCATCAAGGTGCTGCGCCAGGATCTGCTGTTCAGCACGGCGGCGAAGGAGCGCTTCCTCGCCGAGGCAAAAGTTTCCTGCAACCTGTCGCATCCGAATATCGTGCGCGTGTACGACGTCGGCCTGAGCGGCAGCTACTACTACTTCTCGATGGAGCGGCTGAAGGGTCACAACCTGCGCCATCGGATCGAGGCCTATGAGCGTGAGCATCGCCAGTTCTCGATCGACGAAGTCACCGACATCGCGCGACAACTGATCGACGCGCTGCGTTACGCGCATCGCTACATCGTGCATCGTGACATCAAGCCGGAAAACATCTGGATTGCCGACGACGGCACCGTGAAGCTGATGGACTTCGGTATTGCGCGCGCGTACAGCAGCTCGCACATGACGCAGACGGGCATGACCCTCGGCACTGCGTACTACATGGCGCCGGAACAGCGCGTCGCTGCGAAGGACGTCGATTGGCGCGCCGATCAGTACGCTCTCGGTGTCGTGCTCTATGAATTGCTGTCCGGCACGTTGCCGACCGGCGCAGTCAAGCCGCTCGAGACGGAGCGGCGGGATGTGCCGAAGCGCTATGCGCGCGCGTTGATGCGTGCGATGTCGCCGAAGCCGGACGATCGCTTCCCGGCGCTGGCGGATCTGCTGACAGAGATGGAGGGCGAGGAACGCAAAGTCGCAGTCGGGCTCGGCGGCTTGCTGATGATCGCTGCCGGCGTTGCCGCAGCAGGAACCGGAGCCTACTTCTTCCTCAAGCCGGCCGCGCCGCTGACGACGCCGACGGAAAGTGTTGCCGTGCTGCAGCCCGAGAAGGAATCGACCGGGACCTCGAAGCCGAAAGAACCCGCGATAACCACTGCGAGCGGTGAGAGCGTCGCGGACTCAATGCCGCCGCTCACGGCGCAGTCCGATACGCCTCCGCCGACCGAGCCGCCGAAGAGCACGCCGAGTGGCGCGTCAAGCGAGCAGCCGTCGAGTAGCGCAACAGCTACGTTCGCGGCGTCCGGCGCAACCGCACCGCCGGCGCAAGTCAAATCCAGCACGCGAGTCGCCGCGGCAGATACAACTTCGCAGGTCGACTCGCGTCGCCAGGAATGCGTCACGCAATGTGAGCGCGACAGCGGCGAATGTCGCAGCCTGAATCGACGCGGCAAGCAGGACTGCATGCGTGCTGTCGCTTTCGGCGGCAGCGGCCGTCTCTCCAATACGACGGCGGTGTCGCCGAGCTGCGCGTTCTATGGCCAGGCGCGTTGCGACCGTGCGTTCAATCGCGACGCATGCCTCGCGCGCATGAGCTCGCGTCACAGCGAGTGCGCGCAGCTGAACGGAAACATAGCTTCGCGCCGGCAGGACTGCGAGGACAAGGCGCGCGATTCCGACAAGATGTGCCTGGACGAGCTGCGCGACTGCCGGGCGGGGTGCTAAGCGAGGGTGTGATACACCTTCTGCACGTCGTCGTCCTGCTCGAGCTTGTCGATCAGCTCCATCACTTCCGTCGCCTGCGGCTCGGGCAGCTCGGTCGGCGTGAGGCAGATGTACTCGTGCTCCGCTGAGAGCGGCGTGAGCTTGCGGTCCTCCAGCGCTTTCTGCAGGTGACCGAAATCCCCGAACATGCAGCGGATCACGATCTGCGGCTCGCCTTTCTCGCCCGTGCTCTCGCCCATCTCTTCGAGGCCGTGATCGATCAGGTATAGCTCCAGGTCGTCCTGGTCGATGCCTTCGGGGTTCAAGCGGAACACGCCCATCTTCTTGAACATGAAACTGACGCTGTTCGACGTGGCGAGATTGCCGCCGTGCTTCGAGAAGGCATTGCGCACGCTCGCGACGGTGCGCGTCGGATTGTCGGTCGCGGTTTCGACGAGCACGGCCACGCCGTGCGGCGCGTAGCCTTCGTACATCACGACGTCGTAACTCGCGGCTTCCTTGCCCGAGGCGCGGCGGATTGCCGCCTCGACCTTGTCCTTCGGCATGTTGGCGGCGCGCGCGTTCTGCATAACGCGGCGCAGATGCGGAGTTGGAATTCGGATCGGTGCCGCCGGCCTTTACGGCGATCGTGATGTCCTTGCCGATGCGCGCGAACTGCTTCGCCATGCGGTTCCAGCGCGCGAACATCGCATGCTTTCTGACTTCGAAAATGCGGCCCATGGAGCGTCCAGAGGAAGTCGGGCCCGCATTGTAACGCTTCTACTCTATTTCGCGTCTTCCCACGTCACCGGCACTTTGGCTGCCGCCGCCCTCTTCAACAGGCTCAACAGCGGCACCGCACGCGTTTCCAGCGGGATCGGCGGCGAGCGGTGCAGGTCCTTGTCTTCGTCGCTCGCCCAATCTTCATTGTCGGCAGGCCGCACGGCGGTGTCGGCGTTGCTCTGCTCTTTCATCTCTTCCATTGCGGTTTCCAGCCGGCCCATCGCGGCCTGCGTGTCTTCCTCGCTCAGCCCGCCGGGGATCCGGCCGGTGGCGCCCATCAGCTTCAGCAGCTGCACGGCGTCGTTGCCGAACATCGTGATGGTTTCCGTCGCCGCAGATTTGAATCGGACCAGCATGGGTTTGGCTCAGGTGCAGCCGCGCAGCAGGAACAGCACCAGCAGTATGGGAATGGGCACACCGAGCAGCCACAGCAGGATCCAGCCTACTTTGCCCTGCTCGCGTTCGCGCGCGAGTTGCAGTTTCTTCCGCAGGTAAGACATCGTCAATTCCTCTGGCCCTGACAGGGAATTTAACGGCTGCCGTCGCGACCCAGTTCCGCAGCCGCGTGCCAGACGGCGTGGGCTGTGCGACGTTTCAAACCCTGTCCGACCAGCAGTGCTTCGGCGCCTTCCCACGAGTAAGCATCGCGCGCGCCGAGCATCGTCACCATGCCGGCAAGCTCGCCGTAGTAGGCAGCGCGGCCGAGTGGCCGCATCTGGCCCGGCGGCAATCGATCGACCTGTTCGCGCAGTGCCGTCGTCGCGAGGTCCGACAATTCCCAGGACTCGGCCAGCCGGCATGCCAGCTCGGGCGCGTGCAGTTGCATGGAGCGGATGAAGACTTCCGCCCGGGGCAGCACGTTCGGCTGTTCGCGATACATGTCCATGGTGAGGCGGAACAGCACGATGCGCGCGAGTGGACCGAGCAGGCCGAGCAGCTGGGCGATGAACGGATCCGCCGAGCGCGTAGCGGTGGCGTAGGTCTCGGCCGCAGCTGCGCAGCGCTGCGCCTGTTCCCACGTCACGTCCGCGAAGCTGTCGAAGTAGCCGGCCGGCAGGCGAAAAACCGGCTGCAGGATCGCGACCGCCATCACGCCGCGTAAACCGTCGACGCCGAGCGTCTGAACTGCGCGATCGAGACTGTCGACCGGCTCGCGCGACGTTCGGTACAACGCATTGTTCGCCCGCTGCAAAACGCTGCCCGCGAGCGACGGATCTTCGACGATCAGGTTGACGAGCGTACGTCGCGAGCTTTCCGTGTCGTTCAGCGCCTGCATGAGCTTCGGCAGCAGCATCGGCCGTCGCGGGAAATAGCCGCGCTGATTGACGGCCGCTGCAGCGCTCTCGCGGATGCGATCCATCACCGCCGCGTGCTCGCCGAAGATCTGGTAATCGAAGCTCTTTACGCCGAACGCGATCTTGTAGCACTCGTCCTGCACCGTCTGGATCGCGTCGGTGGAATACGGAGCGTCCTCGACCGGAATTTCCGGCGCAGTCGCAGACGAGTCGGGGAGCGCTTCACCGGCGGTGGGCTCGTCTATCGTCGCCTCTCTGCCAGCGGCGATAGACGATGACGGCGATCGCAGCGGCGACCCCCAGCAGAACGATCAGGATGGCTGTCGTAACGGCGATGACGAAAGCTCCGCGCCCCCGGTCCAGCAGGTGCGCATGATAGCCGGATTCCGCGGCAACCAGCGCAGTGCCTTAAGCTATGCTCGATGCTCTTCGAGGGAACTCCATGTCGCTGACATCCGGTCAATTGGACGAGATCGCACCTGGCGTGCGTCGGCTGGTCGCTCGCAATCCCGGATTCATGACCGGCCCCGGCACCAATACCTACCTGGTCGGAACGCAGCGTTGCGCCGTGATCGACCCGGGCCCGCACGACCCCGTACACATCGAGCGGATCCTGGAAGCGGCCGGCGGACGCGTGAGCTCGATCCTGGCAACACATACACATCCGGACCATTCACCAGCCGTCGCGGCGCTCGCACAATCGACCGGCGCGGAGGTTCTCGGGCGCGGCGCGCCCGTGCACGGCCGCCAGGATGCGACGTTCGCTCCGACAAGAGTCTTGAACGATGGTGACGTCGTGCGCGTCGACGATCTGGCGCTGCGCGCGATCCACACGCCCGGTCATGCATCCAATCATTTGTGCTATCTGCTCGAAGGCGCGGGCATGCTGTTTTCGGGCGATCACGTGATGCAAGGCTCGACGGTCGTCATCGGTCCGCCGGACGGCGATATGAGGGTGTACCTGCAATCTCTCGCACGATTGCAGCGTGAGCCCGTCACGCGAATCGCGCCGGGTCACGGGACCGTGATCGAAGATGCGCAGTCCGAAGTTGCCCGGCTCATCGCGCATCGGCTGCAGCGCGAGGCGAAGGTCGTGGAGCGTTTGCGTCGCGCCGGTCGTGCGACGATCGACGTGCTCGTGGCGAGCGTTTACGACGACGTCGATCCGCGCTTGCACCCCGTCGCGAAAGGCTCGCTGCTCGCGCACCTGCTCAAGCTCCAGGCGGATGGCCGCGCAGCGCGCGACGATGCGGCCGACGCGACGTGGTGGATGAAAGAGTGAGGCGGAGCGCCGCGCTCATCGAGCTGTCACGTTGCTCTCTGATCCTCGACGGCCACGTCGTGCTCGACGAGATCGACTTCGCCCTGCATCGAGGCGAGCGCTGGGCGCTGATCGGTCCGAACGGCTCGGGCAAGACGTTCCTCCTGAAAATGCTCCGCGGCGATGTGTGGCCGACGCCGACCGGCCGCGAGCGACGCGATAGTCGCCTGGACAAGGAGCAGATCGCGTACGTCGGCCCGGAGCGCCAGGATAAATATGTGCGCTACGGCTGGGACCTGACCGTCGCGCAGGTCGTGACGACCGGACTCTTCGACGAAGACATCCCGCTGACTCAACCCTCACGCGCTCAACGCCAGCGCGTGTCCCGCGTGCTGCAGCGATTCGGTCTGAACGGTCTGCGACGACGACGCATGTTGACGTTGTCGTACGGGCAGCGTCGCCTGACACTGGTCGCTCGCGCGTTCGCGGGGGATGCTCGCGTGCTGTTGCTCGACGAGGTTTTCAATGGACTCGACGCGCGTGCGCGCGAAAAGCTGCGACGCGCACTGGAACGCCCGCGCGGCGGACACGACTGGGTGCTGACAGCGCATCGCCCGAAGGAACTGCCGGCGAACGTCACGCATGTAGCGCGGATCGACGGCGGACGAATTGTCGAGCGGGGGATGGAGAACGGGGACATTCCTCATTTCGTCGACCCCGTCCACCGCGCGCTCGACCCGCGCAAATCAGGAATGTCCCCATTTCTGCCTGGCTCGTTCGCATTTCGAACGCCACCATCTTTCGTGATTACCGCCCGGTGATCCGCGATCTGAACTGGACGTTGCGAGCGGGCGAGCATTGGGCAGTGCTCGGCGCGAACGGTTCGGGAAAGTCCACCTTGCTCAGTCTCATCTACGGCGATCTGCATCCTGCGCTCGGCGGCACGATCGAGCGCGCGGGGTTGTCGGTCGGCGATCGCATCGAAGATTGGAAGCAGCGCGTCGCCTGGGTTTCGCCGGAGCTGCAGGCAGATCACTACCTGGCGCATTCGCTGGAGGAAGTCGTCATCTCCGGCCGGTATTCGAGCGTGGGCTTGAACGCGCCGCCGACCGCCGCGGACAAACGCAGCGCGCGCCGCTGGCTGGAATTCTTCGGCATCGCCGAGCTGCGCGACCGCGGCCCGCGCAGCGTTTCCTACGGTCAGATGCGACTCGCACTGCTCGCGCGCGCGATGGCGAACGATCCCGAGCTGCTGCTGCTCGACGAACCGTGCACGGGTCTGGATGGCGACATGCGCGCACACGTGCTGGACGAGATCGAACGGCTGGCGCGCAACGGAACGCAGATCGTTATGGCCGTACACGACGCCGACGACATCGTGCCGGCGGTGCGGAACGTGCTGAAGATCGAGCGCGGCGGAAGAGTCGCACTCAGCCGCAGGGAATAGCGCGGTTGCCGGTCTGCTGCAAAAAAGGCGACAATCGCTGCCAATTATGCAGCAGGCACTTGCAGCCGTACTTTTCCCGGGATATCGACGCCGCGTGCTTGGGCTGCTGCTGCTCGCACCGGACGAGGCCTTGCACGGCCGTGAGATTGCGCGGCGCACCGGCCTGCCGTCGGGTACTGTGATCCGCGAGCTCAATCGTCTTGTGGACGCGGGACTTCTCAAGCGGGAGAAACGCGGCAATCAGTCGCTCTATAGCGCGGATCGGACCTGCCCTGTTTTCGAAGAAGTCGCAGGGACGCTGCGCAAGACATCCGGGGCAGCCGACGTCATCGTCGCTGCGTTGGCGTCCGTTGTCGGATCGAATCGAGACGGCATTCATCTACGGATCGTTTGCCAAAGGGACTGCCAGGGCAGGAAGCGACATCGACGTCCTGATCGTCGGCGCAGTAGACCTGGGAGCAGTGATCGATACCCTTCATCCCGTGCAAAAACTGGTCGGACGCGAAATCAATCCAAAAGTGTTCTCGCCTCGGGAGTGGCAAACTAAGCAGCAAGCGAAGAATGCGTTCGTAACGGAATTACGAGCCAATCCAAGGATCTTTTTGATCGGAGACAAGGATGAGTCTCAAGAACCTCGTAGGCGTAAGCCTCGACACGATCGCGCCCTCCAGGGAGACCGCCCAAAGGCTGCTCGCCGCGGTCGCGCGTCTAATCGCTGACGCGAAGATCAAGGCTGTCAGCGGCGAAACGCGTTTCTGCAGCGCATATACAGCGATCCGCACGCTGGCGGACCTCGGGCTGCACGCGAACGGCTATCGTGCTCTCACGAGCAGGCCGGGGCATCACTATGCCGCGATCCAGACTTTACCGCTGACGCTCGGCGTAGACGCGCGAACAGTTGCGCGTCTGGATTACCTGCGCAAGCAGCGTAACGTTACGGAGTATTCGGGCGATCTCGTAAGCGACGCCGATGTCGGCGAATGCATCAAGCAAGCCGAGGCGCTCAACGCCATCGCGCTTGCCTGGCTCAAGCGCAACAGAAAAGATCTCTTATGAGATCTGAACCTCGGCCTCGTACACGATGACGGCGTCGCCGACGATGCGCACGGACTGCACCACGGTGCCCGACGATTCCACTGCGACTTCGACGATGCCGGGGCGCTGGACCCAGATGCCTTGTTGTCCGCGGAAGGTGACGCGCCCGTCCTTCGGCTTCATCAGTCCGTGCGTCACCAGATACGTGCCCAGCATTCCGTGCGCGTTGCCGCTGACCGGATCCTCCGGGATGCCGAGCGCCGGCACGAACATGCGCGCTTCGGTGCCGACCACGCCTTTTTCCTCGACGAGCGCGAACACGAAGTAGCCTTCGGCGCCGACGTGCGAAGTGAGCCGCGCCAGCTCCTCGAAATCCGGCTTGATCGAGCCGAGCAGCTCCGCGGATTTCAAACCGATCAGCAGGCGCGTGCCGCCCTTGGCGAGGATCTGCAGCGGGCAATCGTGGTGCAGGCTCGGGCTCGACACGCCGAGCGCGTTCAGCACCTGGCGGCGATGATGGTCCGGCAGGATCGGGCCCAGCGTCGGCGGATTCTGCGTGATGCCGATGCGCAGATCGCCATCGACTTCCATCACTTCGATCTCGACGATGCCCGCGGCAGTGCGCTGACGCAGCTTGCCGCGCGGCTTGCCGTCCTTCTTCGCGCGGACGTATTGCGCGGCGATCGTGGCATGACCCACGAATGGCACCGGATGCCGCGGCGTGAAGAACTTGACCTGCATGTCGTGATCGCCGGCTTCCGCTTCTTCCAGCACGAACGCCGTCTCGCGGTTCACTTCCGTGGCGACCGTCTGCATCTGGTCTTCCGTCAGTTCGTCCGCATCGAGCACGACGACTGCCGGATTGCCGCAGAAGCGCTCGCGTGTGAAGGCGTCGACGTGAAAGAGCCGGCAGCGGCGATTGGCCATGAATCCTCGACCTCCCGATTGTTATAGCCCCGCCCTTATGGCGGAAGTGCCCAGGAAGGTCAATGTGGCAAGGTCAATGTGGGAAGGTCCATGACAGCGGTGCGAGCCGCTGGCCCGCGGGCGGCGGCAGCTATACAATCCGCGCTCACCTTAGGGGTGGCCCTGAATGGGGCCTGAGATGTGCGGCATGCGCTACTGAAGCGCTCAGCGCCGAACCCGTTGAACCTGATCCGGTTAGTACCGGCGTAGGGAGCAGGTCATGCGCTTCGCCAACTTTCCATTCGTCTCGAATCTCTTTGCTCCGGCAGCGTTGCTGTTGCACGAGCGCGACCGTGGCGGCCGCGGACGAATCCCAGTCCTCGAAGAAGTCATCGTCACTGCGACGCTGCGCGAGCAGTCGGCTGCTCGAAGCGCCAACGAGCGTGACGTTGCTGGACGAGCGGACGCTGCGGCTGGTCGCCCGCCAGCATTTCGAGGACGTGCTGAGCGTCGTTCCGAATCTGCACTGGGCCGGCGCAACTTCGCGGCCGCGCTTTTTTCAGATTCGCGGCGTGGGCGAGCGCGAGCAGTGGCAGGGCGCCCCCAATCCTTCGGTCGGCTTTCTGATCGACGATATCGACTTCAGCGGTATCGGCATGCCCGCAACGCTGTTCGACGTCGAGCGCGTCGAAGTGCTGCGCGGCCCGCAAGGCATGCGCTACGGCGCGAACGCCCTGGCAGGGCTGATCGTCTTGCGCGGTCACGAGCCGGCCGATGAGCTCGGCTTCGAGACCGAAGCGTCGATCGGCGAGTATGCGAGCGAATCCGTCGGCGCCGTCGCGACCGGACCGGTCGAAGCGCTGAATTCTTCGTGGCGCGTAGCCGTGCAGCGCTATCGCAGCGACGGTTATCGTCGCGATGTATTCCTGGATCGCGACGACACCAATGGATACGACGAGCTGACCGGCCGCGCGAAGTGGCATTGGCAGGCCGGCGAAAACACGAGCGTCGACCTGACGTGGCTGCACACCAATCTCGACAACGGCTACGACGGTTGGTCCATCGACAATACGCGGCGTTCGCTCGCTGATCGTCCCGGCAAGGATGCGCAGCGCGCGAACGGTGCATCTGCGCGCCTGCAGACGCGTGCCGGATCGATCGGTACGTTCACCGCGATTGCGACCGCATCGACTGCCGACGGCGAGTACAGCTACGACGAGGATTGGGGGAATGCACAGAGCTGGGCGCCGTATACCTACGACTACTTCTACCGCGCACTCAGCAAGCGCCGCAGCCGCAGCCTCGAGGCCAGGCTCGCTTCCGACGACGCGGATGAGGTTGGCCGGGTCGCCTGGCTCGTCGGGGTCTACACGCTCGACATCGACTATCGGCTGGACGAGTCGCGCGTCGGCGTGATCATCGATCCGGACTTTCCCGAATTCTCCGGCAGCACTGACCTCGCGCTGGCGAGCCGCTACGACGCGCGCAACATCGCTGCGTTCGCGCAGCTGGACAGCAGGCTGAGCGAACGCTGGGGCTGGTCGTTCGGAATGCGCGCCGAGCAACGCGACGCGGACTATCGCGACAGCGGCGTCGAGAATGGCGTGTCGAGCGGGATGGCCGTAGACGGCAACGACAGCATGCTCGGCGGCCAGGCGACCGTGTACTACGACGCGCGGCCCAACGTGCGTTTGTTCAGCACACTGTCGCGCGGGTACAAGGCCGGCGGCTTCAATCTCGGGCGCGGCGCGGCCCTGCGCGATCGCTTCGATCCCGAGTACCTCTGGAGCCTGGATGTCGGCGCCAAGGGCGAGTGGCTCGATCGGCGGCTGTATGCCGATGTCGTCGCGTTCTACATGAAGCGCAAGGACATGCAGGTTTCCACCGGCATCCAGGAGGACGGCATTGCCGGCGGCTACATTTTCGTCACCGACAATGCTGCGGAAGGCCGCAACTCGGGGCTCGAAGCCAGCGTACGCTGGCGTGCGACGGAGCGTTTCGAGCTGGGCGGTGCGCTCGGTCTGCTGCACACGAGCTACTACGGCTATCGGCCGACCGGCGAGGATGTCGGCAATCGCGAGCAACCCCACGCACCGGAGTATCAGCTGTCGTTGAACGCCACCTGGCGACATCCGCTCGGGTGGCTGGCGCGCGTGGATTTCGCGGCGATCGACGATTACTACTTCGACGTGCCGCCAGCGAATCAGCGGGCTGCAGCCTACTCGTTGATGCATGTCAAAGCCGGTTACGAGTCCGATCGCTGGGCGGTGTACCTCTACGGCCGCAACGTGTTCGACGAGGACTACGTCGTGCGCGGCTTCTTCTTCGCGAACGAGCCGCCGCAGTGGCAGGACAAGCGCTATACCCAGCTCGGCGAGCCGCAACAGTTCGGAGTCACCGCAAGATGGGAGTTTCGTTGATGCGTACCGCAGTGGAGATCAGCCTGTACCCGCTCGACGCGGATTACATTCCGTCGATCAAGGCGTTCATCGATCGCCTCAACACCTACCCGGAGCTGCAGGTGACGACCAACGCGATGAGCACGCAGATCGCCGGCGAGCATGCGCGCTTGTTCGAGATCCTGGGCCAGGAGACTGCCATCACTTTCGGTGAGCGCGGCCGCAAAGTATTCGTGATGAAGGTGCTCGGCGGGAGCGGCTGATGGAAAAGCTGCTCGCGCAGCTTCTCGCAACTTCTCCCTGGGAAGCGGGCGCGGCCCTGCTCGGCCTTGCTTATCTGCTGCTTGCCGTCAGGCGCAATCTGCTCTGTTGGCTGTGTGCGTTCGTCAGCACGTCGATCTACCTGGTGCTGTTCGCGCGTGCGGCGCTGTACATGCAGTCGCTGCTGCAGGTCTTCTATCTGGTCATGGCGGTTTACGGGTTCATCGACTGGCGTAAGGGGCGCACCGCCGGCGGCGAAGTCGTGATTCGGTCGTGGACTCCAACGCAGCATGCACTCGTCGCTGCAGCAGTCATCGTTGCGAGTGTCGTGAACGGCTGGCTCCTGGCGCAGAACACGGACGCCGCCGCTCCGTACCTCGACTCATTCGTGACGTGGGGCAGCGTCGTGACGACCTGGATGGTCGCGAGGCGAGTCATCGAAAACTGGCTGTACTGGGTCGTCGTCGACGCAGTGGCCGCGTGGCTGTACTTCACGCAAGGTCTGCTCGCCACGACGCTGCTGTTCGTGATCTACCTCGGAATCGTCGTTCGCGGCTACTTTGTCTGGCGTCGCGAGCAGGCGCAGCAGCGCCTCGCAGGAGTCGCTGCGTAATGCAGACGGGCGGCGACGTACCGGCGCAAGTCGCTGCCGTCGTGCTCGGGCTGGGCGTCGGCGCGATCCGCAGCATCGAGCCGATCAAGCACGGCTTGACCAATCGCAGCTGGCTCGTGACCACTGAAGCGGATCGCGTCGTCGTGCGCATCAGCCATCAGACCGAGGCGGATCTGCTGATCGATCGCCACAGCGAAGCTGCGGTGCTGCAGCTGGTCGCGCGGGCCGACATCGGTCCTGAGGTTCTTCGCGCCGATCTCGGACACGGCGTTCTCGTGACGCGCTATCTCGGCGCGACCTGGACCGAGAGCGATGCACAGGTGCCTGAGAACATCGATCGACTCGCTGCGCTGCTGCGCCGACTGCACTCGCTGGAGGCGTCTGCGGGCGTCCGCGTCGTCGATCTCGCGTCGACTGCGCGCGGCTACCTGCGCACGCTGGACCAGCGCGGGATTCGCAGCGGGCTCACGTTGCCGGCACTGCGCGAATGCGCGGACGAAACGGCGCTGCAATTGCGCAAGGGCTCGGCACCGTCCCTGTGCCACAACGACGTGCATCACCTGAATATCGTCGATGGCGCCAGCCTGCGATTGATCGACTGGGAATACGCCGGCGTCGGCGAGCCGCTGTTCGATCTCGCCTCGCTGTGCGTGTATCACCGCTATCGGAGGTCGCAGCGCGAGCGGTTGTTGTCCGCTTACGCTGCTCCCTCCGAAGCAGTCAGCTGGCAGCGCCTGGAACTGGCGTGCTGGCTGTTCGACTACATTCGCGACCTGTGGCTTGCCGTCAATGCCGCAACGGCAACAGGTAGTGATTGAACGTCCAATCCGCTACGCGTTGCCCCTGCTTGCGTGCCGCTGTATCCCCGAAACGGAAGTGGATGCCGAGCAGCATGCGCGCCTCGACCATGTCGTCTGCGGCGTCCGAGAAGCGGCGATAGGTTCGCGTCTTCTGCATGGCTTGCGGAGCGAGGCTGGTGATGTCGAACATCATGCGGTCGGTATCGAAGTACAACTG
This sequence comes from uncultured Gammaproteobacteria bacterium, assembly GCA_963838635.1. Classification (GTDB taxonomy): domain Bacteria; phylum Pseudomonadota; class Gammaproteobacteria; order Steroidobacterales; family Steroidobacteraceae; genus Steroidobacter. The sequence goes on along the minus strand of CAWISC010000009.1, from coordinate 229,421 downwards.
CAACGTGCGTGTCATGGCGCCGGCGACGTTGTTCGCTCCCGACGTGTACTCGGGATAGGGCGGAGTATTGATCAGCGGCTGCCAGGCCGCATCCGCTGCCGTCTTCGGATTGCCGTCATTGTCGGCCTGCACGATAGCCGTCACCGGCCGCCAGAAAACGTAGTGAAGCTTGCTCTCCCAACTGCTGATCAAGGCGTCGGCCGTGGCCATGTTGGCTAGCGCCAGGAGCCGTGCCTGGTCGCCCGTGCGGCGGAGGTATCGTTTCGCAATCCCCCGTAGTGCGCGGTTCCACTGCGCTGGGATGTTGTCGCTGTAGAAGTAGGCGAGATCCGTTTGCTCGGCGCTGCGCGCCGTGCTCGTAAGCGAACCGTAAGCTTTAACCTCCTGGTAATCCTTCGCGTAACGATCGCTCGTGAGCGCCGGCGGCGGCTCGGCACGGAAGCGCCTGGAACTCGTGAGCGTGAAAGGATCGAGGCTTCCCATCCACGGCGCCGCCATCGGCGAGAACGGTGGGGGTGCGGGCGGATTGCCCAGGAAGGAAGGTGTCGGGCGCCAGACTCCGATCTCGTCGCGCCCGACGAAGGGCGGCGGCAGAGGATTCGGATTCACGCGCCGCAGGGGAAGTATTCCCGCGGCTGCCTGCTCGCCGACGCCGACACCGGGGTCGCCGGTCAGGCCCTTGTCGGACAGATAGCTGTGATAGATCGGATCGAGTGTCGCCGCTTGAGCGGGATACATGCCTACCAGCACGCCATGCGCAGCAGCAGCCACTGCAGCCGAACGGCTGCCAGAGGCATGCTTCATCTCGAAGTGATAAGGCTCGAACCGTTTCTCGATGGCCTGTACAGCATCGTGTACGGCAACTTGCACCAGCGCGATGTCAACGATGCCGATCGGACCGGGTCGGCCCGCAGTGACGGCATCTACGGTGATTTGATTCCAGTCGGCCACTGCACTGGCGACGACTCCCTCTGCAAGGGCGGGCCCCGCACCGCCGAGCAGTCCACATAGGACCAGGCCAGCAAAACGCTTCATTGTTCCATCCCTCCTCGTTGGCGATATCTCCCGGTATTTGCTGCATGAGGATGCGCACCGCCTGGCGAGCCGGGCATAGTCCAGAATCTGCACTTGGCGGGCAGCAGGCGACGGGAGTAGCGTGCGGACATGCTCAATTACGGACAGTTCTGCCCGGTCGCGCGCGCCGCAGAGGTCTTCGGCGAACGCTGGACGCCGCTAGTGGTGCGCGAGCTGATGTGCGGCAGTACGCGTTTCAACGACATCCGCCGCGGCGTGCCGCGGATGTCGACCACGTTGCTCGCACAACGGCTGCGCAAGCTGGAGGAAATCGGCGTGGTCGAGCGGGTGAAGGTCCCCGGCGGCGCGGAGTATCGGCTGACTGCCGCGGGCGAGGGCTTACGCCCGATCGTCATGGCGCTCGGTCACTGGGGCGCGCGCTGGATCGGCAGCGGTCTGAAGCGCGACGAGCTCGATGTGGGCCTGCTGATGTGGGACATTCGCCGCTTCGCGCGCCGCGAGCTGTTCCCGGCGGAGCGTCGCATCGTCGTGCAGTTTCGTTTCGGCGATGCACGTCCAGGGCGAGCGTTCGTGGTGGCTGGTGTTCGAGAAGGGCGAGGTCGACCTGTGCCGCGACGATCCGGGCTACGACGTCACGCTGATCGTCGAATCGAGCGTGCGGGCGCTGACCGAAATCTGGAACGGCGAATTGCAGCCGGAGCAGGCGCTCGGCCGTCAGCAGGTTCGCGTGCTGGGCAGCTCGCGCGACGCACGCAATGTCTGGCGCTGGCTAGGCGCGAGCGTCTTCGCGCCGACGCGGCGCGATGTCCTGACTGCGCGGGGCGTTACTTCTGCTGCGTCTGCCGGGCAACGGCCTCGGCCGCAGCCTTGATCGCTGCGGGATCGCCGAGGAAGCGGCGCGTTACGGGCTTCAGGCTCGCGTCCAGCTCGTAGTGGATCGGCACGCCCGTCGGGATATTGAACTCGACGATGTCGGCGTCCGACATCCCGTCCAGCATCTTCACGAGCGCACGCAGGCTGTTGCCGTGCGCGACGACGAGTACGTTGCGACCCGCCTTCAGTTCGGGCGCGAGGCGTTCATTCCAGTAAGGCAGCACGCGATCGAGTGTGGTCTTCAGCGATTCCGTCGCAGGCAACAGCTCCGGCGCCACGGTCTTGTAACGCCGCTCGAAGCGCGGATGACCTGGGTCGTCCGTCGAAAGCGGCGGCGGCGGAATGTCGTAGCTACGCCGCCAGATCTTCACTTGATCCGCGCCGTGCTTCTCGACCGTCTGCGCTTTGTTCAGCCCCTGCAGCGCGCCGTAGTGCCGCTCGTTCAGACGCCAGCTGCGCTCGACCGGCAGCCACATCAGGTCCATCTCGTCGAGGATCATCCACAGCGTGCGAACCGCGCGCTTCAGCATCGAGGTGAACGCGATGTTGAATTCGAAGCCTTCTGCTTTCAGCAGCCGGCCCGCGGCCGCTGGCTTCTTTGCGGCCCTGCTCGGTCAGGTCGACGTCGACCCAGCCCGTGAACAGGTTTTCCAGGTTCCAGGTGCTTTGTCCGTGACGGACGAGTATGAGTTTTCCAACCATGGGTTTGCCGGGCATGGTGCGGAGCTTACCCTTCTGCCATGCGCCGCACAGCCTGGAGTGCGACGGACAGCGTCGCGAAGTCCATTTCGGGCAGCGAGCGCATGTCGTTGACGATCTGGCGCAGGTAGTCGACGGCCTTCTGATGACGCGCGATCCACGTTTGTAGAGCTTGCTCGGGTGCGCGCTGACGCGACTCGCTCAACACCTGCGTGCACAGCATGCGCTGCAGGTTGTAAATGTTGTCGCGTAGCGTGGTGCGCGCGACGGCCTGCCAATGGCCCTCGACGCTCAAGCGCTCGATCTCCTCGCGAATCCAGTCGAGCAACAGCGCGGTACCGACGCCGAAGTACACGCGCGCGGCCGTGGCCACGGGCAACTTCGCGTTCTCGGCGATCTCGACGAGGTCAGGACCGGAGCGCAGCGCTGCGAGGCTCGCCATGCGCTTCGCCAGCGCCTCCGGAACGTTGGCCGCGCGATACTGCGCGCGCCGGCTCTCGAAGACCGTCAGGTCCGCGCCGGAGAGCACACCGGGCAGCGCAGAGTCGAGATCCGCGAGTCCGCGACGCAGGCGCGACACCTGGCGCTCGATTTCGAGCTTGCCCGACTGGTGATGGATCAGCCAGTAGGTGCAGAAGCGCAGCAGCCGCGTCGTCTCGTACATCATCTCGTACTGCGTCGACGCCTTGATCTTAGTGTCGAGCGCTTCGATCTGGCTCCACGTCGCGCGCATCTCGTACGACTCGCGCGCGATCGCGTAGGCGCGCACGACCGTCGCAGCGCCCGTGCCGGTGTCTTCCTGCACGCGCCGCGCGAACGTCGGGCCCATGCGGTTCACCATGCTGTTGGTCGTCGCGGTCGCGATGATCTCGCGGCGCAGCCGGTGCTGGTGCAGATACTTGCCGAGGCGCTGCTGGATGAGGCGCGGGAAGTAGCGCTCCAGCTCGTGCGCCAGGTACGAATCCTCGGGCACATCGGAGTCGATGAGTCGCGAGTACAGCGCCATCTTGGAGTAGGCGAGCAGGATCGACAGCTCCGGGCGCGTCAGGCCGCGACCGGCCTTGTGGCGCTCGGTGATTTCTTCCGCGCTGGGCAGGAACTCGAGCCCGCGATCGAGCGCACCGGCCAGCTCCAGCGAGCGGATCGAGTGCGCGTGCTCGAGCATGTCGCTCACCGCGCGCGTCTCGAGCACCGAGAGCGCCTGGCTCTGCAGATAGTTGTCGCGCAAAACCAGCTGCGCCACTTCGTCGGTCATGTCGACCAGCAGCTTGTTGCGCTTCTCCAGCGTGAGGCCGGCGCGCTTCGGCAGGTTGTTGAGCAGGATCTTGATGTTGACTTCGTGGTCCGAGCAGTCCACGCCGCCGGAGTTGTCGACGAAGTCGGTGTTGAGCTTGCCGCCGTGCGTTGCGTATTCGACGCGGCCGCGCTGCGAAAGGCCGAGATTGCCGCCTTCGCCGACGACGCGGCAGCGCAGATCCTTGCCGTTGACGCGCACCGCATCGTTGGCGCGATCGCCGACTTCGGCGTGGCTTTCGTCGCTGGCCTTCACGTATGTGCCGATGCCGCCGTTCCACAGCAGGTCGACCTGCATGCACAAGATCAGCTTGATCAGCTCGAGCGGCGTGGCGGAGTCGCGCTTCACGCCGAACATGGTCTGGATCTGCGGCGACAGCTTGATCGACTTCGCGCTGCGCGGGAACACACCGCCGCCCTTGGAAATCAGCTTGCGGTCGTAGTCTTCCCAGGTCGAGCGCGGTAGCGCGAACAGACGCTGGCGCTCCGCGAAGCTCGCGCTCGCGTCGGGTGTCGGGTCGAGGAAGATGTGCTGGTGATTGAACGCCGCGAGCAGCTTCATGTGCGGTGACTGCAGCATGCCGTTACCGAACACGTCGCCGGCCATGTCGCCGATGCCGATCGCAGTGAAGTCCTGCGACTGCGTGTCGATGCCGAGCTCGCGGAAGTGGCGCTTGACGCACTCCCACCCGCCGCGCGCGGTGATGCCCATCTTCTTGTGGTCGTAGCCGACCGAGCCGCCGGAAGCGAACGCGTCGCCGAGCCAGAAGTTGTATTCGGCGGAGATGCGGTTGGCGATGTCCGAGAACGTCGCGGTGCCCTTGTCGGCGGCGACCACGAGGTAAGGATCGTCGTCGTCACGGCGCACGACTTGCGGTGGCGGCACGAGCTTGCCGTCGACGATGTTGTCGGTGAGATCGAGCAGGCCGCGGATGAACGTGCGGTAGCACTCGACGCCCTCGCGCTGCACGTCTTCGCGGCTCGCGTTTGCCGGCAGGCGCTTCGGTACGAAGCCACCCTTGGCGCCGACGGGCACGATCACCGTGTTCTTGACGTTCTGCGCCTTCATCAGGCCGAGCACTTCGGTGCGGAAATCTTCGCGGCGGTCGGACCAGCGGATGCCGCCGCGCGCGACGTGTCCCATGCGCAGGTGCACGCCCTCGACGCGCGGCGAATAGACGAAGATCTCGAACGCGGGCCGCGGCTGCGGCAGCTCCGGAACGTTGCGCGGGTCGAGCTTGAACGACAGCCAGCTCTTGAACGGATCCTTGCCGTCTTTCTGATAGTAGTTCGTGCGCAGCGTTGCACGCATCGCGCCGAGGAAGCGACGCATGATGCGATCCTCGTCGAGGCTCGTGACCGCATCGAGCAGGCGCGCGATCTCGCCTTGCACGCGCGTGAGCTCGGCCTCGCGGCGCGGCGCTTTCAGCGCCGGATCGAACTGAGCTTCGAACAGCTGCGACAGCATGCTCGCGATTCCCGCGTTCGACGCGAGCACCTGTTCCATGTATGCCTGGCTGAAGGTGCCGCCGGTCTGCAGCAGGAACTTGCAATAGGCGCGCAGCACCGCAGCCTGGCGCCACGTCATGCTCGTTACGACGACGAGCCGGTTGAAGCCGTCGTTCTCGGCGCGCCCGGTCCACACCGCGGCGAACGTTTCCGTGAATCTCGGGCCGAGCGCCTCGGGGCTCACCGTGCCGCCGTCGCGCCGCTGCATCTGGAAATCCTGCAACCAGATCGGGCGCTGGCCGGGCACTTCGATGCGATACGGGTGCTCGCTGAGCACGACGAAGCCCATGTTCTCCAGGATCGGCAGCGCCTGCGACAGCGCGATGGGCGACGCCGAACGGAACAGCCGCAGGTGAATCGTTTCCGCCGCAGCGGCCGGATCCGCCGCGAGGCGCATCGCGATCCGGTCCGGGTCGGCCATGACTTCGCCGAGCTGATTCATGTCGGCCAGCGCGACCGGGATGGAGACGTCTTCTTCGTACGCGGCCGGGTACGCGTTCGCGAACCGGTCGGCGAGCTGGCGACCTTCGAGCTCGCCACGCGTCTCGATCAGTGCGGCGCGTAGCCGGTCGCTCCAGGTCCGCACGGTCTCCGCGATCAGCGGCTCGAGCGTATCGGCATCGACGGACGCACGGCTGTCGCCGGGTACGCGGATGATCATATGGACGCGCGCCAGGGCCGAATCCGACAGCTGTACCTGCGATTCGATCGTCGTCGCGTGCAGTTGCTGCTTGATCACCGACTCGATGCGCTCGCGGACCTGCGTGTTGTAGCGGTCGCGCGGCACGAAGACGAGAGCGGAATAGAAACGACCGAACGTGTCCCGACGCAGGAACACGCGCACGCGCTGGCGCTCGTACAGATTGACGATGCCGCGCACGGTGCGAATCAGCTCGGGCACGCTCGACTGGAACAGCTCGTCGCGCGGATACGTCTCCAGCACGTGCGTCACTGCCTTGCCGTCGTGGCTCGCGGGATCGAGACCGAAGTGAGCGACGACGCTGTCGATCTTGTGCCGGAGCAGCGGAATCTCGCGCGGGCTGCGGTTGTAGACAGCGGAGGTAAACAAGCCGAGGAAGCGCTTTTCGCCGGTGACCCGGCCGGAGCTGTCGAACGTCTTCAAGCCGACGTAGTCGAGGTACGTCGAGCGGTGCACCGTCGACATCGAGTTCGCCTTGGTGATCGTCAGCAGCTCAGGCTGCCGCGCACGCTCGCGCACCTCGCCGGTCAGCACCGTCGGCTCGGCCGACGAGCCGCGTCGCACGCGCAGGATGCCCAGGCCAGTGTCTGGCAACGGCTCGAGCAGATCTTCTGAGCGGCCGCGCCGCAGGCGGTACTGACGATAGCCGAGGAACGTGAAATGGTTGTCCGCCATCCACTCGAGCAGCGCCTTGATCTCGTGCACTTCGCTCGCGCCTGCCGGCGGCGGTTGGCGCGCGATTTCCTGTGCGACTTCGACCGCTCGCTGTTGCATCGTTCGCCAGTCGGCGACGGCGGCCTGCACGTCGCTGAGCGTGCGGTGGATCTTCTGCTCCAGCTCGCGCACGCGCTGCTCGTCGCCGATGCGGTCGAACTGAATGTGCTGCCACGATTCGCGGCGGAACTGCCCGTTGGTGCGATCGCCTGTCGGCGAGCTCGACGAGGCGTCCGCGACGGTCGCGGCGCACGGCGAGCACGGGGTGCACCATCATGTGGATGGTGAGGCCGGCCTGGGTCAGCACCATGCCGAGCGAATCGACCAGGAACGGCATGTCCTCGACAGTCACTTCGAGAACGGTGTGCCGCGACGTCCAGCCATCGCGGGCTTCCTCGGCGTTGTAGATGCGGACGAGGGGCTGCGCCGGTTTGCGCACGGATGCAAAGCGCAGATGAGCCAGCGCGGCCGCCGCAAGCACTTCGCTGCGATATTCGGCCAGATCCTCTTCCGCGACACCGTGGTAGTACTGGCGGATGAAATCGTCGGCCGGCAGCGGATCGGCACGCTTGCGCAGGCGGCGCGAGCTCGTTGCGATGCGTTCGATCAGTTTCTGGCGGGCAGCGGGGATGGCGATGGTCATAGCGGGCGCGGATTATAGCGGAGTCAGGCTAAAGCCTGACCCACAATGGTGCGCATAACTAATCGTTATCCGCCAAGCGCCTGGCCCGGTCGATCAGCCGTCCAACCAGGCGATCCAGCGCCCGGCGGTCGGTGGGGCTGAGAGCGTCCAGCAACTTCTTCTCATAGCTCAGGGCCAGGGGCGCGACCCGTGTGTATACCGATTGACCGGCGCTCGACAGGCGCAGACGCGTGCGGCGCCGGTCACCGGAGTCGTAGGCGCGCACCAGTCGGCGATCCGCGAGCAGACCTTGCACGGCGCGACTGACGGCCACCTTGTCCATGGCGGTGCGCTCCGCGACTTCGATTGCCGATAGATTCGGATAGCGCGCCAGCACTGCGATGACGCGCCACTGCGGGATCGACAGGCCGAACTCGCGCTCGTACGCCTCCGCAATGCTCATGCTGACGATGTTGGTCAGCACTGACAGGCGATAAGGGACGAAGTGCTCCAGGTGGAGCCTGTCGGCGGTTCGAGACGTGCGCTTGACTGGCATAGGTCGAATAGTTTCAATTGTAACCATTCGGCCGCGGAACTCTGCAATGAACGCCACAAATACTGCCACCGGCACTCGTAAACCCCTGGAGAATCCCGCCGGCACCGACGGGTTCGAGTTCGTCGAATACACGGCGTCCGATCCGGAGCTGCTGCGCACGCTGTTCGAGCGGCTCGGCTTTCCGGTCACGGCGCGGCATCGCAGCAAGAACGTGACGCTGCATCGACAAGGCGACATCAACTTCATCATCAATGCAGAGCCGGACAGCTTCGGCCAGCGTTTCGCACGCGAGCACGGCCCCTCGGCGTGCGCGATGGCGTTCCGCGTAAAGGATGCTGCCGCGGCGTACAAGCGCTGCATCGATCTCGGCGCGAAGCCGGTGGAGACGCGCGTCGGACCGATGGAGCTGCATATCCCCGCGATCGAAGGCATCGGCGGCAGTCTCATCTATCTGGTCGACCGCTACGGCGAACGTACGATCTACGACGTCGACTTCGTCCCCGTACAACACGGCAGCGGCGCATGCGACGCAGGACTGACTTACATCGATCATCTGACGCACAACGTCGCCCGCGGCAACATGAACAAGTGGGCCGGCTTCTACGAGAAGCTGTTCAACTTCCGCGAGATCCGTTACTTCGACATCGAAGGCAAGAAGAGCGGCCTGTTCAGCCGCGCGATGACCAGCCCGTGCGGCAAGATCCGCATCCCGATCAACGAGTCGCAGGACGACAAATCGCAGATCGAGGAATACCTGCAGGCGTATCGCGGCGAAGGCATTCAGCACATCGCGCTCGGTACTGAGGACATCGTCCGCACGGTGGATTTGCTGCGCGGGCAGGGCGTGCAGTTCCAGGACACGCCCGATACATATTATGAAGGCGTGGATGCGCGCGTCCGCGGTCACCGCGAGAACCTGGAAGAGCTGAGCAAGCGTCGCATCCTGCTCGACGGCAATCCGGAGAAAGGCGAGGGCCTGCTGCTGCAGATCTTCACGCAGAACGTCATCGGCCCGATCTTCTTCGAGATCATCCAGCGCAAGGGCAACGAGGGCTTCGGCGAAGGCAACTTCCAGGCGTTGTTCGAATCGATCGAGCTGGACCAGATGCGCAGGGGAGTGTTGTGAGAGGTGCCGTGACATGAAGCGTCCGATCTTCGTTCCCCAGGTCGAGGGCACGGCGTCGCGGCAGGCTCACGCCGACCTGCCCGCCGGCACCTACGAGCGCGAGATAAGCAAGGAAGGCTTCTTCGGCCCGGCCGCGTTCTTCCATCACAAGCATCCGCCGACGGGCTGGACCTCATTCGAAGGTCCGCTGCGGCCGCATGCATTCGATCTGAACAAACTCGCGCGCGCGCAGGGCTCGCCGTGGCAGGCACAGGACGTGCTGCGCAATGGGAACGTGCGCGTACGTTTCTGGCAGGCGGCGACGTCGATGGATCATCTCGTGCGCAACGCGGACGGCGACGATCTGCTGTTCCTGCACCAGGGCGCCGGCGACCTGCATTGCGACTACGGTCACCTTGCGCTCGCCGCCGGCGACTATGTCGTCATTCCTCGCGGCACGATGTGGCGCATCGAAACGAAGCAGCCGCTTGCAGCGCTACTCATCGAGGCGACCAACTCCAGCTACGCACTGCCGGATAAGGGCATGCTCGGCAACCACGCGATCTTCGATCCGGCGATGCTGGACGTACCGAAGATGGACGTCGCATTCGTCGCGCAGCAGAGCGACGATCGATCCTGGCAGGTGCGCGTCAAGCGTAACAACGCGATCTCGGTCGTGACCTATCCGTTCAATCCGCTCGATGCGACGGGCTGGCACGGCGACCTCTCGGTCGTGCGCATCAACGTGAAAGACATTCGCCCGGTCGCCAGTCATCGCTACCATTTGCCGCCGTCCGTGCACACCACGTTCGTCGCCAACCGTTTCGTGGTCTGCACGTTCGTGCCGCGGCCGTTCGAGACCGATCCCGGCGCGCTCAAGGTGCCGTTCTTCCACAACAACGACGACTACGACGAAGTGATCTTCTATCACGCGGGTAATTTCTTCTCCCGCGACAACATTGCGCCCGGCATGATGACGCTGCATCCGTGCGGCTTCACGCACGGTCCGCATCCCAAGGCCCTCAAGAACATGCTGGTGCAGTCGAAGCCCGCCACCGACGAGTACGCGGTGATGATCGATGCCCGCGACGCGCTGGAGATCACTGCAGCGGCGCAGGAAGTCGAGTGGGCCGGCTACGTCGACAGCTGGAAAGAAAAATGAAACTCGCTTCGCTCCGTAACGGCTCGCGTGACGGGCAGCTCGTCGTCGTCAGCCGCGATCTCACCCGGGTGCTGCCGGTGCAGAAGATCGCTGCGACCCTGCAAGAAGCGCTCGACAATTGGGTGCGCTGCGCGCCGCTCCTGCGTGAAGCCGCGGAGTCGCTGGAGCAGGGCAGTGCGCCGGGTGCGGCATTTCAACTCGATCGTGCGCTGGCTCCTTTGCCGCGCGCTTATCAGTGGGTCGACGGCTCGGCATACGTGAACCACGTCGAGCTCGTGCGTAAAGCGCGCGGCGCTGAAATGCCGGCCAGCTTCTGGAACGATCCGCTCGTCTACCAGGGCGGCTCGGATGATTTTCTCGGGCCGACCGAGGATGTAGCAGTGGCGAGCGAGGAGTTCGGCATCGACCTGGAAGGCGAGGTCGCGGTGATCACCGACGATGTGCCGATGGGTACGACGGCGCACCAGGCGAGCGAGCGCATCAAGCTGCTGATGCTCGTGAACGACTGGTCGCTGCGTAACCTGATTCCCGGGGAGCTTGGCAAGGGTTTCGGCTTTTACCAGTCGAAGCCTTCGACCGCTTTCTCGCCGGTCGCAGTGACACCCGATGAGTTGGGCGAGGCGTGGGATGGCGGCAAGATCAACCTGCCGCTCACGGTGGAAATCAACGGCGCGCCTTTCGGCAAACCGGAAGCGGGCGTCGACATGACTTTCGATTTCCCGCGCCTGCTCGCGCACATCACGAAGACGCGCAATGCGCGCGCCGGCACGATTCTCGGCTCGGGCACGATCTCGAACTACGATCGCAGCCGCGGTTGCAGCGTGCCTGGCCGAACGTCGCACGCTGGAGCTGCTGGAGCACGGTAAGCCGGTGACGCCGTTCCTGAAGTTCGGCGACCGCGTGCGCATCGAGATGCTCGATGCCGCCGGCAACAGCATTTTCGGCGCGATCGATCAGAGGATCGTCAGGGCGTGATCAGGCTGAGGTCGGGCTTCAGCCCGACTCCGGAGTGTCGGGTGAAGCCCGACCTACAGTCTCTCTAAGAAGCGCCTGTTCCGTCCGCAGCCCGCGCATCTGCTCCAGGATCCACTGCTGCCGCGAACGAACGTAGTTCGACGGCGCGTTCACACGCATGCGCTTCGGGCTCGGCAATACGGCGGCGAGCAGCGCTGCATCGTGCTGATTCAGTCGCGCCGCGCGCTTGCGGAAGTACACATCGGCAGCAGCGCCGACGCCGAACACGCCGCGTCCGAACTCGGCGACGTTCAGGTACACCTCGAGGATGCGCTGCTTCGGCCACAGCGTCTCGATGAGCACGGTGAAGTAGGCCTCCAGGCCTTTGCGGAGCCAGCTCTGCCCCGGCCACAGGAACAGGTTCTTTGCGACCTGCTGCGAGATCGTGCTCGCGCCGCGCACGCGCCGGCCGCGCTGACGATCTTTCAGCGCATCGTTGATCGACTGCAGATCGAAGCCGTAGTGCGCGGGGAAGTTCTGATCTTCCGCTGCGATCACTGCAACCTTGATGTGCGCCGAGATGCTTGCGTCGTCGACCCAGCGATGGCGGATGGGCGCAGACAAGCGCTCACGGATCATGAAAGCCGACGTCGGCGGATCGAGCCAGCGGAAAGTAACCACTGCGCCGACGCTCAGCACGATCCAGGTTGCGAGCGTCCAGCCGACGAAGCGCAGCGCACGCCGAAGCACGTGAGTCAGGCTTCAGCCTGACACTATTGTTCGACGCGCCGCGCCGACTCGATCGTGACGGTCTCGGTCGGCACGTCCTGATAGCGGCCCTTGTTACCGGTCTTGACCGCGGCAATCGCGTCCACGACTTCCATACCCGAATCGACGCGGCCGAACACGGCGTAGCCGTAGTTGCCCGGCTTGTGGTCGAGGAAGTCGTTGTCGACCAGGTTGACGAAGAACTGCGACGTGGCGCTGTTGATGTCGTTGGTGCGCGCCATCGCCAGCGTGCCGCGCTTGTTCTTCAGGCCGTTGGTCGCCTCGTTCTTGATCGGCTCGCGATTGGGTTTTTCCTTCAGCTCCGCGGTCAGGCCGCCGCCCTGGATCATGAAGCCGGGGATCACGCGGTGAAACACCGTACCGTCGAAGAAGCCTTCGTCCACGTACTTGAGGAAGTTCTCGACCGACACCGGCGCCTGCTTGTCGAACAGCTGCACCTTGAAGCTTCCCTTGGACGTCTTGAATTCGATCATGGGACTGAGCCCTCCGTCACACGTTCATGACCCGACAAATCGGCGTGCGAGCGTACGTGAGCGAACCCGCTGCGCACAAGTCGTTCGCGCACCGCGACGGCCTGGGTCCAGCCGTGCTCCAGGATGAGCCAGCCGCCGGGCTGCAGGTGCGCGCCAGCCTGCGCGACGATCTGCTCGATCGCTTCCAGGCCCGTGACGCCGCCGATCAGCGCGACCTCGGGTTCGAAACGGCTGACGTCCTGCGCGAGGTCCTTGTCGCCGCGCGCGACGTAGGGAGGATTCGCGGCGATGACCTCGAAACGCCGGCCCGCGAGCGGGGCGAACCAGCTGCCGCGCTCGAAGCGGACGTTGCCGAGCTGCAGCCGCGCCGCGTTGCGCTTGGCAATCTCGAGCGCCTCGCCGGACACATCGACGGCCGTGACTTCCAGCGAAGGACGCTCGCTCGCGACCGCGAGCGCGATGGCGCCGCTGCCGGTGCCGAGATCCGCCATGGCGGTTGCGTCCGGACGCAGCAGCGCCAGCGTCCGCTCGACCACGAGCTCGGTTTCCGGCCGCGGGATCAGCACGGCCGGCGTCACTTCCAGCAGCAGCGACCAGAACTCCTGGTGTCCGCGTATGTATGCAACGGGTTCGCCCTGTAGGCGACGCCTGATCAGCTGCTGGAACGACCAGCCTGCCGCGGCGGGCAGCGCGCGCTCCGGCGCCGCGCGAAAATCCGTGCGCGACAAACCTGTTACGTATTCGAGCAGGAGCTCGGCGTCGAGCCGCGCGGACGCGGAGGTGCGCGCGAGCAGCAGCGTTGCGGTATGCAGAGCGTCGGAGATGGTTTGAGTCACGTACAATCGCCCACCAACACATTATTGTAGGTCGGAATCGCTTTCCGGCGACTCACCATGCGCGTCTATCAGAACGCTATCGAAATGATCGGCAAGACGCCGATGCTGCAGCTCCACCGCTTCGATACCGGGCCGTGCGAGCTGTTCCTGAAGCTCGAATACGCGAATCCCGGCGGCTCCATCAAGGACCGCATCGGCCTGTCGATGATCGAGCAGGCCGAGAAGCGTGGCGACCTCAAGCCCGGCGGCACGATCGTCGAAGCGACCGCCGGCAACACCGGTCTTGGGCTGGCGCTGGTCGCCGCGCAGAAGGGCTATCGGCTGATCCTGGTGCTGCCCGACAAGATGAGCCAGGAGAAGATCTTCAACCTGCGCGCGATGGGCGCGGAAGTCGTGCTGACGCGTTCCGACGTCGCGAAAGGTCACCCGGAGTACTACCAGGATCTTGGCGCCACGATCGCCGAGCGCACGGGCGCTTACTTCATCAACCAGTTCGGCAATCCCGACAATCCCAAGGCGCACGAGGAGACGACCGGGCCGGAAATCTGGGAGCAGATGGCGCAGCGGCTCGATGCCGTCGTGCTCGGCGTCGGCTCCAGCGGCACGATCGGCGGGCTGGCGCGCGTTCTTCAAGAAGCACGCGCCGCACGTCGAGCTGGTGCTCGCCGATCCGCAGGGCTCGATCCTCGCGGAGTACATCGCGACCGGCAAGATGACGCAGAAGGGCTCGTGGCTGGTCGAAGGCATCGGCGAGGACTTCATTCCGACGATCTGCGACTTCTCGCTGACCAAGCGCGCTTACAGCATCCCCGATGCGGAATCGTTCTCCGTCGCGCGCGAGCTGCTGCAGAAGGAAGCGATTCTCGCCGGCTCGTCCACCGGCACGTTGCTCGCCGGCGGCGCTGCGCTTCTGCCGCGAGCAGAAGACGCCGAAGCGCGTCGTCACGTTCGCGTGCGACACCGGTGCGCGCTACCTCTCGAAGCTCTACAACGACTTCTGGATGGAGGATCAAGGCTTCGTCGAGCGCGAACGCTTCGGCGATCTGCGCGACCTGATCGGCCGTCCGCACGGCGAGCGCGCGACCATCACCGTGGGCCCGAACGACGTCGTGACTACGGCGCACAATCGTCTGCGCAACGCCGGCTTCTCGCAGCTGCCGGTGATGGACGGCGACACCCTCATCGGCATCATCACCGAGGACGACATCCTGCGTTTCGCGTTCGGTCGTCCCGAGCGCTTCAAGGAGCCGGTGCGTAACGCGATGACCTCGACGTTCCTGCGCGTCGACAAGACGCTGTCGATCAACAACCTGGTCGCGATGCTGGAAGTCTGCGCCTCGGCTGCGGTGATGGACGGCGACAGGTTCCTCGGCCTGATCACGCGCTCGGACGTTCTCAACTATCTTCGTCGGCAGGTTTGACCCGCATGTCCTCCAAGCAGTCGTTGAAGTTCGCCACCCGCTGCATTCACGGCGGCCAGGCTCCGGATCCGCTGACCGGCGCGGTGATGCAGCCGATCTACGCTACGTCGACGTATGCGCAGTCGAGCCCCGGTGTGCACAAGGGCTACGACTACGCGCGCACCGCAAATCCGACGCGCGGCGCGTGGGAGCGCTGCATCGCCGACCTCGAAAGCGGCACGCACGGCTTCGCATTCGCGTCCGGCATGGCGGCAACCAGCACGCTGCTCGAGCTGATCGATGCCGGCAGCCACATCGTCGCGATGAACGACCTGTACGGCGGCACGTTCCGCGTGTTCGAGCGCGTGCGCAAACGCTCGGCAAATCTGGACGTCAGCTTCGTCGATCTCACGCAGCAAGCGAACCTGCTGAAGGCCGTGCGGCCGCAGACGCGCATGATCTGGATCGAGACGCCGACCAATCCGACGCTGCGCCTGGTCGACATCGCGCAGGTGGCGGAGTTCGCGCGCCAGCGCGGCATTCTCACGGTCGTCGACAACACCTTCGCGAGCCCGTGGATCCAGCGGCCGCTGGAGCTCGGCGCGGACATCGTGATGCACTCGGCAACGAAGTACCTGAACGGTCACTCCGACATGGTCGGCGGCGTCGCCGTCACGGCGAATGCGGAGCTGGCCGAGAAGATCGGCTTCCTGCAGAACGCAGTCGGCGCGATCGCCGGTCCGTTCGACAGCTTCCTCGCGCTGCGCGGATTGAAGACGCTCGCATTGCGCATGCGGCAGGCAAGCGAAAGCGCGCTGCATATCGCCGGGTGGTTGGAGAAGCACCAGCGCGTCGCGCATGTCTTCTATCCAGGCCTGCCGAGCCACGCGCAGCATGAGCTGGCGAAGCGGCAGATGAAGAACGGCTACAGCGGCATCGTCAGCTTCGCAGTGAAGGGCGGGTTGGACGAGGCGCGGCGAGTGCTGGAGCGTTGCCGGGTCTTCACGCTGGCGGAGAGTCTCGGTGGGGTGGAGAGTCTCGTCGATCACCCGGGTCTGATGACGCACGCGTCGGTGCCGGCCGAGATGCGCAAGACGTTGGGAATCGACGATGCGCTGATCCGGCTGTCGGTGGGAATCGAAGACATCGACGATCTGGTGGCAGATTTGCAGGAAGCGTTGTCAGGCTAAAGCCCGATCTACAGTGTCGTCATCCCCGCGTACGCGGGTCCATCCGGCGTGATGGATTCCGGCTTTCAGCGGGCATGACTCCTTCTGCTCCTTCTCTTCCGGCCCCGGCTTCATCCTTCCCGCCTTCCTCAGCGCTTCGCGCAGCACGTATTCGATCTGCGCATTCAAGCTGCGCAGCTCGTCTTGCGCCCACAGCTGCAGGGCATCGAGCACATCGCTGCTGATGCGCAGCGGATAGGCCTTCTTCTCGGCCATCACCCGTTGTACAGCGTGCCGGTGTTGACGACCGGCGTCGCGCCGCGCTCGCCGCACAACACGACGAGCAGGTTCGAGACCATCGCCGCTTTGCGCTCCTCATCGAGCTGCACGACGCCTTTCTCCGCCAGCCGTTCGAGCGCCATGTGCACGATCGTGACCGCGCCTTCGACGATGCGCGTACGCGCCGCGATGATCGCGGCTGCCTGCTGACGCTGCAGCATCGCCTGCGCGATCTCCGGCGCGTAGGCGAGGTGACTCACGCGTGCTTCCAGCACTGTCACGCCGGCGCGTTCGAGCCGCTCCTGGATCTCACGCCTGAGATGCTCGTTGATCTCGCGCGAGTGCGAGCGCAGGGCGAACTTGTGATCCTCGTGCAGATCGTAGGGATAGCTCGTTGCCGTCTGGCGCAACGCTGCCTCGCTCTGTACGCGCACGAAGTCCTCGTAGCTGTCGACGTTGAACACCGCTTCCGCGGCGTCATGGACCTGCCACACGACGACCGCCGCGATCTCGATCGGCGAGCCTTCCATGTCGTTGACCTTGAGCTTGCTCGACTCGAAGTTGCGAACGCGCAGCGTTACCTGCTTCTTCGTGTACAGCGGGTTCGTCCAGCGCAGGCCGCTGGCGCGCTCGACGCCGACGAACTTGCCGAAGAACTGCAGCACCGCGACCTGGTTCGGCTGCACGATGAAGAAGCCGGCCCACAGGAACAGGATGAAGGCCAGCACGACCAGCGAGGCGATCGGGTTCAGCAGGTTCACGAACGACAGGATCACCCACCAGCCGACCGCGGCCGTGAAGATGAGCAGCAGCACGACCATCAGCATGCCGGGCAGCGTTGTAGCGTCGCGTTCTTGAATCGACTTGTTCATGGCGTTCTCCCCAGTTGCGCCACGAAGATATCACGGAGATATCACAGTCGATAAATCGATTCCCGATCAGTGAGTTACGGACGTCATTCTGTCATCCGCGCGAGCTCTTCGGCCTGGAACTCCTGCTGCAGCGGGCCGATCAGGTCCGCCAGGCGTCCGTTCATGACATCCGCCAGCTTGTAGAGCGTCAGGTTGATGCGGTGGTCGGTCACGCGACCCTGCGGGAAGTTGTACGTGCGGATGCGCTCCGAGCGGTCGCCGGAGCCGACCTGGAGCTTGCGCGACTGCGCTTCGGCTTTGTCGCGCTTCTCGCGTTCCGCGGCCATCAAGCGCGCCTTCAACAACGACATCGCGCGCGAACGGTTCTTGTGTTGCGAGCGTTCGTCCTGGCATTCGACGACGATGCCCGTCGGCAGGTGCGTGATGCGGATCGCCGAGTCGGTCTTGTTGACGTGCTGGCCGCCGGCGCCGGATGCGCGAAACGTATCGATGCGCAGCTCCGCCGGATTGAGCTCGATCGCTTCGATCTCGTCCAGCTCGGGCAGGATCGCAACCGTCACCGCGGATGTGTGGATGCGGCCCTGCGCTTCGGTCGCGGGCACGCGCTGGACGCGATGCGTACCCGACTCGAACTTGAAGTGCGAGAACGCGCCTTTGCCCACCACGCGGCTGATGATTTCCTTGTAGCCGCCGTGCTCGCCGGCGCTCTCCGACAGCACCTCGACGCCCCAGCCTTGCACGTCGGCGTAGCGCGAATACATGCGAAACAGATCGCCGGCGAAAATCGCCGCCTCGTCGCCGCCCGTGCCCGCGCGCACTTCGAGGTAGATGTTGCTGTCGTCGCGCGCATCCTTCGGCAGCAGCAGCTTCGCGAGCTCTTCTTCCTCGCGCTCCAGCCGCGCGTTGAGGCTGCCCAGCTCTTCACGGCCGAGCTCACGCAACTCGTTGTCTGCGCCTTCGGCCATTTCCTGCGCGGAAGTCCGCTCGGCGAGCAGCTCGAGATACGCGCGATAGCGCATGACGACGGGATCGAGGCGCGAGTATTCCATCGACAGCTCGCGGAACTTGTTCGTGTCCGCGATCACGCCGGGATCGGCGAGCAGGTGGCTCACTTCCTCGAGCCGCTCCGCGAGCCTTTCCAGTTTTCTGCGTATCGAATCTTTCATTCAGCCTTGTCCGGGACCCACAGCGTCCGCGCCGCTTCCAGCACTTCGTTTTCACCGCGCTCCGCGGCCTCGCGCAGCCGCTGGCTCGGTCCGTGCAGCAGGCGGTTGGTGAGCGTGGCCGCAAGGAAGTCGATCACTTCCTGCGGATCGCGCCCCGCCGCCAGCATGCGGCGCGCCTGATCCAGCGTGTGAGCGCGGACGATCTCGGCTTCGTCGCGCAACTGCCGGATCGTCGGAACGGCGTCGAGCGTTTTCAAGTGCTGCTCGAACTGCGCAATCTCCAGCGCCAGCATGTCGTTCGCGTCGTGCGCCGCCTCGCGGCGCGTCGCGAGATTCTCGTTCACGACGCCCTGCAGGTCGTCGATCGTAAACAGGTAGACGTCCTCGAGCTTCGCGACTTCCGGCTCGATGTCGCGCGGCACGGCGATGTCGACCATGAAGATCGGCTTGCGTCGCCGCGCGCGGATCGCGGCACGCACGGCATCGTACGTGATGACCGGCGTCGGGCTTGCCGTCGAGCTGATCACGATGTCGGCTTCCGGCAGATGCGTGGCGAGCGCCTCGATGCTGATCGCAAAGCCATCGAACTCCTGCGCCAGCTCCTGTGCGCGGTCGAGGCTGCGATTCGCGACGATCATCCGCCGCAAGCCATGCGCTCGCAGGTGGCGGGCGGCCAGCGCGATCGTCTCGCCCGCGCCGACCAGTAGCGCAGTGTGATCGGCGAAGTCCTCGAAGATCTTGCGCGCCAGGGCAACGGCAGCCGATGCGACCGACACCGCATTCGCGCCGATGCGCGTCTGCGTGCGCACACGCTTGGCAACTGAAAATGCAGTCTGCATCAGTCGGTTCAGGTACGGGCCGGTGACCCGCTGATCCTGCGCGGCGCGATACGCGGTCTTGAGCTGGCCGAGGATCTGCGGCTCGCCCAGCACCAGCGAGTCGAGCCCGCACGCGACGGAAAAAACGTGCTGGATTGCCGGCGTGCCGTGCAAGCGATAGAGGCTGCCGGTGATGTCCAGGTTGTGGGCCGTCAGATCGTGCCAGCCGCTGAGCCACGCGACCAACGGCTGCACGTCGCCTTCGCTGAGGCAGTACAGCTCCGTCCGGTTGCACGTGGACACGATCAGCGATTCGCGCACGCCGGCAACGCCGCTCAGCTCCTGCAGCGCTGCGGGCAGCTCGTCGCCGGCAAATACGACCTTCTCGCGGATTTCGACCGGCGCGGTGCGATGATTGATTCCGATGACGAGGAGTGGCATGCCGGTGCTTGTTTCAAGCGGCTGCGATTCTCCGGGAAGCATCCCTACATGACAAGGGAATGCTGGGCTTTGCCTCTCGGCGGGGTCCCCGCGAAATCGTTCCGCCGAATCTCGACTGCTCAGCAGCCCGGCACGATTTTGTGGGGTGCCCTTTCGTGGGGTGCCTTGTTATATAGTGCCCCGACGATGATACGAGCTCACACCAAGCTGACCGGCCCGGCGACGCTGCTGGTAGTCACGTTACTGACGGCCGCGTGCGCGACGCCGGGCAAACCCGCGGAGCAGACCACGCCCTCGGGGCAGCCGCTGCCCAGCGATCCGAACGCGCTCGTGCTGGGCGCAGAAGTTGCTCTCCAGCGCGGCCAGTATCGCGAAGCCGCTATGGCGTACGCGCGCGCCGCGACGACCTCGTCCGACGAGCAGTTGTGCGAGCAGGCAGCGCGCGTGGCCTTCGAGCATCAGCAATGGTCGCTCGTCCTGGAGGCAGCCAATCGCTGGCTGCAGCTGAATCAGACGAGCGAGGAGGCGCATCGCTTCGCGGCGTTCGCAGCGCTTCATCTATATAAGATCGACGTCGCAGCCGAGCATCTCGGCGTGCTGCTCGACACTGCGTTCATCAATGCGCAGGCTGGATTCCTTGCGCTGCTGCCGCAGATCTCCGACGAAGCGCCGCCACCCGGCGCAACCGCGGTGCTGCAGAAGCTCATTGGCAAATACGCAGACCTGACCGAGGCGCACTACGCGCTCGCGCAAGCGGCCGTGCAGTCCGACAACTTCCCGCTCGCGCTCGAGCACGCGAAGAAGGCGCGTGAGCTCGGGCAGTTCTGGTCGCCGTCCGGCCTGTTGCTGGCGCGCGTGCAGATGCTGACGGGCGAGCAAGAGGCCGCGCTGGAAACTGCCCGCAAAGTCGTCGAGAAGGATTCGCAGGAGTCGTACCGGCTGGAATATGCATTGATGCTCATGCAGGCCGGCAAAGAAGAGGAAGGGCGCAAGGCTCTCGACAAGCTGGCGAGCGCCGAGGGCACTGGTGCGCTCGCCGAGCGCGCGCTTGCAGACATCGATTTCCAGCTCGGCAATCGCGACGCGGCCGCGCAGCGTTACAGCAATCTGGTGCAGAACGGCCGCTTCGTCTACGAGTCGCTGTTCTATCTCGGCGCGATCGCGGAGTCGCGCGAGTCGTGGGACGACGCGTTGCAGATCTACGGTCGCGTCAACGGCGGCGAATTCGCGATGGCGGCACAGACGCGCGCGGCGCGCATCAAGGCGAAGCGTCAGGGTCTCGATGCGGGACTGAAGCACCTGGAAGAGTTCGCGGTCACCCGCTCGCAGTACCGCGTCGACGCGATCATCGCGCGCGCGAACCTGCTCGCGAACAACGGCGACGTCAACGGCGCGCTCGCGCTGCTCGACAGCGCCGCGAAGGAATACCCGGATTCGGCCGAAGTGCGCTTCGCCCGCGTGTTCCAGCTCGAAGGCGCCGACAAAGTGAACGACGCGCTCGCCGAGATGCGCAAGCTCGTGGCGGATCGGCCCGGCGATCCGGCGGCGACCAACGCGCTCGGTTACACGCTGGTCGACCGCACGCGCCAGCATCGCGAAGGATTGAAGTTGATCGAGGATGCGCTGGCGCAGACGCCGGACAGCGGCGCCGTGCTCGACAGCATGGGCTGGGCGTTGCATCGGACCGGCCGCAACGAAGACGCGCTGAAATATCTGGAACACGCCAAGCGCCGCATCAACGATCCGGAAGTCGACCTGCATCTCGGCGAGGTGCTGCTGGCGCTCGATCGCAAGAACGACGCTCGCGACGTGTGGACCAAGGCGAGCGAGCGTTATCCCGACAACGACGAGCTGAAGCAGCGCCTGCAGAAGCTGAATTGATCGGCCACTGCCATGCAGCGGCAATTTCCCCTTCTGTGTCTCGTCAGCGTGCTGGCGCTCGGCGCGGGCTGCACGACTGCGCCCAGGCAGCCAGTCGCGCCTGTCGAAGTCGATCTCGCGCAGCTCGACACCTGGCAGGCGCGCGGTCGTCTCGGTGTGTCCGGCCCCGAGACAGGCGGGTCGGGCTCCTTCGATTGGCAGCAACGCGGCGATCGCACCGATCTGCAGATCCGTGGCCCGGTCGGAGTCGGCAGTGTGCGCTTACAGCTGCGCGGCGACCCTGCGAGCCCGGATTTGAAACTGGAGACAGCCGACGGTCGCGCCCTCGAATCGACTGATGCCTGGAACGAGCTGGAAGCGCGGCTCGGCGCGGCGGTGCCGGCCGGAAGTCTGCGCTACTGGATTCTCGGGCTCGCCGCGCCGGGCGAGCACCAGTGGCGCGAGCCGACCTCCGAGGGCGGCGTGACGCTGGAGCAGGATGGCTGGCGCATCGATTACCAGCGTTTCTCGACTGAGCCCGGTGCACGCGTACCCGTGAAAATGAGCGCCAGCAAAGGCGCTGCACGTGTGCGCATCGTCGTTGACCGCTGGCGACTCGGGCAATGAACACGGGCGCGCTCGCCTGGCCCGCGCCGGCGAAGCTCAATCTCTGCCTGCACATCGTCGGTCGCCGTGCCGATGGCTATCACCTGCTGCAGTCGGCGATGCAGTTCGTCGATCTTTGCGACGAGCTGCGCTTTCACGAGCGGCCCACGGGCACGATCGAGCGCATCGCCGGACCTGCCGAAATTCCCGCCGCGACCGACATCGCATTGAAAGCGGCGCGCGCGCTTGCAGCCGGTCGAGACGTTCCCGGCGTCGGCATCGAGCTCGACAAACGCATTCCGGTGCAGGGAGGTCTGGGCGGTGGGAGCTCCGATGCTGCGACGGTGCTCGTCGCGCTGAACGCAATCTGGAACCTGCATCTGTCTGTCGACGAACTGGCGCGCATCGGGTTGACGCTCGGCGCTGACGTGCCTTTCTTCGTGCGCGGTCGTGCGGCGTGGGTGGAAGGCATCGGCGAGCAACTGACGCCGTACGACTTCCCGGAGAGGCACTATCTGATCGTCAAACCGCAGGCTTCGGTGAGCACGGCGGAGATCTTTCAGGCCGCTGAATTGACACGTAATTCCCCCATCACGACAATACGCGGCTTCCTGGCGGCGGGCGGGCGCAACGACTGCACGTCATGCGTGCGCGGCCGCTATCCTGAGATCGCTGAAGCCCTTGATTGGCTTCATGAATTTGGCGAGGCAAGACTGACCGGAACCGGTGCCTGCGTGTTCGTGGCCCTGCCTGACGAGCGCGTAGCACAGGCTATCCGGGCGCGCTTGCCGGCGCGCTGGAGCGGCTTCGTTGCGCGCGGGTTGAACCGCTCGCCGTTGTTGTCGCGGGTCACCGAACGGTAGTGGGGCGTCGCCAAGTGGTAAGGCAGCGGGTTTTGATCCCGCCATTCGGAGGTTCGAATCCTTCCGCCCCAGCCAGGATGAGACCCGAAACGAGGATCTGAATGGATCGTTCAACGATGGCCGTCTTCGCGGGAAACGCCAACCCGCAGCTTGCGCAGGACATCGCGCGTCACCTGATGGTGCCGCTCGGCCGCTCGAGCGTCGGCCGTTTCAGCGACGGCGAGACGACGGTCGAGTTGCTGGAGAACGTGCGCGGCCGCGACGTATTCCTGGTGCAGTCGACATCGCCGCCGGGGAACGATCACTTGATGGAGCTGATGCTGATGGCCGATGCGTGCAAGCGCGCGTCGTCGGAGCGCATCACGGCGGTGATTCCGTATTTCGGCTACGCGCGGCAGGATCGCCGCCCGCGCGCGACGCGCGTGCCGATCACCGCGAAGGTGGTCGCGAACATGATCGCGGGCTCGGGCATCGATCGCCTGCTGACGGTCGATCTGCACGCCGACCAGATCCAGGGATTCTTCGACATCCCGGTGGACAACGTTTATGCGTCGCCGGTGCTGCTGGGCGACGTGTGGAAGCAGAAGCACCCCGACCTGATGGTCGTGTCGCCGGACGTCGGCGGTGTGGTGCGCGCACGGGCGCTGGCGAAACGCCTCGACGACGCCGAGCTGGCGATCATCGACAAGCGGCGGCCGCGCGCCAACGAGTCCGAGGTGATGAACATCATCGGCGAAGTCGCCGACAAGACCTGCGTGCTGATCGACGACCTGGTCGATACCGCGGGCACGTTGTGTCACGCCGCGTCGGCGCTGAAGGGCGCGGGCGCGAAGAGGGTGCTGGCGTACATCACGCACCCGGTGCTGTCGGGGCCGGCGATCGAGCGCATCGCGAAGTCGGATCTCGACGAGCTGGTCGTGACGGACACGATCCCGCTGCGCGAGGACGCGAAGCGCTGCTCGAAGATCCGCCAGCTCACGGTGGCGGGCCTGCTGGCGGAGACGATGCGCAGAATTCGGGACGAAGAGAGCGTGAGCTCTCTCTATATCGATTGATAGGCAGGTCGGTTGCGAACTGGTCGCGGTCGCAATCGATCTTTGTTGTTCGACTGACGGAGTGATTACACATGAAGACCTCGTTTGAACTGGTCGCCGATCCTCGTGACGGCGTGCAGGGGAAGGGTGCGAGCCGCCGCCTGCGCCGATCCGGGAAAGTACCGGCGATCCTCTACGGCGGGCACAACGAGCCACGCCAGATCATCCTCGATCACCAGAATCTGCTGACGCTGCTGGTGAACGAGCGCTTTTTCTCCACCATCCTCGAGCTCAAGATCAAGGGCGAGAAGCAGGCGGCCATCGTCAAGGACGTGCAGCGTCATCCGGCGAAGAACCAGATCCTGCACATGGATCTGCAACGCGTGCTGGAGAACGAGGCCATCCGCATGCAGATTCCGCTGCACTTCAAGGGCGCGGCGGGATCGCCGGGCGTGAAGACGCAGGGCGGCGTCGTGTCGCACCTGCTCAACCTCGTGCAGGTCATGTGCCTGCCGAAGGATCTGCCCGAGTACCTGGAGCTCGATCTGTCGGCGATGGAGATCAACGACATCAAGCGCCTGTCGGACATTCCGTTGCCCGCGGGCGTGACGCTGGTCGATCTCGCGCACGGGCGCGACGAGCCGGTCGTGTCGATCCATCATCCGCGTGCCGAGGAAGTCGAAGCCGCGCCGGCCGAGGCTGCGGCCGCAGTTGCAGGCGCGACGCCTGCTGCCGGTGCTGCGCCGGCTGCCGCGGGAGCGCCTGCTGCAGGTGGCGACGCCAAGAAGGAAGAGGGCAAGCCTGCTGCTGGCGCCGCCGCTGGTGCGAAGGCGGCGGCTGCGCCGAAGAAGGAAGGCGGCAAGAAGTAACCAATGCCGGCATGTCCGCCCGCCCCCGATTTATGCGGGGGCGGCGCGGACCTGTTTGGTATTGGACCGCTTTGTCTTGCTATGTCCGGCACTCCTCTCAAGATCATCGTCGGTCTCGGCAATCCGGGACCCGAGCATCTGCTCACGCGTCACAACGCGGGCTTCTGGTTCGTCGACGCGCTCGCGGCGAAGGTCGGCGCGCGCTTTCGCAGCCACACGCGTTTCCAGGGCGAGATCTGCCGCACGCAGTTGTCGGGCAACGAGGTGACGCTGCTCAAGCCGATGACTTATATGAATCGCAGCGGGCTCGCGATCCGCGCGCTCGTCGACTATCTGAAAGTGTCGCCGGGCGAAGTGCTGGTCGCGCATGACGAGCTCGATCTGCCGGTGGGCGACGTGCGCTTCAAGCTCGCGGGCGGCGCCGGCGGCCACAACGGCCTGCGCGATACCATCACGCATCTCGGTGCGGACTTCTGGCGCTTGCGGCTCGGCATCGGACATCCGGGCGACAAGTCGCAAGTCATCGATTACGTCCTGCGGCGCGCGCCGAAGGATGAGGAAGAACAGCTGCTCGAAGCAGTCGGCGACGCGCTCGCGACGTTGCCGGTGTTTCTCGAGCAAGGCGCGGAGCGAGCCATGAACGGCTTGCACGGGAAAGGCTAGTCGAAAGGGCCTCGGCCGCTTTCGACCGGAGAACTCGCTCGTGGGTATCAAGTGTGGAATTGTCGGTCTGCCGAACGTCGGCAAGTCGACGCTCTTCAATGCGCTGACGCGCGCGCAGATCGCGGCGGAGAACTATCCGTTCTGCACGATCGATCCGAACGTCGGCGTCGTGCCGGTGCCCGACCCGCGTCTGGACGTGCTGGCCGGCATCGTCCAGCCGGCGCGCGTCCTGCCCGCGACCGTCGAGTTCGTCGACATCGCCGGCCTGGTCGCCGGCGCATCCAAGGGCGAAGGCCTGGGCAACCAGTTCCTGTCGCACATCCGCGAGACGGACGCGATCGCGCACGTCGTGCGCTGCTTCGAAGACGACGACATCGTGCACGTCGCGGGTCGCATCAAGCCGCTCGACGACATCGAAGTGATCAACACCGAGCTGGCGCTCGCCGATCTCGACACTGTCGAGCGTGGGCTGCTGCGTGCGGAGAAGGCTGCGAAGGCCGGCGACAAGGAGGCGATCCGTCAGCGCGACTTGTTGAAAACACTGCGCGAGCACCTGAACGCCGGCAAGCCGGCGCGCTCGCTGATCAAGGATCCCGAGGAGCGACGGCTCCTGCAGGAGCTGCACCTGATCACCCTCAAGCCGCTCATGTACGTCGCGAACGTCGCCGAGGGCGGATTCAAGAACAATCCGCATCTCGATTCCGTGCGCCAGCGCGCTGTCGAGGAGAACTCCGAGGTCGTCGCAGTGTGCGCGGCAATCGAAGCGGAGATCGCGCAGCTCGACGAAGGCGACCGCGCGGACTTCCTGCAGGAGTTGGGACTCGACGAGCCGGGACTGAATCGCGTGATCCGTGCCGGCTACAAGCTGCTCGGGCTGCAGACCTACTTCACCGCAGGCCCGAAGGAAGTACGGGCCTGGACCGTGCGCATCGGCGCGACCGCGCCGCAAGCGGCTGGCGTCATCCACACGGATTTCGAGAAGGGCTTCATTCGCGCCGAAGTCATCGCCTACGACGACTACGTCGGCAACAAGGGCGAGCAGGGCGCCAAAGAGGTCGGCAAGCTGCGGCTCGAAGGCAAGGAATACGTCGTCCGCGAAGGCGACGTCATGCACTTCCGCTTCAACGTCTGAGGTGTCTCTCGGTGCCGGGAGAGAAAAACCGGGGAAACTGAGCACCGCAGCAACGACGCTCGTGCTCACGCCTTATACCGTTGACGATTGGCTGCCTTTCGGATACTGGACTCGTCGCAATTGAAATAGCGCGCCAGCGAAGCGATCGAAGCGAGCTCAGCGTTGAGTGCTTGCTCCCCGATCCACGCCCGAGCTCGCGTGACATGCTTCAGGCGGGTCGGCGATCGCAGTTCGAGCTCTGTCGTCCCGAACTTGACGCACCCCTCGTCGACGATTTGTTGAAGCGCGGCATCCTGCCGTGGCGTCCAGTTCTCTCCGAGGACCTTCTGTGCGAAAGCGTCGCCTCCCAGAATGCGTGGGTCACGCTCGTTAGGTCGGTCGAGCGGCGAGGCGGTCGATGCGGATCTGATCAGCAACTCGTAGGCGGCAGTCGCGCGCTGGCGATTCGAGCCGAGCATGCGCAGAGCAAACTCCGTCGTGACCCATGGTTCGGAACGCCGTCCCAAGTACGCATGGTGACTCGACCAGGGATACTCGTCCGGTGACGAAACCAGACTCGCGCGCACCGGGTTGAGATGGATGTATCGAAGCAGGGCTAGAAGGTACTCGTCGGCATCGACCAGCAGTGCGTGATAACGCTTCTCGAAAAGATGCCCAGTCGTTTCCAGCCGCGCCTG
Source organism: uncultured Gammaproteobacteria bacterium (assembly GCA_963838635.1). Lineage (GTDB taxonomy): Bacteria > Pseudomonadota > Gammaproteobacteria > Steroidobacterales > Steroidobacteraceae > Steroidobacter. The sequence continues at coordinate 202,252 of CAWISC010000009.1, read as the reverse complement.
CACGCGGCGCGCGTACCGCCCAGCCACCAACAGCATGATCTTGCTGAGCGGCGTGTCGCTCACCTGCAGCAGCGCATGGACATGGTTCGTCATGTAGCAGTACGCGTGCAGCTGCGCGCCACAGTCAGTCAAAATGTCCCTGATGATGTAAGTCAGCAGACTGCGATCGTCAGGAGTGAAGAAGATATCCTGACGATGGTTCCCGCGCAGCGTGACGTGATACATCGCGCCAGGCGCGTGAATGCGAGGAGATCGCGGCATTCCTTGCCCTGGGACTCGTGGCCGGTCGCATGCTATCCGCTCTGTGCGCGCCATCTTCAGCGCGTTATACATCCTTTCGCCGAGTTTCGCGGTCAACGGCTCACGTCGCCGTCGGCTGCTGCACTGCTCACTTTCCCCGGTTTTTTTCTCCCGGCACCGCTTACTTCTCCGAGCTTCAGGCGAGCGCGTACAGGCAATCCACGAACGATCGGACTGCGCCGTCGAGGCCGGGGACCTTCGGGTTGTTCGACTCGATCACGTAGTACTCGTCGGGCGCGTGCGCGCGGTCGCCGAAGCCCATGCCGAAGCTGCCCGCTGCGAGCTTGAGCGGCGCGCCTGTGAAAACCGAGGCCGGGTTCGAGCCGCCGGAGCGAGGCATGAGCAGCGGCTCGATGCCGTACTGGCGATACGCGGCTTGCTGTGCGCGGATCAGCTCGGAATCCGCCGACGTGGAAGATACCTCGTTCATGCCGCCGTTGATCACGACCTCGATGTCGCCGAAGCCGCGCTTGGCGAGATGCGCCTTCAGTTTCGCTACCGTGTCGTCCGGCGTCATGTCCGGCACGAGCCGCATGTCGAGCTTCGCCACCATGCGGTGCGGGAGGATCGTCTTGCCGCCCGGGCCGGTGTAGCCGCCGACCAGTCCTTCGATCGTCACCGTCGGTCGAGAAACGCCGTCCTCGAGCGCCTGCCGCCACGTCGCATTGCGCGCCCACGTCTTGATGCCCATCGATTCCTTGAATTCCTTCTCGTCGAGTTGTTTCGCGGCGAGATCGAGCATCCTGTGCTCGGCGGCCGTGAGCGGGCGGACCTTATCGAAGAAGCCGTCGATCGCCGGATCGCCCGCGGGCGTCACGAGCGTGTTCAATGCCTGCACGAGGTGCCACGCCGGCTGATCCAGGCGCGCCGCGATCGAGGAATGCACATCGCGCGTCGGGCCGCGGCCCCAGGCCGCGCCACTGGCAATCAAGTCGCACTCGATGTCGCCCTTGTTGCCGAGCGTGATGATCACGCTGCCATCCCACTCTTGTTCCGCCGCCGGCATGAAGACGCCGACGCTCTTCGACAAGCGCACTACGCACTTCGGGCGCGAGCACGATCTGTGGAAAGTTGGGCGAGCCGATTTCTTCCTCGCCTTCCGCCACCAGCACCAGGTTGACGGGGAGCTTGCGGCCGGCGCCGCGGATCGCATGCAACGCCGCGAGAAAGCGCCGCTTGCGGACCTTTCTGATTCACGGCGCCGCGGCCCATGACGACCTTGCCGCGGTCGGGCATATCGATGAGGCGTGCTTCCCACGGCGGCGACGACCACTCCTCGCCGGTCACCTGTTTGACGTCGTACATGAAATACAGCCCGAGCGTGCGTCGTGCGCCCGCGTCGAGCGTGGCGAAGACGCCCGGATGACCCTTCGTCTGGATGCACTCGGCGCGCTGGAAGCCGGCATCCAGCGCGAGCTGGCGCATCTTCTCGCAACCCTCTGCCATGCCGATGTTCTCGGCAGCGATCGATTTCACCGCAATCCATTCCTGCAGCATCTTCACCGTCTCGCCGTGACGACGCTCGATCTCTTTGTAGATGGGTTTGCGGTCGGCTGCGCCCGCGGCCAGTGCCGGCCCGGCGACAGCCGCTCCGGCAGCAAGAGCGCCGGCTGCTACGAAGTCTCTGCGAGTGAGCTGGGACACGATGCACCTCCCGGGTGCTTATATTTCTACGCTGCCAGGAACTGTAGCAGTGTTTCGGTGAACTGCGCCTGTTGCTCGATGTTGAGCAGGTGGGCGGCTTCGAGCATGACGAGCTGCGCGCCAGGGATCGAAGCGGCGATCAACGCATGGTCCGCGGGCGTGGTGCCGGGATCCTGTGTGCCGCCGATCACGAGCGTCTTCGCAACGATCGTCTTGATCGATTGCCGCTGATCCATGTCGCGGATGGCAGCCATGCACGCCATGTACCCCTGCGGCTTCACGGTGAGCAGCATCGCGCGGATCCACTCGGCTTTCTCCGGATGGGCCATGCGATACGGCGTGGTGAGCCAGCGCTGCAGAATGCCGTCGATGAGCGGCTCGATTCCCCCGGTGCGCACAGCTTCGATTCGCGCATTCCAGGTCTCGCGCGACGCCATGTATGGCGACGTGCTGCACAGGGCGACCTTGAGCACGCGATCCGGCAAGAGCGTCGCGATCTGCATGGCCGTCATGCCGCCGATCGACAGGCCGCACAGGTGCGCGCGCGCTATGCCGCATGCGTCGAGCACCGCGAGCGCGTCGCGGGCGAGTTGCTCCATCGTGAGCTCGGTCTTCGAGCCGGTGGTCGACTCGCCGTGACCGCGCTTGTCGTAGCGGACGATCTCGTATCGCTCGGCCAGCGCGGGGAATGAGTCGTCCCACACTTCCAGGCTCGTGCCCAGCGGATTGAGCAGGAGCAGCGCCGGCGCGCCGGGCCGCAGCGAGTGCTCACACCGCAACTGTGCATCTTCCGTCGTGACTAGCTTCATGGCCCAACCTCGCCGGGTTTCTGCCCACCCAACGCGCAGCTTAACCCGCCGGTTCGCGACCGATCGTAACTTGCAAAGGCATCGGCGGGTGCTACCCTCCAGTTAGCGATCGCTATCTTTTACAGGGGACGCAGTACCTTGAACGCATCCGCCGATTGGATCGGCGAGCGCCCCACGGCGTCACAGCTCGGCGTCATTCTTTGCGTCGGCGTCTGCGGCGTCATGATCGCCGGGTTGCAGCCACTGCTGCTCGGCACGCTCGCGCAGGAAGGTCGCATTACGGCCGCACAACTCGGCCACGCTGCAACGGCAGAGCTGTTGCTCATGGGCGCTGCGAGCGCTTACGCGGGAGCTCGCTGGAAAGCCGAGCGTCTGCGCGCCATCGGCGCAATCAGTGCGCTCGCGCTTGCCGTCCTGAACGTCGCGACAATCTGGACCAGCGGCGAGGCCGTCACGCTGATCCGCGCTCTCGCAGGCGTGCCGAGCGGCATTCTGATCTGGATCACGATCGCGATGATTGCCCGCTCGCCGACGCCCGAGCGCTGGGCCGGTATCTATCTGACGCTTCAGACGCTCGCGCAGTTCGTGTTCGCCGCGGCACTGGCGGCGTGGGTCATCTCGCGCTCGGGCGCTAACGGCGGTTTCGTTGCGCTCGCCGTTCTGTGCGTCATCAGCGCAGTTGCTTCGCTCGCGCTGCCGAATCGGTTCGCGCCCCTGGTGGCAGACAGTCCTTCGAATCTGCCGAACGCTCGCGGCTTCGTCGCGCTGGCGGCGCCGTTCCTGTGGATGGCGTTCATCGTGGGCGTATGGGTGTACGCGGAGCCTCTTTCGCGACAAGCAGGTCACGCGCCCACTGTCGCGGGCGTCGCGGTTTCCGTCTCTCTCGCGTGCCAGGTGCTCGGTGGTGTGACAGCGACGCTGCTCGCCGGTCGCCTGCGATGGTTCCCCACACTCATGTTCTGCGCGCTGCTCAACGTCGGTTGCCTGCTCGTGTTCGCCTCGCTGCCGGGCGAATCGCTGTACCTGCTGACGTCGGCAGTGTTCGGCTTCCTCTGGCTGTTCTCGTTGCCGTTCATGGTGCCGATGTTGATCGCCGCAGATCCGACGCGGCGTGCGGCAGTTCTTGTCGGCGGTGCGGAGCTGACGGGCGGGAGCCTCGGGCCGTTGTTCGCCTCGTTCGTCGTGAGCGACGCTGACGTGCGCGGATCGCTGGGTTTCGGTGCAATCGCGCTCGCAGTGACAGTCGCGATCGCGCTGGTGCTGCGCCGACGCGAGCGCACCGTGTCCGCTACCATCGTGGAAACCTGATCGCCTCACCAATGACACGCGCCGCAACTTCTACTGCACGTCTGTCGCGCGCAGCTCCCAAGCAGGAGCGAGGCGTGCAAACGCGCGAACGCCTGCTCGACGTCGCGGGCGAGTTGCTCGGCGAAGTCGGCATCGAGCGCATTTCCACGAACATGATCTGTGCGCGCGCAGGCGTCACGCCGCCTGCGCTGTATCGCTACTTCAAGGACAAGTACGCGGTGCTCGAAGCGCTCGGGCGCCGCCTCATGGATCGGCAGAACGTAGTGCTGTCCGCCTGGCTGGACCGGTACGTACCGAAAGGCCTGACGGCCATCGCGGATCACATCGAGGACCTGCTGCGCGATACGGCAAAAGTCACCGCGGCCGAGCCGGGTGCAATCTGGACGCTGCGAGCACTGCGCGCCGTGCCGCAACTCGCGCACGTGCGCATCGAGTCGCATCGACTGGTGACCGACCGTCATGGTGAAAGCGTATGCACCGCTCCTGCCGGAGTTGTCGAAGAAGGTGTTGTGGCGTCGCGTGCGCATCTCGATCGAGTTCGGGTTCGCGGCCGACGAGATGCTCAACGAGGAAAACCTGATCAAGCGCGAAGACATCATCAAGGAAGCGGCGCGCATGCTGCGCTGGTCGCTGCGCGATCCGTAATGAGCGCGGCACAGGAATGGAAGAACTGGTCCGGCAGCGTGCAAGCGCGGCCGTCGCGGTTGGCGAGCCCGCGCACCGAAGAGGAGCTGGCCACGATCGTGCGCGGCGCGGCCAAGGTGCGCGTCACGGGCGCAGGCCATTCGTTCATGCCCCTGTGTGCGACGAGCGGTGTGCTGCTGAGTCTTGCCGAGCTGGATTCTCCGATCGAGGTCGCTGCCGACCATGCGAGTGCGTGGGTGCCAGCAGGCTGGAGTCTGAAGCGCCTGACCGCTGCGCTTTGGGAGCGCGGCTATTCGCTGCCGAATCAGGGCGACATCAATCCACAGTCCATGGCGGGCGCGACTGCGACGGGCACGCATGGAACCGGCATGGAGCTCGGCAGCCTGTCGACGTTCGCTCGTGCGTTCCGCCTGGTGCTTGCTGACGGTTCGATCGTCGAGTGCAGCAAGGAGCACCGGCCGGAACTGTTCGAAGCGCAACGCCTGGCGCTGGGCCTGCTCGGCGTCGCGACGCGCATTCGCGTGGACATCCTGCCGGCCTTTCACCTGGAGGAGCGCATCGAGCGCGTTGCGCTCGCCGCGGCGATCGAGCGGTTCGAAGACGTGGCGCGAACCCAGTCGTCATGCGGAGTTCTTCGTCTTTCCGTACGCCGACGAAGTCATCATGAAGACGCTGCATCCGGTGGCGGAGGCGGGCGACTTCAAGGAGCCGTCGGCGAGCGATGAAACGATCTTCCGATTCTGTTGCGACGTCACCGCCGCGGCGCCCGCGGTCGCGCGCGTGCTGCAGCGACAGCTCATGAGATTGATCCGCGATTCGCGGCGAACGGGTCCCGCGCATCGCATCTTCCCGTCCGAGCGCACGGTCTCGTTCGAGGAGATGGAGTACGAGATGCCGCGCGCCGCCGGCCTGGGCACGCTGCAGGAGGCGCTCGCGTGGGTTCGCAAGCGCAAGCTTCCGGTGGCGTTCCCGTTCGAGTTCCGCTGGGTCGCTGCCGACGACATCTGGCTCAGCCCTTTCAACAAGGGACCGGGCGCGTCGATCTCGATGCACCAGTACAGCAAGATGGAGTGGCGCAACCTGCTCGCGACCGCCGAGCCGATCTTCCGCGGCAACGGCGGCCGCCCGCACTGGGCCAAGCGTCACACGCTCACGAGCAAAGATGTTTTCGCGCTCTACCCGATGGCCGAGCGCTTCTGCAAAGTGCGCGCGCAGGTCGATCCGGCGGCGAAGTTTGCCAACGCACACCTGGCCGAGCTCTTCGGGATCGGCAGCTGAATGGCAGGTCAATCATGTTCGACGACATCCGTCTGCACGCACATCTGATCGGCAAGCCCGAGTCGCGCCGCGAGCTGAACACGCCCGTGCTCGTGCTGGATCGCGATGCGCTCGGCCGCAATGTGCAGAAGATGGCCGCGCTGGCCAGGCGCGCCGGCGTGGCGCTGCGGCCGCACGCCAAGACACACAAGAGCCTTGCGATCGCGCGCATGCAGCTCGATGCGGGCGCGATCGGTTTGTGCTGCACGAAGCTCGGTGAAGCAGAAGTGCTCGCTTCAGGGGGCATCGAGTCGATCCTCATCACCTCGCCAGTCGTGGCCGCGCCGGCGATCGAGCGGCTCACTGCCCTCAACAGCCGGATCGGCGATCTCATGGTCGCTGTCGACAACCCGGCTAACGTCGCCGCACTCTCGGCCGCCGTTCGCGAACGCTCGCTCAAGGTCATCATCGACATCGATCCGGGCATCCGGCGCACCGGCGTCGGCTCGGTCGAAGCCGCGCTGGCGTTGCTGCGCGAGATCCATTCGACCGGCAATCTCGTCTTCAGGGGAGTGCAGATGTACTGCGGCGTTCAGCAGCACATCAAGGATTACAAGGAACGCCACGCAGCGATCGAGGAACGCACGGCGTACCTGCGCTCGATCGTCGAAGCGCTCGAGAAGAACGGCGGTCCTTCGCCGATCATCACCGGCTCGGGCACCGGCACCCATCACATCGACGCGGAACTCGGCGTACTCACGGAGTGGCAGGTCGGCTCGTATGTCTTCATGGACCGGCAGTACGCCGAATGCGATCTCGCCGGCGACAAGGAGCAGGCGTTCGAATACTCCTTGTTCATCGACGCGCGCGTGGTGAGCGCGAACACGCGCGGGATCGCGACGATCGATGCCGGCTACAAGGCAATGGCGACGGACGGCGGCCCGCCGGTCGTGCTGTCGGGTGCGCCGCAGGGATCGAACTACATCTTCATGGGCGACGAGCACGGCCTGATCATCGATCCGACGCAGAAGCACGTGTGGTCGATCGGCGAGACCGTGCGCCTCGCCGTGCCCCATTGCGATCCGACGGTGAACCTGTACGACGCGTACCACGTCGTCAGCGGCGAAGAGTTGCAGGATGTGTGGCCGGTCAGTGCGCGGGGGCGATCGCGATAGGGCTCCATGAAACGAACGGCCCGACGTGCGCGTTTGACGCCGTATGACCGAAGCTCTGACGGTTCGCCACAAGACGATCGATGTAGATGGCGTTGAGACCTTCTACCGCGAAGCGGGAAGCGAGGGTGCGCCGGTAGTGCTACTTCCGCACGGCTATCCGTGCTCGTCCTACGAGTTCCGCAGCTTCATGCCCGCGCTCGCCGACCGCTGGCGGCTGCTCGCGCCGGATTTTCCCGGCTGCGGCTACAGTGCGACGCCTGCCGACTTTCCGTACGACTTCGACGGCTACGCAACATTTCTCGAGCGCTTCACGGAGTCGCTAGGTGTGCGGCGCTTCGTCATCTACCTGCACGACTTCGGCTCGCAGATCGGCTTGCGTTTGGCAATCCAACGGCCAGAGCGGATCGCGGCGCTAATCATCCAGAATGGCGACATCTATGAAGACCAACTCGGGCCGCAGTATGCGCCGCTGCGCGAGTACTGGGCTCATCCGACGCCGGAGAAGCGACGCAAGCTTGCCTCAGCGGTGAGCGAAGCTGGATTCAAGGAAGAATTCCTCAATCATGTCGATGACGCCGTGGCCGCGCGCATTCCGCCGGATCTATGGAAGCTGCATTGGTCGCTGATGACACCGCAGCGCTGTGAGATCGCAGTCAACGTGATCGCCGGCTTGCAAGAGAACCTCGCGTGGTTCCCGAAATACCAGAGGTATCTGCGCGAGCATCGGCCGCCGACGCTGATCGTTTGGGGACCGCGAGACGGCTACATGCCGGAGGGCGCTGCGCGCGCGTACCTGCGCGATCTGCCGGATGCCGAGCTTCATCTGCTCGAAGACGGCGGACACTGGCTGCTGGAAACGCATCTCAACCAGACCGTCGGTCTGGTCCGCGCATTTCTCGATCGTCTCATCGGCTGAGTCGATACGACCGCGGCGACGCGCCGGTGCTGCGCGCAAAAAATCGCGAGAAGTACGCCGGGTCCACGAATCCGCAGGTCTCGGCGACCAGCGTGACGCTCATGTTCGTGTAGAGCAGGCTCCGCTTTGCTTCGAGAAGTCTGCGTGCGTTGAGCAACGCGAGCGGTGCGCTGCCGGTGCTGCGTACGCAGGCGAGTCGCAAGCGCTCGGTGCTCACGCAGAGCGTGTGCGCGTAGTCCGCGATGCTCATCTGCGTCCGATAGTTCGCCTCGATCAACGCGCGATAGCGCACGGCCAACTGCGAATCGGGTGAACGAGTGTGGGTGGCAACTGGTGCAAGCTCGAGCTTGCGACGCAATGCTTCGACGAGGATCGCCGTCAGCCAGGACTCTGCCGCGATACGCCGGCCGGGCAGGTGACCGCGGAACTCGCCGGCGAGCGATTCGAAGAGACTGCTCATTTGCGGGGCCGCCGCAGCGGAAAGCGGCGTGACGCTCGGCTCGTCGAGCACCGATCCAAGCTCCCGATGTTCGCGAGCGGTTCGTTGCAGCAGCACGCCGGACGCGGTCACGATCCAGCCGTCGGTGCGCGGCTTGAAATCGAACCCATGCACGCACGACAACGGCACGCTGATCAGCGAGACCGGTGCGAACTCGTGCCGGTTGCCTTCCGCCGAGTACATGCCGCCACCGCGCTGGACCAGCAGCAGGTGATGCAGGTCCCGATGCGCGTGCGGCCGAATTGTCCAATCATGCAGGCGGCTGCGCTCGGCGATCGACTCGACGTGCAGGAAGCGCTCGTCGACGTCCTGGCTCGCCTCGCCATACAGGAAATACTGGGGAACGCCGCGTCGCGTCACTTCTGCAGGCCCCTGCCGGAAGGTACGCCCATGCTACTCCCGGCGGGCGGCTGGTGCCTGGGAAAAGTCCAAGAAATTCTGGGTTTCCTCCATCGCCAGCCGGCCGCACGCCGCCCAGCATGTCCAGCGTGCGAACCCAGGTCGCAATCATCGGCGCTGGACCCGCGGGCCTCCTGCTCGGCCAGCTGCTGCATCGGTCAGGCGTGGATGCCGTGATCCTCGAGCAGCGCACGCCTGAATACGTGCTCGGCCGCATACGCGCCGGCGTGTTGGAGCAGGGGACAGTCGACGTCCTCGAACTCGCCGGTGTCGCGAAGCGCTTGCGCGCCGAGTCGCTGACGCACGGCGGCGTCGAGATCGCCGTGAACCACGAGCGACGTCGCATCGCATTTCAGGACCTGATCGGCAAGACCGTTACCGTCTACGGTCAGACGGAACTGACGCGCGACCTGATGGAGGCGCGCAGGGAATGCGGCGCTCCTTCCGTTTACGAGGCAGAGTCGATCCAGCTGCACGACATCGACAGCGCGTCGCCTTCAGTCACGTACACCCATCACGGCGAGCAACGACGACTCGAATGCGACTTCATCGCCGGCTGCGACGGATATCACGGCATCAGCCGCCGCAGCATTCCGCAGGGGAAGCTGAATATCTACGAACGCGTCTACCCGTTCGGCTGGCTGGGTGTGCTTGCAGACGTGCCGCCTGCCTGGGACGAGTTGATTTACGTCAGCTCCGACCGCGGCTTCGCGCTGGCGAGCATGCGCTCTCAGGCACGCGTGCGCTGCTACGTGCAATGTCCGCTCGACGATCACGTCGAACAGTGGAGCGACGAGCGCTTCTGGGACGAGTTCAAACTGCGCATCGGCCCGGAGGTGGCCGCACGCATGACGATCGGCCCATCGATCGAGAAGAGCATCGCGCCGCTGCGCAGTTTCGTGGCGGAGCCGATGCGCTTCGGTCGGTTGTTCCTCGCCGGCGATGCGGCTCACATCGTGCCGCCGACCGGCGCGAAAGGACTCAACCTCGCGGCGAGCGACGTGTTCTATCTCTATGAGGGATTGCTCGCGTTCTACGTCGAGCGCTCATCGCGCGCGCTCGACGCGTATTCGTCCCGCTGCCTGCATCGCGTATGGCAGGCGGTGCGCTTCTCGTGGTGGATGACCACGTTGTTGCATCACTTTCCCAACGAAGACGCCTTCGCTGCCCGCGTACGCGAGGCGGAGCTCGACTACCTGTTCGCTTCTCCGCTCGCGCAGCGCGTGCTGGCCGAAAACTACGTCGGACTGCCCTTGTAGCAGCAGCTCAGCCGTCGAAGGAGTCGCACGACACCTTGGCGTGCCAGTTCACGAACATGCCGGTCGGATTGTCCTTCCACGCCCAGACGTGCAGCGTGTAGAACGCCGGCAAGCCATAGCGGTTGGGACTCTCGATCAGGTGCATGAGCTGGCCTTCGAGCTGCGGAGTTCCTGCGTTCTTGCCATCCCAATCCGCGGCGAACACCAGGAAGTCTGCGCCGACCAGACGCTTGCGTCCGTTCGGCTGCGGCTCGTAGATCACGATTTCGGGCCGCGCAGGGTCGAGCACGCCGTCCAATACGAATGCCATGTTCACGTAGTGCAGGCCCATGGCGCCGCTGTCGGGCCCGCTGACGCAACCGAACATCAGCTGGTAGCCCTCCGCTTCCGCAGCGGCGGGATCGCGAAAGCGCGCAGTGGACTCGCGGACCTTCTTCACGAGCTCGCCCGCGCGGCTCTTCTCGTCGTAGGACTTACCGTCGTGCGACTTGCCGTCGTGCGACACCGCACTCGACGCGGCCAGCAGGCCGAGCGCGCAGACAATTCCTCGCATCGTCATGGAGATCTCCTTGAGGCACGAAGTGCCGGTAATAGCATCGGAACCTTGCGTCGATATTCCGCGTAAGCGGCGCCGTGCTCCGTCAGCAGATCCCGTTCTTCGAACTGGATCGCCAGCACGATGTACGCAGTCGTCGCTAACGCGAACACCAGGTGAGCAAGCGTCATCGTCGGCGTCATCCAGAACGCCATCAGGAAGCCGAAGTAGAGCGGATGACGGACGAATCGATACGGCAGCGGCGTGCGGAACGTCACCGGCATATAGGTGCGGCCGCGCAGCGGCAACCACGCCTGCCGCAAGCCGAACAGATCGAAGTGGTTGATCAGGAACGTGACGATGAGCACCGTGCTCCAGCCTGCGGCGAACAGCGTCCACAGGACGAAGCGAGCCGCTTCGTTCTCGATCGTCCAGATCGGCATCCCGAGCGGACGCCACTGCCAGAACAGCAGCAGCAAGGCGAGGCTGGCGCACAGGACGTAAGTCGCACGCTCGATCGACCAGGGGACGATGCGCGTCCAGCGTTCCTTGAACCAGCGTCGCGCCATCACGCTGTGCTGGACGGCGAACACCGCGAGCAGCGCGCAGTCGATCGCCAGCGCAGCGGGCAACGAGCCTTCGAGCGGCCCATCGAGCCGACGCGGCACGATGAAGCCGCCGACGAACGCGATGGCGTAGAGGAACGTCGCAAGGAAGATGACATATGCGACCACGGCGTAGGCGAAGCAGAACACTCGTTTCGACACTGCACGGACTCCTGCGGCGTGCGAGCAGAGTCGCGCGGAGCCCGCGCCTGCGCCATGGGAGCTTTGTCCCGGTTGGGCTAGAATTCCGGCGCCGCGAGTGAGACGAATGTCCCGATGACGAGCAAGCCCGACAGCAAGACGTTGCGTCAGCAGATCCGCTTCGTGAAAGCCACGGACGGCGTGCAGCTCGCGTGGGCGCAGTCGGGCCGCGGCCCGACGCTGGTCAAGGCCGCCAACTGGCTCACGCACCTCGAGTACGAATTGCGCAGCCCGATCTGGCGGCACTGGCTCGAATTTCTCTCGAAGAATTTCCGCCTCGTGCGTTACGACGAGCGTGGCTGCGGCATGAGCGGCTGGGAACCGAAAACGCTCACGCTGGATCAGTGGGCCGCGGATCTCGGCACAGTGATCGACGCCGCGCAGCCGGAAGGCAAAGTGATCCTGCTCGGGATCTCACAAGGCGCGACAGCCAGCGTGCACTACGCGCTTCAGCATCCCGATCGTGTCGCGGCTCTGCTCCTGTACGGCGGTTACGCGCGCGGCGCCAATCGCCGCAATGCCGGGGCCGCTGCGGACGCGTTTCGGGCGATGGTCGATCTCGCACGCGTCGGGTGGGGGAAGGAGAACGCGTCGTTCCGGCAGGTTTTCACGTCGCGCTTCATCCCCGGCGGGACGCCGGAGCAGCTGCAGTGGTTCAACGACCTGTGCCTGAAGACGACGACCGGCGAGATCTTCGCCAGCCTGTACGGCGCGCGTGCGGCCGTCGACGTCGAGGCGGTCCTGCCGGCGTTGCGCGTGCCGACACTGGTGATCCATGCGAGAGACGATGAGGTCATTCCGGCGGCGGAGGGCCGGCTGCTGGCTGCGGGGATTCCCGGCGCCGAGTTCGTCGAGCTCGATTCGCGCAATCACATCCTGCTCGAGCACGAGCCGGCCTGGAACAGATTTCAGGAAGCAGTGCTGTCGTTCCTGCGGCCCGACCGCAGCGCCGATCAAACGGTCTTTGCCAGTCTTTCGGAGCGCGAGCGCGAAGTCCTCGCGCTCATTGCCGACGGTCTCAGCAACACGGATATCGCGACGCGCCTCGACATCAGCGAGAAGACCGTTCGCAACCACACGTCGAATCTGTTCGACAAGCTCGGCGTCTGGTCGCGCGCGCAGGCGATCGTCTTCGCCCGCGATCACGGCTTTCGCGACTGAGCGTCACTCGGACCGCGGTCAGGTTCCTGACTGCGCCGAGCACTTCGGTCGCGGTCTGCTCGATCAGCGGCGACAGCAGGTCCTCGCCGTTCTCGCTCGCCTTCGCCGACGCCGACTTGGTCGCGAACGGCTCCGCGAGGCCGGTCTTCATCAGCTGATATTCGAGCGTGACCTGGTCGCCCTTCTTGATGTTCTGCTCGCTCGCACCCGTGATCGCATCCATCGCGTCCTGCTGCGCGCTCTGCGCAGCCGCAGTGGCTGCAGCTTGTGCGACCACCTGACCCGCCATCATTGCGCCGTAGCTCCCGGTCATGCCGCCGACGCCCGGAATCATGCTGGCGATCGGCGCCGCTTTCGCGAGGAATTTGCCGAAGCCGCCGCCGCCCTTCTTCTGCACGACCGACGTGTACAGCACGTACTCGCAGGAGGACTGCTGCGCTTCGGCCTCGATCTGAATCTGAATGCGCGCCGACAGCGGCACGAGGTCCGCGGTCGGGCCGCTGAGGTAGGAGATCAGCGTCTGCCGCACCGGCTCGCCGACGTCTTCGCCGGAAGAGCCTTGACCGAGCTGCGCCTTCGGCAGCACCAGGCAGATCCGCGATCTCGCGCCGGGTGCAGGCGCCCCGGCATCGTTGGCGTTGGCAGTCGTCGCAGAGATGGCCAGCGCGAAGCTCGCGGCCAGCGATACGGACGAAAGGGCAGGTTTGTTCGGCGTCATGGTAGCGATCTCCCCGGGCAGACATGGTTTCGCGCGCCTCTCTTATAAGAGGTGCGATGTCGGCGCCGGCAGACCAGAACAGGGATTGCTTTCGGCGAGCGGCTATGCGCGTCAGGCGAGCGGCAGGATCAGGCGCACCCGAGAGCCGGCAGCAGCGGAAGAAAACTCGATCGAAGCGCCGATCTCGCTGGCGCGGCGGCGCATGTTGCCGAGCCCGCGGCCGGGTACGTTGGTCGGCGCGTAGCCGCGGCCGTTGTCGATCACGTCCACGATGATCGCTGCACGTCCCGCAGCATCGGCGCCGATGTCGGTGCGTACCGTGACCTCGCTGGCGCCCGCGTGCTTGAGTACGTTGGTGAGCGCTTCCTGCAGGATTCGCAGCACCTGCAGGATCTTGTGCGGTCCGAAGTCGGGCAACGGTGGCAGGTCGGTAATCTGCCAGAGGAACCGCAATCCGCCCTGCTGCACGCGGCGCTCGTTGCGCGCACGGAAGTTGGACAACACCGCGAGCAGGTTGCCTTCGACCGGATCGCTCGAATCGATGATCAGGCGCAGATCGTCGAGCGCGCCGCGCAGGATCGGCTCCAGCGGCTGGAAGCTCGAGTCGCTTTCGATCACCGCGAGCGCATGCACGAGTTGACCCCCGATGCCGTCGTGCATGTCCGTCGTCATGCGCTCACGCTCCGCGCTGATTGCGCGCTCGCGTTCCAGGCTTTGCAGCCGCGCGTAGTTGTGCTCCAGCTCACGACCCTTCGCCGCAACCCGATCCTCCAGCTCGCGGTTCAGCGTTTCGGATTCGGTGAGCGCGTGCGTGATGCGGCTCAGCAGAGTCAGGCCGAAGACGACGAGCACCGAAGCTCACGGTGTACGACAGGTAATGAACCGAGCCGATCGGAATGAGCGCCGTGGTCGCTCAGATAGTCGTACACACCGACCACGAGTGTCAGGACGGCCGCCAGCAGCCACAGCTTCACCTCGAAGGTGGGTTGCGGCGAACCGCGAGCACCAGGCGCCACACGATGTACGCGTTGATGAGCACGATGCCCGGCAGCCAGATGTACTCCTGGATCCACGATATCTCGTGCGTTACCATGCGATGCGCGATGATGGCGAGCGCCCCGACCGCGCCGAAGGCGAGCAGCACGTCTTTCCGTGCGCGGCTGTGGGCCGCCGCAACCGGGCATGCGATTGATGAAGAGCGCCGAGCAGATCGAGAACCAGCCGAGCGCAATCGGCGGCAGCGAGAACCACAGGCCCGCCGGCGGAATCAGGGTGCGCGGTTCCAGCAGCAGCGCAGTTGTATGCGGCCCAGCAAAACGTGGCGGCGGAAAACCATGCGTAACCCGTTTCCGCCGGACGCACCCAGAACAGGCCGAGCGTCAGCAGGCAGATCAGCAGCATCGCGACGATGGCGGCGTGGACGAGCGTGACCTGCAGGAAATTGGCATATGCGTAGGTCGGCCGGATGCTGCGCGCAGGACCGACGTAGAACGGCTCCATGAATGCGGCATAACGCACGCTGACCAGATGCACCTCGATCTTGTTGACGCCCGCTCGCAGCAAGGAAGACGGGAACTCGAAGTACAGCGGCGTGCGGAAGTAATCGTAAGGCGGGCGTAGCGGTGCGGTTGGCCGACCAGCGAGCCATTTACGTGGACGGCGTAGGCGCCGTACGTGGTCGGAAAATATGCGGCCCACAGCTCGCCCTGCGGCGCAGATGTCTCGATGTCGATCTGGTACCAGATGCTGGCGATGTTTCCGGGCATTGACCGGCGTGTAGTCGACGTAGCCCGCGAAATCCTCCGGCCGGAACGTCCTGCGGGAACTGCGGCGGCTGCTCCGACTCGCTCGACGACGACGCGGAACTTGGCAGCGCAGCAGCGCAAGATCGATCTGCGGCGCACGATCGACCAGCGCCATGACCAGCAGAAAAACGCAAGGCACCAGGGCCAGGCTGATCCAGTAGCCGACCGAAGGCGATCGTGCGGAAGGCGTTTCGACTGCCTGCATGCTGGAGAAGCGCCCCGTCTCAGGATCGAGAGTTGATCAACCCCATGCGCGTCGCTTCGTACACGGCTTCGCTGCGTGAGCTCACTGCGAGCTTGCCGTAGATGTTCTTGGTGTAGGAGCTCACCGTGCTGGAAGTCAGCCCGAGCAGCGCGGCCGTCTCGGCGTAGCTGAATCCTTTGCTGGCGAGCGTGAGGATTTCCATCTCCCGCGGTGTCAGTGCGACAGGTGTCGGTGCCTGTGCCTCGCTCTGCGCCGGACGGAAGTGGCGGATGAGATGGCGCGCAATCGCAGGACTGATCGGCGATCCACCGGCGAGCATCTGCTCGGATGGCTTCGCCGATGCCGACAGCGGCGTCGTCTTTGAGCAGGTAACCGGTCGCGCCTGCTTTGATCGAAGACACGACCTTCAGCTCGTCGCCGAACACCGTGATGACCATGATCAGTACGGCGGGCCAGCGCTGTGCGGTTTCGCGAATGATGTCGAGACCGTCGCCGTCGGGCAGACCGAGGTCGACCAGCAGCACGGCCGGACGCGAAACTTCGAGCGCCGCGCGAATCTCGCGACAGGTGCCGACCGCCGTCGTGACCTGCAGGCCCGCCTGCGATTCGGCGACGCGGCGCACGAGCGATGTCCTCGTGAGGTCATCGTCCTCGACGATGAAAACGGTTTGGAGCTGAGTGCCCAAGAGACTCCGCCTGCAATTGCCGCAGCGTGCAGCGCGAGCATAGGCAAATCACCCGGCGCGCGATACCCGGGAATTGGGGTGGTGTAAACGCATCCGACACCGCGTTCGGCGCGTAGCTGGCCATGATGAATGAAGCAACGCGCCGGCTGGGCATCCGCTACCCGATCGTGCAGGGGCCGTTCGGCGGCGGCATCTCCACTGCGCGGCTGGTCGCAGCGGTGTCGAACAAGGGCGGGCTCGGTTCCTACGGCGCTCACCTGCTCGCTCCCGATGAGCTCGGCGGACTCGTCGCGGAAATCCGTGCACTGACGCTGCAGCCGTTCGCGATGAATCTGTGGGTGTCGAACCGCGACGAAGGGACCCTGCGGATCGGCCGCAGCGATTTCGAGCGGTACGCGAAGCTGTTCGCACCGTATTTCGAAGAGCTGGGCAGCACGGTGCCGCAGTACCCCGAACGCATGCACCCGCTCTTCGAAGATCAAGCGCATGCGCTGATCGAAGCCGGGCCGCCGGTGTTCAGCTTCGTCTTCGGCATTCCTGCTGCGGACATCCTCGCGAAGTGTCGCAAACGCGGCATCGTGACGATCGGCGCCGCGACCTCGATCGCCGAAGCGCAAGAGCTCGAATCCGCAGGCATCGATCTCATCGTCGCTACCGGCTTCGAGGCCGGCGGCCATCGCCCGTCCTTCCTCAAGCGCGCCGAAGACTCGCTGATGGGCACGTTCGTGCTCACCCAACTCGTGGCAGACCGCGTGAAAGTCCCGGTCATCGCCGCCGGCGGCATCGTCGATGGTCGCGGCATCCGTGCCGCGCTCACGCTGGGAGCGCAGGCGGCGCAGCTGGGCACTGCGTTTCTCGCCTGTGCGGAGTCGGGAACCACGGATCGGCACAGAGGAATGCTGTTCAGCGGACGGACGCAATCCACGACGCTGACGCGCGCCTACACCGGCCGTCTTGCGCGCGGGATGCCGAATCGCCTGGTCGAGGTGATGACTGCCCATGCGGGTCGGCTGCCGCCATACCCGGTGCAGGCGTGGTTCGTCTCCAGATTGAAACAAGCGGCGGTCGACGCCGATCGAGCGGATTTCTTCTCGCTCTACGCGGGACAGGCCGCTCCGAATCTTCGCCACCGAACTGCATCGGCCCTGATGGGCGCGCTGATCGACGACATCGAAAACGTGAGGACTGCATGAAGCTCTACTATTCGCCGGGCGTTTGCTCGCTCTCCCCGCACATCGTGGCCCGCGAGGCCGACATTCCGCTCGACCTCGTCAAGGTGGACCTGAAGACGCACAAGACCGCCGACGGCGCGGACTACTATCGAATCAATCCGCGTGGACACGTGCCGGCACTCGAGTTGGACAACGGCACGTTGCTGCGAGAGGGCGCGGCGATCGTGCAGTTCCTCGCGGATCGCGCGCCCACGTCCCGCCTCGCGCCGCCGCCCGGAACGTTTGAGCGAGTGCAGCTGCAGGAATGGTTGTCGTACATCGGCACGGAGCTGCACAAGCAGTTCTATTGGCTGTTCCATCCTGCGCCGGAAGAAACGCGCCAGGCACAGCGCGCGAAGATCGCGAAGGCGCTCGAGCAACTCGACCAGCGGTTGTCGCAGAGCGAGTACTTGATGGGCAATCGCTTCAGCGTCGCCGACGCCTATGCGTTCACCGTGGTCAACTGGTGCGGCATGGTGAAGATCGATCTGGCGCCGTATCCGAGCGTGCAGAGATTCATGGCGCGAGTCAGCGATCGGCCGAAGGTGCAGGAGGCGCTGCGGGCGGAGGGGCTGGTCCGCTAGGACTTGGGTGGTGGAGAGGGAGGGACTCGAACCCTCGACCTCGGCATTATGAGTGCCACGCTCTAACCAGCTGAGCTACCTCTCCTCAAGGGGCGGCGATTCTACAAGAATGAACTTCGACCGACAAACCGGCGTTCCTGTCCGTCCCAACCAGGAGCGACGACGATGTCCACCGACACGCAAGCCGACGAACGAGCCATCCGCAAGCTGATCGACGACTGGATGCAGGCGACTGCCCAAGGCGACGCTGCAAGGGTGTTGTCGTTGATGTCCGACGATGTCGTCTTCATGACCGCCGGTCGCGAGCCATTCGGCAAGAAGGAGTTCGCGGCTCAATCTGAAGGCCTGAAGGACGTCAAGATCGAGGGCGAAGCGAAGCCGGTCGAGATCAAGGTGCTCGGGGACTGGGCTTACCTGCGCAACCGCATCACGGTGAAGATGACGCCAAAGTCCGGTCAGGCCATGCAGCGTACCGGCTACACGCTCACCATCCTGAATCGTCAAGCCGACGGTCGCTGGGTGATTACGCGCGACGCGAATCTCTTACCGCCGCCGCCCGGTTGATCGACGCGCGGCACGGTCGATAGACTGCCGCATGTCTTCCACCCACCCTTTCTCCGTCGCCGGTAAGGTCGCACTGATCACCGGCGCGTCGAGCGGTTTCGGCAAACACTTCGCCAAGGTCCTTGCGCGCGCAGGCGCGAAGGTCGGGCTCGCCGCCCGTCGCGTCGACGCGCTGCAGTCGCTGGCGCAGGAAATCAGCGGCGCCGGCGGAGTTGCCGCAGTCGCGCAGCTCGACGTTGCAGACGTCGCCTCCATCTCGACAGCAGTCGCCGCGATCGAGCGCGAGCTCGGCCGTATCGATGTGCTCGTCAACAATTCAGGCACATCCATCGTCAAGCCGACGCTCGAATACACCGAGCAGGATTGGGACGCGGTCGTCGACGTCAATCTCAAGGGCGCGTTCTTCGTCGCCACCGAAGTTGCGCGACGGATGCGCACCGACGCGCGCGGCGGCAGCATCATCAACATCGAATCGATCCTGAGCTTTCGGCAGACCGGTCACATCCCTGCGTACGTCGCCTCGAAAGCCGGGCTCACGCAGCTGACGAAGACGCTGGCGCTGGAGTTGGCCCGTTACGACATTCGCGTCAACGGCATCGCGCCGGGTTACTTCTCGACCGACATCAATCGCGGCTACCTCGCCAGCGAGGCCGGCGCCGCGATGATCAAGCGCATCCCGCAGCGGCGTGCCGGCAACGTCGAAGATCTCGAAGGTCCGCTGCTGCTGCTGGCTTCCGATGCCTCCCGCTACATGACCGGCACGACGCTCGTCGTCGACGGCGGTCATCTCGTCAGCGGACTGTAGAACTCTCCGGAGTAGATCAATGCAACCGAGCCCGGCGATTACCCCGCGCACGCTGTTCGAGCACGAGCACGACATGTTCCGCGACAGCTACCGCCGCTTCGTGCAGAAGGAAATCGGACCGCACACGCAGCGCTGGCGCGAACAGGGCTACGTGGATCGCGAGGCGTTCCGCAAGAGCGGCGAGCACGGCTATCTGCTGATGTGGGCCGACGAGAAGTACGGCGGCGCGGGCATCCGCGACTTTCGCTACGAGCAGGTGATGATCGAGGAGAACCTGCGCTACGGCGACATCGGCTTCTTCAACACGTTGCACTCGCGCCTCGTCGCTCCGTATATCGGCGACCTCGGCAACGACGAGCAGAAGCAGCGCTTTCTGCCGCGCTGTGTGCAGGGCGAGTGCATCCTCGCAATCGCGATGACGGAACCGGGTGCGGGCAGCGATCTCGCCGGCATGAAGACGCGCGCCGAGGATCGCGGCGATCACTGGGTGCTCAGCGGTTCGAAGACGTACATCTCGAACGGCCAGATAGCCGATCTCGTCATCGTCGCGGCACGCACGGTGCCGGACAAGACGCACGGACTCGGACTGTTCCTCGTCGAGGCCGACATGCCGGGCTTCAAGCGCGGCCGCAACCTGAAGAAGATCGGGCTGAAGGCGCAGGACACTTCCGAGCTGTTCTTCGACAACGTGAAGGTGCCGAAGGCGAACGTGCTCGGCGATCCGACGCGCGGCTTCTACTACCTCACGCAGTTCCTCGCGGAGGAGCGGTTGATCACGGCGTCCCAGTGCATCACCAATGCGCAGGTCGCGTTCGACATCACGTACGACTACATCACCAATCGCCGCGTCTTCGGCCGTCCGCTCGGCGCGCTGCAGAACGCGCGCTTCAAGATGGCGGAGATGCGCGCACAGATCGATGTCCTGCAGACGTTCATCGATCACTGCGTCATGCAGCACAACGTCGGGAAGCTGTCGGCGCAGATGGCGGCGGAGGGCAAGCTCCTCGCCAGCGAGCTGGAAGGCCGCGTCGTCGACGATTGCCTGCAGATGCACGGCGGCGCCGGCTACATGGAGGAGTACCGGATCTCGCGCATGTTCACGGATGCTCGCGTTTCCCGCATCTACGCCGGCGCGTCCGAGGTCATGAAGGAAATCATTGCCCGCGGAGTGGGCCTGGACGACCGCAAGATGAAGTAGCCGTCGCCACAATCCATCACTTTCCTCCCTCGCCCCGCCACCGGTCGCAGCAGATCCAGCCTGCATTGCGGCTCTAAATGGCTCCCACGGGTAGATCGTCACCCGCTGCAACAACGACGAGTACCGGTGAGGAGGGGCGGATCATGTTCAAGCAAGTACTGATTGGAGCGGTGGCCGTGGCGTTGACTTCGGGCGTCGCGAACGCGGGCGAAAACAAGTTCACCAAGGCAGAGGGCACAGGGCTGGCCACGGGTGCGGCGGCCGGAGCGATCGTCGGCGGCCCGATCGGCGCGATGGTCGGTCTGATGATCGGCGGCATCGTCGGCGACACCATCGGCACGGCGAAGCGCGCCGAGAAGGACGCCATCCTGCGCGCCGACCAGCTGCAACAGGAGCTGATCGACACGCGCATCGCGCTGGCGAAGGCGAGCGAGCGTACCGGCGGCGATGAAATGCTGGATGCGCTTGCGGCGCGCCTGCACGCCGACGTGATGTTCCGCACCAACACGGCGGAGCTCGATGTCGACGTGCAGAAGAAGATCGAGAGCCTCGGTCAGATGCTGGCTGCGCATCCGCAGCTCGAAATCCAGCTGCACGGCTTCGCCGATCCGCGCGGCCAATCGGAGAAGAACCTGGAGTTGTCGATGCTGCGTGCCAGTGCGGTGCGCGACGCGCTGATCAATGGCGGCGCCTCGCCGGAACAGATCCGCATCTCGGCACACGGCGAAGATCTCACGACCGCGCCCAAGGACGATCTGGAGGCGTATTCGTGGGAGCGGCGGGTCAGCATTTCGATCCGTCCGACCTCGCCAGCGGCAGTCGCGCAATCGCGCTGATTGCTGGAGGTCGATCCGGGCTGCTGCGGTTAGGCGCAGCCCGAGCGCCGGGCCAGGAAGGCCCGGCGTCCCTTTCTACCGCTTTCGACCGTAGTAAAGTGAGGGCATGTCATGTGTCTTGCGAGCATCGTCATGACGGAAGCCATCTCGCCGAGCATCGTGGACTTCGCATCCGCACCGGCTGAAACCAGCGTCTCCAAGCCGCCGGCGGATCGCCTCCTCGGAGGCCATCCCGAGCAGACGGCGCGCAACTACTTCAGCGACAGCGGCGGACGCTTCTTCGCCGGCATCTGGGAGAGCACGCCCGGCCGCTGGCGAGTGCGCTACACCGAGAACGAGTTCTGCCATCTGACCCGCGGCCGCATCCGCATCGAAGATTCCGCAGGTCGACAGTGGAGCTTCAAGGCCGGCGATTCCTTCGTCATTCCCGCGGGCTTCGCGGGCACATGGGAAGTGATCGAGCCGACCGCGAAGCTCTACGTGATCTACGAACCCGCTGCTTCTTAGTGCGTCGCCGGTCGCGCGTGCCCCGAAGTGGGGCGTACACTGCGCACGATTTTGGTCGGCGCCACGCGCGGTGCGGTGTCGCGCGCAGCTGGCATGCTTGCTGCATTTCCGGCAGCGGGCCGCACAGACCGCACGCACTGGGCGTGCTTCTCTCGGCAATAACAAGGGGACGCATCATGAGACAAGTGAGGATTCTGGCTACGCTCGGCATGCTCGCCGCGGCTGCAGCGGCGCAGGCCGAAGTGTCATCCACCTGGACTCTCACGAACGACTATGACTTCCGCGGCGCTTCGCAGTCGGCGAAGGATCCCGCGGTCCAGGCGAGCATCGATTGGGCTGACGAGTCGGGGTGGTACATCGGCGCATGGGCCAGCAACGTCGACTTCGGTCCTGCTGCGGACATCGACTACGAGGTCGATCTGTACACGGGCTTTTCCGGCGGTGACGAAGAAGGTCTCGGTTGGGACGTGGGCTTCGTCTACTACGCCTATCCCGACGATTCCGACGTCAACTACCCGGAGATCTACGGCAAGATCAGCTACGGCCTGTTCTCGGGAGCGCTGTTCTACTCGAACGATTACGTAGGCAGCTCGGAGAACGCCATCTATGTCACGGGCGACGTCGGCGTGCCGATTGCGGACACCGGCTTCTCGGTGATCGCGCACGCCGGCTACAACTTCGGCGATTTCTGGGACCAGGGAGATGGCTCCGAGTACATCGACTGGTCGATCGGTGGGAGCTACACCGTCGGCAACTTCGACCTGGCGCTCAAGTGGGTCGATACGACGCTCGACGAGGGCGACTTCTGGTTCTCGAGCGACGACGTCAACAACACGGAAGGCCGCGTGGTCTTCACGATCTCCACGACCTTCCCGTGGGGCGACGAGTAAGACGAATGTCAGGCTGAAGCCTGACCCACAGAATAGCTCTGACCCACAGGTTCTTCGCTGTGGGTCAGGCTTTAGCCTGACTTCTCAGGCAACTTCCTTGATCAGCTCGCGCAGCGTAGTCACGAGCTGATCGATCTGCTCCGCTTCGACAATCAGCGGCGGCGACAGCGCAATCGTGTCGCCGGTCGTGCGGATCAAAATTCCCTTCTCGAACGCCTTCACGAAAATCTCGTACGCACGCGCCGCCGGCGCGCCGGGACGCGGCTCCAGCTCGATACCGGCCACCAGCCCGAGGTTGCGGATGTCGATGATGCGCGGCATGCCGCGCAGCGAGTGCACTGCTTCCTCGAACGTCTTCGCCATCTTCGCCGCGCGCGTCAGCAGACCTTCGCGCTCGTAGATGTCCTGCACTGCCAGGCCGGCGGCGCACGCTGCCGGATGGGCGGAATAGGTGTAGCCGTGGAACAGCTCGATGCCGTTCTCCGTGCCCTTTATGAAGGCCTCGTAGATGTGCTTGCGCACGAACACTGCGCCCATCGGAATCGCGCCGTTCGTCAGCGCTTTTGCCGAGGTGATCATGTCCGGCAGCACGTCGAAGTGCTGCGCGCCGAACGGCGCGCCGAGTCGACCGAAGCCCGTGATGACCTCGTCGAAGATCAGCAGAATGCCGTGCTTGTCGCAGATCGAGCGCAACCGCTGCAGGTAACCCTTCGGCGGCAGAAGTACGCCCGCGGAGCCTGCAACCGGTTCGACGATCACAGCTGCGATCGTCGAAGCGTCATGCAGCGCGACCAGGCGCTCCAGGTCGTCCGCGAGATGCGCGCCCCATTCGGGCACGCCGCGCGAGAACGCGTTGTGCTCGAGGTCGTGTGTGTGACGCAGGTGATCGACGCCCGGCAGCAGCGCGCCGAAGAATTTGCGGTTGTTGACCATGCCGCCGACCGACGTGCCGCCGAAGCCGACGCCGTGGTAACCCTTCTCGCGTCCGATGAGCCGCTGACGCGCGCCTTCGCCGCGCAGACGGTGATAGGCGATCGCAATCTTCAGCGCGGTGTCCACGGCCTCTGAGCCGGAGTTCGTGAAGAACACGTGATCGATGTCGCCAGGCGCGAGCTTGACGAGCCGGCTCGCCAGCTCGAACCCGGGCGGGTGGCCCATCTGGAACGGCGGCGCGTACTCCATCGTCGCAAGCTGCTTGCTCACCGCCTCCGTGATTTCCTTGCGACCGTGCCCGGCGTTGACGCACCACAGTCCGGCGACGCCGTCGAGAACCTTGCGGCCATCCTCGGTCCAGTAGTGCATCCCCTCGGCGCGTGCGAGCAGACGCGGCTTCGCTTTGAACTGACGGTTGGCAGTGAACGGCATCCAGAATGCTTCGAGATCGGCGCGCTCGGTCGTTGACATTGGGTGGAATCCGGCTGGGGAGAGAGGAGGGAAAAACGGTCCGAATGATAAGAAAATTCGACAGGCTGCTCAAATTCTCCGTAAGTTATTCATAGCATTCGGCCTGAGGTGTCGATTATCCTAAACACCCTCTCAAGGACGTCTCTGGGGGCAGCCGACGATGTCGATCGATGTGGGGGCGCACCTGAAGGCGGTGCGCACGATGTACGGCCTGTCGCAGCGGGAGCTCGCGAAGCGCGCAGGCGTCACCAACGGAACGATTTCCCTGATCGAGCAGAACCGCGTCAGCCCGTCGGTGAGCTCGCTGAAGAAAGTGCTCGACGGCGTGCCGATGTCGCTCGCGGAGTTCTTCACGCTCGACCTGCAGGTCAATCCGCAGGTGTTTTTCGGGCGCGACGATCTGACTGACATTGGCGACCGGGATGTCTCGTTGCGGCTGGTCGCCGCGCAACGGCCGAACCGCGCGATGACGATCATGCACGAGCGCTATCGGCCGAAGGCCGACACCGGCGCGGACATGCTGAGTCACAAAGGTGAGGAGGGCGGCATCGTCATCGCGGGTCGCATCGAGCTGACTGTCGGTGCGCAGAGTCGCGTACTCGGGCCGGGCGATGCGTACTATTTCACCAGTGCCGTGCCGCACCGGTTCCGTAACTTCGGCGACGAGCACTGTGAGATCATCAGCGCCTGCACGCCGCCGACGTTCTGAAGCCATGAAAGTTACAGTTGCTGCTACTCAATTCGCCTGCTCGGGCGACCGCGCCGCGAATCTCGCCACTGCCGAGCGTGTGATCCGCGAGGCCGCGCGCCAGGGCGCGAACATCATCCTGATCCAGGAGCTGTTCGAAACGCCGTATTTCTGCATCGAGCACGATGCGAAGTACTTCGGCGTAGCGATGCCGATCGAGGAGAACCCGGCGGTGCGGCGCTTCCAGCAGCTCGCGCGCGAGTTGAACGTCGTGCTGCCGGCCAGCGTGTTCGAGCGCGCCGGCAACGTGTTCTACAACTCGGTCGCGATCATCGATGCCGGCGGTGCGCTGCTCGGCACGTATCGCAAGACTCACATCCCGGAGAGCCCCGGCTATCACGAGAAGTTCTACTTCTCGCCCGGCGACACCGGCTTCAGGGTCTGGCGCACGCGCTTCGGGACGATCGGCGTCGCGATCTGCTGGGACCAGTGGTTCCCCGAATCCGCGCGCGCGATGGCGTTGCTCGGCGCCGAAATCCTGTTCTATCCGACAGCCATAGGCTCGGAGCCGCAGGACCTCAGCATCGATTCGCGCGATCACTGGCAACGCGCGATGCAGGGCCACGCGGCGTCGAACGTCATGCCCGTCGTGGCCTCCAATCGCATCGGCACCGAGCGCGGCGAGCGTTGGGAAGTCACTTACTACGGCTCGTCCTTCATCACCGATCACGCGGGCGCGATTGTCGCGCAAGCGCCGCGCACCGGTGACGCGATCGTCACTGCGACCTTCGATCTCGACGCGATCCGCGCGTATCGCACGTCGTGGGGCGTATTTCGCGATCGGCGCCCGGAGATGTACGGGCCGTTGATGACGCTGGATGGCCAGCGTTAGCAGGTAGCCGGCAAAAGTCACGCCTTTTGACGGCGTTTTGTCGAAAGGGCCTCGGCCGCTTTCGACCAGAGGATCAGCATCGTGCAATTTTTCGCTTCCTGTCCGCCGGGGATCGCCGACCTGACGGCCGCCGAGTTGCGTGCCTGCGGTGCTGCGCAGACGCGTGAGTTGAAACTCGGCGTGCTGTTCGAAGGCACACTCGAAACCGCGTATCGCGCCTGTCTGTGGTCGCGCACCGCGAGCCGCATTCTCATGCCGCTCGCGAATTTTCCTGCTGCTACGCCCGAAGCGCTGTACGAAGGCGTCTCTGCTATCGACTGGACGCAGCACCTGGCTCCCGACAGCACGCTGGCTATCGAGTTCGGCGGATCGTCTGCCGGCATCAAGCACACGCACTTCGGCGCGCTGAAAACCAAGGACGCGATCGTCGACCAGTTGCGCGATCGCACCGGTCAGCGGCCGTCGATCGAGCTCGAGCGACCTTCGGTGCAGCTCGATGTGCGACTGGATCGCGACCGCGCGACCTTGAGCCTCGATCTTTCCGGCGAGAGTTTGCATCGTCGCGCCTATCGCGCGCGAGGCGTCGCGGCGCCGCTGAAGGAAAACCTGGCCGCCGCTGTTCTCTTGCGCAGCGGCTGGCCTGCGATTGCGGAGACAGGCGAATTCGTGGATCCGATGTGCGGCTCCGGCACGCTCGTGATCGAAGCGGCACTGATGGCACTCGATATCGCTCCCGGTCTGCTGCGCAGCTATTTCGGCTTCGTCGGTTGGCGCGGCCACGATCGCGATCTCTGGCAGCGGCTCGGCGAGGAAGCGCGCGCCCGGCGTGAAGCGACAGCGGAGCGACGCATCGTACTGCGCGGCTACGACAGCGACGCAGCGGCGATTCGCGCGTCGAACGAGAATTCAGAGCGTGCGAAGTTGCGCGGTTTCGTGCACTTCGAGCGTCGCGAACTGGAGCAGCTCGTCAATCAAAGCACTGCCGCGACCGGGCTGGTCGCGACGAATCCGCCGTACGGCGAGCGCATCGGCGACCAGGAGCGGCTGACGGCGTTGTACGGAACGCTCGGCCAGAAGATGCGCGAGCACTTCCAGGGATGGAAGGCGGCGGTGCTGACCGGCAATCCGCCGTTGGCGAAAGCGATCGGCATCCATGCGCGCCGCAGCCACACGTTGTTCAACGGCCGCATCGAATGTCGCCTGCTGCGCTTCGACGTCACGCCGGAAGATTTTCAGCAGCCGCGCCGACCGCCGCCGGACGCGGCCGAAACGCGTGCGCGCCCGGGTGCGCAGATGTTCGCGAATCGCCTGCGCAAGAATCTGAAGGCCGCGCTCGACTGGGCGCAGCGCGAATCCATCGACTGCTTCCGCATCTACGACGCCGACATGCCGGAGTACGCGTTCGCCATCGATCAGTACGGCGATGGCGCGGGGAATCGCTGGGTGGTCGTGCAGGAGTACGCGCCACCGCGCACGGTCGATGCGAAAGCCGCGCGCCAGCGGCGCGACGAAGCGCTCGCAGTGATTCCGCACGAGCTGGATATCGCGGCGGAGCGAATGTTCGTGCGCGAGCGGCGCCAGCAGAAACTGGGCACGCAGTACGAGAAGCTTGCGCGCGAGCGCGAGTTCGACGTGGTGCGCGAGCAGCCGTACCGCTTTTTCGTGAACTTCACGGATTACCTGGACACGGGCCTGTTTCTCGATCATCGGCCGACGCGTCGACTGATCGGCGAGCTCGCCAGCGGCAAGCGTTTCCTCAATCTCTTCGCATACACCGGTACGGCGACCGTCTACGCAGCCGGTGGCGGCGCAACGGCATCGACCACCGTCGATATGTCTCGCACGTACCTCGACTGGGCAAAGCGCAATCTCGCTTTGAACGAGCTCGCCACTGCCGCGCACGGTTTCGTGCAGGCGAACTGTCTCACGTGGTTGGAGGAGCAGCGCACGGCTGCGCGTCGCTGGGATTTGATGTTCATCGATCCGCCGACGCACTCGCGCTCGAAGCGAATGACGGAGGACTTCGACGTGCAGCGCGACCACGTAAAGCTGCTGCAGCTCGCGTACGAATTGCTGACGCCGCGTGGCACGATCGTCTTCTCCAGCAATTACACGCGCTTCAAGCTCGATGCCGCGGCGCTCGCGGCATTTGAAATCGAGGACATCAGCCGCAATACAGTGCCCGAGGATTTCATTCGTAACCCGCGCATCCACTCTTGCTTCCTGTTGCGCTCGCGCAGCTGAAAAAGGGGTTGCAGCGCGGAAGGTCAGCGATTTGGCGGTCAATTTTGCAGAATACGGGCTCATGCTCATTGCCATGACGTATGCGTTGCAGCACAATTACGCCCGCGTTTCAGACCTCCCCCGTCCCTCGATTTTTTTACCGCGAAGTGCGTTATGAGCGGCGATGCGTTTCAGGTTCATTTTCATCCCAAGCTCGGCGTGGTCATCTACGACCCGCTCGCGCAGATGGGCCTCGCCCGTGAGCAGATGCGTCTGTTCAAGATCGGCGCCATGGGCGCCAGCACGTTCCTGCGCGACATCGTGAACAAGGACCTCGGGACCTGCGGCGACGAGCAATCGCGGCAGAACGCTGCGGCTGTCTCTGCGTATCGCACGGCGCGCGGCCTGCGGCGCAAGCCGTACTGCGAGAATTGCCGTCGTCACTTCGGCTCGGTGGATTTCACCGTCTGCGGCGACTGCAGCGCCATCCGTTGCACATGCGGAACCTGCAGCTGCGTTTCGAGCTCGCGCCGGCGCAAAGCCGCGTGATCGAGTAACGGGTGCCGGGAGGCACCTTATACTCGATGCAGATCTTCCGCGCATTCACTATCGAAGCTGCTCATCGTCTGCCGAACGTGCCGGCCGGGCACAAGTGCGCCCGCTTGCACGGGCACTCCTTTCGCATCGAGCTGCACGTAGCCGGGCCAGTTGATCCGCATGCCGGCTGGGTGATGGATTTCGCGGACGTGCGCGCGGCGTTTCAGCCTGTCTTCGATCGCATCGACCATCAGCTGCTCAACGAGATTCCCGGCCTGGAAAATCCGACCAGCGAGAATCTTGCGCGCTGGATCTGGCGCGAGACGCAGCCGCGCTTGCCGCTGCTGGCGAAAGTCGTCGTTCACGAGACCTGCACCAGCGGCTGCGTGTACGAGGGTGAGTTGTCGGGCTAACGCCCGACCTACAGCAGGTCGCGAAGTCGATACCACGCCATCGCGAGCACCAGCGCTGGCATCCTGAGCGCAGCGCCGCCGGGAAATTTGCGGTGCCGCAGCTTCGTGAAGACGTCGAAGCGCTCTGCCTGACCGGCGATCGCTGCAGCGATGAGTTGCCCGGCGATGCCCGTCAGCGCGATGCCGTGGCCCGAGAATCCCTGCAGATAATAGACATTCGGTGCGAGCCGGTTGAAGTCCGGCGCCCGGCTCATCGTGATGTCGACGTAGCCGCCCCACGCGAACTCGATGCGCGCATCGGCGAGCTGCGGAAACACTTTCACCATGCGCTTCTGCGTCGCCTGCGCAGTATCGAATGCATCGACGCCGGAATAGGCGACGCGACCGCCGAACAGCAGACGGTGGTCGGCGGAGCGACGGAAGTAGTCGAGCACGAAGTTCGAGTCGCTGACGCCGATGTTCTCGCGCATCAGCTCTCCGATACGCCTCTCACCGAGCGATTCGGTGGCGACGATATAAGTCCCCACCGGCATGATCCGCGCGCGCAATGCAGGGATGAGCGGCTCGCCGTAGGCGTTACAGCACAGAGCGACGAATCGCGCCCGCACGCTGCCATGTTCGGTGCTCACGACGGCAGGGTCGGCGATATGCAGACGCGTGGCGGCTGAGTTCTCGAAGATCCGTACGCCTGCCGCTTCTGCCGCCGTGGCCAGGCCTAGCGTGTAATTCAGCGGATGCAGGTGCCCGCTACCGGCGTCGTAGATCCCGGCGCAATAGCGCTTCGTGGCGAGCACCGACTCCACCTCGGGGCGCTCCATGAATCGCAGCTGCCGATAGCCGTACCGATTCTCCAGGTCTCGTTGCTCGGCCAGCAGATCCGCGCGCTGACGCTCCTTGATCGCGACATGCAGCTGACCCCAGTGCAGATCGCAATCGATCGAGTGCCGCGCTACGCGGTCGCGGATCAGCTGCAATCCCTCGACCGAGATGTCCCACATTCGCCGGGCATTCTCGAAGCCGACTTGCTGCTCGAGCTTGTGCTGGCCGCAGGCGTAGCCCGTGATCGCCTGGCCGCCGCTGCGGCCGGAGGCGCCGTAACCGATCCGCTGCGCTTCGAGGAGGACGACCCGGTAACCACGCTCCGCGAGATGCAGGGCAGTCGAGCAGCCGGCGATGCCGCCGCCGATGACGCAGACGTCTGCCTCTACTTCGCCTACGAGCCCGGGGCGATCCCGTGTCGGGACCGAAGAATGGGCGTAGTACGAAGTCGCGGCGGCCGCCATCAGGGAAACCCTGTTTAAAATTTGATAGCGATCGCGGGACCGCAGCAGGCGCGCAGGATAGCGATTGGCGTCCGCGCCGGGCAAGAGGCGGCGAGCTGCGGCCGTCGATGCAAGCCCTTGTACGGCCTAAAAATAGGCACATAGGGACTTTGTCGGGCAGGCGGGCGGGTCCGTTTTGTGGTTAAATGCCCGCGCTCTCTCACGTCGGCTCCCCCGCCGACTGTTAAAGATATTAAACGTGTCAACGCGCAAACCGGTCATAGGAATTCCGGCTGATCGCCGTCTGCTCGGCCGCCACCCCTTCCACTGCGTCGGGGAGAAGTACATCCGCGCCGTCGCAGAGGGCGCTCAGGCGATGCCCGTACTGATTCCGGCGCTGGGTGAGGCGTTGGACGTGCGCGAGCTGCTGGCGGACTTCGACGGCATTCTGCTCACGGGCAGTCCGTCGAACGTCGAGCCGCGCCATTACAGCGGCCCGCCAAGCGATCCAGGCACGCTGCACGACTCCGCCCGGGACGCGACCACCCTGCCGCTCATCCCGCACGTCGTCGAAGGCGGCATGCCTTTACTGGCGATCTGCCGTGGCTTTCAGGAGATGAACGTCGCGTTCGGCGGCACGCTCTGGCAGAAGCTGCACGAGGTCGAAGGGCTGCGCGATCACCGCGAGGACCTCGAGGCGCCGCTGGAAGAGCAGTACGGCCCGGCGCACGAAATCGAGCTGACGCGCGGCGGGGTGCTGAATCGGCTCGCGGGCAAGGACCGGATCACCGTCAATTCACTGCATTCGCAGGGCGTGCAGACCCTCGGGCGCGACCTCGACATCGAGGCGCGTGCTCCGGACGGCGTCGTCGAGGCATTCCGCGTGCGCAATGCGCCGTCGTTCGCCGTCGCCGTGCAATGGCATCCAGAGTGGCAGTTCAGCGAGAACCCGGTTTCCGTCGCGCTGTTCGCGGCTTTCGGTGAAGCCGCCCGCGAGCGCGCCCAGGAAACCCGCAAAGGGCATCGTCTATGAGCGTCATCCAGCAGTTCTTCAAGGAACACGGCATCTCGGAAGTCGAGGCGATCATCCCCGACATGGCGGGAGTACCGCGCGGCAAGATCATGCCCGCGGCGAAATTCGCCGAAGAAGAGGGCATGCGCCTGCCCGAGAGCGTCTTCCTGCAGACCGTGACGGGCGAGTACCCGGACGAAGAGCGCGCCATCAGTCCGTCCGAGATCGACGTCGTGCTCAAGGCGGATCCGAATACGATCCGCGTCGTGCCGTGGGCGGCCGAGCCAACGGCGCAGGTCATCCACGACAGCTTCTATTCGGACGGCCGACCCGTGACCATGTCGCCGCGGTACGTCCTCCAGCACGTACTGGAGCTGTACGCGCAGCACGGCTGGGAGCCGGTGGTAGCGCCCGAGCTCGAGTTCTTCCTGGTCGAGCCGAACGTCGATTCCGACTACCCGCTGAAGCCGCCGATCGGCCGCTCCGGGCGCCCGGAGGCTGGCCGGCAGTCGTATTCGATCGCCGCGGTCAACGAGTTCGACCCGCTGTTCGACGACATGTACGCCTTCTGCGAGGCTCAGGACATCGAGATCGACACGCTGATCCACGAGGACGGCGCCGCGCAGATGGAGATCAACCTGCTGCACGGTAATGCTATGTCGCTTGCCGACCAGGTGTTCCTGTTCAAGCGCACGGCGCGCGAGGCAGCGCTGCGTCACAAGATGTACGCGACGTTCATGGCCAAGCCGATGGCGCGCGAGCCGGGCAGCGCCATGCACGTGCATCAAAGCATCGTCGACAACCGCAGCGGCAACAACATCTTCAGCGACGCCGAGGGCCGGCCCTCGCCGCTGTTCTTCTCGCACATCGCCGGCCTGCAGAAGTATCTGCCGGCGGCCATGTCGCTGTTCGCGCCCAACGTCAATTCGTACCGGCGCATCACGCGGCACTACTCGGCGCCGATCAACAGCCAGTGGGGCTACGACAACCGCACCGCGGGCCTGCGCGTGCCGGTATCGAGTCCGGCGTCGCGCCGCGTGGAGAACCGCATCGCCGGCGCGGACGCCAATCCGTATCTGTCGATCGCCGCATCGCTCGCCTGCGGCTATCTCGGCATGGTCGAGGGGTTGAAGCCTTCCGAGCCGATCTCCGGCAGCGCCTACGATCTGCCGTTCTCGCTGCCGCGGAACATCGAGGATTCGCTGCGCCTGTTGCGCGACTCGCGGCCGCTCATCGACATCCTCGGCGAACGCTTCGTGATCGCCTACGCGGCGGTCAAGGAGAACGAGTACGAGACGTTCCTGCAGGTGATCAGCTCCTGGGAACGCGAACACCTGCTGCTCAACGTCTAACCGGATCACTCATGCATTACTTCAGACGCTTCCGCTGACTCCCGTTTGTGCGTTACGCTGCGTCGCGAACCACCCACGGGGAGATACCGCTCCAATGAAAATACCGGTTCGCACTGTCTTGACGGCCGCCTCGCTGATGTTGGCCGTCACCGCCTGCGGCAAGAAGGAGTCGGCAGAGCAGGCGCAGCAGCCCGGTGCAGCTGCGCAGGAAGAGAAGGTCCTGCACGTCTTCAACTGGTCCGATTACATCGCCGAGGACACGGTCCCGAACTTCGAGAAGCAGACCGGCATCAAGGTCACCTACGACGTCTTCGATTCGAACGACGTGCTGGAGACGCGCCTGCTCGCCGGTAATTCCGGCTTCGACCTGGTGGTGCCGTCCGCCTCGTTCCTGGAGCGCCAGATCAAGGCCGGCGTGTTCCAGAAGATCGACAAGAGCCAGATCCCGAACCTGCAGCACATGGACCCGGACATCATGAACCGGGTCGGCCTGCACGACCCGAACAACGAGTACTCGGTGCCGTACCTGTGGGGCACCACCGGCATCGGCTACAACGAGGACAAGATCAAGAAGATCTTCGGCGACGCGCGGCCGGACAGCTGGAACTACATCTTCGACCCGAAGAATGCCGCCAAGCTCAAGGACTGCGGCATCTCGTTGCTCGATGCGCCGGACGAGATCCTCAAGATCGTGCTGGCCTGGATCGGGCGCGATCCGAACAGCCAGAAGGAAGAGGATCTGAAGGCTGCCGAAGCGAAGCTGACGCCGATCCGCCCGTTCGTGCGCAAGATCCACTCTTCGCAGTACATCGACGACCTGGCGAACGGCGAGCTGTGCATCGCGGTCGGCTGGAGCGGCGACATCCTGCAGGCGCGCGACCGCGCCGAGGAAGCGGGGCAGGGCGTGAAGATCAGTTACGCGATCCCGAAGGAAGGCACGATCGTCTGGTTCGACATGCTGGCGATTCCCGCCGACGCCAAGCATCCGAAGAACGCGCACGCCTTCATCAACTATCTGATGGAGCCGCAGGTCGCGGCGAACAACTCGAACTTCGTGAACTACGCCAACGGCAACGGCGCGTCGCTGCCGATGGTCAGCGACGAGGTGAAGAACGATCCGGGCATCTACCCGACGCCGGAAGTGAAGGCGAAGCTGTTCCCGTCGCTGGCCTACGGCGAAGATTTCCAGCGCCTGATGAATCGGATGTGGACCAAGTTCCAGACGGGTCAATAAGAACACGGAGACACGGTGCCGGGAGGGAAAAACCGGGGAAACTGAGCGCCGCAGCAATGCTGCACTGCTGAGTTTCCCCGGTTTTTCTCTCCCGGCACCTAGAACGCTCATCTCATGGCCGCCAACCCAACTAACCGGCCCCAGCAGAAAGTACCGGTCTGGAACGATCCCCAGGCCACGCCCTATATCAGCATCGACAGCGTCACGAAGAAGTTCGGCGATTTCGTCGCCGTCAACGACGTCTCGCTGAAGGTCTATCGCGGCGAGCTGTTCTGCCTGCTCGGCGGCTCGGGCTGCGGCAAGACCACGCTGCTGCGCATGCTCGCCGGGTTCGAGGAGCCGACCACCGGCCGCATTTCCATCGACGGCGTCGACATGACCGGCATCCCGCCGTACGAGCGGCCGGTCAACATGATGTTCCAGTCGTACGCGCTGTTCCCGCACATGACGGTGGAGCAGAACGTCGCGTTCGGTCTCAAGCAGGACGGCCTGCCGAAACGCGAGATCGCGACGCGCGTCGCCGACATGCTGAATCTCGTGAAGCTGACGCAGTTCGCCAAGCGCAAGCCGCACCAGCTGTCCGGCGGGCAGCGGCAACGCGTCGCGCTCGCGCGCTCGCTGGTGAAGCGGCCGAAGCTGCTGCTGCTCGACGAGCCGCTCGGCGCGCTCGACAAGAAGCTGCGCGAGCACACGCAGTTCGAGCTGGTGAATCTGCAGGAGCAGCTCGGCGTCACGTTCATGGTGGTGACGCACGACCAGGAAGAGGCGATGACGCTCTCGACGCGTATCGGTGTCATGGAGGCCGGTCGCATCGTGCAGATCGGCACGCCGAAGGACATCTACGAATATCCGAACTGCAAGTTCGTCGCCGAGTTCATCGGCAACGTCAACATGTTCCAGGGTCAGATGATCGAAGACGAGCCCGACCACGTGCGGATCGCGACGCCGGAGATGGAAGGCACGATCTACGTCAATCACGGCGTCAGCGCTGCATCGGACGCGGTCGTGTGGGCCGCGGTGCGACCCGAGAAGATCCAGCTCTCCGTCGAGCCGCCGCAGCAGACGGACAACGTCGCGCGCGGCGTCGTCAAGGAGATCGCCTACATGGGCGACATGAGCGTGTACCTGGTGCAGCTCAGCTCCGGCAAGATGATGCGCGTGACGCAGCCGAACGCGCACCGCCATGCCGACGACATCACCTGGGACCAGCCGGTGTACCTGCATTGGCACGCGTCCAGCCCGGTGGTGCTGATCGAATGAGCGCGCGCGCCGAGGAACCGCGCTTTCAGCGCCGCAGTGTCGGCGTGCAATTGTTGATGCGGTTCCTCGAGACGCTGCCGCCTTATCGCTGGACGCGTTCGCGCCTCGGGCATTGGGGCCTGACCGGTCGCACGGCCGTCATCGCCGTGCCGTATCTGTGGCTGCTGCTGTTCTTCCTGATCCCATTCGTGATCGTGCTGAAGATCGGCTTCTCCGAGACGCAGATCGCGCTGCCGCCGTATCAGCCGCTGTTCGCATGGACGCAGGAGCGGATCCTCGAGATCAAGCTCAACGTCGGCAATTTCCTGTACCTGGTCGAAGACAACCTGTACTGGCGCGCGTATCTCAATTCGCTGAAGATCGCCGCGGTCTCGACGATCCTGTGCCTGCTGATCGGCTATCCGATCGCCTACGCCATCGCTCGCGCCGACACCACCTGGCGCAACATTCTGCTGATGATGGTGATCCTGCCGTTCTGGACGTCGTTCCTGCTGCGCGTGTACGCGTGGATCGGCATCCTCAAGAACAACGGCCTGATCAACAATTTCCTGATGTGGGTCGGCGTCATCGACGAGCCGCTGGTGATGCTGCAGACCGACTTCGCGATCTACGTCGGCATCGTCTACTCGTACCTGCCGTTCATGATCCTGCCGCTGTACACGAGCCTGGAGAAACTGGACCTGACGTTGCTGGAAGCGGCTGCGGATCTCGGCTCGCGTCCCTGGAAAGCGTTCGTGCAGATCACGCTGCCGCTGTCGATGCAGGGCATCGTCGCCGGCTCGCTGCTGGTGTTCATCCCCGCGGTGGGCGAGTTCGTGATACCGGCGCTGCTCGGCGGGCCCGAGCAGCTCATGATCGGCAAAGTCCTGTGGACCGAGTTCTTCAGTAACCGCGACTGGCCGGTCGCGAGCGCGGTGGCGATCGCGCTGCTGTTGCTGCTGCTGATACCGATCGCGTGGCTGCAGCGGGCGCAGGCCGCCGAGGCGCGGGCATAGCGATGGGCAAGAAAATCACTGCGTTTCGGCTCGGCGCGCTGATCTTCGGCTTCGTCTTCCTCTACGGCCCGATCCTTTCGTTGATCGTCTATTCGTTCAACAAGTCGCGGCTGGTGACGGTGTGGGGTGGATTCTCGACGCAGTGGTACGGGCGGCTGTTCCAGAATCAGCAGATCCTGGATGCCGCGTGGCTGTCGCTCAAAGTGGCGGCGATCAATGCGACCGGCGCGGTGATTCTCGGCACGCTCGCGGGCACTGCGCTCGCGCGCTTCGGGAAGTTCAAGGGCCGCGCGCTGCTGTCGAGCATGACGACTGCTCCCTTGGTGATGCCCGAAGTGATCACCGGCCTTTCGCTGCTGCTGCTGTTCGTCGCGATGGAGCAGCTGATCGGCTGGCCCGAAGGCCGCGGCATGACGACGATCACGATCGCGCACATCACGCTGACGCTGGCCTACGTCACGGTCATCGTGCAGTCACGTCTCGCAACGCTCGACGACTCGCTCGAGGAAGCGGCGATGGACCTCGGCGCGCGTCCCGGCAAGGTGTTCTTCGTGATCACGCTGCCGATCATCGCGCCGGCGCTGATCTCGGGCTGGCTACTGTCGTTCACGATCTCGCTGGACGACCTCGTGATCACCAGCTTCGTCTCCGGACCCGGCTCGAGCACCCTGCCGATGGTGATATTCTCGAAAGTGCGCCTCGGCGTGAGCCCGGACATCAACGCGCTCGCGACGATCATGGTGCTGCTGGTGACCATCGGCGTCATCATCGCGGGCATCCTGATGGCGAGGCAGGAGAAACGCCGGCAGCGCGACATGCAGCTGGCGGCAGGCGCGACTTTGAAATGATGTAAACCATGATCCGTTCCAAACTCCCGCACGTCGGCACGACCATCTTCACGGTCATGACCAATCGCGCGCGCGAGCTCAATGCGATCAACCTGGCGCAGGGATTTCCCGACTACGATGCGCCGGCCAAGCTGAAGGACCTGGTCGCGTATCACGTCGCTGCCGGGCACAACCAGTACGCACCGATGATCGGCGTGCCGCAGCTGCGCGAGCAGATCGCGCTCAAGCTCGGTGCGAGCTACGGTCGGCTGCTCGACAGCGAGAGCGAGATCACGATCACGCTCGGTGCGACCGAGGGCATCTTCTCCGCAATAATGGCGCTGGTGCATCCGGGGGACGAAGTCATCCTGTTCGATCCTTCGTACGATTCGTACGCGCCTGCTGTGCTGCTCGCGGGCGGGCGGCCGATACACGTGCCGCTGCACCCGCCGCGTTTCCAGATCGATTGGGACCGCGTGCGGCAGTCGTTGTCTGCCGCGCACACGCCTGGTCATTCTCAACACGCCGCAGAATCCGAGCGCGACCGTTGCGAGTGCTTCCGATCTCGACGTGCTCGCGGACCTGCTGCGACCGACGTCCGCGATGGTGCTCGCCGACGAGGTCTACGAGCACATGATCTTCGACGGCGAGCGGCATGCGAGCATCGTCGGTCATCCTGAGCTGTACGAGCGCGGCGTCGCGGTGTTCTCGTTCGGCAAGACCATGCACGCTACCGGCTGGCGCGTGGGCTACACCGTCGCCTCGGAGGAGATCACGCGGGAGATTCGCCGCGTGCATCAGTTCAATACCTTCAGCATCGCCGCGCCGTTGCAGTGTGCGATCGCGGATTTCCTGAAGGCTGCGCCGGAGCACAACTCGCAGCTCAGCGCGTTCTATCAACGCAAGCGCGACCGCTTCCTCGACTGCCTGCGCAACTCGAGTTTCAGCTGGACGCCGGCGGCCGGCACTTATTTCCAGCTGCTCGATTTCGGCGCGGTCTCGCAGCAGACCGACGTCGAGTTCGCCGACACGCTGCTGCGGGAGGCGGGCGTCGCCTCGATACCGATCTCGCCGTTCTACGCGAATGCACCGAAGCTCACGGTGCTGCGCTTCTGCTTCGCGAAGAACGATTCGACGCTCGAAGAAGCGGCCGAACGGCTGTGCCGGGTCTGAGGGCGCTTCGATGAGTCGCGACACTTTGCGCGTCACCCTGGTGCAGACCGATCTCGTGTGGCACGACGCTGCGGCGAATCGCAGCGCCATCGAGCGATTGCTCACGCCGCTTGCCGGCAAGACCGACCTGGTCGTGCTGCCGGAAATGTTCACGACCGGCTTCACGATGGCGCCGGAGAGTGTGGCAGAGCCCGCTAACGGACCATCCGTCGAGTGGCTGCGCACGATGGCTGCGCGGCTCGGTGCCGTTATCACGGGCAGCATCGCGACGCGGGACGGCAGCAACTACTTCAATCGGCTTACGTGGATGCGGCCCGACGGCAGCAGCGTGGCGTACGACAAGCGCCACTTGTTTCGCATGGCCCACGAGGACGAGCACTACGCGTCCGGCACCACACAGCTGATCGTCGAGGTCGACGGCTGGAAGGTGCGTCCGCTGGTCTGTTACGACCTGCGTTTTCCCGTGTGGAGTCGCAATCGCATCGGCACGGACGGCGGCTACGACGTGCTCTTGTATGTGGCGAACTGGCCTGAACGGCGACGCTTCGCCTGGCAAACGCTGTTGCGGGCGCGCGCAATCGAGAACCTGTGTTACTGCGTCGGCGTCAATCGCGTCGGGCGCGACGCGAACGACATCCACTACAAGGGCGACAGCGCGGCGATCGACTTTCTCGGCCAGCCGCTCGCGCCGGCGACCGAGCACGAGTTCGTTGCGACCGTCGCACTCGATCGTGCTGCGCTGGAAGCTTTCCGCAGCAAGTTTCCGGCTCACCTGGACGCCGACCGCTTCGAGCTGCATCGCTGAATCGACGAAACTGTCATGAAGCCCCCGACCCGCGTCAATCATCCGCCGGCGGTCGATGTGCCCGCGGACAACCGGCCACTCGTCGCGCCGATCTATCAGTCGGTCAAGTTCACCTTCGACAGCGTCGAGGAGAGCGAGCGGGAATCGCGCGGCCAGCGTGATGGCTTCCAGTATTCGCGGGTGGCCAACCCGACGCTGCGCCAATTGGAGCTGACCGTGGCCGAGCTGCAGGGGCGCGATGCCTGCCTGCTCACGTCGTCGGGCGTGGCCGCGACCAATCTCACGATGCTGTCGCTGTGCAAGCAGGGCGATCATGTGCTCATGTTCGCGGAGATGTATCAGCCGACGCGCTACATGATCCGGCGCATCCTGTCGCGCTACGGTATTGCGCACACGATGCTGTCGATCGAGGACGTCGAGGGCATCGAGCGCACGCTCGCGGCGCGTGCGACGCGGCTGATCATGTTCGAATCCCCGACGAACCCGATGGTGAAGGTGGCTGCACTCGAGCGCATGACGGCGGCTGCGCGCACGCACGGCGCACTCACGCTGTTGGACAACACGTTCGCCGGCTTTCATAACCACGGCCAGTTCGATATCGACATCTACGCACACAGCCTCACGAAGTACGCGTCCGGCCATGGCGATGTGATGGGCGGCGCCGTCATCGCACGCCGCGAGTTGATCGATGCGATGCGCACGGACTTCATCATCCTCGGCGCGACGCTCGATCCGCACACGGCATTCCTGATCCAGCGCGGCTTGAAGACGTATCCGCTGCGCTACGAGCGGCAGTGCCAGAACGCCATGAGGATCGCAGAGTTTCTGGAAGCGCAGCCGCAGGTCGCGCGCGTCAGCTATCCCGGGCTGCCGTCGCATCCTCAGCACGCGCTGGCGGCCAGGCAGATGCGCGAGTTCGGCGCGATGGTGACGATCGAGCTGCACGAAGATGCAGCGCGCTTCAGCGAAGCTCTGCAGCTGTTCGCGATTTCCGCGAGTCTCGGCTCGACGGAATCGCTGGTGTGGCCGGGGCGGCTCATCAATCCCCGGGATCTCACTGCCGAGGAACGTCAGTGGGCCGGCATCTCGGAACGCACCGCGCGCCTGTCGATCGGTATCGAGGACATCGACGACCTGATCGCCGATCTGCAGCAGGCGCTGTAGAACCTACTTCCTGAAGAGCATCAGTATAACCGTGATCAGCAGGCTGATCACGATCATCGTCGTGAACGGC
This sequence comes from uncultured Gammaproteobacteria bacterium, assembly GCA_963838635.1. GTDB lineage: Bacteria > Pseudomonadota > Gammaproteobacteria > Steroidobacterales > Steroidobacteraceae > Steroidobacter. The sequence continues at coordinate 162,219 of CAWISC010000009.1, read as the reverse complement.
ATGAACAGGCGGAAGCCGGGCCGTTCGATCAGGAAGTCGCCCGGCAGCCGGCCGAGCGGCAGCTTCGAGATCCACGGCCAGGCGAGGCCGACCAGCGCGATGATGATGCCGAGGGCGAATAGGGCGCGTTGCACGGTGAATCCCTGAACGGACGATAAAGGGTCGCAGCACCAATTTAACAAGTCCAATTTAACAAAGAAGGGTGCCGCGCCGAAATTGAGCGCCGGTGCGCGTCAACCGGGGCCTGCGAGCGACGTTGTACACCTCGAATCCGTCGTTCAGGAGGCCTTTCGATGAAGAAGTTCTTCGCAGCAACGCTGACGCTCGTGGGTGTGTTCGCAGTCGTCAATGCGAGCTATGCCGACACGCGCCGCACGCGCGATCCGGGTGTCAATGCCCGCCAGCACAACCAGCGCGACCGTATCCAGCAGGGTGTGAAGTCGGGAGAGCTGACGCGGCGTGAAACCGGCAAGCTCGTGCACGAGCAGCGTGACGTTCGCCAGCTCGAACGCGAGTACAAATCGGACGGCACGCTTACGGGCGCCGAGCGTCGCGATCTGCACCAGGAGCAGAACGAAGCGAGTCGGCACATCTACAACCAGAAGCACGACGAACAGGATCGGCCGCCGGCGGCCGTGCGCGATCCGGGCGTCAATCAGCGCCAGGCGAACCAGACCGGACGCATCGTGCAGGGCGTGCAATCAGGCGAGCTGACGAAAGACGAAGCGCAGGAGCTGCGCACCGAGCGGCGCGACATCCGCCAGCTCGAGCACACGTACAAGGAAGACGGCTCATTGACGCGCGACGAGCGCCAGGATCTGCACCAGCAGCTCAACCAGCAGAGCCAGGAAATCTACGAAGAGAAGCACGACTAGCTGCCCGACTCGGTGCCGGGAGAGAAAAAGAGGGGAAACTCAGCACTGCAGCATTCACCATCGATGCAATGCTGCACTGCTGAGTTTCCCCGCTTTTCTCTCCCGGCACCGTTATAAACTGCGGCACCGCTACAGGCTGCCGAACACCCGTACCCGGTGCCGGTGATACGGCAGCACTTCCAGCACGTCGCCTTCTGTTAGCCGCCGCTGGATGCCGCGCCACCAGTCCGCCGTCATGACCTCGCCGTGCACCTCGAGGAACGCCGCCTTGAGTTGCGCGTCGAAGCCGAGGAACTGCATGAACGTTTCGGGGAACACGTCGTTCTCGTTGACGTGGAACCACGCTTCGGCCCGCATCTCGTCTTCGTCGTTCTGTGCCTGCGGCAAGTCGCGGAAGCGGCAGTCGGTGACGGCGCATAGCTCATCGTAGTCGTAGAAGATCACGCGGCCGTGGCGCGTGACGCCGAAGTTCTTCAGCAACAGGTCGCCCGCGAAGATGTTCGTCACCGCCAGGTCGCGGATGCATTGACCGTAGTCGAGCACGGCGCGCGTGGCATCCTCCGGCGCGGCACTGCGGATGTAGAGATTCAGCGGCGTCATGCGCCGCTCGATGTACATGTGATCGATCACCAGCTGGTCGTCCTCGAAGCGCACGGTGCCGGCGGCTTCGGCCTTCAGCTCCGCGATCAGCTCGTCCGAGAAGCGCGCGGTCGGGAACTTCAGGCGCTTGAACTCCTGCGCATCGACCAGCCGGCCGGCGCGGTCGTGCTTGAACACCAGCTCGTACTTCTTCAGCACTTCTTCGCGCAGGATGTTCTTCGGGTATGCGAAACGGTCGCGGATGATCTTGAACACCACGTCGAACGACGGCAGCGTGAAGCAGATCATCACCAGTCCGCGGTCGCCGGGCGCGTGCACGAACCGATCGCTGCTTTGTTGCAGGTGGCGGAACAGCTCGCGATAACGCTCGGTCTTACCCTGCTTGGCGCGGCCGAGCACCGTGTACAGCTCGCTCACCGGCTTGCGCGGCAGGATGGTCTTCAGGAATACGACCGCCTGGCCGACGTGCGGCAAGTCGACGTGGAAATACGAGCGCGTGAAGCTGAACAGGATGCTGACGGAGGCCTCGTCCATCATGATCGCGTCGATCAGCACGCCGCTTTCGGTGTTCTTGAGCGCGAGGACGAACGGCAGCATCCAGCCTTTGCCGGAAATGCGGCCGACGAGGTAAGCGCGTGTCATCTGAAAGAACGGCGTGCGCACCAGTTCGACCTGCTCGACCTGCAGCGGCGGGCGCGATGCATCCGCATCCTCCTCGCACTGCGCGCGCACTTCGTTGGTGATGATCCGCACGCTGCGATCGAAGTCGAGATACGGCGTGCGGAAGCGGAAGTCGGCGAGCACTTCTTCGAACAGCAACTCGAGCGAGCCGCGATTGCCGTAGACGGTGGTCTCGATCGGCGTGGTGATCGAGCCCATCGGATCCAGGTCGAGCGCGACGAACTCGACCGCGGCGTCGACGCCGATCGTGCCGAAGGTGCGGCGCGTGACGGAGTTGAAGAAGGTCTTGTCGAACTCCAGGTCCGTCAGCTCGTTGATCAGCTCGGTAAACCGGCGCTTGATGCTGCTCCAGAGCGCGCGCTCCGTCGCATCCTCGCCGAGCCGCTCGCGCATGTGCGCCACGGCGCGATTGACGCACTTGTCGTAGAGCTCGATGCGCTCGACCGCATCGCGCTGGCTGCCGCGCCAGTCGCGCGCCTCGAAGCGCTGCGGCGCGCGCCGCGTGATGGCGCGAAATTCGGCGTTGTAGTCAGCGAAGGCTTGAACGAGCGCCGCGGCGCACTCATCGACGAGCGCGTCGCGGCTGCTGGCGGAGGAAAGTGCAGACACTTACATCACAAGTTGCGAATCAACGCGTCGCCGAACTCGCTGCACTTCACTTCCTTCGCGCCTTCCATCAGGCGCGCGAAGTCATACGTCACGGTCTTCTGGCCGATCGTCCTGTCCATCGCGGTGATGATCGCGTCGGCCGCTTCGACCCAGCCCATGTAGCGCAACATCATCTCGCCGGAGAGGATCACCGAGCCCGGATTCACCTTGTCCTGGTTCGCGTACTTCGGCGCGGTGCCGTGCGTCGCCTCGAACACGGCGTGGCCGGTCACGTAGTTGATGTTGCCGCCCGGCGCGATGCCGATGCCGCCGACCTGCGCGGCCAGTGCGTCCGACAGGTAGTCGCCATTGAGGTTCATCGTGGCGATCACGTCGAACTCGTCCGGACGCGTCAGCACCTGCTGCAGCGTGATGTCGGCGATCGCGTCCTTGATGATGATCTTGCCGGCCTTCTTCGCCGCGTCCTGCTCTTCGTTCGCGGCCTTCTCGCCCTTCGCGGCCTTGGTGCGCTCCCACTGCTCCCACGTGTAGGTCTTGCTCGCCGAACTCTTTCTCGGCGAGCGCATACGACCAGTTACGGAACGCGCCTTCCGTGAACTTCATGATGTTGCCCTTGTGCACGATCGTCACGCTCTTGCGCTTGTTGGCGATCGCGTACTCGATGGCGGCGCGGAACAGTCGCTCCGTGCCTTCCTGCGACACGGGCTTGATGCCGATGCCCGAAGTGTTCGGGAAGCGGATCTTGGCGTACTGCTTCGGGAACGCCTGCTGGAACAGCTCGAGGAACTTCTTGTTGTCGGCGCTGCCCGCCTCGAACTCGATGCCGGCGTAGATGTCCTCGGTGTTTTCGCGGAAGATCACCATGTCGACCTTCTCCGGCGCCTTGACGGGCGAGGGCACGCCCTTGAACCAGCGCACCGGGCGCAGGCAGACGTACAGGTCGAGCATCTGGCGCAGCGCGACGTTCAGCGAGCGGATGCCGCCGCCGATCGGCGTGGTGAGCGGACCTTTGATCGACACCAGGTAGTCGCGGCACGCCTGCGACGGTTTCATCCGGCAACCACGTGTTGTACAGATCGTTCGACTTCTGGCCGGCGTAGACCTCCATCCAGTGAATCTTGCGCTTGCCGCCGTAGGCCTTCTGCACGGCCGCGTCCATCACGCGCACCGAAGCGCGCCAGATATCCGGGCCGGTGCCGTCGCCTTCGATGAACGGGACGATCGGCTGGTCGGGGACGACGAGCTTGCCGTTGGCGATCGTGATCTTCTGTCCCTGTGCGGGCACGTTGAGCTTGAGAGCGGTCGACATCGGAAGAAGCTCCGTAAGCCAGGAGGCGGGGAATTTCAGGGGGCGAGATCCTAGCAGAGAGCGGCGGATCGCGTCAGCGGGCGGTGGCCGAAGCCCCGGGTGCCTCCGGTGGCTACGCAAATCCCACGCGGGCCGTCACGCCGCGCGGGCTGTTTTCCAGCCTGATCTCCCAGCCGTAGCGCTCGCAGATCCGCCGCACCAGGTACAGGCCCATGCCGTGGCCGCCCGGGTGCGTGGTAAAGCGTCGCGGCGCGCTCGTCAGATTCTCCGTCGGCAATGTTCCGGCGTTCGTCACCAGCAGCTCGTGGCCGTGCGAGCGGCACAGCACCTCGCCGCCCGTACCGTGCTGGACGGCATTGCGTACGAGATTGCCGATCGTCATCGCGACCATGCTCTCCGGCGCCGCCACTTGCAGCTTCGTGCCGGCCTCGATCTCCAGCACGATGCGCTTGCCCGGCGACACGCTGCGCTGATCTTCCACTACGCGCGCCAGCACTGCGTTCACATCGCATGTCGTTTCGGCTGCGGCCTGCTGTTCGCGCGACAGCGCGAGCAGCGCGTCCGTGAACTCCGTCATCTCGCGCACCGCGCGCTGAATTCGCGCAAGCGCTTTGCCTGCGCCTGGCCGGTCGGCAGCCGACGTTTCCAGCAGTTCGACAGCACCGCGCATCACTGCGAGCGGCGTACGCAGCTCATGACTCGCGGTCGCAGTGAACGACTGCTCGCGTTCGACGAAACCGTCGAGCCGCTCCATGAACATGTCCACCGAGCGTGCAATCGGCTCGAGCTCGTTGCCCGCGAATTGCGCGCCAATGCGTACGTGGCGCTCGCCGGGGTCGATCTGCGTCAATCGCTCCGCGAGTGCGGTTACTGGTTCCACCAGCCGCGTCGAGATGGCCGAGGCCGCGAGCGCCGCGACGATGACGATCGCGATCACACCTATCGCCAGCACGAGAAGCGCAATCGCATCCTGCGTGGCATACGTCGTGACGTCGTACGTGATGTACAACCGGCCGAACTCGCTGTCGCGGACCAGCACGTCGAGCAAGCGGCCGCCCGAGCGCACACGATGCATCTCGCCCGGCTTGAGCATCGCGATGCGACGAGGCAGCTCGGCCAGATCGCTCGATCGGTAGATGGCGAGGCGCGCCGAGCGCAGCGGCTCGGCGCCGCGATCGACGCGCATCCGCTGCTCGAAGTGCGTGAGCTCCTCCGACAACAGGTCGAGCGTGATGTTGCGCTTCAACTGCTCGTCGGCGAGGTAAGCCCAGGCGCTGAGCACCAGCCCGGCGATCGCGACGAGCGCGATCATCGTGCCCGCGATGCGCGCGCGCAGGCTGAGCCGCGAGTAGCGGTCGCTCAGACTACGAACGATCCGGTTCTGCCGAAAGTCGATAGCCGGTGCCATGGATCGTGTGCAGGAGCTTGTCCGGGAAATTCTTGTCGATCGCCGTGCGCAGCGCGTGCATGTGGGCACGCAGGAAGTCGCCCTGCGGGGGCGAGTCGCCCCACAGCTCGCGCTCGAGCTCCGCGCGCGTCACTACGCGGTGCGAGTTCTGCAGCAGGACGATCAGCAAGCGCCGCGTCGTCGGGTTGAGCTTCAGGCGCTCGCTGCCGCGCTCGGCTTCGAGCGTATCGAGATCGAAACGCAGATCGCCGACGCTGAGGATGCGCGGCGTTTCCGGCAGCCGCGCGCGCCGGACCAGCGCTTTCAGCCGGGCATCGAGCTCGGCGAGCGAGAACGGCTTGACCAGGTAGTCGTCGGCGCCGGCCTCGAAGCCTTCGATCTTGTCCGCGAGCAGGTCCTTGGCGGTCAGCATCAGCACCGGAACCTGCGTGCGCCCGGCGTGGCGCAGCTGGCGACACAGCGACAGGCCGTCGAGCCCCGGCAGCAGCAGGTCCAGAACGATCGCGTCGTACGGGTCCGCTAGCGCCTTCTGCAGGCCCATCGTCCCGTCGACGACGTGCACGACACCATCGCCGCGCCCCTCGAAGTACTCGGTGATGTTCGCCGCGATGTCGGCGTGGTCTTCGATGAGCAGGAGGTTCATGGGGTAACGCGGGTGTAACAGGTCGGCGGCATATGTGAAATCGCTCGCAGATTCTGCTCCAAGTTGCTGAATCACAAAAGTGTCATGCGTCGGTCAAGCGGTTGCAGCCTGCCGCACCCAGAGTACGGCGAACGGGAGCAACGTCATGAACGGCGTACGAACCGCACAATTGTTCAGGCGCGTGGATGCGATCGAGCATGCATGGTGCCTGCGTCTCAACCGGGGCTGCAGCCGGCCTGCGGTCCGCGACATATTCTCCGCGATCAGCAAGCTCGGCGATGGGGTTTTCTGGTACGTGCTGATCGTGCTCCTGCCCGTCGTGTACGGTGAAACGGCGCTCTATCCCGCGCTGCGCATGGCCGCGGTCGGCCTCATCGGCCTTGGCCTCTACAAGTACCTCAAGTCGCGGCTGGTGCGCGAGCGGCCTTACATCTCTCTCTCCGGGATCGTACCCGGCACGCGCGCATTGGATCGCTACAGCTTCCCTTCCGGCCACACGCTGCACGCAGTGAGCTTCACCACTCTAGCAGTCAGCAGCTTCCCTGAGCTGGCGTGGCTGCTCGTGCCGTTCGCCGCGCTCGTTGCGGCTTCGCGCGTCGTGCTCGGATTGCACTATCCGACCGACGTCGCTGCTGGCGCGCTGCTTGGCGCCACCCTCGCTGTTCTCAGCATGGTGCTGTTCCCGCTCGTGACCTAGATTCCTGTTGCATCGGCGGCGTAAGCTCGCGGCATGCCTGAAATCAGTCCACGGTCGCCGGGATGATCGCGCGACATTGGCGCGGCGTTGCGAAGCGTGAATTCGCTGACGCCTACGTCGAGCACCTGCACTCGGAAACCTTCCCGCAGCTGGTGCAGCTACCTGGTTTCCACGACGCGTCGATTCTGCGACGGGACGTGGAGCAGGGCGTCGAGTTCCTCGTGGTCACCGTGTGGAAATCGCTCGATGCGATCCGCAGCTTCGCGGGCCACGACCCGGAGAGCGCAGTCGTGCCGGCGAAAGTGCAGCAGATGATGATCGAGTACGACCGCAGGCCGCGACACTACGAAGTCGTGGATTAAGCCGTCGCGGCGTGCCACAGGTGGATCAGCGCGTAGCCGCGCCACGGACGCCACGCTTCCATGCGCGCATCGAGCTCGCGCAACGTAAGCGGCTTGGGGGGCACGCGAGGGAACGCGTCCGGTTCGCCTAGCGCGCACAGCGCGACGTACTGCGCAGCATCCGCACCGAAGCCGGGAAGCGCTGCGAGCGCGGTCATGATTTCTTCGACCCCCGCAGAAAAATCCACTTTCCCTTCGCGCGTCGCGCTCGCGAGTGCGCGTATCGCAGTCGCGCGGCTCGCACTCAGCCCGAAACCGCTGAGATCGGCCTGCGCCAGCGCCTGCGCTGTCGGGAAGAAATGAGTCAGTCCTTCGGTCGCTTCTGCGAGCGGCTCGCCTATGTGTTCGACGAGACGGGCCGCCAGCTTGCGTGCCGCGGCAGCGTCTTTGTGCTCGCCCAGCGCTGCGCGGACCGCGCACTCGTAGGCATCCCACGCGCCCGGAATGCGTAGACCCGGTCGTCGTTTCACGAGCGGTGCGAGCAAGTCGTCCGCTTTGAAAGCAACGGCGATGCGCGCGGGGTCCGCGGCGAGATCGAACATGCGGCGTGCCGTGCTGGAAATCTGGAAGAGCATCGTCGGTACTGCGCCGCGTACGCGCAGCTCCAGCGCAGCTTCGCGCTCGAGCGGACGGATGCACACGATTGCTTCGCCCGCGTCCGACTTCACGGTGCGCGCGTAGCCGCGCTCGTCGACACGTTCGACGCCGGGCACTGCTCGCGCCGCGAGGAAGTCTCGAACCTGCGCCCAGTCGTACGGCGGACGGAACGAAAGCCTCAGCACGACTTCGTCGGCGTCGGCCGCAGAGATGCCGCCGCGACGCTGACGTCGCAAATCGCGCGGCGCGCGGCCATAGGTCTGCTGGAACGTGTAGTTGAAGCGCCGCAGGCTGCCGAAGCCCGAAGCAAGCGCGATCTGCGTGATCGGCAGGTCGGTCTCGTCCAGCAGTCGCTTGGCAAAGTGCAGCCGACGCGTTTGCGCGACTGCGATCGGCGACGCGCCGACGTGCTTGGTGAACAGGCGATGCAGATGGCGCGGACCGATGCCGATGCGTTCGGCGAGCTCGTCGACCGAGATCTCGTCGAGCACGCCTTCCTGGATGAGTCGCAGCGCGCGTCGTACGACTGCAGAAGTGCCGAGCCAACCGGGCGTGCCGGGCGCCGCTTCCGGACGGCAGCGCAGGCACGGCCTGAAGCCAGCCTCCGCCGCTCCCGCTGCGGTGGCGTAGTAGCGCACGTTCGTGCTCTTCGACGTCGGCGATGGGCAGATCGGCCGGCAATAGATGCCCGTCGAAGTGACCGCGATGAAGAAGCGGCCGTCGAAACGTGCATCGCGGCTGAGGCGCGCACGATCGAGAGCGCTGCGGTCGAGCCCGAGAATCCCGTCCATGCGGCGACGATACGCGCCGCCATCGCTGCCGACTAGCCGTTTTCGGACGCTGCCGCCGGCATTGCGCGAGGCCGCTATGATGGCCGCAATTCGCAGGAGGTCGTCATGGCGCGTTTGCGATTGCTGATGCTCGTCACGCTCATCTTCGCCACGTTCGGCGCCGCCGCGCAGTCAGCGGCGGAAGCCGATCTGCGGCGGATCGCGCAGGAGATGCTGGACGCCGTAGCGCCGGGCAACGCCGAAGTCTGGCAACGCTACCTGCACGAGCGCGTGATTCACGTCGACGAAACCGGCACGGTGCGCACCAAGAAAGAGTTGCTGGCGAGTTCTCACCGCTCCCTCCCGGCCTGGTGGGGCGGATTGCGATCGATCGCTTCAAGATCGAGACGCACGGTGACATCGCGGTCGTCGCCTACGAAATCCAGGAGCATCTCGATTATCACGGCCAGATTCTGCGCAGCCGGTTCCGCATCAACGACACTTGGTTGAAGACGGAGCAGGGCTGGCGATTACTGTCGGAGCAGGTCGCTGCTGTGTTGAAGGACCCGCCTTCGGTGAAGCTCACGCAACAGCAGCTGTGCGAATACAGCGGCTCATACTCCTTGACCGCCGAAATCAACACTACGATCCGTTGCACGCCGGACGGCTTGACCGCGGAGCGCAGCGATCGGCCGCCGGCGCACTATCTCGCCGAGGTCAAGGATGTATTCTTCGTCGCCGGCCAGCCGCGCACGCGACGCATCTTCGTGCGCGATGCGGCTGGCAAAGTCGTCGGTTTCGTCGATCGACGCGAAGGCGAAGACGTTCGCTGGACTCGCAAGCTCTAGGTGGTAGCGACCATGAAGTGGTTGCTCGCAATACCGATCGCTCTGCTCGCGTTGCCGGTCTGGTCGGCCGGTCCGGACGAGTCCACGCGCACGGAGATTGCTCACCTGCTGAAGCATCTCGAATCGTCCGGCTGCCAGTTTCAGCGCAACGGCTCGTGGTACGCGCCTGCGCGTGCGGCGAGTCACCTGAAGCAGAAGTTCGAGTACCTGTTGAAGAAGGGGCTGGTCACCAACGCCGAGAGCTTCATAGAGCGCGCGGCGACTGAGAGCAGCATGAGCGGCAAACCGTACTCGGTGAAGTGCGGTGACGCTCCTGCCGTCGCCAGTGCGGCCTGGCTAACTGCTGAGCTGTCAAGGTTCAGAGCGAAGAAGTGAGCTGAACAATGCCGATCTCGCGCAAGACACTGTGTTTCGCCTATGGCCTGATCGCGCTGCTCGCATTCGTGACCACGTGGGCCAACGTCCTGGCGTATTCGTCGCTGGGCTTCGTCGGCTCCAACGTAGCGTTCTGGCGGGACACGCTGGCCAATCCGGCGAGCCGCTTTCTCACGCTCGACGTGTTTTTCCTCGGTCTCGCAGTGTTCGTGTGGATGGTGCTGGAGGCCCGCCGCCTCGGTATGCGCCGCGTGTGGCTCTATCTGCTGTTCGGGATGCTCGTGGCGATCAGCGTCACGGTCCCGATCTTCCTGATCAACCGCGAACGTGCTCTCGCAGCGCGCGAGCCTTCGAGCGCCGCCGGCACACTCGGTACGTTCGACATCATCGGGCTGGTGCTCGTGACCGCCGCGATCCTGGTCTACGCAGCAATAGCGTTGCTGCGCGGCTAGCTCGTCAGATTCCCTGTTCGACGAGCGTCGTCGTGCGCGCTTCCAGACGCTCACGCGCCAGCAGTTCTTCCTGCATCCGCACGAACACGCGCAGCTGACGCTCATTCAGGACCTCTGCGGCGCGTTGTCGTTGCCGCCTGACGAATTCCTCCGCCTGCCGCACGTACTGCTCCTGCATGGGCAAGGTTGAAGCGCCATCGGCAATGAGCTTGGCGCCGTCCCACAAACCCCTGCCGCCGATGCGTCGCTCGCTCGGAACGCGTCGCTGCATGTCCTCGTTGAAGCTCGCGCGCTCCTTCTGCAGGGCCGCGAGCAACTGACGGTTCTGCTGTTCCGTCAGGCCATCAGCCGGGCTCAGCTCACCGCGTAGCTGCTGCACCTGGTTTCTCACCTGCCACGCATCCTCGTAAGCCGCGTACTGCTGTGCCTTCTCGGGTCCGAGCAGATCCGCGATGTCGCTCATGAGGCGGTCGCGCAGCGCCAGGTAATCGTTCGTGGGGTAGCCGAGGCTCGGGTCGCGCTCCGTCATCGCTGTCGTCTGCATGTGGTTTTCTGCCAGCAGCTCGATCAGCGCGTCGTGTTCGGCGTCCGTCAGCTGCAGCTCCTGTGCCAAGTCGCTATTTGCGGCTCGGAGACTCTGACGCGTCAGCGCCTTCAGCCGTTCGTGCTCGCGCGGATCGTCGAGGAGTCGCTTGCGCGCCTCCTGTCGGCGCCGTTGTTCGTTGTTGGGATCGGGCGGGCCGAACGTGCGCGGGACGCTTGCAGGAGCCTGAGCCTGCGGGGTTGTCGTTGCGGCGTTCGGTGCGGGAGTTGGCTGATCGTGCTCGGTCCTGGCGAGAGGTGTCTGCAACTCGCCGTAGCTGCGTCCGCTCAGCGTCGAGTTGCCGCCACAGATGGATCGAAAGCAGCGTCAGACCAGCCGTAGCTGCGGCAAATGCCAGGGTCACCTTGTTCATGGCCGTACTCCTTGTGCGCCATGTGAATTACGCCGTTCAGTACTTAGCGTAACTCTTCTCTTCGACGATTTTCGAGCCGAGCCGCGTGTTGATGTCGCGCTTGACCGCCGCGCGCTCGTCGTTGGTGACATAAACGGCGCGTGCCAGGTCGATGAACTCCTGGTCGAACGTGCGCGCACGTTCCTTGTCGCGGATCAGATCTTCGACGTCCCACAGCTTCTCGTTGATCGTGCGCAGCGCCGCCCACTGCGACGTGATGTCATGCGATGCATACGCAGACGTGCGCCAGGTGTCATGCAGCAGCGCGAGCTCGACGCGCACGTTGGCCAGCTTGGCCGGGTCCGTCATGCGTGCGGACTTGATCTCGAGGATCGTGATTTTGTCGACGAGCTCGCCCGGCGAGATGGGAACCTTGATTTCGACGGACATGGTCAGGCTCTCCCCCAATAACGGATTCGCCTTCTGATCTTCAATTTGCGCCACCAGTTGCGCGGCTTGGCTCGCGGGTTGCGTGCGCCCGCGGCGACGAACTGATCGACCGCATCGAGCACGCGCTCGCTGGAGCGGCCGTCGCGATAGGGATGGATCGAGTCCGCGTAGCTGCGCACGGCTTCCATCAGCTCCGGCGGTCGCGCCAGCGCGCGCTCGATCGACGGCTGCAGCAGCTCGGGCTTGTCGATGTCGATCAGCTGCGGTCCGGGCCGGCGGTTCTTGAACGTGATCACCGGCTTGTACGTCAGCAGGAACTCGTTGAGCGCCGAGGACGTGTCCGAGATCATCAGGTCGACCTGCGGGAACAGGTCGAGGATGTTGTCCTCGGTCGCGAAGCGCAGGTGCTCGCCTTCGAGCGCGCGGTAGCGTTCGACGGTTTCGCGGTCCGACTTCGGATGCAGCGTCACGATCCATTGCCAGCGTCCGGTGCGCGACAAGTCGCGGATCGTCTCGTAAAGGATCGGCGCGGCGCTCCACGATGGCGAGAACGTCGAGTGATACAGAATCGCGGGCTTGGCGCGGACCGGTGGTGGCTCGCCGGCGCCGTGCAGGCGCATGAACGGGTCGAGCTTCGGCCAGCCTGTCTCGCGCACGGCGAAGTGGCCGAGCTCGCGGGCCTTCGCCTCGAACGCGCGCGTGTCGCGCGGGCCGGTCGTGCAGTAGAGATCGAAGAAGCCGCGGATGTAGATGTGGCGCGGCTTGCCGGCGTCGAAGCCATGAAAGACTTCCGTCTTCACCCCCGGAAAGAAGTGCGGCACGGCGTTGCTGGACGTGAGGACCGCGATCGGGTCGAAGACGCGCACCGCGTCGGTCGAGGTAAGCAATGTCTCACCGGGCTGCAGCTCTTCGCCGCCCGGTCCGTCGAAGAACCAGGCGGCCTCTTCACCGCGCTCGCGGATCGCCGCCTGCAACGGACGCAGGATCGCGAGCGCGTAGCGCTCGGAGCCGTAGAGAAGGTAGTGCTTCGCGCTCATCCTAGATTCATCATGGATCGAGTCCGTAACCGCGCAGCAGCTCGGCCGCCATGTCGCGCGATGCCGGATTGCGCTTCATCTCGTAGTAACGCATGCGCTTGTAGACAGCATATGACGCCGCGACCTGCGAGACGACGTAGCCGCGCCAGCCGTCGAGGAACGCGAGGCGCAGCACATAGTCTTTGAGAAACGCCGACAGGTGCACGAAAGGCGTCATCCACATCTGCGCCGGCTTGCCGCGATCCAGCCAGTCGCGCGCCTTCAGCTCGGCATAGCGCAGAGTCTTGAGATGCTTGTGGACGAGGGTCGGATTGTTCAGATGGATGAACGGCCGCGCGAAGGTTTCCGTCGGGCCGTCGAAGCGCAGCGACTCGTGCACGCGCACGTCCGTCCAGCGCGCGCGGCCGCGATGGTAGAGCCGGCCCAGCCGCTCGCCCATCATCGGCCGGTACCAGCGCATCGGTGCGCCCATGTACCAGGTCTGGCGGCGCAGGATCGCCCCCGCGCTCTGCGATTGCATCAGCTGCGGCAGCCGCCGTTGCATTTCGTCGGCGAGCTCCGCGGACAGCGCTTCGTCCGCATCCAGCGCCAGGATCCAGTCGTGACTCGCCTGCGTGCTGCCGAAGTTGCGTTGCGGGCCGAAGCCGAGCCAGTCCTGGTGTACGACACGAGCGCCGTGTCGCGCGGCGACCTCGATCGTGCCGTCGGTGCTGCCCGAGTCGATCACGATTTTCTCCGCTGCGAACGGCACGCTGTCGAGACAGCGGGCGATGATCGGCGCCTCGTTGCGCGCAATGACCAGAAGGGTGACGGGGAGGGCAGCGGGCATGCGCGCAGTTTACGCTAGCCGCTACCTTTTTCTTGCCAGCGCCACCAGCACGCTGTGCAGCTTCTTGGTCACGTCATCCGGCGTGATCAGGTCCATTACGCCCGGACGCTCGATCTTGGTCGCCCAGGGCAGATCGACAGCGGACTTGCCGAGCAGGCGGCGGGCGGCCAGGTCGTACTTGTCGACGCACCACTGGCGGCTCAGGTAGGGGCCCGAGCGCGCAGGATTGGTTGCGGCATACAGGCCGACCACCGGAATGCCGACGGCTGTCCCCATGTGTGCGGGACCGGAGTCCGGCGTGACGATCGCGACGGCGCGCTCCAGCGTAGCGAGGAATTCGAGCAGCGTGTCCTGCCCGATGGTGTTCTCGCAGCGCTCGCTCATGTTGCGCACGATAGCCTCGCCCATCCGTCTCTCGACGTCGCTGCGGCCGCCGCACAACACGACGCGCAGGCCGAGCGCCGTGATCGCATAGTCCGCAACCTGCGCGTAGTACTCGGGCCGCCAGTTGCGCAGCCGGTGGCTGGAGCAGGGACTGATGATGATCGTCTTCACATCGTCCGGAATCACGCGGCGCGCGTAGTCGCGCGCCGCCTGCGGAATCGGGATGTCCCAGCGCAGCAGCTTTTCGTAGACGTGAAACTTCTCTGCGAAGCCGAACAGGGCGTCCATCACGTGCTGTCGCTCGGCAGGCCGGATGCGATTGGTGGTGAACAGCCATTGCAGCTCGCGCGCCCGCCGTCGATCGAAGCCGAGCTTGATCTTCGCCGGCACCAGCATCGAAAACAGGCTCGCGCGCAGCGCGACCTGCATGTGCATGAGCACGTCGAAATGGCGGCCGCGCATCTTTTCGCGCAGCAGGCGATAGGAGCCCGCCACGCTCTTCTTGTCGAGAACGATGAATTCGATGTCCGGAATGTGGCCGAGCAGCTTCGCCTCGACCTTGCCGATGATCCAGGTGAAGCGCGTGTCCGGCCAGGCACGTTGCAACGTGCGCACGATCGGCAGCACGTGGCAGGTATCGCCGATGGCTGAAAGGCGCAGGATGCAGACGCTGGCCGGAACAGTATCGAAGCGGTTCGACATCAGGTGCCGCACGCCCGCGGCGAGCGGCTAGAATCGTTGTGCATGCTTTCTATCCAAGAAGGTCTTCTGCGCACCGCCGGCGGCGGCATCCTATACGACGCTACGCGCTTGCGTAAGCCGGGCGCGGAGTTGTTCGACGTCGAGCACTGGCGAGCACAGGGCTCGTTGCAGGAGGTTGCTGGCGGCCGTGCCTCCATCGCGGTCGTCAACGCCGGAGAGCAGCGCTGGGTTTTGCGGCATTTTCGTCGCGGCGGGCTCATCGCCCGCTTGTCCCGCGACCGGTACATCTTCCTCGGTGAGGATCGCACCCGTTCCTTCGCTGAGTGGCGCCTGCTAGCTGAATTGCGGCGCCGGGGCTTGCCGGTTCCCGCGCCGGTAGCGGCGCGTTATGTCGCAGGCGTGCTCACGTACACGGCGGACCTGATCACCGAACATCTGCCGGATTGCCGCACGTTGGCCGACGCGATCACCGGGGCGCAGTTGCCCGCCGAGCAATGGTCGGCGATCGGCAAGACGATCGCGGCGTTTCATCGTGAAGGCGTCCATCACGCAGACCTCAACGCGCACAACATCCTGCTCGAGCGTGCCGTCGCGCCACGCGTATATCTGCTCGACTTCGATCGCGGCCGCATTCGTGCGCGCGGCGCGTGGGAGCAGGATGTCCTCGCTCGCTTGCGGCGGTCGCTGGAGAAGGTCAAAGCACAGCGCCCGAATGCAGCGTTCGGGGAAGAGCAGTGGAACTGGCTGCTGGCCGCTACTTCCTAGCGTAATAGTTGGGATAGTCGGGAGTCAGGCCCTTGAAGCGCCGATGGATCCACAGGTATTGCGCGGGCATGCGGCGCACCTGTTCCTCGATCAGCTCGTTGAAGCGGCGTGCATCGGCTGCCGGATCGTCGGTCGGAAAGTTCTCCAGCATCGGCTGGATCACCATGCGGTAACCGCTCGAACCGGGCAGGCGCTCGGGGAAGTAGGGCAGCACCGCAGCGCCGGTCATTCGCGCCAGCCGCGACGTCGCGGTGTTGGTGGCGGCGGGCAGATGGAAGAACTGCACCATCTGCGCGCCTTTCTTGCGGTAACTCTGATCCGGCGCATACCAGACGGGCTCGTTGCTCTTCAGCGCCGCGATCAGCGTGCGAATGTCGTCGCGAGGGATCGCGCGCTTTGCCCGCAGCCCACGATTGCGCATCAGGAAGCGCTCGAGCACGACGTTACTCGTCGGGCGATACATGATGCTCGCCGCGACCCGCGCGCACAGCGCGCGAGCGCCAATTTCCAGCGTGGTGAAATGAGCGCTGAGCAGGATCGCGCCGCGGCCGCGCGCGAGTGCGGCCTCCAGATGCTGCTCGCCGTCGAGCCGTGTCAGCTTGCGTATGCGCTCGTCGGAGCTCCACCAGCTGATCGCAGTTTCGAAAATGCCGACGCCGAGGCTGCGGAAGTGCTCGCGCAGGATGGTTTCGCGCTCGGCAGCTGCGAGCTCCGGCAGGCACAGCTCGAGATTGCGACGCGCGATGCGCACGAACCCGAGCGGCAGTCGCACGATCACCTCGCCGATCCGGCGGCCGAGCCAGACGAGCAATGGAAAAGGCAGCGGCTCGAACACTCGCAGGATGCCGAGCGCGAGCCAGGTCGGCCAGTAACGCGGGTGAACGCTCATGCGCGGTACGGGTCGCCGTCAGGCCCCGGCCGCTTGAAGCGCTTGTACGTCCACAGGTACTGCTCCGGATGATCGCGGACGTTGCACTCGATCAACTCGTGGAAGCGGCGCGTGTCGGCCACCGGGTCGTCGGACGGGAAGTTGTCGAACGGAGCATGGATCTCCACCACGTAGCCGCGGTTGTCGGCCCGCCGCTTCGGAAAGTAAGGCAGCACCGGCGCGCCGGAGATCTTCGCCAGGCGCGAGGTCGCGACGTTCGAGGCGGCCGGCTGGCCGAAGAACGGCACGATCGCGCTGTTCTTCTCGGTGTAGCGCTGGTCCGGCGCATACCAGACGGGCAGGTTGCTCTTCAGGCTCTGCAGCAGGTCGCGCACGCGATCGCTGGAGATCGCTCTGACGGTATGCCGGCCGCGGTTCCGGCGCGAGAGCTCGGCAATCAGCGCATTCTTCGGCGTGAGATACATGACGCTGGTAGGACCGAGCAGCGTGAGGGCGCGGGCGCCCATCTCGAGCGTGGTGAAGTGCGCGCTCAACATCAGCGCGCCGCGGCCTTTCGCCAGGGCCTCGCGCAGATGCTCCACACCCTCGAAGTCGACCAGTCGAGTCAGGCGTTGCGGGGTCGCCCACCAGACCATCCCAGTCTCCAGCAGCGCGCAGCCGAGTGCCTCGAAGTGGTCCCTGACGAGGTCTTCGCGCTCCTGGGCGGTCAGGCCCGGCAGGCACAACCGGATGTTGATGTCGGCTATACGGCGGTCGCGCCGGCTGACTGCATACGCGATGCGTCCCAGCCCGCGTCCGATGGCCATCTGCCATCGCAACGGCAACGTGTTGAGCGCACGCACCAGCCCCAGGGCGAGCCACAGCAACCAGTACCGGGGACCCAGGAAGCGATAGAGCGGGACACGTTCGGGATCGTGCTCGTGTTCGAGTACCATCGGCGCGCATGTTAGACGTCTATAAGAACATCGCAACATGCTGAGGCTCCTGTACTCGGCCCTTCTTTACCTCGTCGCGCCGCTGGCTTTCGTTGCTACCGCCCTGCGTGGGCTTCGCGATCCGTCCTACCGCGACCGCCTGCCCGAGCGTCTCGGCTTCACGCAGGTGCGCTTCGCCGCACCACCGGTATGGATCCACGCTGTCTCGGTAGGAGAAGTGCAGGCCGCGTCAGCGCTCGTGCGTGCGCTCAGCTCGCGCTATCCGCAGCACCCGATCCTGGTGACTACGGCGACACCGACTGGTGCGCAGCGAGTGCGCGATCTGTTCGGCGATTCGGCGCGGCACGCTTACTTGCCTTACGACCTGCCCGGTGCCGTGCGGAGATTCCTCGAGCGCACCACACCGCTGCTCGCGATCGTCATGGAGCGCGAGATCTGGCCGAACCTGTTTCGCGCGTGCTCGGCGCGCCGGATTCCGATCCTGATCGCCAGCGCGCGCATCTCCGATCGTTCGGGCCGACGTCACGTGCGGCTCGCAGGACTGTTTCGCGATGCGCTTGCGCGCGACGTGACCATCGCGGCACAGACGGACGCAGATGCGGAGCGCTTCCGTGCGATCGGCGTTCCCGCTGCCGCAGTTCACGTGACCGGCAACGTCAAGTTCGATCTCGAGATTCCCGAGGACGTGCGACGCGCCGGCGCGCACATTCGCGCCGAGTTCGCACATCGGCCGGTGTGGGTTGCGGGAAGCACGCACGAACGCGAGGAAGACATCGTGCTCGACGCACACGAGCGCGTGCGCGCGGCTCGCAACGACGCGCTGCTGCTGCTCGTCCCGCGACATCCGAATCGCTTCGACGCAGTGAAGTCGTGGCTGCGTTCGCGAAACGTCCGCTTCGTCTTGCGTTCGACGCGCGAAGCTGTCGCAGCGGATACGTCGGTGCTGCTGGTCGACACGCTCGGCGAGCTGCTGAGCTTTTATTCAGCGGCGAACGTCGCGTTCGTCGGCGGCAGTCTCGTGCCGGTGGGCGGACACAATCTGCTCGAGCCGGCCGCGTTGAATCGACCGATCATC
This sequence comes from uncultured Gammaproteobacteria bacterium, assembly GCA_963838635.1. GTDB lineage: Bacteria > Pseudomonadota > Gammaproteobacteria > Steroidobacterales > Steroidobacteraceae > Steroidobacter. The sequence goes on along the minus strand of CAWISC010000009.1, from coordinate 143,953 downwards.
GTCGGTCCGCACACCTTCAACGCCGCGGACATCGCACAGGATTTTCTCGAGCGCGGAGCTGCGGTGCAGGTTGAGTCCGCTGCCGAGCTCGGCGCTGCCGTGCTGGATTTGCTGACGAATGCCGCGCGGCGCGACCAGATGATTGCGAGCGCGCACGCGATTCTGCAGACCAACCGCGGCGCGCTCGCCCGCCTGCTCACGCTCATCGAAAAGCTGCTGCGTCGTTAGGCAAGCGCACGAGCAGCGCTGATATCGACGCAAATATAGATGGGTCGACTGTGTCTGCGCGCGCAGACTGGTCAGCGCTCGTTTTGGCAAACCCATCGAAAGATGGGGACGCAAAGCCTCCGGTCCCGAAGCAGCGGTCGTGGATAGCGGGGTTGCCGGCAGAGCCACACACGGCATTACGAGCGCACGCGCGGTCTGCCGACTTCCACTCTTCATCATCGCAAATCTCCTTCGTGCCCACGCGGCCGCGCGACGTTGCGCGATGGGAATGCCAACTCCGGGCGGGTCATCGACACACCAATATCGAAGAAACTCGAAAAGGGGTTTGCACATGGACGCTCATCAACTACTCAGGAGAGCCGTCTGGACTGGCCTGGCAGCAGCTGCGTTGGCAACACCGGCGCAGGCGCAAGTGGATCCGGGAGTGCGGGGCGGCGGGGCCGGTGCGGGCGCACCGTTCGCCGATCTCACGGACAACGAGCACTCGTTCTTCGAGGTCGGGCTCGAAGATTTCGAAGAGGCGGAAGGCGTCGGCGAAGGCATGGGTCCGCGCTTCAATCTTGACGGTTGCGCGGGCTGTCACCTGCAGCCGGCTGTTGGCGGCACGTCGCCGGCGGTGAATCCGCAGGTGGCCGTCGCGACGGCGTTCGGCGCGCAGAACACCGTGCCTTCGTTCATCACCTTGAACGGGCCGGTGCGCGAGGCGCGCTTCAGGTTCAATCCTGACGGCAGCCGTGACGGCGGCGTGCATGCGCTGTTCACGATTCGCGGCCGCAACGACGGTACCGGCGACGCGAGCGGGTGCAACGCCGTGCAGGATGACTTCGCGAGGGAGGTCGCGCGCAACAACGTCATCTTCCGCATTCCCACGCCGACCTTCGGCGCCGGGCTGATGGAGATGATCCCCGACCAGACGATCGTCAACAACGTGAACGCGAGCCCGAACACGAAAGCGGCGCTCGGCATCAGCGGGCGTCTCAACCGTAACGGCAACGACGGCACGGTCGCGCGCTTCGGCTGGAAAGCGCAGAACCAGTCGCTGCTGCTGTTCTCGGGCGAGGCGTACAACGTCGAGATGGGCATCTCGAACGAGCTGTTCCAGGTCGAGCGTGACGAGAACTCGCGTTGTCAGTTCGCGTCGTTGCCGAACGACGTGACCAACGTGGACGGACCGCTGCCGACGGACACGGTGAGCGCGGTGGAGAAGTTCGCATTCTTCATGCGTTTCCTGGCGCCGCCGACTCCTTCGACGACGGCGCCGGGCGGTTCCAGCTCGATCTCGCGAGGACGCTCGCTGTTCACATCGGTTGGTTGCGGGCTGTGCCACACGCCGACGCTGCGCACCGGCACGTCGACGGTCGCGGCGCTCAGCGGCAAGGACGCAAATCTGTTCTCCGACCTTGCGCTGCATGCGATGGGGCCGGGACTCGCGGACAACGTCCTGCAAGGCGCGGCGCGCGGCGACGAGTTCCGGACGGCGCCGCTGTGGGGCCTGGGGCAGCGAATCTTCTTCCTGCACGACGGACGCACGTCGGATCTGCGGGCGGCGATCGCAGCTCATCGCAGCTCGGGCAATTCGCAATTCGGCCCGTCCGAGGCGAATGAAGTGGTGAACCGCTACAACTCGCTCAGCGCGGGCAGCCGGCAGGACGTGCTCAACTTCCTGCGCTCGCTGTAAGAACAACGACGAACACGTTCCCGCGGACACCGGTTGTCCGCGGGTTTTTTCTATCCGTCATCCGCTTTCTGGCTTTACCATACGCGCCCTCATATCAACGAAGGCGCGGAGATCTCCATGCGAATCGTGCGTAGCGGACACTTGGTGCTCACGTTGCTCGTTGCGTGCTCCGCCTCTGCGGCTGACAACAAGTCACTGCAGGGTGTGCAGGTTGGCGACATCGATCGCAAGGCCGATGCGTGCACGGACTTCTTCGCGTACGCCAACGGTCGCTGGCGCGCCGAGAATCCGATTCCGGGCTCGATGCCACGCTGGAGCCGGCGCTGGGCAAGCTGGCGAGGCCAACAAGGACAAGCTACGCGAGATTCTCGAGCAGGCCGCCATGATGAAGGCGCAACGCGGCAGCATCGAGCAGCTGACCGGCGATTTCTACGCAGGCTGCATGAACGAGGCGCAGGCCAACAGCCTCGGCGCGAAGCCCATCGCGCCGCTGCTCGCGCGCATCGATTCGATCCGCAGCGCCGCCGACGTGCAGAAGGTCATCGGCGAGCTGCATGCCGTGCAGATCGCGGCGCCGTTCGTCGTGTTCGCCGAGTCCGACGTCCACAACCCGTCGTTCGTGATCACGCAGTACTACGCCAGTGCGCTCGGCATGCCGGACCGCGACTACTACCTGAAGGACGATGCACGCTTCAAAGAAGCGCGCGAGAAGTATCGTGTGTACCTGCAGCGCCTGTTCTCGCTGGCCGGCAGCAACGAGGCCCAGGCGAAAGCAGCAGCGCAGACCGTCGTGCGCCTCGAGACGCGGTATGCGCAGGCGTCGCTCGACAACGTCGAGCTGCGCGATCCGCAGAAGACCGATAACAAGATGACCTTCGCGCAGTTGCAGAAGCTGACGCCCGCGTTCGATTTGGGCAGCTACTACACCGCGACCGGGCTGCCGCAGGGCGAGCTGAATGTGTACGAGCCGAAGCTCATGCAGGAGTTCGACCGCCAGCTGCGCGAAACCTCGGTCGCGGACTGGCAGACGTACCTGCGCTCGCGCGTGCTCGACTCCGCGGCGCCGTCGCTGTCCGACGATTTCGTCAAGGCAGAGTTCGCATTCCGCGAGGAGTTCCTCAACGGCGCGCGCGAAATGAAGCCGCGCTGGAAGCGCTGCGTGGAGGCGACCGACTCGCTGCTCGGCGAGGCGCTCGGGCGCAAGTACGTCGAGAAGTATTTCCCGCCGCAGGCGAAGGCGCGGATGCTGGAGCTGGTGAAGAACCTGCAAGTCGCGATGAAGGAGACGATCCAGGGACTGGAGTGGATGGGACCGCAAACCAAGGCGCGTGCGCTGGAGAAGCTCAGCACGTTCAATCCGAAGATCGGCTACCCCGACAAGTGGAAGGACTACAGCTCGGTCGCGGTGCGCCGCGACGCGTACTGGGAGTCGGTGCTCGCGGCGCGCCGCTTCGCCCTGCAGGATGATCACCAGCAGATCAACAAGCCAGTCGATCGCGGCCGCTGGCTCCTGACGCCGCCGACCTCGGACGCGTACTACAACCCGACACTGAACGAGATCGTGTTCCCCGCCGGCATCCTGCAGCCCCCTGCGTTCAGCATGGAAGCCGCGGACGCAGTCAACTACGGCGCGATCGGCGTCGTGATCGGCCACGAGATCAGTCACGGCTTCGACGACCAGGGCGCGCAGTTCGACGCGCAGGGCCGCCTCAAAAACTGGTGGACGCAGAGCGACCTGAAGAAATTCCAGGAGCGCGGCGAGTGCGTCGTGAAGCAGTACGAAGGCTATTTCATCGAGCCGGGCGTGCACCACAACGGCAAGCTGGTGCTCGGCGAGAGCATCGGCGATCTCGCCGGCGCGAAGATCGCGTACCGCGCCTTCCAGATCTCACAGCGCGGCAAACCGCCGGCGCCGACGATCGACGGCTTCACGCCTGAGCAGCAGTTCTTCATCGCCTGGGGTCAGTTCCGCGGCGACGAAGTGCGCCCGGAGTTCGCACGCACGATGGTGCAGGGCGACCCGCACCCGGTCGCGAAATATCGCGTGATCGGCTCGGTTTCCAACCTGCCGGAATTCCAGCAGGCATTTCAGTGCAAGGCCGATGCACCGATGGTGAGGAAGCCTGAGGAGCGTTGCGAGGTGTGGTGACGGGGCCGGAATGAGATTCTTCTTATTTCTTCTTCGCGATCCACCGGTCGATCTTCGCTTCCAGCACTTCGAGCGGCAGCGAGCCGTCGCGCAGCACGACGCTGTGGAACTCACGCACGTCGAAGCGTGAGCCGAGCGCTGCCTGTGCCTTGTTGCGCAGCTCGCGGATGCGCAGCTGGCCGATCTTGTAGCCGAGCGCCTGGCCCGGGATCGCGATGTAGCGCTCCACTTCCGACTCGGCGTCGCTCGGCGCCATCGACGAGTTGTCGAGCATGTATTTGATCGATTGCTCGCGCGTCCAGTTGCGCGTGTGCAAACCAGTGTCGACGACCAGCCGCATCGCGCGCAGCATCTCGTCGGCCAGCCGCCCGTAGTACTGATACGGGTCGGTGAACATGCCCAGCTCTTTGCCGATGGACTCCGCGTACAACGCCCAGCCTTCCTGGTAAGCGACGTAGCCCGTGCCGAAGCGCCGGAAGCGCGGTATCTCTTCGAGCTCCTGCTGAATCGCGACCTGGAAGTGATGGCCGGGCGCGGCTTCGTGCAGCGACAGCGTCTCCATGCCGAACTTCGGCTGTGCCTTCAGGTTGTACGTGTTCACGTAGAAGATGCCCGGACGCGAGCCGTCAGCGGAAGGCGCCTGATAGAAGCCTCCGGCGGAGGACTGCGCACGGAACGCTTCGACGGCGCGCACTTCGTAGTCCGCTTTCGGAAAATCGGCGAACAGCTGCGGCAGCCGGGCATCGATGTTCTTCTTGAGGTCGCGGTAACCCTGCAGCAGCGCTGCTTCGTTGTCGAAGTAGAACTGCGGATCGTTCTGCAGGAATTTGAAGAAGGCCGCGAGGTCGCCCTTGAAGCCGACCTGCTGCTTCACCTGCTCCATCTCGCCGCGGATGCGCGCGACCTCTTTCAGACCGAGCTCGTGAATCGCGTCCGGCGACAGATCGGTCGTCGTCGAAAGCCGCGCGAGATAGGCGTACCACGCGCGGCCGTTCGGCACGTTCGACCAGCCGACCTGCGTGCGCGCGCCCTTGAGGTACTCGTCGCGGATGAAATCATGCAGCCGCTGATAAGCCGGATTGATCTCCTTCGTGATCGCATCACGATAGGCGGTCTGCAATCGCGTGCGATCGGCCGCCGCGACGGCATCGGGAAACTTCTTGAGCGGTGTGTAGAACAGGCTCGTTTGCGGATCTGCAACGATCAGTTCCTTCAGTTGCGGCAGCACCTTCTCCATCAGTACGCGCGGATAAGTCAGGTTCTGCGCGAGCCCCTTGCGCATGTTCACGATCGCCTGGTCCGACCACACGATGTAGTCGCGCATGCGTTTGAGGAAACGGTCGTAGTCGGCTGCAGTCGCGAACGGTTGCGCACTCGAGCCGGAGCCCAGCACTGGCATCAGTGTCGGCAGGCTCTGGAACTGGTTGATCGGCGCCAGCTCGCCCGGGAACTTCGCGCCCTCGAGCGAAGCACGCAGGTCGTGCATCAGGATCTCGACACTCAGCCGATCCGCGTCCGACAACTGACCTGCGGCAAGCTTCTGCGCGCTCTCCAGCGCCTTGCGGTCGACGTCGAGCGCGATGGCGATGTGCTCGGGAGAGATGTTGTTGGTCAGCTTGTCGTCGTAGCGGTGGTCGCCGATGAACGTCGCCAGCAGCGGGTTGAGCTGCAGCTGGCGCTCGAAGTAATCCTCGAAGAGACGATGCGCCGCCGAGTCGGTGTCCGCGGCGAAGGTTGGCGCAGCACTCAGACCGGCCGCGAGCGCGACGGTCGCCAGTAAACGATGAGTCCGTAGCACGGCCTTCTTCCTTTGGTGCAACGACGAGGCCGGCAGTTTCGGCAAGGCCCGGGGCAAAAGAAAGCCCCGGTCCTTGCTAATTGGCAGCTGCGAGCACTTTGATGCTGCCGCCCGAGGTGCGGGCATGAATCGGATTGCCGCCGCCGTTGAGGGTGCCGGTCAGCTTGCGCTCGCCCATCTCGGTCGTCGTGACCGGCAGCTCCGTGCGGACCGAGCCGCCGCTCGTTGCGGCATTGAGCTCGCCCTTCGTGTCTTTCGGCACCCGCACGGTCAGGTCGCCGCCGGAGCTCGACACGGAAATGCCGCGATTCTCGCCGACCAGCTCCGCGGTCACGTCGCCGCCCGAGGTGTGCGCCGCGATCTTGCCGTCGATCGTCGCGCGGATGTCGCCGCCTGAAGTTTTCAGGTCCGAGTCGCCGCGAACGCCGCGAGCGACGACGTTGCCGCTGGACGTGCGCGCCATGACTTTGCCGACGACGTCGTCGAGATGGATGTAGCCGCCCGAAGTCTTGGCGTCGAGATCGCCGTTGAGCCGCGCGATCTCGATGTCGCCGCCCGACGTGCCGAGGCGCGTCGCGCCTTCGATCCGCTCGACGCGCACGTCGCCGCCGGAGGTGTGCATTTCCACCGGGCCTTGAACGTCGGCGACCTGGATGTCGCCGCCGGAAGTTTTGCCGCGAGCGTTGCCTTTGAGCTGACCGACCTTGATGTCGCCGCCGGACGTACGAATGTCGATGTTGTAATCGCGCGGCACCTGCACTTCGATCCTGCCGTCGAGGTTCCAGCCGCCGAACCAATCCGTCCATTTGCCGTCGCCGTGCTTCGCTGCGACGGAGACGTCGTTGCCGCTGCGGTCGGCGGTCAACGTCATACGCTCCAGCGTGCGTTCCGAACCGCTCAACAGGATGTGCACGATGACCTGGTTGCCGCCCGTGCCCTCGACTCGCAGGTCAGTGCCGTCCGACTCGATCGTCAGCCGGCCGCCGGGCGCGACGCTGAAGGTCCGGTCGAGCCGCTTCTCGGCCGCATGTGCGGCGCCGGAGAGGGCAACGAGGCAGACGCCCAGTGTGCTGGCAGACCAATGTGCTGGCGAAACGAACGGACATGGAGATTCCCCTCTGGCGAGATGTTCTGCCTTTTGGGACGCTAACACGGTGCGAAAGGTTGCAGCGGACACTCCATGAAAGAGCGAAATCCCCAGGCAGAACAGATGGCCGACGAGTCGATGCTGCGCAACCTGGCGGCGCAGGCCGAGGCGATCTGGCCGCAGGAGCAGCAGCTGTTCGAGCGCTACCGGCTGCCGGACCGCGCCCAGATTGCGGATATCGGCTGCGGCAGCGGCGAGATCACCTCGCGGCTCGCGGCGCGCTACCCGGACGCGCAGTTGGTGGGCGTGGACATCCTGGAAGGCTCGGTCGCCTACGCGCGCCGGCGCTACGCATCGCTCGCGCCGCGGGTGCGGTTCGAGCAGGGCGATGCGTTCGAGCTGAAACTCCCCGCCGGACAGTTCGACCTGGTGGTGTGCCGGCACATGACGCAGGCGGTGCCGGAGCCGCAACGGGTGTTGGCGGAGCTGTGTCGTATCTGCAAGCCAGGAGGCTGGGTGCACGTGCTGAGTGAGGACTACGGGATGATTCACGCGGCGGCAGGGAAGGTGGAGCCCGACCGCTTGTGGTACGACGGTGTGATTCCGTTTACGCATGCGACGGGAACCGACGCGTGCGTCGGGCGGCGCACGTGGCCGATGATGAAGCAGCTGGGGTTCGAGGAGCTGCACGTCGACTACATCGTTGTCGACACGGTGCGTGTGCGGCGTGAGACGTTCGGGGCGATCATTGCGGCGTGGCGCGACGGCTATACGGAGGCGCTGGCGAAGCATACGAAGTTGGGCGTCGAAGAAGTGCGCGAGCTGTTCGACTACAACCTCGCCGCGATCCACGACCCCGCGCAGTACGTGGTGTGGCACATCCCGATCGTGAGCGGCAGGAAGGTGTCAGGCTAAAGCCTGACCCACAGGTCCGGTTTTGTGGGTCAGGCTTCAGCCTGACTCTTTCAGATCGACAGCGGCAGCTTGCCTTCGAGCAGCACGCGCTCCAGCTCCGGCGTTTCGCCGCCTTTCCACAGCTTCGCGCGATGCACGACTCTGTACGCAAGTGGGCCGCCGTCGGGTGTGGTGCTGCGTTCGAGGGGGCGGGGGATGCACACGAACTCGACTTCGAGCGCGTCGTCCATGGCGCTCACCGCTGCGTAGCCGTGGCCGCCGAGATCGAGGAACTGCAGGTGCGGCGACATCTCGCGATTCGAAAGCTTCACTGCGCGCTCGTAGTCGCCGGTCTTGATGAACTCCAGGCATGAACGCACGCCGTGCAGCAGCAACATGTTCACCGTTCGCTGATACGGCGCGTCCGGTGTGGGCTTGTGCACGAACAACGAGCGCAGAGGATGATCCTTCGGCATGTTGTGCTCGGCACCCTCCGCCATCGCGGGCGCCGAGACCGAGCCGGTGATGAACTCGACGCCGACCGGCTCGAACGCGCGCGGTGGCAATGCTTTCGCGGCGCGACCGGCCCAGAACGAATGACGATCGCCGGCGACGATCGCGAAGCCGCCGATGCGCTGCTGACGCACGAAGTCGAAGATCTCTGCCCGCTCGGTCACGTAGCCGCTCCAGTCGCCGGCGCCGAACGATGCATAGCCGGCGCCGGGCCAAGGACTCGCCGCGACGCCGGGCGGAAGATTCTGCGGATCGGTGCGCCAACCGAGCGTGCCGAGCGAGTTGCCCCAGATCTTCCAGGTCGCGGTCGAGCTCTTCAGCTGCTGCAGGAACCATTGCTTCTGCGCCGTGCCGAGCATGCTGTGCGGCGGCGAATCCTTGCGCGGGTTCGCAATCTGCTGCGTGCCGAAGCGGATCGTCGCGGGCGGCTTGCCGTTCGCATAATCCCGCCCCGCGTCGAAGATCTCGCTCACTTCTTCAGGCACGAGGTTCAGGTAGTCGCGGCTGCTGAACGGATCCGAGGCGGCCGTGTCCATCGCGCACTCGGTCTGGAACGAACGCTGGTCGGTGAGCACCAGATCGACATTGCGGCCGAAGCGCAGGCGCCGGTAGATGTGCAGGCTGTCGATCGCCGCGAGGTTGTTCGGCTCCTGGCCGATGCCGTGCTCGTCGAAGCGCTCGACTGGCGCATTCACGACTTTGGGCGGTGAGAAGCGTTCGAGCTCGCCGCCGCCCGGCTTCGCGATGCGTGCGGGCTGGAACTCGAACCACGCCTGGTTCGCGGCGACTTTGGTCATCTGCGCGGGACGAGCGGCCTCGACGGTCTTCACGAAACCCTGCCAGCCGCGCCACGAGAACTCGTGATTGTCCCAGACGCACACGAACGGCCAGCGCGCGCGTGCGTCCTGCAGATCCGGATCCTGCAGGTAGCTGCGATACAGGTTGCGATAGTCATCGAGCGTCACGGCCGCGTAAAAGTCGCTGATCTTCTCGCCGTCCTTGAAGCGCACGACATCGCGCAGGCGCCGGTCGTACATGCCCTGCGGCCGGTCTTCGGGATACCAGACGATCTCGTAGATGAAGTCGCCCAGGTGCAGCACGAAATCGAGCTGGCGCTCGGCGGGGCGGCGCTCGTCTTCGAAGATCATGCGGCGATAGGCGTTCTGCGCGCCCTGACAGACGTTCTGGCAACTGACGAACGTGAAGTTCACGCGTCGCGAGTCGTTCTCGCGCGGCGCAGTCCGGGTGCGTCCGACACGACTGCCGTGACCGTTGTCGTCGATGAACCGATACCAATACGCAGTTGCCGGCTCGAGGCCTGCCGCGAGAATGCGGCAGGTCCAGTCGCTCGCCTCGGACACCGGTGCGTTCGACGTCGACACGACGTGCTCGAATTGCGGGTCGCGCGCGATTTCAACGGTGAGCTGTTTGGCCGCGGCGCCGGCCGTGGGCGGACGCCGGGTCCACAGCAACACACTGTCGGGATGAGGATCGCCGGACGCGACGCCCTGCGGATAGCTTTCGCGTCGTTCCGACCATTTCTGCTGCGACTCGCGCGCTGTGCTGCGTGCCCAGGCCAGCGTCGCACCGAGTGCTGCGGACAGTTCGAAGAATTCGCGGCGATTCATGTGTGATCCTCGGTGCGTGGGCGGAGTACCATCGAGGCTCAAGCATCGCACGTCGAATCTTCCCTGCAAAAGGTCTGGACGCACCATGGCTGCACCGCTCGCCGACATCGGTCTCATCGGCCTCGCCGTGATGGGCGAGAACTTCGCCTTGAACATGGAGAGCAAGGGCTTTCGGGTCGCGGTGTACAACCGCACGGTCGAGCGCGTCGAGGAATTCATCGCCGGCCGCGCGCGCGGCAAGAACTTCAACGGTGCGCGCACGCCGCAGGAGCTGGTCGCATCGCTCGCGCGGCCGCGCAAGATCATGATGCTGATCAAGGCGGGGCCGCCGGTCGATGCAGTGATCGACGAGTTGCTGCCGTTGCTCGATCCCGGCGACATCCTGATCGACGGCGGCAACAGCCTGTTCACGGACACGATTCGTCGGACTCGCCGCGTCGAGGATGCGGGCATGCTGTACGTAGGCTCCGGTATCTCAGGCGGCGAGGAGGGCGCGTTGACCGGCCCGTCGTTGATGCCCGGCGGCAGCGCGGCGGCGTGGCCGCACATCAAGCCGATTTTTCAGGCTGTTTGTGCGCGGACGCCGGACGGCGAGCCGTGCTGCGACTGGATGGGCGAGGACGGCGCCGGCCACTTCGTCAAGATGATTCACAACGGCATCGAGTACGGCGACATGCAATTGATCGCCGAGACTTACGACGTGATGAAGCGCGTGCTCGGGCTGAGCAACCAGCAGATGCACGATGTGTTCGCGCAATGGAACGCCGGCGAGCTCGACAGCTATCTCATCGAGATCACGCGCGACATTCTTGCGTACCGGTCGAAAGAGGGCGAGCAAGTCATCGACGCGATCGTCGACGCCGCGGGCCAGAAGGGCACCGGCAAGTGGACCGTCATCGAAGCGCTGCAGGAAGGCATCCCGCTCACGCTGATCGGCGAAGCCGTGTTCGCGCGCGCGCTTTCATCGATGAAGGAAGAGCGTGTCGCGGCGTCGAAGAAGCTCGGGTACGAAGGCAGCGGCTTTACGGGCGACCGTGCCGCGCTCGTCGACGATCTGCGCCAGGCGCTCTACGCCTCGAAGATCATCAGCTACGCGCAGGGCTATCAGTTGCTGCGCGCGGCGGCACAAACCTACAAGTGGAACCTCAACTACGGCGGCATCGCGCTCGTGTGGCGCGGCGGCTGCATCATCCGCTCGGCGTTCCTCGGCGACATCAAGAAGGCGTTCGATCGCGACGTCGGCCTGGTCAACCTGCTCATGGATCCGTTCTTCAGGGACGCAGTCACGAGCCGGCAAGTCGGTTGGCGTCGTGCAGTGGTCGCCGCCGTACAGAGCGGCGTGCCGGCGCCGTGCCTCAGTTCGGCGCTCGCATGGTTCGACGGCTATCGGTCGGAGCGACTGCCTGCGAACATGATCCAGGCTCAGCGCGACTTCTTCGGCGCGCACACCTATGAAAGGGTGGATCAGCCGCGCGGCAAGTTCTTCCACACGAACTGGACCGGGCACGGCGGGTCGACGACGTCGGGGTCGTATAAAGCCTGAGAGTCAGGCTAAAGCCTGACCCACAAGCAAGCTCCAGCAAGCACTAGCAGGCTCCAGCCTCTCTGGTCTTCTGTGGGTCAGGCTTTAGCCTGACTACATCTTCAATCGCGCCAGCACCTTCTCGACGATCTGATCGCAGCGCGCGCCCAGGAACGGGAACATCTGCGGGATCGTCGCGTCGATGTTCTCGCTGAGATAGCTGCGCAACAGGTTGCGCGCGCGATGGTCGCGGGTCTTGACCGTTGCCGGCGGGATGCCGAGGTACTCGGCGGTCTCCTCGACCGACAAGCCCTCGACCTCGCGCAACACGAACGCGGTCCGGAATTGCTCGGGCAGTCGCTGGATCGCGCGCTCCAGGAGTCGTCGCAGCTCCGCGTTCGACGCGAGCGCCTGCGGATCGGTCATCGACTGCAGATCGAAGCGCGCGCTCGGCGCGCGTAGTAGATCGTCGCCCACGTTCGTATCGCCCTCCGCGGACAGCACGCCGAGATCGGCTTCGATTGCGACATGACTGCGGCGGCTCTCGCGAGCGCGCACGCGGTCGATGGCTTCGTTGCGCACGATGCGCGCGAGCCATGCACCCAGGCTTCCCGTGCCCGCATACGACGCGAACGAATAGAACGCCCGCACGTAGCTTTCCTGCAGCACGTCCTCCGCCTCGCTCGCGTCGCCCATCACGCTCACCGCGAGGCGATACAACCGCTGGTTGTAGCGCCGCATGATTCGCGAGAACGCAGCCTGATCGCCCTGCGCGGCGCGGCTTGCGAGCGAGACGTCGTCGCCCGCCGCGGCGACGACGTCTGCGGCCGCCAGCGCGGCGGCATGTTGCATCGATTCCAGCTCTTTCACGTGAACTTGTCCGGAAATTGCTTGGCGATCCCGCCGACCAGCGCGTCGGAGATCGTGTAGATGTGAGTCTTCATCGCGTCCCAGGTGCGCGCCTCGGCGGCGAAGTCGCGTGCGACGAGCTGCTGATTCTGCTGCACGTGATGGCCACCGTGCGCGGCGAGCAGGCTCTTCAAAGTCGCCTCCGGCAGATTGGGGTTCGCGCCTGCGAGGAACCTGGCAATCTCGTTGGCATTGCTCGTCAGCTCGCCGAGCGCCTTCTTCGCGGCTGCGGCGTCGCCGGCGACGGTTGCCGTCGCATGCGCCTTGATCGCAGTGTAGTGACCGGCCAGCAGCTTGAACAATTGATCGGTCGCGGCCTTGCCGTAGAACGGCTCGATCGAAGCCGCAATTCCCTTGGCGTTCGCGACTGCCTGCTTCTCCGCGAAGTCCGCTGCCGCCTGATTCTTCTCGGCGAGCCCGCGTGCCACTTCGCGCACCCAGAAGATGTGACCGAGCCACAGGTCGCGTTCCGCTGCCTGCGTCGTAATGGCCTTCCCGGACATCGGGCTGCTCGGCGCATCCGCCGCCGAAGCGAAGCCGGACGCGGCCACCAAAGAGGTCGCTAAGAGGACTGTTCGTAATGACTTCATGGACTTCTCTCCAACAGGGGGTTCCTGTTGCGAGTGACGGAGCCCGGCGAGGCGAGGTTCCCGCGTTAGCGGGGGTTCGCCGAATTCCATCTCCAGCGCGATGCCGACTTCAGGGCTCGCTTCGCGCTCCTCGCTGAGCATGCGGCGCGGCCAGGCAACGCCGGCGCGCACCTCGAGGAACAGCCAGTCCGGCGTGAGCTGGCGGCGCACGATCAGGCGCGCGGCGTGGCGGGTCAGCTGTACTTCATTGTCCGTCTCGCCTTCGGTCTGCCACTGCCATGCGAGCCCGGTGCGGTCGTTCAGGCTCTGGAACAGCGTGAGCTGCGTGTACCACTCCAGGCCGAGCGTTTCTTCCGTGTACTTGCCGAGATTCGCCCAACGCAGCAGCAGCGTGTCGGAGATCGCGCGGTCGAGATACACACGCGTCGTGGTGCCGAAGCCCTCGGTGTTCTGCCAGAACACGGTCTCGCGGGCAGTGAAGACGTAGCGCTCGCCGAAGCCGCGCACGATTTCGTAGCGCGCCCTGGCGTACGGGTCGAGCGGCAGGTCGACGCGCACACCGACACCCAGGTCGAAGTCGTTGCCGGTGCGCTCCGGGCTGGAGTAGCCGAGGCCGACCAGCACGCTTTCGTCTTCCAGGTCGCCGAACTGCCGCGTCGGCAGCGCTTCGAAGTCGCCTTCCGTGTCGCTGATGTAGTCCTCCTCGCCGACACGTCCTGCGAACGCAGTAATGCGATCGTCCCATTGCGGCAGTTTCAGGCGCACGCGAAAGCGCAGGCGCGGATCGAAGCCGTCGTAGTCGCTCCACAGGCCGCCGGCAGATACTCTGCCGTACGTTGCGCGATATTCGTCGTAGCGGAATTGATCGCCGAACAGGCCGTCGAGCCAGGCGGACGATGCGCATGCGGTCACGGTGAGGCGCCGCCGCACGCGCTCCAGCATCGTGGAGTCTTCCCGGTCGCGCTGGGCGCAGCCTTCCATTGGCGTGATCGAGGATTCTTCCGCTGCCGCAGGTTCTTCTTCTTGGTCCTGGGCCGCGGCGGACGCGCAGGCAAGCAGCGTCCCGAACAGTGCTGCTACGATCGCGGCTGCGCTGCGGGCGTTCCACTCAATCCTGCGTAAGAGCGCGGCCATGACCCCTGTGCATATTCATTTGATATCAACGGCGAGCGTTCCGACCGGGTTCCCCAAGTTTACAATTATGGGATTGAGGAGTGCGGCCCGAATCATCGACTACGTCGAGTAAATGCAAATGAAGTACCTGCATACAATGGTGCGCGTCACCGACCTGGCGGCCTCCCTGCGCTTCTACTGCGACGCGCTGGGATTGCGGGAAATCCGTCGCAAGGAGAACGAGAAGGGTCGGTTCACGCTGGTGTTCCTCGCCGCGCCTGGCGACGACGACGCGCAGGTGGAGCTCACCTATAACTGGGACCCGGAGAACTACGGCATCGGCCGCGCCTTCGGTCATCTCGCCTACCAGGTCGACGACATCTACGCGACGTGCCAGCGGCTCACCGAGCATGGCGTGACGATCAACCGGCCGCCGCGCGACGGGCACATGGCCTTCGTGCGCTCGCCCGACCGGATCTCGGTCGAGCTGTTGCAGAAGGGCGGGGCGTTGCCGCCGCGCGAGCCCTGGGCGTCGATGCCGAACAGCGGCGAATGGTGAGCACGCCCGGACAATTTGTCGGTCACTTTCTCAGCAGTTCCAGCAGCGCAGCGCGCAGCCACTGCGAGCCCGGGTCCGCGTCCACGTTCGCGTGCCAGTACAGGAACATCTCGAGCGGCGGAATCTCCAGCGGGAACGGCAGCACCTGCGTATCGCCTTCGCGGCTGCTCACCTCCGCCTGGCTGCGCGCCATGGTCGCGAGCAGGTCGGAACGCGCGACCATCTCGCATGCTGCCGCGTAGTGCTGGCATCGCACACGGATGCGTCGCGACATGCCGAGCCGGCCGAGCACGATGTCTTCATAGCCGCCGCCACGGCGTCGTCCCGTGATCAGGATGTGCTCCATCGTGAGATAAGAATCCAGCGGCAGCGCGCCCTGGATCGACGGATGATCTTTTCTCGCAAGCACCGCGAGCGGCTCTGCCGTCACTCGCTCGCGACGCACGTCGTGCGATAGCGGCAAGCCGACGTCGAACGCGAAATCGATCTCGCCGCTCTGCAGGTCTTCTTCCAGGTCGCGGCGATCGATGCGCACGACCGAGATATCGACGTGCGGCGCTTCGCGTTGCAGGCGCTCGACGAGCAACGGCAGGAATGGCAGCTCGTTGACTTCGCGCATCGCGATCGTGAAGGAGCGCGGGCTCGTGCCGGGATCGAACCGTCCCGTGCGTTGCAGGAGCTGTTCCAGGCCGCCGAGCGAAGCCGTGACGTTCGCCGCGATCGAGCGCGCGAGCGGGGTGGGCACCATGTCGTGGCCCCGCCGCTCGAACAACGGATCGTCCAGCAGTTCCCGCAACCGGGCGAGCGCGTGGCTCACCGCCGGCTGCGACAGGTGCAGACGCTTGCTGGCCGGCGTGATGCCGCCGTCGCGGTAGATCGCGTCGAAGATCGTGAACAGGTTCAGGTCGACCCGGGAAAGTTGCATTGGCGCGCCCCCTGCAGGACTCTTGGCGCGCCCAGTATGCCAATGTATGCAGGGCGTCGATGCGGCGTCATGCAGCCATTGCATTGGCGTTCGTGGGGCCGCCCACGCACTCTGACTGCCGAAACCAGGAGACGGTCATGGACTTCGAATACAGCCCGCGTGTGCGCTCGCTCCAGGCGAAGCTCGCCAAGTTTTTCGACGAGCACATCTATCCGAACGAAGCGCGCTACACAGCGGAAGTCGCAGAGAACCGCCGGGCCGGCAACGCGTTCAAGGCGCTGCGGCTGATCGACGAGCTGAAGCCGCGCGCCCGCGACGCGCAGCTGTGGAATCTGTTCCTGCCGCGCTCGCCGCGCGCACCCGAAGGCCTGTCCAACCTGGAGTACGCGCCGCTGTGCGAGATCATGGGACGCGTGCCGTGGGCGCCCGAAGTGTTCAATTGCGCCGCGCCCGACACCGGCAACATGGAAACGATCGAGCGCTATGGCTCGGAAGAGCAGAAGGACCGCTGGCTGGAGCCGCTGCTCGCCGGGCAGATCCGCTCGGCCTTCCTGATGACCGAGCCTGCGGTCGCTTCATCGGACGCCACCAACATTTCCTGCAGCATCAAGCGCGACGGCAACGACTATGTGATCAACGGCCGCAAGTGGTGGTCGAGCGGCGCCAACGATCCGCGCTGCAAGATCTTCATCCTGATGGGCAAGACCAATCCGGACGAGGATCGCCATCGGCAGCAGTCGATGATTCTCGTGCCGTCGGACGCGCCGGGCGTGAAGGTTCTGCGGCATCTGCCGGTGTTCGGTTACGACGACGCGCCGCACGGCCATGCCGAGGTGCTGCTGGAGAACGTCCGCGTGCCGGCGAGCAGCCTGCTGCTCGGCGAAGGCCGCGGATTCGAGATCGCTCAAGGTCGCCTCGGACCCGGACGCATTCATCACTGCATGCGTTCGATCGGCGTCGCGGAGCGCGCGCTCGAGCTCATGTGCCAGCGGCTCACTTCGCGCGTCGCGTTCGGCAAGCCGATTTCCTCGCAGTCCGTCTGGCACGAGCGCATCGCCGACTCGCGCTGCGAGATCGACCAGGCCCGCCTGATGGTGCTGCACGCTGCTCATCTGATGGACACCGTCGGCAACAAGGTGGCGCGCAAAGAGATCGCGATGATCAAGGTCGTCGTGCCGAACATGACGTTGCGCGTGATCGATTGGGCGATCCAGGCGCACGGCGCGGGCGGCGTGACCTCCGACTTCCCGCTCGCACAGCTGTGGGCAGGGCAGCGCACGCTGCGCATCGCCGACGGCCCGGACGAAGTTCATCGCAACGCCATCGCGAAGATGGAGCTGGCGAAGTATCTGGGCAAGTCGGCTGACGATGTAGCGATGCCGGTCACCCGCGGCAGCTGACCGGTCAACGGTTCCTCGCGCGCGGCGCGGCTGCCCTATGATGATTCCAGATACCGGGATCGTCCCGGTATCGTAGATGGAGCGTCAGATGCAGTTCGTGTTGGTAGTGATCGCCTGGTTCCTGCTGCTCGTGATCGCGTGGCCGCTGGCCATCGCGCTAGTGGTCCTGCTGCCGCTGCTGTGGCTGCTGTCGATCCCGTTCCGGATCATCGGAGTGCTGCTCGCGGCAGTGCTCGCGTTCATCAAGGCGCTGCTGTTCCTGCCGGCGCGGCTATTGGGTCATCGCGGCTGACCCACAACAGCGAGAATCGTCCGCTTGACTACTGTCTCCAGGATCGGAACCTTGTAACTGTTCTTCGCCGTCGGAGTTGCGCCGCGGACCGCTGCGCGCGCGGCTTCGGCGGCGACGCGTTCGTCGATTTCGCGACCGACCAGCAGCGATTCACTAGCCGTCAGGCGGCGCGGAACGGGCGCTACCGCGCCGGCGACGATCTTCGCCGCTTCCACTTTGCGACCGGCCAACGTCAGCACGACTGCGATATCGCAGATGGGCCAGTCGTAGCTGTCACGCTCGGTCTGCTTGTGATACGCGGCGCGCGTGTTCGCGGCGACTGCAGGCACGGTGACGTGTGTCAGCACCTCGTCGTTGCCGAGAGCCGTGTCCCGGGTGCGATTGAAATCCGGCGGTAGCAGGAAATCGCTCAGCGGGAGCGCGCGCGACTGCCCCGACTTGCCGACCATGTGAACGCGCGCGCCGTACGCCAGCAGCGCCGTGGCCGGCGTCGAGGCGTGCACCATGGTCGTCTTCGCGTTGTCGAAGATAGCGCCGTACTGCGATTCCTCGCGGCCGACCTGGTCGCGCGCGGCATGGAAGAGCTCGTTGCGGAAGTACCAGCAGCGCGGCCTTTGCAGCAGGTTGCCGCCGATCGTCGCAGCGTTACGAACTTGCGGAGTCGCTGCGTGGGCGGCCGCTGCTGCGAGTGCCGGGTAGTGTTGCCGGATCGACGCGTTGCTCGCGATTTCGGCGAGCGTCGTCAGCGCGCCGAGGCGCAAGCCGGCGGCGTCGCTGAACTGCACGCCGCGCAGCGCATCGATCCTTTGCAGATTCACGATGCGCGCAGGTGCGACGATGCCTTCCTTGAGGAGATCCAGCAGGTCCATGCCGCCTGCCTTGGCGATCGTGCCGCCGGCATCCGCCGACAACAGCGCTACGGCTTCTTCCACCGACCGTGCGTCGATCCATTGGACGCTGTTCATGATTGCGCCTCATGCAGAGCGGCGAGCACGTTTGCGGGTGTCATGGGCAGCGTGCGAATGCGCTTGCCTGTCGCGTTGTAGAACGCATTGGCGATTGCCGCGGCAGTCGCGACGTTGGCCGGCTCGGCGACGCCGCGCGCGTCGGTCGAAGACTGGCGACCCAGCTGCTCGATGACGTGCACTTCGATGGCCGGCGTCTCGCGCGACCCGACGATCTTGTACTGATCGATGTTGGCGTTCAGCTGCACGCCGGTCGCCGGATCGAGATGACGCTCCTCGTACAGCGCGTAGCTCACACCCTGGATCACGCCGCCGTAGATCTGACTTTCGATCAGCTTCGGATTGATCGGGCGGCCGCAGTCGTGGACTGCAACGACGCGCTCCACTTTGACGACGCCGGTTTCGGTGTCGACCGCGACCTGCGCGAACTGCACGCCGCCGATGCCCTGCCGGCTGATGTGCAAGTCGCCGAGCTTGGCGCGATAGCCGTCGTAGTCTTCGCGCCGGTCGGCGCGATGCACGATCTCGTCGAAGTTCGCTTTCTTGACTGCTTCCGCGAACGTCATGCCGCGCTCCGGCCGGCCGCGCGCGAACACGCGACCGTCCCGAAAGTCGATTTCGTCCGGCTTCGCGCCGAGCGATTGCGCGACCCGTGTGGCAAGGTCGCGCGCGGCGAGGTACGCAGCGTTGCGTGCGGCCGGCGTGATCGAGCTGGTGACGCGGCTGCCGCCCGACGCAGGGCCGGCCGGATATTGCGAATCTCCAATGCGCGTATCCACGTCCTCGACGCGCAATCCGAGCTCTTCCGCCACCGTCTGCGCCATGATCGTGCGCGTGCCGGTGCCGATGTCCTGTGCGCCTGTCAGCGCAACGACCGAGCCATCGCCCCGAATCCGCACTTCGCAGCTCGTGGTGCCGTGAACGATGTACGCCCACTGGGATTGCGCCACGCCGATGCCGCGTTTGACCGGACCGGAGTCCGCGCCGGCCCGGCGGCGTTGCGACCAGCCCGCGCGTTCGCGCGCCGACGCGTCGCTCGACCTTGCGTGCCCGCGCGTCGTCGGTGTCGTTGGTGTCGATCTTCTCGCGCAGGGCGAGCGGATCCATGTCGATCTCGTGAGCCAGCTCGTCGAGTGCCTGTTCGAGCGCGAAGATTCCCTGCACTTGTCCGGGTGCGCGAAACGCCGCGCACGGGCCGGCGTCGGTGAAGACGTCGTAGTGCTCCACGGCCAGGTTCGGGATCGGGTACATCGCCGTGTGAGCGAAGCCCACGCCGGCTCCCGCGGCCACGCCGCCGGTGCCGTAACTCTCGACCTGCAGTGCCGTCACCGTACCGTCGCGTTTCGCACCGAGCTTGAGGCGCTGAATGCTGCTGGGGCGATTGCCGACGCTGACGTGCTCCTCGCGTCGATCGAGGACCAGCCGCACCGGCGCGCGCGCCTTGCGCGACAGGTGAATCGCGAGCGCACCGTAATTGCCGATGCCGAACTTTGCGCCGAATCCGCCGCCGGTGTACTCGCTGATCACGCGAACCTTTTCCTTCGGCAGCTTGAACATGTCCGCCGCTTCGTCGCGCACGCTCAGCGTGAATTGCGTCGAGGCGTAGAGCGTCAGTTCATCGTCACGCCAATCCGCCACGAGGCCGTGCGTCTCCATCGGCGTGTGTGTCTGCACCTGCGTGCGATATTCGCTCGTAATCACATGATCGGCCTGTGCGAAGCCCTGCTGCACGTCGCCGCGTCCGCCGCCGCCGAGGCCGCCGCGTGCAGGTCCGCGCAGATTGCCCTTCTGCGGCAAGCCCGGAGGTGCGCCGCCGCCGCCCGCAGTCGCGGCTTGCTCCGTCGGTCCCGGGAACACGACCGGGGCATCGTCGCGCATCGCTGCTTCGAGACTCGTGACGTGTGGAAGGCGCTCGTATTCGATGCGGACCAGTTTCGCTGCGGCCTTCGCCGCGCGCATGCTCGTCGCCGCGACAGCGGCGATCGGCTGGCCGTTGTAACGCACGAGCGGGTAACGCTCGTTCGCTTCCGCGCCAGGATCGCGCAGCTGCGCGATCGACAACACGCGATCGAGAATGTGTACGGCCTTGACGCCGGGCGAAGCCTCCGCAGCCGCAGTATCGATCGACTTGATGCGGGCGTGCGGCACAGTGCTGCTGACGATGCGTGCGTACAGCATGCCCGGAAGCTGTACGTCGTATGTGTAACGAGCCTTGCCCGTGACCTTCGGCACGGCGTCGACGCGGTTGACGGGTTTGCCGATGACACGCAGCTCCGCATTCGGCGGCAGCTCGGGCGGTTCGTCGGCAGGAATGTTGCGCGTGATGGGTTGCAGCGTGTCGCCGACGATTCCCGTCAGAACGGTGCGCTCGCTCATGTGTCGCCTCCGTTCTTGCGCTGACGCAATGTCGCGGCGGCGGCCAGCGTCGCTTTGAAAATGTTGGGATAAGCGCCGCAGCGGCAGAGATGTCCGCTGACCGCGCCGCGCACGTCATCGAGCGTGCAGTCGGGATTGCGCTCCACGAGATGCGCGCAGCTCATCACCATGCCGGGCGTGCAGAAGCCGCACTGCAGGGCGTCGTGATCTACGAACGCCTGCTGCACCGGATGGAGCCGCTCGCCCTTGGCGAGTCCCTCGATCGTCGTAACCTGCTTGCCGCGTGCATCCATCGCGAAGGTCATGCAGCTCGCGACGACTCCGCCATCGAGCCAGACGGTACATGCGGAGCACGCGCCGCGGTCGCAGCCGATCTTGGTGCCGGTGAGGCCGAGCTCGTCGCGCAGCACTTCCACCAGCGTCGTCGTCGGATCGACGTGCACGGTGCACGGACGGCCATTGACCGTGAGCGACAGTTCCATCATCGGAGATTCCCGTGGAGAGCGGTGGCGCGATGATACGCCGCTTTTGTGACACGCAGAGTCAGGCTAAAGCCTGACCCACAGTCGGAAGGAGGAGCTGCACTCTTGTGGGTCAGGCTTCAGCCTGACTCTTTTTCAGGCGGGAGCGCGCGTAGTCGGCGTTGCGACGGCGCGAGCGAGCGGCTGCGGGCGGCCGAGGTGATAACCCTGTACGAAATCCACGCCCATGCGCTTCGCCGCTTCGAACGCGCCCGCGTCTTCGACCTGCTCGGCGATCACCTGGAAGTTCAGCGTGCGCGCCAGCTTGATCATCGCCGCGACCATCGCCTGGTTCACGGAGTCGACCGCGAGGTTGCGGATGAACGTGCCGTCGATCTTCAGGTAGTCGAGCGCCAGGTTCTTCAGGTTGCCGAACGAGGACAGGCCGCGGCCGAAGTCGTCGAGCGCGAACTGGCAACCCATGCCGTGCAGCACGCCGATGAAGCGCTGCGCGTGCTCGATGTTCGTGATCACCGAGTTCTCCGTGACCTCGAAGCACAGCTGCGTCGGCAACACGCCGGTGCGGTCGAGCACGTCGACGACGTATTCGAGGAAGGTCGGATCGCCGAGCGTCTGGCCCGACAGGTTGATCGCAAGGCTGCGGTTCGGCGGCAGGCGGATGCCGCCGCGGCCGAGCGCAGTGAGCGTCGTCTGCACGACCCAGCGGTCGACGTCGGACATCAATCGATACCGTTCCGCCGCGCGCAGGAACTCAACGGGCGAGATGCCGCCGGGCACGCTGTCGTCCTGCAGTCTCAGCAGGATCTCCAGCGCCGGTCCCGAAGGCGCGTCCGTCGCCGTTGCGATGATCGTCTGCGCCATCAGCTCGAAGCGATTTTCCTTCAATGCCGACTGCAGGCGCTGCAGCCACTGGATTTCGCCGCGATGGCGTGCGACGGCTTCGTCGCGCGCCGAGTACACGTGCACGTGGTTGCCCTGGCGCTTCGCCACGTAGCACGCCGAGTCCGCAGCGCTCATGACTTCTTCCGGCGCGCCGCTCTCGCGCGACATCTCGATCAGGCCGACGCTCACGCCGATGTTGAAGATCTTGTCCTTCCACACGAAGCGATAGGCGTTGACCTTGTTGACCACGTCGTCGGCGATCTGCCGCGCCTTCTCCAGCGGACAGCCGACCAGCAGCAGGCCGAACTCATCGCCGCCCAGGCGCCCGACGGTGTCCGAGTCGCGGACCGTTTCCTTGATGAGCGCGGCGACCTCGCGCAGCATGCCGTCGCCGGCCATGTGACCGCAGCTGTCGTTGACCACCTTGAAGCGGTCGAGGTCGAGATAGCACAGCACGTGGCGCCCTTCGTTGGAGTGCGCCAGCTCCAGTGCTTCTTCGAGCCGGCGTTCGAACTCGCGGCGGTTGACCAGGCCGGTGAGCGCGTCGTGGCTCGCCTGGTACGACATCTGGCGCGTGATACCGCGCAGCTCGCTGACGTCGCGCACCACGACTACCGTGCCGATCAGGTCGCCCTTCTGCGAGCGCAGCGGCGTCACCGTCAATTCGACGGAACGCTCCTCGCCGCCGCCGCGCGAGATCATGAGACCGCGCCGTCCGACCGTGACTTTCGTTTGCGTCGTCAGGCAATGCCGCACCGGATCGCCGAGCGAGCGGCGATCGCCCTCGTCGAGCAGCGTGATGATGTCGGTGATGTTCTTGCCGACCGCATCGACGGCGCCGACGCCGATCAGCTGTTCGCCGACCTGGTTCACGTAGTCGATGCGGCCGCTGACGTCGGTGGTGATGATGCCTTCGCCGAGCGAGTCGAGCGTCTCCCACGCCGTCGGTCGTGCGCGCGAAGGCAGCGGCACGGCGGCGGCACGCGGACCCATCTCGACGAGATTGAGCAGCAACGCGGGGCCGCCCTGGTAATCGATGCGCACCGCCGACAATTCGGCGCGCGCCGTCTGTCCCGTTTGCGGATGCAACTCGACTTCGAGACGCTCGTGCCCGGGCTCGCCGGCGAGCGAGCGACGTAGATGCTCGCGAACGAGCTCGGTGTAGTCGGGGTGGACGAACTCGGAGAATGCCTTGCCCTGCAGTCGGAGCGGATCGTTGCTGCCGACGAGCGCAGCGAACCGCTCGTTGGCGAACACGACGTGCTCGCGATGCACGGCCAGTGCTTCGTGCAGGCCGCCGAGCAGGCCGACCAGCGCGCGCTCGCGCTCGCTGATCATCAATTCCTTCATCGCCATCTGCTCGAGGAGGCGATTGGCATTGTCGGCGAGACGGCCGGCGATGCTGCCGGTATGCACGCGATCGGTGTAACGCCCGTCGCGCACGATGTCTGCGAGCTGATCGGCCGCGCGCGTCAGCGCGATGGCACGGCGCTCGCGCCAGACGAGGACGCCGAGCAGCACCAGAACTGCGAAAGCCAGAGCACTAGCCAAAGTCCCTAAAAGGGCACCCACATTGAACCGCCGATCTTGTCCTTCGTCCCCTTGGTATGCGCGACCCGCTTTCGGGTTGCCGCCCCGCAGCGCGGCAAGTTGATCCGCAATCGCGAACTCACGCGCAACAGCTGGATTCTCGTTCGGGGAGCATAGCGAACGCTCCCGCTGAATAACGCGCGGATTGACCATATTGTACGCGGCCCTCGCGCCTCATCGTGGCGTGTTCGCGCCGCAATCGCGGGTTCACCATAAGCTTGTGTGACGTAATCAAAGTTCGTACCCTTTGCGGCCCCTCGGTTCGCCACCCGACATCCAGATGAATCTCCAAGCCGCGCGCGAGCAGATGGTCGAGCAGCAGGTCAGAGCCTGGGACGTGCTCGACGAACGCGTCCTGCAGACGATGCTCCAGGTGCGGCGGGAGGAGTTTGCGCCGCTGCGTTACCGGGACGTCGCGTTCGCGGACGCTGCGATTCCGCTCGCGCACGGCCAGTCGATGCTGCCGGCGAAAGTGCATGGGCGCATCCTGCAGGCGCTCGAGGTCACCGAAGGCAGCGTCGCGCTGGAAGTCGGCGCTGGCACCGGCTACCTGTCCGCCTGTCTCGGCAAGCTCGCCTCCCGCGTGCGCTCGTTCGAGATATTTCCCGATCTCGCCGAACAGGCGCGCGCCAATCTGCTCGCGGCGCGCATCAACAACGTGTCGGTGGAAGCCGCCGACGCCATGCAGCTGAACGAGCAGTCCGCCTACGACGTCATCGCCGTCACCGGCTCGCTGCCGATCTACGACGAGCGCTTCCAGCAGGCGTTGCGCATCGGCGGTCGGCTGTTCGTCGTAGTCGGCCAGGCGCCGATCATGGAGGCCTGGCGCGTGGTGCGGGTCGGTGAGCGCGAGTGGCAGCGGCAGGCGCTGTTCGAGACCGTGCTCGAGCCGCTGGTCAACGCGGCTCGACCATCGGCATTCGTGTTCTGATCCTGTAACCTTCGCACTTCCCGCGGGTTCTTCGTCCTCACCGCTCATTCATCTATTGGCCATGACCGTCGCCGAAATCACTCCGACCGAATTTGTCGCGCGCCGTGAACGCGGCGAGTCGCTGACGTTGCTTGACGTTCGCGAAGAGTGGGAGCTCGGCGTGGCCAGCGTGCCGGACGTCGTCCACATTCCGATGGGCGAGGTCGCCGATCGCCTCGGCGAGCTCGAACGCGGCCGCGAAGTGGTCGTGCTCTGCCGCTCGGGTCGCAGGAGCCTGCAAGTGGCGAACTTCCTGCAACAAAACGGCTTCCAGGCGGTCAATCTTGCCGGCGGCATCCTGGCCTGGTCGCGCGAGCTGGATGCAACCATACCGACCTACTGAAGCGTCCAAGTGCGGGCGGGGCGGTGCGAGCGACGTGTCCGCAGTGTCCGCGAGTGACCGGCCGCCGGTTGCAATTCGCCGTTCGCCGGTCGCTCCTAAAATTAAATCGGGGTCGTGTCATCATGGCGCGACTTGGCTCTAACGGTCGCCCGCGAGGCGCCGACGGGAACAACAACATGACTTTACGTGTGCGGATCCTTGCGGCTTGCGGTCTCACGCTGTTCGCCGGCGCGCTTCAGGCGGCCGACCTTCTGAGCGTCTACGAGCGGGCGCTGCAGAACGATCCGCTGATCCGCGAGGCCGATGCGAACCGGCTGGCCAGCCGCGAATCCAAGCCGCAGGCGCTTGCCGCGCTGCTGCCGCAGTTCAACGCGGGCGGCTCGTTCACGAAGGACGATCAGGAAGTGGGGCGCACCCAGCTGATCAACTCCGACCCCGGCGACCCGAACAGCGCGCTCGTGCCGCGAACGATCAGCAGCACCGCCGACGGCGATACGACTTCATACGACCTGACTCTGCGGCAGACGCTGTTCCGCTGGGATCAGTGGGCTGCCCTGCGGCGTGCGGACGCGCAGGTCGCGCAGGCGGAAGCCGACTACCAGGCCGCGCAGCAGGATCTGATCCTGCGCACCTCGCAGCGCTACTTCGATGTGCTCGCCGCGCAAGACACCGTCGATGCCGCGCAGGCGACGCTGGAAGCGTTCTCGCGCCAGCTCGAACAGGCGGACAAGCGCTTCGAAGTCGGCTTGATCGCCATCACCGACGTTCAGGAAGCGCGCGCCGCGCACGATCAGGCCGCCGCGTCCGTCATTCAGGCGAAGCGTGCACTGGCCACAGCGAACGAACTGCTGCGCGAGCTGACCGGCGAACCCTTCAGCACGCTGGCCGGTCCGATCGACGACCTGCCGCTCGAAGCGCCGAGCCCGGCCGACGAGGAGCAGTGGGTAACGTCAGCGCTCGATCAGAACCTGCGCGTCGTCTCCGCGCGGCTCGCCACGGACATCGCGAAGTCGGACGTCAGCGTCGCGCGCGCCGGGCACCTGCCGTCGTTCGACATCGTCGCGAGCCGTCAGGATCAGGAATTCGAGGGTACGCAGGTCGGGCG
This sequence comes from uncultured Gammaproteobacteria bacterium, assembly GCA_963838635.1. Lineage (GTDB taxonomy): Bacteria > Pseudomonadota > Gammaproteobacteria > Steroidobacterales > Steroidobacteraceae > Steroidobacter. The sequence continues at coordinate 117,955 of CAWISC010000009.1, read as the reverse complement.
CAACGCCGTGGGCGACGTCGACGCCGCGCAGCCCCGCAGACAACACGCAGACGAACGACTCCATCGGCATCCAGGTGACCGTGCCGATCTACTCCGGCGGCGCGACTTCCTCGCGCGTGCGTCAGCGCGTGTACCTGCACCGTGCCGCGCGTGAGCGGCTCGAACGCACCAATCGCGAAACCGAGCGCGCCGCCCGCGACGCGTACCTCGGCGTGCAGAGTGAGATGTCGCGGGTGCGCGCGTCCAAGCAGGCGCTCGAATCGAGTCGCACGGCGTTGCAGGCGACCGAGGCCGGTTTCGAAGTCGGCACGCGCACCACCGTCGACGTATTGCAATCGCGCCGGCAACTGTTCGATGCGCAGACCAATTATTCGCGTAGCCGCTACGACTACATCCTCACCGTGCTCCAGCTGCAGCTGGCCACCGGCACGCTCGACCGCGCCGACCTGGAGAAGATCAACGCGTTCCTGAAGGAGCGCGCGATCACCCGTTGAAACCCGCGGGCGGGCGGCGTGGCGCGGCCGCTACGAGCGGTTCGCAAGCGCTGAACGCTGGGCGGGTTGACCTGCAGCGTCGCCGCGAGGGAAATTCCCGCAATCGCTCGATTACAGGCGCCGCGAGTGTGATTCTCACGCAACTGCCCGATCTGCCACCTCGCCCCGCAACGGCGCGCAATGCGGCGTTCCGCCGCATGTTCTACGACCGCTGGGGCAAGGAAAACTGGATCGTCTGCGGGCGGGCGCAGCGCGCGGAGTACCCGGAGTATCGCCAGACCTGCTCGATCAAAGCAGTCTTCCAGGGCAGCGAGCACTACTACGTCGACCGCCGCCGCCTGACCGTCACCGACGAGACTTACCTCGTCCTCAACGAGGGGCGCAGCTACGGCAGTCAGCTGCAGGCGCCGGCCGAAGCGTTCAGCTTTGCAATCTTCTTCCGCCCGGGCCTGCAGGCCGAAGTCGCACATGCCGCGCGGTTGAACGTCGGGCAGGCGCTCGACATCGGCGTTGAGCGCGTGCATGCGCCGCTGGAGTTCAACGAGAATCTGCGACGCCACGACAAACTGGTCTCGCCGGTGCTGCAATACATCCGCCGGCACGTCGAGATGGGTGTGGACGACGACGGCTGGTACGAAGAGCAGTTCTACTACCTGCTGACGCGCATGCTGCGACGTGAGCAGCAGCTCGCGGAGCTGCCGCAGCGGATCGACTGCGTCCGCGCCAGCAAACGGCAAGAGTTGATGCGGCGGCTCGGCTGGGCGACCGACTTCATGCACTCGAACCTGCATCGCGCCCTGACCCTCGATGACCTCGCGGACGCCGCGCGCATGTCGCCCTTTCACTTCCTGCGGATGTTCCGACAGCTCCACGGCGTAACGCCGATGGAGTATCTGCGCGAGCAGCGCACGCGCCGCGCACTCGCGCTGCTCGAATCGACGGATGTGCCGGTCACTCAGGTCGCGCAGCTCGTGGGGCTGACGCGACTGACGCTGTGGCGAACGATGAGCAAAGCGGCGGGGCGGAATCCGAAGACATTGCGGATGATCTCTCGCCAAGACGCCAAGATCGCCAAGGTAGAAATTCGAAGACTGATTATTCTTCCTTGGCGCGCTTGGCGATCTCTGCGAGAGAATCTTCCGAGCCTGATGAATGAAAACGGCGCAGTGGAAGACTGCGCCGTTGAAGAAGAGTCGGGCTGAAGCCCGACCTACAGCCCGGAATCTAGAGCAGCGGCACCAGCAGCAGGGCCACGATGTTGATGATCTTGATCAGCGGGTTGATGGCGGGGCCAGCGGTGTCCTTGTAGGGATCGCCGACCGTGTCGCCGGTGACGGCGGCTTTGTGCGTCTCCGAGCCCTTGCCGCCGAAGTTGCCTTCCTCGATGTACTTCTTCGCGTTGTCCCAGGCGCCGCCGCCCGTGCACATCGAGATCGCGACGAACAGGCCAGTGACGATCGTGCCGATCAGCAGGCCGCCGAGCGCGCGGATGCCCGCGCCTTCGCCCATCAGGTAGTTCATGCCGAACGCGACCACGACCGGCACGAGGATCGGCAGCAGCGACGGCACGATCATTTCCTTGATCGCCGCGCGCGTCAGCATGTCGACGGCCTTCGAGTAATCCGGCTTGGCCGTGCCTTCCATGATGCCCTTGATCTCGCGGAACTGACGGCGCACTTCGATCACCACCGAGCCCGCGGCGCGGCCGACGGCTTCCATCGCCATCGCGCCGAACAGGTACGGCACGAGGCCGCCGATGAACAGGCCGATGATCACCGCGGGGTCGGACAGGCTGAACACCTGCAGCTTGCCCAGGGCTTCGAGGTTGTGCGTGTAGTCTGCGAACAGCACGAGCGCGGCGAGACCGGCCGAGCCGATCGCGTAGCCCTTGGTTACGGCTTTGGTCGTGTTACCGACCGCATCGAGCGCGTCGGTGATCTTGCGTACTTCCTTCGGCAGGCCGGCCATCTCGGCGATGCCGCCGCCGTTGTCGGTGATCGGACCATACGCGTCGAGCGCGACGATCATGCCGGCCATCGACAGCATCGAGGTCGCTGCGATCGCGATGCCGTACAGCTCACCGAGCTCGTACGCGCCCCAGATCGCGGCACAGACTGCGAGCACCGGCCACGCCGTCGAGCGCATCGACACCGCGAGTCCCGCGATCACGTTCGTGCCGTGACCGGTCTGCGAAGCAGCGGCGACACCGCGTACCGGCGCGTACTCCGTCGCGGTGTAGTACTCCGTGATCCAGATCAGCGCGGCCGTGAGCGCGAGACCGATGATGGCGCAATAGAACAGGTTCATCGCCGCTTCGCCCATGACCTCGCGTGTCACGAAGAAGAACGCGATCAGCGCAATCACGCCGGAGACCGCCGTGCCGCGATACAGCGCATTCATGATCTTGCCGCCTTCGCGCGCCTTCACGAAGAACGAGCCGACGATCGAGGCGACGATCGACACCGCGCCGAGCACCAGCGGATACAGCACGTAGCGCATGTCGAGCCCGCCATCGGCTGCCGTGAACATCAGGCCGCCGAGCACCATCGTCGCGACGATGGTGACCGCGTAGGTTTCGAACAGGTCCGCGGCCATGCCGGCGCAGTCGCCGACGTTGTCGCCGACGTTGTCGGCGATGACCGCCGGGTTACGCGGATCGTCTTCCGGAATGCCGGCTTCGACTTTGCCGACGAGGTCCGCGCCGACGTCGGCGCCCTTGGTGAAGATGCCGCCGCCGAGTCGCGCGAAGATCGAGATCAGCGAGCCGCCGAAGGCGAGTCCGATCAGCGCATGCAGCGCATCCTTGTCCGCGCCGAGCAGCGCGAAGTAACCGGCGACGCCGATGAGGCCGAGGCCGACGACCAGCATGCCGGTGATGGCGCCGCCGCGAAACGCAACTGCGAGCGCCGGATTGAGGCCGACGCTGGCGGCCTGCGCCGTGCGCACGTTGGCGCGCACCGAGACGTTCATGCCGATGAAGCCCGCGAGCACCGGAGAGGATTGCACCGACTGCGAACCCGCCGGCTGTCTGCCAGTCGAGCGCGAAGCCGAGCACCACGAACAGGACCGCACCGACGATGCCGATGGTCGTGTACTGGCGGTTGAGGTAAGCGCGCGCGCCGGCCTGAATGGCGGCGGCGATTTCCTGCATGCGCGCGGTACCGGCGGGCTGTTTGTTGATCCAGCTTACCGAGACCATGCCGTACAGCACGGCGAGCACGCCAGCGCCGATCGCGAGCCAAAGCGCGACATCAGTGGACATCAAAATCTCCTCCCTCTTAAGGGGCTTCGTTGTGCGGAGTGCCTGAAAAAAGGCGCGGAACTATACCACAAAGGGTTCGGCCAGCTTCTTGCGCACCGGAGCGTTCTGCAGCGTCACGTACTGCGGCAGGCCGTCCTTGTAGGGTGGGTAGTCCTCGCCCTTGATGAGCGGGCTCAGGTAGCGGCGGGCCTTGGCCGTGATGTGCAGACCGTCTTCGGTGATGTAATCCCGCGGCAGCATCTTTTCCTGGTTCGCGACCTGCGCCAGCGGCGCCGTGCCGATCTTCCACTTGTAGGGTTTGTCTGCAGTGCGAACGATCGTCGGCATCACCGAGTTCTGTCCCTTCAGTGCGAGCTCGACCGCAGCTTTGCCGACGGCATATGCCTGCTCGACGTCCACCTTCGAAGCGATGTGGCGCGCGGCGCGCTGCAGGTAGTCGGCGACGGCCCAGTGATATTTGTAGTTGAGCTTGGCTTTCACCAGCTGTGCGATCACCGGTGCGACGCCGCCGAGCTGTGCATGACCGAATGCATCGCGCAGGCCGGCATCGGAGAGGAACTTGCCCTGCGCATTCTTCACGCCTTCGGAGACCACGACCGCGCAGTAGCCGAACTTCTCGACGCACTCCTTGACGCGCGCGCAGAACTTGTCTTCGTCGAACGCGATCTCGGGGAACAGGATGATGTGCGGCGAGTCGCCGGCTTTTTCCGCGGCGAGCCCGCCGGCGGCGGCGATCCAGCCGGCATGGCGACCCATCACTTCCATGATGAACACCTTGGTCGAGGTCTTCGCCATCGAGGCGACGTCGAAGCCCGCTTCGCGGATCGAGACCGCGACGTACTTCGCGACCGAGCCGAAGCCGGGACAGCAGTCGGTGATCGGCAGATCGTTGTCGACGGTCTTCGGCACGTGGATCGCCTGGATCGCGATGCCGCGCGTGTCCGCGAGCTGCGCGACCTTCAGGCACGTGTCGGCCGAGTCGCCGCCGCCGTTGTAGAAGAAGTAACCGATGTCGTGCGCCTTGAACACCTCGATCAGCCGCTCGTACTGCGCCGGGTTGTCCTCGAACTTCTTCAGCTTGTAGCGTGCCGAGCCGAACGCCCCGGACGGCGTATGGCGCAGGGCGCGGATCGCCGCCGCCGATTCCTTGCTGGTGTCGATCAGGTCTTCGGTCAGGGCGCCGACGATGCCGTGTCGGCCTGCATACACCCTGGCGATACGGTTTTTGTGCTTGCGGCAGGTCTCGATGACGCCGCAGGCGGAGGCGTTGATCACGGCGGTGACGCCGCCGGACTGAGCGTAGAAGGCGTTGCGGGGCTTGGCGGACTTCTTGGCAGGCATGAGGGAAACCCTGTGTTACGGGCCGGTTCGCCGCGATGAGCGGCGCGGAAGGATACCCAGCCGCGCCCGTTTTCTGTAGGGTAGCGCCTCATTTTGGGGAGGGTCGGGACGACTATGCGGATCGTATTGCTGGGGGCGCCCGGATCGGGCAAAGGAACGCAGGCGCAGCGCCTGCAAGCGAAGTACGGTGTGCCGCAGGTGTCTTCCGGCGATCTGTTGCGCGACGCCGTCGCGCGTGGGACCGAGCTCGGGCGCAAGGTCAAGTCCGTGATGGACGCCGGCCAGCTGGTCTCCGACGACCTCGTGCTCGGCCTGATCCGCGAGCGGCTCGGCAGGCCCGACGCTGCGCGCGGCTTCATCCTCGACGGCTTCCCTCGCAACATCGACCAGGCCAACTCGCTCAATGCGCTGCTGAGAGAGCTCGGCCAGCCGATCGACGCCGTGCTGCTGCTGGACGTTCGCAGAGAGACTCTGGTGCGGCGGCTCGCCGGTCGGCGCACCTGTCAGACGTGCGGCACCGTGTACAACGTGCATTCGATGCCGGCGGGTGCGAACACTTGCTCGAAGGACGGTGCGCAGCTGTATCAGCGCCCCGATGACAAGGAAGACGTCGTTGCGAAGCGCCTCGAGGTGTACCAGACGCAAACGCAGCCGCTGATCGATCATTACTCCAAGCTCGGTCAGCTGCGCGTCGTGGCGGGCGAGGGCGCGCTCGAAGAAGTTTTCGAGCGCATGGAAGCCGCGGCACTCGCGAAGCCGGTGCCGGCCGGGAAGGTGAAGGTCACGACGCGCAAGGCGCGCAGCACTGCGGCGACGAAGAAAGCGCCGGCGAAGAAGGTTGCGACGAAGAAGAAGGCGAGCGGCAAGAAGGCGAAGGCGCGCAGAAGGCCGACGCGTAAGACCGCCGCGAAGAAGTCGGCGCGGCGCAAGAGCGTGAAGCGCGTGGCGAAGCGCAAGACGAACGCGCGCCCGCAGACGCTAGGAGTCAGGCTAAAGCCTGACCCACAGGCTCGAGTCGTACGCATTGTGGGCAAGGCTTCAGCCTGCTCTTCAGCTACTCGATCTGCAATCCGGAGGCTCGTGCGACGGCGAGCAGCGGCTCGCCGATGAGCTCGCGTCGCCAGCCGCTCAGCAGATGCTCCGTGCGCCGTGCGAACACCAGCTGTTCGATGTCGCGTCGCGTGGCGAGCAGCTCGGCGTTGATCTTCGCGTGTTCCGCCGTTTCGCGGGCGACGCTCATCAGCTTCGACACCAGCGCCAGCTGCTGAGGCTGCGGCCGCGGGGGATTGCTCGCAGCAGCTTCGTTGGCCGCGTCGCTGCGACCTCGCTCGATCAGCGCCATGAATTCCTCGCCGCGCCGGCGCACCACACCTGGCGGCAAGTTGCGAATTCCTTCGAGGTCGCCAACCGTGGCGGGCAGCCGTTCCGCAATCTCGCGCAGCGCATCGTCCGCGAGAATCCAGCCGCGCGGCTTGTCGTGTTTGATGGCGGTGGCTTCGCGCCACTGCGCCAGCAACTTGGCCGTTGCGCGCTGCTGCGGTTGTAGCCGATCGAGGCCCTTGAGCCTGCGCCATGCCGCATCGGGATCGGTGCGATGCAAGTCGAGTTGCTCCAGCTCGCGGGTCTCTTCGTACAACCAGTCGAGCCGCCCCGCGGCTTGCAGCGCATCGCGCAAGTCGAGATACAACGGCACGAGGTAGCGCACGTCGTCTTCGGCGTACTGCAGTTGTTCCGGCGTGAGCGGACGACGCGTCCAGTCGGCGCGCGTGTGTCCCTTCGCGAGCGTGTGTCCGAGCCGCTCCGTCACGAGCGACGCGTAGCCGATCTGCGCCGGATAGCCGAGCAGCGCCCCGGCGATCTGCGTGTCGAAGATGGGTCCCGGCACGGGCTGGCCCGGCGTCGCGGTCGCGAGCACTTCCAGGTCCTGGCGCGCCGCGTGCAGCACTTTGCAGCGCTCGCGCGACCCGAGGAATTGCCACAGCGGTCCGAGGTCCGGCAGCGCGAGCGGATCGATCACCACGCAGGCCTCGGCGGTCGCGGCCTGGATCAGGCACAACTTCGGGAAGTACGTGCTCTCGCGCATGAACTCCGTGTCGAGCGCGACAAAGTCCGCCGGCGCGAGCCGGGCGAGAGCGTCGAGCAGATCAGCGGAGGTGGCGACGGGCGGCGTGGTTGACATGTGCCTGCGTGTACAATCGGCCGCAATTATGCACGTTCACATTCTCGGGATCTGCGGCACTTTCATGGGCGGCATCGCGGCGCTGGCGCGCGCGTCCGGCCATCGCGTCACCGGCTCGGACCAGAACGTGTATCCGCCGATGTCCGACCAGCTCGCCGCGCTCGGCATCGAGCTCATCCAGGGTTACGACCCGCAACAGTTGCAGCTGCGTCCGGACATCGTCGTCGTCGGCAACGTGATGAGCCGCGGCAACGCGCTCGTCGAAGCGCTGCTGGAGAGCGGCATTCCTTACACATCCGGGCCGGACTGGCTGGCGCGGCACGTGCTCGCGGGCCGCTGGACACTCGCAGTCGCAGGCACGCACGGCAAGACCACGACCTCGAGCATCCTCGCGTGGATCCTGGAGCACGCCGGCCTCGATCCTGGATTCCTGATCGGCGGTGTGCCCGGCAACTTCAACGTGACCGCGCGGCTCGGCGGCGGCCGGCACTTCGTCGTCGAGGCGGACGAGTACGACACGGCGTTTTTCGACAAGCGCGCCAAGTTCGTCCACTACCGTCCGCGCACCGTCGTGCTCAACAACCTCGAGCACGACCACGCCGACATCTACCCCGACGTCGCCGCGATCCAGTGGCAGTTCCATCAGCTGATGCGCATGGTGCCTCGCAACGGCTCGGTCGTCGCCAATGCCGGCGACGCGAACGTGATGCGTGTGATCGACATGGGTTGCTGGACGCCCGTCGAACGCTTCGCCGGAACAGTCGCGAGCGACACCGCCTGGTACGCTGCCGCGCCGCCGGGCGGCGACTATTCCGCTTTCACGATCATGGAAGGCAATCGCCGCGTCGCCGACGTGCAGTGGCAGATGCTCGGCCGGCACAACGCGGAGAACGCGCTCGCCGCCGTGCTCGCCGCGCATCATGCGGGCGTCGCGATCGAGACTGCTGTCTCCGCATTGAAAGAGTTTGGCGGCGTGCGGCGCCGACTCGAAGTGCGTGGAGTGGTCGGCGGCATTACCGTCTACGACGATTTCGCTCATCATCCGACTGCGATCGAGGTGACCATCGACGCGCTGCGCCGGCGCGTCGGCAGCTCGCGACTGGTCGCGGTGCTCGAGCCGCGCTCGAACACGATGAAGCTCGGCACGCATCGCGATGCGATGGCGAAGTCGCTGGAACGCGCCGACCGTGTCTGGCTGTACCAGGGACCGAACGTGACCTGGGACGTGGCGGGCTCGGTCGCGGGACTCGGCGAGCGCGCGGCGGTTTCCAGGGATCTCGACCAGCTGGTCGCGACACTCGGATCAACGCTCAGCAGCGGCGATCACGTGCTGATCATGTCCAACGGCGGTTTCGGCGGCATTCACAAGAAGCTTCTGGAGCGGCTCGCCAGCAGATAGCAAGCAACCTCGCCTCATGCTTAGTGCGACCCACGCGACGATTGCGCTGTTCCCGCTGAACACCGTGCTGTTCCCGGGCGGACCGCTGCGGCTGCGCATTTTCGAGCCGCGCTATCTCGACATGGTGAGCCGCTGCATGCGCGAGGACTCCGGCTTCGGCGTGGCGCTGATCGTCGCGGGGCGCGAGGCGGGCGGCGCGGCGCAGACCGTGGAAATCGGCACGCTCGCGCGCATCGTCGATTTCGAGCAGCTGGACGATGGATTGCTCGGCATCACGGCGCGCGGCGAGCGGCGCTTCCGGATCTTGCACGTTCACCAGGAGAGCGACGGACTGAACGTATGCCAGGTCGAATGGCGCGACGAGGAAGCGCGGGCGGAAGTACCGCCGCAGCACGCAGTTCTCGCCGAGTTGTTGCGTCGCGCGCTGGAGCAGATCGGCCCGGCGTACGGCGAAGTCACGCCTGCCTACGAAGATGCGAGCTGGGTGAGCATGCGGCTCGCGGAGATCCTGCCGCTGGCGGCGATCGAGCGCCAGGAGCTGCTCGAGCTGAATGACGGACCGGAGCGGCTGCACTACCTGCAGTCGCGGCTGAACATTCAGGAATCCCGCGACGAATCCGACGAGAGCTGAGGCTTGTACAGCTGCGAGTACGCGACGACGATGACGGCGAACCACGCGAGCGCCGCCCAGCCGATCACGCCGTCGTAGGTGCCGACGATTGCCGCGAGCTTGGCGTCGCTGTTGACGGCCGTCGTGTCGCGCAGGATGAAAATCGTGCAGACGCCCGCGGCGTGCAGGCCGATGCAAGCCGCGATTGCGCCGGTCCGCAGGCGCACGAACGCCAGCAGAATTCCGAGCGCGACCAGCGCCAGGAACGAATCGATGAAAGCGAGCGGCTGCGCGTAGCGCTCGAACAATCGGCTGAGCACGTGAAAGCCGTGCTCCCAGGACACTTGTTCGGCCGGCACGCGCAGCTTGCCGCCCAGGAAGTGCAGCGCTGCGTACAAAATGCTCGGCGCGATGATGGCAGCGCGCGCGCCGGCGCTGCGCGCCACTGCGGTGAACAGGACGCCGCGGAAGAATGTTTCCTCGATGAACGCGACGACGAGACCCGAGAGTAACCCCTGCACGATCATCGCCGGCAGGTCGCCGTCGAGGCCCGGCTTGATCTGCCGTACATCGAACACCAGCAGCGCAGCGACCAGCGGCAACATCAGTCCGACGCCGGCAGCCCAGCCGAGCCCGAGCTGGCGGAGAAAGTCGCCGCGCGGTATTCCGTAGCCGAGCGCCGAGCGGTGTGACAGTCGAAGCCGGCGCGTCAGCACGACGAGGCCGACGAGCGCGATCAGCATCGCCAGCCGGTTCATCACGCGGTGGACCGGTTCCACCGAAACCGTGCCGACGAGCAGCCAGGCCGGATAAGTGAGCGCCGCGGCCGCGACCAAGGCCGCAGCTAGCAGGGCGACGAACAAAGCGAAGGTGCGCACGTGCGGCGAGTTGGCTGATGAATTTTTCGATGAACGGCCCGATTTCTCGCGGCGGCGACAGTACCACACCTTCGTAGACTGCTCACCGCGCAACCATTGCGCGTCAAGGAGAACAGTCATGGACGAAGCCAGGGCACTCGCGATCGTGGCGGCGCTCGCCAACGGGGTCAATCCGCTCACCGGCGAGGTATTTGCGGTCGACAGTCCGTATCAATCGCCCGAGGTGATCCGCGCGCTGTACTGCGCAGGGCGTGTGCTCGAAGCGGCAGGACGGCGGCGCACGCGCGGGCAGGGGCCGGCGTCGAGCAATGCCGGCAAGCCGTGGACCGAGGACGAAGACCGCGAGCTGTTGGCGGCGTTCGACGGTGGCCGGCCGCTAGCGGAGCTGGCGCAGGCGCATGGCCGAACGCGCGGCGGCATTCAGGCGCGGCTGGTGCGACATGGAAGGTTGGCGCCGCAAGGCGACAGGCCGATCGGCGGGCCGGGCAAGTGGCGGCCGGGAAACACGAACGCAAGCCGTGCTTCGTGAGCTGTGCGATGCCGCACTGTACAATCCCGCGCTTCTATGCGCATCGCTTCCCTTCACGTCAACATCATCGGCAAGTCGAACGGCGTCGGCCTGGCGCGCGACATCGATCTGCTTGCGGACGCACTGTGGGCCAGCGGCCATCGGGTAAACGTTACGCTCATCGATGACGGGCAGGCGAAGCGTCGCCGTTCGCCGCTCGCGCAGTTCGCGACGCGCGCACGGCTCGCATGGGGCGGCGCGAACGCGAAGGTTCGGACCGCCGGCGCGGATGTCAACCTCATGCTCGAGCACGTGTGGCTGCAGTACTTGTCGACGGCGCCAGTCAACGTAGCCGTGCCGAATCCGGAGTGGTTCGATCGGCATGATCAGCGCTTCCTGTCGCAGATCGACAATGTCTGGGCGAAGACGAGCTACACGAGCGAGCTGTTCCGCGCGCTCGGCTGCAGCACCACGTACATCGGTTTCGACAGCGAGGATCGCTACGAGAGCAGCGTCCCCAGGCAGCGCACGTATTTTCACCTCGCCGGCAAGAGCACGATGAAAGGCACGGATCGCCTGGTGCGCGTCTGGCAGCGTCATCCCGAGTGGCCGCGCCTGATCCTGGTGCAGCACACGGACAACGGCGCCGTGGCACCCGTGGCACGGAACATCGATGCGCACATGGGGTACTTGTCCGATCAGGAATTGCGCACGCTGCAGAACCAAAGCTTATTTCACCTCTGCCTGTCGCTCACCGAAGGCTGGGGGCACTACATCGGCGAGGCGCTGGGCGTCGGCGCCGTGACGATGACGGTCGATGCGCGGCCGATGAACGAGCTGGTGGGAGTGGATCGCGGCGTGCTGGTTGCCTATGGCGGCACCGGCACGCAGCGGCTTGCAACGACCTATCACTTCGACGAAGCGGCGCTGGAGGCGGCAATCGAGCGCACGATCGCGATGAGCGACGCCGAATGTGCACAGCTGAGCGCCCGCGGCCGCGCCTGGTTTCTCGACAACAAGCGCGGCTTCGCCGGCCGTCTCGAGGCTGCGCTTTCGGCGCTGCCGATGTTCCATGACACTGCCGCCGCGGCAGTAGCACACGCAGGTTCGGATGTTCAGCATCGGTAGCGCTCTCAGGGCCGGCACTGCTGGTGCTGGCAGCACTTCTCTGCTTTCCGGGAGCTCGCGGCGGCGCGCGGCGTCAGTCCCTACCTGCCGCTGAACATGTCTCCCGAGATCGAGCGTCAGATCGAGCAGGTGATGCTGTATGCCGGCCGGCCGATCGTGCGCCGGCCGATTCCAGCCGCCGACGGTTCTGGATGCGCTGCCGGAAGCGTGCAAGGTGGACGAGGCGCTTTGCCGCCGAGTGCGCAGGTATCTGAACGCGTACATGGGTCGCTACGCAGTGAGCCACGCCGAGCATCGAGGCGGCCGCGACGCGAGGACTCGGGCCGCACGCTGCCGAACAGTCGCGGGCATGTCTGCCGAGGACGCCTGGACCGCATCGCTCGCCGCTCACTACCAACCTTCCGACTATGTGTTGTTGCAGCTCGGAGGAGTTGCGTATCCGGATGAAACGATGGCGAGCGGCTCGTTCCTGAGTCTCGGGTACGAGTACGCGCAGCTGGACATCGGCTACCGCGAGCATTGGTGGTCGCCCATGACGGACAGCAGCATGCTCATCGGCACCCAGGCTCGAGCGATGCCCGGCATCACGCTGTCGAATTACACGCCGATGACGAAGCTCGGCTTCCGCTACGAGATGTTCATGGCGCAGCATGAGCCGCGTCGAAGACATCGCCTTCGATGGACCGCACGACCGCTGGCAATCCGCGATTGTTCGGCGCTGCAGGTCTCCATCGACCCGGTGCGCGGCTGGACCTTGAGCGCGAGTCGCATCCTGCAGTACGGCGGCGGCGAGCGTGACGACTCGCTGAGCGGCTTGTTCGATGGCGTTCTTCTCCCCGGCTGCGCAGCGATCAACACCGGCGACCGACCAGGACTTCGGCAATCAGACTGCCGCGCTGACCAGCCAGTTCGTGTTCCCGACCCCACAGCCGTTCGCCGTCTACTTTCAATACGCCGGCGAAGACGGCTCGCGCAAAGAAGGCTGGCGGTTGGGCAACGCTCGCGCTTTCCGTGGGACTCGATCTGCCGCGGCTGTGGAATCGCTTCGATCTCACCTACGAGGTGACGGAGTGGCAGAACGGCTGGTACGTACACCACATCTACCCGCTGCGGTCAGTCCAACGATGGGCACGTCATCGGGCACTGGGGCGGGGACGATCGGGTGCCCGGCGATGGCGTGGGCGCTCAGAGTCACAGCTTGCGCGTCGGCTGGATGCCGCCGTTCGGCGGCAGAGCCGAGCTGCGCTATCGCACTTTGCAGAACGAGGACTACTCGTCTTTCGACTACGAGCGTGAGCACGAGCTGAGCTTGCGCTATTCGCGCAGCACGCAGCGGTTCGTGTACGGCGCCGAGATCAACGTCGGCCGGGACGTTTTCGGCGAGGACTTCGGGCGCATCGGCGGGTTCGTGCGTCTTGTGCCGGGCGAGCCTGAGTCCGGCGTCGGCTTGCAGCGAGCCGAGGGACCGACGTTCGCAGCACGAGTTCAATTCTTCGTCGATGCCGGGTTGAACGTCGACCCGGCTCGAATTCGATCCTTCGGACAAGGTGCCTCACACCTCAACAGGAAGGTCTCGACTACCGGGCCGCACGTCGCTGTCGGCGTGCGAGGCGCGGTATCGCAGCGCTCCGACATCGGTACGCGCATCGAGCTCGACAATGTCGACGGCACGCGCCCTGATCGGCGTGCGCGCGCTCGACTATCGGTATCGCATCGGCGAGAAGCTCGCGCTGACCGCCTTCGCCGGCGCCGCGCGCTACGACGCCGCGACGCCCGCTTATGGCTACTACGGCGGCATCGGCGCGCAATGGCGCAACGTCGTCAGCGGGTTCGATCTCAGCCTCGATCTGCGTGCCACGGACAAGATTGCGCGCGATGCCATCTTGCCGACGGATCCGCAAAGTATCTGGGGCGACGTGATCTACCGGATCTACAGCGCGAATCTGTATCTGAGCTATCGGTTCTGACCGAGCGCGGCGAATGCGCGCGCCGCAGCCGCGATCGTCGCGTCGATGTCTGCAGTCGAATGCGCCGCCGAAATGAAACCGGCTTCGAACGCCGACGGCGCGAGATAGATCCCGTCGGCCAGCATCGCGTGGAAGAAGCGCTTGAAGCGCTCCACATCGCAAGCCATGACGTCTGCGAACGAGCGCACCGGCCGCTCGCTGAAGAACAGGCCGAACATGCCGCACACGTGATTGGTCGTGAACGGCACGCGCGCGGCGCGCGCCGCCGCGTTCAGGCCGTCCATCAGTCGGATGGTTTTCTCGCCGAGGCTGGCATGAAAGCCCGGCGCGCTGACGCCCGCGAGCGTCGCTTCGCCTGCTGCCATTGCCAGCGGGTTGCCCGACAGCGTGCCCGCCTGATACACGGGGCCGAGCGGTGCGATGCGCTCCATGATGTCGCGTCGGCCGCCGAACGCGCCGACCGGCATGCCGCCGCCGACGATTTTGCCGAGCGTCGTCAGGTCCGGCTTGATGTCGTACAGCGCCTGCGCGCCGCCGAGCGCGACGCGAAAACCCGTCATCACTTCGTCGAAGATCAGCACGCTGCCGTGCCGGTCGCACACCGCGCGCAACGTCTCGAGAAATCCCGGCGCGGGCAGCACGCAATTCATGTTGCCGGCGACCGGCTCGACGATGATGCAGGCGATCTGCGCGCCGGTGCTCGCGAACAGCTGCTCCACTTGCGCGCTGTCGTTGAACGCGAGAGTGAGCGTTTGCGCAGCAAGCTCCTTCGGCACGCCGGGCGAGGTCGGCACGCCGAACGTGAGCGCGCCCGAGCCGGCCTTGACCAGCAGCGAATCGGAGTGGCCGTGATAGCAGCCCTCGAACTTCACGATCTTGTCGCGGCCGGTATAGCCGCGCGCCAGGCGGATGGCGCTCATGGTTGCTTCGGTGCCCGAGCTGACCATGCGCACCAGCTCGATCGACGGCATCACTTCGCAGATGCGTTGCGCGAGGCGGGTTTCGATCTGCGTCGGCGCGCCGAACGACAGTCCGAGCGCGGCGCGCTCCTGCACGACGCGCACGACCGGCTCATGAGCATGGCCGAGGATCATCGGGCCCCACGAGCCGACGTAATCGATGTAGCGGCGGCCATCGTGGCCGAATAGGTACGCGCCGCTGGCGCGCTCGACGAATACCGGCTCGCCGCCGACGGCGCGGAACGCGCGCACCGGAGAATTCACGCCGCCGGGAATGTAGCGGCTGGCATCGCTGAACAGGGACACTGCAAAAGCTCCGTCGTCGATTGTCGCCGCGAGCATAGCCTATAATCCCCGCCCCCGAAGTTTCCCTCCCCGGCGCTCGTCCCTTCATGAAAGCTTACATGTGCGTGATCTGCGGCTACGTCTACGAAGAAGAAAAGGGCGATCCCGCATCCGGCATAGCGCCGGGCACGCGCTGGGATGACGTGCCGCTGTCATGGCGCTGCCCCGATTGCGGCGCGGGCAAGGAAGATTTCGAGATGGTGGAAGTGTGATGTCGCTGTCGGTCAGGCTGTAGGTCGGGCTTCAGCCCGACAATCCGTGCGTGATCAAGAGTCGGGCTGAAGCCCGACCTACAGTTGCTTGACTTTATGTCCCTTGCGCTCGAGCAGGTCGATCACGCTTTCTTTCCCCACCAGGTGCAGCGCGCCGACCACCACCAGATAGTCTTCGCGATCGTCGAGCAGCTGCTCGATCTGCGGCAGCCACTTGCGGTTGCGCTCGACGGTCAGCGGCCGATACAGGTCGGGGTATTCGTCGAAGCCTTCCTGTAGCAACTTCGCCATCCCCGCCGCGTCGCCGCTGCGCCAGGAGGCGAGCAACGCGTCGACTTCGGTCGCCATGCGCTGCGCGTCGTTTACGCTATAGAGCAGGAACTCGCGCTGCTGCTTCTCAGGCAGGCGCGCCATGATCTCCAGCTGCTCGCGCACGCTCTCCAGGCCCTGGATCTTTTTGCCGTCGCCGGCGGCGCGGCGCGTCAGTCGCTTCTCGACGCCGGCTTCCGGATCGAAGCCCAATTTCATCAGCTGCAACTGCACGAGCGTGATCGCCGCGAACCACGGCTGGAAGCGCTCGAGCATTGCCGGCTCGACTCCCAGCGCGCGCGTCTTCGCGACGAACTGCTCGTAGATCTTCGGCCCAAGCTGCTGCTGCAATGTGCGGCCCTCGGGCTGCATCGCCAGTTCCAGCGCGGCCTGCTGCATCTGCAGGGGATCGAGATCGTCCATGTCGAGCTCCATGATCAGCGCGTCGGCATCCGCATACGCGGAGTCGATCGCTGCGGGCAGCTGCTCGCTTTCCTTCAACAGGTGCATGGAGCCGAGCAGGTAGACCTTGTTGGTCTTGCCTGGCAGCGACCACAGGATGTGCTGCTGCCGATCGGCCGCGTGCGCGGCGGCTGAGCAGAGCAGCAGGGCAATGCACGCGAATGCATGCGAGACAGAGGAGATGTGCATTCTGATTGTCTCTCGTCGGGGTCCCCGGAAAATCATGTCCACTGACGTTGCAAACTTCAGCCGGTCTGACGCGATTTTCTGGGGTGACTCACGCGACGACGCTTTGCGCGTAGCTCTCGAGCCAGCAGACTTCCGTCTGGATTGCGCCGTCCGGCATGAGCTCCAGCATACGATAACCGGGCGGACGGTTGTCGATGGCGAAGTCGGTGCTGCCGGGCAGGAACTGTGCGCAGGTTGCCGGCGTCGCCATGAAGCGCACGCCGTGCACGAAGCTGTCGAGCGACTGGTGGACGTGACCCCAGAGCACGCCGCGCACGTTGGAGTGCTGGCGTATCAGCGCCATGAATTCGGCGGAATCCGTCAGGCCCACCTGGTCGAGCCAGTCGCTGCGCATCGCGATCGGCTGATGGTGCAGGCAGAGCAGCACGTGCTGGTTACGGTTGGCGCGCAGCAGGTCGCGCAACTGCGCGAGCTGTGCGCTGCCGATCTCGCCGCCGGCGCTGTTGGCGAGCCACGTGTCGAGCATCACCACCAGCCAACGGCCGAACTGCCGGTGGCGGGACACTTCGAACGGCGCGCTGCCGAGCGCGGCATGCATGTGATCGGGCAGGTCGTGATTGCCGGGCAGGCACAGCACAGGGACCTGCGAGGCACCGAAGGTATGGCGGATCCAGCGGTAGCCATCCGGGTCGTCCTGCACCAGATCGCCCGTCAGCAGGATGCCGTCCGGCCGGCTGCAGCGCCGCTGCGCATCCGCGATTGCCGCCTGCAAAGCCGGCAGCGTCGCCACGCCGCGCAGGCGGCCGGCGGCGTCACCAAACAGGTGCATGTCGGTGTACTGGATGAGGCGGACGGACTGCATTGCGTTCGAGCCGGTTTCCCTGCGTAACGTGACTACATAATCGCCAGCAATCTAGCAACGGCCGGGGGGCCAAAAAGGTGACCAGCGTCTTACGGACGGCCGGCCCCGGACGCCACTGTCGGATTATTTGCGGTCCGTCTCACTGCCCGGAGACTCGACGCGCCTTGCGCGTGCATTGCCCGCCCGGGGTCCTTGGTCCAAAATGCGCGGCCTTTCCACCCGCCCAGAACGACCGAAGGGGATTGCCTCCCGATGCAGACATCGCGCCGCCGGCAGCTTGCCAATGCGATCCGAGCCCTCGCGATGGATGCGGTCCAGAAAGCCAACTCCGGGCATCCCGGCATGCCGATGGGCATGGCCGACATCGCGCAAGTCTTGTGGGCCGACCACTTGCGCCACAATCCCGGCAATCCGCAATGGGCCGACCGCGACCGCTTCGTGGTCTCGAACGGCCACGGCTCGATGCTCCTGTACTCGCTGCTCCATCTCACGGGCTACCCGTTGACTGTCGAGAACCTGAAGGCGTTCCGTCAGCTGGGCTCGCCGACCGCGGGCCATCCGGAGCACGAGCCGCATCTGGGCATCGAGACCACCACCGGTCCGCTAGGCCAGGGCCTCGCCAATGCCGTCGGCATGGCGTTGGCGGAGAAGTGGCTCGGAGCGACCTTCAATCGGCCCGGCTTCGACGTGGTCGATCATCGGACGTGGGTGTTTCTCGGCGACGGTTGCCTCATGGAAGGAGTTTCACACGAGGCCTGCTCGCTGGCCGGGACGCTCAAGCTCGGCAAGCTGACTGCGTTCTGGGATGACAACGGCATTTCCATCGACGGCGAGGTGCACGGCTGGTTCACCGACGACACGCCCAAGCGCTTCGAGGCGTACGGCTGGCACGTCGTCCGCGATGTCGACGGCCACGATCCGCAGGCGGTCGAGTCAGCTATCGCCGCAGCCAAGGCGCATACGGATCGCCCCACGCTGATCTGCTGCAAGACCATCATCGGTTACGGCGCGCCGAACAAGCAGGGCACCGAAGCGACGCACGGCGCCGCTCTGGGCTCGGACGAAGTCGCTGCGGCCCGCCGCCAGCTCGATTGGTCGCACGAGCCGTTCGTGATTCCGGACGACATTCGCAGCGACTGGGATGCGCGCGAGCGCGGTGCCGCGCGGGAAGCGCAGTGGCGCGAGCGACTCAACGCGTACCGCGCTTCGTTCCCCGAGCTGGCTACGGAGTTCGAACGACGGATGAAGGGCGACTTGCCCGGCTCGTGGCGCGACGTCGTGAATGACTACGTGGCGCAGACGGCCCAGGCGAACGCGAGCGTTGCCACGCGCCAGGCTTCGCAGCAGGCGCTCAATGCGTTCGGCCCGCGCGTACCGGAGCTGTTCGGCGGCTCGGCCGATCTCACCGGCTCGAACAACACCAATCGCAAGGATTCGAAGGTGTTCAGCGGCGACGACGCGTCCGGCAACTATCTGCACTACGGCGTCCGCGAGTTCGGCATGTGCGCCGTCATGAACGGCATGGCGCTGCACGGCGGAGTGATCCCGTACGGCGGCACGTTCCTGGTGTTCTCCGACTACGCGCGCAACGCGATGCGCATGTCGGCGTTGATGAAGCAGCGCGTGATCTTTGTGATGACGCACGACTCGATCGGCCTCGGCGAGGACGGCCCGACGCATCAGCCGATCGAGCACCTGCCGAGCCTGCGCATCATTCCGCACATGACGGTGTGGCGCCCGTGCGATGTCACCGAGACCGCGCAGTCGTGGGCCGATGCGATCGAGCGGCGCGACGGCCCGACCGTGCTGGCGCTGACGCGCCAGGCGCTGCCGGCGCAGCCGCGAACGGCCGAGCAGGTCGCAGCCATCCGGCGCGGCGGTTACATACTCAAAGAGTGCGAGGGGACGCCCGAGGCGATCCTGATCGCCACGGGCTCCGAGGTCGCGCTCGCCGTCGAGGCGGCGCGGCTGCTGCAACAAAAAGGTCGCCGCGTGCGTGTAGTTTCGATGCCGTCCACCAGCGTGTTCGATGCGCAGGACGAAAGCTATCGCGAACGAGTCCTGCCGCGGCAGGTCGAACGTCGTGTCGCCGTCGAAGCAGCCGCGCCGGAGACGTGGTGGCGCTACGTCGGGTCGCGCGGCGCAGTGGTCGGCATGACTTCATTCGGCGCCTCCGGCGTCGCCAAGGATCTGTTCAAGCATTTCGGGTTCACCCCCGAGAACGTCGTCGCAGCCGTCGAGCGGTTGTGAGCACTGAGGTAACGAGAATGCCCATCAAAGTAGGAATCAACGGCTACGGCCGCATCGGTCGCAACATTCTGCGTGCGCTGTACGAGGCGAACCGGCAGAAGGAAATCCAGATCGTCGCGCTCAACGACCTGGGTGACGCGCAGACCAACGCTTACCTGACGCGCTACGACAGCGTGCATGGCAAGTTCCCCGGCGAGGTGCAGGTGGAAGGCGACTCGCTGGTCGTCAACGGCGATCGCATCAAGGTGCTGGCCGAGCGCGATCCGGCGAAGCTGCCGTGGGGCCAGCTGGGTGTCGATTTCGTATTCGAGTGCACCGGGCTGTTCACGAGCAAGGCCAAGGCTGGCGCGCACCTCACCGGCGGCGCAAAGCGCGTCGTGATCTCCGCGCCGGGCGAGAAGGACGTCGACGCGACGATCGTCTACGGCGTCAATCACAACACGCTCAAGGCGAATCACACGGTGATCTCGAACGCGTCGTGCACGACCAATTGCCTGGCGCCTCTCGCCAAGGTGTTGCACGACAAGATCGGCATCGAAGCCGGGATCATGACGACGATTCACTCGTACACCAACGACCAGGTGCTCACCGACGTGTTCCACAAGGATCTGCGGCGCGCGCGCTCGGCGACGCAGTCCATGATTCCGACCAAGACCGGCGCCGCCGCCGCGGTCGGGCTGGTGCTGCCGGAGCTGAACGGCAAGCTCGACGGTTTCGCCGTGCGCGTCCCGACGATCAACGTGTCGCTGGTCGACCTGACGTTCCAGGCGAAACGCGCCACGACCATCGACGAGATCAACGCGGCGATGAAGGCAGCTGCAGCCGATGGTCCGCTCAAGAACATCCTCGGCTATACCGACGGTCCGCTGGTCTCCATCGACTTCAATCACGATCCGCGTTCCTCGGTGTACGACGCGACCATGACCAAGGTCATCGGCAGCAGCGTCAAGGTGTGCTCGTGGTACGACAACGAATGGGGTTTCTCGAACCGCATGCTCGACACCACGCTGGCGTGGTCGAAGGTGTAAATGGCCATTCTGCGAATGACTGACCTCGACCTGCGCAACCAGCGTGTGCTGATCCGCGAGGATCTGAACGTGCCGGTGCAGGGCGGCGTCGTGACCAGCGACGCGCGCATCCGCGCATCGCTGCCGACGATCCAGCATGCGCGCAATGCTGGGGCGCGCGTGCTGGTGATGTCACACCTGGGCCGTCCCGAGGAAGGTGTGTACGACGAGGAATTCTCGCTCGCGCCGGTGGCGAAGCGGCTCGCCGAGTTGCTCGGCTTCAAGGTGCGCCTGGAGAAGGACTGGCTCGGCGGCGTCGAGGTCGCGGCGGGCGAAGTGGTGCTGCTGGAAAACGTGCGCTTCAACAAAGGCGAGAAGAAGGACAAGGAAGATCTCTCGAAGCGCATGGCCGAGCTCTGCGACATCTACGTGATGGATGCGTTCGGCACCGCGCACCGCGCCGAAGCGAGCACGCACGGCGTGGCGCGCTTCGCCAAGGTTGCCTGCGCCGGGCCGCTCCTGATGAACGAGCTGATCGCGCTGGAGACCGCACTCGACAAGCCGAAGCGGCCGCTGATCGCGATCGTCGCCGGCTCGAAGGTCTCCACGAAGCTGACGGTGCTGGAGAGTCTGCTGAGAAAGGTCGACAAGTTGATCGTCGGCGGCGGCATCGCCAACACGTTCCTGCTCGCGGAAGGCGTCGGCGTAGGCAAGTCGCTGGTCGAGGCGGAGATGGTCGACATTGCCCGCGGCCTGCTCAAGCAGTCCGCCGAGATCAAGGTCGAGATTCCGCTGCCCACCGACGTGGTCGTCGCGAAGGAGTTCGCGGCGAGCGCGGAAGCCGACGTGAAAGCCGTCGGCAACGTCGCCGCCGATGAAATGATCCTCGACATCGGCCCGGACACGGCCGACCGCTTCGCGCGCATGCTGAGCGACGCGGGTACGATCGTCTGGAACGGGCCGATCGGCGTGTTCGAGTTCGATCAATTCGGCGAGGGCACGCGCACGCTGGCGCAGGCGATCGCGCGCAGCCCGGCGTTCTCGATCGCCGGCGGCGGCGACACGCTGGCGGCCATCGAGAAATACCGCGTCGAGGACGACATCTCTTACATCTCCACCGGCGGCGGCGCGTTCCTCGAGTTCCTCGAGGGCAAGAAGTTGCCGGCCGTTGCAGTACTGGAAGAGCGGGCGAAGAACTGACGATGCTCCGACGCACCAAGATCCTCACCACGCTCGGCCCGGCCACCGACAATCCCAAAGTACTGGCGGACATGCTGCGCGCCGGCGCGGACGTCGTGCGCGTCAACTTCTCGCACGGCGACCCGCAGGCGCACGCCAAGCGCGTCGAGATGGTCCGCTCGGTTGCGGAGCAGGTCGGCAAATGGGTCGCGGTGCTCGGCGACTTGCAGGGCCCGAAGATCCGCATCGAGCGCTTCGCGGACGGCAAGGTCGTCCTGAACGAAGGCGACGCCTTCGCGCTCGACGTTTCGCTCGACGCCCGCGCGGGCAACCAATCCGCCGTCGGCGTCGCCTACAAGAGTCTGCCGAAGGACGTGCGTGCCGGCGATGTGCTGCTGCTCAACGACGGTCAGCTGGTGTTGGACGTCACGGGCGTGAACGGTCCGCGCATCGACACGCGCGTCGTGATCGGCGGCGAGCTGTCGGACAACAAGGGCATCAACAAGCAAGGCGGCGGCCTGTCGGCCGGCGCGCTGACCGACAAAGATCGCATCGACATCAAGCTCGCAGCGCAGCTCGGCGTCGACTATATGGCCGTCTCGTTCGCGCGCGACGGTTCAGGATATGGACGAAGCGCGCGAGCTGTTGCGCAAGGAAGGCGGGCACGGCTTCCTGGTCGCGAAGATCGAGCGCAGCGAAGCGCTCGTGAACCTGGATCGCATCATCCAGGCGAGCGATGCCGTCATGGTCGCGCGCGGCGACCTGGGTGTCGAAGTCGGTTATGCGGAGCTGACGGGCCTGCAGAAGCACATCATCGCGGCGACGCGTAAGCGCAATCGCGTCGTGATCACGGCGACGCAGATGATGGAGTCGATGATCCACAACCCGCTGCCGACGCGCGCGGAAGTTTCCGACGTCGCGAACGCGGTGATGGACGGCACGGACGCAGTGATGCTGTCCGGCGAGAGCGCCGTCGGCAAGTACCCGGTCAAGGCCGTCGAGGCGATGTCGCAGGTGATCCTGGGCGCGGAGAAGTACGAGTCCTCGCACTCGCCGGTGCGTCATCGCGCCGAGAGCGGCGTGTTCGAGAAGACCGACGAGGCGATTGCGATGGCGGTCATGTACACGGCCAACCACCTCAAGGTGCGGGCGATCGTCGCGCTGACCGAGTCGGGCTCGACGCCGCTGTGGATGTCGCGTATCCGCTCGGACATTCCCATCTATGCATTCACGCGCCACGAAGTCACGCGGCGCCGGGTCATGCTGTATCGAGGCGTGTACCCGGTGACGTTCGACATCACGCACAGCGACGCGCAGGCGCTGTACGCGGACATTTTCAAGCTGATGTTGCGGACCAAGATGGTCGACCCGGGCGATCGCATCATCCTGACGAAGGGTGAGCTGACGGGCGTGTCGGGCAAGACCAACGCGATGAAGATCCTCGAAGTGCGGGCCTGACGGGCCCGACGCATGCGCCCGCTCAGGATCGCCGGCTACTCAGCGCTCGCGATAGCTTCGCTCCTGGTACTCGTCGGGCTCGCTGTCTATCTCACGCTGCGGGCCAGTCTGCCGCGAGCTCGACGGCGACTTTCCTGCGCCGACGTTGCAAGCAGCAAGCACCATCCAGCGCGATGAGCTGGGCACACCGACGATTCGCGCGGCTTCGCGCCGCGATCTCGCTTTCGCCACCGGCTTCGCACACGGCCAGGATCGTTTCTTCCAGATGGATCTCATGCGCCGCGCCGCCGCCGGAGAGCTGGCCGAGTTGCTCGGTAAGCCGGTGCTGGAGTTGGACGAGAAGTACCGCATCCACGGCTTTCGGCGGACCGCGAATACGATCGTGCAGGACAGCGCAGCCGCCGATCGTGAGCTGCTCGATGCCTACACGGCAGGGGTGAACTTCGCCTTGCAGAGCGCCGCTGCGCGGCCGTGGGAGTACACGTTGCTGCGCAGCCAGCCCGCACCGTGGCGCATCGAGGATTGCGTGCTGGTCGCGTTCTCGATGTATCTCAATCTCAACGATTCGAGCGGCGACGAAGAGCTGGCGCGCGCGCGGCTGCGGGAAGTTCTGCCGCGGACGCTCTACGACTTCATGCATCCGCTCGGCACCGAGTGGGACGCGCCGATCGTGGGCAGCACCTGGCAAGTGCCGCCGATTCCGGGTGCGGACGTCTTCGATCTTCGTTCGGCCGCTGCGCGCACCGCCGCGCTCAACACACCGCAGTCTGCCGGCGCGCTGGACGACGAGCCGTTCGTCGGCAGCAATAGCTGGGCGGTTGCGGGCACGCATGCGCAGGACAACGCTGCGCTGTTCGCCAACGACATGCATCTGAGCTTGCGACTGCCGCACATCTGGTACCGCGCACGATTGATCGTCGAAGCTGGGGCGGAAGCGCCGCGCGACCTCGTCGGTGTGACGTTGCCTGGCTTGCCGATGCTGATGGCCGGCAGCAACGGTCGCATAGCCTGGGGCTACACGAACAGCTACGGCGATTTTTCCGACGTCGTCATCGTCGAGATCGATCCGCAGAATTCTGAAAACTACCTGACCGAATCGGGTTCGGAGCCGTTCGTGAACCGCGACGAGACGATCGTCGTCCGCGGCGGCGGCCCGGCGTTCCTCGCCGTGCTGCGGACGCGCTGGGGACCGATCATCGACTACGACGACGCTGGCCGGCCGCTGGTGCTCAGGTGGACGGCGCACGATCCGCGCGCTACCAACCTGCGCCTGCTCGACTTCGAGACCGCGCCGAACGTGGACGAAGCCCTGAGCGTCGCGAATCGCGCCGGCGGCCCGGTGCAGAACGTGGTGGTCGCGGACGCGGACGGTCGCATCGGCTGGTCGCTGATGGGCCAGGTGCCCGTTCGCGGCAGCTACGATTCGACGCTGCCGCATTCCTGGCGCGAGCCGGGCGGTGGTTGGACCGGTTGGCGTGCACCCGACGAGTATCCGCGCGTCGTCGATCCGGCCTCGGGACGGCTGTGGACTGCGAACGCGCGCACGCATCGATACGCAGACGTGGCTCGCCTTCATGGGCGATGGCGGCTACGACCTCGGCGCGCGCGCGGCGCAGATTCGCGATGATCTGCTGGCGCTGCCGACTGCCAGCGCCGCGGACATGGCATCGATTCAGCTCGACGATCGTGCATTGTTCCTCGCACGGTGGCGCGATCTGCTGCTCGATCTGCTCGATGAACGTGCGCTCGCCGGTCAGCCGCTGCGTGCCGCAGGCTCGCGAGCTGATCCAGCACTGGTCGGGGCGCGCGGCTGCAGACGATGTGGGCTATCGCATCGTGCGCGCCGTGCGGGCGCAGATCCGCAAGGACGTTTACGAATCGCTCACGGCCCTCGCGCGTCAGCGGCATGCGTCGACGAAGTTCACGCCCTCCGCGCAGTTCGAAGGACCGTTGTGGCAACTCGTCACGCAACGACCGACGCACCTGCTCGATCCTCGTCACGACTCGTGGGAGGCGGCGCTGGTCGGCTCGCTGGATCGCGCTCTTGCCATCCTGCAGGAGCAGTGCAAGGAGCTGTCACGCTGCACGTGGGGCGAGGGCAACGTGCTGCGCATGAGGCATCCGTTGTCGTCATCGCTGCCGTTCGCGAGTCGCTGGCTCGACATGCCGGCGCAGCCGATGCCGGGCGATGCGCAGATGCCGAGAGTGCAGGGCGGGGCATTCGGCGCATCGCAACGACTGGTCGTGTCGCCCGGCCGCGAAGCGCAAGGTTCGCTGCAATTGCCGGGCGGTCCTGTCGATCATCCGCTGTCGCCGTTCTACGGTGCGGGCCATGCCGCGTGGGTGCGCGGCGAGCCGACGCCGCTGCTGCCGGGCAAAGCGAAGCACACGCTCACCCTGCGTCCAACTGCTACTCTGTCGTCAATAGCACTGCAGGTCGGGTTTTAGCCCGACTCTTTCGTCCGGGAGTTTCGATGTCCGCGCGCTTCAACGGCACCGACAGTTACGTAGCCACCGAAGACTTGATGATGGCCGTGAATGCGGCCGTGACGCTGGGCCGTCCGCTGCTGGTGAAGGGCGAGCCCGGCACGGGCAAGACGCAGCTCGCCGAAGAAATCGCGGGCGCGCTGCAGCGGCCGCTGTACCGCTGGCACATCAAGTCGACGACCAAGGCACAGCAGGGTCTGTACGACTACGACGCCGTGTCGCGCCTGCGCGATTCGCAGCTCGGCGAGGAGAAGGTGCACGACGTCGCCAACTACATCATCAAGGGCCGGATGTGGGAGGCGTTCGAGAGCGAAGTGCAGCCGGTGCTGCTGGTCGACGAGATCGACAAGGCCGACATCGAGTTTCCGAACGACCTGCTGCACGAGCTCGACCGGATGGAGTTCTACGTGTACGAGACGCGCCAGTGGATCAAGGCGCGGCACCGCCCGATCATCATCATCACCAGCAACAATGAGAAGGAGCTGCCGGACGCGTTCCTGCGCCGCTGTTTTTTCCACTACATCCGCTTTCCCGATACCGCGACGATGGAGCGCATCGTCGGCGTGCACTATCCGAACCTGAAGAAGGAGCTGCTGGCGGAAGCGCTGACGACGTTCTTCAAGGTGCGCGAGATGCCGGGCCTGAAGAAGAAGCCGTCGACCTCCGAGCTGCTCGACTGGATCAAGCTGCTGCTCGCCGAGGACATCCCGCCGGAAGTGCTGCGCGACCAGGATCCGAAGAAGGCGATCCCGCCGCTGTACGGCGCGCTGCTGAAGAACGAGCAGGACGTGCACCTGTTCGAGCAGCTCGTGTTCCTGCATCGCCGCCAGCAGGGGCGTTGAGGGCGAGGCGCTCGCCATGCTCATCCCATTCTTCTTCAAGCTGCGCGAGGCCGGCGTGCCGGTCTCGATCACCGAATTCCTGACGCTGCTCGAAGCGCTCGAAGCGCATCTCGCGCAATCGAGCGCCGAGGATTTCTACTTCCTGTCGCGCGCCTGCATGGTGAAGGACGAGCGGCACTTCGATCGCTTCGATCGCGCGTTCGCGGCGCACTTCAAGGGCGCCGAAGAGCTGTTCGAAGCGCTGGTCGCGCGCATTCCGCAGGAGTGGCTGCAGCGCCTGGCGGAAAAGACGCTGTCGGACGAGGAGAAGGCGAAGATCGAAGCGCTCGGCGGCTGGGACAAGCTGATCGAGACGCTGAAGAAGCGCCTCGAAGAGCAGCAGAAGCGGCACCAGGGCGGCAGCAAATGGATCGGGACCGCCGGCACCTCGCCGTTCGGTGCGTACGGCTACAACCCGGAAGGCATCCGCATCGGCCAGGACGAGTCGCGCAACCGTCGAGCGGTCAAGGTCTGGGATCAGCGCGACTACCGCAATCTCGACGACACCATCGAGCTCGGCACGCGCAACATCAAGATCGCCCTGCGCAAGCTGCGGCGCTTCGCGCGCGAGGGCGCAGCCGACCAACTCGACCTCGACGGCACCATCGACTCGACCGCGCGCAATGCCGGGCTCCTCGATCTGAAGTTCGTGCCGGAACGGCACAACGCCATCAAGGTGCTGCTGTTCCTCGACGTCGGCGGCTCGATGGACGATCACGTGCGGGTGTGCGAGGAGCTGTTCTCCGCCGCGCGCACCGAGTTCAAGCACCTCGAATATTTCTACTTCCACAACTTCGTGTACGAGAGCGTGTGGAAGGACAACCGGCGCCGCCACGTCGAGAAGATCCCGACCCTGGAAGTCATGCGCACCTACGGACACGACTACAAGCTGATCTTCGTCGGCGACGCGACCATGAGCCCATACGAGATCGTGCAGCCGGGCGGCAGCATCGAGCACTGGAACGAGGAGCCGGGCGCGCTATGGATGCAGCGGCTGATGAAGACCTGGTCGCATCACGTATGGCTCAACCCGGAGCCGCAGCAGCGCTGGGAATACACGCCTTCGGTACAGATTACGCGCGAGCTGCTGGAGGACCGGATGTTCCCGCTGACGCTGGGTGGCCTTGATCAGGCGATCAAGGCCTTGCATTGAAGGAGTCGGGCTGAAGCCCGACCCACAGCCCGAACAAAGAGGCTCAGCTCTTCTTCTTCGACAGCGCCTTGATGTCGGCGAGGACGTTCTTCGAGTCGGCCTTCGGGTCGACGTCGGCGTAGTGCTTGACGACCTTGCCCTGGGGGTCGATCAGGAACGTGTCGCGCTTGGCGAGCTCCATCGTCCCGAGGTAGGTCTTCAGCACGCCGTACTTCTTGGTGGTTTCCTTGCTGGCATCCGCAAGGATCGGGAACGGCAGGCCGTGCTTCTCCGAGAACTTCTTGTGCGACTCGACGTCGTCGACGCTGATGCCGAGGATCTGCGCGTTGGCGTCACGGAAGGCGAAGATGTTGTCGCGGAACTCGCAGGCCTGGGCCGTGCAGCCCGGCGTCTGGTCCTTGGGATAGAAGTACAGCGCGACCCATTTGCCGCGATAGTCCTTCAGCTCGTGCCATTTGCCGTTCTGGTCCTGCAGCTTGAATTCAGGCGCCGCCGAGCCCACGGCCGGCGCTGCGCCGTCGGCGGAGGCGCTTGCCAGCCATGCGACCAGGAGCGGGAGCAGCAGATAACGGAGACTGCGTATGCGATTCATGGGGTTCCCCAATACTGAAAGATGCGAGAAGTGGCGCCCAAGCGGGCTCTAGGCACTGTGCCATACTAATCCCGACACATTAGATCCGGTACTGACTGCCGGCAGTTCACGCTTCATAAAACTTCATGAGCACCGAGCGCGAATCCCAGCCTGTCGTGCCGCCCAGGGTGGGGTTGGTGCTGCCTGGTGGGGGCGCGCGCGCGGCCTATCAAGTCGGCGTATTACGGGCGATTGCCGACCTGCTGCCCGCACGATCGGCCAATCCATTCCCCGTCGTCACCGGCACTTCCGCCGGTGCAGTGAACGCGACCGCAATCGCGGTGCACGCCGACCGTTTCCGGGTCGCGATCGGCAACCTGGAGCGCGTCTGGCGCAATTTCCAGGTCGGCCAGGTGTTTCGCGCCGACAGCGGCACCGTCATCCGCTCGGGCTTGCACTGGGCGCTGGCCATGATGTCCGGCGGCTGGCTGCTGCCGCCGCCAAGATCGCTGTTCGACAACTCGCCGCTGCGCGAGCTGCTGCGCGGGCAGTTCGATTTCGCAGGCATCCGCCGCTCGATCGACGCCGGGCACCTGGATGCGATCGCCATGTCCGCCGCCGGCTACACGACCGGCCGCTCGGTGTCGTTCTACGACTCGAAGCCCGGCTGCGATCCGTGGAGCCGCACCCGCCGGACTGGCGAGCCGACCGACTTGTCGCTCGATCACGTGATGGCGAGCGTCGCGGTGCCGTTCCTCTTCCCGCCCGTTTCGCTGGGCGACGAGTACTACGGCGACGGCGCGATGCGCGAAGCGAATCCGTTCAGCGCCGCGATCCACCTGGGAGCGCAACGCCTGTTGGTCATAGGTACGCGCAACGAGAACCGGCCGCAGCCGCCGCTCCCGCCGATCTGCCCGACGTTCGGCCAGATCTTCGGCTACATGCTCGATGCGTTGTTTTCGGATGGCTTGTATGCGGATCTCGAGCGACTGACGCAGATCAATCAGATCGTCGACCGGGTCGGCGCGCTGCAGGGTGTCGGCGAGAACAACGTGCACCTGCGACGCATCGACATCATGGTGATCATGCCGAGCCGCGATCTTTCCGAGATCGCCAGGCATCACACGGGCTCGCTGCCGCGGGCGCTGCGCACTTTGCTGCGCACGATGGGCGCGCTGAACGCCGGCGGCGGACAGTTGATGAGCTACCTGATGTTCCAGGACAGCTACACGCGCGAGCTGATCGCGCTCGGCTATCAGGATGCAATGAAGCGCTCGGACGACCTGCTGTCGTTCCTCGGCGGATTCATGGTGGACAGGACCGGTGCGACGCAGATCATGCGTCGCTTCCACCTACGTCAGGAACAGCGCGCCGAGACCGAGTAGCGAGGCGAAGCCGACGGTGTCGGTGACCGTCGTCAGCACCACGCCGCCGGCCAGCGCCGGATCGATTCCCAATCTGCGCAGAATCAGCGGCACGCTCACGCCGGCGAGCGCCGCGGCAAGCAGATTGATCATCAGCGCCGCGAAGATGATCGCGCCGATCGTCCACTTGTGGAACCAGATGCCGGCAGCGATGCCGACCACTCCTGCCAGGACCACGCCATTGAGCAGTCCTACCAGGATCTCGCGCGTCAACAGCCAGCGTGCGTTCGACGTCTCGACCTGGCCGAGCGCGAGGCCGCGGATGATCAGCACCAGCGTCTGGCTGCCGGCGATGCCGCCCATGCTGGCGACGATCGGCATCAGCACGGCCAACGCGACGACTTTCTCGATCGTTGCTTCGAACAGCCCGACGACGTTCGCCGCGAGAAACGCGGTCGCGAGGTTGACCGACAGCCAGACTGCACGTCGCCGCGCACTGTGCAGCACGCCCGCGAACATGTCCTCGTCTTCGGTCAGGCCGGCCATGCTCATGACCGAGTGATCGGCTTCTTCGCGGATGACGTCGACCACGTCGTCGATCGTGATGCGGCCGAGCAGCTTGCCGTCGCGGCTGACGACCGGCGCCGACACCAGGTCGCGGTCCTCGAACAGCTTCGCGACCTCGCGCGCCGGGGTTTCCGGTGCGATGCCTTCGAGGTTCGACATGATCTCGCCGACAGTCCGCTCCGGGTCCTCGGTCAGCATGCGCGTGAGGTCGAGCCCGCCGAGGTATTTGTCGTGACGGTTGACGACGAACAGGCGGTCGGTGCGCTCGGGCAACTCGCCGCGCATGCGCAGGTAACGCATCACGGCTTCGACCGTGACGTCGGGGCGCACCGTGACGGTGTCGAGGTTCATGAGACCGCCGGCGCTGTCTTCCTCGAAGCGCAGCACGGCGGAGAGGCGGGCGCGATCCTGCGCGTCCATGGAGTGCAGCACGCGCTCGTTGAGGGTTTCGGGCAGGTCGCCGATCAGGTCGGCCAGGTCGTCGACCTCCATGCCCTCGGTCGCGGCGATCAGCTCCTCTGCGTCCATGCCGCCGATCAGCTCGGCGCGCACTTCCTCGTTGAGCTCGATCAGCACGTCGCCTTCGATCTCGGGGTCGACGAACTCCCAGACGATCTCGCGCTTGGCCGGCGGCAGCGACTCGATCAGCGAGGCGATCTCCGCCGGGTGCATCGAGTTGATCATGCGCTGACCGTGGCGCATGGAACCCTGCTCGAGTGCGCTGCGCAGCGCCGCGAGTCGGCTGGTCTTGGGTGCCGGAGCTTCGGTCATCGTCGTCACTGCCCGAGGTCAGCGGCGCAGTGTAGCGGAGCGCAACGCGATTAGTGTCGCGTCATTTCTTTTCCACGACCTGGTGCCGCGCATGAACCTGCGCGTACTTGGTCGAGAAGTGCTGCGCGAGCCGCTCCACCAGGTACACCGAGCGGTGCTGACCGCCGGTGCAGCCGATGGCGATCGTGAGATAGCTGCGGTTGGTGCGGATCAGCTCCGGGATCCAGTGCTCGAGGAAGCCGACGATGTCGGCGAACATCTTGGCGACGATCGGGTGGCGCTCCAGGTACTCGACGACCGCGGGGTCGCGCCCGGTGAGAGCGGCGAGACCCGGCTCCCAGTACGGATTGGGCAGACTGCGCACGTCGAATACGAAATCGGCGTCGCCCGGCACGCCGTGCCGGTACGCGAAGGATTCGAACAGGATCGACATGCGGCCTTCGCTGCGGCCGCCGACGCGCTGACGGATGAGCTCGCGCAGCTCGTGCACCGTGGTGCGAGTGGTGTCGATGATCAGGTCCGCGGCGTCGGCGATCGGCTCCAGCAGGTCGCGTTCCTGGCGCAGCGACTCGGCCAGGCCCAGCCCCTCGCGGCTCAACGGATGCCGCCGCCGCGTTTCGCTGTAGCGCTTGAGCAGTGCTTCCTGGTCCGCGCGCAGGAACAGCACTTCGCAGTTCACGCCGCTCTTCTTGAGCTCCGCGACCAGCCGCGGCACCGAGGCGATCTCGGCGGGACGGTTGCGTGCGTCGACGCCGACCGCGGTGTAGCCGTAGGTCGGCTCGTTGGAACGGACCGTGTGCGAGATGAACATCGGCAGCAGCCCTGCCGGAATGTTGTCGACGCAGTAATAGTCCAGGTCTTCCAGCATGTGCAGCGCCACGCTCTTGCCGGAGCCGGACAGACCGCTGACGATTACCAGACGCATGCGAAGAGGATAGCCGATTCGCTAGCGGGGGTGGCTGCGGGCACGACAGAATCCGGCCTCGAGCCTCGCGCCCGAGGGCCGGTGTTTGATTTCCCTTCTATCCGGTCTCAGGACGGCCGCGGCTTCTGCGCCTCGATCGCATGATGATCGGCGAGCTTTTCCTTGTGCTTCTTGACGCGCCGGTCGAGCTTGTCGGCGAGGGCGTCGATCGCGGCGTACATGTCCTGCTCGACTGCATCCGCGTAAACGGTGCCGCCGCTGAGCAGGACGGTGGCTTCGGCCTTGTGGCGCAGTTTTTCGACGGTAAGGATGCAATGAACGTCTATCACGTGGTCCGAGTGCCTGACGATGCGGTCGAGCTTTTTCTCGACGTATCCCTTGAGGGAGGAAGTGACATCGACGTGGTGGCCGGTGACGTTCAGTTGCATGGAAACCTCCTTCGCACTTACCTGATCTTCATCTGACGGGAACCTTCTTGCGCTCGCTCGACGGCGGGATACCCAGCGCCTCGCGATACTTTGCGACGGTGCGCCGCGCGACCAGCACGCCCTCGCGCGAGAGGATCTCGGCGATGCGGCTGTCCGACAGCGGCTTGTCGGGCTCTTCGGCCGACACCAGCTTGCGGATCTTGGCGCGGATCGCCGTGGACGACATCTCGCTGCCGTCGCTCGCCGCAACATGGCTGGAAAAGAAGTAGCGGAATTCGAACACGCCGCGATGCGTGTGCATGTACTTGTTGGTGGTGACGCGCGAGATCGTCGACTCGTGCATCTGCACGGCCTCGGCAACGTCCTTGAGGATCATCGGCTGCATGGACTCGTCGCCGTGCTCGAGGAATGCCGACTGCCGCTGCACGATGCAACGCGCGACCTTCAGCAACGTCTCGTTGCGGATTTCCAGGCTGCGGATCAGCCAGCGCGCTTCCTGCAACTGCGTGCGCAGCATTGCGTGGTCGGCAGAGCGGCCGATGAGGCCGGCGTAACTCTGGTTGACGCGGATGCGCGGCAGGCTCGCGGGATTGATGTCGACGGCCCAGCCGCGCTCCGTGCGACGGACGAACACGTCGGGCACGATGTACTCGGCCGGTACGGAATGGACGCTGGAGCCGGGACGCGGCTGGCAGGCGCGCACCAGTACGAGCGCGTGCTCCATTTCTTCTTCGGTGACCCGCAGCTGCCGGCGCAGCAGCGCGTACTGCTGATCGGCGACCTGGTCGAGATAGTTCGCGGCGATGATGAGCGCCGTGTCCCGTCCCGGGGTCTGCGAGTCCAATTGCCGCAGTTGCAGCTCGATGCATTCACTGACGGAACGCGCGCCTACGCCCGCCGGATCCATCGCCTGCACGTGGGCGAGCACGCGTTCGACCTCGGCGGCGGCTGCGACGATTTCCGGTTGCAGGTTGCGCGCGATTTCATCGAGCGACTCGATGACGTAGCCGTCGTCGTTGATGGCATCGATGATCGCCGCGCCGATGCGCATGTCGCGCTCGGACAGGCGCGACATCTCCAGCTGCCACGTCAGGTGTTCCTGCAGCGTCTCGCCGCGCGCAGCCGAAAAATCCTGGGAGACGTCGTCGCCCGACCACGGCGTTTCCGCGGGGCCGGTGATCTGCGCGTCGCTCCAGTCCTGCTCGTCGAGATCCGAGTCGCGCTCGGCGGGCTCGGTTTCGCTGCTCGTCGGAGTTTCGGCAGGCTGCGCGCTCGGCGTCGGGGTTTCGAACTGGGGGGCTTCGAGCTCGGCCGTTTCCAGGCTACCGCTCTCGTCCTCGGACTCGAGCATCACGTTGCTCTCGAGCGCTTCGCGGATCTGGGCCTGGAGTTCGAGGACCGGCAGCTGCAGCAGGCGGATGGCCTGTTGCAGCTGCGGGGTCATCGTGAGCTGCTGGCCAAGTCGGAGCTGCAGGGCTGGCTTGAGCATTCGTCTCGCAACTTCGGGAGCCGGTCGGCGCATGCCCCAGGCAGCGCGCTCCCGAGTGTCAGTGCTCCGAATATCTTCGAAGATCTACAGTTTGAAATCCTGGCCCAAGTACACCTCACGGACCTGCCGGTTTGCAAGGATCTCTTCCGCAGTTCCCGCTGCAATAACCGAACCGCCGCTCACGATGTAGGCGCGCGCACAAATTCCCAGTGTTTCTCGAACGTTATGATCGGTGATCAAAACCCCGATATTGCGTGCGCTGAGGTGGCGGATGATGCGTTGAATGTCGAGCACGGAGATCGGGTCGACGCCGGCGAACGGCTCGTCGAGCAGCATGAATTGCGGCTCTGCGGCAAGCGCCCGTGCGATCTCCACACGCCGCCGTTCGCCGCCCGACAGGCTCTGGCCGAGGCTGTCGCGGATGTGGCCGATATGCAGCTCGTCGAGCAGCGACTCCAGCATCGCCTCGCGGCGCTCGCGCATCCAGCTCGGGCCGCGTTTCGAGGATTGCGTGGATGTTGTCGCGGACGCTCAGCTTGCGGAACACGGACGGTTCCTGCGGCAGGTAACCGAGGCCGAGGCGCGCGCGCCGATGCACGGGCAGGCGGGAAACGTCCTGGCCATCCAGCACGATGCGGCCGGCGTCGGTCGGCACCAGCCCGACGATCATGTAGAACGCCGTGGTCTTGCCCGCACCGTTCGGGCCGAGCAGCCCGACGACTTCGCCGCGCGCTACTTCCAGAGACAGGTCTTTGACGACCTGACGCGAACGATACTTTTTGGCGAGTCCCTCTACGCGCAGCAGACTCATGCGCCGCTCTCGGGCTGCGGTTGAGGCTGCGGTGGAGCGGGCGCCGGCGCAGTGGCTGCGGTGCCCTGACGCGGTCGGATGATGCCGCGCACGCGGCCCTGGCCGCCGGGATTGATCTGCAGACGCTCGTCGCGCACGTTGTAGATCACGACCTCGCCGCGAAACTCGTCCTTGCCGTTGCTGAACCACACGTTGTCGGTCAGCTTGACGACGCCCGCGACGAAGTCGTACTCGATCACGCCCGCGCGCCCTTGCACCTGTCCATCCTCGCGAGCGCCGCGCTGCTCGAACTGCGCCGGCGCGCCTTCTGCGCGTGCGCGCGCCAATTGTCCGCCGACGATGGCCGCGCTCGCGGATTCCGACTGCAGCTTCGCCTCGGCGGTGACGATGTGCACCGACTGCTGGAAGCTCCAGCGACTGTTCTCGGAGCGAACGTCGTTCGCCTTGGCGGCCCCGGCCTGTATCGAGGTCGGTCCCTGGGTCACGATTACGTTGCCGGAAAT
Source organism: uncultured Gammaproteobacteria bacterium (assembly GCA_963838635.1). Classification (GTDB taxonomy): domain Bacteria; phylum Pseudomonadota; class Gammaproteobacteria; order Steroidobacterales; family Steroidobacteraceae; genus Steroidobacter. The sequence goes on along the minus strand of CAWISC010000009.1, from coordinate 83,007 downwards.
TTCGAGAGTGTCGGTGCGAAAGTCGGAAGTGACGACGTCCGCGTCCCAGGTGAACTTGTCGTCCGGACGCAGGAGGTCCGCGGCGCCCGCAGTCGTGCCGAGTGCGGCCAGCAACAGCACCGTGACCGCGCGTGGACCGTTATTGCGGATCGAAGCGGCCATGCACCGACTCCAGCCGGATGTTTTCGCTATCCAGATCGGCACGAAAATTCTTCACCACCATTTCGTGTGAGCCGAAGCGCACGCGCACCGGCGACGCAAGGCTGTAAGCGACGTTGGTCTGCGTATCGACTGCCAGCGCATCGACGCGCAGGAATGCCTCCGGCTGCGCATCGGCCGGCCGCAGCACGACGTCGCCGAACAACTGTACGACGCGGAAATTGGCGGGCACGAAGCCCTGGCGTGCGTTGAGCAACCATTCGCGCTGCGGCGACTGGCCAGACTTCGACCCGGAATTCGACCCTGAGTTCGACTGATAGTAGTTCACGCGCACGGTATCCAGCGCGATGCTGTCGTCGCGGCGCTGCTGCTCGATGCGATTAGCAACCAGGCGCAGGCTGACGGAGCCGTCCTGCTGCGTCTGGGTGACGATAGCGTCCTGCAGGTAATAGCCGGGTTGCTCCGCCTGCGCGTCGTTCGAAGTCGGCGCCGGGCTGCGCTCGACGAGAGCGCCGTAACCGATGACGAGTGCGGCGAGCAGGGCGGCGAGCGAGATCCAGCGCCAGTTCATCGCACTCTCATGCCTGACTGCGCCGCTGGGCTTCGAGGATCAGGTCGCAGACTTCGCGCACCGCGCCGGTGCCGCCGGGTGCCTGCGTGATGAAGTGTGCGTGCGACTTGACGCTCGGATGCGCATCCGCGACTGCGATCGCCAGCCGCGCGATCTCGAAGATCGGCAGGTCGGGGGTGTCGTCGCCCATGCTCGCGACCGCCTGCGGGCCGAGCACCAGGATGTCCAGCAGCTCGCGCAGGGCGGCTAGCTTGTCTTGCACACCCTGGCGGATCCAGGTCACGCCGAGCTCGCTCATGCGACGCTCGACCGCGCGCGACTGCCTGCCGGAGATCACGGCGACCTGCAGTCCGGCGCGCAGCACCTGCACGATGCCCGCGCCGTCGCGAACGTGAAAACATTTCAACTCCTCACCGCGCGACGAGAAATACAGGCGGCCGTCGGTCAGCACGCCGTCCACGTCGAGCACCAGCAGGCGAACGTCGTTGGCGCGCTCGACCAGGGTATCCATCACATCACGCCGGCGCGTAACAGATCATGAACGTTGAGCGCGCCGACCAGCACGTTGTGCTCGTCGACGACCAGCAGCTGGGTGATCCGATGGGTTTGCATCAGGTGCACGGCCTCGGCGGCCAGCATGCGCGGACCGATGGTCTTCGGGTTCGCGGTCATCAGCTCAGCCATGCGCCGGGTCCTGAGGTCGATCGGCTGATCGAGCGCGCGACGCAGGTCGCCGTCGGTGTAGATGCCGAGCACGCGCCGCTCGGGGTCGACGATCGCGGTCATGCCGAGGCCCTTGCGGCTGATCTCCAGCAGGCCGTCGCGCAGTGACGCATCGGGCCCCACCAGCGGCATCTGGTCGCCGGTGCGCATCACGTCTTCCACGTGCAGCAACAGCCGGCGGCCGAGGCTGCCGCCTGGATGCGCGCGTGCGAAATCGTGCTCGCTGAAGCCGCGCGCTTCCAGCACCGCGACCGCGAGAGCGTCGCCCATTGCCAGCGTCGCGGTGGTGCTGGCAGTCGGGGCGAGGTTATGCGGACATGCTTCCTCGGCCACGCTGACGTCCAGCACGGCAGCTGCCGTCTTGCCGAGCGTCGATTGCGGGCGACCCGTCATCGCAATCAGCGGGATGCCGAGGCGCTTGATGACCGGCAGGATCGTCATCAGCTCGGCGGTTTCTCCGGAGTTGGAGATCGCGATCACGACGTCGTCGTGCGTCAGCATGCCGATGTCGCCGTGGCTTGCCTCGGCAGGGTGCAGGAAAAAAGCCGGCGTGCCCGTGCTCGCGAGCGTGGCGGCGATCTTGTTGCCGATGTGACCTGACTTGCCCATGCCGGTCACGACGACGCGGCCGGTGCAGTCGTGCAACAGGCGGCACGCCTCGACGAACGCCGTGCCGAGCCGGTCTTGCAACGCCGTCACGGCGGCAACCTCGGTCTGCAGGACTCGTCGGCCGCGCGCCAGCAGCTGGTCGGGATCGAGCGCGGCGGGCCGGGGATGCGATCGCATGCCGCGAATCATAACGCGTTGAGCTAAAATCGCGGCCCTTTCCGTCGAAGCCGACAGCATGAACGCCACCGAAGTTCAGTCATTGATCGAGGCCGGGCTGCCCGGGGCGCAAGTGCGCGTCAGCTCGCCGGACGACACGCATTTCGAAGCTGTCATCGTCGCCCCGCAGTTCGAGGGCAAGCGCACCCTGCAGCGTCATCAGCTCGTGTACGGCACGCTCGGCGCGCGCATGGGTCGCGAGATCCACGCTCTGAGCATGCAGGTGCTGAGCCCGCAGGAAGCCGGCTCCGGTGGATAAGCTGCAGATCCAGGGCGGCGCGCCGCTCGAAGGCGAAGTGCGCATTTCCGGCGCCAAGAACGCCGCATTGCCGATTCTCGCCGCCACCTTGTTGGCGGAAGGCACCGTGTCGGTCGGCAATGTCCCGCACCTGCAGGACGTGACGACCATGATCGAGCTGCTCGGCCGCATGGGCGTCAGCGTCACGATCGACGACAAGATGCGCGTGGAAGTCGATGCCGGCACGATCCGCGATCACGTCGCTCCCTACGAGCTGGTGCGCACGATGCGCGCTTCGATTCTCGTGCTCGGTCCGCTGCTGGCGCGTTTCGGCAAGGCCGACGTGTCGCTGCCCGGCGGCTGCGCGATCGGCGCGCGTCCGGTGAACATTCACGTCGACGGGTTGCAGCAGCTCGGCGCCGACATCCTGATCGAGAATGGCTACATCCGTGCACGTGCCTCGCGGTTGCGCGGGGCGCGCCTGGTTCTCGAAACCGTGACCGTGACCGGCACGGAGAACCTGCTGATGGCTGCGACGCTCGCCGAAGGCGAGACCATCATCGAAAACGCCGCGCGTGAGCCCGAAGTGGTCGACCTTGCAGACTTTCTGATTGCCATGGGCGCGAAGATTCGCGGTGCCGGCACCGACACCATCGTCATACAGGGAGTCGAGCGACTCACCGGCGCCAGTTACGACGTGCTGCCCGATCGCATCGAGACCGGCACCTACCTCGTGGCCGGCGCGATTACCGGCGGGCGCGTGCGGGTCAAGGGAACCCGGCCGGAGCATCTCGATGCGGTGCTCGCCAAGCTGCGCGAGGCCGGCGCCACGATCGAAGTCGGCGACTCCTGGATCGCGCTCGACATGGGCGGACGCAGGCCGCGCGCGGTCGATATCCGCACGGCGCCGTATCCTGCGTTTCCGACCGACATGCAGGCGCAGTTCGCCGCGCTCAATACAGTTGCCGACGGCGTCGGTGCAGTAACCGAGACCATCTTCGAGAACCGCTTCATGCACATGCTGGAGATGCGGCGTCTCGGCGCCGACATCCGGATCGAAGGCAGCACAGCGATCATCCGCGGCGTTCCGAAACTGACGGCCGCGCCGGTGATGGCGACGGATCTGCGTGCGTCGGCAAGCCTGGTGCTGGCGGGCCTGATCGCGCAGGGCGCGACGGAAATCCACCGCATCTATCACATCGATCGCGGCTACGAATGCATCGAGGAGAAGCTCGAGGGACTGGGCGCGCGCATCAAGCGCCTTGCGAGCTAACCGCCTGCCTGTCGCGCGCTGCGTGGCGGGCGTTCTTCGAGAGTCGCATTGAACGTCAGCCGCTGCGCGCCGCGCCGCGCCTGAATGTTCAGCGACGAACCCGGCGCCATCGCCGCGACACGATTGAGCGCTTCCTGTGCGCTGAGGATCGGCTGGCCGTTGAGGTGCGTGACGAGATCGTCACGCTGCAGGCCGACGAGCTCGGCAGGTCCTCGTGGAGTCACGTTGCTGATGCGCAGCGCGGCCGGCGGATCGATGCCCAACGCCGCCGCCGTCGCACGCGGCACTTCTTCCGATTCGACGCCCAGCCAGCCACGTCGCACGCGGCCGTGCGCGATGATCTGGTCCATCACGCCGCGGACCATGTTCACCGGAATCGCGAAGCTGATGCCGTCGGTGCCGAGGTTCTGCGCGAGCACGGCAGTGTTGATGCCGATCAGCTCGCCCTGCGTGTTGATGAGCGCACCGCCGGAATTACCGAAATTGATGGCGGCATCGGTCTGGATGAAATCCTCGAAATCCGTGACGCCGAGCCGGCCGCGGCCGGTGGCGCTCACGATGCCCTGCGTGACCGTCTGGCTGAGTCCGAACGGATTGCCGATCGCCAGCACGACGTCGCCGGCGCGCAGCTCGTCCGAGCGACCCATCGGCATGACCGGCGGGTCCTTGATTGGCACCCGAAGAATCGCCAGATCGGTATCCGGGTCCATGCCGACGATCTCGGGCATGGCGATGCGCCCGTCCGCCAGCTGCACGCGGATCTCATCCGCTCCCTGAACGACATGGTGATTGGTGATGATGTGACCGGAGCCATCGACGAGCACGCCGGAGCCGAGGCTTCCCTCGACGCGCTGGCGCACTGCAGGCAGCTGCTGCCGCAACAGCGGATTCGCGCCCGAGGGTCGGGCGGAGGCGTCGACCACGCGCGCCGTATAAATGTTGACGACTGCGGGGCCGGCGCGGCCCACGGCATCGGCGAAGGAGCGTTGTGGCTCGCTGGCGTTGCCCGGCAGAACGGCGCCGGTGCTCGACGCGGCGGTGGTCGCGTTGCCGACCAGCCCGGGACGAATCAGCAGCACCACGCTAGCGCACGCCAGACCGACAACGGTCCAGCGGAGCAGGAAGAGAGCAGTCTGTCGCAGTGTGGGCACGGCTACGCGCGGCGGGTGCGGCGATTCAGATGTGTATAATGCGGAATTCCTTGGAGCTTTGAAACTACGCGTCTGCCGCGCGCAACGGGCGGCTACTCGCGGAGGTCATGAATGAGCGAAGCCGATCGGGTGGATAGCGGGGTCGATAGCGGCAGGCGGCACTTCCTGCTGGTCGCTACGACTGTTACGGGAGTCGCAGGCGCGGCGCTGACAGCGATTCCGTTCCTGGCATCGTGGAAGCCGAGCGCGCGGGCGCAGGCTCTCGGAGCTCCGGTCGAAGCCGACATCAGCAAGCTCGAGCCCGGCGCGATGATCAAGGTGAATTGGCGCGGCCAGGCGATCTTCATCGTCAACCGTACCCCGGACATGCGCGCCAAGCTGGACAGCGCCGAGCTGGCGGCACAGCTGCGCGACCCCGAGTCGAAGGAATCCGAGCAGCCGCCCTACGCGAAGAACAGCGCTCGCGCGCTCAATCCCGAATATCTCGTGCTGGTCGGCGTCTGCACGCACCTTGGCTGCGCGCCGATGAGCCGCTTCCAGGCCGGCGACGCCGAGCTCGGCGCCGATTGGCCTGGCGGTTTCTACTGCCCCTGCCACGGCTCCAAGTTCGATCTCTCCGGCCGCGTCTTCAAGGACGTGCCCGCCCCGCTCAATCTCAAAGTGCCGCCGTACCGCTTCATCAATGAAGGCCTGGTGCAGATCGGCGTCGATGCGGAGGTCAGCTGATGAGCGCAACAGTGCCGACCCCGGAGCCGGGCGAGCGCTCGCGACTCGGAACGCTGGCCGACTGGATCGACGCGCGCTTCCCGATGACGCGCATGTGGAAGGAGCATGCGAGCGAGTACTACGCGCCGAAGAACTTCAACTTCTGGTACTACTTCGGCGTGCTCGCGTCGGTCGTGCTGGTCCTGCAGATCGTCACCGGCATCTTCCTGACGATGAGCTACAAGCCCTCGGCCGCGGAAGCTTTCGCGTCGGTCGAGTACATCATGCGCGACGTCGAGTGGGGCTGGCTGATCCGCTACATGCACTCCACCGGCGCGTCGGCGTTCTTCATCGTCGTCTACCTGCACATGTTCCGCGGGCTGATGTACGGCTCGTTCAAGAATCCGCGCGAGCTGGTGTGGATCTTCGGCATGCTGATCTACCTGTGCCTGATGGCGGAAGCGTTCTTCGGCTACCTGCTGCCGTGGGGCAACATGTCGTACTGGGGCGCGCAGGTGATCGTGTCGCTGTTCGGCGCGATTCCGGGCATCGGCGAGTCGCTGGTCGAATGGATCCGCGGCGACTATTACATCTCCGACATCACGCTCAACCGTTTCTTCGCGCTGCACGTCGTGGCATTGCCGATCGCGCTGATCTTCCTGGTCATCGCTCACATCCTGGCGCTGCACGAGGTCGGCTCGAACAACCCGGACGGCGTCGAGATCAAGAAGGTCAAAGGTCCGGACGGACACCCGGTGGACGGCATTCCGTTCCATCCCTATTACACCGTGCACGATCTCGTGGCTGTCATCGTGTTCGCGGCGCTGTTCGCGGGCGTGCTGTTCTTTGCGCCCGAGATGGGCGGCTACTTCCTCGAGCACGCCAACTTCGAGCCGGCGGATCCACTGCGGACGCCGGAGCACATCGCGCCGGTGTGGTACTTCACGCCGTTCTACGCAATCCTGCGCGCCGTGCCGAGCAAGCTATTCGGCGTAATACTGATGGGCGTGGCGGTGCTGGCGTTCTTCTTCGTGCCGTGGCTCGATCGCTCGCGCGTGAAGTCGATCCGCTATCGCGGCTGGTTGTACCGCAGCTTCCTGATTGCGTTCGCCATCAGCTTCCTGGCGCTCGGCTACCTCGGTCTGAAGCCGGCGACCACGGCCTATACGAACGCCGCGCGCGTCTTCTCGCTGGTGTATTTCGCGTTCTTCATCCTGATGCCCTGGTACACCAGAGCGGACCAGACGAAGCCGGTGCCGGAGCGGGTGACCTATCATGCTCACTGACAAGAAGCGGATAGCGTTCGCGATGTTCGCGCTGCTGGCTGGCGCGTACGCCAACGCGTCGGAAGCGCCTGCCGACGTCATCAAGTCGGCGCGCAACGACATCACCAATGTCGCGTCGCTTCAGCGCGGCGCGCGCAACTTCGTCAATTACTGCATGGGTTGTCACTCGGCGCGCTACGTGCGCTACAGCCGACTCGGCGCCGACCTCGGCTTGTCGGAGCAACAGGTGATCGAGAACCTGATGTTCACCGGTGAGCGCATCCACGACACCATGAAGATCAACATGCGCCCGGAGGACGCGGCGCGCTGGTTCGGCGTCACGCCGCCGGACCTGTCGTTGATCGCCCGCAGCCGCGGCCCGGACTACATCTACTCCTTCCTGAAATCGTTCTACGTCGATCCGAGCCGGCCGACCGGCGTCAACAACCTGGTGCTGCCGGGCACGTCGATGCCGCACGTCCTGTGGGAGCGGCAGGGCCTGCAGGAGGCGGTGTACGACGGCGAGAGCGATGCCGAACATAACGCGGTCCACAAGCGCTTCAAGGAGTTCCGCCAGGTTCAGCCCGGCGGCCTCACGCCCAAGGAATTCGACGAGTTCGTGCGCGATACTGTGAACTTCCTCGACTACATCGGGGAACCTATGCAGCTGGAACGGCGTAGCATTGGATTGCGAGTACTGACCTTCCTGCTGGTCTTTTTCCTCTTCGCTTATTTCCTCAAAAAGGAGTACTGGAAAGACGTGAAGTGACCCCCCGCGGCGCACGTCTCCCCAGCAACGCACCGCCGTGATGACCCTTTTCTCCAGGGCCGACGATCCGTGGAGCCACCGCACGCGCATCGTTCTGGCGGAGAAGAGCATCCACGTCGAGACGATCGACGTGCAGGGCGGCAACCTGCCCGAGGACTTGCTGGATCTGAACCCGTATCACACGGTGCCGACGCTGGTCGACCGCGACCTCGTGCTGTACGACTCGCGCGTCATCATCGAGTACCTCGACGAGCGCTTTCCGCATCCGCCGCTGATGCCGGTCGATCCGGTTGCGCGCGCCCAGTTCCGGCTCGCGCTCTATCGCATCGAGCGCGACTGGTACACGCTGGCGCAGCAGATCGACGACGTCGCCGATCGCAAACAGGGGCAACGCGCGCGCAAGATCCTGCGCGACAGCATTCTCGCCAGCACCGACGTCTTCAAGGCGAAGCCGTATTTTCTGTCCGACGAGTTCTCGCTCGTGGACGCTTCCATCGCGCCGATTCTCTGGCGCCTGCCCGGTTGGGAAATCGATCTGCCGCCGCCGGCGCAGGTCATCAGCAAGTACGCGAATCTGGTGTTCTCGCGGCCGGCCTTTCGCCACAGCCTGTCGCGCGTCGAGCAGGAGATGCGCCCCTAACTTCAAGCGCGGACTATGGCGGAAACACCTGTTAGATCACGACGCCCTTACCTGCTGCGCGCCATGCACGAATGGATCAGCGACAGCAACCAGACACCCCACATCGTCGTCGACGCCTCGCTCGAAGGCGTAGAAGTGCCGCGACAGTACGTGCAGGGCGGCAAGATCATCCTGAACGTCAGCAGCAACGCCACCAGCATGCTGAGCCTGGGTAACGATCTCGTGCGCTTCCGCGCGCGCTTCGGCGCAGCGACGTACGACGTCAGCGTGCCGATCGTCGCAGTGCTCGGTATCTACGCGCGCGAAACAGGGCAGGGGATGATTTTCTCGGAGGCGGACACGCCGCCGCAGCCGCCGGCGCCGCCGAGCGAGCCCGCCCCGACGACGACGACCGAAAACAAGCGCGCCAAGCCGACGCTGAAAGTGATCAAGTAGTCAGGGATTGAGGCGCGTGCTGCGCCACGGCCCGCCGACGAACGAATAGTCGTCGGCGCGTTGCAGCGGGCGCGTCCAGACCGCGCGATCGTGCACGCGATTCGCACCCTCCATCCACAACTCGATCGTGTCCACCCACAGCCGATGACCGCCCCAATGCGGCGGCCGTGGCACTGTGCCGTTCGTCGAGCCCGGTGCGATGCCGAAGCGTGCGGTGAACTCGCGTACGCGTTGCTGCAGCTCTTCGCGTGAAGCGAGCGGCTCGCTTTGCTCGCTGGCCCATGCGGCGATCCGGCTGTCGAGCGCGCGGCTCGCGAAATACTGGTCGCTCTCGGCGTCGGGCGAACGCACCACCGGACCTTCCATTCGCACTTGCCGATGCAAGGCGTCCCAGTGGAGCACCGCTGCAGCCCTCGGCCGGGCGGCGAGCTCGCGTCCCTTGCGGGATTCGAAGTTGGTGAAGAACACGACGTAGCCCGCAGCGACATCGACGCGCTTGCAGAGAACCACGCGAGCAGACGGATTGCCGTTGGTCGCCGTGGTTGCCACGACCATCGCATCCGGATTGGGCAGGGCGCGGCGCGCAGCCGCATCGCTGAACCACTGTTGGAACAGCGGCATGGGATCGGCCGGCAACGGCTCGGGCAAGGTCGAATCGGCAGACATGACAGTGTGTCCGGGCTCCTGCGGAGCGTAATTATGCCAGCGGAATCATCTCGATAGCGGCGTTCCGGCGCCGGCCAGCGGCCATCCGCGCTTGCGGGGGTCGCGCAGCCTTTAGTACAAAGCGTCAGGTCAATTTTGCATACAACCGGGAATCCACGCGCGCATGACTCTGGATGAGCTACGCGAACGCCTGAGCGCGCTCGATCGGCAGCTGCTGGCGCTCGTTGCCGAGCGGCAGGATCTCAGCCGCCAGGTCGCCGAAGTGAAACGCGCCGAGGGCCGCCCGACACGCGATTTCCGGCGTGAGCGCGATGTCCTGCTCCAGGCGCGCGCCGCGGCAGCATCGCTGGGCGTCTCGCCATCCCTCGCGGAGTCGGTGCTGCGACTGCTGATCCGCGGCTCATTGACCGCGCAGGAGCGCATTCGCGTCGCTGCCGGCGGCCGCGGCAGCGGCCGTACCGCTCTGGTCATCGGCGGCGCCGGCAAAATGGGTCGCTGGTTCAGCGAATTCCTGACTTCGCAGGGTTACGTCGTGACTGTTGCCGATCCGGCCGTCGCTACAGATTGGCACGACAGCAATCTCGATCAGGATCTCATCGTAGTAGCAACGCCGCTGCAGATTGCCGACGGCATCCTGCACGAGCTCGCGGCGAGGCGGCCGCGCGGCACGATTTTCGACATCGGCTCGCTCAAGACGCCGCTGCGCACTGGAATTGCAGCGCTCAGGGAGGCGGGATGCAACGTCACATCCGTGCATCCGATGTTCGGTCCGGACACCGAGCTGCTGTCCGGACGTCACGTGATCTTCATTGACGTCGGTTGTTCGCAAGCAGTGGTGCAGGCGCGCGAGCTGTTCGGATCGACGATGGCCGAGCAAGTCGTGATGACGCTCGACGAGCACGACCGGCTGATCGCGTACGTGCTGGGCTTGTCGCATGCGCTGAACATCGCGTTCTTTACCGCGCTCGCAGGCAGCGGCGAGGCAGCGCCGCGTCTCGCGCAACTGTCGAGCACGACCTATGACGCTCAGGTCGACGTCGCGAGCAAGGTGGCCGGCGAAAGTCCGGAACTCTATTTCGAGATCCAGCATCTCAATCAATATGGTCGCGAGTCGCTGCAGGCACTGCGCGCAGCGGTAGAGCTCATATGGCAGTCCGTTACGACGGGCGACGCTCGCCAGTTTGCGGAGATGATGCAACGGGGCCGCGAGTATCTCGCCGGCCGCGCGCGCCCGGAGGACGCCTGATGTCCGCGCGCGATCTCGAAGGCGAGATTCGCGAATTGCGCGCGCGCATCGCGACGCTGGTCGACGAAGCTGCCGCCAACGAGCGCCTGCTCAAGCGCAGCCAGGAGCGCGAGCTGGAGCTGCTCAAAGCGGAGAATCTCGCGCAGACGTTCGACTCCATCTGTGGCGGGCTCAAAGAATCGTACGCGCTGGAATCGGTCACGCTGCTGGTGCTGGATCCGCAGCATGAAATCCGGCACCTGCTGATCGCCGATCACCTGCGGGTCGAAGATTTCCCGAACGTGCAGTTCACGGACAGCCTCATCGGGCTCGCGCCGCAATTCAGTTCGTTTCACCGGCCGTGGCTCGGCCCGTACATGGGCTGCGATCATCAGCTGCTGTTTCCCGGTAGTTCGGGTATCCGCAGCGTCGCCCTCATCCCGCTGCGCCGCCAGGACCGGCTGCAGGGGAGTCTCAACTTCGGCAGCAGCGACGAGCGCCGCTTCTCGCGTCACCTCGCAACCGACTTTCTCGCGCACCTCGGGGTCATCGCGTCTTTCGCAATCGAGAACACGATCAACCGGGCGCGCCTGGTTCGCAGCGGGCTGACGGATTTCCTCACCGGATGGCACAACCGCCGTTATCTCAACGCCCGCCTCAAGGAGGAGTTGGCGCGCGCGCAGCGGCAGGGCACGAACCTCACGTGTCTGTTGATCGACCTGGATCGCTTCAAGCAGATCAACGATCAGCACGGTCATCTCGCGGGCGACATGGCGCTGCGTGAGGCCGCGCAACGTGTCGATGCGCACATTCGCGGGAGCGACGCAGCCGCGCGATTCGGCGGCGACGAGTTCGTCGTGCTTGCGCCTGGCATCACGCCGGAGCAGGCCGCGCACTTGGCCGAGCGTATCCGCCTGGCGGTCAGCGAGACGCCGCTCGAGATCCAGGCCGGCGTACAGATCGGGATGACCGTGTCGATCGGCGTCGCAGGCACTGTGCTCGCCCGGGACGAAGCCGATTTGAAAGCGGCGGCCGAGCGGCTGCTCGCGGATGCCGATTCGGCGTTGTACCGCGCAAAACAAAAAGGCCGCAATCGCGTCGAGATCGCGTGAGTCCGCAGCTCAGCGCGGCTTGCGGCGCATCAGCAGCAGGAACAGCGGCACTCCCGCGATAGCCGTCAAGGCGCCGACCGGCAACTGGCGCGGGGCGAACAGAGTGCGTGCACAGACGTCGGCGATCATCACCAGCGTGCCGCCGAGCAAGGCCGAGCCGGGCAGCACCAATCGATGATCCGCGCCGAGCATCAGGCGAATCAGGTGCGGCGTCACCAGACCGACGAAGCCGATCGTTCCCGCGGTCGTCACGCACGCTGCGGTCAGAATCGAGCTGATCAGGAACATGCCTATGCGCAGGCCTTCCACCGGCGCTCCGAGCACGCGGGCCTGCAACTCGCTCCGCGCGAGCAGATTGAGGTGACGTGCGAATGGGAAGGCCAGGACGAGCGCGACTGCGAAGACTGCGAGGAGCGGACCCGGACGGCTGCTGAGGGAGAGATCGCCCATCAGCCAGAACAGCATGCCGCGGAGCTGCGTTTCCTCGCCCAGGCTGAGTAGCATGCTGACGACGGCGCTTGCGCCGGCTGCAACTACCACGCCCGTGAGCAGGAGCCGCGCTGCGGTCCAGCCGCCTTCTCCACGCGCGAGCGCGAACACCAGCAAAGTAGTTGCGAGCGCGCCCAATGTCGCGCTGATATCTATCAGCAGGCCGCTCAAGCCCAGGAGCATCGCTGACAGCGCTGCGACGGCAGCACCTCCGGAGACGCCCATGACGAACGGATCTGCGAGCGGATTGCGGAGCAAGACCTGCATCAGCACACCCGCCAACGCCAACACGCCGCCGGCGGCGAAGGCGGTCAGTGTGCGAGGAAGGCGTAGTTCGAAAACGAGCGCGTGAGCGAGCGCGTCGGTCGAGCGCAATCCGCGCCATAGCTCTGCGATGCTCATTTCTACGCTGCCGCTCATCAGCGACAGGACGAAGGCCGCGAGTGCGATCAGCACGAGCGCCGTGCAGACCGCTGTTACGCGACTGACGGTTTGCACGGACGCTTATCCCGATTCATGGCGTCGAAGGTTACAATCCCGGGCAATCCGGTTGCCATCTGCTTGACGCCTGCTGATGACCGACTTCATCGACGCCGAAGGGTTTCGCGCCAACGTTGGCATCGTGCTGATGCGCGATGACCGCCAGGTGCTGCTCGGCGGCCGTACCGGCGGGCGCGGCTGGCAATTCCCGCAAGGCGGGGTGCAGCGGAACGAGTCGCCCGAGCAGGCGCTGTATCGCGAGCTGCAGGAGGAAATCGGCCTGGAGCGTGACGACGTAGAGGTGCTGGCAGCTACGCGCAACTGGCTGCGGTACCGCCTGCCGCGGCAGTACGTCCGCCGCAATACCGATCCGCCTTGCATCGGGCAGAAGCAGCGCTGGTTCCTGCTGCGCCTGACTTCTTCCGAGGATCGCGTGCGCTTCGATGCAACCCAGGAACCGGAATTCGAGAGCTCGCGCTGGGTCGATTACTGGACGCCGGTTCGCGAGGTGATCTATTTCAAACGCGCGGTCTATGCGCGAGCGTTGGATGAGCTGGCGCGCCGCGCGTTTCCGAACGATCCGCCGGAGCTGCCGGAATGGTCCGCGCAGGAAAAAAACCTGCGCAACATCGCCAGTCGCAGGAAGCCGCAGACGGACGGCCAGTAGCGGGCGGACCACCGCTCAAAACGGCTTGACGACCACCAGCACCACGATTGCGATCAACAGCACCGATGGCACCTCGTTGAACACGCGGTACCACGTCGACGAGCGTTTGCGTCCATAGCGCAAATCGCGCATCAAGAGATAGCACCATCCGTGGTATGCGATCAGCGCCAGGACCAGCGTCAGCTTGGCGTGCAGCCAGCCGGCCTGGAGCAGCCCTGGGACGACACTCAGTATCGAAATGCCGAACAGCAGCGCGAGCGTCGCGCCGATCGTCATGATCCCGAACAGGCGCTTTTCCATCGTTTGAAAGCGCTCGATGCTGACCGAATCAGTGGCTGCCGCGTGATAGAGGAACAGCCGGGGCAGGTAGAACATACCTGCGAACCAGGTCACGACAAAAACGATGTGGAACGCCTTGAGCCACAGCATGCGGGACCCTTTGGGGTATTCTTTGCGGCGCCTCTCAATTGTCCGACGGCGCCTGTGCTGTAATTTCAGCAGGTTCCGCACGGCCCGTATACGAGCTCAGAGCAGTTTTCCCGATCGATGCGCACCGGACACCTCGTGGTTCGTTATCAGTCCCCGTGGCGGCGGCGGGGGATTGCGATCGTCGGCGTGCTCGGTGGCCTGCTGCTGCTGTACGTGATTTACGAGTGGGGCCGCTTCGCGGGCGGTTACAGCAAGTTCGCCGAGGTGCAGCGGCGTCGCGAACTGACGGCGCAGATCGAGACGCTCGAGCAGGAGAACGAGAAACTGCGCGGCGACATTGCCAAGGCTGAGCTGGCGCGCAACGTCGACAACAAATCCTACGGCGTTGTGGAGAAGAATCTCGAAGACCTGCAGGCGCAGGTGCTCAAGCAACGCGAAGAACTGACTTTCTATCGCGGCATCGTCTCGCCGGAGGACGGCATTGGCGGGCTGCGTATCCAGGGCTTTCAGGTCCAGTCCGGCGGCGCGCCGCGGCACTATCGGTTGTTGCTCGTCCTGCAACAGTCGATGCGCGAGGACGCCGTCGTTTCGGGCTCCGTCAACGTTCAGATCGAGGGTGTGCGCGCCAACCGGCCCGAGCAGCTTGGACTCACGCAGCTGGGCGAGGGAGCGCGCGCCGACGGGCTGCCGTTCAAATTCCGCTACTTCCAGAAGTTCGAGCAGGCCGTAGTGCTGCCGGAAGGCTTCGAGCCCCGCGCCGTCAATGTCGAGGTGCGCTCGACGCGCCTCCAGCCTGTGCGAGAATCCTATCCGTGGCAGGTCCAGGCGGAGAGCCTGGTCGTGCCCGCGCCGTCCGCCACCGACCCAAGACAACCCGATGTTCAAAAACAGTAAGCCCAAGCTTCAGCGCATCGACACGCTCATCGGTGCGGGGACCCGCATCATCGGCGACGTGCAGTTCTCCGGCGGGTTTCATGTCGACGGCCACGTCAAAGGCAACGTCGATGCGCCGGCGGACTCGGGCGCGACGCTCAGTGTCAGCGACAGCGGCGTCGTCGAAGGTTCGGTCGCGGTCCCGAACGTCGTGCTCAACGGCACCGTCAAGGGCGATATCCTCGCGCACGACCGGGTCGAGCTCGGCGCCACGGCGCGGGTGACCGGCAACGTCTACTACGCGCTGATCGAGATGGAGATGGGCGCGGAGATCAACGGCAAGCTGATTCACGAGCCCGGTAAGGCCGGAGGGGCTCGCAAGGAGCCCGCGGTCGCTGCGAGCGAGAAGACCGCGAGCAGTTAGCGGCGCGCCCCTTGATCCCGAGCCGTTCTGTCCCCATGCTGACGCCATGACCCCCGAATCCGCACTCCCGAGCCTCGCTCCCACGCTGGTATTCACGAATGCCGCCGCCTCCAAGGTCGGCGAGCTGATTCGCGAGGAGGCCAATCCCAACCTGAAGCTGCGCGTGTTCGTGCAGGGTGGCGGTTGCTCCGGCTTCCAATACGGATTCACCTTCGACGAGAACACCGAAGAGGGGGATACGCGCGTGGAGAATGGCGGGGTCACGCTGCTGATCGATCCGATGAGCATCCAGTATCTCGCGGGCGCCGAGATCGATTACCGCGAGGACATCGAAGGCGCGCAGTTCGTCATCCGCAATCCCAATGCGGCGACCACCTGCGGTTGCGGCTCATCGTTCTCGACGTGAGCTCGCTTTAGCAGCAGCTGCTGCTGCCCGCCATGGCCCGCAAAGTCCCGGACGTCATCGCCGCGGTCGATCTGGGCTCCAATAGTTTTCACATGGTCGTCGCCCGCTATTCGCACGGGCAGCTCATCATTCTGGATCGTCTGCGCGAGATGGTGCGGCTCGGGGCCGGCCTCGACGAGCAGGAACGCCTGACGCGCGAGGCGACTGAGACGGCGCTCGCGTGCCTGGAGCGGTTCGGACAGCGGCTGCACGACATGAAAGCGGAGAGCGTGCGCGTGGTCGGCACCAATACGCTGCGGCGGGCCAGGCGCAAGGGTGCATTCCTGGACCGCGCCCGCTCCGCGCTGGGTCATCCGATCGAAATCATCTCCGGCATCGAGGAAGCGCGCCTCATCTACCTCGGCGTCGCGCACACGATGCCGAGCGAGCCGGGCCGTCGACTGGTGGTCGATATCGGCGGCGGCAGCACCGAGGTCATCATCGGCGAGGGCAAGCACGCGAAGAAGCTGGAGAGCCTCTACATGGGCTGCGTCAGCATGAGTTCGCGCTACTTCAACGATGGCGGTATCACCGACAAGCGCATCAAGCGGGCTCGGCTAGCGGCGCGCCTCGAGCTCGAGCCGGTGCGCGCGAACTTCCGCAACTACGGTTGGGATCAGGCAGTCGGATCGTCGGGTACGATCCGTTCCGTCGGTGACGTGATCCGCGCGCGCAACAATGGTGATGGCGCTATCACACCGGCTGCAGTCGACTCGCTGCTCGATCATGCAGTCAAGGCTGGCGAGATTTCGAAGCTGCGCCTGCCGGGGCTGAGCGACGAGCGGTTGCCGGTATTCGTGGGCGGCTTGGCGATCCTGGTCGAGATCCTCGATGCGTTCGACATCAAGAGTATGCGCGTTGCGGACGGCGCGCTGCGCGAAGGATTGCTGTACGACCTCGTCGGCCGTTTCACCGACGAAGACGCCCGTGTGCGCAGCGTGCGCGCGATGCAGGGCCGGTACCACGTCGATGCCGCGCAGTCGGAGCGGGTAGAGGCTTCAGCGCTGGATTTCCTGCGTCAGACGACGCGTGAGTGGCAGCTGGACGAGCCGTTCGCGGAGCTGGTCCTGTCGTGGGCCGCGCGGTTGCACGAGATCGGGTTGGACGTCTCGCATTCGCACTATCACAAGCATGGCGCGTATCTGCTGGCGAACGCGGACATGCCGGGATTCCCGCAGGAAGAGCAGCGGATCCTGTCCGCGGTGGTCGGAGCGCATCGGCGCAAGGTCAGCGTGGATTCATTGCAGGAACTGACTCCGCCGTGGCACATCAAGGCGGAATATCTGATCGTGCTGCTGCGCCTCGCGGTGCTGTTGCATCGGGGCCGTAGCGCCACTGCGCTACCGAAGCTGGAGCTGCAGGCGAAGGGGCGCTCGCTGGAGATCGTCTTCCCCAAGGGTTGGCTCGACGCGCACCCGCTGACCGCGACCGACCTGGAAAACGAAATCGAATATCTGAAGGCCGGCACTTTCCGGCTGCGGGTCAGCTAGTCGTACGCGTCCGCGTAACGACGCAACAGAGTTTCCTGAGCGCTGACTGCCGGAGAGTTGCCGGCGCCGACACGTGTATAGCTGCCGTCCGGGCCGAGGATCCATGCCTGTGTGTTGTCGGCCAGGTACGTCTGCAGGTCTTCGATGATGCGATCGCGATGCTGCTTGCGCTCGATCGGAAAGCAGACCTCGATGCGCCGGAAGAAGTTGCGCTCCATCCAGTCGGCGCTGGCGCAGTAGATCTCAGGATTGCCGTCGTTGTGGAAATAGTAGACGCGCGAGTGTTCCAGGAGCCGGCCCACGATCGAACGGACCGTGATGTTCTCCGAGATTCCGCGAATGCCCGGGCGCAGCGCGCAGATACCGCGCACGATCAGGTCGACTTTCACGCCGGCCATCGCGGCGTGATACAGCGCCTGGATGATCTGCGGCTCGATCAGGGCGTTCAGCTTGGCAACGATGCGTGCGGGTTTGCCCTGCTGTGCCAGTGCGATCTCGCGCTTGGTCTTTTCGAGCAACGATTCGTGCAGCGTGAACGGCGACTGCAGGATCTTCTGCATCGTCGCCACCCGCGTCGGGCTCGTGAGCTGCAGGAACAGCTCGTGCAGATCTTCGCCGACAGCCTCGTCGCAGGTGAACAGGCCGTAGTCCGTGTAGAAACGGGCGGTGTCCGGATGGTAGTTGCCCGTGCCGCAATGACAGTAGCGACGCAGCTTCCCGCTCTCGCGCCGCACGACCATGATCAGTTTTGCGTGCGTTTTGTAGCCGACCACTCCGTACATCACGTGTGCGCCAGCTTCCTGCAGACGTGTCGCGAGACGGATATTCGCCGCTTCGTCGAAGCGCGCCATCAGCTCGATGATGACGGTCACTTCCTTGCCCGCACGCGCCGCGTCGACCAGCGCGTCCACGACTGGTGACTGCGGGCCGGCGCGATACAGCGTCTGCTTGATCGCGAGTACGTCGGGGTCGCTCGCAGCCTGACGCAGGAAATCGATGACCGGCGCGAACGATTCGAACGGGTGGTGCATCAGCAGCTCGCCTTCGCGCATGACCGCGAAGATGTCCTCCTTGGCCATCAGCCGCTTCGGCACGCTCGGTGCGAACGCAGGATATTTCAGGTCGGGCCGCTCGACCAGATCGTAGATCGCCATCAACCGATTCAAATTCACCGGACCGTTGACCTGGTACAGATCGTGCCGGGTCGAGCGCGAAATGACGTAGCAGGAATTCGGTGATGTCCTGCGGACAATCGAGCGAAGTCTCCAGGCGCACGGCGGCACCGTAGCGGCGCTGCGCAAGCTCACCCTCGACGGCGCGCAACAAGTTGTCGACTTCTTCGTCGTCGACGAACAGATCGCTGTTGCGGGTGACGCGGAACTGCCAGGCGCCTTCGAATTTCATACCGCTGAACAGCTGCGACACGAACATCGAGATGACAGTCGAGAGGAAAACGAAATGCGTCCGCTCCGACGCGCTACGCGACTGGGGTAGCCGGATGATGCGCGGCAGGGAGCGTGGCACCTGCACCACTGCGAGCTCCGCATCGCGTCCGAAAGCATCCTTGCCCGACAGGCGCACGATGAAGTTCAGGCTCTTGTTCTGGATGCGAGGAAATGGGCGTGCGGGATCCAGACCGAGCGGCGTGAGAACGGGCTCCACTTCTTTCGCAAAGTAGTCCGCGAGCCAATCGCGCTGCTTGGCAGTCGCGGTCTTGGCGTTCACGAACTCGATTCCCTGTCCCGCGAGGCTCGGGAAGACCAGCTGATTCAGCAACTGATACTGGTCCTCGACCAGCGCGAGTGCCCGCTTCTGGATCGCGGCGAGCTGCTCCGGCACATTCATGCCATCGGGTCCCCCGCCGAGCGAGCCCAACTCCTGGCGCTGCTTCAGGCCGGCGACACGGATCTCGAAAAACTCGTCGAGGTTCGAGCACGAAATTCCGAGAAAGCGGATTCGCTCGAGCAGCGGCAGTGACTCGTCGTGAACCTGCGCGAGCACGCGCAGATTGAAAGCGAGGAATGACAATTCCCGATTGATGTAGTGCTCGGGAGCCTTGAGATTCACGTCGAGCATGGGAGGAGCGATGCGATAACGAGGAGCCCGGGAGAATACTACGGGCCCCGTACCGCTTGTGTTACAGCTTGCCGGCGTCTTCAGTTCGTGGCGACGATGCCGACACCGGCATCACCTGCCCGGTCGAGCCGCGTCAGCAACAGTCCACTTCGCGACTTGAATTCCGCGAGATAGCCCGCTGGAATCGGAGCTGCATCGGGCAGGGAGACGGTCCGTGGATTCTTATGTAGGCCATTGACGAGGTATTCGTAGTGCAGGTGCGGACCGGTGGCCGCGCCCGAGCTGCCGACATAGCCGATGGTCATTCCCTGTTTCACGCGGTTGCCATCGCGCAGCCCGCCCGCGAAGCGCGACATGTGGCCGTACAACGTCGAGATCCCGCCGCCGTGCTCCAGGATCACGGCGCGCCCATAACCACCCTTGGTGCCGACGAAGCTGACACGGCCGTCGCCCGCGGCCTTGATGATCGTGCCGGTCGGAGCAGAGTAGTCGACGCCCTTGTGCGCGCGGATCATGTTCAGGATCGGGTGGCGCCGGCGCGGATTGAAGTTCGAGCTGATGCGCGTGAAGTCGAGAGGTGCGCGCAGAAATTGCCGGCGCATGCTGCGCCCTTCGGGCGTGAAATAGTCGGCAATCTTGCCGTCGGCGGATTCGAAGTACACGGCGCGATGAACCGCGCCGTCGTTGAAGAAATCCGCGGCGAGAATGCGCCCGTCGCCGATGTATTCGCCGTCGCGAAACTTCTGCTCGTAGATCAGGTTGAAACGGTCGCCGGGTTGGATGTCGAGCGCGAAATCGATGTCCCAGCCGAAAATGTCGTTGGCGAGCCGCAAGATGATTTCAGGGCTGACGCCTGCGGCGCGCGCGGCGACGAACAGCGACGAATCGATCGTGCCCTGCGCATGGCTTTCGTGGATGTCGACCGGCGTCGCGACGACTTCGGCGGCGAATGGCGCGGTGCCGGTCTCGTCGACTCGGGTTACCGACAGCACTTCCGTCTCGCTGATGCGGCGGCTCAGCGACTGAACCAGGCCTTCGTCGTGAACCAGTCTGATGGTGTCGCCCGGACGCAGGCGATCGAGTTGCTGCTGCACGCCCGGCAACTCGCGAATGCTCGCCAGGTCCGTCAGGTTCAGCTTGAGATGCCGGAAGATGCGGTCGAGCGTGTCGTTGCGGCGGACGACAAACTCGACGGTCTGCCCAAGCGGCTGCGGCACCGAGAGCTGTTCCATCGGCAGCGCCGGGAGATCCAAACCAAGCGCGTCTGCCTGCAGCGGCGGCGGTGCAAGCGCGGGCGGTTCGCGATTCGCCAGCATGTAGGCGATGCCGCCGCCGATTAGTGGCAGCAACAGCCCTGAGGCGAACCATTTCGCATGCGCGGACCGGCGCGACATCGGCGAGACGGGTTTGTAGTCGAATGCGGTCCTGGGTTGCTGTGACACCTTCGAAATCCCACTTGTGATCAGTGAGTTGTATGGGCGTCGCGAAGGTAGAAGATGAGCAGTGCTGCCGTCAACCCACAGCGAGCTGCATTCGCGACGCGCAACTTGCGGCAATTTGCGATTGCGCAGGCGAACGCCTTAGAGTCGCGCGTTTGGCGGAACTGGGAATGTATGCTGACAGCTGAAGAGCAACTGACCGAGCTGAAGCGCGGCACGGGCGAGATCCTGCTCGAGGCGGAGCTGCTGACGAAGCTGCGCCGTGGCCAACCGTTGCGGGTCAAAGCCGGCTTCGATCCGACCGCGCCGGATCTGCACCTGGGCCACACAGTGCTCATCAACAAGATGCGTCGATTCCAGGATCTCGGCCACGAGGTGCTGTTTTTGATCGGCGATTTCACGGGTCTGATCGGCGACCCGTCGGGGCGCAATGCCACGCGACCGGCGCTCACGGTCGAGGAAGTGCAGGCCAACGCCACTACTTATCAGCAGCAGATTTTCAAGATTCTCGATCCGCACAAGACGCGCATCGTCTTCAACTCTCACTGGATGAACGAGATGAGCTCGGTCGGGCTGATTCGGCTCGCGGCAAAGCACACGGTCGCGCGCATGCTGGAACGCGATGATTTCGCCAAGCGCTATAAGAGTGGCCAGCCCATCGCGATCCATGAGTTCCTCTACCCGCTCGTACAGGGCTACGACTCCGTGGCGCTCAAGGCCGACGTCGAACTTGGCGGCACGGATCAGAAGTTCAACTTGCTCGTCGGCAGGCAGCTTCAGGAAGCATTCGGCCAGGAGCCGCAAGTGGTGATCACGATGCCTCTGCTCGAAGGGCTCGATGGCGTCAACAAGATGTCGAAGTCGCTGGGCAATTACATCGCGGTCACCGAGCCGGCTGATGACATGTTCGGGAAGCTCATGTCGGTTTCCGACGAGCTCATGTGGCGCTACTTCGATCTGTTGTCGTTTCGGTCGAATGCGGAGCTGGCGGAGCTGCGTGAGGCCGTCGACGCGGGACGCAATCCGATGACCGCGAAGCTGGAGCTGGCGAAGGAAATCACTGGGCGTTTTCATGGCCCCGAGGCGGCTGATCGCGCCGAGGATAACTTCAGGAGTCGCAGCCAGAAACGCGAGACGCCTACGGATATTCCCACCCGGGTCGAGACGATCGAAGAAGCAACGATCTCCTTGGCACGGCTGCTCAAGCAGGCGGGCTTGGTGGAGAGCACGTCCGCGGCGCATCGCCTAATTGAGCAGGGTGGAGTGAAAGTCGACGGCGAAAGGGTCGACAACCCTAAGGCCTTGATCGCCCCGGGCCCAGCCCGCATGTTCCAGGTCGGCAAGCGGGGATTCCTGCGAATCGAAGTGATGCAGAAGAAAAGCTGAAGATTTCGCGACCTAGGTGTTGACACCCAGGGTCCCGTCAGTAAACTGCGCGACCTCTTGCGGAGGACCTGGCTCATAAAACAGCCGGTCGCCGACACCCAAATTCCCTCAACAGTCAGCATATTGCTGAGGTTGACGGAGTGTGGATGCCGGTTATAATTCCGCTTCTGTCTGCGCCCCGCGTGCAGATCGCTCTTTAAAAATCGAAACAGGTAATTTGTGTGGGGACTCGTGTCGGTCCGTTGCGAAGCGCAACACGACGATGAGTAACCAATTAGCCAGTAGAGCTTGTTGGATGCTCTCGTCACTTGAATGGTCTCAAGCCTTTAAGTGAAGAGTTTGATCCTGGCTCAGATTGAACGCTGGCGGCGTGCCTAACACATGCAAGTCGAGCGGTAACAGGTGTAGCAATACATGCTGACGAGCGGCGGACGGGTGAGTAACGCTTGGGAATCTGCCTGATAGTGGGGGACAACCCGGGGAAACTCGGGCTAATACCGCATACGCACTACGGTGGAAAGCCGGGGACCGCAAGGCCTGGCGCTATCAGATGAGCCCAAGTCGGATTAGCTAGTTGGTAGGGTAACGGCCTACCAAGGCGACGATCCGTAACTGGTCTGAGAGGACGACCAGTCACACCGGAACTGAGACACGGTCCGGACTCCTACGGGAGGCAGCAGTGGGGAATATTGGACAATGGGCGAAAGCCTGATCCAGCGACGCCGCGTGGGTGAAGAAGGCCTGCGGGTTGTAAAGCCCTTTCGGTGGGGAAGAAAAGCCTCGAGCTAATACCTCGGGGTCTTGACGTAACCCATAGAAGAAGCACCGGCTAACTCTGTGCCAGCAGCCGCGGTAATACAGAGGGTGCGAGCGTTAATCGGAATTACTGGGCGTAAAGCGCGCGTAGGCGGCTTTGCAAGTCGGGTGTGAAATCCCCAGGCTTAACCTGGGAACTGCATTCGAGACTGCATTGCTAGAGTATGGGAGAGGGAAGTGGAATTTCCGGTGTAGCGGTGAAATGCGTAGATATCGGAAGGAACATCAGTGGCGAAAGCGACTTCCTGGACCAATACTGACGCTCATGTGCGAAAGCGTGGGGAGCAAACAGGATTAGATACCCTGGTAGTCCACGCCATAAACGATGAGAACTGGATGTCGGGAGGGTCTGCCTCTCGGTGTCGTAGCTAACGCGTTAAGTTCTCCGCCTGGGGAGTACGGCCGCAAGGTTGAAACTCAAAGGAATTGACGGGGACCCGCACAAGCGGTGGAGCATGTGGTTTAATTCGATGCAACGCGAAGAACCTTACCTGGTCTTGACATCCCAGGAATCCTTCAGAGATGAGGGAGTGCCTTCGGGAACCTGGAGACAGGTGCTGCATGGCTGTCGTCAGCTCGTGTCGTGAGATGTTGGGTTAAGTCCCGCAACGAGCGCAACCCTTGCCCTTAGTTGCCAGCATTCAGTTGGGAACTCTAAGGGGACCGCCGGTGACAAACCGGAGGAAGGTGGGGATGACGTCAAGTCATCATGGCCCTTATGACCAGGGCTACACACGTGCTACAATGGCCGGTACAAAGGGTTGCCAACCCGCGAGGGGGAGCCAATCCCAAAAAGCCGGTCGTAGTCCGGATCGCAGTCTGCAACTCGGCTGCGTGAAGTCGGAATCGCTAGTAATCGTGAATCAGCGATGTCACGGTGAATACGTTCCCGGGTCTTGTACACACCGCCCGTCACACCATGGGAGTTGATTGCACCAGAAGTAGGTAGCCTAACCGCAAGGAGGGCGCTTACCACGGTGTGGTCAATGACTGGGGTGAAGTCGTAACAAGGTAGCCGTACGGGAACGTGCGGCTGGATCACCTCCTTTAGAAGACTCCGCTTCAGCCTCAGGCTGATGCGAGTTCCCACTCAAGTTACCTGTTTATCGGTTCACGCGAGACTGGCCCGGTTGAACTGTCAACCAACAAACCGGGTCTGTAGCTCAGTTGGTCAGAGCGCACCCCTGATAAGGGTGAGGTCGGAGGTTCAACTCCTCCCAGACCCACCAGTCCTTCCAAACGTGGCGAGGGCAGTCAGGGGCCATAGCTCAGCTGGGAGAGCGCCTGCTTTGCAAGCAGGAGGTCGCCGGTTCGATCCCGGCTGGCTCCACCAATTCTTGGTTTCGCAAGGCGCGCAGCCACACATGCACCGCGTGCGATGCATGTGTGGCTTCGTGCGAGCTCCTCGGGAGCTCGACCGTTCTTTAAAAATTCGGAAGTTGTTTTGACGCATCAGATTCAGCGAAATCTATGTAGATATAGAGTTCATTGAATCATGTCGCATTCGAGAATCAGCGCCATTAACTCCAGGCTCATTGGGGTTATATGGTCAAGTGAATAAGCGTATGTGGTGGATGCCTAGGCGATAGAAGGCGATGAAGGACGTGGTAGCCTGCGAAATGCTTCGGGGAGCTGGCAAACAAGCTTTGATCCGGAGATGTCCGAATGGGGAAACCCACTGCTTCGGCAGTATCAGTAACTGAATACATAGGTTGCTGAAGCAAACCCGGGGAATTGAAACATCTCAGTACCCGGAGGAAGAGAAATCAACCGAGATTCCGTTAGTAGTGGCGAGCGAACGCGGAACAGCCCAGTTGGAACCAGTCGATCGAGCTTAGTGGAACGGTCTGGAAAGTCCGGCCATAGCGGGTGATAGCCCCGTACACGAAAGGCAAAGTCGATGACCAACAAAGAGTAGGGCGGGACACGTGCAATCCTGCCTGAACATGGGGGGACCATCCTCCAAGGCTAAATACTCTCTATCGACCGATAGTGAACCAGTACCGTGAGGGAAAGGCGAAAAGAACCCCGGAGAGGGGAGTGAAATAGAACCTGAAACCGCATACGTACAAGCAGTCAGAGCCTCAGCAATGGGGTGATGGCGTACCTTTTGTATAATGGGTCAGCGAGTTATTTTCAGTGGCGAGGCTAACCGTCTAGGGGAGCCGTAGGGAAACCGAGTCCGAACAGGGCGAATCAGTCGCTGGGAATAGACCCGAAGCCGGTCGATCTATCCATGGCCAGGATGAAGGTGGGGTAATACCCACTGGAGGTCCGAACGAACTACTGTTGCAATAGTACGTCGATGAGCTGTGGATAGGAGTGAAAGGCTAATCAAGGCCGGCGATAGCTGGTTCTCCCCGAAAGCTATTTAGGTAGTGCCTCATCGAGCACTCCTGGGGGTAGAGCACTGTTTAGGCTAGCGGGCCATCCCGGCTTAGCAAACCTATGCAAACTCCGAATACCAGGAAGTGAACCGGTGGGAGACACACGGCGGGTGCTAACGTCCGTCGTGAAGAGGGAAATAACCCAGACCGCCAGCTAAGGCCCCCAATTCATGGCTAAGTGGTGAACGATGTGGGAAGGCATAGACAGCCAGGAGGTTGGCTTAGAAGCAGCCATCCTTTAAAGAAAGCGTAATAGCTCACTGGTCTAGTCGGCCCGCGCGGAAGATTTAACGGGGCTCAAGCCATGAGCCGAAGCTGCGGATCTGCACGCAAGTGCAGGTGGTAGGGGAGCGTTCTGTACGCCTGCGAAGGTGCATCGTGAGATGTGCTGGAGGTATCAGAAGTGCGAATGCTGACATGAGTAACGTTAATGCGGGTGAAAAACCCGCACGCCGAAAGCCCAAGGTTTCCTGCTCAACGTTAATCGGAGCAGGGTGAGCCGGTTCCTAAGACGAGACCGAAAGGTGTAGCCGATGGAAAACAGGTCAACATTCCTGTGCCCGGTGTGACTGCGATGGGGTGACGGAGAAGGCTAGATCAGCAGGGATTGGTTCCCTGTTTAAGCAGGTAGGGGGAGTCGCCAGGCAAATCCGGCGGCTCGCTATCCCCGAGATGTGATGACGAGGTCCTACGCGGACCGAAGTGATTGACGCCCCGCTTCCAGGAAAAGCCTCTAAGCTTCAGGTCACATTGGACCGTACCGAAAACCGACACTGGTGGGCGGGCAGATAATCTGCCAAGGCGCTTGAGAGAACTCGGGTTAAGGAACTCTGCAAATTGATACCGTAACTTCGGAAGAAGGTATGCCTCCGACGGTGTAGGGATTTACTCCCGAAGCCGTTTGAGGTCGCAGGTAATCGGTGGCTGCGACTGTTTATCAAAAACACAGGACTCTGCGAACACGCAAGTGGATGTATAGGGTCTGACGCCTGCCCGGTGCCGGAAGGTTAAGTGATGGGGTTAGCCGCAAGGCGAAGCTCTTGATCGAAGCCCCGGTAAACGGCGGCCGTAACTATAACGGTCCTAAGGTAGCGAAATTCCTTGTCGGGTAAGTTCCGACCTGCACGAATGGCGTAACGCTGGCCACACTGTCTCGACCCGAGACTCAGTGAAGTTGAAATCGCTGTGAAGATGCGGCGTTCCCGCGGCAAGACGGAAAGACCCCGTGAACCTTCACTACAGCTTTACACTGAACTTTGAACCTTCCTGTGTAGGATAGGTGGGAGGCTTTGAAGCCTGGGCGCTAGCTCGGGTGGAGCCAACCTTGAAATACCACCCTGGGATGTTCGGAGTTCTAACCTTGGCCCGTAATCCGGGTTGGGGACAGTGTATGGTGGGTAGTTTGACTGGGGCGGTCTCCTCCCAAAGAGTAACGGAGGAGTGCAAAGGTACGCTCAGCGCGGTCGGTCATCGCGCTCTAGAGTGCAAAGGCATAAGCGTGCTTAACTGCGAGACGGACATGTCGAGCAGGTACGAAAGTAGGTCTTAGTGATCCGGTGGTTCTGTATGGAAGGGCCATCGCTCAACGGATAAAAGGTACTCCGGGGATAACAGGCTTATTCCTCCCAAGAGTCCACATCGACGGAGGAGTTTGGCACCTCGATGTCGGCTCATCACATCCTGGGGCTGTAGCAGGTCCCAAGGGTATGGCTGTTCGCCATTTAAAGTGGTACGCGAGCTGGGTTCAGAACGTCGTGAGACAGTTCGGTCCCTATCTGCCGTGGGCGTTGGAAACTTGAGGGTGAGCTGTCCTTAGTACGAGAGGACCGGGATGGACGTATCTCTGGTGTTCCGGTTGTCACGCCAGTGGCACTGCCGGGTAGCTATATACGGACGGGATAACCGCTGAAAGCATCTAAGCGGGAAGCCCCCCCCAAGATTAGGTTTCCCTGGGAACTCGATTCCCCTAAAGGGCCGTCGCAGACTACGACGTTGATAGGCCGGGTGTGTACGTGCAGCAATGCATTCAGCTAACCGGTACTAATTGCCCGTGAGGCTTGACCATATAACACCCAATGCAGCTTGGGCCGCGATGCAGCGGTCTGACGCGATGCAAGGTGTGCTCTGATTACTCAATGCGACAAGTGCGTCGAACAACTTTCGAATTCAGGTGCGGTTGAGCCCTCAACAGGCGCGACCGTTCATGAGCCAATTTGCCTGGCGGCCATAGCAGGTGGGAACCACCCGATCCCATACCGAACTCGGAAGTGAAAACGCCGCGCGCCGATGGTAGTGTGCCCTTCGGGCATGCAAGAGTAGGTCACTGCCAGGCTTCTAATTTGAAGTGGAAAGCCCTGCCGGATTATCATCCGGCGGGGTTTTTTCCGTGAGCTTGCAGGGAAAACCGGGTCACTTGTGGAGGTACCACAATGAACACACTCGAACGGCGCCAGATCGCACGCGGCCAGGTCATCGACCTCGTCGTTGCCAAGACCGAGATCAACAAGTCCCGTCGTGAGCGGGCCGATGCCGCCAAAAAGCTGCGCAAAGCGTTGGCAGCCAGCCGTTACGCCAAGCTGAGAGTCGATACGATTTCCTATCCGCGCGCGTAGGCGCCGATCCACTTCAGTGAAAGTCCCGCGACTTGCGGGGCAGTCGATCGACCCAGTGCGAGTAGTCTTCGACGCGTTGGGCGACGACGTGAATCACTCCTTGTTCGTTCTGCAGCAGTCCTGACACGACCAGCAGGGTCGTGCCGATGATGTTCGGTCGTTCGGCTTCGAACACTCCCGGCCAGAAGATGATGTTGTTGATGCCGGTCTCGTCTTCGAGCGAAGCGAAGACGACGCCCTTCGCAGTCTGCGGATGCTGCAGATGAGTCACCAGCCCGCTGACACTTACGAGACTGCCGCTGGTGATTGTCCCCAGGTCGCGGCGCCTGAGAATGCCGAGTGATCGCAAACGCGGGCGCAGGACTGCCAGCGGATGTCGCCCGGTGCTGAGACCCAGCTGATAGTAGTCGCGCAGAATCTCTTCCCATTCGCTCGGCCGCGGCAGCGTGGGCAGTTCTTCGGCGCCCGGCGCGTCAGCCAGCGGCAACCGCGCGCGCTCCACGGCCAGAGCTTCCCAGAACGCGAGATTACGATGCTCCGTCAAATCGCGAAACGCGCCGCACATCGCCAGCGCGCGCGTCGCACGCGGCGACAACCCAGCCCGCTGCACGACCTCTGCCATCGAAGTGAAAGCCCGCTCTTTGCGCGCAGCGACGATTCGCCGTGCTTCGTCATCGCGCAATCCTTTTACCAGTCGCATTCCAAGCCGAATCGCGATTCCTTGCGCGACACGCTCGAGCGTGCACTTATGCTCGCTCACAGTGACGTCCACCGGCAGAATCGGCACGTGCTGCCGCTTGGCCTGCTCCAGCAACTGCGCGGGCTGATAGAACCCCATCGGCTGGCTGTTGATGAGACCGGCAAAAAACGCTGCGGGACGGTGGCATTTCAGCCAGCTCGAAACATACGTCAGCAATGCGAACGACGCCGAATGCGATTCCGGGAAGCCGTACTCGCCGAAGCCTTCGATCTGCTTGTAGATCTGCTCGGCGAACGTTTCCGAGTAGCCATTGGCGCGCATGCCGTCCATGAGTTTCTGCTGGTAAATGCCCATCTTGCCGCTGCGCTGCCAGGCGCCCATCGCGCGCCGCAGCTGATCCGCCTCGCCGGGCGAGAATTTCGCGGCGACGACGGCGATTTGCATGACCTGCTCCTGGAAAATCGGCACGCCGCGCGTCTTCTCCAGCACCGGCCTGAGCTCCTCGCTCGGATAAGGCACTTCCTCGGGCGACATATGTCGTCGCTGGAGATAGGGATGCACCATGCCGCCCTTGATCGGCCCGGGCCGCACGATCGCGATCTCGATGACCAGGTCGTAGTAACTGCGCGGCTTCAGCCGCGGCAACATGCTCATCTGCGCGCGCGACTCGATCTGGAACACGCCGATCGTGTCGGCATTGCAGATCATGTCGTAGGTCTCAGGATCCTCGCGCGGAATCGTTTCCATGTTCGTGGGACCTGTCCCGGCCCTCGCCAGCAGATCGAACGTCTGTTGCAGGGCCGTCAGCATGCCGAGCGCGAGCACGTCGACCTTGAGCAGGCCGAGCGACTCCAGATCGGTCTTGTCCCACTGGATCACCTGGCGCTCGGGCATCGCCGCGTTCTCGATCGGCACCAGGTCGCTGACCCGGTCTTGCGCGATCACGAACCCACCGACGTGCTGCGACAGATGTCGCGGGAAATTCAGCAGCTCCTTCACCAGCGCGCACAGCCGTCGAATGACGTCCGCATCCAGCTGCAGCCCCTGGCTGGCGATACTGTTGCGGAAAGCCTCCCAGTTGTCCCAATACGCCTGCATCTTCGCGAGGCGGTCGATCACGTCCGGGTCGAGCCCCAGCGCCTTGCCGACGTCGCGGATCGCGCTCTTCGGCCGATAGGTGATGACGGTTGCAGCCAGCGCCGCGCGCTCGCGCCCGTACTTCTCGAACACGTGCTGGATGACCTCCTCGCGTCTTTCGTGCTCGAAGTCGACGTCGATGTCCGGCGGCTCGTTGCGCTCCGCGCTGATGAAGCGCTCGAACAGCGCGGCGATGTTGTGCGGATCGACTTCGGTGATGCGCAGGGCGTAGCACACGACCGAATTGGCCGCCGAGCCGCGGCCCTGGCACAGGATCGGTTTCGGCCGGCCGCGCGCCCACTCCACGATCTCGTGGACCGTGAGAAAGAAATGCTCGTACTGCAGTTTCTTGATGAGCGCGAGCTCCTTGTCCACGACCGCACGAATCTTCTCCGATATGCCTTCCGGCCAGCGCCATTTGAGTCCCGCCTCGGTCAAGTTGCGCAGATGCTCGGAGGGTTCGATGCCCGGCGGGACCAGCTCGCGCGGATAGCGGTAGCGCAACTCATCGAGCGAGAATTCGCAGCGCTGCGCGATGTGCAGCGTTTCATCGAGCAGCTCCCGCGGATAAATTTTCCGCAGCTGCTCGTAAGAGCGCAGATGCCGCTCGCCGTTCGGGAACAAACGATGGCCCGCTGCAGCCAGCGTGCAACGATGGCGAATAGCGGTAAGAGTGTCCTGCAACGCACGCCGTTCCGGCGAATGCATATGCACGTCGCCGGCTGCCACGAGCGGCAAGCCATGAGCAGCGCCGAGTTGCCGCAGGCGCGCAAGGCGTCGCGGATCGTCCGCTCCGAGGTGCAACTCGACTGCAATCCAGCAGCGTCCGGGAAACAGCTCGCGCATCCATCCAGCCGTGCCGGCGCGCGGTTCGGCCGAAGGCACCCAAATTGCGAGACAGTGATCGAGCTGCGACTGGAAATCAGCGCGCGACAGTCGATATGCGCCCTTATCCGCCGCGAGACGCGCGCGAGTGATCAGCGCGCAGATTTCTGCATAGGCGGTTTGCGTCGGCGCGAGCAGCACGACGTGCAGATCGTCGAGCGTGCGGAACTCCGAGCCGACGATCAATTTCAGACGCCGCTCCTTGGCGGCGTCGTGCGCTCGCACGACGCCGGCCATCGAGCATTCGTCCGTCAGCGCGAGCGCCGAGTAGCCGAGAGCCGCGGCCTGCGCGACCAGCTCGCCCGGATGCGACGCTCCGCGCAGGAACGTGAAGTTGCTGAGGCAATGCAGCTCCGCATAAGAGCTCATGACCAGAATCCGTGCAGATACCAGCCGCCGCGCTCGCCGAGATCCTGGTAAACCCACAGGCTCGAGCCGTTGCTCAGATGCACGACGTAGTAGTCGCGCTGCACGTCGCCGGCGTCCCACCAGCCGCCTTCGATGCGCTCGGGACCCGCCATGATCTGCGGCATCACCGACAGTTGCAGCGGCTTGGGCTCCTGCAGGAGCCAGAGCGGACGCTCCGGAAATTGCGGCTTGTCACGCGTCGCTTGCGACGATGCTGCTGTCCAGCTTGCTTCGGGCCGATGATCCGCGACCTGACGCAGCCCATGAACGTGCTGCGCTCCGAGACGAGCTGCAAGCCTGTCGACCGTATGTGCGAGCTCTTCGCTCTGTAGCAGGCCGCTGTGCATCAGATCTGCTTGCAGTGCCGCCGGCATGGCGAATTGATCGGCGGCGAGGCTGAGCCCGACGGTCGGTGCGGGCAGCTCGAAGTGTTCGAGCCGCTCGCGCACCAGCGTCAAGAACCTGTTCGCATCGCGATCGGCAAGCGACAAGCCGATGTCGAGCGGCGTGCCGCTCAGGCCACGATGCGCGAACGTGATCGTGAACTGCTGCACTCCTGTGTCGCGCGCGCGCAGAAAGCCGGCGAATTCGTGCAGCATACGTCGCAACGGAAACAGCAGCGCCTCGGTGCTCTTCACTTCGAACTCGAAATCGAAGCGCGCAGCGTAGCGAGCAGGGAGTCGAAAGATCGGCCGCGGATCTGCGGCAGCGCCGATCAGGCGGTCGAGAAAGTTTCCGAGCTGCACTCCGAAACGCTTGATTACCGCAGCGCGCGGCAGCTCCAGCAGCAAACCGATCGTACGCACGCCCACCGTATGCAACCCACCCGCAATTTCGGGCGCCAGTCCCAGCAGTGCGATCGGCATGTTGCGAATGCGCAGCTGCAAGGCCGCGAGCGAAGGGATGACGACGCGGATTTCGCCACGCGCCAGCAGCGCAGCACCTTCCAGCGTCGGCCCTATGCCGAGCTGATAGCTGTAGTGCAGATGTCCCAGCTCGCGCTCCAATGCCGCGATGAAGTTGCGGAAGCCGCCGAACAATTTGAGACTGCCGCCGATCTCGAGCCATAAGGCGCTGCCGCGCGCCTGCCGGAAGTCGGGCGGCACTTCGCCCAGGATTACCGTGCTGCTGAACTGATAAGCCCAGGCGCCCAGCCGCTCCAGCGCTGAAGTTTCTGCAGCGGTGCTGCGCTCGAGTTTTCGCACGGCAGGGCAGAGCGCAAGCGCCACCGTGTAGTTCATGTCGGGTTTGAGGCGAGCGTTCTGTGCAGCCGGATTGCCGCAGACGACCCAACGCGTGCTGCCTTCGCACGCAGTCACCACGAGCGGCGCGTCGGTGTCATCCGAGCGCAAAGCCTCCAAAGGCAATTGCGGCAGCGCTATGCACAGCCAGAGCACGACGCTTGCACCTTCAGGGACACGCCGCTGCGTCCGCCGCGGCATTTGACGACATCGATCTGCAGCGCATTCGCAACTCGTTGCAGCTTCAGGCGCAGCGCAGCTGGCGAAGCTGAGCGAGCGGCCTCGACGTTGCGATACAGGAATCCGGTGCTGCCGCCGGCTTCGGCGGCGAGTTGCAGACGGCGGATCTCACGATCCCTGACCGCTGCCGGCCACGCGAGCACGGCGCCGAAAGATCTACAGCGCAGCGACTGTTCGGTTGCCCACAGGATGTCTTCGGCCTGCTGCGCCTGGATGACGAGCAATCGTTCGAGCTGCACGCCTTGCTGCGACAGTGCCGGCGCGAACGGAATATACGGCGGAGCGATCAGCGCGATGTGGCGTCCAGTGCCGGTGATACGCGCCAGTGCAGGCAGCAGCAGCCGCAGCTCGCCGATTCCGATGGCTGTCGGCATGAGCTCGACGATCGTGCCGGCCTGCCAGCCGCCGCCGGGCAATACGGCATCAAGTTCCGCCCAGCCGCTCGCTTCGATGACCGGCGCGACAGCCGTGCGGCCATTGCGACACAGCCAAGCCAGGTGCTGAAGTGTCTCCGCTCGGTTCATCGCGGCGTGCCCGAAAGCTCACGAACGACGACTCAGCACCGTGCGAACGACGCCCGTCGCCAGCCCTTCGATCGACAGCTCCTGTTCGCGCAGATCGATCTCGATCGGCGCGTAAGCAGGATTGGCGGCCTCGAGCCGCACGAGTTGTCCTTGCCGCCGGTAGTACTTGACCGTCGCTTCATCGTCGATGCGTGCGACGACGATCTGGCCGTTGCGTGCTTGATTCGTGCGATGCACGGCCAGCAGATCGCGGTCGAGGATGTCGGCGTCCTTCATGCTGTCGCCGCGGACGCGCAGCAGAAAATCGGCTGCCGGACGAAACAGCGCCGGATCGACGTTCACATAGTCCTCGATGTTGGATGCGGCAAGGATGGGCGCGCCCGCCGCGATCCGTCCCAGCAATGGCAATCCCGTCTGCGGGGCTTCCGCCAGACGAATCCCGCGCGAGATGCCCGGTATCAGCTCGATCGCGCCCTTCGCGGCGAGCGCGCGCAGATGCTGATCGATCCCCTGCCGGTTCTTCAGCCGCAGGCCTGCCGCGATTTCCCCGCGCGTCGGCGGCAGGCCGCCGCTCTCCATGAAACGACGGATAAAAGCCAGCACTTCCAGCTGCTTGGGACTGAGATCGGGCATGTAAAGACGATACCAGACGGATGTCTGGTATCGAGTCTAGCGCGTTTGCCGTCTACTGCAAGCTCAACGAGCTCGAAGTAATCCGTGCATGGTCCGGCGCACCCGTGCGTGCGTAGCTGTTGAGCTTGTTGTAAAGCGTTTTAAGGCTACAGCCGAGGATGGCGGCGGTTCGCCGCTTGTCCCCTTCGCAATATTCCAGCGTCACTTCGATCAGCGAGCGCTCCGCTTCGTCCAGACGCGATCCCAGCGGCACGTGCAGTCCTGCCGGACGCGGCTGCTCGATCTGGTGTGGCGTCTGGTTCGCCATCGACATCGTCAGGTCGAGGTCGAGCACGTCGTCCGCAAGAATGAAACTGCGCTCCACCGCGTTCTTCAGCTCGCGCACGTTGCCCGGCCAGCGATACGTGCGCAGCGCTTCGGCAAACGCGGACGAGAACCGCTTGCTGGTGCTGTTGGCGCGATTGAGCAGGCCGAGGAAATGTTCGGCGAGCGGCGGCACGTCGCCGGCGCGCTCGCGCAACGGCGGCAGGTGCAGCGGGAAAACAGCGAGGCGATACATCAGGTCTTCGCGCAGCTGTCGGTTCGCGACCGCATCGGTGACGTTGCGATTGGTCGCGGCCACGACGCGGATGTCCGTCTTGATTTCCTGCGTGCCGCCGACGCGATAGAAGCGTCCGGTCTCCAGCACGCGCAGCAGCCGCGTCTGCATATCCAGCGGCATCTCCGTGACTTCGTCGAGGAACAGCGTGCCGCCGGTCGCGCGCTCGAACACGCCTGCGTGCGAGCGCGATGCTCCCGTGAAGCTGCCCTTCTCGTAGCCGAACAGCTCGGCCTCGATCAGCGAAGCGGGAATCGAGCCGCAGTTGATCGCGACTAGCGGTCCCTGGGCGCGGTGGCTGAGTGTGTGGATGCACTCGGCGACGAGCTCTTTGCCCGAGCCGCTCTCGCCCATGATCATCACTGTCGCTTCGGTCGGCGCGACGCGCTGGATCAGAGCGAACACCTGTTTCATCGCGTGCGAGCGACCGAGCAGGTTGCCCAACCCGCCCTCGTGCAAAGTAATCCGCGCATCCACTTCGTTTGATCCCCTTCAGAGCTTTCGCATTGCTTGAGGTGCAAATTCTTCAAGCGCCCCTGCGGTTCCTTTGTAATAAGGTTTTTCTTGTGCAAGTTCTCGCAGGCGCTGTCGGAAAACTATCCACTGGTCTCTGCGTCGAGCGCTGACGCGTCACATGCGAAACAGGCGTGTATGTCAGCCACGTCGCACGCGGGCGACACCACTCTGTAGATTTTCCATGGCGGCATAGAACTTGCCGCTTCGCGTGCGCAAACGCTCGCACATCACTATCGGATCGGAGAGAGCATGACATTGCAGGGTGACGCGTCGAAGACGGAAACGGCGACAGCGCGACACGCGTGGCTGCACGATGCGGCCGGCGATGAAGCCCTCGCGCCGGCGACGACGCACAAGATCAGCATCTTCGGTCTCGGCTATGTCGGCGCCGTATCGCTCGCCTGCCTCGCGCGCGACGGGCACGAGATGACTGGCGTAGACATCGACCCCGCGAAACTGGAGATGCTGCGGCGAGGGCAGGCGCCGATCGTCGAGACGGGAATCCAGGAGCTGACTCGCAGCGTGATCCGCGGCGGCAAGGTCACCGTGACGGATTCCGTGCGCGATGCGGTTCTCGGCACCGACGTGTCCTTCATCTGCGTCGGCACGCCGGCGCGCAGTAACGGCAATCAGAACCTCGACGCCATCACGCGAGTCGCGGAGCAGATCGGCGCGGTGCTGGCGCAGAAGACGACGCGTCACGTCGTCGTGATCCGCTCGACCGTCAAGCCCGGCACAGTCGAGGAAGTGATCGGCCCCGCGCTCGAAGCCGCCTCGGGTCTGCAGGCCGGCGTCGATTTCAGCCTGTGCTTTCAGCCGGAATTCCTGCGCGAAGGCACGTCGATCCACGACTACGACCATCCGCCGCTGACGGTCGTGGGCGCGAGCGACCCGCACGGCGTCGAGGCGTTGCGCAGCATCTTCGGTCATTTGCCGTGCGAGTTCGTGCATACGTCGATCCGCACCGCCGAGATGCTCAAGTACGCCTGCAACGTCTTCCACGCCGTGAAAGTGACGTTCGCGAACGAAATTGGCCGGGTCTGCCAGGCGGCGAACGTGGACCCGCACGAAGTGATGAAGCTGCTGTGCATGGATCGCCAGCTCAACATCTCGCCCGCCTATCTGCGCCCGGGGTTCGCGTTCGGCGGGTCGTGCCTGCCGAAGGACCTGAAGGCGCTCGTGTACCTGGCGAAGAGCGCCGATATCGAACGTGCCGATGCTCGCCAATGTCATGCCCAGCAACACTGCGCATATCGAGCACGCCATCGAACAGGTGCTCGCGAGCGGCAAGCGCCGCGTCGGCATGCTCGGCCTGAGCTTCAAGGCGGGCACCGACGATCTGCGCGAGAGCCCGTTGGTGATCATGGCGGAGCGCTTCATCGGCAAAGGGCTGCAGCTGTCGATCTACGATCCGCAGGTGAACGTCGCGCGGCTGATCGGCGCGAACCGCCGCTTCATCGAAGAAAGCATCCCGCACATCGCGTCGGTGATGACCGGCGACGTCGCACAGCTGGTGCGCGAGGCGGACGTGCTGGTGGTCGCCAGCAAGACGCCTGAAGCACTCGCGGCGCTCCAGGCGCACACGCGCCCGGATCAGTTGCTGCTCGACGTCGTAGGACTGCCCGATCGCAAAGCGCACGACGCGCAGTATCGCGGCGTTTGCTGGTGACGAGGGTGCGATGGCAGTCGACGAACACGCAGTGAGCTCCGCGGCCGTGATGGCGGGGCAGGGCCGCCGTGTCCTGATCATCGTCGAGAATCTGCCGTGTCCGTTCGATCGGCGCGTCTGGCAGGAGGCGCGCACGCTCGCGGCGGCCGGCTATCTCGTGTCGATCATCTGCCCGAAGGGCAAAGGCTACGAGAAGGGCTTCGAGGAGATCGACGGCATCGCGATCTACCGCCATCCGATGCCGTTCGAAGGCAACGGCGCGCTCGGCTACCTGGCCGAGTACAGCTGGGCGCTGCTTGCCGAGTTCGCGCTCTCGCTGCGGGTACTGATGGAGCGCGGTTTCGACGCAATCCACGCCTGCAATCCGCCCGACACGCTGTTCCTGATCGGCGGCTTCTACAAGATATTCGGCAAGAAGTTCCTGTTCGACCACCACGACATCAATCCCGAGCTGTACGAAGCGAAGTTCCAGCGCCGGGACCTGTTCTATCGCCTCATGCTCTGGCTCGAGCGCACGACGTTCAAGACCGCGGACGTGTGCGTCGCGACCAACGAGTCCTATCGCAGGATCGCCATCGAGCGCGGCGAGCGCTCGCCGGAGAAGGTGTTCGTCGTGCGCAGCGGCCCGGATCTGCGCCGCCTGCGCCTGTTGCCGCCGACGCCCGCGCTCAAGAAAGGCCGGCGTTACCTGGTCGGCTACGTCGGCGTAATGGGCCGACAGGAAGGCATCGACGGGCTGCTCGCATCCGTGCAGCACATCGTGCACGACATGCAGCGGCACGATATCCAGTTCGGTCTGGTCGGCGGCGGTACGGAGCTACCAGCGCTGCGCAAACGCGCGGAAGAGCTCGGCGTCGCGGAGTACGTGACCTTCACCGGCCGCGTGCCGGACGACGAGCTGCTCGCGATGCTCAACACTGCGGACGTCTGCGTGAACCCGGACGTCGCGAACGAGATGAACGACAAGTCGACCATGAACAAGATCATGGAGTACATGGCGCTCGGCAAGCCGATCGTGCAGTTCGACCTGACCGAAGGCCGCGTGTCGGCGCAGGACGCGTCCTTGTACGCGAAGCGCAACGATCCGATCGACATGGCGCGCCAGCTGGTCGCGCTGCTCGACGACGCCGACCTGCGCGCCCGCATGGGCGCCGCCGGCCTGGAGCGGGTGAAGACCGAGCTGGCCTGGGAGCATGAGGTGCCGCGATTGCTCGCGGCCTATGACGAGCTGTTCAGATGAGATACGTGGCCCTCGCCGCTGGTTTCGACGGAACGTTGGCACGCGACGGTCATTACGACGAGCGTTGCATCGAAGCGTTGCGCGCGTTGGCCGCGACCGGCCGCAAGCTGATCCTGGTGACCGGACGTGAGTTGCGCGAGCTGCTGGAAATCTTTCCGGAAGCTCGCCTCTTCGATTACGTCGTCGCCGAAAACGGCGCCGTCATGCATCGGCCGGCGACGCGCGAGTCCGAGATCCTCGCGCAGGCGCCTCCGGAAATCCTCCTGCAGGAGCTGCGACGCCGGCACGTCACGCCGCTGTCGGTCGGCAGCTCGATCGTAACCACCGTCAAGGCGAACGAGGCCGAAGTCAGCGCCGCGCTGCGCAAGCTCCAGCTCGACTTCCAGCTCGTCACCAATCCGGGCGCACTCATGATGCTGCCCGCCGGCGTCAACAAGGCCTCGGGTGTGTGGGCTGCATTGCGCGAGCTCGGAGTGTCGCGCCACAACCTGGTTGCGATCGGCAACGGCGAGAACGACCTGGCGTTATTCGAGTTCGCCGGGCACGCAGTGGCGGTACAAAACGCCGACACACTCGTGAAGCGCGTTGCGAATCGCACCACGCAAGGTTCGTACTGCGAAGGATTTCTGGAGCTGGCGCGCGACCTGGTCGCGACCGATCTGGCCGCTGCGATGCCGCGCCACAAGGTCATCGTCGGTGTCCGCGAGAACGGCTCGCCCGTCGAGATCACGCCTTGCCGCGATTCACTGCTGGTGCACGGGCCGGACGGCAGCGGCAAGGCTGCGCTATGCAATCGACTCCTCGAGCAGTTCCTCGCGAGCAGTTACCAGTGTTGCATCATCGATGCGGATGTCGGCGGACTGCGGGTGCCGGGCGAGGTGCAGGTGTTCGGCGACGCTCACGAAGTCCCGCGGCTCACGGACATTCTTGCCGCGCTCGATCAGCCGACAGCGAGCGTAGCCATCAATCTGGCTGGACTCGGCGCAGAGACGCGCCCTGTGTTCAC
The DNA here is from genome assembly GCA_963838635.1 of uncultured Gammaproteobacteria bacterium. Taxonomy (GTDB): domain Bacteria; phylum Pseudomonadota; class Gammaproteobacteria; order Steroidobacterales; family Steroidobacteraceae; genus Steroidobacter. Next base: position 44,440 of record CAWISC010000009.1, on the reverse strand, counting down.
CGACGCGCTGCTGGTGCAGCTGCAGGCGCTGCACGATCGTCTCGGCCGGCCGCATGTCGTGATGATCCGGCAGGCGCATTCCTGCGTTGCCGACGGCGTAACAGCCGCCTCGGCGCGATTGTCGGAAGTGACGATGATCTACGCGACTGCGCAGCCCGAGCGGCTGCCCGCGCGAATTCTGGACAGCGTCACAGTGACGCTGAACAGCGAGACTCAGGCGGTAACGGCAGGTGGGGCGGTGGGGCGCATCTCAGGACCTGCGCCGGTCGGTTCCCCCGGCACGGCGTCGCTCCCCGAATCCGACGCTGCGACAGCGTCCGGATACTGAATGATCTCTTCGACGCGATAGTCCTTCAGACCGCGCGCGTGCGTGAAGATGATGAGCTCGCCGAGCAGGCCGAGGGCGAAGATCTGCATACCCAGTACGAGCAGCAGCGCAGCGAGTAACAGCGCCGGACGGTCGGCCAGCGGCTCGCTGAACAACAGTCGATCCATTCCCAGGTAAGCGATCAGCACTGCGCCGACGCCGAAGGTCGCCGCGCCGAGCATGCCGAAGAAACGCAGCGGCTTCTTCGTGAAGCGCATCAGGAAGAAGATGCTGAACAGATCCAGCAGGTGATGCACGTACTCGCGCGGACGGTAGATGCGCCCATGGCGGTCCTGCGTCGATTGCCGCATCGGGATCTCACTGACGCGGAAGCCGAGGCGCATCGCCAGGATCGGCATGAAGCGATGCTGATCGCCGTAAAGATCGATTTCTGCCAGCACCTGGCGCCGCATTGCGCGGACGCCGCAGCCGAGATCGCGCAGGCGCGCCCCGGTCACGAAATTGACGAGGCCATGAAATGCCGAGCGTCGCACGCGGTCCAGCGCATTGCCGTGACGCGGCGAGCGATAGCCGATGGCCAGGTCTGCAGTGCTCAGCGCTGCGAGCAGCTTGCGGATGTCGCCCGGCTCGACCTGCTGATACGCGGGCAACGTTACGATCGTGCCGCCGCTCGAGCGCTCGAATCCGGCGGTCAGCGCTGCGGCCTCGCCGAAGTTGCGCGTGAGGTTGACGATCGTGAACTCCTCGCCTGCGCGCAGCAGCGCCTCCAGGGCGCGACGCTCTTCCGGACGCGGGCCGTCGAGCACGAAGATGAACTCGTGCGTTGCACCCGTTGCCGCGATGCTGGCGCGGTACTCGCGGTACAGCGCGCCGAGGTCGGCGGCGCGGCGCGCACCGATCGGAACGATGACGGAAAGCGACGGAGGAGCGGCTTGCGGCTTCATGGTGCTCTATAACGCCCGATTCGCCTCAGGGTTGCGTGCGCTTGCGAGGATCGTCTGGGTCAGCTTGAGGAATTCACGGTCACGGACGTCGCCGCGGGCATAAATCAGCTCCGCCAGCGCGCCGCTGCATAACAGAATCAGCGCCGAGCCCAGGAAGATCACCCCGGAGCCGGCGATCGGCAGCGAGATGGCATCGCCGCCCAGCAACAGGTCCACGACGGTTTGGCCGAATGCGATGAACGCGAGCGCGAACAGCGGCAGCGACAGCAACGCGAACCAGCGTAGTGGCCGCGACGCGAAGCTCGCAATCGTCTTGATCACCATCAGGTCGAGCAGCACCTTGTAGATGCGCGACAGGCCGTACTTCGACTCGCCGTAGCGCCGCGCGTGATGCCGCACGCGGATCTGCGCGACGCGCGGCCCGGCGATCGACGCCATTGCCGGGATGAAACGGTGCATCTCCGAATACAGCGGGATGGACTTGATCAGGCTCGCGCGGAACGCCTTGAGCGAGCAGCCGTTGTCGCGGATCGGCACGCCGGTCACATGGCCGATGAGCCAGTTCGCGATGCGCGAAGGGATCTTGCGCGAGATCAGCTTGTCCTGACGGTTGTGACGCCAGCCGACGACCAGGTCGAAGCCGGAGTCGATCTGCTCCAGCAGCAGCGCGATATCGGCCGGATCGTTCTGCAGGTCGCCGTCCATGGTGACGAGCACTTCGCCGTTCGCATGCTCGATGCCCGCGGCCATCGCGGCCGTCTGCCCGTAGTTGCGGCGGAATTTGACGATGCGCAGCCTCGGGTCGCGGCGTGCGAGCGAAGCAGCGACGGCGACTGTGTCGTCCTTGCTGCCGTCGTCGACGAACACCATCTCATACGGCCGCCCGATCTGATCGACCGCTTGCACGATCGCCTCGTACAGCGGACGTACGCTTTCCTGCTCGTTGTACAGCGGCACGATGACTGACAGCGCGGGCCCGCGAGGGCTCGTTGCGCGTTGTGCAACGTCGATGTTGCCATTGGGACTTGTACTTTTTGCACCAGACATGACTCGATCCAACGTATTTACAACCGCGGTCGCCGCAACGGCGCCTTCACCTAAAATTTCCGACAGGGTTTTTCCTGCTCGCCGGCCGTCCCGCCGCGGGTTAGCGGCTCATCGGCGACTGCTTGCGGCGACAGCGACGATCGTTGGCACATCACCTGCAAGGCCCAAGCCAACCTTTCCCTGGAGTCGTTCCGAATGAGGCTGCGTAGTTTTTTCCCAGGATTTTTTTGCATGGCGCGCTGCCTGCTCGTGAGCTGGCGTCGCCTACTTCGCAGTCGTCGCATCGGTGCACGCACAAGCGACGGCCGGCTACACGGTGAAGCCGGGCGACACGCTCGAAATCGCCGTCTGGAAGGAGCCGGACCTGCAACGCACCGTGCTGGTACGGCCGGACGGCGCGTTCTCGTTTCCGCTGGTCGGCGAAGTCGATGCACGCGGCAAGACCGTGCCGGAGCTCAACAAGACCGTCAGCGAGCGTCTGACGCGCTACATCTCCGACGCCGTGGTCACGATTTCCGTGCAGGAGATCCGCGGCAACAAGATCTTCGTGCTCGGGCAGGTCAACAAGCCCGGCGAATTCATCGTCAACCCGAGCGTGAACATCATGCAGGCATTGAGCATGGCAGGCGGCATGACGCCGTTCGCCGCGACCAACGACATCATCGTGCTGCGCGGACAGGGCAGCCAGCAGAAAGCGATGGCGTTTCGCTACAACGACGTCATTCGCGGCCGAAGCCTCGACACCAACATTGAGCTACTGAGTGGAGACATCGTTGTTGTGCCGTAATTCGCCGCGGCGCCTGGTTACGCCGCAGTTCATCAGTCCCGCCCTGTTGTTTGCAGCCCTCGCGGCAAGCACGGCCTCCGCCGCCAATTGGGAAGTCGCGCCGCGCGTGGAAGCCGGCTATCGCTACAGCGACAACTACCACCTGGGCCCGCCCGGCACGGAGGTGGATGTGTCGGGTGGCGAGGCGGACGCGCGGGTAACGTTCCGCACGCTCGACCCGCGCACGCAGGTCGAGATCACGCCGCGCGTCCAGGCCACGTATTTCCCGGACGAGCCGGACGACGACTCGGTCGACGGCTTCCTGGACGCTGAGTTCGTCGACGTGACACCGCGCCGGCGCATCGGTGTGCTGGGCACTTTTTCGCACCAGGACGTGGTGCGCAGCGAGCTGCCCGGCGGCGATGAGGGCGGCGGCGATCTCGGCGAGCCCGTCGACGGCGACTCTGGCCGCTTCGTCGAGCGCAACACCCGCGACTATGCGCGCATTGCGCCGTTCGTCAGCTACGACGTGACCCAGCGCCAGCGAGTCGATTTCGGGGCGCATTACCTGCAGGCGGATTTCGACAAGCAGCTCGAAAACGCGCAGCAGGACTTCAGCGAGGCAGGCGTCTCGGCCGGCTGGGGTTTTCGGTATTCCGAGAGATCCTCGGTGTCTTTGCGCGCGATTGCGTCCCGATACGAAACGACTTTCGATACCGACGCCTACGGCGCTTTCGTGCAATGGGACACGAACTTCACCGAGCAATCGCGCTTCTACGTGCGCGCCGGCGCGCAGCAGACAGAACCGGAGTTCGGCGAAAGCGACACCAACGCGATCGCGGGCATCGGCGGCCAGTGGAACAACCAGCGCAACACGCTGCTGCTGGACCTGACGCGCAGCGTCGAGCCGATATCCGCGGGAACCGTAGTGGAGCGTTACCAGTTGCGTATGCAGATTCACCACGAGGTGTCGCCGCGCATCGCATTGATGCTGGGCGCCCGAGCGTCGCGCGACGAGGACATCGAGGCGGCCGGCACTTTTCCGACCCGCAAGTACGTGGCGGCGGAGGGCGGCTTCGAATGGCGCCTGGTGCGCAACTTCGCGGTGACAGCCACCTACGGCTATCGGTGGCAGGAATACGCGGATGAGCTGTCCGATCGCAGTGCGAACGGCTTTCTCATCGGCCTGGTGTACGAACCGAGACGTCTGGATTGAGCATGCAGCAGCAACCGTCCATCGCCCGCAGCCCCGACGACGAACTTCCAGGCTTCGGCGATTACGTCGGCATAGTCCGCAAGCGCAAGCGCTACCTGTTCATGGTCGGATTGCCGATCCTGGCGCTGGGTGGCCTGCTCGCGCTGGCGCTGCCCGACATCTACACCTCGCTGGCCCTGGTCGAGATCGAAGGCGCGGAGAACATCCGCCAGAGCTCGACCAGTAGCACGCTGCAGGACTCGATCGCACGCCAGTCGGACGAGCCGCTGTACGCGGATCAGTACGTGCAGAGCCTGAGCACGCAGGTGCTGAGCGAGAAGACCCTGTCGCGGCTGCTGCAGACACACACGCTGTACGAGGACCAGGCGGAGGATCCGCGCAGCGCGGTCAAGCGCCTGCGTAAGGACATCGATGTCGACATGGTGACCGTGCCGATCCTCGACCCCGAGTCGGGGCGCGAGCGCGAGGTCGTGACCGCGTTCACTGTCAGCTACGACAACCGCGATCCGCAGCGCGCCCATCAGGGCGCGGCCTGGCTGACCGAGGCCTTCCTCCAAGCGAACCGCGAGGACCGTCGCAGCTATGCACAAGGCACTGCGAAGTTCTACGCCACCGAGGCCGAACGCCTGCGCAAGCGCGTCAGCGAGCTGGAAGGCAAGGTCGCGGAGTTCAGGGCGAAGAACATCGGCCAGCTGCCCGAGCTGAGCGGGATGAACCTGAGCTCGATGGACCGCGCCGAGAACGAGATCAACAGCGTCGAGTCGCAGCTGCAGGGGTTGCGGCGCGAGCGCGTGTTCCTCGAGTCACAGCTGCAGCAGGCACGCTCGGTGGGGCCGGAGACGAACAGCCTGCAGGCGCTCGAGAACGAGTACAAGCAGAAGCTGGCGGTCTACGACAGCAACCATCCCGACCTGATCTCGCTGCGCCGGCAGATCGACATGATGCGTTCCGGCGGCTCGCCGTCCGGAATGACACTGCGGCAACAGGTGCAGCAGCAGCGCTCCATTCTCGCGGAATCGCGCCAGCGTTACGGTGAAGAGCATCCCGACATCAAGCGTATCCAGCGCAATATCGAGTCGCTGGAAGCGCGCATCAAGTCGGGAGAGTCCGCCGATCGCACGCTGGCGTCGGACTCGCCGATGGCCGTGCAACTGCAGACTCAGCTGAACGCAACAGACACGCAGATCGCCGCGCTGCAGTCGCGCGGGCTCGAGCTGCGCCGGAAGATGACGGACCTCGAAACCCGCATGACGGCGGCGCCCCAGGTAGAGCGCGAATTCCAGACGGTGACCCGCGACCTCGCTGGCGCGCGGTCCAAGTTCGAGGAGCTGCTCAAGCGGCAGATGGACGCCGAGGTCAGCGAGGCCGCCATCGCTGGCGGCACTGCCGACAAGTTCAAGGTCAAGTCCGCCGCCTCGGTGCCGGACAAGCCGGCGAAGCCGAAGCGCATCGCGATCTTCGCGGTCGCGGCCGCGCTGGCGCTGATCGCCGCCATGACCTCGATCGTATTCGCGCAGATCCTGGATCCGACGGTCCGCGGCATGCGCGACATTCGTGACCTTCTCGACGTGACGCCGCTGACCGCAGTGCCGGTCATCGAGCGACCCGGGCGCAATCCGCATCGCAAGATGCGCTGGGCGTTCTCACGCGCAACAGCTGGAGCACCTTCATGAGCATCATCGAAGAAGCAGTGCGCAAGAACGCCGAGCGCCACCGACAGACTCCGCCCGATCCGCTGCGACCCCAGACCCGGTTGCGCCGCGTACCGTCGGCGCCGGTCGATACTTCGCACGCGCAGCGCTTCCAGCCCATCACGCTGGACAAGGCGGCACTGCACGACAACCTGGTCCTGCCGCAGCTCCAGGACGCCGGAGCGTTGCGCGCGTACAAGATCTTGCGCACGCGAGTGCTGCGCCGCCTGGAAGCTAACCAGTGGCACGCGTTCGCGGTCACCGGCGTGACGGCCGGTGAGGGCAAGACGCTCACCGCCGTCAACCTGGCGATCGCGCTGGCGCAGGACGTGAACACCTGGGTCGCGCTCATCGATCTCGACCTGCAGCGGCCGCGTGTCGCCGAGTACCTCGGGATGCGCAGCGTCCACGGTGAAAAGGGCCTGGGCGACTACCTGCAGGGCAACGCCAGCTACGAGAACATCGTGTACTCGCCGGACATCGAGCGGCTGGTGGTCATCCCGAACTTCACGCCGATGCTGAATTCGTCCGAGACGCTGACCTCGCCGCGCATGGCCGAGCTGATGCAGGCGCTGGATGCCGAAACGCCACGGCGCATCCTGATCTTCGACATGCCGCCGGTGCTCGCGGCCGACGACGTGCTCGCATTCGCGCCGCAGATCGACGGCCTGCTGCTGGTCGTCGCAGAAGGCACGACGGATCGCAGCTCACTGCGCCGTGCGAAGGAAGTGCTCGCGGAAATGAATCTGCTGGGCGTCGTGCTGAACCGCTCTGCCGAGCGCAACGACGCCGCGTACTACTCCTACTCCTACGCCAAGCGTTAGTAGAGCGCTGTAGGTCGGGCTTTAGCCCGACAGCTTCAGGGTGTAGCAACCGGCCGCGGCGGCTGTCGCGGCGACTCGCCGGGCGACGGCTCCGATGTAGCCGAATCGTCCGGCGGACGCAACGCTCCGGTCCGCGCCACCAGCATCAACCACCAGGGCAGCCAGACCGCGATCTGGAACACGCGCGCCGCGAGCGACAGGGCCAACGAGTCGTCCGGGTGCACCCCGCCCAGCGACATCACGCCGATGAAGATGCCTTCGTAGACGCCGAGGCCGTCGATGGAAATCGGCAACCTTGCGATGAGGATCGACAGGGGCACGGCTGCCAGCAGGAAGACGAGGTTGAAGGTCAGCTGCAGGGCAAGCGCAATCAAGCCGTAGCAGACCGCCATCAGCAGTTGCTCGGCCACGGTCAACATGAAGAACAACGCCAGCCTGCGCCGATCCAAGGCGAGCGAGCGATACGCTTCGTGCAATCGCGAGAGCAGCCGCGCGGCCGAGCTTTGCGCGGCACGCCGCGGCAGCAGGCCCAGAATGGACGTGATGGCTTTGCTGCTGAAGGAAAGCAGCAGCACGCCGATTGCAATCAGCAGGCTCACGATGCCGATGAGCAACGGAACGTCGTACTCGGCTGCATCGGGCACGAGAAACCTCAGCAGCAGCAGGCTCATCACGGCCATCAGCAGCGCCGAAATGAAGCCGAGGCCGCGCTCGACCAGGATCGTCGCCAGCGCATCGTCTACGCGCACGCCGAAGCGGCGCACGAGCAGGATGCGGATGCCGTCGGCGCCGACCGTGCTCGGCAGCGCCAGGCCCCACATCATGGAGCTGCAATAGACCATCAGCCGCTCTTTCAGCGTCACCCGATAGCCGCGGATCGCGAGCAGCAGGCCCCACTTGTAGCTCATCAGCACGCGGTCGAGCGTGAACACGCCGAGCGCGACCAGCGCCCAGATCGGGTCGCAACGGCTCAGCGTCCGCCACACCCCGCCTACGTCGACGACGTAGATGAGCAGCAGCGCGCAGGCCAGTACGGTGATCGAAATGCGCAACCAGTTCTTCATGCTTCTTTCTGGCTACAGCCTACAGCCCACAGCTACAGCCCTCTTCCCCTGGTACGGGGACTCCAGCTCTCCACGCATGTCCTCTTTTGACTGGCCCAGGATCGCCATGCGGTACCAGACCTCCGCGTTGATGAGCAGCCACAGGCGGTTGCCGTGGTCGGCGCGCTTCGCCAGGTGCTCGTCGACGAGTCGCGTCATTACAGCGCCGTCGAGAATGCGATCCTGCACGAGACGCGAGTCGCGCAGGCAGCTCGAATACAGCTGCGCGTACTCACGCTGCAGCAGGTAGGGCAGGGCGGACGAAAATCCCTGCTTCGGCCGGTTCAGGACCTGCGGCGGCAGGTAGCGTGCCGCGAGCTTGCGCTGGATGTAGCGCAACGTGCCGCCACGCACCTTCAGAGCCGGCGCGAGGCGGGCGGCGAAGGCCGCGAGCTCGTGATCCATGAACGGGCTGCGCGCTTCCAGGCCGTGCGCCATGCAGATGCGGTCCGTGATCATCACCGGATGATTCGGCAGGCGCACCATGCTGTCCGCGAACAGCATGCGATCCAGCGCGCCGCCGGTCGACTCTTCGTACGGCGCGCGGATCGCGGCCTCGGCGTCGAGCTTGCTCCACTGCGCAACCTGCGGCGCGAACAACTCTTCGCGACGCTCGCGATCGAAATAGAAATACGAGAGGCTCGCGGCGTAGCGCGCGCCGCCCGAATGGAACGACAGATGGTGCAGCCAGCGCAGCTGATGGCCGACGCTCTTGTACCAGCCGGACTCGGGAATCAATGCAACTGCGGGAGCAAGCACTCGGCGGCGCAGCGTCTCCGGCACCTTGCGGTAATGCGACGCGTAGAGGTTGCCGTAGTAGCGGTCGTAGCCGCCGAACAGCTCGTCGCCGCCGTCGCCGCCGATCACGACCTTGACGTGGCGGCGCGTGAAGCGCGCCAGCAGCCACGTGCACAGCGAGAGCGGATCGGACGGCTCGTCCAGCGCCGCGACCAGATCGGGCAGCAGCGCAGTGATTTCGGGCTTGACCCGCTCTTCGTGATGCTCCGTGCCGCACATTTGCGCCACCGCGCGCGCGGCAGGCGCCTCGTCGAAGCGCTGATAGTCGAGCCCCATCGTGAACGTCGGCAGCCGGCGAACGCCGAGCTTGCGCGCCAGCATCGCGACCAGCAGGCTCGAATCCATGCCGCCGCTGAGGAATGCACCCACGGGCACGTCGCTGACCAGATGCAGACGCAGCGACTCCTCGATCCTCGCCTCGAGCTCATCGCACAGCTGGTCTTCGCTGCCTGTCAGCTTCGGCTCCTGCTCCAGCCGCCAATAGCGCTCGATGCGCGGCGCGCTGCCGGCTTCGAGCACCAGCGAATGGCCCGGCGGCAGCTTGTGGATGCCTTCGAACATCGACAGCGGCGCGTCGACCAGCCGCAGGGCGAGGTATTGGTCGAGCGCGGCGAGATTCATCCGCGGCCGCCGCCGATCGAAGGCGAGCAGCGCCTTGATCTCCGATGCGCAGGCGAAGCCGCGCTCGTCGTGCATGTAGTACAGCGGCTTCTGCCCGAGGTGATCCCGCGCGGCGAGCAGGCGACGACGCTTCACGTCCCACAGCACGAACGCGAACATCCCGCGCAGGCGGTCGAGCAGCCGGTCGCCGTGACGCTCGTACAGCGCAATGATGACCTCGCAATCGCTGTGAGTCAGAAATGTGTGGCCGTCGCGTTCGAGCTCGCGGCGCAGCTCGCGATAGTTGTAGATCTCGCCGTTGCAGACCAGCAGGATCGAGCGATCGGCGTTCTGCAGCGGCTGCTGCCCGCCCGCAAGGTCGATGATCGACAGGCGGCGATGCCCAAGCGTCGCACTCTCGTCGTGATAGATCCCTTCGCCGTCCGGCCCGCGATGCGCGAGCGCGTCCAGCATGCGGCGCATCGCGCTGTCGCGCGCCGGATCAGAATTGACGATACCTGCGATGCCGCACATGCCTAGTGACTGGTGGGGGCTACGCCGCGTTCCGCTGCCAGGCGACGACCGATTGCAGCTTCGAACACCTTCTCATAGCGGGCGGCGCAGCTGTCTATGAAATAGTTTTCGACCAGCTGCCGGTTCCGTTGGCTCAAGGTGCGTCGCAAATAAATGTCGGCATGAATTGCACGCACCGCCTGGCCGAACGCGATGACGTCGTTGAGCTTGACCACGAAGCCGGTCTCGCCGCTCGTCAGGAAATCCGTCTGCCCGCCGCGGTCGTAGCAGACGATCGGCAACCCGCAGGCCATCGCTTCCAGGAACACCAGGCCGAAGCCTTCGTGCTGGCTCGTCGAGACGAATGCATCGGCGATGGCGAGCGCGGCGTACTTGTCCGACTCGCTGACCTGCCCCGGCAGATGCACGCGCTGCGCGACGCCCAGATCGGCCGCACGCTGGCGAATCGCTGCGGCATCCGGACCGTCGCCGATGATCAGCAGGTGCGCGTTGGGAATCGCGCTCGCGGCCAGCACGTCGACCAGCTGCGTCGTCGCCTTGCGCGCGACCAGTCGACCGATCGTGACCATGACGAACGCGTCGTGAGGCAGGCCGAAGGTTGCGCGCGACGCAGCGACTCGCGTGGACGGACGCTCGATCCCGAGCGGAATCAATCCGACGTCCCGGCGCACGCCGTAGATCTCGTTGACGTGCCGCACGGTATCGCGCGACTGGCCTATCACCTCGTCGGCTGCCGCGAGCATCCAACGCACCGCGGCTCGCAGAGGCGCATGCAGATGCGGCGACGAGCGCTTGCTCGGATCGAACAGGTCGCCGCCATGCACCGAAAGCACATTCGGCAGGCGATGCCAGCGTGCGAGTGCGTGGCCCAGCGGCCCGGTCGGCACGACGAAATGCGTGTTGATTACATCGAACCCGGCGCGCGGCAGCGACAGGCCGCGTGCGAAGCCGCTCGGCAGGTACGCGAGCATCGACGGAAAGTTCGCGACCGCGAGCTGGCGCCGAAAGAACACAGGCACGCGCACGATGTGCACGCCCTGGTCGTCGGCTTCCGCGGCTAGATCGCCCGCGCGCGAGGTGAGCACTGTTACCTCGTGCCGGCGGGCGAGCTGTCGCGCCAGCGCAGCCATCACGACGCCGCCGCCACCGCCCAGCGGCGGGTATTCGTAGTTACAGAAGAGGATGCGCATCAGTCAAAAGAGGAGCAAGTTTTGTGCCTGCAGGGCGTCCGGGGAACTCCGGCTCGCATTGACGAATTTACCGGGACCCCTCCAGGTTCCAGTCAAGGCCCAATGAACGCGCAGCCACTCGTACCGCAAAAGGCCGCCCCTACGCGCCGTGTCCTGGCCGCCCGGCTCGAGCCCTTCGACTCGTACTGGCAGGCGCCCAAGGACATCGAGGCGGGTTACAGCTCGTTTGCAGCGTACTACCGCGCCAACTACCTGCAGCACCTGCCCAGCGATCGCGGCGCTCGCATCCTGGTGGTCAGCTGTGGGCCGGGCTATCTCGTGAACGTGCTCGCCCAGGCCGGTTACAAATCGGTCGTCGGCATCGACTCCGATCCCGGCAAAGTGGAGCACGCGCGGCGCCATGGGCTGCCGTGCGAAGTTGCGGAAGCGTTCGGCTACCTGGAGCGCAGCCGCGGCGAGTTCGACGTGATCATTCCCGAGCAGGAGCTGAACCATCTCACGCACCAGGAGACCATCGAATTCCTGCAGCTGTGTCACGCAGCCCTGCGTCCCGGCGGCCGCATCATCGTGTATGCGATGAACGGCGCAAATCCGCTGGTGGGCTCCGAGAACCTCGCGCACAACATCGACCACTTCTACCTCGTGACGGAGTACAGCCTGACGCAGCTGCTGGAGCTCGGCGGCTTCCGGCAGGTGCGGCCGTTCGCGCTGAAGCTGTACGTGTTCTGGAAAAATCCCTTGAACTACGTCGGGCTCGCGGTCACCACGCTGCTGGAGCTGGCGATGCGCGTGATCTTCATGCTGTACGGCAAGAAGGTGCGCGTGTTGAGCAAGAAAGTCGCAGCGCTCGCAGTCAAGTAGCGGCAATCGATCGTCCTGCAAGTAATGCCCTCGTGTTGTAACTGTTACGCCAGATAGCCCGCGACTGGCTGGTTTTCCCGGTCTGGAAGCAGGCATGCATATTGCTTATTTAAGCGCCAGCAATTGCCATGATGAAGGATGCAATGAGTACCACTGGTCTTGCCAAAGCCGTCATGAAGATCGGCGCAGTGCGCCCGGTCTCGCCCCATAAGGAGATCGGGGGTTGCCAGGAGCTGTTCCGCCACGAGCGCTTCATGCGCGCTGCCGACGCCGAGCGCCGTGCAATCATGCTGGCGTCGTCGCAGAAGAAATACGACGATGAGCTGGCGTATCCCTGGGACAACTACTTCGGCGTCGATTTGACGCCGTATCTGACCGGGCGCGAGGTGCTCGACCTCGGCTGTTTCAATGGCGGCCGCGGTGTCGCCTGGTACGAGCGCTACCGGTTCAAACGGCTGCTCGGCATCGATGTCGCTCCTGAATTCATCGAAGCGGCCACGCAGTTCGCGCAATCCAAGCGGGTCGACGCGCATTTCGAGATCGCACGCGGCGAGACGCTGCCGCTGGAGTCGCAGTCGGTCGACGCGATCGCATCGTACGACGTGTTCGAGCACGTGCAGGATCTGCGCCAGACCCTGCGCGAGTGCCAGCGCGTGCTGCGGCCGGGCGGACGCCTGTTGGTCGTATTCCCGAGCTACTACCAGCCGGTCGAGCATCACCTGGCCATGGTCACGCGCATCCCGGGACTGCAATACCTGTTCAGCGGCGCCACGCTCACGCGCGCGTACTACGAGATCCTGCGCGAGCGCGGCAGCGACGCCCAATGGTACTGGCGCGCCACGCCCGAGCTCGAAGCATGGGAGAAAGGCAATACCATCAATGGCACGACGTACCGCGGCTTCGGCAAGCTGATCCGGGAAGGCGGATGGAAAATCGTGATGAACCCGCGGGCTCCGATCGGCAGCATCGGTCGCAACGCCTCGCGCAAACTTTCCTACCGATTGATGTCGCGGCTATTCGTTCCGCTCACGGCGCTGCCGGGATTGCAGGAGATATTTCTGCATCGCGTGACCTACATACTGGAGAAGCCCGCTAACTGATGCGCGGCCGAGCGCGTGATCCCCGCGCGTCCGGCCGGCCGCATCATCGGCTCAATCGTCGTCTCTGATCGTAGCTTCCGCGCGCGGGGCCGTGCCCACTCTCGCGTTCGACGGTGATAGCAGCTCCACCGTGAACGTCTCATCTTCTTCCTTGAGCAGGTCGTTGCGCAGCGGCACGTAGATCGCGCGCTGCGCCTGCCCGTCGGCGAATTCCACCGAGCCCGACGCGTTGGAGCCGAAGTCGATGCCCGCATCGGCGGTTCCGCTCTTCGCGCTCCATTGCACGCGTGCGCGGCCGCGCAGCGGCTGCGAGCGCTTGATCAGGAACACGGCCGCTACGGAGCTTTCGGTGGTGACGATCGACGGTGAATCGAAGGAGATCTCACTCAGCGAAGCTGGCACGCGCTTCATCGGCGGAGGTTCGATCGAGCGCGCTGCAATGGCGGGTGACAGCAGCGCGGGAGCGGTCGATGCCAGCGTCGTATCCGCAGCGAACGACTCGTTTGCGCTCATCGACGACAGCGCGTCACGCGGCCGCTCGACCGAGCCCGCGACCGAACTCGACAGCGGCGGCAGCGCAGTCGATTCCTCGGGCAGCACTTCCTCGGTGGACGTTACGGCGATGGGCTGCTCGTCCGGTCCGTCCTGGCGTTGCGCGGCAATGAAGATCGTCACGATCGCGCAGGCGATGAACGCGAAGAATCCCCAGCCACGCTGCGCCGGAATCAGCTCTTGCGACAGCTCGGTAGCGACTACGTTGCCGGTCGGCTGGATCGGCGGCGCGGCGGCGATCGGTTCCGCCTCGCTCAGCAACGAATCGAGCAGCGTCATGATGTCCGCCGGGCGCTGCTCGCGATCCCACGCGAGCGCCGAGAGCAGGCCCAGCCATTGCGGCGCCGTGAGATTCCACGCGCGCGTCGGCGTCGCACCGGCATCGCGAGCTTCCAGCGACGAGCGATGCTGGAACGGATGCTGGCCGGTGAGCAGCTCGTACGCGACGCACGCGTAGCTGAAGATGTCGTCACGCCGATCCGGCGTTTCGCCATCCAGCACCTGCGGGCTGGCGTACGCCGGCGTGCCGGCGGGAATGCGCGAGCTGTCGCCGGAGAGTGCCGCCGACGCCCCGAAGTCGACGATCTTCACGTCTTCTTCGCGCGTCAGGAACACATTGCCCGGCTTGAAGTCGCCGTGCACGACGTCGTTCTCATGCGCGTGATGCAATGCCTGTGCGCAGGAACGCAGGATCTTGTTGGCGAGCGCACGCGGCAGCATGGTCCAGTCGCGGACGATCGTCGACAGCAGCCGGCCTTCGATCAGCTCCATCGTGATGAAGCACGAGTCGGCATGCTCGATCAGCTCGAACATGCGGACGATGTTCGGGTGCGAGAGCTTGCTGGCCTGCGCGAATTCGTGCTGCAGGCGGGCCGTCGCGCGCGCACGATCGGCGCGGTCCGGATGTGGCGCCTTCAATGCAACACGAACGCTCACGGTCGTGTCGCTGCTCGCAGTCATGTCACGCGCCTGATAGACCACAGCCGTACCGCCCTTGCCCACGACGCGTTCGAGGATGAAGCGATCGTTGAGGACTGCACCGGGCGCCAGAGGCTTGGCATGCATCAGTGTCTGCGGAGCGTCGACACGCTCCAGCTTGGGCGAGCCGACGATTGCAGGAGCCTCGATGTCGGTCGTCACAGGCGCAAGGTCCGTAGTGTGCCCGCCCTGGAGGTCCGTCGTGGATTCCAGGTCGGTGGTGGGCGTGGGCCGCTCGCCGGGGCCGTACATCGATGAACGTCGTTCGAAGAATGATGCAGACATGGTCTTATGCCGATTCGACTCTGCGTGTGACTTCGCTCGTGGCGCGCGCGGCAAGCAGGCCGCGCGAGCGATACCAGCGCGCCGTGTCCGCCGCACCGGACTGGAAATCGATCTCCGGCGTGAAGCCCAGCAGTTGCTGCGCCTTCACCGTCGAGAAGACGAACGACTTGCGGAAGAAGTCCAGCCGCCGGCGATGCAGCGGCGGCTGGATGCGCAGCGGCTGCAGCGTGGCTTCCAGCACCGACGCCGCAGCGAGAAACGGCCACATCGGCAGTTGCGTGCGCGGCGGCTTGCGATTCAGTGCAGTGGCGATGCGTTCGACCATTTCGTTCGTCGTCATTACTTCGCGGCCCGCCATGATCAACGTCTCGCCGACCGCGCGCCGGTGCTGTGCCGCCAGCATCAGGCCGCGCACCAGGTCGTTGACGTGGATGCACTGCCGCCGATTCGTGCCGGGGCCGATCATGAAGAATTGTCCGCGCTCGATGGCGCGGAACAGCTTCAGCAGCCGCCAGTCGCCCGGACCGTACGTCTCCGCGATGCGCACGATCGAAGTATCGAAGTCGTACGCGCACGCGCGCACCAGTTCTTCCGCCGCCAGCTTCGTCGCCTGGTAGGGATTTTCCGGGCGCACGTCGCTGCTTTCGTCCAGTTGCAGGTCGCCAGCGTCGCCGTACACGCCGATCGTGCTGCCGTAGACGAAGCGCCGGATCGCAGCGGCGCGACACTCTTGCAGCAACTGCTGCACCAGGTCGACGTTGACGGAACGGAAATACGCAGCCGGCATGTGCGACTCGTGCTGGGCAGCGGCCAAATGAACCACGACAGTGCGGTCGCGCACCAGCCGTCGCACCAAGCCGACATCGTGCAACGAGCCGATTTCCACCGGCACGTCCGCGGCGCGCAGCTCCGCGAGACGCTCGTGTTCGACGGCGATGTCCGCGCGGCCGGTCGCGAGCACGTCGATGCCCGCACGGCGCGCGTGCAGCGCGAGGCGCGAGCCGATGAAGCCGGTTGCTCCGGTGATCAGCAGTCGCATCGATGATTGAGTCTGTCGGTGGTTCATGCTCACCCGCGTGAAGTTGCAAGCATCGCGCCATGTCCGTGATGCGCGGCGCGAACGCTATCCGCTGTACGCACCGCAAGCCTTGAAGGTACGCGGGCAAGATGACGTGCGAGTGTGCGCTCCGTTGCGGAGAGCTCTTCGCGCATGCGGCCGTCCGACCAGCGCAAGTGCTGCGCCATCTCCATTGCTGCTGCCTCGAGTGCGCGGCGGCCGGGGTGTGAGCCCGCGGCCAGTTCGGTGCGACGCATGACGACGTCTTCGAGTTTCATCGCCATCTCATGTTCCATCGCATGACGGACTTCGGCGAGCAGGGTAGTCGTGTCGGGAATGCACGCGCCGACAACTTCGTGACGGTCCTGCGTGCGCAAAACTTGCGCATAACGCGCACCGTGATTGCGCAACAACGCTCGCATGCTGGCAACTTCGACGCCCGCGGGTTTGGTGCGCAGTGCTTGTGCTTCGAATGCAGCGAAGTCCTCGATTTCACCACCCGCGAGCGGCAGTCGCGCCGTGTCGGCGCCGCGGGGCGCGCGCGGCAGCTGTCGCAGTAACATTTCCAATGCGCGCGCCGCGTCGGCTCTCGCCGTGGTAAAGCGAATCCCGACGAGACTCACGAGGCCGCCGACGCCGTGCGCGGCGCGGTGATCGACGAGTCGCGACTCCTTGCCGAAACTCAGCTCCGTTGCCGTCGCCGTCTCGCCGAACGGCACCAAGCCGCAGTTTGCGAAGCAGACTTCGGACGGGGACAGCTGCAGCGCCGGGTACACGCTGTTCAGCTCGCCGATCCAGGTCTCGATCTCTTCCGGCCGCACGTGCGCGCCGTCCGGGAAATCCGGAAACAACGTGTGCCACACGCCGAACAGCGTCTTGTCGCGCCAGGGGACCGCGAACAAGTGCCGCGTTGCGCGTCCGAGCACTGCATCCTTGTCGCGGCTCAGTCCTTGAACGGCCACGCCGTATTCCGACGTGGGCGCGCGATCGACGATGAAATAGGCGTCGCGCGAGTAGGGCAGGCGTCGCCAGGCGCCGAAGTGCTGCGAGTCGTTCTGCAGGTAGTCGGCCCAGGGGCCGGCAGCATTCAACGTGAGACGCGCGCGCACGTCGAACTCTTCGCCGCTCAACCGATCGCGGGCGCGCACGCCGCACACGGCGGAGTCGCGCCACAGGAATTTCGTGGCCTCTACGTAGTTGCAGGCGGTGGCGCCGGCATCGACTGCGGAGCTCACGAAAGCGAGCACCAGCCGCGCCGGGTTGTGCATCTGGCCGTCCTCGAACACGACCGCGCCGCTCAGTTCGGGCGCGCTCAGATGCGGAAACAGCTCGAGCAGGCGCGAGCGCGAGAGCACGCGGCTGCGCCGGATCTGACGCTGGCGGTCGCGGATGCCGCTGTTCCGATCCAGCGTGAGCAGGTCATAAACCGTCGCGCCGGTCGCAAGGAATGCGCGGCCCTGGCGACCGCGACCGTAGGTGGGAATTGCGATAGGCAGCGGCTGCACCAGATGCGGTGCAATTCGCAGCAAAGCTGACCGCTCGTGGGACGACGCCCGCAAGCGCGGCACGTCCGCGTGCTGCAGGTAGCGGATGCCGCCGTGAACCATCTTGAAGCACTCGGCAGACGTGGCGCCGCCGAAATCCGCGCGCTCGATCAGTGCGGTTCGCAGCCCGCGCAAAGCCGCGTCGCGTGCGGCAGCCGCGCCGAACGCTCCTGCACCGATGACCAGAACGTCGAATTCTTGCGTAGCGAGCGCCGCAGGATTGCGTTGCATGCGATTCATCTCGGCAAAGACAACGCGTGTAATCCACCTTCGGTGCCGATCGGATGTCAGAATTTTTGTACTCAGTTTGTACAAGGGGCCGGTGTAAGCGTTGCAAGCGCCGTTGTAACGTTTGCTGCGACCTGGCCGCAGTTGCATGGCGTATTTACACGCTCTGCACGCCATCAGCGTCGCTGACCGACGACAAGTGGGCGATGCGCCGACAGCACTCGCGTGGTACGCATCTTGCTCCGTGAACTTGCGTCACTCTCCGGGGTTTATCCAGCCATGTCCGATGCCGCTACCCGGGCTGCGACGCCGATAACGACGATAGTGAACGCCACGATCGCCGAATTCGTGCGCGCACTCGCGCGCCTCTTCCGCGTCACCCTGCCCGCGGCGCAGGAGACTGTGCTCCATTGGGTGCTGCTCGGCGTAGTGCTTTGCATCGGCACCGTCGTTGCGCTTCTGGAATCTCGGCGGTCCCGGCCTGCACGGCGACGAAGAGACGATGGCAATGGCCGCCATGCACATCGTTCAGAACGGCTGGCCGATCCTGCCGAGCGGCATGTTCTATCCGCGCGGTCTGAGCGAGCTGTATCTCATGGCAGCGTCGGTGCGGATCTTCGGCGAGTCCGAATGGGCTTTCCGCTTGCCGTCGGCGCTGGCAGGCGTTGCGACGATCTATCTGTGCTACGTGGCCGGCAGGCGCTTCCTGCGGCCGCAGTGGAACATCGCTCTCGCAGCGACGGCAGCATTGCTGCCGGAGATGATCGAGTACTCGCAGACGGCGCGCATGTACATCTTCATGCTGGCGTGCATCGCTGGCTCGCTCGCGTGCGTCTTCGCGTGGGAACGCAGCGGGCGCCTCGGCTGGCTCACCGGCGGCGTGCTTCTGCTGATCTTCGGCATCGAGTTGCACGCGCTCGCAGTCACATGTGCGCTGGTATTCCTCATGCCCGGCCTCCTGCAGGGCGACCAGCGCAAATTCATGTACGGCGTCGCTGCGGTCACCGTGACCATGATCGCGTACGTGCTGATCGATGGCTGGGTGAATTCGAACTATCCGGTGCCGCCGCCGGAGTACGCAGCGCAAATGGCGAAGCAGGTGAAACCGAGCGGAGCGCCACTCGTCCACTATCCGTTCGTCTTCGACATCGCGATCTGGATCGCGGGAGCGGTCACTGCCTTCCTGGCCGTGCTGCTCGGTCAGCGTGTCCGTACGCGGCTGCCTGCGCTCGTGGCCACCGTGTTGTTCGTCGGGTGCCTGATCGCGCAACTGGCGATCTACTATCACATCGCAGCGCTGCTCGGGCTGGCGGGCAGCATCGTAGCGTGGCGTTACCGCGGCACCGCGCCGATCGAGCGCAGATATTGGCGTTTCGTTCTGGGCAGCGCGGTCATCGCGCTCGTGCACGTCGGACTGATCACCGCCTGGCCGGGATCGATGATCAAGCTCGTCGGCGCGATCGTCGGCCAGCCGAGCGTCTGGCCGTACGTGCGCGTCATGCAGTTCTCAGTTGGAGCCGGCGTGCTCGTCCTGCTCGCTACGGCCTGGGGGCTGTGGGGCCTCGCGTTCAACAAACGCGTTCCCGACTATTGGCTGCTGGCATTGCTCGGCGTGTGGATTCCGGTGTTCTGCATCGGCTTCTTCGTGTGGGATCTGCCGGTGCGCTATACGGCGGCATCGCTCATCCCGCTGCTGTTGTGCGCCTTCGCATTCGCGCAGCACTGCACCGATGGTTTGTGGGCCCGGCTGCGAATCGGCCGGGCAGTGAAGCCGATCCAACATGCAGCCGTGCTTGCGGCCATCGTCATCGCCGCGACACCGACTGCGACGATCGCGTGGATGACTTCAGATGGCTCGCAGTATCCGGACCATCGGGGCGCGGCGCAGTTCATGCGCACGCAGAACATCACGCCAGAGGACATCGTGCTCGCCGAGGATGTGCTGCAGCAGACGTACTATCTCGGTCGCGTCGACTACTGGCTGGTCGGTCGCAAGCTCACCTGGCGCTACATGCAGCTCGTCAACGGGAGGATCCAGGACATCTACACGGCAACGGCAGTCATCGATACGGGTGAGCAGTTCCGCGAGCTGCTGGACTCGAATCCGCAGCGACGTATATTCGTCATCGGTAGCGGCGAGAATCAGCGCGACGGTCGTCGCACGATGCGTGGCAAAGAAATCGACGAGCTGCTGCGGTCCGATCGGTTCGAGACGCTCTACGTCGGCACCGACCACTCCACCAAGGTGTTGCGCGCGAAGCCGCAGGCCAGTCAACATTCAAGAGCGCGGGCGCAGTAGGTCGGCGCACCCCCGCGCCGGCGGAACCCCGACAGCAGCCAGAACGTTGCCACACGATGCGCTTCCTCCTCATAGCATTGGTCCTGTTCCTGACGGCGAGCGCCGTATTCGGCTTCGACCCAGGTCCGCTGCCGGGCATCAAGATCAAGAACGCATTGCTGTACCTGATCGTCCTGGCACTGATGCTGCGCGTGACGCTCGACCGCAGCTATCGGATCCAGCTGCCCGGCGTGCCGATACTCTTCGGCATCATGATCGGCTACGCGCTGCTCACGTACGTGGCAATCGTCATGGTGATCGACTACCCGCGTTACGACCCGCTGTTCACGGGCTTCCAGCTCAAGAACCAGCTCATCGACCATATGCTGTTCTTCCTCGTGTTCTTCTATGGCCTGCGCACGAACGAAGATGCCATGACGGTCCTGAAAGTGCTGCTTGCTGCCTGGGCTGTTTCGCACATCGTGGCGGTACTGGACGCGACCGGCGTGGTGCACGTCGGCGACATCGAGCAACGCCGTGACGGTCGCGTGCAGGGAGCGGTGGGCGAATCCAACCAGTACGGCGCGTTCGTCGCACTTTCTCTGCCGGCCATCGTCGCGATGGTGACGATCACGCGCGGCATGTGGCGGATATTCTGGTTGGCCGCTTCCGTGATCACGGCAGCGGCGCTGGTCATGACGGTGTCCCGCGGTGCATTCGTCGCGATGGCGTTTGCGACCCTGTATGGCGTGTGGCTGTTCCGGCGCTTCATGAACGGGCGCAAACTGCTGGCCTGGGCGACGTTCGGATTAGTGGGTGCGGTGCTGGTCGGGATCGTCGTGCTGTCGCTGGGCTTCGGCGATCTGGTCATCCGGCGTCTCACCCAGGGCGCCGGTAGCGACATGACTGCGGCGTCCTCCGGACGGACCGAGATCTGGGCTACCGTGCTCGAAGTGATGTTCAGCAAGCCGCTGACGCTGCTGACCGGGTTCGGTTGGGAAGCCTACGCGACGTTCCCATTTCGTTGGGTGACTCACAACCATTACTTGCAGCAGCTCTTCAATCTCGGACTGGTCGGGCTCATCTGCAGCGTGCTGCTGTTCGTGGTGCCGATCCGCAGCCTGAATGCGGCGGCGACTCACGCGCATCCCGATGTGCGGCCCATGCTGATCTCATGCGGAATCGGCATGATCGCGGTCGCGACAGCTGTGTTCTTCGTGAACCTGTATTCGCCCTGGCTTTACTACTGGTCGTATGCGGGTATCGTCATGCGCCTTGCCGCGAACGCACTCGAATCGCAGGCGCATGCGCCCGGCGCGCTCGCCGCGCCGGCACCGCGGCGCGGCGAGCGTGTGCGCGATCCGCACGGCTGGACCACCGCATCCTGAACGGCAAGAGAGCAACTGTGAGCTCGCTACTACCGCGAATGAGAGCTGCGTTGAGCAAGCGCCTGCAATCGGCGGTGCTGCAAAGCGAAGGAGCGGGCCCATTCACGGGATAGGCGGTCGAGCCGCGGTCATCTCGATCACGCGGCTGATGAACCAGGGGCTGATCCTCGTCAGCCCGATCCTGCTCACGCGGCTGCTGTCGGTCGAGGAGTTCGGCCAGTATCGCGAATTCCTGCTGTACGCGACCGTGCTGGAGGTCATCGCCTCGTACAACATCTTCACCAGTCTGCTGCGGTTCGTCGCACACCAGCCGGAGCACCGCCAGCAATTCGTCGACCAGGCGCTGCTGATGACGCTCGGCACGAGCACGCTCGTGGTCGTCTGCACTGCCGTGCTCAACTGGATTTTCCAGGGCGCGCTGGTCGGTGACTACATGCTGCCGCTCGGCATCTTCATTTTCGTCTACGTGAACTTCGACTACTGGGAGCACATGTGGCTGGCGCAGCGGCGCGTCGGCGCCGTGTTCGCTTACACGACTGGCCGCCTGATTGCACGCATGGTCACTGTCGTGACGGCGGCATGGTTGTCGTCGGACGTCCAGGTGATCATCTGGTCGCTGGTCACGCTGGAGGCCGTGCGATTGCTCGCGTCGTTGGTCATGTGGGCCCGCTACCGGCAGCGCGGACCACGGCGGCTCGAATCGGGCTGGCGCGAGCAGCTGCGCTACTGCGGCCCGGTCGGCGCGGTGCATGTGCTCGTAGGCTTGAACAAATCCATGACCAGCCTGTACGTCGCCAAGCTCCTCGGCCCGGTCGCTCTGGCGCACTTCGCGATCGGCACGTACATGCGGCCGATCATCAATGTGTTGCGCAACTCGCTGTCGGATGCGCTGCTGCCGGAAATGTCGTCGCAGGTGCGCTCGCAGCCGCATGGCGATTCCCTCCTGCTCTGGCGGCGCATGACTGTGGTCGCTGCGATCCTGCTGATTCCGGCTGCTGTGCTACTCGGGCGCTTTGCGGAGACGATCGTGGTGACGCTCTTCACCGAGGAGTACCTGGTTGCCGTGCCGGTGTTCCAGATCTATCTGCTGGTGCTGTTCCGCGAGATCGTCGACTTCGGCGTGCCGCTGCGCGCGATCAACCGGACTGCGCCGCTGATGTACGGGTACATGGTGTCCCTGGTCGTCAATGCGATCCTGCTCGCGATCCTGTTGCCGACAGTAGGTCTGCTGGGAGCCGCGCTGGGATTCGTCGTTGCGCGCATGATCGAAGCCCTGTACCTGGGCAAGCAGACTGCGAAGGCGTACGGGATTGCGGCGCGCGAGCTGGTGAAGTGGCGGGACGTCGGCAAGGTTGCGCTGGCGGCGGCGCTGGCATCGATCACGCTGGCGACCACGTTGTGGACCAGCACGATGGGCCTGTTCGGCGTGGTGGCCGCAGGCTGCTGCTTCATGATCGTCTACGTGCTGCTCCTGCTGCTGTTGCGCGTGTCAGAGGCGCTGATGCTCAAGGAGCGTCTTCATCTCCCGGTAGGTCGGGCTCTAGCCCGACTGCGGCAGTCGGGCTAGAGGCCTGCTGCGCAGGGATGCGCGAATGCCGCGGGCGCAGGATGCGCTGGAGCGGCCTATCTACGAGATCTCTTTCTTCCCGGCGTTCGAGCGCTCGCTCTCCAGATTGCGCGAGTTGAATGCCGTGACCGCGAAGTAGTACGTGCCTGGCGCCAGGCCTTCGACCACGTAGGTCGAGATGCTCGCATTCCTGATCTCGATCGTCTGATCGAGCGTTTGCGCGCTCTTGCCGTAGTGGATGCGGTAGCCCGCGAGATCGGAGAGTTGCACACCGTTCGTCTGAGTCGTCGGCGCCGTCCATTCGAGCGTTGCGGCGCGCGCCTGGGAAGTCGGCGGAGGTGCCGGCGTCGGCGCCGGTGTCGGTGCGGGAGTGGCAGGCGGCGGAGCGCTACTGCCGGGAGGACTCTGGTTTGCGGACTTGTCGTCGTCGTCACCGACGCAGCCGCTCAGCACTGCGACCAGGACAGCAGCGAGCACCCTGCGATATACGCGGCCGCGAGAGATGTTTTCGTGCATGGCGACACCCTTTGCATCAGCCGCGCGCGATCTGCGGTCGCGGCGGCGTAAATGGTCAAGGGCGTCGACGTGCTGCCTGCGGGCGCAGCGGGACCGACGTTCGATTTGGCGGCCCCGCTATCGTAGGACTGGGAAGTCCGACAGACCGGAAGCTTTGCGTCCCCGCCTTTCGACGGGTTTGCCCTTGGCAAATCTGCGAGCGCGGTTTTTGTAACATGGACATCACGCAGCACATCGTGTCGTGCGTCACAGTGGCGGCGCTGCGCCCTGCAGTGTCGCCAGCCCGCAACGCTTTTCGGCGGGCCGCAGGAGGTTGCTGCGTCAGGAACTTTAGGACGACGGACGCGTTGCTTGGCAGGCCCTGCCGGACGGCCTGCGCACCGCGCGTAAATCGTGAATAGAGAATGTCAGCTCCAGCGATCTCAGCTCATTCGCAGCCCAAGCAGTCGAGCGCAGCGGTTGCAGTAGCCACCCGCTATCGCCCCGGCGTGCTGGTGATGAGCAGCTCGATGCTGGTCGGCGGCGCCGAGAAGCACGCGGTCTCGCTGGTCAATCATCTCGACGCAACGCGCTTTCGCATCGGGCTCTGCGACGTCAAGCCGGTAGGCAATCTGGCGCGCGAAGTCAACGCTGCGCGGCTCGACGCGACCTTTTCGCTCAACGCGCGCGGCTGGCTGGACTTGAGCGCCGCGAAAGAGCTCGCGCGCCGCATCGACCAGCACGAGATCGACGTCATCGTCTGCACCAACGGCTATCCGTTGCTCTATGCGCTGCTGGCATCGCGCTGGGCGCGCCGGCCGGTACGCCTCGTCGAAGTCTTCCACACGACCGGCTTCGGGCAGCCCCTGGTGGCGCGCCTGCAGATGCTGCTCAACAGCTTCATGTTTCGTCGCTGCGATCTGGTGATCTACGTGAGCCACAAGCAGCGCGAATACTGGCGCGCGCGCGGCTTGCGAGCCAAGCGCGACAGCGTGATCCAGAACGGCATCGACGCGGACCACTTCACCGACCGCTCTACGCCGCAGCAGAAGGCGCAGACGCGCGCGCAGTTCGGATTCCTGCCGACTGACTTCGTGATCGGCATCTGCGCCTCCTTGCGCGCCGAGAAGGCGCACGGCGACCTGCTGCGCGCGGTGCGTCGCGTGCGCGACACCGGCGTACCGGCGAAGGTCCTCATCATCGGCGACGGTCCGCAACGTCGCGAGATCGAGCGGCAGATCGCAGAATTGCAGTTGACGGGCCATGCCGTCATAGCCGGTCATCGCACCGACGTGCGGCCGTACATCGCGTGCTGCGACGTCATGACGCTGACTTCGCACGCCGTGGAAACTTTCTCCATCGCCGCGCTCGAGTCGATGGCGCTTGGCAAGCCGATGGTCCTGACGCGCATCGGCGGCGCGGAAGAGCAGGTCCAGCACGGCACCAACGGCTTCCTGTACGAGCGCGGTGACGTTGCGGCGCTTGCGCAGCTGCTGCGCCGCCTGACTGCGACCACCGATCGCCTGAGCATGGGAGCGGTCGCCGCACGCGACGTCCGCGAGCGTTTCACCATCCAGCGCATGATCGAACGCTTCAGCGACGAGCTGTTGCGCGTCACCGAAGCGCCGCGCGATCGGGGCTGGTAACCATGTCGAATGCGATACGCGTGCTGATGCTCGGCCCGGACCTGCAGGTGCGCGGTGGCGTAGCGGCGGTCGAGAACGCGTTGATCGCGTCTCTGCCGCCCGAGGTCCAGGTGACCCAGCTCCCAACCATGGTCGAGGGCTCCAAGTGGCGCAAGCTCGTGACCTTCGCGCAGGCGCTCGTGCGGATGACTGCCCAGCTGCGGCGCCGGCCCGACATCGTCCACATTCATTTCGCGAGCCGCGCGAGCACCGTGCGCAAGATGTTGCTGGCAAGAATGGCACTGGCATCGGGCGCGCGGCTGATCATGCATCACCACGGCGGCGGCTATCGCAAGTATTGGGCGGGCCTTTCCGCTCAGGCGCGCGCGGCCACTGTGCAGACGTTGTCCCGCGCGCATTGCCTGATGGTGCTGGGCGAGAGCTGGCGCGAGTTCTTCGTGTCGGTCGGCGTACCGCGCGAGCGTATCGTGGTCGTGCCGAACCCGGTCGTGCTGCCTGCTGTCCTGCCGAAGCGGCTCGGCCGCTCGCACGTGCGGCTCGTTTTTCTGGGCTTGCTCGCCCGCAACAAGGGCGTATTCGATCTCATAGACGCATTGTCGCGCTTGCGGCCCGAGTGCCTCGGGCGCACGCGGCTGGTGCTTGCGGGCAACGGCGACGTGAAGGCAGTACGCGACCTCGCCGAGCGTCGCGGACTGGCGCGCTTCGTCGAAGTCCGCGACTGGCTCGGCCCGGCGGAGCGCGACGCGCTGCTCGCCTCGGCCGATGTGTTCGTGCTGCCCTCGTATGCGGAAGGGCTGCCGATGGCGCTGCTGGAGTCCATGGCGTGGGGCCTGCCGGTCATCAGCACGACGGTCGGCAGCATTCCGGAGCACGTCTGCGACGGCGTGCAGGGGTTGCTGGTTCAGCCTGGCGATGTATCCGAGCTCGCCGGCGCCATCGAGCGCATCGTCATGGACGATGCGCTGCGCGCTCGCATGGGCGAGCTGGCCCGCCGCACCGTCGAGCCGCTGAGCATCGACCTGTACGCGCGCAAGATCGTTGCGATTTACGACTCGGTCTCCCGCAACGGCTCGATTCCGCTCGTCGGTGAAGCATGCTCGCGTTCGTGAACAAGCTGAAAAAGACGCGCAGCGGCGGACTGGCGGCGTGAGTCTGCGCTGGAAGCTCAATCGACTCGCTGCCATGGACCGGCGCGAGATTCGCCACCGCGTCGGGCAGCAGGGGCGCGCGACGCTGGAGCGCTTCGGATTGTTTGCAGCGAAGGTGCCGCCGCGCACGAGCGATGCGGCAGGTCGACCGTGGGTCGATCCGTTGCCGCGCCAGTTCGACGCGGGCAAGTATTGCGCGGCGGCGGATCGCATCATCGCCGGTGAGTTCGACGTGTTCGCCCTGCGCCCGGCGCAGCTCGGATTTCCGCCGCAGTGGAATCGCGATCCGAAGACCGGTCGCGTCGCGCCACTGACGTTCGGCAAGGCGCTCGACTATCGGGACGAGCGGATCGTCGGCGATATCAAATACCTGTGGGAGCCGAGCCGCCACGCGGAGCTGCTGACGCTCGCGCAGGCGTGGCATTTGTCGCATGACCAGCGTTACGCCGCCGCCTGTCGCACGCTGCTGGATTCGTGGTTCGAGCAGTGTCCATACGCGCGCGGCCCGCACTGGAGCAGCAGCCTCGAGCACGCGATGCGGCTCATCAACTGGTCGTTCGCATGGCACCTGCTCGGGGACGAGCACGCACCCCTGCGGGAGCGCTGGCTGACCTCGATCTTTCAGCACTGCCACTTCATTGCCGGCCACCTCTCGCGGCATTCGTCCGCGAACAATCACCTGCTCGGGGAGTTGACCGGCCTGTTCGTGGCCGCGACCACCTGGCCGCTGTGGCCGCAGTCGCAATCCTGGCGCGAAACTGCGCTGCACGAGCTGCAGCAGCAGGCACTGGTGCAGAACGGCAGCGATGGCGTCAATCGCGAGCAGGCCGTCTGGTACCACCACGAAGTGGCGGACATGCTGCTCATCGCGGGCCTCGTGGCGCGCGCCAACGGGATGGAGCTCGCCGCCGAATACTGGCAGCGCCTGGAAGCGATGCTCGACTACATCGCGAGCATCATGGATGTCGGCGGCAACGTTCCCAACTTCGGCGATGCGGACGATGCCATCGTTGCCCGGCTCGATCCCACGCCGGATGCTCACGTCTATCGCTCGCTGCTCGCGACTGGCGCGGTCGTGTTCGATCGGCCGGCACTCACGCTCAAGGCAGGCACGTTCGACGACAAGAGTCGCTGGGTGCTCGGCGATCGTGCGGCCGAGCGCTTCGCGGCCCTGTCGTCGTCCGCGCGGCCGTCGCCGGCGCGGCGGGAATTTACAGTCGCCGGCTACTATGTGCTCGGACACGAGCTCGACACCCCGCGCGAGGTGCGCATCGTGGCCGACGCCGGTCGGCTCGGCTATCTGTCCATCGCGGCCCATGGGCACGCCGACGCGCTCTCGTTCACGCTGAGTGCAGGCGGCGAGGAGCTGCTGATCGATCCCGGAACGTTCGCGTATCACACGCAGAAGCAGTGGCGCGACTACTTCCGCGGCACGTCGGCGCACAACACCGTGCGCATCGACGGGCAGGACCAGTCGGTCGGCGCCGGCAATTTCCTGTGGCTGGCGCATGCGCCGGTCCGCGTGCTCGAATTCATCTCGACGGCGCAGTCCGATCGCCTCGTCGCCGAGCACGACGGCTATCGACGCCTGCGCGATCCGGTCACGCATCGACGCGAGCTGTCGCTCGAGCACGCGACCTCGGCCGTGACCGTCGTCGACGAGATCTTCTGCCGCGGGTCGCACACGCTGGAGATGTTCTGGCACTGCGCCGAAAGCTGCGAAGTGACGCTTGCAGGCAGCCGCGCCACCGTACGGCGCGGCGGTGTCCGACTCGAAATGCAGCTCCCGCAGGGCCTGCGATGCGAGCTGGTGCGCGGTCGCGAAGCTGCGCCGCTAGGCTGGGTGTCGCGGCGCTTCGACCAGCGCTTGCCGACGTCGACGCTACTCGTTCAGGGCACGATTTCCGGCAACGCCCGCCTGGTCACGCGGCTCGAACCGATCATTGCCGTGGCTCGTTCCGACGCCGCGGCTAGTGCACCGCGACCAGCTTCGGCGCCGTCGGTGCCGCGACGGGCCTGATGCGCTTCAGGATGATGCCGTCGCGATCCTGCAGCACGAGCTTGCGCGTCACTGCGCCGTTGTTCACGGCGGGGTCCTGCTTGCCGGTGAGACGCCGGAAGTCCTCTTCGAGCGTGACCTCGACCGGGCCGTTGCCCTTGGGGTTGACGAGCGCGATGCCGTTCTCGAAGTCGCGACGATAGACGCCCTTCTGCCACGCCACCGTCGTTGGCGGCTTCACGGCCTTGCCGAGCTTGAAATCGAATTCGTCGAACCAGGGGACGCCGCTGTAGCCCTTCGTCTCGTCGGTGAAGGCGTAGTAACCATCGTCGAGCAGGCACGATGCGAGGCCGTAGCGCATGGCCTTGTAGTCGGTCACGGCGCCGACCTGGTGGAAGGCCACCAGCTTCGGCTCGGCGACTGCGGCCATCGTTTTGCGATACCAGCGCATCATCTCCGCCCACGAGCTCCACGTCTCGACGGAGTAGTGCTTACCGATGATGCCTTCGATCAGGCCGCCGTTCAGCTTCTGGTCGAGCTCGGTGAGCACGGCGGCCGACATGCCCCAGTCGGCGATGTTGCCGAGCATGAGCTTGCCCGGCATCAAGGTGTCGAACAGCGCGAAGCGCTTGGCAAGGGCCTCGCGCAGCCACTTGCCGGCCTGCGGCGAGTTCTTCAAGTCGGTGATGCCGTCGCGATTCCAGTCCGCGTCGATGCGGGGGCGCCAGAAGACGTTGTCCTCGAAGAACCCGTCCATCGACGGATTCGGCTTGTAGAACTGCTGCACGACCCAGCGCGCGTGCCATTCCCATTGCTGATAGCCGGAGCTGTCTTTCGGAGTGAACAAGGTGTTGTTGACGTGATATTGGCGCCGCTCTTTGACCCTGCCGTACGGCGAGAGCAGCAACGAGCCCGTGCTGCCGCGCTCGTAGGCCCACCACTTCATCTGGTCGACCTTCTCGAACAGGACCGCCTCGCCCACATTGTCCTGGTCCACTTCCATGGGGTTCTCGTACAGGAACACCCGGTGGTTCGGGATTGATCGCCTTGATGGCGCGCACCACCTGCTCCATGGTCGTGTCGGAGCTCGCGCCCCAGCCGACCCAGATTCCGAGCAGCGACCAGTTCAGCTTCGCGAGTTTCGCTTGGTAGGCAGGGTCCTGGTAGTTGTGCGGGGAGCCGTTGTTGACGCCGGCGAGGCGCGGGAACGGCGGTGAATCGGCGGCGGAGGCGGGCAACGCGAGGAGCAGTGTGGTTGCCGCGGCGGCGAGCAGCTTGATCATTTGGCGCATAAGTCGGTCCTGATAGCTCGATGCACGACTCCAGTCGTACATTGTAGGTTTAGTAACTACACGCGAAAGGGTTCGCGGGCTATCCGGTCGACGCAGCATGAATCACGATCAACGCTCGAGCGGCGCGAGCGGTTGTCGGCGACCCCGCTGTCATAGGCTGTTTTGCAGCCTTTAGACCGGAAGCTTTGCGTCCCCGCCTTTCGACGGGTTTGCCCTTTTGCAAGCGCTACCTTAACAGTCCGGCTATCGCAGAACACGATGCGCTTCACTGTCTTTGCACGCAGCCGGACCCGCGCTGCGAGTTAAGGCGCCGCATGCTCCTACATAGCGAGTTCACAGTTGGCGCGAGACTCGCGCCGCTTGTGAGGGTGGCGGCACGCACGTTTTGCGCAAGTGGCCGATGATTCAGCAACGGCGTGCGGAAAAGTGTCGACGTTCGGAGACACTGACTCGCGGCCATCGCCGGCTCGTATGTGACGAGGCCATTGCGGCAGGCACGCTCGTGACGTCTGGCGATTTCAGAATAAAAGCTGTTTTTCCGCGGAAAATAAGCGCTGTCCTGTTGACTGGTCAACCACAGGCACTGTCTGCGTTCGGCGACGCAAATGCATGGCTCGTGAGGGACTTACGACGACATCCGCAAAGTGAGGGGAGATTAGGGGATTTTCCGATTCCGCGACTCACGGGTTTTCGGCAAGGTGCGCGCCTTCTTCGTCTGAAAACTCAAAGCGGACTTCCACCGAGCCGCTCGAAAGTGTTCAGGTTTCAGCAACCACCCAGGCGGCGCGCCAGCGTCGTCGAGTACCTCTGGGGAAATTGGAAATGAAACTCAGCAAAGTCCTTGCGTTCTGCTGTCCGCTGCTTTTGTCCACCGTCTCCGGCTTCGCCAACGCCGCCGCAAACCCGGCGGGCCTCGCCTTCTCCAAGGAAACCAACGTTTCGCTGTACGGCAAGCCCACCGGCATGCTGATCGCGGGCCGCTGCAATCGCTATGAGCCCGAGTTCGCCGCCGCCCGTGCCAAGGGCGCCGAGGTGCTCGCGTACCTGAATCCCGCCAGCCGCCCGGACTGGCGAGTGTGCGCGCTCGATCAGGCGTTCTATATGAACAACTACGGCGCGGTGCCGCTGTGGCCCTATCCCAGCTACGGCCAGCGCAGCATGTGGGCCAACACCAAGATGACCGACATGCGGCCGGGCTCCAAGTGGATCCTCTGGGTCGTGGCCTACGTCGAGAAGCTGATGCGCGAGCGCAAGGTGGACGGCGTGTTCCTCGACGCCGTCGGTAGTCGCCCGTGGGGCAGCATGAACTATGAGACCTGGTCGCAGACCGAGAAGAACGCGTACACCGACGGCTCGATCGACCTGGTGCGTCGCCTCGATGCGAAACGCCGCGCGATCAACCCGAACTTCCTGATCATCAACAACAACATCTGGTCGCAAACTGGCACCACGCGCGGTCTGCCGGGCGAGAAGTATGTCGACGGCGTGTCCCTCGAGCACCCGGCCAACGGCGTCAACGCGTTCCACCTCGCCTACTCCAAGAAGCCCTTCGGCAACCTTGGTCAGCGCCGGGTCCTCATCATCGCGAAGAACGCCACCGAAGCGAGAGCGTGGGCTGCTACCAGCGGCGTGACGCACGTTTCGCCGCAGTTGGCTGCGCAGTACGGCTATCCGACGGCTCCGGTCGTGAGTTTCAAAGCCCTCTACGACCGCTAGTCGAGTTTCACTCGAACCCTTGGACAGGTCGGCGGTGGCGACACCGCCGGCCTTTTTTATTTGCGACGGAAGGCTTCCAGGTACGGCTGCAGCACGACGTCTTCGCTGTAGTGCCGGTCGATGAAGGCGAGACAGCGCCGGCGCGCCGCTTGCCATTCGGACTCATCGCTCGTCAAACGCCGCACGGCCTTGCACATCTCATCCGGTGTGCGCACCGTCACGCCGAGCCCCTCGCGCGCGATGACGCCGTCCGGGTCGAAGAACGCCACGACCGGCGTACCGCTCGACCACGCCTGCAGATACGTATTCGGAAACCCTTCGATGTCGGAGGTGTTCACCAGAACGCGCGCGCGGCTGTAGAGCGCGCCGGTGTCGCGATAGGCCACCGCGCCGTGGAAAGTCACGTTGCCGCGATCGGCCGCCTGCGCTTTGACCGTTTCGAAGAACTGCTGTCCGCCGGGCACGGTGCCGCCGACCATATGGAAGGAGACGTGCGGCAGTTGGTCCGCGACGCTCAGCAATACATCCGGCCGCTTCACCGAGCGCATGTTGCTCACCCAGAGCGCGTCGATGTCCCGCTCGCCGAACTCGCGCTCGCTGCTGCCCGGCTCCACGACCAGACCTGCGATCGAGCTGTCGATACCGAAGTTGCGACGCATGAGCTCCTGCTGGCGCACGCTCTGCACGAGCACGCTCGAAGCGCGACGCAAGCCACGCTCGTAGAGCCATTTGTCCCGGCGGTACCAGCGGCCCATGGATATCAGCGCGTCCGGTTGGCAGTCCGCATCGCTGGCCGTGCGGAAGACGAAGCGCTTGCCGCGGCTCGCGCAGAACATGCCGATCTGGCCGATCAGGCCGCCGGCGCAGCTGCTGTAGTAGACATCGGCATCGGCGCGACTCAATGCCGAGACCAATCCGGTCCAGCGCGGATGCACGAAGCGCAGGACGGGCAAGCCTGCTCCGAGTGCATAGGCTTTGAAGGTCTGGACGCCGTCCCAGACTGCACCGTCAAGCTGGCCGTGATCGAGGACCACCATCGAGACGCGATGACCGCGGCGGGCGAGGGCCGTCGCAAGAAGAGTGTGCTGCAGGGGCTCGCCCGAGGCGCTGCTCGGGTCGACCTCAGGGGCGAGCACCGCCAGGTTCGAAAACCCGACGAAACAGACGCTAGGCCGCACAGCCTCTGGGCGCGGCGCCACGGGGCCGTCCACTCGAAGTTCGGGGGCGCGCAGGACGGATGACATGGGTCGCAGGGGCAACGGGCCGCCCGCCGGTAAAGTTCCTGCACGGCATCGAACCGGCCGGGGGGTCGGCGCGTTATCGCTGCCAAATGAAGCCCCTGAAAATCAGTTACAACCGCGAGCAGTCGCTCGCCGTGATGGAGTCCCGGCTCAAGCTCGCTGCCAGGAAGGGTGCGCTGCGCATCCTCGAGGCAGGCTGCGGCACGATATGGCCGCTGCGCCTCGAAGGGCTGGAGTACCAGCTGACTGGCGTCGACGTCGACCGCGATGCACTCGCCGTGCGCCAACGCACCGCGCGGCCGACCGATCGCCTCATGTATGGCGACCTGCGCCAGCGCGAGTTGTTTGCGGCTGAGGAATTCGATGCCATCTATAACTCGTTCGTGCTGGAGCACGTGGATGGCGCCGAGCGCGTGCTCGACAACTTCATGTACTGGCTCAAGCCCGGCGGCACGCTGATCCTGCGCATCCCCGATGGCGATTCGGTGTACGGCTTCGTCACGCGCATGACGCCGTTCTGGTTTCATGTGCTCATCAAGAAGTACGTGCAGAAACTGCCCAACGCCGGCAAGCCGGGCTACGACCCGTTCCCGGTGTTCTATGACGACGTGGTTTCACGGCGCGGCATCCATCGCTACTGCGCCGATCGTGGCTGCAAGGTGCACGACGAAGCGGGCTGGGGTAGCTATCTGCCGAAGCACGGTCTGCTGGCCGCGCTGCAGTGGACGTTCGTGCGGATCGTCTCGCTCCTGTCGCTGAACAAGTTGGACTGGCGCTATAACAATTTGACCTTCGTGATCGAAAAATTGCCGCGCAGCGTTAGTATTGCGGGCGATGACCGAAGAGCTCCAGAGCGCCGCCGACGTCCTGATGATCCGCCCTCTGCAGTTTGCGGGTAACCCGCAGACTGCGCAGTCCAATCGCTTTCAGCACACCGCGCCGCATCTGTCGGCCGTGCAGGTTCAGGCCGCCGCCACGCGCGAGTTCGAGACGCTCGCGGACGCGCTGCGTGCGGCGGGCGTGAACGTGCACGCCTTCGACGACACGCCTCAGCCGCATACGCCGGACTCGATCTTTCCGAACAACTGGGTCAGCTTTCACGCCGACGGTACCGTCGTGCTGTACCCGATGCTCGCCGAGAACCGCAGACAGGAGCGCCGCTCCGACCTGCTGGAGACGATCAGCTCGCGCCTGGGCTTTCGCATCGCGCGTGTCCTCGACCTCACGCATCACGAAAGCGGCGGCAAGTTCCTGGAAGGCACGGGCAGCCTCGTCCTCGATCGCACGCATCGCGTCGCGTACGCGTGCGTGTCGCCGCGCACCGATCTCGATGTGCTCGGCGATTTCGCCCAGCAGCTCGATTACGACCTCGTCGCGTTCGAGGCGACCGATGCGATCGGCGCGCCGATCTACCACACCAACGTGCTGATGTGCATCGGTGCGCGCTTCGCGGCGATCTGCCCGGACTGCATCCGCGCGGATGAGCGCGGCGCTGTCATGGACGCCCTGCGTCGCACCGGGCACGAGCTCGTCGAGCTCAGCATGGAGCAGCTCGCCGCGTTCGCTGGAAACATGCTCGAGCTGCGCACAGCGGCCGGGACCCGTGTCGTTGCAATGTCGCGGACCGCCCTGGAGTCGCTGTCGCCACAGCAGCGCGCAACCATCGAACGCCTCGGCGGCCCGATCGTCGCAGCCGCGATTCCCACGATCGAAACCCTCGGCGGCGGCAGCGTGCGCTGCATGCTCGCGGAGATTCATTTGCCGAAGAAGTCAGCTGCTGTCATTCGCCAGACGTCAGGCGAAGGAATCCATGGCGTCCTCCGACTTTGCGCGGGGACGACGGACTATACTTCGCGGATGCTCGAACTCGGCGTCAAAACTCTGCTCTCGTACCTGCTCGGCTCTCTCATCGGCAGCCTCATCGTCGGTCGCCTGCGTGGCGGTGTGGATATCCGCAAGCTGGGCAGCGGTAATCCGGGCGGCACCAATGCACTTCGCACGCAGGGTCCGGCGTTCGCGCTCTGGGTGATTCTGATCGATGCCGGCAAGGGCTGGCTCGCGGCGGCCGTCGTACCGGACCTGCCGCTGTTCGGTCCGGATCCGTCGATCGATCGGCTCTGGCTCGCCGTCGCCTGCGCAACCGCTGTGGTCGTGGGTCATGTGTATCCCGTGTGGCACGGTTTCCGCGGCGGCAAAGGCGCGGCCACGCTCGTCGGTGTGGTGCTCGGATTGAAGCCAGTCGCGCTGCTGCCGATCCTCGCCGTGTGGCTGTTGGTGGTGATGATCAGCGGTTTCGTCGGGCTCGCTACCATGGTCGCGACGGCGGCATTTCCTGCGTACGTCGTGGCAGCCGGCATCGATCCCTCGCGCGCACTCGTGGCTTTCGGTTGCGTGATGCTGCTGTTCGTGTGCTATACGCACCGCTCGAACATCGAGAGAATGCGGGCCGGGACCGAGAACCGCGCGCAACGCCTGTGGCTGCTGCGCAAGCGCTGACTCGCATACATATCTATAGATGGCTGCTGCCGCGAAGAAACGCACCAAGTCGCCGACGCAAGCGCGCCGCGCGCGGCTGCTCGCCCTGCTGGCGACCGGCGAATTTCATTCGGGCGAGCGCCTGGCGAAGCGCCTGCGGATTTCGCGCGGCGGCATCTGGAAGCTGATCCGCTCGCTGCAGGCCATGGGCATCAACATCGAATCGGTGCCGCGCCAGGGCTACCGCTTCCCGCGCGCCGTCGACCTGCTCGATCGCAATGCCATCCTCGCGCAGATGTCTTCCGCAGTCCGCGAAGTGCTGGATCCGCTCGACGTCCTGCTCACCGTCGATTCGACCAATCGCTACGTCGCCGAGAACGCCGCCAATCCGCCGGGCACGACCCACGTCTGCGTCGCGGAGATCCAGAATGCGGGGCGCGGTCGGCGCGGGCGCAGTTGGGTCGCGCCGTTCGGCTGCGGTATCTGCATGTCGATGAGCTGGCAGTTCGTCGAAGCGCCCCCGACGTTCTCCGCGTTGAGCCTTGCGGTCGGCGTCGCGGCCGTGCGCGCATTCCGCCGGCTGGGGATCGACGGCATCGGTTTGAAGTGGCCGAACGACCTCATCTGGCAGCAACGCAAGCTCGGCGGAATCCTCATCGAGATGCGCGGCGAATCCGCCGGCCCGGCCCAGGTGGTGATCGGCATCGGCATCAACATGCGCATGCCGGCGCAGGTGCGCATCATGCTCGCCGAGCAGCAGGCCGCGCTCATCGCGGATGTGCACGAGATCATGCGCGAGCGCACGCCGGCGCGGAATGCATTGATCGCGATGCTGGTGGAGGAGGTGACCGGGATGTTGCAAACGTTCGGCGAAAAAGGCTTCGAGCCGTTCGCCCAGGAATGGCGCCGGCTCGATACGCTCGCCGATGCACCAGTCCGTGTGATCAGCGGCACCGAGACGACTTTCGGCCGCGCGCGCGGCGTAGAACTCGACGGCACGCTGCTCGTCGACGTGGACGGTCAGCTGCGACGCTTCGCTTCGGGCGAAGTCAGCCTGCGAGCTGCGCGCTGATTCATGACTCTCCTCATCGACATCGGCAACACGCGCATCAAGTGGGCGCGTTTCGAGGACGGCGTTCTGCAGCCGCAGTCCGCCTCGCCGCATGCGGATTGGAAAGCGGAGACGTTCGTCGAAACCGTTCTTCGGCGCGGTAACCGCAGCGATCGGGTGCTCGTCAGCAACGTCGCCGGTCCGCGCATGGCCGATGTCGTGCGCACGGCGGTTACGCAGACCTGGCAGATGGCAGCCGAGTTCGTGACTTCCACGCCAATCGCCGGCGGAGTTCGCAACGCCTATCCGCAACCGGCGAAGCTCGGCGTCGATCGCTGGCTTGCGATGATCGGCGCGCACGCTCTCGAGCGCGGTGCCGTGTGCGTCGTCAGTGTCGGCACGGCGATGACGATCGATGGCGTCGCAGCCGACGGCCGCCATCTGGGCGGCGTCATCGTGCCCGGTCCGGACCTGATGGTCACGAGCCTGCTGAAGAACACCAGCGACATCGCCCAACGGGCACTGCAGGGCGACGCGGGCGATGGACTGTTCGCGGACAACACGCTCGGCGCCATCCGGCAAGGCGCCGAGCATGCGCTCGCGGCGCTGATCGAGCGCGCTGTCGGTCATGATGCGACGGACGTTGAACGAAACGCCGAAGCTGCTGGTGACGGGGGGTGCGAGCGACCGTGTAGAGAAGGCGATCGGGCTGCCGTACCGCGCGGTTCCCGATCTGGTCCTGCAGGGGCTGGCGGTTCTGGCCCGCGAGCCCCGCCGCTGAGAGCGCTCATGTATCATGCGCGGACCATGTGCAGGGAACTTCAAGCGCTATTGATCATTGCCACATTGGTCTGCGCAGGCGCTGCACAGGCGGCGGACGTGCAGGCCGGGCGCAGCGCTGCGCAGAGCAAGTGCTCGCAGTGTCACGAGGCCGACGACTGGGAAGGCGAAGATGCGGCCTCGCTGGAAAGCCTGATCCGCGACATCGTCGCCGGTAAGGTCAAGCACAAGGGCAAGCTCGAGCTCAGTGGCGCGGAGATCGCCAACATCGCCGCGTACTGGGGTCAAGGTAAGAAGTAGCAGCCTTTCGCATGCGCACGCTCTGTCTGTTGCTGGTTCTCGCCAACGCTCTCTACTTCACGTGGTCGCAGATGATCGACGTGTCCGTTCCCACTCTCGAGCGCAAGGGCGCGAAGCCGGCCGAGCCGCCGGCGCGCATCGTGCTGGCGCGCGAGATGATCGAAGCGAATCCCGAAGAGCGCGGCGTCGGCCCGATCCGCGACGTACTGCCGCCGGCGGTCGAGCCGCTCGGCGCGCAGTCCGCATCGGTGCCCGCGACCCAGACCGCGCAGCTCGACACGTTGTCGTGCACGAGCGTTGGGCCTTTTGCCGATCTGCCGCAGGCGTCGCAGGCACAGGCATCGTTGCGTGCCGCCGGTTTCGAGCCGCGGCAGCGCATGGAGCAGGGCGAGATCTGGGCCGGATATTGGGTGAGCGTGCAGAGCCTGGCCACGCGCGAGGCGGCGGATGCGGCCCTCAAGACGCTTGCCGCCAGCGGCATCGCCGACGTGTACGTGATGCCCGGCTCCGATCCGCCGAACGTTCTGTCGCTGGGTGTGTTCTCCGACTACCAGCGCGCGCAGCGCCGCGTCGATGAAGTGCGCGCGATCGGGCTCACGCCGCGTATCGACGATCGCAAGCGCGCCGGCTCCGTCTACTGGATCGACGTCGATCTGCACGAACCCGGGCAGCTCATCGACAGCAGCATCTTCCAAAGCGATCCACGCAAGATCACGCGGCTGGAGATGCGCGCGTGCCCGGCCGCCACGGCGGGCTGAGTGATCCCGCCGGCGCATCGCTTCGAGCTACGGCCTTTCCTGCTCGACCTGGGCGCGCTGGCGCTCATCGTGCTCGCGCCGTTCGTGGTCCTGCTCAGCTTTCACGGCTATTCATACTTCACGCCTGAAGTTCTGCTGATCGTCGCATCGGGGTTGGCTGCTGCAGCCGTGATCGCACTGCTGATCGGCTTCACGGGCCGCTTCATCCGGGTGGCGGTGCTCGCAGGCTTGATCGTGCTGTTCATCGACATGCATGTGGACGCGCCGGCGTGGTCTTCGCTGGCCATCGCACTGACGTCCCTCGGTGCATTCGCCGCGCTCGCGGGCATTCTCTGGTTGCTGCGCGAGCATGCGACCAAGATCCTCTGTGTCGTCTTCATTACGCTCATCGTACTGACGTTGCTGCGCGCGAATCCCGGCTCGCATCAGATCGTCACCGAGCGAATTTCGACGGCGGGCAGCGGCAACGCCGACCCGCCGTTGCTGATCCATCTGCTGCTCGATGAGCACATCGGCGTCGAGGGCCTGCCGCCGGAGATTCCAGGCACGCGCGCGCTGCGCCCCGAGCTCATCGAGTTCTACACCTCGCGCGGCTTCCGGCTGTTCGGTCGCGCGTACAGCCAATACGCCAACACCGACAATTCGCTCGCCAATCTCCTGAACTTCACGTCGCGCGACATCAGTCGTCCGTATGTGCTGCGCGGCACGCAATCCGAGTGGAGGCTCGAGCAGGCTGCCTATTTCCGGATGCTTCAGGAGCGCGGCTATCGGCTGCATGTATACCAATCGACTTTTATGGACTTGTGCCACGCCGATGGGGTGCAGCCACAGCAATGCACGACCTATCCCGTCAAGAGCCTGGGGATGATCCAGGGGCTGGCCGTGCCGAGCGCACAGAAAGCGGGTGCGATCGCCAACGCGATCGTCACGCAGTCCAACGTCCTGCGTGTCGTGAACACAATCTACGAGCGAAAGGTCCGTGCCGCACTGTTGCGCGCTGGCGTGCAGCTGCCCCCGTGGCTGTGGCAGGGACCGCTGTTCGCTCCACTACGTGTACCTGATGTGTTCCAGCAGCTCAACGCCGACATTGTGCGACATCCACGCGGGCACGCATTCTTCGCGCACCTGCTGTTGCCGCACTATCCCTATCTTTTCGATCGGCGTTGCGAATTGCGCCCGAGCATGTCCGACTGGTTGATGAATCGCATCGCCGCCACGGAGCCATTCGTCTACAACACCGCACAGAGCCGGGCGC
Organism: uncultured Gammaproteobacteria bacterium; assembly: GCA_963838635.1. Classification (GTDB taxonomy): domain Bacteria; phylum Pseudomonadota; class Gammaproteobacteria; order Steroidobacterales; family Steroidobacteraceae; genus Steroidobacter. The sequence goes on along the minus strand of CAWISC010000009.1, from coordinate 5,405 downwards.
AGAAGTACGAGCGCTACGCCGAACAGACCCGCTGTGCCCTCACGCTCATCGACGCTCTGCTGGACGATCTGCGTAGCCGCGGCCTGCTCGAGGATGCAACGATCGTCATCAACGGCGATCACGGCTCACGAATTCCGGTGCGCTATCCGACCGCCAGGGCGCTGGCGACCGGCCTGCTGACGCAGAGCGACTTGAGCGACACCTTCTCCACGCTGTACGCGATTCATGCGCCGGGCGTTGCCTCGGGTTATGACCAGGCGCCGCGGTCGCTCGTCGAATTGCTGAACCATCACGTCGGCGGGGAACCGTTGAGCGCGCCGGGCAGTTGTAGGGTGTTCCTGCTCGTAGAGAACGGCGGGGGGCATATGACGGGGGTAGAGCCGAAATTCTGCACACCGTGAGCCGCTCAGCCCAGGAGGTTCCGAGATGGTGCATCGAAAGCGCGTGATAGCGGCCTGGTTGGCAGTTCAATTAGTCGGATTTTCGGCCGCAGCGCACGCGTATCTGGATCCAGGCACCGGCAGCATACTGGTGCAAAGCCTGCTCGCCGGCATTGCTGGCGCAGTCGCCGTGATCAGCCTGTACTGGCAGCGCCTCAAAGCGTTCTTTGTAAATTTGCGCAAGTCACGGGACACGCCGAGCAGTGCATCTTCGCCTGACAACGACGGAGTCTGAGCCGCCGGCGCTACGCGCCGAACCAGGGTCCTTCCGCGATCCGGGAGGCAGGATTTATTGGTACGGCGATCGTGTGCTGCGCACGGTCATGCCGTCCGCCGCTGCGGACTTCGAGTACGTGGAAGCGAGCGGACTGATCCCGCATCTCATCGAGCGCGGCATGCTCATCCCCCAGACGCAGCGGCCGCCCGAGATGCTCGCCGATCTCGCGAGCCCGCCGACCTATCTGCTGGAGCATCCCAAGCTCGACTTCATTTCTCATCCTTATGAATGGCCGTTTCGGGCATTGCAGGCCGCGGCGTTGCTGCAGCTCGACCTGTATCTCGAAGCCCTCGAGCGCGGTGTCACGTTGTCGGACGCGACGGCGTACAACATCCAGTTCGAGGGTGCGCGGCCGATGTTCATCGACCGGCTTTCCTTTCGACGCTACGTCGACGGGCAGTTCTGGCTCGGCCACCGGCAGTTCTGCGAGCAGTTTCTGAACCCGCTGCTGCTGCGGGCGAAGTTCGGGATACCCCACAACGCCTGGCTGCGCGGCAGCCCCGAGGGCATCGGCGCGGCGGAGCTGAGCGCTCTGTTGCCGCTGCGGCAGAAGCTCTCATGGCGCGTGCTCACCAACGTGGTCATGCAGGGCTCGCTGCAGAAGACCCGATCCTCGGACGCGCACAGCGCAATCGCAGGTAAGCTGCGCTTTCCCAAGGCTGCGTTCGTGCGGCTCCTGCGCGGGTTGCGTGAATGGATCGCATCGTTGCATCCCGCGGATCGTCAGCCGACGACCTGGCAGGAATACTCGCGGCAGCACTCGTATCGCGGCGCCGAAGCGGACGCGAAGCGCAACTTCATCACGCGCTTCGTCAACGAGAGCAAGCCGCGCATGGTCTGGGACATCGGTTGCAACACCGGCGACTACTCGGTTGCAGCGCTGCAGGCCGGCGCGCGCTCGGCGATCGGCTTCGACTTCGACCAGGGCGCGCTCGATGTCGGATTCGATCGCGCGCGCTCGCAACGGCTGGCTTTCCTGCCGCTTTTTCTCGACGTGACCAACCCGGCTCCCGATCAGGGCTGGAGTCAGGGTGAGCGGCGCGGCTTGCGAGCGCGGGCGACAGCCGACGCGATTCTCGCGCTCGCATTGATTCATCATGTTGCGATCGGGAAGAACGTGCCGCTCGCCGACGTAGTGTCGTGGCTCACCGCGCTCGCCCCGCGCGGCGTCATCGAGTTCGTGCCCAAGACCGATCCGATGGTGGTCGAGCTGCTGCGATTGCGCGAGGACATCTTTCCCGACTACAACGAAGCGCACTTTGTCAGCTGCCTGCAGCAGCGGGCGCGCATCGTGGCCCGCGAGACGGTATCTGCGACCGGTCGTACCTTGTTCGCCTTCCAGCGCACCGCGAGCGCCTCGCCTTAGAAAAGAAGAGATTGAGCGGATGCAGAAGTACCTGGAAAGCGCGCAACTGGGGGGCTTGGCGGCGGAGCGGTTGCACCAGCCCATCGTCCAACGAACTGCGTCGGCTGTCGCACACGGTCCCGATTTCTCGCTCAACCGTCTCTATTACATCTCGGATGCCTCCTCTCCCAAGTTGCGCATCGGCGTGATGATCGATCACGCGCGCCCGCTACGGCGCTTCATGAGACAGGTCATCGAGGATATCCGCAGCTGCAATTTCGCGACGGTCGAATGCGTGATCGAGAACTGCGAAACGCCGGCGCGCGTGCAAACACGGTCCGCGATGCCGATCCGTGCGGCCAGAGCGCTGCTCGATGCCGAGCGCCGCCGCGGTCTCCTGCATGATGTGTACATCAAGCGGCTCGGCAATACTGTGCACGGCACGCTCGACCCAACGGCTCCCGTGGATTGCAGCGACCTGTTCGAGAACGTGCATCGCATTCCAGTCGTGCCGTTGCGCAAGCGCTTCGTGCATCGCTTTCCTGCAGAAGCGATCGACGCTATCCGGGCGCTCGACCTGGATGTGATCCTGCGGTTCGGCTTCAACATCATTCGCGGCGACATTCTCTCTACGGCTCGTCACGGCGTCTGGTCGTTCCATCACGGCGACAGCGAGCGTTATCGCGGCGGTCCGCCGCTCCTTTGGGAGCTGATCGAGGGCAATCCGTTGAGCGGCGCGGTATTGCAGCGCCTCGATGAATCGCTGGATGCAGGCACGGTCCTGAGCCGCGGGATCCTCGCGACCTGCGGCAAGCCCGACGTCAAGCAGAATCGGTACAACGTGTATTGGTCGACCCAGCACTTCGTGATCCAGCGGCTCAATGAGCTGCACCGCTACGGGCCCGAGCACATTCAGCGGCACGCTCGCGTGTGCGGGGAGTATCAGGGAAAGCGCGCCATCTACCGCGTGCCGACCAACACCGAGATGGCCCGTTGGCTGGTGCCGCAGGCCATGGCAGTCGCGGCACGCAAGTTGCGCAAGAGCAAGGAGCGATGGCACTGGCAAATCGGGCTCAGGCGATCGGAGCAGCCGCTCTACCGCCAACCGGAAAGCGTCGCGCCGTCGCAGTTCATGTGGCTCGACAGTCCTCGCGGAAAGTTCTGGGCGGATCCGTTCCTGATCGAGCGGGACGGTGCGACCTGGGTCTTCTTCGAGAATTACGACTACGCACAGCGACGCGCCGTCATCGACTGCGGCCGCCTGGAAGGAGGGCGACTGCAGGACGTGCGCACAGTCCTGAACCGCCCGGAGCATCTTTCCTTCCCGTACGTGTTCGAACACGGCGGCGCTGTCTGGATGGTGCCGGAGTCGGAGCAGGCGGGAGCAGTGAACCTGTATCGCGCGGCAAGGTTTCCGGACCAGTGGGTGCTCGAGCGCACGCTGCTCGATCTTCGCGCCGTCGATTCCGTGCCGTTCATGCATCGCGACCGCTGGTACATGTTCACCTCGCCCGTCGTAGTGGACGGCCAGGCGCCATTCGCCTTGCTGTTCACAGCGGCGCAGTTGTTGGGGCCCTGGTCGCTGCATCCCGCCGGTTGCGTTTCCGGTGACGTGCGCTTTGCGCGCAGCGCAGGCTCGGTCATCCGCGACGGTGAGCGCCTCATCCGAGTCAACCAGGATTGCGCCAAGGGGTACGGTCACTCGATACGCTTCAGTGTCATCGAGCTGGACGAGAAAACTTACGAGGCGAAACCCTACGCGCAGCTTTTGCCCGAAGCGCTGGGAGACATCGGAGGGGTGCATACGTACAACCGCGTCGGCGACTGGGAGGTCATCGACGCCCGCAGATTCCTGCCGAAAAGCCTTGTCATCTGAGCATCGCCGGAGTGCAACACTGCAGCGCTAGCCTTGGCGCATGCAGTACGTACCCTTTCTTGCAGTCTGGCTGCTGAGCAGCCTGATCCTCGGTGTAGTGCACGGCCCCGCGATGGGGACGTTCTTTGGACTGGCCATCGCAACGGGCTATGTCCTGGCCGTTCACGCACCTGCCGCGGTAGCCCGGTGGCGCACGCGTTTGCAGCGCGAACGCGAGGATGGGCGCGCCGTTACCTGATCGGTTTGCGCAGGTGCACGATCCGCGAGCGGAACGTTCGATAGAGAACCATCGCGGGCCAGCCCAGCTTGCCGATCATGCGCATCGACGCCCGCGGATGGCTGTCGAAGAACTGCTGCTCCGCGAACCGGTACTCCCAGCCGATCTGTTTCCACATCACGCGATAGCAGGAAGTCGCGATATAGCGCGTGGCGTCGGTGACAAAGTACGCATTGTGATCGGCGACCTCGTCGGCCGACGAGTCCCGCCTGGTACTGGTTGCGGATTCCGAGTAGCGCCCACAGCTTGTACCACCAGCGATGCTGGATCACGCCGCCGAACGGCACGAAGATGTGCCCCTCGATCGGCATGTAGCGCGCCGGAATCAGGTGCATGCCGTGACCGCCGGGCTTGGTGATCCGCGCACAGCTCCTGGAACACCCGCACCTGATCCTGAACGTGCTCGAAGACCTGATCCGAGACCACGAGATCGAATGAGTTGTCCTCGTACGGCAACCGCAGATTCAGCAACGAGCCGACGCAGACGCGATCTCGCTCGACGCCAAGCAGAGTGCGGCCGTCTCCCACGTCGTAGCCGTACGCATTCGCGTATCCAAGTGCGCGTAGCGACTTGATAGTGCGGCCGGCGCCACAACCGAAATCGAGAATCCTGGCTGTCTTCGGCAGATCTACGCCCAAGGCCTTCAGGACATCGAGCTCGATCACCCGCGGGATGCGGGCATTGGACGCAGGCGTGTCGGTTGTCGCGGTGGCCGTTGGGAGACGGATTCGTGAACTGTCATCTCTAGCGACCTGTAACCGACTACTACAGCCAGATGTGACAAGACTCATGACAACCCGCGGATGTTCCTTGGTACAGTTTGCAGCGCGAGCACGAGGCCGGCCATAATTCGCCGGGCCGAATACATACGATAGGAATCGGCATCGGCCGGCTTAGCTCAGTTGGTAGAGCACCTGATTTGTAATCAGGGGGTCGCGGGTTCGATCCCTGCAGCCGGCACCACTTCCAACACGTGCGATCGGTCGCGGCCAGCTTTTCGAGTATGTGCTTCATGTGCACCTTCACGGTCTCTTCCGATATCTCGAGCTGAATCGCCACCTCCTTGTTTGCGGCTCCGCGCGCGACGCACCGGAGCACCTCGACCTCGCGCTCGCTGAGCGCGTCTGCCGCCACGTGCTCGGCGATCTGCACCGCGATCTCGGGGGGAATCGACGAACGACCTGCAAAG